>CAXSBR010000004.1:193162-232936 GCA_964236495.1 uncultured Jatrophihabitantaceae bacterium
GCTCCGGTCCTCGCTTCGCTGCGATCCTCACCCGTTAAGGACAGGTCGCGCTCGGCGACCAGACAGACGCAGCCACCGACGCGCAGCCGGTCTGCGAGCTCCGCCAACAGTGGGCGCGCACCGCCGTGCAGCGGCAGGATCTCCATGCCCAGGCCTTCGCGGTAGGCCACGAATCGGTCGAACAGCGACTCAGGCTGCACCTTTTCAGCCACGGTGGTGAAGCGCAGACCGCGCTCGACGAGCCACAAGCCCGCCACGTCCCAGTTGCCACTGTGCGGCAGCGCCAGAATCACGCCTTTGCCTGCAGCGTGTGCCGCGTCCAAATGCTCGGCGCCCTCGGTGCGCACCTGCGACAGCACGTCGGCGGTGACAAGGCGGGGCAGGCGGAACGTCTCCAGCCAGTAGCGGGCGTACGAGCGCATCCCGGCCTGCACCACCACGTCCAGTTCGCCGTCGGTCATGGCCGGCCCGACTACACGCCGTAAATTTCGGCGCAGTTGATCGACTCCACGCCCGCCGCGCCGCCAGGCCACGTCCGCCCCGGCGTAGAACATCGCAGCCGCCAATCGGCTCGGAAGAACGCCGACGACCTTCCATCCCGCCACGTACGCCGTGCCGCCAAGCCGGCTTCGAATCGCGATCACTCGATTCGTCCGGCCGACTCCAACGCCTTGGACTGCTGCCACACCGTCGCCAGCCGTTGACCGACGGTGACCGTGGACGCCGCGACCAGCAGCCACAGTGAGATCGCCTGGGCGTAGGGCAAGCCGAGAAAGCTGCCGCTCACGCCGGTACCGACCAGGACGATGATCAGGCGCTCCGAGCGCTCGGCGAAACCAACGGAGGCGGTCATGCCCAGGCCTTCTGCGCGGGCGCGGATGTAGGAGGTCAACGACCCCAGCACCAGGCACAGCAGGCTGGCGGCCAACAGCGCCGGCTGGTCGTGTCGCGCGAAGTACCAGCCCAGGCCGGCGAATACCGCGGCGTCGGCGACCCGGTCGCAGGTGGAGTCCAGCAGCGCTCCGAACTTGGTCGAGCGCCCGGACAGGCGGGCCACGGCTCCGTCGAGCAGATCGAGCATGACGAACATCCACACCAGGAATGCACCGGTGAACCAGCGGCCCATCGGAAAGAAGATCAGCGCAGAGGCCGTGGCGCCCACCGTTCCGAACACGGTGATCGCGTCGGCTCCGACGCCCATCCGGATGAGACCCCGCGCAATCGGTGTCGTGCCCTTGGCGAAAACTGCGCGGTAGTTGTTCAACACGCCGGTGAATCTACTGGGGCCATCCACCGGCCAGGGCTGCGCGAGCGTCGCCGAGCAGCTGCGGCAGCACCCGCGTGTTCGCGACGATGGGCATGAAGTTGGTGTCCCCGGCCCACCGCGGCACCACGTGCTGATGCAGGTGCGCCGCAATCCCCGCTCCAGCCGCCGGGCCTTGATTCATGCCGATGTTGAAGCCGTCCGGAGCGGACACGGTGCGCAGGACCCGCATCGCGGTCTGGGTGAAGCCGGCGAACTCGATCGCCTCGTCAGGCTCGAGCTCGTCGTAGTTGGCGACGTGGCGGTAGGGCACCACCATCAGGTGCCCGGAGTTGTAGGGGTACAAGTTCAAGACCGCGAACACCAGCTGCCCACGCTCGACGATCAGGCCGTCCTCATCCGAGCCACCGGGAACGCGGCAGAACGGGCACTGCTCACCGGCGCCGGCCGAACTGGGCTTGTTCTCGCCCTGGATGTAGGCCATCCGATGCGGCGTCCAGAGCCGGCCGAAGCCGTCGTCGTCGCCGGCGAAGTCGCTGGCCTGCTGCACTCGCGGTGTCGTCGGTGTCCCGTCGGGTTCGGACGCCGAAGTAAGCGCAACCGGTTCAGGCATCGGCGAAGTCGGCCGAGGTCGGCGACGTATTACTGCGCCTGGAGACGACGTCGACGATCTCGGCGATCGCCTTTTCCAGGCCGATGCCGTTGCGCTGCTCGCCGTCGCGGTAGCGAAACGACACCGATCCGGACTCGGCGTCGGTGCCACCGGCGATGAGCATGAACGGCACCTTCTGCTTCTGCGCGGTACGG
Source organism: uncultured Jatrophihabitantaceae bacterium (assembly GCA_964236495.1). GTDB lineage: Bacteria > Actinomycetota > Actinomycetes > Mycobacteriales > Jatrophihabitantaceae > CAXSBR01. The sequence goes on from CAXSBR010000004.1 coordinate 195,234, forward strand.
ATCTTTTTCTGCATCCGATCCGAGGAGTCGTCGACCTCCACCCGGATGCCGGCGCTGCGCAACCGAGCAGCGACATCGTGGAGATAGTCGTTCTGCTCGTCGGTGACCGGGATGGCAATCACCTGCACCGGCGACAACCAGGCCGGAAACGCGCCGGCATAGTGCTCGGTCAGCACACCGAGGAAACGCTCGATCGAGCCGAACAGCGCGCGGTGGATCATCACCGGCCGATGACGCTCGCCGTCGCTGCCGGTGTACTCCAGCTCGAAGCGCTCGGGCAGGTTGAAGTCCAACTGGATCGTCGACAGCTGCCAGGTCCGCCCGATCGCGTCCCGAGCCTGCACCGAGATCTTGGGACCGTAGAACGCGGCTCCGCCAGGATCGGGCACCAGGTCCAGCCCGGATTCCATCGCCACCTCAGCCAGGGTGTTCGTCGCCAACTCCCATGCTGCGTCCGAGCCGACGTACTTCACGGGGTCCTTCGTCGACAGTTCGAGGTAGAAGTCGTCCAGGCCGTAGTCGCGCAGCAGATCGAGCACGAACGTGAGCAGCGAGCGCAACTCGTCGCGCATCGATTCGGGAGTGCAGTAGATGTGCGCGTCGTCCTGGGTCATGCCGCGAACCCGGGTCAGCCCGTGGATCACACCGGATTTCTCATACCGATACACCGAGCCGAACTCGAACAGCCGCAGCGGCAGCTCGCGGTAGGAGCGCCCACGGGCCCGATAGATCAGGTTGTGCATCGGGCAGTTCATCGGCTTGAGGTAGTAGTCCTGACCCGGCTTGCGGATCTCGCCGTCGTCGCCGAACTCGGCGTCCAGGTGCATCGGCGGATACATGCCTTCGGCGTACCAGTCCAGGTGCCCTGACGTCTGGAAGAGCTGAGCCTTGGTGATGTGCGGAGTGTTGACGAACTCGTAGCCCGCCTCTTCATGGCGGCGCCGCGAGTAGTCCTCCATCACGCGGCGCAGCGTGCCGCCCTTCGGGTGAAAGACGGCCAGGCCCGAACCGATCTCGTCGGGAAAGCTGAACAGGTCGAGCTCGGCGCCAAGCTTGCGGTGATCGCGCAGCGCGGCCTGCTCCAGCTGGGTCAGGTAGGTCTTGAGGTCGTCGCGGCTGGCCCAGGCGGTGCCGTAGATCCGCTGCAACTGGGGGTTCTGCTCGCTGCCGCGCCAGTACGCGGCCGCACTGCGCATGATCTTGAACGCGGGAATGCGGCGGGTGGTCGGCAGGTGCGGGCCGCGACACAGGTCGGTCCAGACGCGTTCTCCGGTGCGGCCGTCGACGTTGTCGTACATGGTCAACACGCCCGCGCCGACCTCGACCTCAGCGCCTTCAGCGGCGTCCCCGGCGCCCTTGAGGTCGATCAGCTCCAACTTGTAGGGCTGCTCTGCCAGTTCGACGCGCGCCTCGTCATCGGAGACGGGCCGGCGGGTGAACCGCTGCGCAGCCTTGACGATCTCGCCCATCCGCTTCTCGATGGCCACCAGATCCTCGGGCGCGAACGGCCGGGCCGGATCGAAGTCGTAGTAGAAGCCGTTCTCGATCGGTGGACCGATGCCCAGCAGCGTGCCCGGGAACAGGTCTTGCACCGCCTGGGCCAACACGTGCGCAGTCGAGTGACGGATCACCGCCAGTCCGTCGGGAGACGATGCCGGCACCGGCTCCACCTCGGCCGCCACGTCGAAGGTGACGTCCAGATCGCGCAGCGTCGCGTCGTCCAGACGGCGCACCACCACCGCGCCGTCGACGCCGTTGAACGGCGCACCCACCGCTTCCAGCGCCGCGCGTGGCGTCGAGCCCGCCGTCACCAAGATCGCGACGGGTGACTCCGGTGGGCTGGCTGACACTGTTGCTCCTCAGAGACGATGGGAGATGGCAGCCGGGTGGAGAGTAGGTACGGACTCAGCACGTAGCCGCAATGATCAACGGTCGACACGGTCGAGCGACCGGCACGCGTGCCGGTCGCTGCCTGCGATCGTAGTGGGCGCACTCCCGCGGTTTCGGCAATTTTGCCGGAGCGTGGGCAGCGGGGCGTTAGTACTGCCAGCGTGTAGGCGGGCTGAGATGAGCCCCGCGGCGTACCGTGCAGTCAGGGTATGGCGCCCTCGTTGAGCACCGGTGTGATCAGACGGCGGTCGGCGACCACTCGAGGAAGGGTGTGCAGATGAGCTTCATCGACAAGGCAAAGGACAAGGCCCAAGAGGTCTCGGGCAAAGGCAAGGAAGCTGTCGGCGAGCAGACCGGCAACGACGACCTGAAGGCCGAAGGCCAGGGCGACCAGGCCAAGGCTGACTTCAAGCAGGCCGGCGAGAAGGTCAAGGACGCCTTCAACTGAGCCGGTGCGGCGTCGCTATGCGGCGCGGTTCCCGGACGGACGCGCCGACACGGTCTATGCGTGTCGGCGCGTCCTAGTTTGAGAGCTTCGAGTGGTTGATGGCTAAAGTGAGGCCGATGTGTCCGAGACTCGCGTTGGTGACGTCTTATCGATGCCGGCCTTGGACAGGAAGTTGACGGTTCCCCCCGTGACCGATTTCGCGCATGCTGCACCGCCTCCCGCGCTGGGAGGTGCACACACGCTTACCGATGCCGGAGTTGCCGTCGGATCTGACAGATCTGCCCGACCGGACAACGCCCCGGTGGCGCAGCAGACTTCTCGCCCCGACATACAGCCCGAGTCCGGACCTCCCCGCCAGCCGACCGGGCTCGTGCCAATGGCCGACACCATGCTCGGTGGGCACTATCGCTTGCAGGCACGGCTGGGGCACGGTGGCATGGCTGATGTGTGGCAGGCCCTGGACGAGCGTCTTGACCGGCCGGTGGCAATCAAGCTGTTCCGCCCGGAAGCCACCCAGCCCCAGCGCGAGCGCAACGAGATGCGACTACTGGCCAACCTGAACCACCCTGGGTTGGTGACGGTCTTCGATGCCGGAATCGCCGATGACAGCTACGGCACCGCTCATTCCTACCTGGTGATGGAGCTGATCACCGGTCCCCCACTGTCGCACCAGCTCGACCTCGGCCGCATACCACCTGCCGTCGTGGCGGAGATGGGCGTCGAGCTGGCCAGTGCATTCGCCTACATCCACCACCGCGGAATCGTGCACCGTGACGTCAAGCCGGCAAACATCCTGCTGGTCGCGCCGCTGTCGCCCGGCGCGCAGTTCCAGGGCGTCAAGCTGACCGACTTCGGGATCGCTCGCATGCTCGACGACACCCGGTTGACCGAGCACGGTATGACGATCGGCACGCCCAACTACCTCAGCCCCGAGCAGGTGCGCGGCGACGAGCTCGGCCCCGCCAGCGATGTCTACTCGTTGGGGCTGCTGCTGGTGGAATGTCTCACCGGCCAGGTGGTGTATCCCGGGCACGGCATCGAGGCCGCGATCGCGCGGCTGCACCGCGCGGCACAGGTGCCGCCGGAGTTGGGGCCGGCCTGGGCCGGCGTGCTTCAGCCGATGCTGGCCATCGATCCTGCAGCACGACCCAGCGCAGCCGCGGTGGCCACGGCCCTGGGACGGATCGACGATCACAGTTGGACTACCCGACCTGAGCAGCGCCGCCCACAGCCTTCGCCACCGCTTTCCGAGGTCTCGGCCAGTGCCTTCGCACCTGTCGGCGAGCCGGTGGAACAGCGTTCCGACCTCGACGAGCTGCCCGCGACCAGGTCGTCACCGGTGCCATGGGATGACGACGGCGATGTCGCGCACGAACCATCCCGGGGTGGTACCGGATGGCTGGTTGCTGCCGCCGTTCTCTTGCTCGTTCTGCTCGCCACGGTCTGGTTCATCGTGCACTCGGCCGGGTCACACCGCAGCCCTGGACCGTCCTACCCATCCGTCACGGGCAAGCTGGGAAGCGATCTCAGCCGCCTACAGAAGGATGTGCGACCGTGACGATCCGCGCGCGCTCGGTGTCGATGCTCTCCGGCGTCGGCCTTGCGCTCGCGTGCTCGCTCGCCGGCTGCAGTAGCTCCGGATCAGGTCAGTCTCAGCCGACCAAGCTGCAGGACGATGTGCTCGCCGTGACCAACGCTGTCGCCGCGCACAACTACACGGCTGCGCTGTCGGCGCTGGGCGTGCTCAAGCGGGATCTGGCAGCCGCGCAGTCCACCCAGTCGGTGTCGCTGGCGCAGGGGCAGCGCATCCAGGCCGACATCGCCGCCGTCACCGGCGAGATCACCGCTGCGAACATGCCTGCGACGACTACGGCACCCGCGTCGTCGACGACGTCGACAATGTCGACCACGCGTTCGACCGCCACGTCTGCCTCATCGTCGGCACCGGTGTCGACATCGGCGTCGGCGTCGAAGTCGAAGTCACACCCGAAGACCCGGTCCACTTCGACGTCGGCGACGACGGCTCCCACGCGCACCAAGACTTCGACGCCGGCTAGCACGTCGTCCGTGCCGTCGTCCTGGACGATGCCGACGAGAAGTGTTCCGCCGACGACGCCACCGTCCTCCATCACGCCACCGCCCACGCAATCGTCGTCCACTGCAAGTACGACGCCGCCGAGGACCACGACAGCCAGCACTGTGCCTACCAGCAGTGCGCCGGTCAGTACTTCCTCGACTCCTGCGCCGCCAGCCGCCACAACACCCTCGTCGAGCGCGGCGACGTCGCCCAACCCGGTTCGCGACGGCGGCAAAGTCAAGCCCACCAAGCCCGCAAAGACGACGAAGCCCGGAGGTCACCGCCCGGGGCGCTGAACCGGCTCCGACGATGCGGTCGTTGGCGCAGACGCGCTACGCGCGCGACGGAGCCGATCCGTCTGTTGTCGGCAGCACCGATGAAGACACATCAACGCCCAGGACCTCGTCGACCTGGAGCAGATCCGCACGAGTGAGCCCGACGACAGGGTTCGGACTGATCGCCAGCACATCAGTGGTGAGAACAGCCTGGATGTCGCTGTTCGGCCATGTCCTCTCGAACGCGATGTCGTCATCGATCCAGATCAACCGGCGGCCCTCGGTGTGCACGACGTGGTGCGCAGTCGCGACCTTCCACCAGCGCCCTGCCGCATCGCGCTGGGTGGGCCGCGACGTCGGCGACTCGGCCACCGGCCAATCGGGCAGACCGAGCACCGGCGCGAGAAGCGTTTTCGCGCTGGCCCGCCACGTCGTGTGCCACCGAATGTCGGCCAACCCTCGCTCGTGGAGAGCGCTCAAGTAGTCCAGCACCGGCTGGGCGGCGAGGATCGGCCAGGTGTTGCCATCCAGGTCGGTTACCTGGTGCCGACGCCACAGCGCTTTGGGCCACACCGACGTGTCCGGAACCCGAGAAATTGCGTTGAGCACCCCGTCCACGTCCAGCAGGAGGACAGGACGGATGTCGGAACCCGAGGTTGTCACGCAGCCCGCCCTTGAACTTCGATCACGTGCGCCGGGCGGAGAGTGCCCCTGTCACCAGTGCGGTCGACGCGCGGCAGAGCCGGGCCGATTCGATCATCTCGTCCTTCGACAACCAGGCCGGCATCGTGACAGCAATGCGATCCGCAGAGTCCATGCCAATTCCCTTTCCTAGCCGCAGGTAGCACTGATGACGGGGGTCGGTGCACTCGAAGGCGTTGCGCGGCAGGTCGCCAACGCGGGTCGGCCACTTCCTAGCAGGCGGGTACCGGGCCTGCCTTCAGTAGGTAAACGGGCCAGAACCGACTTTGGCGGCGAGCGCACCAGCGCAACGTTCGTAGACGTTCCCCACCCTGTCCGCGCAGTGGCTTCAGGCAACGGCCAACTCCATCCGCTGCTGCTGAATCTGCATATTTGGTCGCGCCCTTTACAAGCTTGCACTGTGGGCGATGCAGGTTTCGAACCTGCGACCCCTGCCGTGTGAAGGCAGTGCTCTCCCGCTGAGCTAATCGCCCGGGACCGATTAGCCTACAGGACCACTTCCCCGGTCAAGCTCCCGCTAGAGAAAAGCCCCAAAGCTTTTAGGACAGGTAGGTCATGGCGGCGGCGGCGAACTTGATCTTCGTCTAACGCGGCAATCTGGCGGCTCACGCGAACGCCGAGGCAAAATCGACAGGTCTAGAAAGATCAGCGGCCCACCCTAGACCCGGGAGCGAAACGAAGGCCAGGCCGCCCAATTCCACCACGACGCCGGCGTGCTACCGACAGCGCTTATACCACCGGCGCTGGTATGAACAGGGGTCAGCGTTCGCCCAGCGCGAGGATCGTCGACGGCTTGGGCGGCGGCGTGTGCCCCGGTTCGATGCTCAGCCCGAACATCTGCAGCGAGCTGTAGGCACCACGTGCATCCGCGGCCACCTGCACCGTCTGCACCGTGCCGTTACTGACATTGAAGTCGCCTAGCGCGACGGGCGTGCCGTTTCGCTTGACCATTCCCCAGAGCACGTAGCTAGTCGAGGCGGAGTTGGACTTCACGCCTCGGGTGACGATGCTGACATCGTGGGCGCGAGCGACGACGGTGGCAATCGTGCGCCCCGAGTTGTCCGACAGCGGAACGGTCGTTGCACTGCCACCGCGGGCGACCGCGCTGAGGGCAGCGTCAAGGTCGGAAGCCAACGCAGACTTCTGATCGCGGCTGCGCACGGCGCCAACGGTCGTGATGGTGAGCACGAGGGCAATCACTGCAGCGGCGGCGGCGGCGAGCCAGCCGGCGCGCTCGGACAGTTTGCGGGAACGTCGCACGGCTAGTTCATCCACCGGTTCCCTCGACTGCTGGCGTCGCACCGGTCGAACTGGCTCGACAGGACGCGTCGTCGTCAAGGCCGGCCGCATCGCTTCGTCGAGCACCCCAGCGTCTTGCGGTACGGCGGGACGGGCGGCGAAGGCCGCCGACAGCACGGAGTCGCGGAGATCCATCCGCGGTTCGGGCGCCGGCGCCTGCATGGCCGTACCCAGGACGGCTCCTAGCTCGGCCATGTCCGTGACCGATTGACGGCAGTTCGGGCAGGTGACGACCAAGTGGTCGACGAAGCGTTCGAGCTCGTCGGGTTCCAACGCGCTCATGGCAAAGCCGACGGCCAACTCGTCCCACTGCTCATGCACGCTGGCAGTGTGTTCGTGGCCTCCCCCGTCGTCAGCCCCGTAGCCAGCCCCGTCGAAGATCACTGAGCCCCCCTCTCTGCACCGGTCATCTCACTGACGGAGTCGACAAAGTCCAACGGCGCCAAGACAGTTTTCAGCTTGCGCATCGCAGCGAGCATGCGGGTTTTGACAGTTCCCAGCGGCACGCCGGTCACCGCTGCAACCTCGCGTTGGGTGTAGCCGCCGAAGTAAGCCAGTACCAGCGCCTGACGCTGCGCCTCGGGAAGCTCGGCAAGGGCATGTCGGATGCGCGCAGCCTGCCATCGCTCGCCGGCTTGCGCGTCCACGGGCTCATCGAACTTCTCGTCCCGAAGCCGCTGTTCGACGTCTACAGCAACGAGGTCGCGCCGGCGACGCAGCGATTCTTCGCGTCGCACCAGATCGACGGACTTGTGATGTGCAGCCGACATCAGCCAGGTGCCCAGGCTGCCACGGGAAGGATCGTAGGCGTCCGGCTTTTTCCACAACGCGACGAACACCTCTTGCACGACGTCCTCGGCATGCGTTCGGTCGGTGGTCACGCGGAAGGCCACCGCGAACACTGCGCGGTGGTACCGGTCGTACACCTCGCTCAGTGCGGCGGAGTCGCCGCCGGTCAGAGCTCGGGACAGTTCAGCATCGGATGAAAACGGTTCGGTTTTCAGTCCGGGCGACGGGGGAGGCGCCACGGTTAACATCCTCACGTAGGTATTCGTAGGCCACCACCGGAACGGTTCATCGAACCGGCAAAAGACACGCAGTTGCCTCTACGGTAACCAAAGCCGCGAGTGTGGCGGTTGGACCAGCAGTTGCGACGCCGAAAGATCGGGCAAGTAGGGCAACGTGCTCTCCGACCCGGATCGCAACGCCCCGTCGGTGACCCAATCCAGCTAGACCTGACGCGGCGCCCTGCTACGGACTTCAGAGCAGGGTTAGATTCCCACAGTGGAACCGGTGCTTGCGAGCTTGATTTCAGACGGCGTTCTTGGCTGGCATACCTCCGTCCGCTCGTTGTTGGGGGCCGACCTGCCGCTAGTCGCCGACGACGTCACCGTCGAAACACCTTCTCGCGCACCGTTCCGGCGTGGGCGACTACGTCGACGAAGCCGCCGAACAGGACCAACCCTTGCAGGTCCCGGTGCAGACGTTGATCAGCAGCGAGTCATATCTGCCCGCGCTTGACGGCTTTGCGGCCACGTTCGCCGCAGGCACCCAGTTCGCCTACAACAACAGTGGCTACGCAATCCTTGCCGTCCTGGCTGAACGCGCAAGCGGGCAAGCCTTTCCGCACCTGGTCGCCCGCCGGGTGCTCATGCCGGCGAACATGCACCGCACCGCGTTCCTAAGTTCGGAAGAACTGCCCGGGAATGCGCTACGGGCTGGGCTTTTGGTTGGAGCGCACGGGGCCCGAGGTCATCCTCGAAGGCGCCGATCGTCGGCACCGAAGACGGCGGCGCTGGTGCACTCAGCCGCCTCATCGGTGAATGGCAAGGCGATTAGACAGCGTTCCTCGGCTGAGCGGTCTACGACCCGCGATTCCCGGCCCGGCCCGGCTCGGCTGACGCCGGTGAACCGCCCCTGTCGCGGGGTGGAACCTGCGGGCCGGCGTCAGCCTGGTGAGGATGCGCCGGTGATCAGGTCGAGCAGTTCCAGGGCGGCGTCTGCGATCACCGTGCCCGGCCCGAAGACCGCCGTTGCGCCGGCGTCGCGCAGCGCGGGCAGGTCCGCGACCGGGATCACTCCCCCGACCACGATGAGGATGTCGCCGCGCCCGGCGGCCTGAAGCTCGTCGCGTAGAGCAGGCACCAGGGTCAGGTGACCGGCGGCCAGTGAATTGACCCCGACCATGTGTACGTCGGCTTCCACCGCCTGACGCGCGACCTCGCCCGGTGTCTGGAACAGCGGGCCGACGTCGACGTCGAAGCCCAGATCGGCGAACGCGCTGGAGATCACCTTTTGACCGCGGTCGTGGCCGTCCTGGCCGATCTTTGCTACCAGGATCCGAGGACGGCGGCCGTGATTTCGCTGGAATTCCACGGTCGCGGCACGGGCCGCGTCGAGCTTGGACGGGCCGGCACTGTCCTGCGCGGACCCGGTGGCAGATCCGGCGGTGGACTCTGCGGCGTAGACGCCGGAGATCGAGCGGATCACCGCCGAGTGCCGCCGGTACACCAGCTCCAGGGTATCGGAGATCTCACCGACGGTGGCCCGCGCCCGGGCCGCGTCGATGGCCAGCGCCAGCAGATTGCGCTCGAGTCCAGGCTTTCGAGTTCCGTTCTGGCCGGCGTGCGCAGCCTCGGTGAGCGCGTCGAGTGCCGCGCGGGTGGCGTGCGGGTCACGCTCGGCGCGCAGCCGACGCAGTTTCTCGCTCTGTTGTTGACGCACCGCGGTGTTGTCGACCTTGAGCACATCGAGGTGCTCGTCTCCGGTCAGCCGGTACTTGTTGACCCCGATCACCGACTGGCGTCCGGTATCGATACGTGCCTGGGTTCGGGCAGCGGCCTGCTCGATGCGCAGCTTGGGAATGCCGGCTTCGATGGCCGCCGCCATTCCCCCGGCCGTCTCCACCTCGGTGATGTGCGACCAGGCCCGGGCAGCCAGGTCATGCGTGAGCTTCTCGACGTAGTACGAGCCGCCCCACGGGTCTATGACTGCGGTGGTGCCCGACTCCTGTTGCAGCAGCAGCTGGGTGTTGCGTGCGATCCGGGCCGAGAAGTCCGTGGGTAGGGCGAGTGCCTCATCGAGTGCGTTCGTGTGCAGCGACTGCGTGGAACCCTGCGTCGCAGCCATCGCTTCCAGGCAGGTGCGCACGGCGTTGTTGAACGGATCCTGCGCCGTCAACGACCACCCCGAGGTCTGGCAGTGCGCCCGCAACGACAGCGACTTGTCCAGCTTCGGCTCGAACTGCTTGACCAAATTGGCCCACAGCAGCCGCCCCGCGCGCAGCTTCGCAATCTCCATGAACACGTTCATGCCGACACCCCAGAAGAACGACAACCGCGGCGCGAACGCGTCGATGTCGAGTCCCACCGCCAACCCTGCCCGGATGTATTCGACTCCGTCGGCCAACGTGTAGGCAAGCTCCAGATCAGCCGTCGCGCCGGCCTCCTGAAAGTGGTAGCCCGAGATCGAGATGGAATTGAACTTCGGCATCCGCAGCGAGGTGTACTCGAAAATGTCGCTGACGATCCGCATCGACGCCGCCGGCGGATAGATGTAGGTGTTGCGGACCGTGAACTCTTTGAGGATGTCGTTCTGGATGGTGCCGGCGAGCTGCTCGGGCGCGACACCCTGTTCCTCCGCGGCCACCACGAACAACGCCAGGATCGGCAGCACCGCGCCGTTCATCGTCATCGACACGCTCATGGTGTCCAGGGCGATGCCGTCGAACAGTTCACGCATGTCATAGATCGAGTCGATGGCCACCCCCGCCATGCCGACATCTCCGATCACGCCCGGGTTGTCGCTGTCGTAACCGCGGTGCGTCGGCAGGTCGAACGCGACCGACAAGGCTTTCTGCCCAGCGGCGAGGTTGCGCCGGTAGAAGGCGTTGGAGTCCGCCGCGGTGGAAAAGCCCGCGTACTGGCGGATCGTCCAGGGCTGCGTGACGTACATGGTCGGGTACGGCCCGCGCACGAACGGCGCGATGCCGGGATAGCCGTCGAGAAAGTCCACGCCGGCCAGGTCTGCGGCGGTATACAGCGCTTGGACGTCGATGCCCTCGGGGGTTACCCACGGCGCAGCGGCCACGTCGTCGCCGTCGGGCGGCGTCGGCGTTGGCTCGGCCCACTCGGTCGCCGCCGGAAGCCCCTCCAATTCGGCGTCACCAAAGTCGGGTATCGCGCTCACCGCTGCGCCTCCACGCGGTCCAGCGTCTTCGCCAATACGGCGTACGCCTTACAGCCGGCGAACACAAAATCATCTGCCCCCAGGCCGGAGTCCGGCCGACCGGCCACCACGACGTGTGTGGCGCCGGCTGCGCGCAACGCCGACACCGCCGCCGCACCGCGCTCGGCGTATTCGACGTCCGAAGAGCACAGGCATGCCACCGCGCCGACGTCGTCCAGCAGTGGTGCACCGTCGAGATCGACGGTGACTGTCTCAAGGCCGGCCACGGCGAACAATTCCCGGGCGAAGCCGACCCGAGCCGCCCAGCTCGCGGCCGAGCCCAGTGTTGCGAGCACGACGCGCGCCGGCCCGCTCGACGCAGCGCCCGCCGCTTCGGCACGGTCGCGCAGCGCCTCGAACCGTTGCGCGTAACGCATGCTCGGTAGCAGGCCCCCGTGCGCCGGTGGCGGCGCGGCCGGGCGCTTGACGACTGCTTCGCTCAGATCGGGAAAGGCCGTGACTCCGGTGATCAGTCGCGTACGGGTGTCGATGCGCACGGCCCGCTCGCCGGCGCTGCTAGCCAGCATCGTGGCGAGGAAGCCCGAATCCAGCGCCGCAAGTGCGCCGCCGGCCCGCTCGAGCGCGGTGAACTTTTTCCATGCGACGGCGGCCAACTGTTCGCTCAGCGTCTCGACGTACCACGAGCCGCCCGCCGGATCGACGACCCGGCCCAGGTGGCTCTCGCCGTGGATCACCGCCTGGGTGTTGCGGGCGATGCGCCGGGCAAAGTCGTCGGGCAGGCCCAGCGCATCGTCGAATGGGCGCACCGTGATCGCCTGCGCGCCGCCCGCCGCGGCGGAAAAACACCCAATGGTGGTACGCAAAACATTCACCCACGGGTCGCGGCGCGTCATCATTGCCGACGACGTCACCGCGTGCTGACGCTGCCCGGCCGAGACGCCGCACAGCTGCCCGATCCGCGACCAGATTCGGCGCGCCGCGCGCAGCTTGGCAATGCCGTTGAACTGGTCGTCCCCCACGGCGTACCGGAACTCCAGCTGCGCAAACGGGTCGTCGATGCCTGCCGCGCTCAATGCGCGCAGGTACGCCACGCCCGCCGAGGCAACCGCGGCGAGCTCGTCGGTATCGCTGCCGCCTGCGTCGTTGTAGACGGTGCCGTCGACCGTCACTGCGCACAGCCTCGAACCGGCCGTGAGCGCGACCAACGACGCCAGCTCGGCCATCTCGTCCAGGTCGGCAGGGTTGCCGAAGCGAGCTCGCGCCGCGATCGGATCCGCGCCTAACGAACCGGCCAAGAGCCTCCGCGGCACCTTGCGGTCGTCTGCGAGGGCGAGCAAAGTTCGCGCAGCGGCACCGGCCTGGGCGCCGGCGTCCAACACGATCGGCACCCGCGCGAGGTCGACACCGTCCAAAGCTTGGGGCAGGTCATCGACGGCGAGGCCTCGCTCGCCAACCGCGAGCCACAGGGAGGTGACGCCCGATTCCAGATCGGCGAGCACCGCGGCGTTGGTACGCACCGGGTCGGGGTCGCGGTGCAGTGCACGAACGTCCCACCCGTCGGTCGGATCCGCCGTAGAACTGCGCAAGAACGGTGCTCGGCCGGGTGCGCCGATCAGCGGGGCGGGCTCACCGGCGACATACAAGGGGCGCAGCGTGATCCCGTCCTCGGTCACGGTGCCTAGCGCCGTCATGGGGTCGACGTCGACACTCGACCCCCGCCGGGAGAGGACGGCGCCCGCCCGCGCCTGCCAATCGTCCAGAGTCGCGGGTGGGAAGTTTTGGCCCAGCGCCAATCCAGCCGGGACGTCGGCCTCGACCGAGCCTGCTCCGCTATCCACTGATGGTCTGGCCTCCACGGGTCGACTGCCGCACGTGCTACCGCCTGCACGACGGCTTGCTACGCGGTACCGGTAAAACTACGTCGACGGACGACGAGCCGGAGCGTCGGCGGTACCGCCCAACCAGCCAGGTGCCGGTACCGCGCAATCGAGAAATCAAGAAATCGAGAAATCGCCAACACTGCGTTGGATCAGCGACTGTGTCGCCAGTTCATCGCCGAGACGTCGGTTGTCCTGTTCCGTCCCCCCGTGCCCGTCGCTCTCGGAGCCCGGCGCTCTCAGTGCCCGTCGTCGGCTACCGGCGCCGGTTGGACCAGTTCGACGAGCACTCCCCCGGCGTCCTCGGGATGGATGAAGTTCACCCGTGAGTCGGCGGTGCCGCGGCGAGCTTCGTCGTACAACAACCGCAGTCCGCGCCCGCGCAGCACCTCAGATACCGCCGCGATGTCGTCGACTGTGTAAGCCACCTGCTGCAGCCGCGACCCGGGCCGACCCAGAAACGCCGCAATCGTCGATGTCGGCGTCAGCGGCGCGAGCAATTGAACGCGGGTGTCGCCGTCGCCGACGGCCAGCATCGCCTCCTCGACTCCTTGCTCCTCATTAATTTCCCGGTGTACGACCTCCACGCCGAGCACGTCACGGTAGAACGCGATCGCCTCGTCAATATCGGGCACGGCTATGCCCACATGGTCGATCCGGCTGAACAGAGGCTTGGTTGGCACCGGTTTACCCTCGCAGCCCGCCCTGATTCGAGCAAGGCACACCACACGCGTTGATCGACCTGTTCACGGCGGCGTGATTAACCAGGGAACACAACGGGGCCGTGTCGGCAATGAATTCAGGATGAAGTTCCGTTCGAACAATAAATGAGCCAGATCTGATCATGACTCACGAACTCGGGAACGACAGAGGTCCGGGAAGGACAGACCGACGGTGCACCCAACCGGGGTTGAACCAGTAAGCAAATATTTATCCGAGCGGCCGTTCCGCGCGGGGTCCATATCGGATCAGACGACCAGGCGGCATCCATGTGCGCCGCCTATCGGCCGACGGCGTCCTGCTACGTGCCGTATCGGGCAGGGCCCGCGCCCAATCGCTGGGACGCCTCGTCAGGGGTGGGTGTCACTGATCGACCATCCCGTAGAAGCGGTCACACCTCGACATGATGGGCTGGTCTTGCGTGGGCAGGTGGTGGGTAAGACAGTCGAGCAGGAAGCGCAGCCGTGTCACTGCGGAAGTCGCGCATCGACGAGATCGTCGATGATTCGGAAGTCGGCGAGGTTGAACGTCAGCAACGGAACCCGCGCTACGGTCGCAGTTGCAGCTATCGCAAGGTCGAGCTGCCGTCGACGGGGTTTGCCGCCGCGTTGGGCGACGGCCGCGGCGAGCCGGCCCCAGGCCCGCGCCACTTCGACTGTGACCGGCAACGGGTCAAATGTTGCTTCGACGACTGCAAGCCGATCGGTGCGCCGAGCTCGCTCGTCGTCATCGCGGGCAAGCAAGGTGGCGAAATGCAGCTCTGTGATCGAGACGACACTGATCGCTGCCTCGACGTCGGTCGGTGCCGAGTCCGCGATCAGCACCGACGTGTCCAGCAACGCCCTCATGCGCGGTAGGGGTCAGTGATGGCGGCATCCATCCGAGTGAGATCGTCCTCGAGTCCCTCCGGAGTCGGGCCTTGCCACACATGATTGAGCGCAGAGCTACTTACCCAGCGGTGTCGGCGAATGGGGCTCAGCTCGGCAACCTCGCGGCCGGCAACCGTGACTGTGAGCGTTTCCCCCGCTTCGACACGACGCAGCACCTCGCTCACCTGGTTGCGCAACTCCTTTTGCGGAATTACCGTCACTCGATGATGGTAGCAGAACTGCTACCATCGCTACATCGGATCACGAGGCGTACCTGCGCTTGAGTCCTGTCGGTAAACCTCGCTCATATCGAGCTTGCGCAGCGCCGCAGCCTTCACCAGCGACACGCTCTCTGCCACCAGCACCTTCAACGCCTCACCTACCGGCTCGGTCTGCGGGATGATTGTTTTCTCGCGGCTCTCGAGTGCCGCCGCCGCCCTGGTGATCGCAACAGTTGACCTGGTCCTGGTTGCCATGCGACTGGTTCAACGGAACGCCGCCGCTCCTCGGGCTTTCACAACGGCAACGACTCAGCGAGACAGGTCGTCCTGCGTCTCGCCCCTGTCACGTGTACGTACGCGATCTCACGACACCGTGTGCACCCTGGCAATTTCGGTGCCTATGTTGGTGCGCGATACTGGGATTGAACCAGTGACCCCCACCGTGTCAAGGTGGTGCTCTCCCGCTGAGCTAATCGCGCGTGCTGCCCGCCGAACTCTACGGCAGGCAATTGTCGAGGCGGCGGCGGGAATCGAACCCGCGTACAGGGCTTTGCAGGCCCTTGCCTAAGCCACTCGGCCACGCCGCCGCTGGGTGAGGTCGAAGAACGCTCACCTGCGCAGATCACGGATCCGCCGAGCACCGAAGCGCTGATCGGCGGCAACGTGCTCTACCCGAGCGGACGACGGGATTCGAACCCGCGACCCTCACCTTGGCAAGGTGATGCGCTACCAGCTGCGCTACGTCCGCTTGGCGGCCGAGACAAGTCCTCGCTCCGGCGCCGCAGACGACCTTAGTCGATTGCCGCGTCGAGTCCCAAACCGGCACCCGGCGCCGGCCTGGTCTCAAGACGGCTCAGCAGGCTCGGACGGCGCCACCATCAGCCGGTTCCACAGACTCCGCGCAGCATCCCTGAGGTCCACGATGGATCCGTTGTTGCTGATGATTTCGTCGGCGATGGCCTGGCGCTGCTCGTCGGTGGCCTGCGCAGCCATTCTCGCGCGCGCGTCGGCCCCGGACAGCCCACGCTCGATCAGGCGACGCATCCGACGGGAGGGCTCGCTCTCCACGACGAGGACGACGTCGAACTCCTCCGCGCGGCCCGTCTCGGCGAGCAACGGAATCTCGTAGACCACGATTGCCCCGGGCGGCGTCGCATTCATCCGCTCCTCACTGCGACGTCGCACCAGCGGGTGGACGATGGCATTGAGGTCGCGGCGTGTGTCGTCGTCGGCGAAGATCAGCCGCGCCAGGGCCGCGCGATCCAGTGCGCCGTCGGGCTGGAGCACCGCGGATCCGAAGCGCTTGACTACCGCCTGCAGACCCGGCGTACCGGGCGCGACCACCTCGCGGGCAACCTCGTCGGCGTCGATACGCACGGCGCCCAGCTCTTCCAGTGCCGCGCCCAGAGCAGACTTGCCGGCCCCGACACCACCGGTCAGGGCTACCCGCAGCGGGCCAGGCCGAATGGGCCGGGCAGACGTCGGCGTCAGCCGCCCGAGCCGGACAAAGCTGACTGCGCAATCTGGGTGAGTGCGGCATCGACCCGATTGGCCGTGACGGTGCCCGGACGCACATTGACCGCGACGGTCCGTACCCCGGACGCCAGCACCAGCAGCGGACGTCCGTAGCCGGTCAGAACGGTGGCGGGATGCGTGCCGACGATGACCCGATGCGCCGACGCGCCCTGACTTCGCCATTGACTGTCGGTGGCCGTGATGCGGGCGGCGGCATCGGCTTTGGTGGCGTACAGACTCACACTGACCTCGACCTGAGGCACCGCACCGGCAGGGGCCGTGGCAGCCGGCGTTCGCGTCGCGTGCGCACTGGCCGGCAGCGGCGCGCTCAGCCCGTACTGGCAATTGATGCGCGCGAGCTGACCGATGGTGGGGTCGGGCTTATTGACGACCGACGCCGAGCCGCTCACGTGACGCAACATGGCCTTGTCCACCGCGGTTGACGGCAGCACCGTCTCGCACCGTGGCAGCGTGGCAGCGGGCTTCGCCGGCGTCTTTCGCGCCGTCGGTGTCGATGGTGCGCCCGACGTCGTCGACGGTGCAGCGGTGCCGGTGCCGCTCGCGGTGTTCGACGCCGTCACGGTGACCGAGGCGCCAGCCGATTTCTTCCCCGACGTACACCCGGCGAGGCCCGTTCCAGCGACCAGCACAACCGCCACCAGCATCCCCGCACGCCCGACCTCAGCCCTGATTCCAGCCATGACGCTCACGCTAGCCACAAAGCACACGGCACTCCGGGAACTGATGTCCCGGAGTGCCGTGTCGTCAAGTGAACGCCGCCGAACAGCGGACGATCAGCGGCCGGTGAGCTTCTCCCGCAGCGCTGCCAGTGCCTCATCCGAAGCAAGCGTGCCGGTGACCTCCGCTACGTCTGCAGCACCCTCCTCAGGGGCTCCGGCCGCGGTGTCGGAGGTGTAGGACGTCGCCTCACCGGCATTGGAAGCAGCGTCGGCGTCAGCCTTTTGCGCCTCGTCGAGCTGCTTGCGGTGCGCCTCGAACCGGTCACGAGCGTTGGCGTACCGCTTCTCCCATGCCTCGCGCTGCTCCTCGAAGCCTTCCATCCACTCCTGCGTGTCCGGGTCGAAGCCCTCGGGGTAGATGTAGTTGCCCTTGTCGTCGTACTGAGCTTCCATGCCGTACTGCGCCGGGTCGAACGACTCCTCGGTCAGAGTGCCCTCGTTGGCCTGCTTGAGTGAGAGCGATATGCGCCGCCGGTCGAGATCGATGTCGATGACCTTGACCAGGATCTCGTCGCCGACCTGGGCGATCTGCTCGGGGATCTCCACGTGCCGCTCGGCCAGCTCGGAGATGTGCACCAGGCCCTCGATGCCGTCCTGCACACGGACGAATGCGCCGAAGGGGACCAGCTTGGTGACTTTGCCCGGCACCACCTGGTTGATCTGGTGCGTGCGGGCGAACTGGCGCCACGGGTCTTCCTGCGTGGCCTTGAGCGACAGCGAGACGCGCTCGCGGTCCATGTCGATGTCGAGCACCTCGACCGTCACCTCCTGGCCGACCTCGACAACCTCCGACGGGTGGTCGATGTGCTTCCAGGACAGCTCCGACACGTGCACCAGACCGTCGACGCCACCAAGGTCGACGAACGCACCGAAGTTCACGATGCTCGACACGACGCCGGTGCGGACCTGACCCTTGGCCAGCTTGTTGAGGAAATCGCTGCGCACCTCGGACTGGGTCTGCTCCAGCCACGCACGACGCGACAGCACGACGTTGTTGCGGTTCTTGTCCAGCTCGATGATCTTGGCCTCGAGCGTCTTGCCCACGTAGGGCTGCAGCTCGCGCACGCGACGCATCTCCACCAGCGACGCGGGCAGGAAGCCGCGCAGGCCGATGTCCAAGATCAGTCCACCCTTGACGACCTCGATGACGACGCCCTCGACGACCTCGTCGGCTTCCTTCTTCGCCTCGATCGTGCCCCAGGCGCGCTCGTACTGTGCGCGCTTCTTGGACAGGATCAGCCGGCCTTCCTTGTCCTCCTTCTGGAGAACCAGGGCCTCGACGTGATCGCCGATGCTGACGACCTCACTGGGGTCGATGTCGTGCTTGATCGACAGCTCGCGCGAGGGAATGACGCCCTCGGTCTTGTAGCCGATGTCGAGCAGGACCTCGTCGCGGTCGACCTTGACGATGGTGCCCTCGACGATGTCGCCGTCGTTGAAGTACTTGATCGTGGAATCGATCGCGGCAAGAAAGTCCTCGGCCGTACCGATGTCGTTGATGGCGACCTGCGGCGTGGTGGTGCTGGGTGCTTCGATGGTGGACGTCATGGAGGTGGGAAATCCTTCGGCGGACAATGCTCGTGGCGGCGCGCGAACCGGCCCTTTCCGCTGCAGGCAACGACACCGTCGACCTGTCCCGACGCCAGGCGACGCTGCGGCTTTCTTTCGTTGAGCGCGGCAATAGTCCACGCTGACGAAGCAGACGAGTTTCCGACGATCAGTTACAGCGAGCGGCCTACTCCTTGTCGAGGACGCAGGCACAGCACACGCGGGGCCTATATTACGCCGCGATTGGTGGCCGCCGTCAATCGACGCCGTGCAAACTATGGTTGCGCCATGAGTAGCGCCATGGGACCCGTCGGAGAATCCGCCCACGAATCAGCCCGCAACGACCTCCCGGCCGCCGATGGTTTCGCGACGACCGTACCCAGGAGATGCCGCTACCACCGCTCGCGGACACCACGCCCGGCGCCGGCTCGGGAGCTACCGCGTTCGGCACCGATTCCGGCGGCGGATCCGCCAGTGTCCCGGCGGGCGGCCACGGCCGTGACCAGGACTCCACGGCGCAACTGCCGCTGCGGCCGCCTGTTCCCCGCCCCGCGACGGCGGTGTTGCCCACCGTCGCCGACAGCTATCCCCGCCCCGTTCCGCTTACTGATGCACCTCCCCTGGATCCCGTCGACGCCCTGGAACGCCCCACTCCCCCTGCCCCTACCGCGCCTCCCGCGCCGGCTCCGGTCACGCACGTCCGATTGGGCGCAGGGTTTCCCGGCTTCCTGTCCGTGGCCGCCCTGGCCGGAATCGGAGTAGGGCTGTTCGCCCTGCCGCTGGCAGGT
Organism: uncultured Jatrophihabitantaceae bacterium; assembly: GCA_964236495.1. Classification (GTDB taxonomy): domain Bacteria; phylum Actinomycetota; class Actinomycetes; order Mycobacteriales; family Jatrophihabitantaceae; genus CAXSBR01. The sequence continues at coordinate 214,391 of CAXSBR010000004.1, forward strand.
AAACGCAGCACCGACTACTTCCACACGCTGCGTAGCGCTGCCACCCGCGTCACCACCGGTTCCTCGTCCGAGGCCGGACGCGGTGTGGCCACGTCCTGGTGGCGCTACGGCGCTCTGGTCGGCTTCGGTGTGTTGGCCTTCCTGGTAGCTCTCAGCGTGGCCACCACGCGGTTACGCCGCATCGTCGCATCCTTGCTGCTGCTCGCCACACTTGCCTTCGGGGCGCTGTTCGCCGTCGCCGCATATCAGACGCAAGACCCGGACAAGCAGCGCTTGGGCGCCAAGTTCGCCCGCGTACGCATCGCCCACCTGCAGCTTGGTTTCTGGGTCGCTGCGGGCTGCTGCATGTTGCTCGCGCTCGCGGCTCTCTTGGCGGCCTCTCGACGCCGTCGTGCGTGAGCGCCGCGGCACACACTGGGAGTTCTCCGCGCTCTGCATCAGCCTGATCCTGATGGACAACTCCGACCGCGGGTGCGAGCGTCAGCGGAAGACGACGGTGCGCCGACCGTTGATCAGCACCCGGTGCTCGCTGTGCCAGCGCACCGCCCGGGCGAGGGCCGAGCATTCCGCGTCGCGTCCGACCCGCACCAACTCCTCGGGCAGCAGCGTGTGATCGATGCGGATCACTTCCTGCTCGATGATGGGCCCGTCGTCCAGGTCGGAGGTGACGTAGTGCGCCGTCGCACCGACCAGCTTGACCCCGCGCTGATAGGCCTGGTGGTAGGGGCGGGCGCCGGCGAAGCTGGGCAGGAACGAATGGTGGATGTTGATCGCTCGCCCGGCCAGACGTGTGCACAGCGGTGCCGAGAGCACCTGCATGTAGCGGGCCAGCACCACCAGGTCGATGCCGCGCTGCTCGATGAGCTGCAGTAACGCACGCTCGGCGGCGGTCTTGGTCTCCGGCGTCACCGGGATATGTACGAACGCCACACCGGCGGCTTCCGCCATCTCCCGCAGATCCGGATGGTTGGACACCACCAGATCGATATCGACGCCGAGCTGACCCGAACGCCACCGGTACAGCAGGTCATTGAGGCAATGGTCGATCGTGGACACCATCACCACCGCACGACATCTGGTGGCGGTGTCGTGCAGGTTCCAGTCCATCGAATACTGCGCCGCCACCGGAGCAAAGGCTGCTCGCAGATCGTCCAGCGCCGGGTGGGCGGTGACGGCGGCGAAGCTGGTGCGTAGGAACAGTGCCCCGCTGGTCTGGTCGTCGAACTGCTGGTAGTCCACGACGTCACCGACGCCGTGCTCGACCAGGAACGAGGTGATGGCGTGCGCGATGCCAGGGCGGTCGGGGCAGTTCAGGGTGAGCACATAGTTCGCTCGGGTCACGGCAGCTCGAGCCCTGATCGGCGTCGGACGTTCCGGCGAACTGAGCGGATGACTCGCCCGGCGGCGTTCAGCACGACAGGCGCGTCGGCAGTGTGCCCACGATCTGGTGTCGAACGTGCGGCAGGCGCAGCGGAAGTTTCGCCGCAGGCAGCACGCCGCGCCAGTCGTCGTCCCGGTTCCCCGTCATCAGATGCTTCCGCTGAAGGTGTCGCAGCTGGTCATGCTGCCGCTGCTACGACCGATCTTGAACCATTTCTCGCGCTCGGCCGCTGATCCGTGCGTCCACTGCTCGGGGTTGACCGACCCCTGGGATTCCTGCTGAATGCGGTCGTCGCCCACCGCATCGGCGGCGTTGATGGCACGGTTGACGTCGTCCTGGGTCAGGTTCTGGATCAGGACGTTGCCGTTGGCATCTGTCGTCGTGGTGGCGTGGTTGGCCCACACACCGGCGTAGCAATCGGCCTGCAACTCCAGGCGCACACTGCCCGAGGTGGCACCCTTGGCACCCAGCCGGCCGGCTTTGGTCATCGTGCCGAGCAAGTCCTGCACATGATGGCCGTACTCGTGCGCGATGACGTAGGCCTCGGCGAACGGGCCGCCCTCGGCGCCGAGCTGATTCTGCAACATGTCCTGGAAAAAGCTGAGGTCCAAATAGACTTTCTTGTCGGTCGGGCAGTAGAAGGGTCCGGCGTCCTTCGTCGCCTGGCCGCAGCCTGACGAGGTCGAGGACGTGAACAGCACCGTGTCGGATTCGGTGTAGCGAACGTTGTGCTTGGGCAGTTCCTGCGCCCAGTACTCCTGCACGCTGTTGGCCACCGCGGTGATCCGGCAGTCGGCCTGCCGGTTGGCGTCGGCGCCGGTGCGACAGGCGCTGACCTGCACCGGGCCGGTGCCGCCGGGGTCCGGATTCGAAGCCGGGGTGCCACTGGCACCGCCGCCGATGACCTGAAACAGGACTACGACGATGACGGCGATCAACCCGAGACCCCCTCCGCCGGCTGCCATCGCGCCGCCGGGGAAGCCGCCGCCACCCAAGCTGCCACCACCGAATCCGCCACCGCCGAATCCGCCGCCGCCACCGCCCTGACCCCGCCGATCCTCGATCTGCGACGTGTCGATGCTGGCGTTGTCGTTGAAATCCACAATGTGTCCTCTCGCCGGCGGCGCCGTCTTCCTCTGGTCGAGTCGGTCCTGCCGGTTATGGCAGATTACGCGAATTGTCGCGTCGGCTCGGCCACAATCAAGCAATGAGCACGCAGGCAACGTCGGACAGCGATCCGCACGATCGGCACCACAGCGCCCGCGCGAACCGGTTCTGGTGGGACAGTGACGCCGACACCTACCAGGCCGAGCACGGCGAGTTTCTGGGCGAGGCCGACTTTGTCTGGTGTCCGGAAGGCTTGCGAGAGGCCGACGTCGCCCTGCTCGGCCCTGTGGAGCAGTTGCGCGGTGCACGGATCCTGGAGGTGGGCTGCGGAGCAGCGATGTGCTCGCGGTGGCTAGTGACTCAGGGCGCTCAGCCGGTGGCCCTTGACGTCTCGGCCGGCATGCTCGCCCATGCGCGCAAAGCTGGCGCGCGGACCGGCCTCGCGCCGGACCTGATCCAGGCAGATGCCCAGGCATTGCCCCTGCGCGACGCGTCGGTAGATGTTGCGTTCACCGCGTTCGGCGCCGTGCCGTTCGTCGCCGATTCTGCGGGTCTGATGCGCGAGGTGGCCCGGGTGTTGCGCCCTGGCGGGCGGTGGGTGTTCTCCACGACGCACCCCATGCGGTGGGCATTTCCCGACGATCCCGGTGCAGCCGGCCTGACCGCAACGATGTCCTACTTCGCGTCCGAGCCCTATGCCGAGTTCGACGACGGTGCACTGGTCTATGTCGAGCACCATCGGACCATGGGCGGGCGCATCCGCGAGCTGCGTGCAGCCGGCTTCGTTCTCGACGATCTAATCGAGCCGGAGTGGCCGCCGGACAACACGTCGACGTGGGGGCAGTGGTCGCCGCTGCGGGGCCAGCACTTCCCCGGTACCGCCATTTTCTGCTGCTCGCGGCCGTGATCGCTGGGCCGCTGCGCGCCACGCCGAACTTTGGCGCGTAGACCGGGTATGGCCAACTCAATCGGGTATGGACAACGGTGGCGCCAGAGGTTGGGTCGGTGGTCTGTTTGAGCAAGGTGAACAGTGCAGAATGTCACCATGTCCCTCGCGCGCAAACTTGCCCGTCCTCTGCTGGCCTCGACCTTCGTCGTCGGCGGTGTCGACACGTTCCGCAATCCCGCACCTCGGGTGCCAATGGCAGAGAAGGTCGTCGGCGCGCTGCCGGCGAAGGTGTCGTTCATCAAGGACACCGAGCAGGTCGTGAAGTACGACGCGGCTGTGAAGGTTGTCGCGGCGTTGCTGCTGTCCACCGGCCGGATGCCCCGGGCGATGGCGTTGGCACTCGCTTCCAGTCTCGTCCCCACCACCTTTGCCGGGCACCGGTTCTGGGCCGAGACCGACCCGGTGAAGCGCAAGATGCAGCAGCTGCAGTTCCTGAAGAACGCCTCGATCCTGGGTGGCCTGATCCTCGCCGTCGTCGACACCGCTGGTCGGCCGTCGGTGGGGTGGCGGGCCCGACGCGCTGCCAGCAGCTTCGGGTCGGCGACCATCGACCAGTTCTCCGTCGCCGGCAACAAGCTCAGCAAGATCACCGACCGGATGCCGGTCGGCTGAGAGCCTCGGTGCTCCGCTGCAGTCGCGCCGCAGCGCCTGCCAACGCGGGGCGCAGCAGGGTGCCGTCGCGGGCCTGACGTCGCGGGCCTTTCTCAGATCTGGGCAGTGCGGAATCGACCTGGGTGTCGACGCAACGCCTGGTGCCGTCTAGTGCACGAGTGCGGTGTCAGTGCGCTGCGACGTCCCAGTTGGCGCCGATCCCGACTGACACGTCCAGCGGCACGTCCAACGGGTACGCCGCACCCATTTCCCGGCGCACCAGCGCCTCCACCGCCTCGTGCTCACCGGGCGCGATCTCGAGGACAAGTTCGTCATGGACCTGCAGTAACAGCCTGGACTCCAGCCCGACCTCGCTGAGCGCGCGGTGCACGCCCAGCATGGCGACCTTGATGATGTCGGCCGCACTGCCCTGGATCGGTGCGTTCAGCGCCATCCGCTCGGCCATCTCGCGGCGCTGACGGTTGTCGCTGACCAAGTCGGGTAAATAGCGGCGCCTACCCATGATCGTTTCGGTGTAACCCTCCTGCCGCGCCGTGTCGACCACGCCGTACAGATAGTCACGCACGCCGCCGAAGCGGGCGAAGTAGGCATCCATCTGAGCGCGCGCCTCATCGGTCGTGATCTTGAGCTGAGCGGCCAGGCCGAACGGGGACAGGCCATAGGCAAGTCCGTATGACATTGCTTTGACCCTACGGCGCAGCTCGGTGTCGATGGCCTCGGCCGGCAGGTCGAAGGCACGCATCGCGACGAAGGTGTGCAAGTCCTCGCCCGAGTGAAATGCCTGCATCAGCCCTTCGTCCTGGGACAGGTGGGCCATGATGCGCATCTCGATCTGGCTGTAGTCGGCAGTCATCAGCGACTCGTGCCCCGGCCCGACGACGAACGCCTGCCGGATGCGCCGCCCCTCGGCCGTACGAACCGGGATGTTCTGCAGGTTGGGGTCCTGCGACGACAGCCGGCCCGTGGAGGCGATGGTTTGGTTGAACGTGGTGTGCACCCGACCGGCGTCGTCGATCATCGGCAGCAGCGCATCCACCACGGTCTTGAGGCGCGACACCTCGCGGTGGCGCAGCAGCATCTCCAGCAGCGGGTTCGCCGTCTGCGCGTAGAGCGCTGCCAGCGCGTCGGCGTCGGTGGTATAGCCGGTCTTCGTGCGCTTGGTCTTGGGCAGCTTCATCTCGTCGAAGAGGATCTCTTGCAGCTGTTTGGGCGACCCCAAGTTGAACGGACGGCCGACGACCTCGTGCGCCTCGCCTTCCACTGCCTTGACCGCAGCACCCATCTCGGACTGCAGACCCTGCAGATGATCTACGTCCAGGGCGATGCCGATGGCTTCCATGTCGGCGAGCACCGCGGTGAGGGGCAGCTCCAGCTCGGCCAGCAGCGTTGCCGCGCCTCGCATCTCGAGGTCTTGGTCGAAGGCTGTAGCAAGGTCGCGCACGGCCACCGCCTTGAGCGCCTCGGCCTCGGCCAGCTCGTCGTCGGCCTCCTGCTCCCCACCATCGAGGGTGAGCTGGCCGTTCTCGTCGGCCACCGCCGAGCGCAGCTCCCGGCGCAGGTAACGCAGCGCGAGATCGGCCAGATCGAACGAGCGTTGCCCTGGCAGCGCCAGATAGGCCGCGAGTTGGGTATCGCTGGTGACCCCGGCCAGCGGCAGCCCCCGAGCCCGCAACGCCAGCAGCGCGCCCTTCACGTCGTGCCCCGCCTTAGGCACGGTGGAGTCGCCCAGCCAGTCAGCCAGCACCTGGTCGTCATCGACGGTCAGGTGTTCGAGGTCGACGTAGGCGCACCGCCCGTCCGGTGCGGCCAGGGCGATGCCGTGCACATCGCCGGTACCGCGTCCCCAGGTGCCGGCGAAGTCGATCGCCACCCGCTCGCCACTGCGGCAGTGCTGGTCGAGCCACAGCCCCAGCTCGCCCGGCCCGACCCGGACGACGTCGATGTCGAAACCCTCTTCGGCTTCCGGTTCGGCGGCGGTCAGCGTCGCGAACAGCCGCTCGCGCAGCACCCGGAACTGCAGGTTGTCGAACAGCTGGTGCACCTGGTCGCGATCCCAGGTTTCGCGGGCCAGCTCGTCGAGCGACACGTTGACCCCGGGCACCGCGCGGATCAACTCGGTGAGCTGCCGGTTGCGCACGACGCTACCCAGGTTCTCCCGCAGCGCGTCGCCGACTCTGCCGCGCACGGTGTCCACCCGCGCCACCAGCTCGTCCAGTGAGCCGAACTCCCGCACCCACTTGGCGGCGGTCTTCTCCCCCACGCCGGGAATGCCGGGCAGGTTGTCGGAGGGATCACCACGCAAAGCCGCGAAGTCGGGGTACTGCGTCGGGCTCAGGTCGTACTTCTCCTGCACCGACTCAGGGGTGAAGCGCCACATGTCGCTGACTCCCTTGCGGGGATACAGCACCGTGACGTGCGGATCGACGAGCTGGATCGCGTCCCGATCACCGGTACAGATGAGCACGTCCGCGCCCTGGGCGCGAGCCTGGGAGGTCAGGGTGGCGATGACGTCGTCGGCCTCGTAGTTGTCCACCGACAGTGTCGGTATGCGCAGCGCCGACAGAACCTCCTTGATCAGCGACACCTGGCCGGCGAACGCCGAGGGCGTCTCCGAACGCCCGGCCTTGTATTCGGCGTAGGTGTCGCTTCGGAAGGTCTGCCGGGAGACGTCGAACGCGACGGCGAGATGGCTGGGCTCCTCGTCGCGCAGCAGGTTGATCAGCATCGACGTGAAACCGTAGACGGCGTTGGTCGGCTGGCCGGTGGTGGTGGAAAAGTTCTCGACCGGCAACGCGTAGAACGCCCGGTAGGCCAGCGAATGCCCGTCGAGCAACATCAGACGGGGCCGCGTCGACGGCGCACGCGCCGACGCGACCGGCGACGCAGGGCTGGATTTGGTGCGGGTGGCCACGAGGGCCGAGTCTAGAGCCGGGTACTGACACGCCCAGCCGGCGGCTTTCAGGCGCCTCGATGCAAAACCCGCGAATTGCGCACCGAGCGGTGCACGAGTCGACGCCGCAGCTGGGCACGGTCATCTAGTTCGGTTATGCCCAGCGCGCGCCGCAGGGCGGCCGTCGAGGACACCCGGCGCACCACCTGGGCGGTGAATCCCAGTCGAGCCAGGTAGCGGTTCGCGTCGCGGTCGTTGCTGCCCACGGCGGCGACGACGCACTCGATGCCACGATCCTCCGCCTCGCGAACCGCAGCGGCAAGCAGGGCCCGACCGGTGCCGCGGCGGCGGTGCGACGGTCGTACGACCAGGCAGGAGATGGTCAGCGCCGATGTCGGTACGACGGCGTCGGTCTCGTCCTCCCCGGCGACGAGTACGCCGACGACCTCGCCGGCATGTTCATCGACCGCACAGAGCAGCAACCGATCCGGTGAGTCGACGAGCTGCGCGAAGTTCTGGGCCAGGTCGGCCGAGCAGAGATCAGTGCGCCGTGGGTCGTGCCAGTCCCGTAGCGCCGTCACAGCGGCGAAGTCACGTGTGCTGGCCGGGCGGACGGAGACGGGCGGCCTCACGAGCGCCGGCTCCGCGGCCGCTCCACGACACAACGGCCTGACAGAACACGACTTTGCATCGTCAACTCCTCAACCGACTGTGCGACGTTCACCACCGCTGACCTGCGCCGGCGTCACTGACCTATCGATAAAACGACCTACCGAGAAAACGACCCGACAGATGCACCGACCGAACAACGCGTGCGATCGGTGCGGTTCCTTCGACTGGACCCTAGTCCTCAACGTGCCGATGACCAGCGGTGCGGTGGAACCAACCTGTCCAATCCACGGGCTCCATGCGCTCGCACTCAGTGCGCGTGGTCCACTGACACAGACCCGTTACTGCCAGTGGAGGTGCCCGTGTCGCGTGACATGCCGTTGTGGGGTAGGTTATGTATCGGGCGAAAGGGATATCTTGCGCTCGATGTTTCGTTCAGTTCGGCTTCCACCGGTTAACCAACGCGGGGTCTGCCGAACGGCACTACGGGGTCTTTGAAGGAGTCCCCCGCGATGCCCAAAATCTCACAGTCGATCAGCCGATCGGTACGCGCCTGCACGGTCACCGTCGCCGTCACCGGCTCCCTCGCCCTCACAGCACTTGCGCCGGCACACGCTGCCACCGTCTTGGCCACTCCCAGTGGCGTCCACATCTCAGCGGTCACGCCATCGTCGTTCACGGTGGCGGCCAACACCACCGCTGACGCGCTGCACTACCGGCTGTTCTACTCCACCACGAAGAGCGACGTCTTCGTCGCCAACATCGCCAACGCCAGAAGCACCGCGCTGTCGACATCGCCGAAGTTCACCGTGTCCGGTCTGCCGTTCACGACGGCGCCCTACTTCTACCGCGTCGAGGCGATGCGCACCACCACCTGGCGGACGTGGTCGGAGGTGATGACCGTCGGGCTGAAGCCTGCGACGCCCACCGCGGTGCAGGCGACCAGTTCCGCCGGTGGCACCTACCTGACGTGGAACAGCCCCGCGTCGACGGGCTTCCAAATCTCCCAGGGCACCAACGACACCCAGACGCTCAACCACCACAGCTACACGATCAACGGCCCGAGCCACCAGTTCTCGCCGTTCTACCTCTATCAAGGCGTCACCTACTACTTCCGCGTCCGCTCTCTGAACTCGGGCACCCCCTCGGCGTGGTCGGCACCGATCTCGGTGCAGCAAGCGAGTCGTCAGCAGTCGGTCCGGGTGATGACGTGGAACGTGCTGGAAGGCACCTTCGACGGCACCCCCGAGGGCGATCAGATCGTCGCGCCGTGGTCGCAACGCAAAGTCGTCGCGGCCAACTTGATCAAGGAGAACAACCCCGACGTCGTCGCAATCCAGGAAGCAGCAGCCTGGACCGACGGATACCAAAGCCCCCGCCAAATCGATTCGCTGGTCACCCAGCTCACCAGCATCGGCGCCGACTACACGCTGGCACGTACCGAGATCCCGCCCACCGAGCGTGGCTACTTCCGCACCGGAAACTACCTTTTGATCAAGACGTCGTCCTACGTTGCCGTGGGCACAGGTGGATTCTTCACCATCGGTGACAGCAGATGGGCGGCCTACCAGGTGGTGCGCAACCGCACCACCGGTGCAAAGGCACTGTTCCTCTCACCGCATCTGATCTCCAACATCGGCGCCACCTATGACACCGTGCGGCAGCAGGAGATGACCTCGCTTGCCGACCAGGCAGAGACGGTGGCCGCTCAATACAGCGTGCCTATCGTCTACGCCGGAGACTTCAACTCCACGCCGAACAAGAACCACGTCTTCGACGGCCCCGGCATCGTTCTCCAAGCACGGCACTTCGCCGACGCCGGCGACGAAGGTCATCTCCAGACCAACATCCAATACAACAGTTCCAACCAGTACTTCCGCACCGCACTCGCCCACGGCGACCGCATCGACCACATCTACACCTCCCCCGGTGTTGCCATCCGCGGCCTGAAGATCGCGGTGCACGTAGCGCCCGACGGCACGTTCATCGGTGTCATGGCCTCAGATCACAACGCACTGGTCTCCGACGTCTACCTGCCTTACTGAGCAGCTGCCGGGATCTCCCCTTCTTTGGCGGGAAGCCGTGTCGAACACCCGGGGTCGCCGTGCGAGCATGAGCCATGCGAGTCGCGGACTTCGTTCGGCCGGACACCCCAGCAGCACGCGGTTCGCTTGCGCTGGCGACTCAGTATCAGTCCGCGGCGATCACCGCGCACGCGATCCGCTCGTGGTACTGGGCCGAGGCGTTCGCCGTCATGGCGGAGATTCGCGACGTCGACCACGAGCTCTTGTACGTCGCGGCGATCCTCCACGACATCGGCACGGTTGCCGAGTACGACAACGTGACGATCTCCTACGAGCACGCCGGCGGGCATGTGGGCGTCGCAGTGACCGCGGGCGCGGGATGGGCTCCTGAGCGCCGCCGTCGAGTACTCGACGTGATCGTGCGCCATAACTGGCCCAGCGTCGACCCCGGCGTCGATGTCGAGGGCCACCTGCTCGAGGTCGCCACCGGCCTCGACATCTCCGGCGCCCGGCCGGATGCCCTTCCCGAGGAGTTCTTGCGCGAAGTTCTCGCAGCACACCCGCGCGGTGAACTGGCGCAGGAGTTCGGCTCGTGCGTGATCGATCAAGCCGACCGAAAACCGACGTCGGCTGCCCGTCGCCTCGTCGACGGTGGGCTGATCGAAAAGCTCCAGCAGAACCCACTGGAACGGCTCGACTAACCGCAATCGAATGCGGCGGCGAGATCGCCGGCACGGTTACAGGCTCCGTTCCTCCCTCGTGCGTCGGTCGATGCTCGCCGGGGATGTGTGGTCAGGCGATCTCCTCACCGAGATAGGCAGCGCGGATGCGGTCGTCGGCGAGAAGCGCCTGCCCCGTGCCGGTAAGCACGATCTCGCCCGTCTCCAGCACGTAGCCGCGGTTGGCCAGCGACAGCGCCTGGGAGGCGTTCTGCTCCACCAGCAACACGGTGACGCCTTCGTTGTTGATCTCGCGCACGATGTCGAAGATCTGCGCGACGATCAACGGCGCAAGCCCCATCGACGGCTCATCCAGCAGGAGCAGATGCGGCTTGCCCATCAGTGCTCGCCCGATTGCCAACATCTGCTGCTCGCCGCCGGACAGCGTGCCGCCCAGTTGCTCGATCCGCTCCCGCAGGCGCGGAAACAGGTCGAGTACGCGCTCGAACATGACCGGATCAGGGCGCTTGAACCGGAACGCGCCCATCTCCAGGTTCTCCCGCACACTCATGCGTGGGAACACCCGCCGTCCCTCGGGCACATGACAGATGCCCAGGGAGATCAGCTCGTGTGCGGGTATTCCGTCGATGCGGGTGCCGTCGAAAGTAATGGTCCCCGACGTGGGCCGCAGCATTCCCGACACCGTCTTCTGTGTCGTGGTCTTGCCCGCCCCGTTGGCGCCGAGCAGCGCCACGATCTCGCCTTCGTTCACCTCGAAGGAGATGCCTTTGATAGCCCGGATCGCGCCGTAACGGACCTCGATATCGTCGACTTCGAGCAGGCTCACTGCGTTCTCCCACCGTCGTCGATGTGTACGTCGTTGGGTGCTTTCTGGCCGGTCAGTGCAGCCTGGCCGGTCAGGGCATCCAGTGAGGTGTCGGTGTCGATCCGGTGCAGCTCGGGCTGGCGGTCTATCTGCTGTGCAGCATCGTCCTCCGACGTGCCCAGGTAGGCCGCGATAACCGTGGGATTGCGCTGGATCTCCTCCGGCGTTCCCTCCGCGATCTTCTGCCCGAAGTTGAGCACCACCAGCCGGTCGGCCACCGACATGACCATCTTCATGTCGTGCTCGATCAGCAACACTCCGACGCCGTCGTCGACGTTGATGCTGCGGATGAGCGTGGCAAGCTCGCGCTTCTCCACCGGGTTGGTGCCGGCGGCGGGCTCGTCGAGCAGGATGACGCCGGGCTCGGTGCCCAACGCGCGAGCGATCTCCAGGCGGCGCTGCTCGCCGTAGGCCAGGCTGGCGGCGATGTCGTTTGCGCGGTTCTCCAGCCCCACCCGCCGCATCAGCTCATATGCCTTGGTCGTGCTTTCCCGCTCCTCACGGCGCTGCCACGGCATACCCAGCATCGCAGCGATCGGACCCGACTTCTGGCGCGTCTCGATGCCGACCTTCACGTTCTCCAACGCGGTCAGCGCCGGGAACAGGCGGATGTTCTGGAATGTTCGCGCCACGCCCAGCCTGTTCACCACGTGCGTCGGCTTGCCGATGACGCTCGTGGGCTCCGTTCCGGCGCGCGGGCGGGCGGTGATGGTGCCCTCTTGCGGGGAGTAGACGCCGGTGAGGGAGTTGAACAGCGACGTCTTGCCCGCCCCGTTGGGCCCGATGACGGCGAGGATCTCACCGCGGCGCATCTGCAGGCTGACGTCGTTGAGGCTGGTGACGCCGCCGAAGCGCAGCGTGACATGCTGCACATCGAAGACGAGTTCGTCGCGGTCCACGACGGCTGCTACCGAACCGATGCTCGAGCTCATGCCCTGGCCCCCAGCCCTTCCCCGCTCGGAACCGCTCGCGTCTCTGCCGACGAGCCATCGTCTAGGCCATGCAGCTCAGCCTTGCGCCGCCGAGCAGGAATCAACCCCTCCGGGCGAAAGATCATCATCAGCAACACGATCGCACCGATCCACATCTGGCGGTCGTCCGCGGGTACCTGGTCTTTGAGGAACTCGGGCAACCAGGTCAGCACCGCCGCACCGGCCAACGCGCCGGACAGCGAGCCCATGCCGCCGAAGACGACGTAAGCCACCACGAGGATGGAGTTGTTGAGCACGAAGTTGTCCGGGTTGATGTAGCCGACCTGAGTGGCGAAGAAGACCCCGGCAATGCCGGAGGTAGAGGCGCCGATCGCGAAGGCCATCAGTTTCACCTGGGTGGTGTTGATGCCGGTGGCCTGTGCCGCAACCTCGTCCTCGCGCACTGCGGCCCACGCCCGGCCCAGTCTGGATCCCTCCAGGCGATAGAACAGGGCCACCACGATGATGACGATGATCAGCAGCAGATACCAGTAGGGCAGGCTGTCCAGTCCCCACACCCAATGGATCGGGCCGAGGTGGATGGTCGGATGCGGAATGTCGGGCGCACCGCGAGGGCCGTTGGTGAAGTCGCCGGGGTTGTTGATCGCGATGATTCGGATGATTTCACCGAATCCCAGCGTGACGATCGCCAGGTAGTCCCCGCGCAGTCGCAACGTCGGCGCGCCCAGCGTCAACCCGGCCACCAGGCACAGCGCCACGGCGAACGGAATGGCCAGCAGCGGAGTGAGGTGCAGCCAGGAGGGCGGTTGCACCGGCAGCGCACCGACGAGATAGGCCGTCGTGTAGGAGCCGATGGCAAAGAAGGCGATGAAGCCCAGGTCCAGCAGGCCGGCCCAGCCGACGACGACGTTCAGCCCCACCGCGAGCAACACGTAGACGCCGACTTCGGTGACCAGCACCTTTTGCCAGAACTGGGTCGCCGTGGGCGGGTAGAAGAGGGCAAAGGCAAGGCCGGCCAAGATAAGGCTCTTGTACTGACCGGTGAACTTCGCACCCAGGCCCAGCCGAGATGGCTGCCGCAGCGCTCGCGGCGAGCGATCTACGCCGATCGGCGGCGGTGGTGTGGTGGCCGCGACCAAAGCCCCCGAGCCGATCAGGAACAGTCCCAGCGCCGTAACCCAGCCGCCGGCGCCCAGGTTCTGCCACGGACCGGTGGCGGAGTCGACGTGGAGCTTCGCCCCCACCTTGCTGATGGAGTGCAACGTGATGACAGTGATCAGAGAGCCGGCCGCCCCCACGACAGTTGCAGCGATCGCTACCGGCCGAGTGCGCAGGAATGTGCCGACACCAGCCAGGACTACGGCAACGACGAGCAGTACCCAGCCCAGCCACTGCAGGTCCGCCAGCGCGATCTTCGAGGCCGCGGTGGGCGCAAACAGGATGTGAGTGCCGTGCATCCTGGCGTTGTAGTGCGCCGGGGAGTACCACGCAACAACCGTCATGCCGAAAACCGAGATCAACGCGCCCACGACGACGAGCACCAGGCCGGGGCGCCACCCCAGCACGCCGCTGACGTACTCGGTGCGTCGCGAGATCTCATCAGCAGACAACACCGCGCTCAGCCCAGCCGCAGCCAGGACGACATAACCCACCACGCTCACGTACACGCCGGTGGAGTGGTCGATCGTGTTCGGTACGTATTTGATGACGTCGTTGTACGCGAGGTAACTGTTCAGTGCCGAAAGCACTGCCAGCACCGCGGCGAGATAGCCGATGATTACTCGGCGCGTCGCGATTGCCGCCGCGCAGGCCGCCACTACCACCAGCAATTGCACCCAGTAGCCCCAGGCGAAGAACTTCGCGGGGAGCGCCGAAATGCCCGACGTCTGGCCCACGATCTTCGACACACCGGCAAATTTCGGATCAGCGATGGCGTCGTCCCAGTGCAACAAACCCAGCGATGCGCCGACGGTCAGAACCCCTGAGATCAGCGGCCAGGACCCTGGTCGGGTGAGGTAGGGCCTGACCAGCGGCCCGAAGGACAAGAGGCAGAAGGCAGCAACGCCCAACAGGAGGAACAGCGGCAACCGGAACCCTGCAACCGCCTGCTTGAACGCCGCGAGCTCGTCGGTCTGCGACCCCTCCTGATTGCCCAGCATCAGGCACAACACAAATCCGCCGAACAGGCAGGCGAGCAGCCTGGTTGTGTGCCGCGACTTACGAACGGTGGCAATCACGCTGCGCGTCCCAACTTCTCACCGAGTATCCCAGTCGGACGAACAAGCAAGACGAGGACAAGGACTACGAAGGCGACTACGTCTGTCCACTGGGTACCGATGAACGGAAGCTCAGGAATCACCACTTCGACAATACCCAGCAGCAACCCACCGAGCATTGCCCCGCGGATGTTTCCTATACCGCCGAGCACAGCGGCGGCAAAAGCCTTCACGCCAGGCAAGAAGCCCATCGTGTTGCCGAATCCAAATGCCGTGCCGAACAGGAAGCCAGCAGCGCCGGCCAGGGCGCCTCCGATCACGAAAGTCTTGGAGATTGTCTTATCGATATCTATACCCATGAGCGCAGCGGTCGGAGCGTCCTCGGCGACGCCGCGGATACCACGACCTAATTTGGTGCCGGTAACCAAACGGTCCAGGAAGATCATGATGAGGATTGCAGTGCCGATGATAACGACCTGCAGAACCTGCACGCGCGCACTCCCGATATGAACCAGCGTTCGGTTCGGGTTGAAGTACACCGGGAAGCTCTTGTTTTGCAGCCGGTTGAACAACTTGCCAGCAAGTTCGGACAAGAAGAATGAGGCGCCGATGGCGCTAATCAGAAACGCCAACTTGGGCGCACCGCGCTGCCGCAATGTTCGGTATGCGACGCGTTCGAGCAGCCAAGCTACAGAAGCGCCCGTAGCGGCACCGGAAACGAGGCCCACTACGATGATCAGCGGAACCTGCCAGCCGGGCGGTTTGCGATCGCTCACAAGACCGTGCACCACCAAGAAGCTGCCGAAAGCGCCGGACATGAAAACTTCGCTGTGCGCGAAGTTGATCAGTTGCAACACGCCGTAGACCAAGGTGTATCCCAGCGCTATCAGCGCGTACATCGACCCGCGGTTCAGCCCTAAAAGTAGGTATTCCGGTAGGTTGGTGAACCACGTATGCATGAACCAAGGACCTCTCCGTCGCGTGATGATCAGATTCGGTCGATCAAACACAGACAACGCCGATGACGCCCCGCTCGGCATCCGAACGGGGCGCCATCGGCAATAGCGCGCGCCTGCAGAGGGTTATTTGATCTTCTGAATATCGCCGACGAAGGCGATGACACCGTTCTTCTCTTGGTACAGGTTCACCTTTGCGCCGCTGGCATCGACCTCACCATTCGACTGGAACTTTATCGTGGTGGTGATGCCCTTGTAGTCAAGCTTGTTCACCGCGGCGAGCACCGTCGCACGGGTGGGCACCCCAGTTTCGGACGCATTCTTGATCGCCTCGATCATCGCATTCGTGGCGTCGAAGGCTTCCGGCGAGTAGGTAGACGGGGCGGTTTTGAACGCCGCCTGATAGGCCGTTGCGAAGGACTTGGCAGCCGGGAGCACTGTGGCGTCCTCGCAACCGCAGGTGAAGTACCAGCCGTTGCCGGCCGTACCAGCCCCCTTCGTGAATACCGTTGACTTACCGCCGTTGCCCGTTACCCGGATGCCTTTGTAGTTCGCAGCGACCAGAGCCTTCGCGAAAAGTGCGGCCTGGGCGTCGTAGCCGCCGTAGAACACCGCTCCGGCGCCCGAAGAGGCGACCTGAGTTGCTATCGCGCTGTAGTCGGTGGTCTTCGCGTCGACGCCAGCCGTTTTGACCTTGACGCCCTTCGTCTTCAACCCGCTCGCCATGGTTGCCGCGACACCCGAGCCGTAATCACTCAGATCGTTGATCACGAACACGGACTTGATACCTCGGCGTGCGAGCCAGTCAGCGCCCTGGGTCCCTTCGACGTTGTCGTTGAGGACAATTCGGTGGTACGTCTTAAAGGCGAACTTGCCGGTGCCAAGGACTGCAGCGGTGGCCGACGGCGTGATAAATGCCATACCAGCCGCGTCGTAAGACGCGCCGACTGCCTTCGTCGCCCCAGAGAAACTGGGGCCGATCATTCCGAGAACGGTGGGGTCCTGCTGTGCGGCCGTTGCTGCTGCGGGTGCTTTCGCAGGATCGCCTTGGTCGTCGGACTTGAGCAGCGACAACTTGAACTTGAGCTTTCCCGACGCGTTGGCCTGGTTGACGGCCAGTTGAGCGCCTTGCTCCTCGTTGATCCCGAGTTGCGCGTTGGTACCCGAAAGCGGTCCTTCGAAGGCGATCTTGTACGCCTTTGCCGCTCCCGCCCCACCAGAAGCCGTGCTCGCGCCGCCGCCACCGAGACCGCCGGAACTGCTGCTGGCGGCGCCGCCACCGAGACCGCCGGAGCTACTGCTGGCCCCACTACTGCTCGATTCGCTACTGCTCGATTCGCTACTGCTGGATCCGCTACTGCTGGATCCGCTACCGCTGGTGCCCTTGCTGCTACTGCCACAAGCGGTCAACGCCAGTGCTGCTGCGGAACTCGCGCCCGCAATACGTACCCACTGCTTGGTTCGCACGTGTTTCCTTTCGTTAAAGTTGGTCGACCCGGCGTGGCGACAGCGTCGTGCCCACGGTGGAGACCTCGGCCGTTCGAAGAGCTTAACCGACCGAATGTTAAATTTGACGGCAAGCGTTGGAGCGCCAGCAGCTCGTAATCAAACTGGGACCAGCCGAGTCAATGCCATCAACTGTCCGCATTGGGTCGCGTCGAGCTGCTGGTCTCGATGCACAAGACCCCGACTCCGTGTCCTGGTTACAACGCGCCGAACCGACACCCGTCAGGAATGACTACTACAAGATCAATCGCGCTCAGCGACGAAGAGGCCTTCTGGCGTCGAGCACGTGGCCGGTGGTGGCGCACAGGTGGAGTCAGTTCACACGGCGCTGAGCCGCAGGCCGACCGCTGCGATAGCCGGCCTGCGATTGTCGAGCTAGGGCGCGAACGCCTCCGTCACAGCCCGCGCAACAGTCGACACCAACTTCGCCACCGCACCCGAGCGCGCCGCACCTGCAGCGGCTCGGCCTGCACCGCCGGCAGGTCGTCGTAGCGCTCCCGGCTATCCGGAGCGGGCCCGGCGTGGGCGACTAGGGCGACACCGAGGCCCCGCGCCGCGCCCGGCGCGCCGGCCAAGTGCCCCGCCTCGCACACCACGGACACTGCGATGCCGTTGTCAGCGAGGGCTTGCAGGGCTCGTCTGCCGATGGTGCACGGCTCGTCGAAGGCCACCAGCGGCACGACGTTGGGCCCTCGGCGCGGCGGCCGCCCATCCGGTGCTGCGTACTAGGCCAGCGGCAGCGCGCCGGCCGGGCGGACTGTTCACCGCTGAACGTCGCCGATGAACAGTGACGCGTCGATGGCGCCCTCGTCGAATTGGCGGTGCAGCTGCGCGCCCCGGTCGATGCGCAAGCGCGCCGCGTGCTGCAGGAACGCCGTTTTCAGCCGGGCGGTGATGGCGGGCAGCAGCAGGTCGGCGGCGTGCTCGGTGAAGCCGACGACGAACGCCTGCTCAGTGTCGGCGAGCCCGTGCAGGCGGTTAAGGGCGTCGTCGTGCGCGGCGAGAATCTTGCGGGCCTCGGCAATGAGCAGTTCGCCCTCGGCGGTGAAGTGCGTGCCGCGTCCGTTGCGCTGCACCAGCGGCCGCCCGCAGGCCTGCCTGAGGCGCCGCACGTGCTGGCTGACCGCCGACTGCGACAGGTGCAGGGTGCCGGCGGCGCGCCGGAAGCCGCCAGAGTCGAGGATCGACGCCAGGCTCCGCAACTCGACTATGTCTAGTACACCGCTCACATCGATCGGTTTCTAATGATCATGTCTTGCGATCGTTGTGCGATGGTCCCAACGCCGGCGGGCCTGCGCTGCGCGAACTACGGCGTGACCCGCGACGCTGTACCCCGCCTGGACGTGGTGCACGCTAACGGACGGCTGTTTCGCACCGGCCGCCGCGCGATCAAGGGCGTCGCCGGCTGCGACCTGACCAGCTTGTTCGTCGGGTCTGAGGACACGCTGGGCGTCATCGTCGGCGCCACGCTGCGCCTGCGTCCTCTTCCGCTGGGAACTGCGACGATTTCCACCTACTTCGCCGACGCGGCGAGCGCGTTCGCAGCGATAGCCGCGGCCCGCGCGGCCGGGGTGGTGCCGGCCGTAGCGGAGTTCATCGACGCCGCGACCCTGCACCGCATCGACCAGCATCTGGGCAGCGACCTGCGCGGCAGGGTGCAGGGACAACATCTTCCGGGCGGCGCTCAGACGGCCTTGCCGGGATTCAGGATGTCGTTCGGGTCGAACACGGCTTTGAGGTCATGCTGGATCCGGTCGACGTCCTCGCCTAGCCCGGTGCTTTCATGGTGACGGCGTGCCGGTGAACTGAAAAGTGCTCC
>CAXSBR010000005.1:0-184261 GCA_964236495.1 uncultured Jatrophihabitantaceae bacterium
GCCCCGAGGTGCCGGCGAAGATGACGTCCTCCATCTTTCCGCCGCGCAGCGCCTTCGCGCCCTGCTCGCCGAGCACCCAGGCAATGGCGTCGACGACGTTGCTCTTGCCCGAGCCGTTGGGCCCGACCACGCAGGTGACCCCGGTCTCGAAGCGCAGCGTGGTGGCCGAGGCGAAGGACTTGAAGCCTTTGAGGGTGAGCGATTTCAGGTACATGGCGTCAGCGGCGTGGCGACGAACACTGTCAGAGGCTGCGGATGCACGACTCTCCGGCGGGGTGTCGACGGCGGCTGCACCGGCTGCCACCGGCGCCGGTCCTGGGCGCGTCGAATCTAACCCGGTCAAGCGGCGATTTGGCCGCGCCGGGCCGATGGGGCGAGAGCCGGATAACCGAGGTCGTGCGGAAGTGCCCGCGAGCCGGCCGTTGTGCCCTGCCACACTTGAGTCGCTACTGTCCGCGGATGGCGGAAAACGCAGTGCTCGTCGTCTTTGCCGGTCGCCCTGGTACGGGTAAGACGACCGTGGCGCGGGGGTTGGCCCAACAACTGCGTGCCACCTATGTGCGCATCGACGCGATCGAGACTGCGGTCGTGCGGTGCGGGCTGTCGGAGGTTCCAGTCGGGCCGGTTGGCTATGTCGTGGCACACGAATTGGCGGCTGCGAACCTCGCGCTCGGTACCTCAGTGGTCGTCGATGCGGTCAACCCCGTGCCAGAAGCGCGGGCCGGCTGGCGCCCGCTGTCGCGAGTTGCTCGACTTGTGATCTTCGAAACGGTGATTCCCGATGTGGGTGAGCACCGGCTGCGCGTGACGATGCGGCAGCCGGATCTGCTCGATCAAGTCGTACCAACCTGGGCCGACGTCGAAGCTAGCGAGTATGAGGCGTGGGACACGCAGCGTGACGGGCGACGTCATCGACTAGAGACGACCGACACCGAACAAGCATTCGCACAGGCGCTGCACATCGTGCTCGAACGGCCGTGAGCTTTCGATCTCGCCTTGCCCGACATCCCGGATTGTGCCGGCACGTGTAGCGTCATCATCTGATGTTACGAATCATGCCTGGAGGCCAATGTGCGAACGACACTCGCTCTGGATGATGACTTGATACGGGAAGCACAGCGCTTGACGGGAACCACCGAAAAGAGTGCATTGGTCCGCCAGGCGCTACGGGCGTTGATCGAGCGCGAAAGCGCGCGTCGACTTGCTCTACTCGCGGGCACTGAACCGGACGTGCAGGCAATCACACGACGGCGAGCGGCGCCTGCGTGATCCTGGTCGACACCTCGGTGTGGATCGACCATCTTCGGATCGGCGACCCGCAACTCGCTGCGCTGCTGCACGACGGTCGCGTCCTGCTACACCCGGCGGTGGTTGGCGAACTCGCACTCGAACATCTTTCTGCGCGCAAGGAGATCCTCAGGCTCCTTGAGAGCCTTCCCCACGCAAAGGTTGCGAGCGACAGAGAGGTGTTGGGCCTCATTTCGGCCCAGCACTTGTTCGGCCTGGGTATCGGATATGTAGACGCGCATCTATTAGCCGCGGCCCTACTGACCGGGGTGGGGTTGTGGACGCGCGACAAGCGGCTCGCGGCAGCGGCCACCCGGCTAGGCCTGACCGGCAACGAGGTGCCGAAGGACTACCTCGACGAAGGCCAAGCAGATAGGAACTAGCTGGCTGCGGCGGCGAACGTGGGTGGTTTTCATGGTGCGCTACAGCCGGTTCTCGATCAGGCTGAGGCGGTGCTGATGGCGGCTGCGGTGGCGCCGGCGGCGGAGCCCCCGCTGAGCTGCGCCGTCCAGCGGATGGCAGTGCTCTTGCCGTTGCGTTTGGCCTGATACATCGCCGTATCGGCCCGGTGCAGATACTCCGCGGTAGTCACCGGCTCGCAAGTCGCGTCGAGCTCGGCGATGCCGATGCTCGTCGCCAGCTGCACCTGCTGCGTTCCGACGAAGGTGGGTTGCTCGAACGCCGCGAGGATCCGGGCGGCGACCGTGACGGCGTCACCGCCGTCTTCGAGAATGATCGCGAACTCGTCGCCGCCGAGCCGGGCGACCGTGTCGCCGGGGCGGGTAATGGCTTGCAGGCGTTCGGCTGCAGTCTTCAGTACGACGTCGCCCGCGTCGTGGCCCAGGGTGTCGTTGACGGTCTTGAACCCGTCGAGGTCGCAATACAGCAGGCTCAGCGGCCGCAGGTCGCGGGCGTGCAGGTCCAGGCCGTGCCGTAGCCGGTCGGTGAACAGCGCCCGGTTCGCCAATCCGGTGAGCGGGTCGTGAAACGCCTGATGGCGCAGTTGCTGCTGCGTATCGACGACCTCCTCGACGAGCCGCCGGTTCTCCAGCACCGCAAGCAGCTGGCGGCCCAGAAGCGCCGCGATCACGGCCGTCGCGACGATCAAAGCGGTGTTGTTGGCATGCCCGGTGAGTTGACCGGCCACCGCCACCGCCAGTCCAAGGCTGGCCGGCAGGTAGGGCAACACCGCTTTCAGACTCGACTCCATCTGCGGGCCCACCGGCAGCGCGGCGTTGTCGACTGTGCTGGTCGTCGCGGCGACGGCGATGAGCAGGAATCCACCGAGCCAGCCGGCATCGACCGGTGAGCCGGTGACATAACGGCCCAGCGAAGTCAAGTAGGCGAAGCCACTATCGGCGACACACAGCGCGCCCAGTCCGCATGCGAGCAGCTCCAGGCCCGAGCGTGCGGCCTGCCGGCTGTGCGTCACAACCAGGACCGCCAACGTCAGCAGCACCAGGTCCGCGACCGGGTACGCCAGCGAGACGACGTAGCCCAGCGTGCTGTCTCCACCGGCGCGGGCGATGGCGCCCAACGCGGTCACCCAGCTGATGACGAACAGTGCCCCGGCGACCAACACCCCGTCCAGCAGCGCGCGCCACCGCCCGGTGCCGTGCAGTGCCGCAGAGGGCCAGAGAAGCAACGCGATCCCGGCCAGCACGGGAAACAGTAGGTAGCCGACGTCAGCTGCGGACGGAAACGGGCTCTGCCGACCCGCGATGATCTCGTAGTAGGACCAGACGGCCTCGCCCGCCGCCCACGAGCCGGTGGCCGCCGCCAGCAGCAACCAACACCGGGCTTGCGCCGGAAAGGTGCGGCGCTGCCGCCGGCCTGCCAGCGTGCACGCCACCGCAGCGACCGCCGCCGCCGCCAACTGCCCCAGGTCATCGATTGCCCTGCCGACCCCGGCCGGACTTGTGTGCACGGCCAGCATGAACACGACTATCGCAACCGGCACAGCCAGCAACAGCCGGTCAGGCAGCTGAACACGTCGGAACATTCCCGCTTATCGGGCGCCCTGACCTGCACTGAAGCGATTTCGCCGTTGTTGTCAAGACTCGACCGGTTCTCACTCTTCGACGGGAAATACGTGCCCATGGCTAACGGCCCAGCAGTGCCGTCCTGCTGCGCAGGAGTTGCCGGCCGCAGAGCGGAGCTGCCGACATCAGGAGCTCCCGAAATCAGGAATGGTGAGCGTGCCGTCGTCGCTGATCGGAAAGCCAGGGTTGTAGGCGATCTCCCAGGCGTGCCCATCAGGGTCGGTGAAGTAGGCGGCGTAACCGCCGTAGAAGGTGTCGGCGGGGGCTCGCGTGACCGTTCCGCCGGCGGCCCGCACTTCCGCGATGACGAGGTCGACCTCGTCCTTCGTCCGGACGTTGTGGGCAATCGCGACGCCGCGGAAGCCAGCGCCGGTCACCGGTTCGACACGTGCGTCGTCGGCGAGCTTGTCCTGATGCCAGAGCACGACGCCGATACCGCCGGTCTGGAAGAAGACGGTCTCCTCGACCTCTTGACCGTGCCACCCGAGTCGTTGATAGAAGTCGAAGGACCGCGAGAGGTCCGAGACGCCCAGAGTGACGAGGCTGATGCGCTGTTCCATTCCGTCAGACTCCCAGCTCAGCCCAGCTCAGTTCAGCTCCGCAACGCCTACGACCGCCGTTCGGGCTGTTCGCGACGTCGAGTAGGCGGGTGCGGCAGCGTCGGGTCAGGGGCCGAGTTCCCACAGCAGCCGGTAGTACCGCGTTCGTTCGACGTCCGGTTCCACGCCGTACGCGGCCAGCAGGTGTTCCTCCCAGCCGGGACCGTAGTTCCAGGTGGTGCTCCAGGTTGCGATGGCAAGGTCGGCCCATCGGTCGGCGATGCCGAGAGCGCCCAGATCGACGTGTCCGCTCCACCTTCCGTCCTCGCCGATGAGAGTGTTCGGTGCGCAGGCATCGCCGTGGCACACGACGAGGTGGTCGATCGGCGGTGGATCGTTCACTACGCGCAGTGCCTCGGCCAGGCTCAAGCCGTGATGGTCGGCGTGCCAGCTGGTTACGTCGATCCGCCCGAGCTCCGCTCGTCGGTGCGCGTCGGCGACCCGCTCGTCGGCCGACCAGCTGAACGGGCAGTGCTGCACCGGCAGGGTGTCGTGCACAGCGCGAAGCCCTTGTCCGATGGCTGCCACCGCTGTGCTGGGGTCGTCGATCCATCGAGCACTGACTGCATTGCTTCCGGGTAGACCGGCCGTCAGCATCCACGCGCCGTCGGCAGCGACGCTGCTGTCGAGAACGTGCGGCACCCGGATGAACGGCGCTGCCCATCTCAACCGGCTCACTTCGCGGGCGAGATCGATTCCACTTCCGGCGGGTGCCCACTTGAGAAACTGGCGTCCGCCGCCGGGGAGAAGGACTTCGAAGGTCAACCCACCCAGCTCGTTGCGCCAGACGACATCGTAGCTGCGACCAGCTAGCAAGGCCTGCACCGTATCCGGCACATCCGCATGTAACGGTCGGCCCGCAATCATCGCCACGTTGCTCCCCCGTTCGTTCAAAGTGACGACGGGCCGGTACACCGTCCGATGAAGGCCGGGTTCGAGCCCGTAGTCCGGTTGGTCGGACTGCACCGCTAACCATGCACGTCGCTGACGGTCGTAGCTGGTCCACCGGGGCCTCATCGACGAGCTATCAGCAGAACCCGAACACCGTACAAATCGTGGGGCGCGGTGAAGCGCGCCGTAATACAGCAGCCCGATGCCGCTGATGGCGGCGGTTCCCCTCCATTTGCGCCGCCGTCTACTCCGCCTGCTGCTCTACTGACCGGGGCGCAGTTGGCGACACTGATGCGTGAGCACACCCCTACGTCATCGAGGAAGACCCCCCTGACGTACAGGAAGACCTCCTCTGACGTAGATGTGTGCGCGGTGCACCCAAACGTCCGACCGCGGCACTTTTGTTCCGGTCACAGAATTGATCCGCTTGACCCGCCAAAACCCGCAGCGCGAGGTCGTTGACAGAATAAAGAGATCACTGCCACGCTGCAGCTTCCAACGTCGGTTTCACAACAGACAGGTAGGCAGCATGACCTCACGACGTCGACTACGGGCCGTAGTCGGTAGCGCTTCACTGGTCGCGGCGAGTTTCGTGACTATCCCGCTGGCACAATCCAGCACGATCACCGCGCTGGTATCGGGCACGGTGCTGAGTTCCGGGCAGGCAGTGCCAAGAGCCACGGTCAGCATGATTGCCTGGCCAGCGCGCGACACCACACCGGCGGGCGGCACGGTGCCCACGCTGACACTCGCCACCACCCGCACGTCAGTCAACGGGGCCTACAGCCTCAAGCC
Source organism: uncultured Jatrophihabitantaceae bacterium (assembly GCA_964236495.1). Classification (GTDB taxonomy): domain Bacteria; phylum Actinomycetota; class Actinomycetes; order Mycobacteriales; family Jatrophihabitantaceae; genus CAXSBR01. The sequence goes on from CAXSBR010000005.1 coordinate 5,615, forward strand.
GAACCTGGCCAGCGTTCCCACTGCCTACCGTGAGCACGACGGCACCGTCAACGTCGATGTCGACGCCGAGTCCGGGCCATCAATTCAGACGTTCAGTTTGCCCGTCGCCGCAGCAGGCACCCAGGGTGCGCAAGACTCCGGTACCGCCGTGGCTGGAACACGAGCCGCAGCGATCAAGTTCGACACCCTCCAGCACACCGTCACCACGAGCGTCGGAGCTGCTGCTTCGGCAGTAACCGCCACGCCCGACACGGCGGCAGCGGCGGCACGGTCCACCATCACGAGTCCCGCTGTTTCCCCTGATGGCGGTCGCCGAGGCGGATCCAATGGATGTCTTTCCTGGACGAAGGTCAAGCAGTACCCGCTGCGCAAGGAGGTCTTTATGAACCTCTACGCCTGGTCCGGTGCGTCAGGCACCGTGGACGAAACCTCGTCGTCCAAGCACTCCCTGGGAGTGGGTACCGCAGTGACCGGCGGCGCCTGGAGCGCCGAAGGTGATGTCACCAAGGAAACCAACCTGGAGGCCGGGGCCACTCGCACGCACACCCATCACCTGCAGCTGGGTAATTCGATGGAGATCGGCCACTACGTGCGGAAGTGCCATGTCGTCCGCAAGATCTACTACGACCACGAGCAGCGCGCCATGTACTTCGATGCGCTCCAGGACCACATGTCGACCATCAACACCTCGCCCTTCATCCCCTACAGCTACTGCGTCTCCTACAGCTCGGGCGACTACCGCAAGAAGGTCGGATCGAACATCACCTTCAATGGCGGTCTGGATGGACCGTTCATCAATGTCAAAGCGAACGCCCAATACAGTTCCGAAACCAACGTGACGTTCCACATCAAGTCACTGACGTTCCTGTGCGGCAGTAACACGTACTGGGCCACCTCCAAGACTGCGGGTGTCGAGGAGGGCTACAAGCAGTGCGGCGGTGGAGTGATGAGTGCGGACGCGGTAAAGCCCGCGTGTTGAGACTGGGCGCGCTCAAACTGAGGAACGTTGTCGCTGCCGTCGTGGGCGTGCTCGTGACGCTCACGGCGTGCGGCGGGCAAACTTCTCCTTGGCCCATGCTGCAGTCCGCCGGAGCGGACGATCCGGTCGGAGTCAGCATGCCCGCCGTTCACCCCAACATGCCCTGGCTGTTCGGCACGTTCGGTCTCTGCCTGAACAAGGCAGGATCGGTGACGCCCACAGACCTGACATTGGTGCACCCGATCAATTCCATGCGCATCGTGGATTGGGGCTTGCACCCAGGTCAGGGCGGGGTAGGTGCCTTACCGGGAACGGTCAAAGACGCTCCCGGTAGTACGCACGATCCCGTGACCGCCGTCTGCGATGGCGGTTCAGTGACTGGTGTGGCCCTGAATGTGAGCGTGGAATCCACCGACTCAACCTTCACCTGGGCGCGAGGATTCCTGCTCCACTACCGGTCCGGTGGGCACGCGCGCACGCTGTATGTGCCGTTCTACATCGAGCTGTGCTCCACCCCGACCAACAAGCCCTGCGACCACATGGATTTTAACGCCAAGCCGTAGCTCACCACACAGAAATGGCTTACGCCTGTGCGCCGCAGCACCGTGCACGTGCAATTGCGCACAGGTGTTAGCCGTTATTGCCCCGGCAACATGACGATGCAATACATGCTGCCGATATCTGCTGCAGCGAGGATCATAGCGGGGATCGACACCAGGTTCGCCGTCACGTCAAGGACGGGGCTGTTATTTGCGATCGACTTTCAGCCTACGGACGGAACAACCGATCCGGACGCTCCCGCTCATCCACCTTACAGTTATCAGGAACCGCTGCCTGACCGACGAGTCGATTTCGCGTTTTCAGACGAGGAGGGGGGTTCAGGTCGGGTGCCTCCAGTGCATCGGGTCGTCGTTACGGTGACAGGTTAATCGATCACACCGCCGGTAGGCCGAACGCCAGGAGGAACAACGGCAGGCATTGTGCCGCCCGGATCAGCAGCAGGTCGTGCTCGCGCTCGTTGTGGGTCAAATCTGGCGGCTCGCTTGAACTCGATCGGAGCCTCGTCGGGCCGCAACATCCTGACCAGCAGGTCGGCCCGCACCGCAGGCAGCAGACGGTAGCGGACGAACGCGTTGCCGTCGGCCACCGCGTCCACCAGTTCCAGCGCGGCAGCCGAGCCGTCGGCCGTGGTTACCGCGACGGCGCGGTTGAGCTCGACCACAGGGTTGCGCTGTACACCGTGCTGGCGAGTCGCGCCGTCTCCGAGACATCCTGGGCCCATCCGACGTCGGGACGATGCCAGCCAGGCTCGCGATGAGCGGCAATGGTGGCCGAAGCAGACCGAGGAGCCGGCCGGTGCTGCCCGAGCTGACGCTCCTGAACGGCATTCGATCAATTCGAGCAGCAAAGCGACGGTGCCGGCCGCCCAGCGGGGCGCGAAGCTGGCCGTTGCTGCCGGGCTGACACTCCAGGACGACGTCTACGTCAATCGGAGCAGCAAAGCGACTCGCCGTGGTTCGTGGCCGGCGGCCGAACCTGGCCGACCGGCACGCCGTCGCTGCTGCAGCACGCCAATCCGGTCGGCTGACGCAGTGCGGGACTCACGGAAACCGGCAGGCTACCTGAATGGGACGGTTGTGAGCTCAGGCGTTCATGGCTGCAATCTGGGCGTAGAACGGCGCTGGGTCGTGAGCCAGGGCGGCTTTCACCGTGCGGCTCCAGTCGTCGACGAGGACTTCGACCGAGCCTGCGGCCAGCCCGTCGAGAGCCGCTCGCACCACGGCGGCGGGCTCGAGCAGCGGGCCGTCGTAGCCGGCCATCATGTCGGTGTCCGCAGCACCCAGGTGCACGCCGACAACCTGAGTTCCCTGCGCGGCGAGCTCGACCCGGGTGCCGTTGGTCAGGCTCCACTCCGCGGCTTTGGCCGCGGAGTAGGACGTGGCTCCGTCCCAGGAGAACCAGGACAGCGCGGACAGTACGTTGATGATGCCGCCGCCGCCGTTGCGGGCGAGGATGTCGGCGAATGCGCGGCTGACGGCGAGGTTGCCGAAGAAGTGGGTGTTCATCTCTCGGCGAATGTCGGCCAGGTCGCCGCGGATGAGGTTTTGATAGGTCGAGACACCGGCGTTGTTGACCAGCAGAGTCACATCGCCGGCAGCGCGGGCCGCCGCGTCGATGGTGTCCTGGTCCAGTAGGTCGACGGCGAGAAGCTCAACCCCTGGAGTGGTGATGGTCTGGGGATCGCGGGCGGTGGCATAGACCTTCGCTGCTCCCCGTTGGAGTAGTTGTTCGGTGAAGTGGCGACCCAGACCTCGATTGGCTCCAGTGACCAGTGCGACGGACCCTTCGATGTTCATCGACGTTTCCTGTCCTTTGTGCGTGGGGTTGCGGCACTGCTTGTGCCGGTACCGTGGACGCTAAGACCTGACGCTGACGTCAGGGGCAAGAGCCTGAGAGCGGAGTCACAATGCGCATCGGTGAAGTCGCCACCCAGTCCGGCGCCAGCGTGCGGTCCCTGCGTTATTATGAGGAACAAGGACTGTTGCGTCCGCAGCGCACCACGAGTGACCAACGGGTGTACGGCCCCGACGCTGTCGAGCGGGTCCGGCTGTTGCGCCGGCTGTACAGCGCAGGTCTTACCAGCGCGACGATCGCCGCTCTTTTGCCGTGTGTCGACACACCATCGGATGAGGTCACTCGCGACACCATCGCGGTCATGCGCCGCGAACACGACCGCATCAGCGCTCAGATCACCGACCTGATCAGCACCCGGAACGACCTGTCCTACCTGATCGACGCCGCAACAACTTTCCACCGCGAGCAGCTCGACACGGACACGACACCTGTCGCAACGGCATCCGAGCTGGTCGCTTAGCCGACACCTTTCGGCCGACCGATTGCCGACGTCATGCGGCGCCCGTGCGTCGACGTGGCGCAGGGGCCGTAGGGCTTGACCGGGGTCAGGGGGTCAGCAGGTCAGCAGGTCAGCAGGTCAGCAGGTCAGCGCAAGTACAGCGTGTTGGCGGTGACCAGAGCGCACAGGTCTGAGGCGAGCATGGTGACGGCGTCGGCCACCTGCTCGGGGCTCGCGACACCGATGTGCTCCGGGCTCTGCTCCACCGACGCGGTGACCGCCGGTGTGATCCAACCGGTGTCGGTGACGGGTGGGTAGAGCATATTCGCCGTGATCCCGAACGGCGCCAATTCCCAGGCCGCGGACATCGTGTAGTTGGCCTGGGCGGCTTTGGCTGCGCCGTAGGACACCTCGCCGGGGAACCCTTGCGCGCCGCCCGACATCAAGCCGATGATCCGCCCCCAGGTGGCGCCGCGGGCGATGTGACGGCGGGCAAATTCGGCAATGAGCAGCGCAGCAGCCCGTCCGTCAACCTCGAGTAGGCGGCTGGCGGTGTCCACCGCGACCTGATTCACCGTGCGGCCGAAGCGATCGCTCGGCATTGGGATGAAGGAGTCGGCGACCCATCCGCTGGCGTTGTTCACCAGGATTTCGACGGGCCCGAGCGCCTGCTCGGCTTCAGCGAACAGTGTCCGCGGCATATCAGGGTCCCGTAGGTCCGCCTCCACCGCGACGGCGCGTCCTCCCGCCGACTCGATCGCCGTTACCACATGATCGGCGTCAGCGGCACGGTCGGAGCTGTACGTCGCGGGCAGGCTGGGGTCCACCGGGTCGTCCAGACGCAGGTAAGTGATCAATACCGAACAGCCCTGCGCCGCCAACGCAGCGGCCGTAGCTGCGCCTATTCCGTGATTGGCGCCAGTGACAAGAGCGACCCGCCGGCGCAGTCCGGGCAGTGCGATCCGCGCTGACGACGCAGACATGAGCTCCCTTGCTCCAACCGGCCCGAAAGCCGCTTCGTAGGCTGGGGCTGGCGAACCACCTGCCCGGCACTGCGCAGGTTAGCGCGGCCGGCCGCGAAGTGACCACGCAATATCGCTGCATTCCGACGCGTGTCAGACGAGCGGCAGGGCTGCGCGTCTTGGGCTCAGCTTGCTGCGGCAGCGAAGTAGTGGCCCTGCTCCAGATCCTCGATGAGTCCAGGTCCGGTCGGCTCCCACGAGACAAGCTCGCGGGTGAGCGCGCTGGAGACCGGCATGTCCATTCCCAGGAAACCGGCGAGGAACCCGAACTGAGCCCCCGCCTGTTCGGGTGAAACAGAGGCGACCGGGAGATCGAGTCCGCGGCCGATCGCGTCGGCGATGTCGCGCATGGCGACGCCTTGCTCGCCGACGGCGTGCAGCACAGATCCCGGCGGCGCGCTTTCGATTCCGAGGCGGACCAGCCGCGCCGCGTCGGAGCGGTGGACCGCAGGCCAGCGATTGGCACCGTCGCCGATGTAGGCGGCCGAGCCGGCCGCCCGATCCGCGGCGACCGTCATCGCGATGAAACCGTTGTCGCCCGCTCCGTGCACGGTCGGGGCGAAACGGACGCTCATGGACCGGACCCCACGCTGGGCCAGCGCCAGCGCCGCCTGCTCGTTGCGGACCCGCCCGCCTGCACCGGGGAACGGCTCGGACGTGTCGCGCTCGGTGGCCAGTACGCCCGGCTTCAAGCCGGCTACGCCTGAAGCGATTGCCAGCGGCCGATCGGTGCCGACCAATGTCTCGCCGAGCGCCTCGATGGCGGCCAGGTCGGAACTGACGGCGGTCTCGAAGTCGCCGGTGAACGCGATGTCGTGACGAAATGCCAGGTGCACGACGCCGTCGCTGTCTGCCGCGGCCGCACGCAGGATGTCGAGATCGCCCAGGTCGCCGCGGCGAACCTCGGCGCCGGCGGCTGCGACTACCGCAGCAGAAGACTCGGAGCGGGCGAGGCCGACAACGTCATGGTCGGCCGCGATCAGCTCTGCCACGACGGCCGAACCGATCCAACCGGACGCGCCGGTGACGAAGATGCGCATGAAGTACCTCCTGGTGGCAGGTGCGAGCGGGGACGGCCTACACCGTCGATGAAAGTTCGGCGATCGAGCGGGCGACGCCATGTCAGTTGCTGCCATTGAACGTAGCACGCAATGTCAGGCACTGTCATGGGCGATAGGATGGCGCAATGAGCCGCTGGGAGCCCAACGCCCCGGAACGCCTGCAGCAGGCGGCGTTCGCGCTCTACACCGAGCGCGGTTACGACCAGACCACGGTCGTCGAGATCGCGGTACGCGCCGGGCTCACCGAGCGCACGTTCTTCCGACACTTCGCCGACAAACGCGAAGTGCTGTTCGCAGGCGGTGATCGCTTCAGCGCCATCGTCGTCGGCCCGGTGTCGGCCGCCCCCTCGTCGGCGACCACGCTGGAGGCCGTTGCAGCCGGCATCGAGGCGGCCGGCTCTGCGTTTCCTGCCGTGGAAGTGGTCCGTCGTCGGCAGGCGCTGCTGCAGGCCAACCCCGAACTGCAGGAACGTGAGCTGATCAAACTTGCCTCAGTCGCCACGGCTCTGGGTGCGGCGCTGCGTCGGCGGGGCGTGTCCGACATAGCTGCCGAGCTCGCCGCGGAGACCGGCATCGCCGTTTTACGGGTAGCCCTCGCACACTGGGTCGACGACCCGGCCGAGCAGCCGTGGGAGGTGCACGTCCGGGAGGCGATGGACGAACTGCGCCGGCTCACCACCGAGGCCGGCGTCGCTGCTTCGGCCTGAGCCGAACGCGTCACTAGCGCGAAGCCCGCGCGGCTTGCCGTTGCGGGCAAGAGTTCACTCCACCGCACCGTTGCTCCAGCCTTGCTGGCGGGTAGGTCGGCCTGGCCGGCGGGTGGATCGGTGGCCTGTCCGGCGCGTGGGTCGGGCGGGCTCAGGCCAGAACGCGCGCGTGTTGCACTCGGCGTTCGCCGTCGAGGACGCGATGGGCGGCCGCCTCGGCACGCAGCTCGCTGATCTCGGCTTGCAGTTCGCGTACCCGCGCCCGCAGCCGACTCAGTTCGATGTCCTGAGCGACCTGGGAAGACGTTGCAATGTAGCCGACGAGGGCCCTGGCCATGGTGGTGGCCTCTCACGTGCGAAGGGACTGCGTTGGCTGCAATCAGCACAACGCCACTAACATTTGCCCGATGTAACAGGGTGGTAACGATGGTCTCACCAAAGTTGCTCGAAATCAACTTCCTGCGCGGCTGCACCGGCGGTGGGCGCGCCGCCGGCTTCAACGACGACCGAAGCAGGGCTGAGGCCGCCCTACGGTCAGCCGGCGGCCCTGGCGGCGCGCGGAAGAGGCTGGCACCGAGGGCACCAGAAACTTGACCGATTCATGAACGGCGTGCGGCGGATCACGGTGCCGCACCGTGGGCACGGCCTGCCCTGCTGGCCGTACGCGGCCAGCGACCGGTCGAAGTACCCCGACTGACCGTTGACGTTCACGTACAGCGAATCGAACGACGTACCGCCGACGGCCAGCGCCTCCGCCATCACCGCACGCACGGCACCCAACAGTTCGCGCAACTTTGTCGCAGACACCGTCGAGGCCAACCGATTGCCGTTGATCCGAGCCCGCCACAGCGACTCGTCTGCGTAGATGTTGCCGATCCCCGAAACGACCGTCTGGTCCAGCAGCACCCGCTTGATTTGGCTGCGGCTGCGCTGCACGCGCTGGATCCAGCCGGCGTCGTCGAAGTCCGGATCGAGCGGATCGCGCGCGATGTGGGCGACAAGGGCCGGAACGGTGTCGGCGCCGTCGATGGTCGAGGCGAGGTCGTCCACAACCAGACCGCCGAAGGTGCGCTGATCGACGAAGCGCAGTTCCGGGCCGCGATCGTCGAATACGAACCGCACCCGCAGGTGTTTCTGCGGCTCCCGATCAACCGGATCGAGCAGAAGTTGGCCGCTCATGCCCAGATGTGCGATCACGCAGACGTCGCCGGGGACCCCGTCCGGATCGACGCCGGCACCCGCTCGCACGTCCTGCAACACGAGCCACAGGTACTTACCGCGCCGATGAACCGACGTCACCGTCAGCCCGAGCGGGGCGGTGGCGAAGTGGTCACCTCCGGCGCGATGGCGCCGAACCGCCCGCAGGTGCAGAACCTGTACCGCCGCGATTCGCCTGCCCACGACGTGCGCTGCCACCCCGGCGCGCACGGTCTCCACCTCGGGGAGTTCAGGCATGGCTTGCCGTTCTGGACGCGTGAGTGGAGGCCAGCGTTCAGTCCGCAGCAGACGGAGTGGCGGCCAGCAGTTGCGACGCCAGTACTTCGGCCGGCGGATCGCCGGGAAGCCCGGACACTTCGGGCCGCGACGCCGACAAGCGCGACCGCAACACCGTCCACGCCGCCGCGGCTGCGGCCTGCTCGGCCTCCTTCCTGTTGCGCCCGGTGCAGGGCAGGAACTCCTCCGAAGCCACCCGGGCGCGGGCGGTGAATCGCCGTTCGTGGTCGGGGCCTTCCGAGGCGCTCACGTACCCGGGCACCCCGAGTCCCAACGCGGCGGTGAGCTCCTGCAGGCTCGTCTTCCAGTCCAGGGCCGCACCCATGTGCTCGGTGTTGGCCAGGCGGTCCTCGAACAGGGTGTGCACGACGCGACGAGCCTCGTCGATGCCCAGCTCGATGTAGATCGTGCCCAGGATCGCTTCCAACGCGTCGGCCAGGATGCTGGACTTGTCCCGGCCGCCGGTCGCCTCCTCACCGCGACCGAGCCGCAGGTACGCGCCCAGCCCGTCGGATCCGATGCCCCGCGCCACCTCGGCCAGCGCACGCATGTTGACCACCGAGGCACGCATCTTGGCCAACTTGCCCTCGGGCAGATCCGGGAAACGCCGGTACAGAGAGTCGGTGACGACGATACTGAGCACCGCGTCGCCCAGGAACTCCAGCCGCTCGTTGTCCGCGGCATTGCCGTTCTCGTAAGCGAACGAGCGGTGCGTGAGGGCAGTAAGCAGCATCGTCTCGTCGATGGTGACGCCCAGCAGTGCTGCCAGCTCCGCACTGGGCTGCGGTCGGGTGCGCTCAGGCATCGGCTGCGGAGCCGGGCATGACGACGCCGTTCCGCGGTAGGGCGCAGCCCATCAGACGGAGAGAACCTGGCGCCCGTCGTACTGCCCGCAATTCGCGCAGGCGGTGTGTGGCAGCTTCACTTCGCCACACGCCCGGTTGGGGCACTGCACCAGTGTGGGGGCGCTCGCCTTCCACTGTGCGCGCCGCGAACGGGTGTTGCTGCGCGAGGTCTTCCGCTTCGGAACGGCCACGGTGTTACTCCTGACTTGTCTGGCTCGACGACATCGGCAAGTGTGCCAGCGCCGCCCAGCGCGGGTCGATCTGGTCATGGGTGTGCCCTGGTGCAAGATCGTCTAGCCGCTGCCCGCAGTCGGGGCAAAGGCCGGCGCAATCGTGCCGGCACAGCAGCGTGGCCGGCAAGCCGAGCACGATGCCGTCACGCACCATCTGTTCTAGGTCGAGCGCGTCGCCCACAATTCGGTGGACTTCGTCCTCTTCGGTCGTCTCGTCGGTCGTGCTGTTCGGATAGGCGAACAGCTCGCAGACGTCGAGTACGAGCTCGTCGACGACAGGGTCCAGGCAACGCCCGCACTCTGCCTGCAACTCGGTCGCGACGGTGCCGGTTACCAGAACACCTTCGGTGACCGCTTCGAGCCGCAGATCCAGTTCGAGCGGCTGACTGCGAACTACGCCGACCACATCGGTACCGAGGTGCTCAGGGCTGAGAACACGATGTCGCCAGGTCCGCATCGTTCCGGCCTGCCGACCCATGTCGCGGATGTCGACAACGAACGGAGAACGCAGATCGGGGGTGCGGCTCGATGCCGATTTCGCAGCTGTCTTCTCAGCCTTGCTCTTGTCGATGCCGTGCTCTCCGGTTGCGCCCCGGGTTTTGGGAGCGCGCACGGACGGAGTTGAAGCCACACAGCAGAATACCCGAACAACTCGTGGCGCTGCGCCATCGCTGCGCTCGGTCACTGCATCGGGCCTGTGATTGCAGTCGGTTCAGGAGCTAGGCCGGCGCTGTCCGACGCGCCCGGAGTTCCTCGCGCCCGCGCTGCACCGTGGCGGCGCTGCCCTCCAGCACGTCGACCATCTCGCTCAGCGTGTCCTCGACGTAGTTCTCCGCATCGCTTCGCAGTCGATTGGCGGCCTCGTCGGCCTGCGCCCGCAGCTCTGCGTCGTAGCGCTGAGCTGCGGCGCGTAGCGAGCTGTCGTAGCTCTCCGCGTCGGCGCGCAGCTGTGCGGCTACCGCGGTGGCAGCCTGATGCACTCCGGCGGCAGAGATCAGGGCAGCGTTGCGGGCCTCACCGTCTGCGACCAGCGCCCTGGCCTGCTGCGTGGCGCGGGCGATCATGTCCTCACTCCGGCCGGTGGCTTCGCTCACCCGCTGCTCCGCCGCGGTTTCGGCGGCGGTTCGCCAGGCGGTGGCGTCTGTTTGAGCCTCGGAGCGGGCCTGGTCGGCTTGCTCGGCGGCGCTGCGTCGTGCCTCGTCGGCGCGCTTTCGGGCGTCGACGAGCATGGTTTCTGCCTGCCCGCGCGCCTCGTCGAGCATCGCGTTGCGCTCGACCAGTAGTCGGCGGGCCTGGTCGAGGTCGGGCGGCAGTGCGTCGCGCAGGTCGTCGAGCAGGTCCAGCGTGTGCTCGCGCGGCAGAATGCACGAACCCGACATCGGCACGGTGCGTGCGGTCTCCACCGTCTCGACGAGCTCGCCGAGTACGTCGTACGCACGAATTACCCGCTGATCGGTCATTGGTTACACCTTGTCCCCCGGAGGATCCTCAGCAGATCACAGCAGCGGGACCGCTCAGCGTTCGCCGCGCCGCTGGACGAGCCGGTGCAGGACCTCGGGTGGCACCAGCGCGCTGACGTCGCCACCCCAGCGTGCAACGTCCTTGACCAGGCTGGAGGCGAGGAAGCTGTACTCCGGGTTGGTGGGCATGAACACCGTCTCGATGCCGGCCATGCCGCGGTTCAGCTGGGCCATCTGCAGCTCGTAGTCGAAGTCGCTGACCGCGCGTAACCCCTTGACGATGACGGCAATGTCGCGGCGTTTGCAGTAGTCGACGAGCAGGCCCTGAAACGACTCGATGACGACGTTGGAGTATGTGGCAGTGACCTCGACGAGCATGTCGATGCGTTCGTCAACGGTGAACAGGCTGGATTTCGACCGGTTCACCAGAACCGCGACGATCACCTCGTCGTAGAGGTCGGCAGCGCGCCCGATGATGTCCAGGTGGCCGTTGGTGACCGGATCGAAAGAGCCTGGGCAGACCGCGCGGCGCCGGCTCGCAACGCCCTGACCGGTCGGGTCGACCCGGCTAACGGGGTTGACCTGGTCAGTGGGGTCAGTGGGGTCAGTGGGGTCAGTGGGGTCAGTGGGGTCAGTGGGGTCGCTGTGGTCAGTCGGGTCGCTATGGCTGGTCGGGCTCATCGCGCCCGACCGTACCAAAGCATCGCCTCGCCGTACTTCTTGCCTGCGAGCGGATGGAATCGCTGCGGCCACGGTGGCTCGGCGCTGCGGATGGACCGTTCGACGACGACGATGGCGCCGTCAGCCGTCCAGACAGGCCGTGCCAGCGACTGCAGCACCGAGGCCACCGCGTCGTCTGCGAGATCGTAGGGCGGGTCGGCGAACACAATGTCAAACGGAGCGCCAGGAACGTCACCGGCATCGGCATCGGCAGTGACGAACGTCGCCACAGTCATCGCGCGTACGTATATCCGCTCCGAGTATTTCCGCTCCACATGTAGCTGCTCCGCCCCGCCTGCCTCGCGCGCCGCGGCTGCATTCTGCGCTGCGCCCACCGTTTGCGCTGCGCCCGTCTCGCCCGCCTTGCCCGCCTTGCCCGCCTTGCCCGCGTTGCCCGCCTTGCCCGCCAGCAGGGCGGCGTTGGCACGGATCACCTGCGCAGCCCGCCGATCGGAGTCCACCAGGACTGCGACGGCTGCGCCTCGCGACACCGCCTCCAGTCCGACCGCGCCTGAGCCCGCGTAGAGGTCTAATACCGCTGCGCCGTCAAGGTCCACCAACGTGGCCAGCCGGTCGAACAGTCCGGCCCGGGCTCGCTCCGAGGTCGGTCGGGTACCGGCCGGCGGCACCCGCAGCGGTCGGCCGCGCGCGCTTCCACCGGCGATGCGCAGGCTCACGGCTGGTCCGTCAGGCCTTGTCGAGGTACCGGGAGCGTTCGTCTGCACGCAACCTGACGATGCGGTGTGCCAGCCCGGGCTGGCCGGCGAGTTCCGGATCGTCTGCAACGAGCCTGCGGGCGAGATCGCGCGCTTGGCTGATCAGCTCCTCGTCGCGCAACAGCGACAGCAGCTTGAGCGACGACTGCCGCCCCGACTGAACCGTGCCGAGCACGTCTCCCTCGTGGCGCTGCTCGAGGTCGAGCTGGGCCAGCTCGAAACCGTCGGTGGTGGCCGCGACTGCAGCGAGCCGGGTGACCGCGGGTGAACCTTCGGGCTGCTCGGTGACGAGCAGGCACAAACCTGGCTCGCTTCCGCGACCGACCCGCCCGCGCAGCTGGTGCAGCTGGGACACGCCGTAGCGCTCGGCGTCCAGCACGACCATCACGGTCGCGTTGGGCACGTCCACGCCCACCTCGACCACAGTGGTAGCAACCAGCACGTCGATCTCACCACCTGCAAACCGGCGCATGACGGCGTCCTTGTCGTCACCGCTCATCCGTCCGTGCAGCATCTCCACCCGCAGCCCTACCAACGGCCCGGCCCGCAGTGCTGCCGTTGTCTCCAGCACTGCGTAGCGCGCCTGCTCGGGGGTTGCCGGCCCGTCCTCGGTCGCGTAGTTCCCGTCGGCATCGGCATTGATGGCAGCGATGGCTTCGATCGCGGCGATGGCTTCGAGGTCGGCCTCGCCGGCACCTTCGGCGTCCGCAGGCTCGTCCTCGTCGCCTATTCGGGTGCAGACGACGTAGGCCTGTCGCCCCCGCCCGACCTCTTCTTGCACGCGCTGCCACGCGCGCGCCAACCAGCCGGGTTTGTCCTGAGCGGGTACGACGGTGCTGGTGATCGGCGCCCGCCCCAGCGGCAGTTCACGCAGCACCGAAGTGTCCAGATCACCGAACACTGTCATGGCGACCGTGCGCGGAATCGGCGTCGCCGTCATCACCAGCAGGTGCGGCGGCGCGGCGGACTTCGCGCGCAGGGCGTCGCGTTGCTCGACGCCGAAGCGGTGCTGCTCGTCGACGACGACGAGACCGAGGTCGGCGAACTCGACCGTCTTCTGGATCAGCGCGTGGGTGCCGATCACGATTCCGCTCGCTCCGCACGCGACGTCCAACAGCGCCTGTCGACGCGTCTTGGCCGGCAGGGCGCCGGTGAGCAGCGTCACCCGAGTGGCCTGATCCGCAGCGCCGAACTGGCCGGCTCGACCCAGGTCCCCGAGCATGGCCTCGATCGACCTCGCATGCTGCGCGGCGAGAACCTCGGTGGGAGCCAGCAGCGCAGCCTGGGCACCGTTGTCGATCACCTGCAGCATCGCTCGCAGGGCCACCACCGTCTTGCCCGAGCCCACTTCGCCCTGCAGCAGCCGGTGCATGGGATGCACGCGGCTGAGATCGCCGCTGATTTCAGCCCCCACCTTCTGCTGGCCGGCGGTGAGCCGGAAGGGCAGGCGTGCCTCGAACGCGTCTGCCAGTCCGCCCGATACCGGTGCCCTGGCGTAGGCCGGATTGACAGCAGCACTCGAACGCCGCTGGGCAAGCACCAGCTGCACGTCGAGCGCCTCGTCGAAAGCGAGCCGGCGGCGCGCGACCGCCGCCTGTGCACGGTCGGCGGGCCGATGGATCCACCGCAGCGCGCTGTCCAGATCGGTCAGCCCCATCTCGGCAAGGATCTCCATCGGCACCGGATCTTCCACCGGCGCAAGGACGTCCTGCACCACCTTGATGCAGCGCGCGAGCGTCCACGTCGGCAGCTTGGACGTGGCCGGATAAACCGGTATCAGGGAGCCGGCGAAGGTTTCGATGCCGCCGTCGGTATGACCGTCCTCGTCGAACAAAACGAACTCGGGATTGTTGAGCTTGCGGCGGCCGTTGAACTGCGAAACCTTGCCCGCGAACAGGCCGCTCCGTCCGCGGCGCAGCGGGCTGGCGGCGTGCGCATTGCCGAAGAAGGTCAGGCTGAGACTGGACGCGCCGTCGCTGACGACCACCTCCTGCATGGCGCCCCTGCGCTGGCGAAGTGGGACGACGCGCACCGACTCAACGGTGGCTATCACCGTCACCAACTCCCCCACCACGAGCTTGGACAGGTCGGTGAGCTGACCGCGCTCGGCGTAGCGGCGGGGATAGTGCTGCAGTAGATCGCCCACCGAGTGCAGGTCCAGCTGCTTGGCCAGTGCGTTCGCAGTGCGGGTGCCCACGACCTCGCGCAGCTCGGTGTCGAGCACCGTCATTCCACACCCAGCAGCAGCAGCGGATCGAGCTGCCCGCCGACGTAGGTGGCCACCTCGATGCCCGGGCGGCGCAGGCGGGTGGCGACGGCCTCCAACGGCGCTCCGAAGCCACCGACGACGGTCACCAGCTCGCCGCCGGCGCCCAGCAGCCTGTCCACCACCGCCTGCGCCACGGTGGCGACGTCAGTGCCGGTGCTGACGACGTCGGCGCCGATGAGCCCACTCACCGTGCCCTGCTTTGCTGAGACGCTGCCGCTGCGGGTGGCGCCGACGGCCTCAGCCATCGCGATGACGTCGTCGTCGAAGCGACGGTGCGCGTCGTGAACAGCTACTGCCGCGAGGGCTTGCACGATGGAGTTGATCGGAATCACCGCGACCTGCTGTCCGCGTCCGCGGATTGCACTCGCCGCCTGGGCCGCGGCAGCGCGTGCCGCAGCAGTGACCGGGAAGAGCACCGCTGCCGCCCCGGGCGCAGCATCGGCGGTGGTGGCCAGGGCGCTCAGCCAGGCACCGGCCGGGCCCGGCGCCACCAACCGCACGCCCTCACCGCGCAGCACATCCGAGCTTCCCCCCGACGCTGCTTCGGCCAGTAGCGCCACCGCGGGCGCGGCGTCGGCTGCAGGCGACAGCGCAACCAGCTCGGTGATCCGCACCCGGCGCACCGCACCGGCCATCGACGCGGCGGCGAGCACAGCGGACACGTCGTCGGTGTGAATGTGGACGTTCAGTTCCCCTGCTGCGTCGCCGCCCGACCGTCCTGCGCCGTCGCCGGCTGATCGCCCTGCGCCGTCGCCGGCTAATCTTCCTGCGCCGTCGCCGGCGATGACCAGGCTGTTGCCCAGCGACAGCAGCTCACCGCGCACCGACTCCAGGTGTTCGCCCGAGGTCTGGAGCAGGAACTGCACCTCATACACCACTGCCATCGCAGCGGCGGCCCCCTCGACGACCAGCGGGCGCGCGTCGGGCGCTCCGGCCAGAGCGTGAGCCGCTGGGAAGGGATCGCCTGCAAAGTCGGCCAGCTGGAGAACCTCAACCGCAGTGACGTTCTCGGCGCTGCTGCCGACGGCCGTTCGCAACGCGCTCAACGTGATCACCAGGGCCGCCGCGCCCGCGTCCACCACGCCGGCATCGAGCAGAACGGGCAGAAGCTCCCGCGTGCCGATGAGCGCGACTTCGGCGGCTCGCAGCGCAGCGTCCAGTGCGGTGACAACTGACGTGCCGGCATCCTGAGCGGCGTCGGCGGCGGCTCGGGCAACGGTCAGGATCGTGCCCTCCACCGGTGCCGCGACAGCCGCGCGAGCCGCGTCGCAGCCCTGCAACAGCGCCTTGACCACAGCGCCGGCATCGCATTCGGACATGCCCGCGCACGCGGTGGACGACCCCCGTAGCCACTCGGCCAGGATCACCCCGGAGTTGCCGTGCGCGCCCAGCACCGCGCCGCTGGCCATCGACGCCCACACATCGCCCGCGCCCTCGTCGGCGCAGTGGGCCACCGACTCCGCGGCCCCGCCGATGGTCGCCGCGACGTTGGTGCCGGTGTCACGATCGGCCACTGGAAACACGTTCAGCGTGTTCAAAGCGCCCCGATATCGATCGAGGGAAGACTCGAGTAACGCACACCAGCGCCGCACTGCGTTACCGTCCAGAACTGCCGGCATGCCCACCTCCCTTGTTCGACGCTGGCGCAGACGCGCAGATCCGTACCTGGCACTGGCTCGGACCCTACGTCGCGGGTCTGACGATTGTCCTCGGTCGGCCACTGTTCGACGTGGTGCCACTTTGCCGTTGGGGGCCCGCTCGGGATAGACTCCGACTCTGCAACCCGAGCCGATTGCGCTCGGGTTCTCGTATGTCAGGAACCGACTCCGATTCTCCTACGCCTCATTGGCGGCTGCGGACCGGTTTCACCGCACACCTCACCATCGGGCAGTTCAGAATCCAAGGAGGCCGACATGGCCAGCGTCTGCGATGTCTGCGGCAAGGGACCGGGCTTCGGCATGTCGGTATCGCACTCCCACCGGCGCAC
Organism: uncultured Jatrophihabitantaceae bacterium; assembly: GCA_964236495.1. Lineage (GTDB taxonomy): Bacteria > Actinomycetota > Actinomycetes > Mycobacteriales > Jatrophihabitantaceae > CAXSBR01. Next base: position 21,962 of record CAXSBR010000005.1, read on the forward strand.
CCACCGGCGTTGGAATCCCAATGTGCAGACGGTGCGTGCGCTCGTCGCGCCGGGCACTCGTCGTCGGTTGACCGTCTGCACGTCGTGCCTCAAAGCCGGCAAGGTCACCCGCGCCTAGGTTCGACACCGCTCCACTTCGCCACCGGCGTGCCCTTCTGACATCGTCAGCGCAGCGTCTTGCCCAAATGCACCGACTGCGGCGCACATCGGTAATGCCCGAACGGTTCTACCGCCTGATAGCCCAGTCGCTGATACAGCGCGATAGCTTCGGGTTGCGCGGTGCCGGTCTCCAGCATCACCCGGATGCGGCCCGCGGCCCGGGCGAGGTCCTCCAACTGAGCCAAAATTCGAGCCGCGTACCCACGCCGGCGGGCTGAAGCGACGACGAACATCCGCTTGAGCTCGACCGCGTCGTCGCCAAAGACCCGCCAGCCGCCGCACGCGACCGGTGTGGTCTCGAGCAGACCAACGATGAATACGCCGGCCGGCGGGTCGAACTGCGCCGGATCCATCGGCGTCTCGTCGGGTCCGCCGTAGCGCACCACGTACTCGGCCTGCACCGCGCGCACCAGCTCGACGACATCGGGATCTGTGAACCGGCGTTGCTGGATAACCAGCTCGGCCGGCGCCTCAGCGGAAATGCTCATGGCCACTGTGCGGCCACCGTCGACCGTCGACCAGAACTCCCTCGCCGGCACGCACCGTTCCCACCACGCGCCAGGGTCGCGGCGGCGTCACGACGGCGGGAAACGTGGCCACCAGGGCATAGTCGTCGCCACCGTTGAGCGTCCAGGTGAGCGGATCGACGTTCAGCGCCGACGCCACCTCGGTCAGCTTGGGCTCGATGGCCAGCGACGCGCCGACCAGATCGACACCCACGCCGCTAGCGCGCGCCAGGGTGCCCAGATCGGCCAGCAGTCCGTCACTGACGTCGGTCATCGCGGTTGCTCCGGCGCGGGCGGCGGCCGGGCCGGCGTCCAGCGGCGGATCCGGGCGTCGATGCGCGGACACGATCTGTACCGGCGAGCGGAATCCGCGGCTCAGCACGGCGAACCCCGCCGCAGCCCATCCCAGCCGGCCTGCTACAGCGACGCAATCGCCGGGCTGCGCGCCGGCCAGCGTCACCGGCGGGCGGCCTTCAAGATCGCCCAGAGCCGTCACCGCGACCACGATCGCCTCCGAGCGCGCAATATCGCCGCCGACCACACTGGCACCGGCGGTGCCGCACGCCTCGCGCAGGCCGGCTATGAGGCCGTCCACCCACTCGACCTCCAACGTGCCAGGCGCGCCCAGTCCCACGACCAGGGAGGTCGATACCGCTCCCATCGCGGCGATGTCGGCGAAGTTCTTGACCGCCGCCTTGTGCCCGACGTCCTCGCCCGACGACCAGTCGCGGCGAAAGTGGGTGTTTTCGATCAGAACATCGGTGGTGACGACAACGCGCCCGTCCGGCGCGGCGACCACAGCGGCGTCGTCGCCAGGGCCGAGAAGGGTGAGTTCGCCGGCGGCGGTGCTTGCCAGCGCGGCGGTGATACGGCGGATGAGACCGAACTCGCCGAGATCGGCGATCGTCTGGCGGGCGATGATCAGATACTCCTCAGTAGGTCGCCGGCGCGCAGCCGGTTAGCCTGGGCACACAGCCTAACCACCGCGACTTTGGAGTATGTGCACCGGCTTTGCCGGGCCCAGCGCCGCCCGGAACGGCCGAGGCGAAGCTGCGGGACTGTGGACGAAAGGAGTAATTGCAGCGTGTCCACCGATCTGCCCGCTAGTGCAACGGCGACGTCGACCGACGTTTCCGAGGAGGACGAAGACGAGGCCGGCAGCGAACCGCCTACGTCGAACCGGTCCTACCGTCGCCGCGCAGCAGTCATCGCGTCGGCAATCGCGCTGCCACTCACGGTAATCCTCGCGCTGGCCCTGACCTCAGGCCACGGCTCCACCACGCCGGCTGGGCCGGCGCCGGTGCTCAGCGTGGCCGCGTTCCCTGCCAATCCAGCCAGCGATGCGACCTGCGCCCGGATTTTGCAGCAGCTGCCGGTGACGCTGTCGGGCCTGGCGACGCGCCGAGTAAGCAGCGGGTCGGCGTCAGTGGTGGCATGGGGCGATCCGGCCGTCGTGCTGCGCTGCGGCGTGCCGCGTCCCAGCGGCCTGGTGCCCAACAGCGCTGACTACGTCCAGGAGGTCGGAGACTCTGCCGGTCGTAGCGTGGAATGGCTGCCCGCCGCGGAGAAGAAACAAACGGTGTGGACGACGATCGACCGTCGCGTGTACGTCGAGGTCACCGTGCCCAGCAAGTACGACGGCGCGAGCATGATCACACCGCTGACGACGGCGGTCGCGCAGGCCACCCCCGCGGTGTGCCAGGCCCAACCCAACCCGGCGCCGCCCACACCGGTGGCCAACCTCTGCGTCAACCGCTAACCCAGGCCTCGACCGAGCAGAGCGCCCGAGGTTGATCAGCGGGGTCCGCGAGCCAGCGCCGTCGCGATCAGCCGGTCCAGCAGCTCGGAGTAGGAAACACCGCTGGCCGCCCACATCTTGGGGTACATCGAGATGGGCGTGAAGCCGGGCATCGTATTGACTTCGTTGACAACGATGTGCTCGTCGTCGGTCACGAAGAAGTCGACGCGGGCCAACCCGGCGCCGTCGAGAGCCCGGAATGCGGTGACTGCGGCGGCGCGGATCGCATCGAGAACGTGCTCGGGCAGGCGCGCCGGAAGGTCGAACTCGCTGGCGTCGTCGAGGTACTTGGCGGCGAAGTCGTACCAGTCGTGGTCGCCTACCATACGAATTTCGGCCGGCAGGCTGGCGCGCACGGACCCGTCGGCGTCCTCGAGCACCGCACATTCGATCTCTCGGCCCGTGATACCGCGTTCGATCAGCACCTTGTCGTCATGTCCGAACGCCGCAGCGAGCGCCTCGGACAGCTGGGACAGGTCGGTGACGCGGGTGATGCCGACGCTCGATCCGGCCCGAGCCGGTTTGACGAACAACGGCAGACCCAGCGCGAGCACCGCCTCCGGATCGGGTTTAGTCCCGCGTCGGACGACGAGGAAGTCGCCGACGTCGAGCCCCTCGACGCGCAGAAGCTTCTTGGTGTACTCCTTGTCCATGCCCGCCGCGCTGGCGAACACGCCGGCACCGACGTAGGGCAGCCCGGCCATCTCCAGCAGGCCCTGAATGGTGCCGTCCTCGCCGTAGCGCCCGTGCAGCACGGGAAACACCACGTCGACGTCGGACCAGGCGCCGGCCTGCGCCTCGTCCGATGCTGCGACCGCCGGTGGATCCAGCGCGGCGCCACCAGCGACTTCGGGCAGTGCCCCACCGGCGATCTGTAACGCGGCGGGAGTGTCCGAGCGCAGCACCCAGGCACCGGCTCGGGTGATGCCCACGGTGCGCACGTCGTACTTGGCCGGATCGAGAGCGGCCAGCACGCTGCCCGCCGACACCGCGGACACGCCGTGCTCGCTGCTGCGCCCGCCGTAAACGACGACTACGCGGATGCGCCGGACGGGCTCGGGCCAAGTCGGGATGGGCAGCGCAGGCTGTTGTTCAGCGCGCACGCCGGCTCCGTCGTCGGGTGCAGCCAGATCGAAAGACGTCATCGGCTATTCGCTCTTGGTGCTGCGCGCCATCAGCGCGGTGACCATGTGCCGCGGACTCTCCCCGCCGGCGCACACCCGCTCCACCGCGGCGGTGAGCGGTACGTCCACATCGTGGCGCCGAGCCAGGTCCAGGATCGCCCGGCACGACTTCACCCCCTCGACGACCTGGCCGTGCGCGGCCCTCGTCGCCTCCTCCACACTCTCGCCGCGTCCGAGCCGCTGGCCGAAACTGCGGTTGCGCGACAGCGGCGAAGCGCAGGTAGCGACCAGATCGCCCATTCCGGCCAGGCCGGCAAAGGTGAGCGGGTCGGCGCCGAGTGCTGCGCCCAGGCGGGCGATCTCGGCCAGTCCGCGAGTCATCAGCGAGGCAACCGTGTTGTCTCCGAATCCCATGCCCGCACACATGCCGCACGCCAGCGCAATGACGTTCTTAACCGCACCGCCGAGCTCGCAGCCGATAACGTCGGAGTTGGTGTAGGGCCGGAAGTAGCTGGCGCTGCACGCTTCCTGCACCGCTGCGGCGCGGCCGGCGTCCGTGCACGCCACCACGGTGGCCGTCGGGTGCTCGCGCACGATCTCGGGCGCCAGATTCGGCCCGGTCACCACGGCGACGCGACTGGCGTCGGCGCCCGACACCTCGGCGATCACCTCGCTCATCCGCTTGCCCGAACCCAGCTCGATGCCCTTCATCAGGCTGACCAACGTCGCATCGCCCGGTAGTGCGTGCGCCCAGAGAGCCAGGTTCTCGCGCAGCGATTGGGACGGAACCGCGATGGCCACCATGTCGGCACCGTCGAGGACCTCCTCGGCGCGCGAACTTGCCCTCAGGCCCGCCGGCAACTCGATGCCCGGCAGGTAGTCGGGATTGCGGTGCGTGGTGTCGATGGCGCAGGCAAGCTCGGGGCGGCGCGCCCACAGCGTGACGTCGGTTCCCGCGTCGGCAAGCACCTTGGCGAACGTCGTGCCCCACAGCCCAGCTCCGAAGACGGCAGCCTTCATGGCGCTGTCACGTCTGCAGACCCACGTTGGGTTCGTTATCCGGTCCGGCACCGGATCCGGATGCGGCCTTGCCGCCGGGGAGCACCGGATTGCCGTCTCGCGGCACGGGCTGGGCAGAAAACTGCGTCGGTGGCTCGGCGCCGCGGATGTCGGCCAGTTCGGCTCGTACTGCGCGCATCACCACGTCGGCCAACCTACGCACCGAGTCCGACGTTTCAGCTCCCGACACGTACTGCCCGACATCGATCGGCTCGCCCACCGAGACGGTGACGGTCTTGCGCGGAAACGGTCGCAGGCGGCGGCGGTAGACGTCGAGAGCGTCCTGGACGCCCCACTGGGCCATCGGTATCACCGGCACGTCAGGCAGCTGCCGAATCAGTCGGGCGATCCCGGTCTTGGGCACCATCGGCCAGAACTCGTCGTCGCGGGTGACGGTGCCCTCGGGGTAGATGACGACGACCTCACCGCGGCGCAGTGCGGCCACGGCTGCTCCGAGGGACTGGGCGGCAACTGCGGTGGAACGCTGCACCGGGATCTGGCCGGCCGCGGTCAGGATCCTGCCGGCGACGGGCAGCTCGAACAGCGATTCCTTCGCCAGAAAGTGTGGCACTCGGCCGCTTTGCCAGATCGCGCGCGCGACCACGAAGGGATCGGCGTGCGAAAGATGATTCACCGCGACGATGGCCGGACCGCTGGAGGGAACGCGGTCCAGATTTCGCCACCGCAACCGGAACAGCGACGACGTCATCGGCACTACGACGATCACGCAGAACCGCAGCACCGGTCCGACCCGGCGCCGCGCTCGAGAGGGTCGTTGGGGTCGCGAGTGAGCATCGAGCGAAGCGAGGAGCGGAGCGAAGAGCGGAGCTCGTAGAAAGCCAGAGTGAGCATCGAGCGAAGCTCGTAACCAGCCAGCGTGCACCGGGTCAGTCTGCCCCACCGGCTCGGCCCCGCCGTGTTCGCGAGACCGCCAGGCGGACAACGGCACGCCGGCCCGGCTCGCTGGGCCCACTCGCTGGACCGGCTCGCTGGACCGGCTCGCTGGCCCATCCATGCCGGTCGCCGGTCGCTGTGCCACTATGCGAACACCATGCTGTGGACCGTCGTCGTTCCGCTCAACGATCTGCGCCGGGCCAAGTCACGCCTGGTCGACGCTACGTCCAGCACGGACCAGCATCGGGCCCTGGTGCAGGCGATGCGCGCCGACGCGCTGGCGGCCTGCGCGGCTGCGACCAGGGTGCGCCGCATCGTTCTAGTCACCGACGACGCGTCGGCGGCGGCCGACCTGGCCGGTGCCCTGCCCCGATCGTCGGCGGGCGCCGGCACCGACGTCCATGTCGTGGCCGATCCGCCCGAGACGGGCCTGAACGCCGCCATCCGCGCCGGTGAGCAGTTCAGCTCGCGATGGCCGAAGGACGGCGTCGCGGTGGTCGTCAGCGATCTGCCCTGCCTCACCGGCGCGGCGTTGGACGACGTGCTCGCCGCCGCCGGCACGCAGCCGCGCGCGGTCGTCCTAGATCGCCACGGCACCGGAACAACGCTGCTCACCGCACGGCCGGGTAGCGAGCTGGACCCCGAGTTCGGCGTCGGCTCCGCGCGCCGGCACGTCGATTCCGGCGCGGCAGCGGTGCCCGCGACGGCCGCGGTGCGCACCGACGTGGACACTGCCGAAGACCTGGCCGTCGCGCGCACGGTCGGCGTCGGCACGGCGACCGCGACCGTCCTCGCCACCGAAACCGACGCCGACGCCGACGCCGCGGACGATGCCATGGACGAAGCCATCGAAATGTCATAGAGATGCCGTATAGACGCCATAGACCAGGCAGGACGAGGAGGCATGATTGAGCCATGACCGACACGGTGCAGACCCAAGCCGAGAGCGCGGCCGCCATCGACCACGTCGCCCGGGAGACGGCCGAGGACCATCACCTGCCCGTCGAGAACCTCGACCTCGCCGTCGAGGAAGCGCAGGACTCAGTGCCCGGCGAGGACCTCAATGACGGCCCGGCCAGCGTCGAGCCCGACCTGCCCGCCGACCGCTTCGGCAATCGGGAACTGTCCTGGCTGAACTTCAACGCTCGCGTGCTCGCTCTCGCCGAGGACACCGACCAGCCCTTGCTCGAGCGGATGAAGTTTCTGGCCATTTTCGCCAGCAACCTCGACGAGTTCTACATGGTGCGGGTGGCCGGGCTGATGCGGCGCTCGGGGATGGGCCTGACCGTGCGTTCCAGCGATGGCTACACCCCGGCCCAGACGCTGGACCGGATCGCCGAACGCACGCAGGAACTGTCGACGCGGCAGTCCAAGGTGTTCCTCGACGACATCGCTCCCAAGCTTGCCGACGAGGGCATCCACATCGTGCGCTGGGACGCTTTGGATGCGGCCAAGCAGGCCGATCTGGGCAAGTATTTCCACAGCAAGATATTTCCGGTGCTCACACCGCTGGCCGTCGATCCGGCGCACCCGTTTCCCTACATCTCCGGGCTGTCGCTGAACCTGGGCGTGCGGGTCTATGACGACATCAGCGCCTCGGAACGGTTCGCACGCATCAAGGTTCCCAACAACGTGCCGCGTTTTGTCGTCGTGCGGCAGTCGGCCACCGAGGCGATGTTCCTGCCGGTCGAGGACCTGATCGCGGCGCATCTGTCGGCGCTGTTCCCAGGCATGAAGGTCGTCTCGCACCATCTTTTCCGCATCACCCGTAACGCCGACGTCGAGGTCGAGGAGGACCGCGACGAGGACCTGCTGCAGGCCCTCGAACGCGAGCTGGCCCGCCGTCGATTCGGGCCCGCGGTGCGGCTGGAAGTCACCGACGACATCGACGAAGCGACGCTGGAACTACTGGTCGGCGAGATCGACATCGACCCGGCCGACGTCTTGCGCCTACCCGGCCTCCTCGACCTGTCCGCGCTGTGGCAGCTGTACGCACTCGACCGGCCCACGCTCAAGGAACGTCCGTTCGTCCCTGCGACCCATCCACGCCTCATCGAGGGCGAGACGGCGCTGTCGTTCTTCGCGACGCTGCGCGGCGGTGACGTGCTCGTGCACCACCCCTACGAATCGTTCGCCACCAGCGTCCAGCGCTTCATCGAGCAGGCTGCCGCCGATCCGCACGTGCTGGCGATCAAGCAGACGCTGTACCGCACGTCGGGCGACTCCCCCATCGTCGACGCGCTGATCGACGCCGCTGAGGCGGGTAAGCAGGTCGTTGTGCTGGTCGAGATCAAGGCCCGCTTCGACGAACAGGCCAACATCAAGTGGGCCAGGGCGCTGGAGCGTGCCGGCTGCCACGTCGTATACGGCCTGGTGGGCCTGAAGACGCACTGCAAGACTGCGTTGGTGGTCCGCCAGGAAGGCACCCAGCTCAAGCGTTACGCCCACATCGGCACCGGCAACTACAACAACAAGACCGCCCGGCTGTACGAGGACCTGGGGCTGTTTACAGCGGACGAGAATATCTGCGCCGACCTCACCGACTTGTTCAACGTGCTCACCGGCTACTCGCGTCAGACGTCCTACCGCAGCCTGCTGGTCGCGCCCTACGGCATCCGGCGCGGCCTGATCGAGCGGATCGACCGCGAGGCCGAGCATGCCCGCGCCGGTCGCGAAGCTCGCCTGCAGATCAAGACCAATCACCTGGTGGACGAGCACATCATCGATGCGTTGTACCGCGCATCGCAGGCCGGAGTGAAGATCGAACTGCTGGTGCGCACGTTCTGCACGATCAAGTCCGGCGTGCCGGGGCTGTCGGAGAACATCACCGTCCGCTCGGTGCTGGGCCGATTCCTCGAGCACTCCCGAGTCTTCTTCTTCGCCAACGACGGCGACCCCGAGTACCTCATCGGCTCTGCGGACCTGATGCACCGCAACCTTGACCGACGGGTCGAGGTACTGGTGCCGGTACGCGATCCGGCCGCGGTAAGCCACGTGCGCTACTGCCTGGACCTGGTGTTCTCGGCCGCTACTCGAGCCTGGGAACAGCAGCCCGATGGGCAGTGGGTGCGCAACGGCGGTGCGGGCGCGGTGGACTACCAGCAGCGACTGATGGGCCTGCTGACCCGCTCTGAGTAATCTGCCCGTACCTGCACGACTTCCGTTGTCTCACCGAGCCGCTCCGATGCACGTTGTCTCCTGTGAAGGACTGCCACCCAGATGACCATTCGCGCCGCCGGCGGCGTCGTCTACCGCCCCGAGCCCGACGGTGTGCGCGTTGCGGTGATCCATCGGCCGCACCGGTCGGACTGGTCTCTACCCAAGGGCAAGCTGCACAGCGGCGAGTCGAGCCCGGTCGCTGCGTATCGCGAGGTCGTCGAGGAGACCGGGCTGCACGTCGCGCTGCGACAGCGGCTGGACCGAGTCAAGTACCGCCTCGACGGCACGCCGAAGGTGGTGTCGTATTGGGCGATGCGCTGTGTCGGCGGCCGGTTCGTGGTCAACGACGAGGCCGACGAGTTGCGCTGGGTCGATGCCGACGAGGCGCGTGAGCTGCTGACGTTTCCGGCAGACACCGCCGTCCTGGACAGTTTCGGCAAGGCGCCGCAACCCGACAGCGTGGTGCTGCTGGTTCGCCACGCCAAGGCCGGCAAGCGCAGCACCTGGCGCAAGGACGACTACCTTCGGCCGCTCGACGCCGACGGTCGACGGCAGGCCGAGGCGATCGCCGACCTCGTCGCCACCTTCGGTCCGCAGCGCATCTACTCCGCCCGTCCGGACCGGTGCGTCCAGACTGTGACGCCCCTGGCCAAGCGCACCGGGCTGCCGATCGAGGCCACCGACGCCTTCGACGACGTCACCTTCGAACATGACAAGGCACCCGCCCTTACCCGGCTGCGCAAGCTGTCGCGTCGCGCGCGAGTGAGCGTCGTGTGCAGCCAGGGCGGCACCATTCCCCCGATCCTGGATCAGCTCGAGCCCGAACGGGCTCCGCACGACAGTCGCAAAGGCTCGGTGCGGGCGCTGTTCTTCCAGGCCGGAGAGCTGATAGCCAGCGACTACTACCAGCGGCCGACGCTGCGCGACTGAACGCCGCCGGCGGCGCGGAACGCGGGACGGCTTCAGGCGCTGACGAGATCGCCCAGCATCGTGAAGCCGCGGTCGACGTGGAGCTGCAGCCGGCTGCCCGGCGCCGCTCGCCACGCTTCCACGGCGTGGGCAAGAACGCCCCAGCCGGTGCGGGCGGCCAGAGCCGCCTCGTCGGCGCAGGCGCCTCGTTCGACGAACAGGTCAGTGATCATGGCGACGAGGTGGGCCTCCTTCGAGGCTGCACGCTCGCGCAGAGCCGGCGTCGCTGCAACGATGGCAGCAAGGCGGTCGCCCGCCTCTCGGTTCGACTCGAGGGGGGCAACGACGAGGTCGACCGTGCGACGCAGAGCCGGCCAGAGCGCAACGCCGGCCGGTACGGACGCGAGCGCCTCAGTTACCCATGCGGCGAGCCTCCGCTCGCCGTCGAAGAGCACCTCACGCTTGTCGGGGAAGTGTCGGAAGTAGGTGCGCTCGGTCACGCCGGCGCGGTCGGCGATCTCGGCCGTGGTCACGGCGTCGAACCCGCGCTCGAGAAACAGCTCGAGCGCCGCCTTCTCCAGACGATCGCGTGCTTCCTTGCCGCTTCTGGGCACGTGAGAAGTCTATCGCGTAATGACAGTTGCTGTCGCTACGTGGTAGCGTCGGCGACTGACACTACGTTCACACGACTACGAGGGAGAGCGTCTTGAGCGCCGTTGAGTCACGAGCCATCCGATTCCACACCGTCGGCGAGCCCTTGGAAGTTCTGCGCGAGGAACGAATCCAGGTCGCCGACCCGGGAGCGGGCAGAATCCGAGTTCGGGTGGCGGCCACCGGGCTGAACCCAGCCGATTGGGAGCTGTGCCGCGGCTTCATGCCGGGCGCGCTGCCACGCGGTATCGGCTACGACGTGGCCGGCACCGTCGACGCCGTCGGGAACGGAGTGGACGACGTAGCAATCGGCGATCTTGTGTTCAGCTCGTCGGACTTCGCCGCGCAACCCAGTGCAGGCGCGGCCGACTTCGCAATCCTCAACCTGTGGTTCTCGGTTCCGACGGGGCTCGATGCCGTCCAGGCGGCCGTGCTGCCGATGGTGCTGCAAACTGCGACCTGGACGCTCGACCTGATGAACGTCACCCCGGGCGAGACCGTGCTGGTTCACGGGGCCGGCGGCATGGTCGGCTACACCGCCGTGCAGGTTGCGCTCCGTCGGGGCGCTCGGGTGATCGCTACCGCCGGCCCTACCTTCGCGGGGGACCTCGAGGAGTTCGGCGCCGTCGTGACTCCCTACGGCGCGGGCATGGTCGATCGAGTCCGCGCACTCGCAGCCGCACCGATCGATCACGTGCTCGACGCATCTCGTCCGAACACCGGCGCAATCGCGGCGCTCATCGAACTCACCGGCGACCCGAAGCGCGTCGTGACGATCAGCAACCACGACGAGGCGCGCAGCCAGGGCGCCCGCGTCAACATCGACGAGTTCCTGGCCGCCGGTCACTACCCGAGGTCTGATTTCCTGGCTGAATTCGCGACCCTCGCCGCCGCCGGCCGGTTTACAGTCCCCGTGGCGAGGATATTTCGGCTCGACGAATGGCGAGCTGCCGCCGAGCTCAGCCTCTCCGGAGCGCCGCACGGCAAGGTCGTGCTTGTCCCCTGAGTCGTTCCGGAGTGGTCGAAAGGTGAGCTTCGCACCGATGAGCGTAGGCCCGGAGCGTCGGGCCGCCGGGGACGTTGACCGCCTGGGTGGAGCAACCCGTCCGCTGGGCAGCCCCGTGGCGGCCCGCTGATATAGCGAAGCGACGTCAGGGCGTGCTGCGGCTATATCAGTGACAACGCGGGATGGGGGCCGCCTCAGTTGCCGACGGTCACCGTGGGCAGCCAGGTTGGACGTCGGGCTTCGTAGTCGTCGATGACGTCGGTGTTACGCAGCGTCAGCGCGACGTCGTCGAGGCCTTCCAGCAGGCGCCAGCGGGTGTAGTCGTCGAGCTCGAATCCGTGCACCTCACCGGTCCAGCGGACCTGGCGATCGAGCAGATCCACCGTCACCAATGTCGACGGGTCGTCGGTGATGTCGTCGAGCAGCCGTTGCACGACCTTCTCCGCCAGCAGCACGGGCAGCAGGCCGGCCTTGAGCGAGTTGCCGCGGAAGATGTCGCCGAAGCGGGGCGAGATGACGGCGCGGAAGCCGTAGTCCATCAGCGCCCACACCGCGTGCTCGCGCGACGATCCGGTGCCGAAGTCAGGGCCGGTGACCAGGATGGACGCGCCCGCCACCTGCGGCTGGTTGAGGATGAAATCGGGCTCGTTACGGCGCCAGGCGCTGAACAGGCCGTCCTCGAAGCCGGTGCGGGTGACCCGCTTGAGGTATTCGGCCGGGATGATCTGGTCGGTGTCGACGTTGGTGCGGCGCAGTGGCACGGCGGTGCCGGTGTGCACGATGAAGGCGTCCATGTGCGGTGCTCCTTCTACAGGTCGGCCGGGCTGGAGAGTCGACCGGTGATCGCGGTGGCGGCGGCAACGAGCGGCGAGACCAGGTGAGTCCGCCCGCCCTTGCCCTGGCGTCCCTCGAAGTTGCGGTTCGAGGTGGAGGCGCTGCGTTCACCGGGTGCCAGCTGATCTGGGTTCATACCTAGGCACATCGAGCAGCCGGCCTGGCGCCAGTCGGCGCCGGCGTCGAGGAACACCTGGTCCAGGCCCTCGTCGATGGCCTGCTGGCGCACCCGCATGGAGCCCGGCACCACCAGCATCCGCACGGTCGGTGCGACGGTGTGGCCGCGCAATATTTCGGCAACGGCGCGGAGGTCCTCGATCCTGCCGTTGGTGCACGACCCGACGAAGACGGTGTCCACGGCGACGTCACGCAGCGGAGTTCCGGCGGTCAGGCCCATGTACTCCAGCGCCTTTGCCGCCGCGGCGCGGTCGCCCTCGTCGGCGAAGTCTGCCGGATCGGGCACCAGCGCCGACAGCGGCGCACCCTGACCTGGGTTGGTGCCCCAGGTGACAAACGGCGTGATCTCCTCGGCAGCCACTGTGACCGACGCGTCGAACTCGGCGTCGTCGTCAGTGCGCAGAGTGCGCCAGTACTCCACCGCGGCATCCCATGCCTCGCCCGCCGGTGCGTGCGGCCGGCCCTGCAGGTAGGCGAAGGTGACGTCGTCGGGTGCGATCATGCCCGCTCGCGCGCCCCACTCGATGCTCATGTTGCAAACCGTCATCCGCGCTTCCATCGACATCTCTTCGAACACGTTGCCGCGGTACTCGACCATGTAGCCCTGCCCGCCGCCGGTACCGGTGCGGGCGATCACGGCCAGGATGACGTCCTTGGCGGTGACGCCAGGCTGCAGCTGGCCTTGCACGGTGACCGCCATCGTCTGCGGCCGGTCCATCGGCAGTGTCTGGGTGGCCAAAACGTGTTCGACCTGGCTGGTGCCGATGCCGAAGGCGAGCGCGCCGAACGCACCATGGGTGGAGGTGTGGGAGTCTCCGCACACCATCGTCATGCCCGGCTGGGTGATGCCCAGCTGCGGGCCGATGACGTGCACGATGCCCTGTTCGAGGTTGCCCATCGGGTAGAGCTGGACGCCGAAGTCGGCACAGTTCTTGCGCAGCGTCTCGACTTGGGTGCGGCTGATCGGGTCGGCGATGGGCCGGTCGATGTTTTGAGTGGGAACGTTGTGGTCCTCGGTGGCCAGCGTCAGGTCGGGGCGGCGCACTGCGCGCCCGGCCAGGCGCAAGCCGTCGAAGGCCTGCGGGCTGGTGACCTCGTGGACCAGATGCATGTCGATGTAGAGCAGATCGGGTTCGCCGTCGGCGCGGCGCACGACGTGGCTGTCCCAGAGCTTCTCTGCGAGGGTGGTTCCCATCTCGATGTGGCCTCTCTGCCGGCTTGCCGTCTCACGGAGTGAGACGTTAATATCGCTCCGTGGGACAGCATAGCGGTATCGGCGTGCTGGACAAGGCCGTCGACATCCTCGACGCCGTCGACGCGTCCCCGGCGTCGTTGGCTGATCTCGTCGTACGCACCGGCCTGCCCCGAGCCACGGCGCACCGCCTGGCCGTCGCCCTCGAACTGCATGGGTTACTTCGCCGCGACGTCGAGGGCCGCTTCGCCGCCGGCCGACGCCTGCGGGCCACGAGCACCAGCGACGGCTTGACGACGGTAGCCGGTCCCGCGCTGACGTGGCTGCGCGACGAGAGCGGCGAGAGCGCGCAGCTGTACCGGCGTGAGGGCAGCGACCGCGTGTGCATCGCGGTTGCCGAGCGCACCACGGGCTTGCGCACCACCGTGCCCGTCGGCGCGCACCTGCCGCTGACTGCCGGTTCGGGAGCACAGGTGCTGTGCGCCTGGGAGGCAGCCGCCTCGGTGCCCACCTCAGCGGTTCGGTCTGCCTTCACCGACAAGCAACTCGCAGAGGTGCGTCGGCGTGGCTGGGCGCAGTCGGTGGGTCAGCGCGAGGCCGGCGTGGCGTCGGTGTCGGCACCGGTGCGGGGCCCGGGCGGTGGCGTGATCGCCGCCATCTCGATCTCTGGACCCGTCGAGCGGCTCGGCCGAGCGCCGGGTCAGCGCTTTGCGCCGATGGTGATGGCCGCGGCCCAGCGGTTGTCGACGGCGTTGGCCGATGTCTGACCCGGCCGCACCCGTCGGGCTTGATCCCGACAGCACTCCGGTGTCGCTGCCGTCGGCAATGAGCCCGTCGCTGCTGCTGCTGGTGGCCGGTGGCGCGGTGGCAGGCACATTGGTGCGGTACGGGCTGAGCCGCGCCGTTCCGACCTCCGCCGGGCACTTTCCCGTCTCGACGTTCACGGTGAACGTGCTCGGCGCTTTCGTCCTCGGCGCGCTGCTGGAAGCACTTACCCGGCCCGGACCGGAGACGGCCCGTCGGCGCCGCCTGCGCCTGCTGGGCGGCACCGGCTTCTGCGGCGCGCTCACGACGTACAGCACGCTGGCCGTGGAAGCCGACCAGCTCGTACGGCACCACGACGCGGCGCTCGCGGCCGGGTACGCCGCTGCCAGCGTGCTGGCCGGCCTGGTCGCCTGCGGTGCCGGCGTCGTGGCCGCAGCACGCGTGCGCGGCAGCTGATGCTTGCCCTGCTCGTAGCGGTCGGAGGTGCGCTGGGCGCGGTGGCCCGCTACGTCGCCGACTACGCGATCCGGCGCCGCTGGGCGACGCGGTTCCCGATCGGCACCGTCGTCATCAACGTCACCGGCTCGCTGCTGTTGGGCGTGCTGACGGGCCTGACCATCCACGGCCTCGTGCACGCCGGCTGGGGCGCGGACGCCGTCGCTGTCGTCGGCACCGGGTTCTGCGGTGGCTACACGACATTCAGCACGGCCACCTTCGAATCGGTGCAACTGCTGCGCTCGCGCTACTACCGGCTGGCCGTTCTGAATACCGTGGGAAGCATCGGATTGACGACGCTGGCCGCCGCGGCCGGCATCGCACTGACTGCCTGAATAGGCTCTACCAAGACGTGGCGACGTAGCTGGTTTCGAGGTACGCGTCGATGCCCTCGAAGCTGCCCTCGCGACCGATGCCGGACTGCTTTACCCCACCGAACGGTGCCGCGGGGTCCGACACCAGGCCGCGGTTGAGCCCGATCATGCCGACCTCGAGCCGCTCGCTCGCGCGCAGGCCACGGGCGAGATCGCGGGTGTAGATGTAGCCGGCCAGCCCCATCTCGGTGGCGTTGGCCAGCGTCAGCGCCTCGTCGTCGCTACCTACAGAAATGATGGGCGCCACCGGCCCGAACACCTCCTCGACCGACACCGCCGAATCGGGCGGGACGTCGGTGAGCACCGTGGCGGGGTAGAAGTAGCCCGGCCGATCCAGGCGCTCGCCGCCGATGAGTGCGCGCGCACCCGCGTCGAGCGAACGCTGCACCTTGTCCGCCACCCCGTCGACGGCCCGCTCGGTGATCATCGGTCCGAGCTGGGTGGACTCCTCGACGCCCGCGCCGACGGTCAGCGCGCCCATCCGGTCGGCGAGCTTGGCGGCGAACTGTTCGGCGATGTCGCGGTGGACGAAGAAGCGGTTGGCCGCCGTGCAGGCCTGGCCGCCGTTGCGCATCTTGGCCAGCATCGCTCCGTCGACGGCAGCGTCGACGTCGGCATCGGCGAGCACCAGGAACGGATCGTTGCCGCCCAGTTCCATCGTCGTATTGACGATCCGGTCCGCCGCCTGCTTGAGCAGCATCCGCCCGACGCCGGTGGAGCCGGTGAACGACATCTTGCGCACCCGCGGATCGGCCAGCGCCGCGGTGACCAGATCGCCGGGATCGTCGGTGGGCAGGATGTTGACGACGCCGTCGGGCGCGCCGGCGTCGGCCAGGATCTGGCCGACCAGCAGCGCGGTCAGCGGCGTCTCCCCCGGCGGCTTGAGCACGACGGTGCAGCCGGCGGCCAGTGCCGGTGCCAGCTTGCGGGTTGCCATCGCGGCGGGGAAGTTCCACGGCGTGAGCAGCAACGCGACGCCGACCGGACGCCGAAAGGTGAGGATGCGGTTGGTGCCCGCCGGTGCCTGTCGCAGGTCGCCGCCGATCCGGACGGCCTCCTCGGAGAACCAGCGGAAGAACTCCGCGGCATAAGCGACCTCGCCGCGCGCGTCGGTGATGGTCTTGCCCATCTCCAGGCTCATCACCCGTGCCAGATCTTCCCTGCGGGCGATCATCAGGTCGTAGGTGCGGCGCAGTATCTCGCCACGCTCGCGCGGCGCGGTCGCGGTCCAACCGGGCAGGGCGTCGGCGGCCGCGCCGAGTGCGGCGTCCAGGTCGTCCAGCCCGGGTCTGGGCACCGAGCACAACGATTGGGCCGTCGAAGGATTGACGACGTCGTAGGTGCCGGCACTGCCGTCGACCCACTTGCCACCGATCAGCAGCTGCGTGGGCAGATCGGCAGGTAGGTCGCTGGCCATGTGGCGCTCCTCGACTCCGAATTGACGCCGCGACGGTGCGGCGTTCAGCTAGAGGGTAGCCAGCGTGCGCAGCGCCTCGTCGGCATGCTTGTTGAAGGACAACTCGCCGGTGATGACGGCGACGACGTGCTGGTCGGTGCCGATGACGAACGTGGTGCGCTTGACGGCCATCGGGCCGATGCGACGCTTCACCCCGAAAGATCGCGCGACGTCGCCGTTGGCATCCGACAGCAGCGGATAGTCCAGACTGTGGGCGGCGGCGAACCGGTTTTGCTTGTCCACCGCGTCCATGCTGATGCCGATCCGCTGAGCACCGACGGCGGCGAACTCCGCGGCCAGGTCGCGGAAGTGGCAGCTCTCCGCGGTGCACACCGGGGTCATCGCACCGGGATAGAAGAACAGCACCACCGGGCCGGCTTCGAGCAGCGTGCTAAGCCGGCGCGCGGTGCCGTCCTGGTCGGGCAGCTCGAAGTCGTCTATTACGTCGCCGGTATCCATGTTTGCGACGGTAATCGCGGCGCCCTTGGCCCCACGCCGGGCGGCCGCATGTGCGCCCGCCCGGTGGCGATCTGTCGTACGAGGCCTAGAGGCGGCCGGTCCAGGCCAGCGCCCATGTCTTCGGGCCGATGACGCCCGAACCGCCCAGTCCGTTGCGCAGCTGCAACCGCTTGGCGACGGCCAGCGTGTTCGGCCCGTAGACACCGGTCCCGTGCATCGTCGTGATCCCGCGGGCGTGCAGCTCGCGCTGCCAGGCCGCCAGATATGCGGACTTGGAACCTATCGTGAACGACTGCCCGGGCCACGCGGGCGCCGTGACGGTCGGCTTGTGCGGCGGCGCAACCGGCCGCGGTGCGGTCGTGCGGTAGTGGAACGTGCCGCTCCATGCCAGGCGCCACGTGGTTGCGCTGAGGATGCCGGTGACCGTGCGCTCGTTCTGAGTCTGGAGCTGCCTGATCACCGCGGCCGTCGTCGGCCCGAAGAACCCGGTGCCGTGCAGCGGAGCGCCACGTCGGGCCATCTGCTTCTGCCAGCGCCCGACGACGAAATTCGACGCGCCCTGGGCGTAGGTGTCCGAGCTCGGGTACGCCGGTATCCCACTACTCGGCTGCGGGCGCGACGCGCTACCGCTCGTCGGGACCTTGATGTCGCTGATCCGCCCGGACCCCGCATCCTGGTCGTCGTGCAAGCCGACGATGCCCGCGCACTGCCACGGTTGCCAGCCCCGCATCCGGTACAAGATCAGCGCGCGGGCGTCCTGCTCGCCCTTGCCGGCGTTGCTGGGTAGACCGTGGCCGCCGACGCTGCGCCACGTTCCCACGTCGAACTGGTAGGCACCGTAGTGCGCGTTGCCGGTGTTGGTGCGGTAGTTGTTGCTCGATTCGCACTGACGCAGGCGGTTCCAGTCCTGTGCGGACGGGTCGGCCGACGCGACCACCACGGGAAAGATGCCGACTACGACACCGGCGGCGACGGCGGTAACTGCGATGCTGCGACGAGAGAGACGTAACGCCATACGTGAACTCCTTTTGCGAACTTGTCAAGCACCGACACGGGCGACGGCGAAACTCGACCGTAAACGGCCAGCACTGAAATCACAAGTGCGTAACAGATCGCAACACGCGCCCACCCAATATCCTTCTGTCACCCTGGTAGCTGATAAGCGCGCAATGCCGACTCTGAGGGCCGCAGTGCACCGCGTCTCCTGGGGCGCAACCTGGCGAGCCACATAGGCGCACCGGTACGACCGCTGCGCGGGCAGCCACGACGCCGCATCAGCGTCGCCCTTGGCCCAGTTCGCCGTCGCCGACACCACCAGCAGGTTCAACGGATCGTTCGCTAACGCCGCCCGCCTGGCCGCGGACAACTGTTGCGCACCGGTTTGCCAGGCATCGTCCAACGCCACGACGTGTTATCCGGGGCTGGTGTAGCCCTGCCGTTAGCTGCGGAGAATCGCCGCGCGCGATGACTTCAAGCACCAATAGGCTGCTCGATCATGTGGAAGCCATGGACAGAGATCGACTGGGAAGCGCCCCGCCCGGACAATAATGACGTCGGGACCTCACATCGGCGAATTCGCTTCACCCCTGCCACTGTCAACGCCCCGGCTGCCCTACGCCTCGTCGACACCTTCCGATCCATACTTACCAACGGCGGCGCGCACATCGCCGCGTTCACCGTGGATGATGTGGATGACACGGCCCACTGGTTCTTCAGCCGGAACCGATTTGGCGAGTACGGCTTCATCGAGCAGCTTCTGAAATCTGACGCGCTCGCAACCGCATTGCCAGAGGTGCTTCCCATTGATGAGTACCCGATGGACGCGAAGTTCGAGGAATCCAGCGCGCTACTACTGGACGGACAACTTGCGGGCGCGCTGGTCTGGGGCGGGCCCTACGGGAAGTTCGACGGTTCCGAGGCTGAAGCAAAGCGAGTGGGCGTCGAGGTCTGCGTTGAGTTGATCGGTGACCGCTACGAAGACTTCCGAATTGATCGGTCGCACGGCGAATGGTCCGAGTGGTTCCAAGCGGTCGCATGGGACGGCACCTGGCTCATCACGGACAAACGAAACCAGCGAGTCACCCTGCTCTGCATCACCGACACCGACTGAACGACGTCGCAATAATCACAAGCCCAGCGCGACACTTCGTGATCGACTGAAACCATCCGGACGCGGGCGAGCTACACAGTCTTTGGGGCTGACCTAGCCCGAACGGCAGCTCTTGTCACCGCGTCGCTGGGCATATCCCCCTCCGAATCGCACGAAGTGGGTGACAGGGCGCGCCCCAGGCTCGCCCATCGCAACGAGGTCGTTATGGTCCTTGTCGAGCGGCGAGAGTCCGGACAGCGGCGTCGAATTTTCCGTCCAGTTTCGTCGAGTGCTCGACGTCCTGCTGCCGCGCCAAGAGCAGCTATGGCAGCTCAACGGCGATGGCTACGTCATGGACTTGTTCTGCTACCTCGGCGCGTACGCAGCCGAATACGCTGCTAAATGCTCACGCGACCAGATGCAGGACCAGCTCGTGATCCCGGGCGAATGCCTCTCGAGGTCTATGACGACTACAACGAGCTGGACGACACTTGATCTTGCTCGCCTCGACACTGTCACCGGCATGCCGGCAACGCTGGTTGCTGGGCTATAGGGACCTGCCGCTCAGACAGCTGCAGCTAGCACGTGGTCCACACGTCCACTGTCGAGTGCCCGTGCACGTAGCGCAGCGCCCTGCGGTGTCAGGGTCGACAACCGCGCCGGATCCGACCCGGCACACACCGGCTAGACGCACCGACGTCAGTTGGTCGGCGAGGACGTCGTCGCGAGTGTCGCAGCCGTTGCCGTCGACGTCCTCCCAGGCGGGGCCGAACGCGGCTCGCGTGTACCCCGTCAACGGCGCTCGACCCTTCACCACCAGCCCGCGCAACATCAGCAAGGCATTGCCACGGACAATCTCACCGGCACCCGGTGACCGGTTCGACGGCGTCGACGTACGGCCGACGGGCGTTTCGCGAGCAGTCGAACCGAGACGGGCCGGCGCTGAGGTCGACGTTGCGGTGGTGGGGTGCGAGCCGCCCCGCCCGGTGAGCCAGCCGACCGACGGCTAGCAAGACGAAGACGGCCGCCAGCCACTTTCACCGGGTCGTAAAGCGCGCTGGCGCACGAGATCTGCCAGTGCCGGGAGCAGGCAGCAACGTCGACACACTCAGCGCACGTCCGACGGCACACCTGACACGAACGCGACAGCAAGCACGCGCCGAAGCGTAAAGCGATCAACACCGGGCGTCGCACCGAATGCCAGCTTGACGGCCCGACGTGCCGACAATCGGGCGTGACCGCCCTTATGACAGTGCGGCCAAGAAGTAGCCCCAACGGGATTCGAACCCGTGCTACCGCCTTGAGAGGGCGGCGTCCTAGGCCACTAGACGATGGGGCCGTGCGTTGATCACCGACAAGCCTGTGATCACTGTGTGAGCCAGATAATGCGCGCTCGGTAAGCAAGATCGCTGGGGTACCAGGACTCGAACCTAGACTAAGGGAATCAGAATCCCACGGGCTGCCAATTACCCCATACCCCAAAGCAGGCCCTGCCGAACTAACTGCCGATCGAGCTGACTCCGCTCGCATAACCTGCGGAGGCCGTCGATCGACTGCCCATTTTGCAACAGGCGAGCCGAGAGAGAACTGTACCGGACGGCAGGTCCGCGACGAAAGCGGGCTGGCCGACCTAGCTTTCGCGATGCGAGAGCCACGCCGTCGCGGCGCCTACATCGGGTGAGGGCAGCCAGGATCGGGTTGCCGTGCTTACCCGGAAGTGGCGGCGTCGGTAGGGGCCGTCGCCGCGGCGGACAGTCGCGCGATCGTGCGGTCGCGGCCAAGCAGTTCCAGCGACTCGAACAGCGGCGGTGAAATCAGCTGGCCCGTAGCGGCGACGCGAACCGGGCTGAAGGCCAGCCGCGGCTTGAGGCCCAGGCCCTCGATCAGTGCCGCCCGCAGTGCCTGCTCGATGACAGGAGCCTGCCAGTCATCCAGATTCTGCAGCACCGGTAGGGCAGCTTCCAGTACACCTCGACCGGACTCGTCCAGGTTCTTGGCGGCGGCTTTCGGATCGATCGCGAAATCGGCGCCGTCGACGAACAGGAACGCCAGCATCGCCGTCGCTTCGCTGAGGATCTGGACTCGTTCCTGCACCAGCGGCGCCGCCGCGGTGAGCACATCACCGTGCTCGTCACTCAACGGACCGGCACCCGTTCGCCGCCGCTCCTGTACAGCGAAGGCAACCAGCCTGGCCGCGAAGTCGTCGGGAGCCAGCTGGCGGATGTGCGCGGCGTTGATCGCCTCGCACTTCTTGGGATCGAACCGGGCCGGATTGGCGTTGACGTCGGCGACATCGAACGCGGCGACCATCTCGTCGAGGCTGAAGATGTCGTGGTCGTCGGAGATCGCCCATCCCAGCAGCGCCAAGTAGTTGATCAGCCCTTCGGCGATGTAGCCGGCATCGAGATAGCCCTGAAGCGACGCCTGCGGATCCCGCTTGGACAGCTTCTTGTTGCCCTCCCCCATCACGTACGGCAGGTGGCCAAACTGCGGCACCGCGTCGGCGACGCCCACGTCGACCAACGCGCGATACAGCGCGATCTGACGCGGCGTCGAGGGCAGCAGATCCTCACCGCGAAGCACGTGGGTGATCTTCATCAGGGCGTCGTCGACCGGATTCACCAGCGTGTACAGCGGTTCGCCGTTGGCGCGCACCAGCGCGAAATCCGGAACGCTGCCCGCGGCGAACGTGATCTGCCCGCGCACCAAGTCCGTCCAGCTCAGGTCGTCCTCGGGCATCCGCAGCCTCAGCACGGGCAGGCGCCCCTCGGCCCGGAAAGCGGTCTTCTGCTCGTCACTCAAGGTGCGGTCGACGTTGTCGTAGCCCAGTTTCGGATCGCGGCCGGCAGCGCGGTGGCGGGCCTCGACCTCCTCGTTCGTCGAGAACGCCTCGTACAGGTGCCCGGCATCGACCAGCTTGGCGATCACCCCGGTGTAGAGAGCGCCGCGTTCACTCTGCCGGTAGGGCCCGTAAGGTCCGCCGACGCCGGGTCCCTCGTCCCAGTCCAGGCCGAACCAGCGCAACGACTCCAGCAGCTGCTGTTCGGACTCGGCGGTGTTGCGGGCGGCGTCGGTGTCCTCGATCCGAAAGACGAACGTGCCGCCGACGTGGCGCGCATAGGCCCAGTTGAACAGGCAGGTGCGCATCAGCCCGACGTGCACCACGCCGGTCGGCGACGGGCAAAATCGGACCCGCACCCCTGGGGTGACCTCGCCCGCGTTGCCCGCGCCAGCGGTGTCGGTGTCGGTGTCGGTGTCGATGCCGATGCCGATGCCGATGTCGGTCATGCGCTCTTGCCTCGGGTGACGACGTTGACCAGCGCGCCGATGCCCTCGATCTCGACTGTGACGGTGTCACCCTTGACGATCGGGCCGACGCCGGCGGGCGTGCCGGTGATGAGCACGTCGCCGGGCAGCAGCGTCATCACCCTCGAGACATAGGCGATCAGCGCGGGAACGTCGTGGACCAACGCCGACGTGCGCGCATCCTGCTTCACGTCGTCGTTGACCAGCGTGCGCAGGCCGAGGTCGGACGGATCCAGCACGGTCTCGATCCACGGCCCGAGCGGACAGAACGAGTCGAAGCCCTTGGCGCGCGTCCACTGCCCGTCGCTACGCTGCAGGTCGCGGGCACTGACGTCGTTCGCGCAGGTGTAGCCCAGCACGACGCCCAGCGCGCGATCGCGGGGAACGTCCTTGGCCGGGCGACCGATGACGACGGCCAGTTCACCCTCGAAATCCACCTCCTGCGACTCCTGCGGTAGCCGAATGGCGTCGTCCGGCCCGATCACCGACGTCGAGGGCTTGAGAAAGATCAGCGGCTGCGCCGGCGGCTCCGGATTGTCGCCGGTGACCATCTCCGCGGCGTGATCGGCGTAGTTCTTGCCGATCGCGACCACCTTGCTGGGCAGTACCGGCGACAGGAGCCGAACGTCGGGCAATGCCCAGCGGTGGCCGGTGAAGCTGATCGGACCGAAGGGGTGTCCCTCGATGGCAGCGACCGTGAGCGCGTCGAGTGCCGCGTTCGCGGGCCCTTCCACGGTGCCCCAACTCAGTTGCGGTGCGGTGCTCTCGGCGGACGTGGACGGATGGACGAAGCGAGCGATGCGCACGCCTGGCACGGTACCTGCCAGACGGCTCGCGACTGCGCTACCGCTTGGGACCGCGGACCTGCGTTGCCGTTCCGGCCAGCAGGGATACTGGAGAGCGTGCCAGTCGCTGCCCGGTCTCGTAGGTTCGCGCGGCTGTTCGTCGTCGCCGGCTCGGCCCTGGCGATCCTCGGGACCGTGCCGTGGCTCGTGTTCGTCGTCGGTAGCGACACCGGTGATCCGACGCTGCTCGTGTTGGCCGCCGTCGCGGTCGTGGGTGGCATCTTCGTGGCATTGGTGGGTCTTGGGTTCGTGCGCCGCCTCGATGCGCTGGAACGAGCCGCTGACGAACGCCGCCTGGACGCCGCGCTGGTAGCCGGCACTGTCGCGCCGGCCGCTGGCGGACAGTCCAACGCCACTGTCGGTGACTGCGGCGAATCGTGCGCCACCTGCACCGCCTCGTGCGCCCTGGACGCGCTGCGCTCCTAGCTACTGCCCAGCCGTCACCGTGCGCCGCTGCGCTGCTTCATTACTGCGCCGTCTCGACGCCCAGCAGCCCGTACCGGATCGCGTCGTCGAGCGCCAGCCACGACGCCTCGATGACATTGGGGTGCACGCCCACCGTCGTCCAGTCCCGCGTGCCGTCTGAGGTGTCGACGAGCACCCTCGTGGTGGCGTCGGTGCCTGCTTTACCGGGCAGGATTCGGACCTTGTAGTCCACCAGCTCGAAGCCGCCGAGCTGCTCGTACGCACTCGACAGGGCCTTGCGCAGCGCGAGATCGAGCGCGTTGACCGGGCCGTTTCCCTCTGCGGTGGCGATGACGCGCTCGCCACCGGCGTGCACCTTCACCGTCGCCTCGGAGCACACCACCCCGTCGGCGTCGCGGTCGACCATCACGCGGTAGGACTCCAGAGTGAACCGCTGGGGTGCCGAGCCCAGCTCGCTGCGCAGCAGCAGTTCGAAGGAAGCGTCGGCGGCCTCGTAGGACCAGCCCGCCGCCTCACGCTCTTTCACCACCGCAATAACGCTGCTGACGACGTCGGGTCGATCGGTGACGTCGACGCCGAGCTCGCGGCTCTTCAATTCGACCGACGCGCGCCCGGCCATCTCGGTGACCAGGATGCGCTGGGTGTTGCCCACGACGGCAGGGTCGAGGTGGTTGTACAGCTCGGGTGCGACCTTGATCGCCGAGGCGTGCAGACCGGCCTTGTGGGCGAACGCCGACGATCCGACATAGGCCTGATGTGTGTTCGGTGCCAGATTGGCGATCTCGGCGATGGCGTGCGACACCCGGCTGAGCTCAGCCAGGCACCCTGCGGGCAGCACGTCCAGGCCCATCTTGGTTACCAGGCCGCCGACGACGGCGAAGATGTCGGCGTTGCCGGCTCGTTCGCCGTAGCCGTTCGCTGTGCCCTGGGCGTGGGTGGCGCCTGCGTCCACGGCGGCCAGTGTGTTGGCCACCGCGCAGCCGGTGTCGTCCTGGGTGTGGATGCCCAGCCTGAACGGCGTGCCTGCACCGATGTCGAGCCGCGCGGCCACGTCGGTGACGATCCGGTGCACGTCCATCGGCAGCATGCCGCCGTTGGTGTCGCACAGCACGCCGACGTCCGCACCGGCGTCGGCAGCTGCCTGCAGCACCTGCACGCCGTAGCCGTTGTCACGGCGATAGCCGTCGAAGAAATGCTCGCAGTCGACGAAGACGCGACGGCCGTGCGTGCGCAGAAAAGCCACCGTGTCGTGCACCATCGCCAGGTTCTGCTCCAGCGTGGTGCGCAACGCCTCGGTGACGTGACGGACGTCGGACTTCGCGACCAACGTGACCACCGACGCTCGGGAATCGAGCAGAGCCTGCACCTGCGGATCGTCCTCGACCGCAAGCGTGGGCTTGCGGGTGGCGCCGAATGCCACCAGCGTGGCGTTCTTGAGCACCAGTTCGCCGTCGGCGGCACGGGCGAAGAACTCGGTGTCCTTGGGCATCGCGCCGGGCCAGCCGCCCTCGACGAAGCCGACGCCGATGTCATCTAAGAGCCGCGCGACGGCCAGCTTGTCCGCGACCGAGTACGTGATGCCCTCACGCTGGGCGCCGTCGCGCAAGGTGGTGTCGAAAACATGGAAAGCGTCGGTGAGCATCGTGGCGGATCCTTTGCTGCCGGGAAGGAAGGGGCTGGCTAACTCGGCTGGCTAACTCGGCTGGCTTGCTTGCTCGCCGGCCGGCCTGCTGACGGGGCTGATTGGTGGGTGCGGGCAAAAGAAAACCCTCCGCATCGGAATGCGGAGGGTGAGCGCGTCGGCGGAAAGTGGCCTGCGGCCGACGCGCTAACTAATTCCTACGAGTTCGCGTCCACGCAGCGTCGTCCCAGCGAAGCTCGCGCGCTGGAAGATCTTGCCGCTGTGCACGCCGCCAGTTTGCCACGCCGTCCCGCTCCTGCGCGACCAACAGGCCCAACCCCTCGAAGACTTGTCCGGCGTCCTGATCAGGTGGAAGCTCCCTCAATGGGAACAGGCAGGTGGTTTGGCGCTCCCACCGAAGGTTCGTTTATTTGGGCGTGAGGTTGGTGCTGGCCTTTGCCGCGTCCGGCCTTCTCATCTCGTTCATCGGCAGAAGTGGCGGAGGTCCGCACAGTTGCCCGGCCGGCGCAAGGCCCTCCGATTGCTCCTGCCCGCATGGGCCGTGGCACTGGGCCGAAGGCATCCTCGTGGGCTCGCTCGTCGGCTGTCTGGTTTTCATTGGCTGGCTCGCGGTAGCGCGGTTCCTGGACAGTTGAGCCGTCAAAGCGCTCGCACTCCTTCGCGCGGCGTCAGAGGTCACGCGCCAAGCCTTGGGCGATGCGGGAGAGGGAGCGTCGACCCATCGCACTGACCGTCGGATTGCTGTGCGCGTAGTACCAGACGACGCCGAGTGCCTGCTCGAACGCCCACGCGGCGCCCCGTGCCCACTCCAGATCGTCGCAACCCAGTGCGGTCCGAAGCACCTGCCGTGGACCGGCTTGCAGCCCGTGCCACGCAATGACGAGGTCCAGGGCCGGGTCCGCCGGCCCGAACTCGCCGACGTCGAGCACGCCAGCCAACCTGCCGTCGGTGACGAGGAGATTGCCGGGAACAAGGTCGCAGTGGGACATCGCATCCGGCGATGTTCGCGGCAGCGTTCGGAGCGCCGCCCACGTCCCGTCAAGCCAGCCAACGTCGAGCGAGCCATCGCTGCGCTCGATGCACTCCTGCATCCAAGCGTCTCGCGACTGCAGGTCACCGCCGCGATTCGTGCCTTGGAAAGTCCGTCCCTGGGTGTCGATCGCGCGCAGCGACTGGATGAAGTCGGCCAGGTCGCGCGCGTATGCCTCTGACCCGCTGGGGTCCTGCTCAGTGGCAACAGTTCCGGCCACCCATGTGTTGATCGACCACGGCAGCGGGTACCCGGCGCCGGGCTCGCCGATGGCAACGGGTTCGGGCGTCGGAAAGCGGGTGACGCCCGCCAGCTCGCGAGCCGCCGCTGCCTCGGTCTCGAGCCACTGCCGCGTTACCTGCGCGTCAGCGGGCTGCACCGCGAACCGGGCGACCAAGCCGTTGCCGATACGGAAGATCGCGTTCACAGTTCCGTGCGATGCAACGGCGCGAACGGGCAAGGCGGCCCAGTGTGGGAACTGCTCGCCGACGAGCTGACGAACCGCCTCAGCTTCGACGTGCAGCTGACCGGCGTGCATCTGCATCACCGAAGCATGAAGTGCACCGGTCCTGGCCGGCAGTACAGGGTCGTTGGGCGAACCATTGTGCTCAGGTGGGTCGACGACCGGCCGCCGATCTCAGTCGACGTCGCGGGACCCATTACCACTGCTTTTCAACACTGGATCAGCGTGTTGATTCCAGCCATTCTTGGGCACTGGACCACTTGACTTTCGAGCGGCGCGGTACAGCACCTGCAGGTCGCGACATCGTGTCGGATCGGTAAGAACGTCGGTGTTGTCGACGACCTGGTCGACTGAGCCGATGAGCGGTAGCGCGCGCACGACGGGATCGGTGATCGTCTCAATGAGGGCATCGCAGAACCGGTCGGCCATGATCACGCAGGCTGGGCGGTCGTGATAGTTACCGACCTCGGTCGATAGCGGCGGCGTCAGAGCACTGGCGTTATGGCGAATGGCCAGAACACGGTAGGCCTCGCCCAATGCGGTCTGGTCACCGCGCACGGCGGCAGCAAGCAAGCCAGGTAATGCGTCGCTGTGCGGCAATTGAGCAAAAGCCGTGCCCAGCCATTTCTGGTAGGGGGCATACCGGCGATTTTGCAACAGCGCCAACCGCATGAGATCTCGGACCTGTCGGGCGGCGGTAACCACTGAGCCGGTGCAGTCGCCTACCTCAGACGTCCGCGCAACGAATGCCTCTTCCTGTGCAAGCCGATGCCATTGGCAGGCCAGCATCCACCGCCACACTGCGTCGGGATACCAGCTCAACTTCTCACGTACAGCGCTCAGCTGCCCGGTGTTGTCTTCGAACTCGGCGCCGCCGACGATGCCGAGGAGCTTCTGCTGCGGGGTGAGCACCCAATCGAGGACGGTGAAGTCGATGCACGCGTCGACGCCGAGCTCAGCCGTCGGCCAGGTCGAGAGCGGCAACACCTCGACCCAAACCCGAGGCTCAACGCCGTCCCATCCGAAACGCACCGCGTGCCCGCCGAAAGCGTCTGGCAGCTCGAGGTTCACACCGACTGCACTGGTGAACACCTGCAGCCGAGGTCCCCAACCGTGGTCGGTCGACCGCGGCGTGTCGTAGCCCAACACGTCCGAACCCCACCCGAGCAGGACAGCACTATGCGGCACGCCGCGCAACTGCGGCGCAACTACCTGGGCGTAGAACGCCGCAGACAGCTCTGACGCCGGTAGGAACTCCGCCATCGACACCGCCTTCCTCCATGTGTGCCACGGCCCATCGCCAGATACGTCAGGATGCGAGCGCTCAGGCCACGGCTGCGGCCAGCCGGTCGCCGATCTGACTGGTACTTGCCGCCGGAGAGTCGGCGCGCGCCAGCAGATCGGCAGCTACCGCCTGCTCCACCTTCGCCGATTCCTCGCCGAAGCCCAGGTGCTCCAGCAGCATCGACACCGACAGCACCGCGGCCGTCGGATCGGCCAGGCCTTGTCCGGCGATGTCGGGCGCGCTGCCGTGCACCGGCTCGAACATGCTCGGATTGAGTCGGGTGGGATCGACGTTGCCGCTGGCAGCCAGCCCGATACCGCCGGAGATGGCGCCGGCCAGATCGGTGACGATGTCGCCGAACAGGTTGTCAGTCACGATGACGTCATAGCGGCCAGGATCGGTGACGAGGTAGATCATCGCAGCGTCGACGTGGTTGTAGGCAACCGTCACGTCGGGATAATCCTTTGCGCCTACAGCGTCGACGGTGCGCTTCCAGAGATCGCCGGCGTAGACGAGCACGTTGTTTTTGTGGACCAGCGTCAGATGCTTGCGAGGCCGTCGACGGGCCCGCTCGAACGCCGCCCGCACCACGCGTTCCACTCCGAAGGCGGTGTTCACGCTGACCTCGGTGGCGATCTCGTGCGGCGTTGCCCTGCGCAGCACGCCGCCGTTGCCGACGTAGGGGCCCTCGGTGCCTTCGCGGTAGACGACGAAGTCGATCTGCGGATCTCCGGCCAACGGCGACGTCACGCCGGCGTACAACTTCGCGGGACGCAGGTTCACGAACTGGTCGAGCTCGAAGCGCAGCCGCAGCAGCAACCCGCGCTCCAGCACGCCGGGTGGAACCGACGGATCACCGATGGCGCCCAGCAGGATCGCGTCCTGTCCGCGTAGCTCCGCGAGCACCGAATCGGGCAGCAGTTCGCCGGTGCGGTTATAGAGAGTGGCGCCCAGGTCGTACCGGGTCGTGTCCACTTTGCCGACCACCGCGTCGAGCACCCGCAGCGCCACATCCGTTACCTCGACACCGATTCCGTCACCGGGGATCACCGCGAGCTTCATGGCCCAGACGTTAGTTCACTGGCTGAAGCCGTCCGCCGACGAAGGTGCACCCGGATCGGGCGCCGCCGTCTTTGTCGGCCAAGACTGCCAGTTCCCAGCCGTCGGTCAGCTCAGCAGACCGTGCGCCTGCTTGGCCGCCAGCACTCGACGGACGGCGGCATACACCTGCTTCTTGAAGCCGGCGGACGTGTGCATGCGCGTCAGGATCGCCTTGGTCATGACGGCGGCCTGCGACGCTTTGACGGTGAGAACGATATCTCCACCGGCGGCGACGAATCGCCAGGCCCGCCCACCCACCGAGTACGCACTGACCTGCTTTGCCGCGCCCAGATCGTCGCTGATGACGACCCCGGAGAACCTGAGGGTGTGCCGCAGCAGCCCGGTCACGATGGTCGACGAGAACGCCGCCGGATTATGCGGGTCGATGCGGGTATAGACCGCGGTCGACATCATCACGAAGGGCACCTTCGCCCGAACGGCGGCCGCGAACGGGCGCAGGTACGGGTCGGTCTTGGTGGTCAAGGTGTCCGTGACGTGCGCGGTGGTGTCGGTATTGCCGGTGACGCGGCCCAGCCCGGGGAAGTGCTTGACCGTCGCCACGACGCCGGCGGCGGCGAACCCCCGCGCCACGGCCAGCCCGTGTGCGCTGACCACCGAGGGGGTATGGCCGTACTCGCGGTCCAGATCGCCGATCGGCGGGTTGTGCTTGTTGCCCGCAGCCACGGTGTCCAGCACGGGAGCCAGGTCGACGTTGATACCTGCCGCTTTGAGCTGGTGTCCCCATCCGGTGGCCCAGTGCTGGAGCGCTGAGGCAGACCAACTCCCTTGAACCAACGCGCTGTGCCGGTCGGTGAAGCCGGGGCCACGCATGCGGCGCACCTGGCCGCCCTCCTGGTCGGTGGAGATGAACAGCTTGGTGTGTGCTGGAGCACCGTGCTGCAGGGCGGCGGTGATTGCCTTTTCCTGAGAGATGCTCAGCGTGCTGTTGCCGTCCAAGATCACCGAGCCGACGTGAGAAGCGCGGATCGTGCTCGGGCACGACTTGCTGATGCGGGTGCTGGGGCAGCCCACCATCAGTAGTTGACCGACCCGCTCAGCATCGGTCATCGCGTCGAACACCTGCTGCGCCCGGGACTTCGCCGCTGCCGTGCCTACGGCCACCGGCGCCGCCGTACCGTGCGCCGCTGCCGGCTTCGAAGCCGGCCTGTGATCCGAACTGGCCCCGGCCGCGCACCCGGCCGCGCCGAGCAGAACCATCGTGGCGGCAACGGTGCGGATCAGCATTGCCCCAACCTAACGCCGCCGGCACCAACCTGTGCACTGGGAACCGAGATGAGCTATGTCTAGACGTTTCCCTCTGCCTGGACGTCGTCCTTGCGCAGCGGACGCAATCGAGCCCAGGCGGCGAACACGAGCCCGACGACGAGCATGCCCAGCCCCGTCCACAGATTGATACGCACCCCGGCCGCCTTCGCGATCTCGGCCTTGTTGTCGAAGATGCCCGTGACGATCAGCACCAGGCCGTAGACGACGAACATCGCCGCTATCAACCAGCGCAGATCGAACAACTTCGACGACGCCGACTGGGGGTTCTCCTGGGCTGTGCCTTCCCCATCGCGCCCGGGCGGTCGCTCTCGACCGCTAGCAGCGGCGTCCCGATCCGGCCGCAGAGCCGACGATGATCCTGACGGACGCCGGCCCGGTGGGCGATTGGGCTCGACGCGGCGCCCGGACGACCCCGGCCGGCGGCGCTGCTCGGCCATCAGACCGTCACCAAGACGCTCATCGCCACCGTGAGCACGGCGATGATTCCCGAGAGCCACCAGACGTTGGTGTACCAGTGATCCGCGCTGGAATCGACGAGCTCGGTAGGCGCCTGACCCCACACCAGCCCCTCCAGTTCGGCCGCGGTCTTGGGCTTGGTCACCATGCTGACTGCCACCGACACGACCAGATCTACGACGAATGCGGTGATGGCGCCGTAGAAGTTATGGCTCTGTCCCGACGCGATGTCGATGAAGGGCGAGCGGTGACCGAGGAAACTCGCCCCGACGAACGCGAAGTGCGCCACCAGCGCACCCAGCGTTCCGGCCGCCAGTCCCCACAGCCCGCCCGCCGCTGTCATTCGCTTCCAGAACAGCCCCAGCAGGAAGGTGGCGAACAGCGGCGCGTTGAAGAACGAGAACAGCAACTGGATGTAGTTGAACAGGTTGCTGTAGCTGGCTGCGATGAACGCCGTCCCGACACTGATCAGGATGCCCACGACGGTGATGATCCGGCCGTGGCGCAGGTAATAGGCGTCTTCGCGGCCCTTGACGACGTAGGGGCGCCAGACGTCGTAGGTCCAGACGGTGTTGAAGCTGGAGATGTTGGCCGCCATGCCGGCCATGAACGCCGCCAGCAGGCCGGTCAGCGCGACGCCGAGCACGCCGTTGGGCAGGAACCGCCCGACCAGGTAGGGAATCGCGTCGTTGTAGGTGTACTGCGCGTTGGGCCCGGCACCGATCTTGTCCTTGAGCAGCGCCAGCGCAAGCAGGCCGGGCAGCACCGTCAGGATGGGGATGAAGATCTTGGGAAAGGCACCGATCAACGACGTGCGCCGGGCCGCGGACAGATCCTTGGCTGACAGGGCGCGCTGCACCTCGGCAAAGTTCGTCGTCCAGTAGCCGAAGGAGAGCACGAACCCGAGCCCGAGCGTGATGCCGATCCAGTCGCCCAGCGGGTTGGTCGGATGGCCGACGTGAGTACCCGCCCACGTCGCGAGCGCCTTGCTCCCCAGCGGCGGAGTGGTGCTGACCATGTGCTTGAGACCGCCCCAGCCTCCGACGTGCACCAGGCCGACCACCACCAGCGGAACGAGCCCCGCAATGACGACGAAGAACTGCAGCACCTCGTTGTAGATGGCACCCGACAGCCCGCCTACCCCGATGTAGGCCAGCACCACGGCGGCGGCGACCAGGATGGCCACCCACGTCGACCAGCCCAGCAGCGCCTTGATGACGATGGCCAGTGCGTAGAGATTGACGCCGGCGACGAGCACGCCGGCCGCGGCGAAGGACAGCCCGTTGAACAGGTGCGCGCCCTTACCGAAGCGCCGGCGCAGGTATTCGGGCACGCTGTGCACCTTGCTGCCGTAGTAGAACGGCATCATCACCAGCGCCAGGAACAGCATCGCCGGCACCGCGCCGATCCAGTAGAAGTGCACCGTGGAGATGCCGTGCTGGGCACCGTTGGCGGCGTTGCCCAGCACCTCGATCGCGCCCAGGTTGGCCGAGATGAACGCCAGCCCGGTGATCCAGCCGGGCAGCGACCGTCCGGACAGAAAGAAGTCCTCGCTGGTCGCGACGGCTCGCCGGGCGGCCAGACCGATGCCGATGACGATGACGAAGTAGCCGATCAGCAGCGTGTAGTCCAGCGCGTTGACGTGCAGTTTGAGACCGTCGGCGCTGACCATGCGCGCGGCGGGGCTGTCGGCGCCGAGGATGCGGGCGGCCGGTGGGGCGGCGGCTAGAAGGGATGCGGGCACATGACGTGCCTACCCCTTGGACCCCACCAGACACAAGAGCCCCGCGTGTAACAGTTTTGGGCGGCCTGCCCACTCGGCTCTGCTGCTCCGACGATCGGTTCCCGTGGCCGCTACCGCAAGTACCAGCAGCAAAGCCGGTTCTGCCCGCGGCCTGCCCTGGCCGCGGCCGCACTACTCGCGGCCGCACTATCTGCCGCCGACTGCACTCTCCCCACTTCGGAAGCCACCGGGACTATCGGCACTCACTGCTCGCGGCGTTGCTTATGTTCCGGCCTTGCTGCTCGGACTACCGCTACGTCCGCCGCCTACCGCAAGGACGCGCAGCATTGACGGCGGTGGGCGACGGCGGTGGATAACAGTGCGCAGCATCCACAGGACGAGCCGAATCGACCCGACCACATGCACCGGCGGACAGGCTTGCGTGATGCGCACCCTGCCTGTCATTGCCGGTCAGCTCGGCATCGTGTCCACCGAGCAGGCGCTGGCGGCCGGTTGGACGTACGCGGCGCTGACGCGAGCGTGCAAGCGCGGCGCCCTTGTCCGAGTAGCCCGCGGCCACTATCTGCTGGCCGCGGGTCTAGACGACTCCATCGAAGGACGCCGGCAGCGCGCTCGATCCTATGGTCTGGCTGCTGCTCTGGCCGTGCGCGGGTCCGTCGTCAGCCACCGCACGGCGGCGCTGCTGCTTGGTCTGCCTGTGCTGCGCGTGCCAGCCCGGCCCTGCCTCACGGTTCCCGCCGGTCGCACGGGCACTGCCGTCGCCGCTCACCTACACCGTGCTGCGCTCCCGACCGACGAGATGCTTCGCGCTGGTGCAGTAGCGGTAACCACCCCGGCGCGATTCATCGTCGACATCGCCCGGGAGAACGGCGTTGAGCAGGCCCTCGTCGTCGCCGACGCTGCTCTCGCGCGCGGCATACTCAGAGCCGACGAACTCGAACAGGCCG
Organism: uncultured Jatrophihabitantaceae bacterium; assembly: GCA_964236495.1. GTDB lineage: Bacteria > Actinomycetota > Actinomycetes > Mycobacteriales > Jatrophihabitantaceae > CAXSBR01. The sequence goes on from CAXSBR010000005.1 coordinate 55,600, forward strand.
TAACGCGTCAACGAGGGCGCCCTGGAGTGACTGCGGCACGAGCGCTACTTGGGTTGTGCGACGGCCGCGCCTAGTCGCCACTTGAGTCGATCAGCCGGCTAAGACTGCACCGGGCCGGTGTTCCGGCTGCCGACCTTCAGACGACGTTGACTGACCAACGCGGCGTCTTCCTCGCTCGCACGGACTTCTACTGGCCCGAATACGGCGTCGTCGGCGAGGCCGACGGGTTGGCCAAGTACGGCACGTTCGAGTCGATTGTCGCGGAAAAAGGTTCGTCAGGAACGGCTCGAGGACGCAGGCGTGATCGTGGTCCGTTGGGGCTGGACCGACCTGGACAACATGCCCCGCCTCCGGACGCGGATCGAGCGGGCGTTCGCCCGCGGCAGCCGCCTTCCGCACACTGAACGCGGCTGGCGGGTGCGCGCGGCATGACGCCCGCCGTTGCTGCTCGAGCTATCGCCTTCCGGCCATGGCAACGGCAGTTCAAGCAGCAGAGCGACCGGCCGTGCGGGCAGAGGGGGCCGGTCAACCTGCGTTGCTGTTTGAGCTGACGCCTTCTGGCTGGCGATACGTCAGCTCAAGCAGCAAAGCAGTCGGCCGTGCTGGCGAGGTGACCGTGAGCCGCCGCCGCTAAGACACCCGCAGGCGTGAGCAGTCCGCCTGGTACACCCGCATTGCTGCTTGAACTGGCGTTTTGGACGCCGCGTGTGCAAATTTGGGCCAGCAGTGCCGTGGCAGACGGCGGATCGCGGTGCCAAGCAGCACTTCGGTCAACGTCACTGCGGTAACGGTGCATCACACCGTTACCGCGCCGCAGCGTCACCGTCCCCGAAGCGTCACCGCCCCAGCACATCCGCAGATCAGCGCGAGGCGGTGCCCTCGACGTAGTCGTCGTCGGTGCTGACCCAGCTCATCAGGCCGCGCAGCTTGCGCCCGGTCTCCTCGATCGGGTGCTGCTCGCCCTTGGCGCGCAGCGCCTTGAACTCCGGCGCGCCAGCGTCCTGATCGGCAATGAAGCGGGCGGCGAAGGCTCCGCTGCGCACGTCGGCCAGCACGGCCTGCATGTTCTCTTTGACATGGGCGTCGATCACGCGCGGCCCGGAGACGTAGTCGCCGTACTCGGCGGTATCCGACACCGACCAGCGCTGCTTGGCGATGCCACCTTCATACATCAGGTCGACGATCAGCTTGAGCTCGTGCAGGCACTCGAAGTAGGCGATCTCGGGCTCGTAACCAGCCTCGGTGAGCACCTCGAAGCCGTACTGCACGAGCTGGGACGCACCGCCACAGAGCACGGCCTGCTCACCGAACAGGTCGGTCTCGGTCTCCTCGGTGAACGTCGTCTCGATGGCGCCGGCGCGGGTTCCGCCGATGGCCTTGGCGTAGGACAATGCAAGCTGCAGCGCGGTGCCGGTGGCGTCCTGTTCGACGGCGACGAGCACCGGCACGCCCTTGCCGTCGACGAACTGGCGTCGAACGAGGTGGCCGGGGCCCTTGGGCGCAACCATCGCTACGTCTACGTTCGCCGGCGGCTTGATGTAGCCGAAGCGGATGTTGAAGCCGTGTCCGAAGAACAGCGCTTTGCCCTCGGACAAGTTGGCCTCTACGGACTGGGCATAGAGCTGGCGCTGCTTGTGATCGGGCGCCAGGATCATGATGACGTCGGCCTCGGCGGACGCCACATCGGGCGTGACGACGCGCAGCCCCTGCTCCTCGGCCTTGGCCCGGCTAGTCGAGCCCTCGAGGAGGCCGACGCGCACGTCGACGCCGGAATCGCGCAGCGACAGCGCGTGGGCGTGGCCCTGGCTGCCGAAGCCTAGTATGGCGACCTTGCGGCCCTGGATGATCGACAGATCGGCGTCGTCGTCGTAATACATCGTCACGGCCATGCTCGGTTGCGTCTCCTCGTAGTCGAGCGGTGATGGGTGTGGGAGTTGTGCGGGGGGATGTCGATGGTGCGATGGGAGGTGGATGGTGCGATGGGAGGTGAATGGGGGCGCGCTGCACGCAAGCAGTGGCCCAAGCAGTGCCCGGAGCAGCGCAGGAGCACTCAGGAAGCGACCGCGCGGATGGACGACGAGGTCATGGCCTTGGCGCCGCGGCTCAGCGCCACCTGCCCGGACTGAGCGATCTCGCGGATGCCGTAGCGCGACAGCATCTCGATCATGGCGCTCAGCTTCTCCTGGGATCCGGTGCTCTCGATGGTCAGGGCGTCCGGGCCGATGTCGACCACCTTGGCCTGGAACAGTTCCACAGTCTCCAGCACGCTGCGCCGGGTGGCATCGTCGGTGCGGACCTTGACCAGGAGCAGCTCGCGCCGCACCGCTTGCTTGTCCTCGAGCTCGACGATCTTCAGCACGTTGATCAGCTTGTTGAGCTGCTTGGTGACCTGCTCCAGAATCGGCCCCTCGACGCTGACGACGATCGTCATCCGAGAGACCTCCGGGCGCTCGGTGGGGCCGACGGCGAGAGACTCGATGTTGAAGCCGCGGCGGCTGAACAGACCGGCCACGCGGGCGAGCACGCCAGGCTTGTTCTCGACCAGCACCGACAGGGTATGGATGGCCATCAGGGCTGTTCTCCTTCCAGGATGAAGTCCGCCAGTGCGTTGGCGTGCAGTTCGGTGGTGTCGACGAGCGCGACGTCGGCGTCGCCGTCGTGGACGAGTAGGCCGAACTCGGTGCAAGCCAGCAGAACGGCCTGGGCTCCGGCATCAGCCAACCGGGCGATGACGTCGAGTACCAAGGTCCGGCCCGCGGCGGACACGGTGCCCTGCGTGAGCTCGGTGTAGATCAGTGTGTGCAGCGCTGCCCGATCGGCCTCGTCCGGGACGACGAGCTCGATGCCGCGGGCGGCGAACGCCGGCGGGAACAGCTCGGCACTGCCCATCGTGTAGGACGTGCCGATCAGACCGACTTTCTTAAGGCCGACCTTGTCATAGCCGGCGTACGCACACGCGTCGGCAGCCAGCTCGACCAGGTTGAGCACCGGCACATCCACCGCGGCGGCAACCTCGGCGGCGACCAGGTGCATCGTGTTCGCACCGATTCCTATGGCCAGGGCGCCGATCGACTCGAGCCGCTGTGCTGCGTCGGCGAACATCTTCGCCAGTTGCGGCCAGTCCCCCGCACGCTGCAGCGCCTCGACTTCGGCAAAGTCGACCGACCACACCGTCATCGGCGCGTTGGCCTGGCCACCGAGCCGGGCGTGAACCCGCTCGTTCATCAGGCGGTAGTACTTCTCGGTAGACGTCCAACTGATCCCGCCGATCAATCCCACCCGTCGCAGCTCACTCATGCACTCACTGCTCGTTCCGCTCCTCGGGACTTCGTCCCTGCGGTGCTCACTCGCTGTCGAAATCGGGGCGGATGCCGCGCGCGGCCTGGATGTCGTCGTTGCTGGTGCCGGCGGCGACCATCGGCCACACCATCGCATCGGCGCCGACGGTGAAGTCGACGACGACGGGCTGGTCGTTGATCGACATGGCCTTCTCGATCACGCCGTCTACGTCTTCGGCGCTCTCGCAGCGCAGGCCGATGCAACCCAGCGCGTCGGCCAGCTTCACGAAGTCGGGCACCCGTTGCCGGTTGGCGCTGGTGTGCGTACCCAACCCTGTCTGGCTGTAGCGCTGGTCGTAGAACAGCGTCTGCCACTGTCGGACCATGCCCAGGTTGCCGTTGTTGATCACGGCGACCTTGATCGGGATGCCCTCGATGGCGCAGGTGGCCAGCTCCTGGTTGGTCATCTGGAAGCAGCCGTCGCCGTCGATGGACCAGACGGTGGCGTCCGGGCGCCCCACCTTCGCGCCCATCGCCGCGGGCACCGAGTAGCCCATCGTGCCCAGGCCGCCGGAGTTGAGCCAGGTGTAGGGATTTTCGTACTTGACGAACTGTGCCGCCCACATCTGGTGCTGCCCGACGCCCGACACATAGAGCGCCTCGGGCCCGGCGATGTCGGAGAGGCGTTCGATGACGTACTGCGGCGCCAGCGAGCCGTCCTCGGGCACGTCATAGCCCACCGGATAGGTGCGCCGCCACCGGTCGGTCTGAGCCCACCATCCACTCAGGTCGACGCGGTGCCCGGCGTCGAACTCGGCAGCCAGCGCCGGGATCAGCTCGCGCAGCACGTAGCCGACGTCGCCGACGATCGGCACGTCCACGGCCCGGTTCTTGCCGATCTCGGCCGGATCGATGTCGGCGTGGATGATCTGCGCCAGTGGCGCAAAGCTGTCCAGCCGGCCGGTGACGCGGTCGTCGAAACGGGTACCCAGCGCGATCAGCAGATCCGCCTTCTGCAGCGCGGTGACCGCGGCCACCGACCCATGCATACCGGGCATACCCAGATGCTGGGGGTGGCTGTCGGGGAAGGCGCCGCGGGCCATCAACGTCGTCACCAGCGGAATGCCGGTGAGCTCGGCGAGCTGGCGCAGCTCGCGGGTGGCATGCGCCTTCAACACCCCGCCGCCGACGTAGAGCACCGGGCGGCGAGCCGAGGCGATGAGCTTCGCGGCCTCCCGGATCTGACGCGCATGCGGCTTGACCGTCGGCTTGTAGCCGGGCAGGTCGAGGGTGGGCGGCCAGCGGAAGGTGGTGGCCGCCTGCAGCACGTCCTTCGGGATATCGACGAGCACCGGCCCGGGCCGCCCCGTCCAGGCAACATGAAACGCCTCGGCGATGGTCTGCGCGATGTCCTCACCGCGTTGGACCAGGAAATTGTGCTTCGTGATCGGCAGGGTGATGCCCGAGATATCGGCTTCCTGGAAGGCGTCGGTGCCGATCGAAGGCAGCGCGACCTGACCGGTGATAGCCACGATCGGCACCGAATCCATGTAGGCGTCCGCGATCGGGGTGACCAGGTTGGTAGCACCGGGGCCCGACGTGGCCATACACACGCCGACCTTGCCGGTGGCCTGCGCATAGCCCTCGGCGGCGTGCCCGGCGCCCTGCTCATGGCGGCACAGGATGTGGCGCACCCGGGTGGAGTCGTAGAGCGGGTCGTATGCGGGCAGGATCGCGCCGCCAGGGATGCCGAAGACGTTGTCGGCGCCCACCTCTTCCAGCGCTCGGATCAGGGCTTTCGCTCCACTGACCGACTCGGTCACGCCGACGGACCGGGTGCTGATGCCCGCGGCCGGACCGGCCGACTGGGTGGTGTATCCCGGTGCCATCTCAACGTCCTTTCGGTGAGGTATCAAAAACGAAGTGCGGGCGGAGCAACCTGAATCGCATAGGGAAAAGCCCAGAAAAAAACCCTCCGTGCCGGAGCACGAAGGGTGAGCGCGTCGAAGCTGTGGGTCTGGAGACCTCAGCCGACGCGCTGATTTACGATTACGAGGACGAGCACGAGATGGACGCTACACCCGCGCCGGCCCAGTCCTCAACCCGCTCCAGCGTGGCGCGTCCTGCGCGGTCGGTCGCACGCTGGGTCGCCGCACTGGCGCCGGGCCGTGGAGCGCCCCGCCTGTACACCGTGCGCCAGCGGATGGGGCGTACGACGGCCAGTACGGGTAAAACCGTCGGTCGCAGGTCAGTCGCCGGGTAAGCGCCGGGTCAGCCGCAGATCGCGCCCTGCGCCGCGGAGCCCACGAGCTTGGCGTACTTGCGCAACACGCCGTAGTCGAATTGCGGCGCGATCGGCTCCCACGCGGCCTGCCGACGGTCGAGTTCGTCGTCGTCCACGTCGAGGTCCAGACTGCGGTTGGCAATGTCGACGACAATCCGGTCACCGTCTCGGACCAGGGCGATCGGGCCGCCCACGGCGGCTTCCGGGGCGACGTGGCCGATACACAGGCCGGTCGTGCCGCCGGAGAACCGGCCGTCGGTGAGCAGCAGCACGTCCTTACCCAGGCCGGCGCCCTTGATGGCACCGGTGATCGCCAGCATCTCGCGCATGCCCGGACCACCCTTGGGGCCTTCCCAGCGGATCACAATGATGTCGCCTGCCTGGAGTTCACCGGCCGTCACAGCCGCCATCGCGTCCTGCTCACGGTCGAAGACGCGCGCGGAGCCGGTGAAGACGTCGGCGTCGAATCCGGCCGTTTTGACGACCGCGCCTTCGGGCGCCAGCGAACCGTGCAGGATCGTCAGGCCGCCCGAACGGTGGATCGGACGGTCCATCGTGCGGATGACCTGCCCGTCGGGCTCGGGCGAGCTGAGCGCGTCCAGGTTCTCGGCCATGGTCTTGCCGGTGACGGTCATCGTGTCGCCGTGCAGCAAACCCGCGTCCAGCAGCGCCCGCATCACCACCGGAATACCACCGATGCGGTCGATGTCGGTCATCACGTAGCGCCCGAACGGCTTCATGTCGGCCAGGTGCGGCACCTTGTCACCGATCCGGTTGAAGTCGGCCAGGGTCAGCTCGACGTGGGCCTCGTTGGCGATGGCGAGCAGGTGCAGCACCGCGTTGGTGGAGCCGCCGAGTGCCATCACCAGTGTGATCGCGTTCTCGAAGGCCTGCTTGGTCATGATGTCGCGGGCAGTGATGCCGGCGTCGATGAGCTCGACGACGGCCTGGCCCGAGCGTTCTGCGAAGACGTCGCGGCGCGCGTCGGGAGCTGGCGGCGCGGCTGAGCCAGGCAGCGACATGCCCAGCGCCTCGGCGGCCGAAGCCATCGTGTTGGCCGTGTACATCCCTCCGCAGGCACCCTCGCCCGGGCAGATCGCCCGCTCGATCTCGTCCAGTTCGGCGCGGGTGATCTTGCCCGCGAGGCAGGCGCCGACGCCCTCGAACGCGTCGATGATCGTGACGTCGTTACCGTGCAGCTTGCCCGGCAGGGTGGACCCCGCGTAGAGGAACACCGACGAGATGTCCAGGCGGGCGGCGGCCATCAGCATGCCGGGTAACGACTTGTCGCAGCCGGCCAGCAGCACCGCGCCGTCCATCCGCTCGGCGCTGACCACCGTCTCCACCGAGTCGGCGATGATCTCGCGCGATACCAGCGAGTAGTGCATGCCGGCATGGCCCATGGAGATGCCGTCGGAGACCGAGATGGTGCCGAACTCCAGCGGGAAGCCGTCGGCGGCATGTACGCCGACCTTCACCCGCTTCGCGAGGCGATCCAGCGACAGGTTGCAGGGCGTGATCTCGTTCCACGACGACGCGACGCCGACCTGGGGCTTGCGCCAGTCGTCGTCGCCCATGCCGACCGCGCGCAACATCCCGCGGGACGCGGCCCGCTCGATGCCGTCGGTGACCGCGCCGCTGTGCGGTTTGCGGTGTTGACGCGACTGGCCCGGACTCGACACCGACGCAACTCCGGTGCCGTCACCGGCAGTCGGGACAGAAGGGGGTTCAACGGTGGGCGCGGCCGTCGGTTCAGCAGTGCGCTCGGCGGTGGGTCCAGCGGTGCGCTCGGCAGTGGGTTCAGCGGTGGGTTCAGCCTCGATCGTCACGGCGCACGAGCCTACGGCGTACCGTTGGCCGCCGTGAGCGATGCCGTTCCCGATCCTGCATCGACCACAGAATCGGCACAGCAGTCTCCAGCGGCACAGCAATCCCTATCGGCAGCCGCAGCTGCTCCCGGCTCGGCCGCCGCAGCGGCGTCGGCTTCTGCAGCAGGCTCGCCGCCCACAGCGGCGTCGGCTTCTGCAACAGGCTCGCCGCCCACAGAGGCGTCGGCTTCAGCAGCAGGCTCGCCGCCCACAACGGCGTCGGCTACGACCGCCTCGCGGGCTGTCTTCCGTCTACCGCGCTCGGCCTATCTCGCAGTGCTGTTCCTGATCTTCGGCGTGTCGGTGCTGGTGCGCGGGTACCTCTGGCTACCGGTGTATCTCCTGCCGCTGGCGGCGGCGTTCTTCATCGCCCGGCGCGCGACCGTGATCGATGACCAGGGCATCGAGGTCCGCGCACTCGTGGCCAGCCGGCGGGTGCCGTGGTCGGATGTGGCGGGCCTGGCCGTCGACGACCGCGGCGCGGTGGCCGCGAGCCTCACCTCCGGCTCGGTGCTGCGCCTGCCGTTCGTCCGGGCCAACCATTTGCCGATGCTGTCCAGTGTGACCGGCGGGCGGATACCGCCCGTCGAGGACGTCCGCAAGCCCGTCAGTACGCCCCGTCGACGACGTTGATCAATTCTTCGCCTGCGCAGTAGCGGCGCAGCTGATCGGCGACCAGCCGATACGCCCGTGGGGCCGCCGAGCCGACGTGACCTGCGGTGTGCGGAGTGAGGATGAGATTGGGCGCGCTCCACAGCGGATGACCCGCCGGCAGCGGTTCGGGGTCGGTGACGTCCAGCGCTGCCCGCAGCCGGGTGCTGGTCAGCTCCGCCAGCAGCGCGTCGGTGTCGACGACGGGGCCGCGCGCTGCGTTGACCAGCAACGCACCGTCGGGCATCCGGGCCAGGAAGTCGGCATCGACCAGGCCGACCGTCTGCGGCGTCTGTGGCACCAGGATCACGACGATGTCGGCGTCGGGCAGCAGCTCGGGCAGTTCGTCGGTGCCATGCGCGCCCTCGCGCGCAGTGCGGGCGACCATGATCGTCTCGGCGCCGCACGCCTGCAGTCGACGCTCGGTCTGCTCGCCCAGGTCACCCGCGCCCACGACGAGCACGCGGGCATCCTGCAGCTCCCGGGACCGCACCGGCTCCCAACGCCCGCTTCGTTGCGCATCGAGGAAGTGGACCAGCTCGCGCTGGGCGGCCAGAACGACGGTCAAGACCCATTCGGCCACCGCACCGCCGTGGATCCCGCGTCCGTCGCAGAGCGTCACCGAGTCGGGCACCTGGCCGACGACGTGCTCGATGCCTGCGCTGGTCAGCTGCATCACCTTCAGCTCCGGCATCGCGGCGAAGGCGGCTGGAAGATCGACCTCGTCGTCCACCTGGGGAACCCAGAACTCGGTGCGGCCCAGCTGCGCGGGCGGCGCATCGTGGCCGTTCCAGGTGATCAGCTCGACCTCCCCTGAGACATCACCGAGCAGGTCGATCGAGGACTGGTCGGGCAGGCAGGCTACGACGGTCACCGGTTCACCGTAGCCATCATCGCTGTAGCCATCGACGGCGTCAGCTACGGCCGCTCACTTCTGGTCACCCACCCCCATATGCGGTGGTGGGTGACCACAACCAGGATGGGTAGTGACGGCGCACGACGCGGTGGCGCGTCGCAGTAGCTATCGGCTGTGGATTAGCCGGATCGGGCTCTGCCCTGCGCACCCGAACGCCTTGCTAGGCAGAATGGGGGCCATGCCAGCTCGCGCCGTCATCCCCAAGCGCGGGAGCAGCGCCAGCAAGCGGAGATCAGCCGGAGGCTTTGCCGGTCGTTTCGGCGGCGCAGCGGGCATCGTGCTGGCCGGCGCTCTACTTGCGGGCTGCGGCGGCACCGCAGCCGGTTCGGCGCCGACCTGGGAGCCCGCGCAGACCCCGTCACCGATCGCGCTCCCCGGCCAGGTGCCCGGCAACGGGGACACAGGCATCAGCACCGGGCCTGGTACCGGCTCGCCGTCGCAGTCGGAGCAGCCTCCACAGTCGTCGGGCAAGCCGTCGCCCAGCCCGTCCAACGGCTCGCCCACACCGTCAAGTCCGGCGCCCTCGACTACCAGCGCGCCTTCCGATCCGAACGTCGTCGCCACCCGGCTGGCCGCGCCGACCGGAGTGGCCGTGCTGCCTGGCGGAACCGCGTTGGTGGCAGAGCGCGCCAGCGGACGCATCTTGCAGGTTCAACCGCAGCCCGGCAAGGCGGTGAAGCTGATCCGCACTCTGACCGGGCTGGACACCAGCGGCGGAGGTGGCGTGCTCGATCTGGCGCTGTCTGCGACCTACGACCAGGACGGGCTCGTCCTGGCGATGATCACGACGAGAACCGACGTGCGCGTCGTGCACTTCACTCTGACCGGCGTGGTCACTGCGGTGCTGACCGGCATTCCGCGAGCCACCGCGAACAACAGCGGTCGGCTGCTGGTGCGTCCGGACGGCACCATCTACATCGCCACGTCCGACGCCGGAAATCCAGCGTTGGCCGTCGATCCGAAGAGCCTCGCCGGCAAGGTGCTGCACGTCGACGACGTCGGCCAGGCCGCACCGGGCAATCCCACGCCAGGATCGCGGGTGCTCACATCGGGCCACCAGGGGGTCCAGGGACTGTGCGCCGCAGCGGCGGGTGCGGTCTACGAGGTCGAGGCGAACGCCACCGACGAGATCAACTATCTGGTGTCGGGCGGTCGATACGGTGCCGGCGGCACGCCTGCGATCGTTCGCCCGTCGGTCACCAAGGGCATCACCGACTGCGCGGTGATCGGTCGAGTTCTGTTCGTCACCGGACTCGGCGGCAAGGACGTTTTTTCGGCACCGCTGTACAGCCCCATCAAAGTCGGCCCGTTCACCAGCCAGTTGCACGGCAAGTACGGCCGCCTGCGCACGGTGGTGGCTGCGCCCGACGGCACCCTGTGGATCACCACCAGCAATCGCGACGGCTCGGGCACCCCCGTGCCGTCCGACGAGCGCGTGCTGCACATCCGTCCCTCAGGTGGCGACGGGTCCAACCCGGCGTAGGTGGCACGGCCCATGCTCGCTGCGGCTGTTCTACTTCGGCGCTTCTGACGCGACCGCCCGCCGCCTCTAAACGCGACCGGCGTTTCAGACGCGACCGCCCGCCGGCTCTCTGAAAGGAGAGACGACGGGCGATCGCGATCCTTGTGCGGCGTGCTCATGAGATCAGCAGGGTGGTGACGAAGCTCCGTCTGACCGAAGCGGACCGGCCCAGTTCGATCAGCCGACGGGGACAGCGCCGGCGGCGGCCACATCTTCCTTGCGCACCCGGATCATCGCCGCAGTGACGATGATGCCGACCACACCCAGCACGGCAGCGGCCAGGAAGCCCGCCGCATATCCGTGCGCGGTAACCGTGTTGGCGAAGTGCGCGATCGCCGACTGGGAACTGCCTGTCGGATGGTGGACCTTGGCGTAGGCCTTGCTGCTGGTGACGGTGACCGTCAGCAGCAGCGACAGCCCCAGCGACCCGCCGACCTGCTGGCCGACGTTGACCATGGCCGAAGCGACGCCGGTGTCCGCGCCGCGCACACCGGCAACCGCGGCGATCGTGACCGGCACGAAGATGAATCCCAAGCCCGCGGCGATGAGCAGCATCGGGCCCAGCAGCCCACCGAGGTAGGTGGACTGGGCCGTCATCCGGCTCAGCCAGAGCAGACCGGCGGTCATGGTGACCGTGCCGCCCAGCAGCAGCGGACGAGCGCCGACCCGGCCGATCAGCACGCTCGCGATCTGGGCGGTGATGCCGATGGCGACCGCGACGGGCAGGAACGCGAAGCCCGACTTGAGCGCGGAGAACCCCAACACGTTCTGCACGAACAGCGTGACGAAGAAGAACATCCCGAACAGGGCTGACCCGACGGTCAGCATGAGCAGATAGGAACCGGAGCGAGTCAGGTCGCCGAACAGGCGCAGCGGCAGCAGCGGCTCGACAGTGCGGCTCTCCCACCAGACGAAGAACGCCAGGAGCACGACGGCTGCGGCGAACGATGCGATGGTCAGCGGCTCGGTCCAGCCGTTGCCCGAAGGCTTCTGAATGCCCTGTGCGGCATGGATGAACCCGTAGACGAGCGCGCTCAGGCCCAGCGTGGAGCTGACGGCGCCCACGAGGTCGAATTTCCCGGGCCGCGGTGCGCTTTCCGGCAGAACCCGGGGAGCCAGCGCGACGAGCGCGATCCCGATCGGCAGGTTGACGATGAAGATGTAGCGCCAGTCCAGATTGGTCAGCACGCCACCGAGGATGAGCCCGATGGCCGCTCCGCCTCCGGACACGGCGGCGTAGACACCCATCGCCTTGTTGCGCTCGGGGCCTTCGTCGAAGGTGTTGGCGATCAGTGACAGTGCCGTGGGCGAGGCGATCGCTCCACCCACGCCCTGCACCACCCGCCCGAAGAGCAGGAAGCCGGCGTTGGGCGCCACACCAGCCAGCACGCTGCCCAGCGTGAACAGGCTGACACCGACCATGAACATCCGTCGCCGGCCCAACACATCGCCCAGCCGGCCGCCGAGCAGGAGAAGTCCACCGAAGGCCAGCGTGTAGGCGTTCAGCACCCACGTCAGGCTCGTCGGAGTGAAGTGCAGCGCGGTCTGGATGTGGGGCAGCGCGACGTTGACGATGGTGCTGTCCAGCACGACCATCAGCTGCGCGCCGGCGATGACCAGCAGCGCCCACCGGTGTCTGTTGTGCTGTTCGATCTGTGCCGGCTCGAAGTCGAGCTCGGACAGTCCGGTCGGTGCCGGGTTGACCGTTGCCATGCGGGGTCCACCTCTCTACAGTGGTCTTAAGGGTCTGACGCGTTCCTTATCCGAGACGCTACGACGCAAGTTTAAGAAACGCAAACGTTCACTAGTGGGCTGTCCCACATCGCGGTGTCTCGGCGCGCTAAGACCACTAGCGCTGACCACGGAGCCCGGGAAAGGAATGTGCATCGATGGGGTCGATGGCGGCACTCGACGACGTTCGAGTCGGGACTGCAGGACCACCCGCGGGCGACGCGTTGGCGCAGCTCGACGCCGTTCGCTCGCGCCGGCGGGGTGCGGAGCTGGAATCGGCGATCCTGAGCGCGGCTGCCGACGAGCTCGTCGACAACGGCTACGCCGCTTTCACCATCGAGGCTGTCTGCGCCCGGGCGCACACGGGCAAGGCCAGTATCTACCGGCGCTGGCCCTCCAAGCAGCTGCTCGTTCTGGAGGCGTTCGGCGCCGCGATGCCATGCCCGACCGACATCACGCCCGCAGATCTGGGCGACGTCAGCACGCGCGACGCTTTGATCAGTACGGGCACGCAGATGGCGGCGATCTTGAGCGGCAGGATGGGCGATCTGGCCGCAGCGCTGGCTGGTCAAGCCGTGCGCGATGCCGAACTCGGCGAGCTGATGCGGACGAATTTCATCGACCAGCGCTGTGACTGGCTGGTGGAACTGCTGACCCGCGGAGTCGCCCGTGGAGAGGTCCGAGCCGGCGCCGACAACCGATTGGTCGCAGGCGTCGGTCCGGCGATGATCATGCACCAGCTGTTCATGGTGGGCGTCTCACCGAATGCGCAGTGGATCACCGAGGTGATCGACCAGGTGATCATGCCCATGATCACCCCCTGCCCGACTGGCAGCTGAGGCGCGGCTCGCCTGCCAGGCGTTCGGTCGAGCTGCCGCCGCGTTGGCGCCTCGCCGAAGGCGTCATGCCGTCATGCGGCCGTCAACGGGCCGGGGCATCACCGATGCTGCCGGGTCTGCCGAGCCAACGTTGGAGCCGCCGGCCCCTCAACGCACGTCGGGTCGATTGCGCCGGCGCTGAATGAGGCGGATGCCCACCACGCTCGCTAGGCCCACGGTCAGTGCAGCCGCCAGGGCCGCCAGCGTCTGCCGAGCCACCGTCGATGACCGAGAGGAGCGCGACGTCGGCAGTGCCGAAACACCGTCCTGTCGGGTGGTGGCGGCTCCGGCCGGTTGCCCGGGCGACGCACTGGCCGCTGGCACCGAAGAACTCGCCGTCGGCACGGTCGAGTGTGCTGTCGGCGCCGGTGGCAGCACCGGCTGTGGCAGCGAGTAGACGCCCGATCCGGTCTTCTCACTCGTCACGATCAACCGGCCGTCGTGCACGGCGATGCCTTCGCCCTGGGGCTGGGTCGGCAGCGCAAGCACTCGAGGCTTGACGAGTAGCGCCTGGCGCAGTCCGGCGGTGCCGGTGCCCGCGGTGACACGCCACAGATAAGCGTCGGTGTAGGTGCGGACCGCCAGCACGGTGCCGTCGGTCGATGCACCGGTGACCGTCAGCCGGCCGAACGGATTGGGGCCACCCAGGGTCCCGGTGTCGCGGGTCGAGAACGATCCGATCGTCGTCACCGTCTGCACGGAGGCTGACGGTCGAGGCGGAACCGCATAGACCGTCGTCGGACCGAACAGCGTCTTGTCGAACAGATAGGTGGCACCGCCGGGGAACACGACGATGCCTTCGGCGTTGCGCGGGCCGCCTGGATAGCGCAGCCGCCAGGTCTGCGCATGGGTGGCAACCGCGCGCAGGCCATGCGTCTGCTCGGTCACCCTGGGTTCGTCCACCCGGTAGATCCGCACCGAGGAGCGGGTGGCGTCGTTGTCGCCGATGTCGGCGATCCAAATCGACGGCACGCCTCGAGCGTCGCGAGCGACGGCGATGTCCTCCCAGTCGACGTTGACGGCGCCGGGCACGGTGAACTGCGCGCGGACCTCGCCGGTGCGGGCGTCGAGGGCGAAGAAGCGGGCCCGGTCACCGCTGTCGTTGTGCACGTACAATGCGTCGGGTGAACGGATGCCGACGGCGGCGCCGCTGACCTCGGTGAGCCGGGGATCGTGCAGCCGGAACAGCAGCGTCGGGCGCTCGGCAAACGCGACGGCGCCGGCGGCCGCTGCGGGACCGGCGACGGTTGCGCTCAACACCAGGCCAGCGGCGCCAAGTGAGACTGCGCCTCGACCCTGCAGCCACCCGATGACCGCGCGGGTGGACACCCGCTACTCGGTCACGCCGAGCTGCTTCAACAAGATCGTGCGCACCGCCGCGGCGTCGGCCTGGCCCCGCGTCGCCTTCATCACCGCACCGACCAGCGCGCCGACTGCGGGGATCTTGCCGTTGCGGACCTTGTCCGCGACGGCGGGGTTGGCCGCGATCGCTGCGTCGGCGGCGTCGGTGAGCGCGCCGGAATCCGACACGACGGCCAATCCGCGCGTGGCGACGACCTCATCGACCTCCGATCCGGTTTCCAGCACCCCGTCCACAGCCTGGCGGGCCAGCGTCGCCGACAGCGCGCCCTCACTGACCAGAGCAACGACGCGGGCCACCTGCGCGGGCGTGATCGGTAGCTCGGACGGCTCGATCTCGCGCGCGTTCGCAGTTTGGGCGAGGTAGCCCATCCACCAGTTGCGGGCCTCGGTGGCCGGCGCGCCGGCGTCGACGGTGGCGATGACCAGGTCCGTGACACCGGCATTGCCCATCGAGATCAGGTCGTCGGCGGACAGGCCGAGGTCACTGCGCACACGGGCTCGGCGAGCAGACGGCAGCTCGGGCAGCGTCGCGCGGATCTCCTCGATCCAGGCTGCGTCCGGCGCGATCGGCACAAGGTCGGGCTCGGGAAAGTAGCGGTAGTCGGTGGCCTCCTCCTTGCTGCGGCCGGGACGCGTGTCGCCGGTCGCCTCGGAGAAGTGCCGCGTTTCCTGCATGATCCGCCCGCCGGTATCCAGGATGTCGGCCTGGCGCAGCATCTCCGAGCGCACCGCGCGTTCGACGCTGCGCAGCGAGTTGACGTTCTTGGTCTCGGTGCGGGTGCCGAACTCCGTCGCACCGGTGGGCGCCAGCGACAGGTTCACGTCACAGCGCATCGAGCCTTGGTCCATCCGGACGTCGCTGACGTCGAGCGTGCGCAGGATGTCGCGCAGCTCGCTGACGTAGGCCTTGGCGACCTCCGGCGCCAGCGCACCCAGCCCGGCGACGGGCTTGGTGACGATCTCCACCAGCGGAATGCCGGCCCGGTTGAAGTCCACCAGCGAGTATTCGGCACCGTGGATGCGCCCGGCCGCGCCGCCGACGTGGGTGTTCTTGCCGGTGTCCTCCTCCAGATGGACGCGCTCGATCTCGACGCGGTAGGTCTGTCCTGCCACGTCGACATCGACGTATCCCTCGACGCACAGCGGCTCGTCGTACTGCGAGGTCTGGAAGTTCTTAGGCATGTCGGGGTAGAAGTAGTTCTTGCGCGCGAACCGGGACCACGGCGCGATCGAGCAGTTCAGCGCCAGGCCAATCTTGATCGTGTATTCGATGGCGGTGGCGTTGGCCACCGGCAGCGCGCCGGGCAGGGCCAGGCAGACCGGGCAGGTGTGGGTGTTCACCTCGGCGCCGAACTCGGTGGAGCAGCCGCAGAACATCTTGGAATTCGTGGCCAGCTCGACGTGGGTTTCCAGGCCGATCACCGGGTCGTACCGGGCGATCACGTCGGCGTAGCTCATGCTCCTGCCTCCCCCAGTGGCGCAATGCTGCTCAACACTGCGCCGTTGGTGGCGGTGTAGGCGGCTTCGAAGGCGGCGCCCACGCGGTAGCAGCGGTCGTCAGCCAGGGCCGGGGCCATGACCTGCAGTCCCACCGGCAGTGGCGGCCCGTCCTCGGTTCCGTCCGTGCCAAGCCCGCAGGGAACACTGATCGCCGGCGTACCGGCCAGCGAGGCCGGCAGCGTGCACAGGTCGTTGAGGTACATCGCCATCGGATCGGCCGCGCGCTCGCCGATCGGAAAGGCGACCGTCGGCGAGGTCGGCGACACCAGGACGTCGCACCGTCGGTACGCCTGCTCGAAATCCTGCGCGATCAGGGTGCGCACCTTCTGGGCCTGCCCGTAGTAGGCGTCGTAGTAGCCGCTGGACAGCGCGTACGTGCCGATCATGATCCGCCGCTTGACCTCGGCACCGAAGCCGGCCTCGCGGGTGAGGGACATGACCTCCTCCAGCGAGTGCTGGCCGTCGTCGCCGGCGCGCAGCCCGTACCGCACCGAATCGAATCGCGCCAGGTTCGACGACGCCTCGCTCGGGGCGATGAGGTAGTAGGCCGACAGGGCGTACTCGAAGTGCGGGCAGCTGACCTCGACGACCGAGGCGCCCAGCGACTCCAGCGTGCCCACCGCCGCCTGGAACGCGCTCAGGACGCCGGCCTGGTACCCCTCACCACCGAGCTCTCTGACCACGCCGACGGTGACGCCACGCAGATCACCCTCGGCGCCGGCGCGAGCGGCGGCGGCGACGTCCGGGCCGGGCTGGGGAATCGACGTCGAGTCAGCGGGATCGTGCCCGGCGATGGCTTGGTGCAGCAGCGCGGCGTCGAGCACCGTCCGGCCGAACGGGCCGGCCTGGTCGAGGGAGGAGGAAAACGCGATGAGCCCATAGCGCGACACCGCACCGTAAGTGGGCTTGTGCCCGACGATTCCCGTCACCGCGGCCGGCTGCCGGATGGAGCCCCCGGTGTCGGTTCCGATGGCCAAGGGTGCTTCGTAGGCCGCGACCGCCGCGCTGGAACCACCGCTGGAACCGCCCGGAATGCGGCTCAGATCCCAGGGGTTGCGGGTCGCGAAGTAGGCAGAGTTCTCCGTCGAGGAGCCCATCGCGAACTCGTCCATGTTGGTCTTGCCGAGCATCACGATGCCGGCGGCCTTCACCCGGGCGCTGATGGTGGCGTCGTAGGGCGGGATCCACCCCTGCAGGATTTTCGATCCGGACGTCGTCGGCACGCCCTCGGTGACCACGACGTCCTTCATCGCCAACGGCACTCCGGCCAGCGGGCCCAGAGACTCCCCCGCCCCGCGACGCCTGTCGATGTCCGCAGCAGCAGCCAGCGCGCCGTCGGCGTCGACATGCAGGAACGCCCGCACGCTGCCGTCCACGGCACCGATCCGATCCAGGTGCGCCTGCGCGACCTCGACGGCGCTGACGTCGCCGGCGGCCACCGACTGCCCGATGTCTGCAGCGCTCAGGGCGGTCAGATCGGAGCTCACGCCTTGTCCCCGCTCTTCGCGCGAGCGCTCATCGGATCGCTTGACCGCGCACCTCGCTCCTTCGTCGCTGCGATGCTCGTCAAGAGGACTCCCCCAAGATCCGCGGCACCCGAAACTTGTCGTCTTCCACAGCCGGGGCGCCGGCGAGCACCTGCGTGCGTGACAGTGACGGGCGGACCTCGTCGCGGCGGTAGACATTTTCCAACGCCACTACGTGCGAGGTCGGGCTGATGTCTGAGGCCGCCACCTCGGCCACCCGCGACACCGAGCTCAGGATGACCTCCAGCTGGCCGGCAAACTGGTCCAGTTCGGCGTCGGTCACCGCGAGCCGGGCCAACCGCGCCAGGTGGGCGACGTCGTCGCGTGTGATCCGCACCGACGGCTGCGCTGCACGCGGTGCTGCTGTTCCACCGGATCCCGCAGAGGGTGCTTCGCTAGCTTCAGCCACGGGATCGCAGTCTAGGCGACCGCTGTTGCCGGCTTCCGCCATCGTTACCTGCCGACACGTGGTCACCGGCGGCACGGACGACGACCCGCATTAACCTTCCGGTCATACGGATAGGGCACCCTGACGTACGTGTCGTTCCTGGTCCGCATCGTGCTGCCCGACCGCCCGGGTTCGCTCGGGCTGGTCGCCAGCGCGCTGGGCACTGTCGGAGCCGACATCGTCAGCCTCGACGTCATCGAGCGGCGGCCGGGATACGCCGTCGACGACCTGGTGATCGAGCTGCCGCCGGGTAACCTGCCCGACACCCTGATCTCGGCGACGATGACCGTTCCCGGAGTGCGGGTGGAATCGATCCGGCCGTACGCGGCAGCATTCGATGCCAACCGCGAGCTGGAACTGATCGATGCGCTGATAGCCAACGCCGACCATCGACCGGTGCGCTTGGCCACTGGCGTCACGCGGATCTTCCGCGCCGGGTGGACGCTGGTGCTGGGTGCACCGCGCGACGACGACGTGGATCGGGCCACCGTCGTCGCCAGGTCGGCGGCCGCGCCGGAGGTCGAACGAGTGAAGGCGCCTTGGTGGCCCGCACGCACCGCTGCCACCGTGGACAGCAGCGCAGACATCGACGGCTGGAACGGCGACACCGAGGTCGCGGTCTGCCCGGTCGGCGAGTTTGCGCTGATGGTCGGGCGGCCGGCGACGCCGTGGCTGCCCGGCGAACTGGCCCGGCTCCGACACCTCGCCGGCATCGTCGCCGGTGTGCTGGACACGATCTGAAGCTCCGGCAACGTGGGCAGCGGATCAGGGCCGGACCGAGGATTGCGCAACGCCGACCAGCACTGACCCCCCACGCGCGGCGTGGAGGGTCAGTAGCGGATTCAGTGCAATCGGGCGCGGATCAGCACCGGTAGGCGCTCAGCGGCGAATCAGTGCGTGTACGTCGCGAGGAACGACCGCCAGGTCTCTAGGTAGACGTTGCCACCGGCGTTGAGGCCACGGGCCTTCTGCCACGCCACCACCGCGGCTCGGGTGCCCGCACCGTAGTAGCCGTCGACGGGCACGCCGACCGCCTGCTGCACCACTGAGACCACCGGACCACTTTCGCCGAGGTTCGCTCGGGCGCCCGAGTAGGCGACCAGGTTCTTGGCGAAGGCGCTGGCACCTGTCGATGCGACCAGGCGAATGTGGGCAGCGCACGGCGTGGTGCGTGGCTTGCTCGTCGACGTCCACGGGTAACGCGGCGCCCAGTTCAAGTCCGCCGGTGCGCAGGGACCGTAATTGCCGGCGGCAACTTTGTTCGTCCAGAACGACGTCTGCTTCTCCGCGCCTTCCCACGACAGCGAGAAGTGGATGTGGCTGCGGTGGCAGTTGTCGTCCGCCGAGGGCTCAGGCGTGGACGCGCAGTTCTGGTAAGGCTGCCAGGTCTGGTCCCACGCACCCCAAATTTGGTTGTTCCATACCAGGTACATCACGCCGAGACGGCGCAGGTTGGCCAGCTTGTTGCCGGCTGCATCGGTAGCGAACAACCAGGCGAGCACGGCCTCGGCCTCAGCCTTGCGAGCAGGCACCCGGACACTGGCCATCCAGTCCAGCGCACGACCCTCCTCGTGCTCGCTGCGGGCGGTGCTGCAGTTGCGCGCGCTTCCGTAGCTCGTGGCGGGATAGGTCGTCGTAAGCAGTTGGGCCAGCGCGCTGACGCCCGGTTTGATATGCGGATCGCAACTGTTCTGCGGCACATACGCCGCCAGCGGCTCGATAGTGGCCAGCGCACTCGGCGCGGGCGGGGTAGGGGTGGCCGCGGTCGCGGACACAGCGCCCGCACCGGCAGTAGCGGTACCGACTAGCAGGAGGAGAACACAAAGCAGCACTCGGCGCATGGGGGTACGTCCTAGCTGGGGGAAGGGGCGCGGTGGCCGCCGGATTGTTCGGGGGGTCTTCAGTGAACCCTGCCAGCGGCGATACCGCCCGCCAGAATGCAATCGCAGTCCCCCTGCAGCTGTCACGTCGGTTCAGGCGCTGTCACGTCGGTTCAGGCGCTGTCACGTCGGTTCAGGCGCTGTCACGTCGGTTCAGGGGCTGGCACGGTGCGTTCACGAGCGGCTTCGGGGCCATCGGAGAGCAGCACGTCGAAACCGTCCTCGTCGAGGATGGGCACCTTGAGAGTGACGGCCTTGTCGTACTTGCTGCCCGGGGCGTCACCGACCACGACGAAGGCCGTCTTCTTCGACACCGAACCCGACACCTTGGCTCCACGTTCGGTGATCGCCTCGGTGGCCTGGTCGCGGCTGTAGCGAAGCAACGACCCGGTGACCACGATGCTCAGGCCTTCCAACGGGCGCGGCCCGGACCGCGCAGCGTCGTCGACCGTTCGTACCCCGGCTGCGGCCCACTTGTCGACGATCGCCCGATGCCAATCCACCGCGAACCACTCTGCGACGGCGTCGGCAATGGTAGGTCCCACGCCGTCGGCAGCGGCGAGTTCGGCCGGCGACGCCTCGACGATGCGGTCCAGCGATCCAAACTCTCGCGCCAACGCCTGCGCCGCCGTGGGCCCGACGTGGCGGATCGACAGTGCCACCAGAACCCGCCACAGCGGCCGGTGCTTGGCCGCCTCCACGTTGTTCAGCAGTCGACGACCGTTGGCCGACAGCACCCTGCCGCGATGGATCTTGTCCTTCGGATCGAGACGGGAGAACAACTCGGTGCGCAGCAGCTTGTCCTCGTCGAGGTCGAACAGATCGCCTTCGTCGGTGACGACGCCTGCTTGCAGCAACGAAATTCCGGCCTCGTAGCCCAGCATCTCCACGTCGAAGGCACCGCGACCGCCGACGTGGAACAACCGCTCTCGCAGCTGGGCGGGGCAGGTACGGCTGTTGGGGCACCTGATGTCTGCGTCGCCCTCCTTCTGCGCGGCGAGTTCGGTGCCGCACTCCGGGCAGTGCGTCGGCATCACAAACGCGCGCTCGGAACCGTCGCGCAGGGCCACCACCGGGCCGACGATCTCGGGTATGACGTCACCGGCTTTGCGCAGCACCACGGTGTCGCCGATGAGCACGCCCTTGCGGGCGACTTCGGTGGCGTTGTGCAGAGTGGCCATCTCCACCGTCGAACCCGAGACCCGTACCGGCTCCATCCGGCCGAAGGGCGTCACCCGCCCGGTGCGCCCGACGTTGACCTGGATGTCGAGCAGCTTGGTGTTGACCTCCTCGGGTGGGTACTTGTAGGCGATCGCCCAGCGCGGAGCGCGGCTCGTAGAACCGAGCCGGCGCTGCAAGGACAAGTCGTCGACCTTGACGACCACGCCGTCGATTTCGTGTTCCACGCTGTGGCGGTGCTCGCCGTAGTGGGCGACGTAGTTGGCAACACCGGCCAGATCGGCGCGCACTTCGGCCCGCGCCGCGGTGGGCAGTCCCCAGTCGTGCAGATAGCCGTACCACTGGGACTGCTTCTCCACCGCCGGACCGTCCTGCACCCGCCCGACGCCGTGCACCACCATCTGCAACCGCCGGCTGGCCGTTACCCGCGGATCCTTCTGGCGCAGTGATCCCGCCGCGGCATTGCGCGGGTTGGCGAAGGGCGCCTTGCCCACCTCGACCAGTGCCGCATTGAGGTCACCGAAGTCTGCGACCGGGAAGAAGATCTCGCCGCGCACCTCGAGCAGCGACGGAACGTCGGCGCCGGTGAGCTGACCTGGGACGTTGTCGATGGTGCGGACGTTTCCGGTGACGTCCTCGCCGGTGCGCCCGTCGCCGCGGGTGGCGGCGCGAACCAGCCGGCCGCCTTCGTACACCAGATCGATGGCGAGCCCGTCGACCTTCAATTCGCACAGGAAACCCGGCACTGTCCCCGCGTCGCGGACGATCCGCTGTTCCCAGGATGCGAGGTCTTCGGTGCTGAAGACGTTGTCCAGGCTGAGCATGCGCTCGAGATGCTCCACCGGGGTGAACAGCGTCGAGTAGGCGCCGACGCGCTGCGTGGGCGAGCTGGGCGTGCGCAGCTCGTTCTGCGCGTCCTCGATGGCGCGAAGTTCGCCCATCGCCTCGTCGTACTGAGCATCGCTGATGGTGGGTTCGTCGAGCACGTGGTAGCGGTAGGACGCTTCGTCGAGCTGCTGGGACAGGTGCTCGTGCCGCGCGCGGACAGCCGGATCGACTGGCGGCACGAACTCGGTCACGGATCGAACCTAGCGGGCGCCTCTGACAACTTCGTGAACGAGCATCGCAGCGTAAAACTCCTGCTACTGCTCGCTCAGTCGTGGGCCGGTCTCGCGCAGCACCCGGTAGACCCCCCGAGCCCGGGTGGGTGACACCCCGGCGAGTCCGCAGCCGGGCGTGAGGACAACGCGCCGCGCCAGTTCGGTCGCAGCGAAGCCCAAGGTGGACCACCACGACAGCACCCGACTGGCCACCTGTACCGCAGAGTCGACCTGACCGCGGGCGTCGAGCGCGCCCAACCAGATGCCGATGCCGTCGTCGACGAGCTCGCCCACCGCATCGAGCTCGGCGAGCTTGAGTTCGTTCAGGTCGACCGACACCGCGTCGGCACCCGCTTCGGCGAACAGCCGCAGCGGAGCGTCGCCGGCGCAGCAGTGCACCACCCGCACGGCAGCGGGCAGTTCGGCCAACACGACTCCCATCGTCGTGCGGGCCAGAATCGGATCCAGCGCGGGCAGGGTGCCGTATCCCGAGGCGGTGGGGATGCGCGCGGCCAAGGCGGCCGGAACGGACGGTTCGTCGAGCTGGACGACGATGCTCGCGTCGGGCATCCGGGACCGGACATCGGCCAGGTGTTCGCGTAGGCCGCCGGCCAGTGCCTCTGCGATGTCGCGCAGCGCGCCGTGGTCGCTGAGCGCGCGATGGCCCGCACTCAACTCGATCGAGGCAGCCAGTGTCACCGGCCCGGCCACCTGTACCTTCACCGCGCCGGCGTAGTCGTGTCCGGCGTCTTCCAGCGCGTCGAGGTCTTGACGCAGGAAGTCGCGCGCCCGGCGCAGGTCCCGACCGGGACGGGCCGTGAAACGCCAGCCCGACGGCTCCAACTGAACAGGTAGGTCGGACAAGAAAGTAGCCGAACGCCCGATCATGTCCGCGCCCGGTCCACGGGCCGGCAGCTCAGCGAGATGTGGCAGGTCGGGCAGCTCCCCGAAGATCGTGGTGGCCGCTTCCACCGGATCGGTGCCCGGCAGGGAGCCGATGCCGGTGGCCGTGCCACGCGGCCACAGTTGGCGAGCGTCGCTCATGCGTGTGCTTCGGCGTCGATCCGCCGGGCCGACGTGATCGTCGCCGACCCCAGCACCTCGTCGCCTGCGTAGATCACGACTGCCTGGCCCGCGGCGATGCCTCGCTGCATGCCGTCGAGCAGCACGATGACGGTGTCCTCGACGATGTGCACCGTGGCCGGCGCGGGAATGCCGTGCGCGCGCAGTTGCACCTCGTAGCGGCCGTCGGGGGGCGCCTGCCCGCTCGTCCACACCGGCGACAGGCCGACGACCTCGTCGACGTCCAGCGCGTTCCTGTGCCCGACCGTCACGGTGTTCGACTTGGGTGACAGCGCCAGCACGTAGCGCGGAGAACCGTCGCCGGCATGCAGGTTGAGCCCGCGCCGCTGACCCACTGTGAACCCGTACGCGCCCTTGTGTGTGCCGACGACCGCGCCGGTGTCGGCATCGACAATGTCGCCGCCGGTACCGCCGAGCCGGCGTTCGAGGAACCCGCGGGTGTCTCCGTCGGCGATGAAGCAGATGTCGTGGGAGTCGGGCTTCGCCGCGACCGCCAGGCCCTGCGCGGCCGCCTGCGCGCGGACCTGATCCTTGGTCAGTTTGCCCAACGGAAACACCGCGTGCGCCAGCTGGTCTGCCGTCAGCACGGCCAGCACGTAAGACTGATCCTTGGCGACATCGACCGAACGGTAGAGACGGCCGTCCTCGAGACGAGCGTGGTGGCCGGTGATCACGCCGTCGAAACCCAGTGCGATCGCCCGGTCCAGCAACGCGCTGAACTTGATCTTCTCGTTGCAGCGCAGGCAGGGATTGGGCGTGCGACCGGCCTCGTACTCGGCCACGAAGTCGTCGATGACGTCTTCTTTGAACCGCTGCGCGAAGTCCCAGACGTAGAACGCAATGCCCAGCACGTCGGCGACGCGGCGGGCGTCGTTGGCATCTTCGACCGTGCAGCACCCGCGTGCTCCGGTGCGCAATGTTGACGGCGACTGCGAGAGCGCCAGGTGTACGCCGGTGACGTCATGGCCGGCTGCCACTGCGCTCGCAGCGGCGACGGCTGAATCGACGCCGCCGCTCATTGCGGCCAACAGCCTCATTTTGACGACCGATGCGCGGCGACTCCGCGCATGCCGACGCTGCTCACACCGACACCTGCACGCTGGCGGCGCGCTGCGCCCGCTGGAACCTGGGGCCGGGCCGCGACGCGAGGCCGGCAGCGCGAGCGCGGGCGACCACTGAACCGATGACGTCGAGCACTGTGTCGATGTCGGCTTCGGTGGTCGTGCGCCCGAGTGAGAAGCGCAGCGACGCACGGGCCAGATCGGCGTCCGCGCCGATGGACAGGAGCACATGGGACGGCTGGGCCACGCCTGCCGCGCAGGCCGAGCCGGTGGAGCACTCCACGCCCGCGGCGTCGAGCAGCATCAGCAGCGAGTCGCCCTCACAACCAGGGAACGACACGTGCAGGGTGCCGGGCAGCCGATTGTCCAGAGCTCCATTGACGACGACGTCGGGCACCGCCGCCTGGATGCCGCTCTGGAGCCGGTCTCGCAGCGCACGCAGCCGGGGCGCCTCGAAGGGCATGGCGGCGACCGCAGCCACCGTTGCCACCGCCAGACCGGCGATCCCGGGCACGTTGAGCGTGCCGGACCGGACGTCGCGTTCCTGACCGCCACCGTGCAGAAGGGGGGTACAGGCGACGTCGCGACGAAGAACCAGCGCCCCGGCGCCGTAGGGACCACCCAGCTTGTGCCCGGTGAGGCTCAAAGCGGCGGCGCCGCTGGCGTCGAAATCGACGGGTAAACAACCCACTGCCTGTACTGCGTCGGTGTGCAGGGGGATCCCGGCCGGAGTGAGCACGTCGGCAAGCGCGGCAACGTCGGTGATCGTGCCCACCTCGTTGTTGGCCCACATCGCGCTGGCCAGGGCAACACTGCCCGGATCGTCGCCCACCGCGCGCACGATCGACTGTGCGCTCACCGCGCCGTCGGCGTCGACGTCCAGCCAGGTCAACTCGGCCTGTTCGTGTGCGGCCAGCCACAGCACGGTGTCGAGCACCGCGTGGTGTTCGGCCGGGCTGACCAGAATGCGACGCCGCGCCGGGTCCACAGCACGGCGGGCCCAGTAGACGCCTTTGAGCGCCAGGTTGTCGGACTCGGTGCCGCCGGCAGTGAAGACGATCTCCGAGGGACGCGCGCCCACCGCGGCCGCCAGCGCCTCGCGTGACTCCTCGACCAGGCGACGAGCAGCGCGCCCCGACGCGTGCAGCGACGATGCGTTGCCCGCGCCGCGGCTTGCCGCCGTCACCGCATCCAGTGCGGTCGGCAGCATTTCCGTGGTCGCGGCGTGGTCGAGGTAGACAGGCGGAGCAGCGGACATGATGAGCTCGATCCTACGGATCCCCCGCTGCCTCCCCACAAGGTCGCCTACAGCGTCGCCTACAGCATTGGCTACAGCGTCGGCGCCATCGCCGCGGCCCCCGGACTGGCATCGCCACCCGCCGTGCCGGTGGCCTTGACCCGTGCCCGACCCGACACCACCACACCGACGACGGCCACGGCGACCATCGCCACGTCGATGGTGATGAATGCCGGGGTGTAGCCGACCGAACCGCCGGCTGCCGCGGCCACCAGAACGCCGCCAAAGCCGGCGGTGAAGGACGTGGCCACGCCATCACCGAGCTGCAAACCTGCCACGTCCCGGCCGCGGTCCTGATCGGTGGTCTGGGCCAGCACCAGCACGCCGAAGCTGGGCATCGCGATGCCGGCGCCCAGACCGGCCAGAGCCCAGGCCGGATAAACCAGCAGCCCGGGCAGCGAGGGAACGGCGGCCAGCGCGGCGCCGGCGCAGGCCACGCTCATCAAGACGAACGCGACGCGGATCAACGTCGCTCGCTCGGCGCGCAGCGCGGTCCGCCCCTGCCACCACGACCCGGCCGCCCAGAACAACGCCGCAACCAGCAGTGGCAACCCCGCCGCCGTGGGCGAGAACCCGTGCTGGGTGCTCATCGCCAGCGGAATGAGGGAGTCGCAGCCGAACATCGCGCCGGCGAGCAGGCCGCGCATCGCCACCGCGGCGCCGACGCCGGTGGACAGCGTGAACGTGCCCGGCGGCAGGATCGAGCGCAACGCCCAGACAGTGGCTGCGATCGCAACGGGGGCCAGCAGCGTCCACAGCAGGGTGGGATGCTGACCGGCCTCGGACAGTTCGGCGATCGCTACGCCCAGAGCGACGGCACGGGCGATCTGGAACAGCGCGCCCGGCACCCGCTTCGACCGACGGTCGAAGTTCGGCCCTTCTTGTGGCGCACTGTGCGGGGAGTGCATGGACGACAGCACCGGCAGCAGCATCGCCCCGCCGAGCGCCACGAGCGGCGCCAACCCGAGGAAGACCCACCGCCAGCTGGCGTGTTCGGTGACGAAGCCCGAGATCGGCGGCCCGACCAGCGACGGCACCACCCAGGCCGAGGACATCGCACCGAAGACCTTGGGCCGCAGCGCTTCAGGAAACCGCTCGCCGAGGATGACGTAGAGCGCAGTGACCAGCAGGCCCGAGCCCAGCCCCTGCACGGCGCGCCCGGCGAGCAGGTGCCACATCTGGTGCGCCGCGCCGGCTATCAGCAGCCCGGCGAAGAACAAAACGATGCCGTAGACGAGTGGAAGCCGCGGCCCGCGTCGATCGCTGATCACACCGCCGGACACCAGGCCGACGATGTTGGCGACGATGAAGCCGGTGAAGGCCAGCCCATAGCTGGACAGGCCATGCAGGTCACGCGCCGCCGACGGCAGCGCGGTGGCCACGGCCATCGCCTCGAAGGCAATGAGCGTGGTGACGATGAGCAGCCCGATCGTCGTCAGCCGCAGTGGGGCACCGAAGATCGAGGCCGGCGGTGCCGTCGGCGATGAAGCGGCCGGTTCAGTGGGCGATGAAGTGGCCCGTTCAGTGGCCGGTCCGGCCGGGACGTCGTACGGGATGAGGGCACCTCAGACAGCCAGTTTGCGCGATGGACAACTCCTCGATGGTGCCCGGTGCCGGGGCCGTCCGTCCACCGGCTTTCGGGCGGATGGTCATCGAGCAGAACTGTCGGTGCCAAGGTTTAGGTTCGGCACATGAGCTCACCTGCACCCGTGCGCTGGGGTATCGCCGGGCCTGGCCGGATCGCCGAGGGCGTAGCGCGCGACTTCGTCCACGTTGACGGCGCGGAGTTGATCGCAGTGGGCTCGCGCTCCCGCCAGCGCGCCGGAGCGTTCGCCGAGCGTCACGGCATTGCGTCCGAGCATGCGCACGGCTCGTACGCCGACCTGATCGCCGATCCCGACATCGATGTCGTCTACATCGCCACACCGCATCCGCAGCATCACGCGCTGGCCGTCGCGGCTCTGCGGGCCGGCAAGGCGGTGCTGGTGGAGAAGGCGTTCACGGCGACCCTGGCCGGAGCGCAGGAGGTGGTGGACGTTGCCCGCGCCGGCGGAGTGTTCGCGATGGAGGCGATGTGGACGCGGTTTCAACCGGCCATCGTCGCGCTGCGCGAGTTGGTGGCCGCCGGCGTAGTGGGCGATGTGTTGTCCGTGCAGGCCGACCTGGGGGTGGTGCGCGAGTTCGATCCGCACGACCGGCTCTACGACCGGGCGCAGGGCGGAGGTGCGGTGCTGGATCTGGGCGTCTACGTCGCATCATTCGCTCAGATGCTGCTCGGAGTGCCGGACAGCGTCGTCGCCCGCGGACGGATCGGGCCCAGCGGCGTGGAGACCGACGCAGCAATCCTGCTCGGGTACGACGACGGTTCCACTGCCACCCTGACGGTCTCCCTGCACAGCCCGATGCCCGGCCATGCGCGCGTGTTCGGCACCGATGGCTGGATCGATGTGCTCCCGCGCTTTCACCATCCGCATTCGATTGTGGTGCATCGCGCCGACGCCATGCCCAGTGAGCGGGCATCGCAGCGAGGAACGAGCACGGCGCGCAGCCAGAGGCCGTCAGAGACGATCACCGCGCCACCGCTGGGCGTCGGGTACTCCCACGAGCTGATCGAGGTCACCGAGTGTCTGCGCACCGGCCGAACCGAGAGCGCCACGATGCCGTTGGCCGACACCCTGGCAGTGCAGGCGGTGCTGCAGGAAGCCCTGGACCAGCTGGGTTGCCACCTCAGCGAGGACACCACAGCGATGGATCCCGGCACTGCCCGCGACGATGCGTGAAGCCGGTGCGAGGTCAGCTCGGTGGAGACGACAGCAGCCGCTGCAGCTCAGCGCGATAGGGCTCCAGGTCCAGACCCTGCGCCTCGACCCACTCGTCGGAGTACACGCTGTGCTCGTAGCGGTCGCCGCGGTCGCAGAGCAACGTGACGATCGAGCCACGCTCCCCCGCAGCGTGCATCTGCGTGGCCAGCTGCAGAGCGCCCCACAGATTGGTGCCCGTCGATCCGCCGGCCCGTCGGCCGGTCACGTCGTAGAGGTAGCGCGTGGTGGCCACCGAGGCGGCGTCGGGAACGGCGATCATCCGGTCGACGACGCCGCCGACGAAGCTGGGCTCCACCCGCGGACGCCCGATGCCCTCGATGCGCGAACCCCGCGCCGTCACCACGCCCCCGTCGTCACTCGCCCAACCGGGCAGGAACGCCGAGTTCTCCGGATCGACGACGCACACGCTGGTAGCCAGCCGGCGGTAGCGGACGTAGCGCCCGATGGTCGCGCTGGTACCGCCGGTGCCCGCTCCGGTGACGATCCACGTCGGCACCGGATGCCGTTCGGTGTGCATCTGCGCGAAGATCGACTCGGCGATGTTGTTGTTGCCCCGCCAGTCCGTCGCTCGCTCGGCGTAGGTGAACTGGTCGAGGTAGTGCCCGCCGGAGTCGCGCGCCAGCTGCTCAGCCGCGGCGTAGATCGCGGCCGGCTCGTCGACGAGGTGGCAGCGGCCTCCCTCGCGCTCGATCAGCGCGATCTTCTCCGCGCTGGTGGTGCGCGGCATCACCGCCACGAACGGCAGCCCCAGCATTGCCGCGAAGTAGGCCTCGGAGATCGCCGTCGACCCCGACGACGCGTCGATCACGGTGGTGGTCGGGCCGATCCAGCCGTTGCACAGCCCGTACAGGAACAGCGAGCGGGCCAACCGGTGCTTGAGCGACCCGGTCGGATGCGTCGACTCGTCCTTCAGGTACAGATCGACGCCCCACTGCGGCGGCAGCGGCAGCACCACCAGGTGGGTGTCGGCGGAGCGGTTCGCGTCGGCTTCGACCATGCGCACCGCCTCGTCTGCCCACGCGCGCGCGGCCGGGTTCCGCCGGTCCAGGTCGAGAACGCCGTCCGCGCTCATCGGAGTTGCCAGAATTCCGCCAGGTCAGCTGCGGTGTCGAATACGGCCACCGCGCCGGCGTCCACCAGTTCGGTGCCGGTGGCGTAGCCCCAGCCGGCGCCGAAGGTGGCCACGTCATGGGCGGCGGCACCGACGACGTCGTGCACCCGGTCGCCCACCATCACCGTGCCGGCTGTGCTGACACTGCCGACGCCCAGCCGTCGCAGCGCCTCGCCGACCACCATCGTCTTACTCGTGCGCACCGGCTCGTCATGCCCGCACAGCACCTCGAAACAATCCAGGATGTCGGTGCGACTGAGGATCGGCACGATCAGATCTTCCTGCTTGCTGGTGGCCACGGCGAGCTGAACCCCGGCTGTGCGCAACGCCCCGACGAGGGTGGCGATGCCGGGATACAGGGCGGCCTCGTACATCCCGCCGCCCTGGCGGTACAGCGCGCGGTAGTGACGCAAGACCTCGTCAACGTCCTGCCGGCCGATCAGCGCCGGTAGCGACGACGAGAACGGCGGCCCGATGAGCGCGCGCAGCTGTGTGTCGGACAACGGGGCGAGATCGAAGTGGTCGAAGGTCTCGCGCAGGCAGCGCTCGACACCGGGAGCCGAGTCGAGCAGCGTGCCGTCCAGGTCGAACAGGACGACGTCGGGACACTCGTGCGGCGCCGTCACTGCCGCGTACCGGCGCTGGCGCCCGCGCTCCCGCCGGTGCCCGTACCTGCTGGCTCAGCCGCCGCGGACCGACGCGCGGTCCGAGCTGCCGCACGGGCGTAGTACCGACCGGCGACACGCTCGACGCGCACCGCGAGCCCGAATGTCTGCGACAGGGTGTCGTCGTTCAGAACGTCGCGGATCAGTCCGCTGGCGACGATCCGTCCGCCACGGAGCAGCAGCGCGTGTGACGTGCCGACCGGGATCTCCTCGACGTGGTGGGTGACCAGCACGCTGGCAGGGGCGTCCGCGCGCTTGAACAGCCGGGTCAGCCGTCGCAGCAGGTCCTCTCGACCACCCAGGTCCATGCCCGCGGCCGGTTCGTCGAGCAGTAGCAGCTCTGGGTCCGTCATCAGCGCGCGCGCGATCTGTACCCGCTTGCGCTCGCCCTCGCTCAGGGTGCCGAAGGTGCGGTCGGTCATGCCGGCCATGCCCAGGTGTTGGAGCAGGCTCGCGGCGCGCCGGCGGTCGGCTCGCCCATAGGCCTCGCGCCACCGGCCGACCACGGCGTAGCCGGCGCTGACCACCACGTCGGAGACCGTCTCGCCGCCCGGAATGCGCTGCGCGAGCGCCGCGCTGGTCAGCCCGATCCGCGGGCGCAGCTCGAAGGTGTCGACCGAACCCAACCGCTCGCCGAGCACATAGGCCGCGCCGGAGGTCGGGTGCATCTGGGCCGACGCGATCTGCAGCAGCGTCGTCTTGCCCGCTCCGTTGGGCCCCAGCACGGCCCAGCGCTCGTCCAACTCGACGGTCCAGTCGATCGCGTCGAGGAGCACCGATTCACCGCGCCGAACGCAGATGTCCTGGAATTGGAGAACCGCGTCCTCGTTCACCTCGACCGGCTCCGGCTGCATGACTCCATGATCCCTGACGCGGGCAGCTGCGCTGTGCCACCCGCCGTCGCGGCCGCTTCTATGAGGCCGCTGCTATGGGCGCTTGTGCCGGATGCGGGTCGGCAGACGTGCGTTGGCAGACGTACGTCGGCAGACATGGAACCGCAGATGGGGCCGCCCGCCTGCCAGGCGACATCAGCCTCGCGAGCGCCGCTCTGCCTGACAGTCTCACCACTGCTGAGTGCAGGTCCGACTGCCGATCTCAGCCACTTGTGCGCGCCGGTCCGACTGCCGATCTCACCAGTGGTGGATATCGACCGGCCGCTCCCGCCGCTCGATAACAGCCAGCTGATATCCACAACTCCGCCCCCGCCGCTGACGGCGGCCCAGCAACTGCCCGAGAGGTCTGGACAGCACGGAGATTCCAGCCGGTTGTGGATATCCACCGGCCCCTCCCGCCGCTCCATGACAGCCAGCTGATATCCACAACTCCACCCCCGCCGCTGACTAGCGGCCGGTCAATCTCCAGAACTCCCGCGTCGTCCGCCGACGGCGGCCCAGCAACTGCCCAGGAGGTCTGGACAGCACGGAGATTTCAGCCGGTTGTGGATATCCTCCGGCCGCTCCCGCCGCTGACTAGCGGCCGGTCGATCTCCACAACTGCCCGCCCCGGCCATTGACGGTGGCCGAGCTCGATGCCGGTGCGCCACCGCCGGTCCTCCGCGAGCCGCCGCGACCCGCGATCATGCGCCGTATTGATGCGCGCCGCTAAGGCGGCCACATTGTCCAGGTCATGCCATCCCCACCGCACCACCACCAGCCCTGCCTGCTCTAACCGCTCCTGCCGAAGCTTCTCCGCCCGCACCACCTCCAGCGACACGTACTTGCCCATGCCGTCGGCCTCACCGACAACGCCGACGTCGTCCCAGTAGAAGTCGACCCGGCCGAGGAAGCGTCCGTCGACGCGGAGGAGTGTTTCTTGACGCGTCGCCTCAGGTAGCCCGGCACGCTCTAAGCGCAGCCGGCTTACCGACTCCAGTGGCGACTGAGCGCCATAACGGGCCAACGCGACCGCCCGCGCAGCTGCCGGCAGGCCGGGGCCGCCCGGCAAACGGGACAGGGCCGGGAGTAGGGCTGCAGGGTTGAGCAGGCCGCGCTCGAAGGCAGCGTCCGCAATGACCACAGCCTGCTCGACCCCGGCCTCTCGGGCGACGTCGATGACAGTGCGCGCGAGGCTCGTACGACGGATCCCTTCGTCGCCGAAGGCGTCAACGTTGCCCAGGCGGCCGCGATGAATGTGGCTACTCCCGCTGGGCCAGCTGCCGCAGGTGCCGGGTCGTGTGGTCAAGCACGGCCGGTTCGGCACGGTCAAAACGGACAGCCCCATCAACAACGCCGCGCTGCGGTGGCTGACGACGGCGCCGCGATGACTCAACGCGCTCGCTGCTGCTTCGACGCGCGCGCGGGCCGTGGCCGTGGCCGAGTGTGGCGCTGTTACGCGCGCGAACAGTCCAGGACCGACTCGCTCGAGCTCACAGCACCGCAGCGCGTGTTTCAACCCAGCCGGGGTCCAGCCGCTCGCGAAGGCCTGGACCGATGTGAACACTCCATGCTGTGTCAAGGCCGCCGTCGGGATTTCGCGCATGGCGCCATCCTCGGCGCTCGGCTGCCATTGACGGGAGCCTTGCGACCGGCTGTGGATGAATCAGCCGCATCCGCACGAGTTGTGGATATCGACGAGCCGCGAAGTGGGTGCCACCGCGGCTCGTTGATATCCACAACCCACGGTGAGTAGCCGGGACGGCGGTGACAGGCGCTGGTAGGGACGGCGTTGGCCAGCGCCGTCAGCATGACGCCCAATGCCGTGACCGCGGCGGCTGCGACTGCGGCGGCGGTGGCTGCTGCGGCTGCGGCAGCGGCAGCGGCAGCGGCAGCGGCAGCGGCAGTGGCAGCGGCAGCGGCTGCGGCAGCGGCAGCGGCAGCGGCTGCGGCAGGAGTTGTGGATATCGACGAGCCGCAAACAGGGTGCCACCGCGGCCGGTAGATATCCACAACCTCCGGTGAGCACAGAGGCGGCCTCAGTGAGACTGGGGGCGCGCTCATGCTCGGGCCGAAGCGGCGCGGGCGAACAGCCGCCGACCCGACCGGTTAGGGTCGCTGACCGTGAGCAGCCCGCCGGACGGCACGAAACCCACCATCTGGCCGGGCACTCCGTTCCCGCTCGGAGCAACCGCTCGCGACGGCGGCACGAACTTTGCGGTGTGGTCCACCAGCGCCACCAAGATCAGCGTCTGTCTCTTCGACGAGCACGGCACCGAGACTGCGATCGCGCTGCCCGAGCACACGTTCGGCATCTGGCACGGCTACCTGCCCGGCGTCGGCCCCGGGCAGCGCTACGGCCTGCGCACCGAGGGTCCGTTCCAGCCCGACACCGGCTACTTCCACGACCCGTCGATGCTCCTGCTCGACCCGTACACGCGCGCGGTCGAGGGCGAGTTCGTCGACTCGCCGACCGTTTACGCCGGTAACCACGACGACAGCGCCCCCCATGTTCCGCGTTCGGTCGTCGCCGGTGGCACCGACTTCGACTGGGCGCAGGATCACCCCCCGGCTACGGCGTGGGCCGACACTGTCGTCTACGAGCTCCATCCGCGCGGATTCACCAAACAGCTCGACGGAGTTCCGGCGCAGCTGCAGGGCACCTACGCCGGGCTCGGCCATGCCGCCGCGGTGGAGTATCTACGCGGGTTGGGCGTCACCGCGATCGAGTTGATGCCGGTACATGCCGCGATTACCGAGGCCAGCATCCAGCGACGTGGGATGGTCAACTACTGGGGCTACAACAGCGTGGGGTTCTTCGCCCCACACAGTCGGTACGCCGCCGCCGCTATCGGCAGTGAGACCGGCAGCGGGACCGGGTTCGGCAGCGGAAACGGCGTCATCGACGAGTTCAAGGCAATGGTGAAGGCGCTGCACGCCGGCGGCATCGAGGTGCTGCTCGACGTCGTCTACAACCATACCGGCGAGGGCCCGGTGAACGGTCCGACGCTGAGCCTGCGCGGGCTGGACAACCACGGCTACTACTGGCACGCCTCGGACCTCTCAGGCCAGTACGCCGACTTCACCGGCTGCGGCAACACCGTGGACAGCCGGACGCCGCAGGTGCTGGCGATGATCCTGGACAGCTTGCGGTACTGGGTTCAGGAGATGCACGTCGACGGCTTCCGTTTCGACCTTGCGCCGGCGCTGAGCCGCTCGCGCAACGGCTTCGACGTCCAGTCCGCCTTTCTCAGCGCGATCGCGCAGGATCCGGTTCTCAAGGCCGTCAAGTTGATCGCTGAACCGTGGGATGTCGGCGCCGGCGGCTACCAGGTGGGCGGATTTCCGCCGCTGTGGAGCGAATGGAACGGCAAGTTCCGCGACACTGTGCGCGACTTCTGGGCCCACGGCGGCAGCGGTGTGCGCGATCTGGCGTATCGACTGTCCGGCTCGTCGGACCTCTATGCAGACGACAACCGCCAACCCTGGGCGTCGATCAACTTCGTCACCGCGCATGACGGATTCACGTTGCGCGACCTGGTTTCCTACGCCGCCAAGCACAACGAGGCCAACGGCGAGCACAACGCCGACGGCACCGACGACAACCGCTCCTACAACTGCGGCGCAGAGGGCGAGACCGACGACCCCGCGGTGCAGACGCTGCGCCTACGGCAGGCGCGCAACCTGCTCACGACGTTGCTGCTGTCCACCGGCGTGCCGATGCTGACTGCCGGCGACGAGCGATGGCGCACGCAGAAGGGGAACAACAACGCCTACTGCCTGGACGACGAGACGTCCTGGATCGACTGGACGGACTCCGAGGCCGCCGAGGACCTGAGCGAACTCACCCGCCGACTGCTGGAGCTGCGACGACGCTCCCCCGTTCTGCGCCGGCGCGATTTTTTCGACGGCAGCATCATCGAGGGCACCGTGATCCAGGGGGATGGCCAGGTTGGTACAGACGGATGTCGCGACGTCGGCTGGTTCGCCGCCGACGGAGCGGAGCTCAAGAACGCCGCCTGGTTCGACTCCGGGCTGCGCACGCTGGGCATGTATCTCGACGGGCGCGGCCTGCGCCATCGCGGCGAGCACGGCGAGGTGATCACCGACGACTCCTACCTGCTTCTGCTGCACGCCGGCGACGCACCGATCGACATGGTTCTGCCTTCGGCCCCGTGGGCGAAGGCTTACGAGGCAGTCATCGACACGACGCGATCGGGAGGTGTTCCGAACGGATCGCTAGCCCCGACGCCGGGCAAGGCCGTCTCGCTGCCCGCGCGGTCCGCGCTGCTGCTGCGCGTGCAGCACTGAGTCCGACCCGACCGTGCACGCCGGCTTCCGTTGACGAATTTCCTATCCGACAAACGCCGATTTGGTTTTCTACACCGTCTCGGACGACGTTCTGCTCGTTGTTGTGGTAGCCCTCGGGCACCGCCGCGAGGTCTAGGACCGTTGAAGCTGATCAGCGCCATTGGGGCTGAGTGCTGTCATACTCTCCTGATGCAGAACTGGCCCCGGTCGCTCCTGCGTCTTGTCGCTATCTTCGGCGCCGCCGCCATCGCGCAGTCGATTACGCACACGTGGTGGCAGTTCGTCATTATCACGGCCATCGTCGTACCGCTGCAGGTGTTGGAACGCCGATTTCTACCGATTCGCGCAGTCGAAACCGAATCCGTCGTCGACGGAGCGCACTGAGGCATTGACGCCCTCCAAATCACCTCACCGGGTCATGCTGCGCCTGGTATTCCTGCCACCTGCCAACCTTGACCAGGCGCCCGTCTGACTGCTATTGATCCGCTTTCGGATCGCTTCGTCAGTTGGGATCCGGTCGGCGAAACGTTGCCGGGCTGCTTGGCGAGGGGCCGAGGGCGGTAGCACGTTCCAAAAACGCTCATGATGACGGCGCCGCCGGCACAGCTTGCTGTAGTCGGTGCTTGATCGGCCGAAATCCGACGTGCGTGCACGGCCAAAGTAGCGCCTATGCTCATTCGGGTGACGCTACATTCGGAAGACCTCAAGGCTGAGGTTGGCGTTCGTGAGTTGCACGACCAGTTGAGCCGATACCTCCGCCACGTCGGCGCCGGCGGCACTGTCGTGGTCACCATGCACGGCCGGCGCATCGCGCGACTGTCGATGGTGGATGAGACTGACCCGCTTGCTGATCTGCGTGCCCGGGGCTTGGTCCGCGATTCACAGCGGTCTCGGCGCCGTGCAAGCGGCCGCGAGCTGCTCGCAGCGGCTGGCTCCGTTTCCGATCTCGTGAGCGAGCAGCGGCGCTGATTGTTTACTTCGACACCTCAGCGCTGGTCAAGCTGTTGTTCGAAGAGCCGGGATCTGAGCTTGCCGCTGAGCTGTGGGATCGCGCCGAATCGGTTGTTTCGAGCCAACTCGTCTACCCGGAGGCACGAGCGGCCGCCGCCGCCGCCAATCGCGCGGGCAGGATCACCTCGGCAAACCTGCGCCGTGCCGTCGAGAGGATCGACGAGCTCTATGCCGAGCTCAATGTCATCGGTCTCGACGCGGACCTCACCCACTCCGCAGGCGAACTTGCCGAACGGCATGGCCTGCGCGGCTACGACGCAGTACATCTCGCTACAACGTTGAGCATCGAGTGGGATTCGACGCTGCTGGCCACATGGGATCGGGACCTGGCGCGGGCTGCCCTCACCGCGGGGTGCAGCGTCTCCCCGCCGCCGACTCTGCGCTGACTTTCGCCATCATGAAGTCGCACGTAGGTCGGCGCGCTGCGCTGCGGCTCGGCGGACGACCTCGGGGAGGCAGGGCAATGCCCGTCAGGTGGACGGCGGTATCTCGCCGGCGCGCCGCCCGCGCAGGAGCGTCAACGCCAACGCAATGGCACCTAGGACAAGTCCGGCCGCGCCCAGCACGATCCCGGTCGTTGCCGCGCCCTTGCTGGCGCCGGTGGCCGCAGCGGGCGCCGAGCCGGCCGAGGCCGCAGGTGACGACGCCGACGTCCCTGAAGCCGACGCAGAGCTGCCGGCAGCCGGCGCGAGGGTCAGCGTCGGAGCCGGATGCTCGGGCTCGTCGGTGCTGCCGGCAGCAGGCACCTCGATCCAGGCCACCTGCTTGCGGTCGCTGTAGACCTGGATGGCCTTGAACGTCAGCGTCGACGCGTCAGGCAGCGAGCCGGCGATGATCCGGAACTCCCCGTAGAAGCCCGGCTTGATCGCGGCGGCGGCATCGGCCTTCCAGTCGATCTCCGACACCACCTCGGTGATCTCGCCGTCATCGGTCTTGATCGGTGTAGGCAGCTTCAGATTGGTGATCTTGGCGGTCCAGCCCGGTATCGGTGCCACCAGCACCCCGGCCAGCGGAGTGTCGGTGGGCAGTTGGACGCGAAACTCGACCGTGCTGGCCGTCGCGCTCTCGGTGGGCACCCGAAAGATGATCGCGGCATCGGTGGCGCCCACCGTCACGCCCGGCGCGCTCACCGTGACGTGCGCCGACGCCGCGCCCGCCGTCCACAGCGCAGCCAGTGCCATACCGATAACCAGAACTGCCGTCGTGGCCACCCTGCGCGCGTGAGTACCGCTCTGCGCGCGGGCACTCGGCACGCTCGGTGCCGATCTTCGTGGACTCGCGCTCGCCGCGATGCTGCGCGTCGTCGTCATAGTCTTCCATCCACCTGGAAAGCCGTCACGCCGTCGCTGACACGCCCAGCTCGGCCGGCGAGGCGAGCAGAACGTTGTTGGGCAGCACCCGCACCGTATAGCCGAAGGCGCCGGCCCGCTCGAGTGGAACGTCTCCCTCGAAACGCGCGCCCTCGCCGAATTTGGACGCCAGCGACAGCGACACCGTCTCGATGTCGCTGAGGTTGTCCTCGGAGTTGACGGTGCCGAACGCCGCTTCGACCAGGACGTCGTCCGCGCTCAGCCCACCGAGCTCGACCTCCGCGCGCAGGCGCAACGTGCCGCCCAGCTCCGGATCGCCGTCGACGAGTGAGTCGACGTGCTGCACCTGCACCTGCGGCCAGGCCTGCAGCACCTCGTCGCGCCAGGCCGACAGCTGCCTGGCGCCGGCGAAGTCGTCTGCGGCAACCCGGGCTGCCGCGGCCGCCGCCGGTGCGTAGAGCTTGGTGGCGTAGTCCATCACCATCCGGGTGGCGAGCACCTTCGGGCCCAGGGTGGCGAGCGTGTGCCGGACCATCGCCAGCCAGCGCGGCGGAATGCCGGCGTCGTCGCGGGTGTAGAAACGCGTGGCCACCTGCGTCTCGATGAGGTTGTACAGGCCGCTGGCCTCCAGGTCGTCGCGCCGCTCGGGATTGTTGAGCCCGTCGGCGGTGGGAATGGCCCAGCCGTTCTCGCCGTCGAACCACTCGTCCCACCAGCCGTCGCGGATGGACAGGTTCAGCCCGCCGTTGAGTGCCGATTTCATACCCGACGTGCCGCACGCCTCCAGCGGGCGCAGCGGATTGTTCAGCCAGACGTCAGAACCCCAGTAGAGGTAGCGCGCCATGCCGATGTCGTAGTTGGGCAGGAACGCGATGCGATGGCGGACCTCGGGGTCGTCGGCGAAGCGCACGATCTGCGCGATCAGTTCCTTGCCGCCGTCGTCGGCGGGGTGGCTCTTGCCCGCGATGACGATCTGGATCGGACGAACCGGGTCCAGCAGCAGCGCCTTGAGCTTGGCCGGGTTGCGCAGCATCAACGTCAGCCGCTTGTAGGACGGCACCCGCCGGGCGAAGCCGATGGTCAGGACGTCCGCGTCGAAGGCGCTGGCGACCCAGCCCAGCTCGGCGTCGGCCATTCCCCGCTGTCGGCAGGACTCGTACAGCCGGCGGCGGATCTCGTGCACGAGCTTCTCGCGCAGCTCACGACGCAGCGACCACAGGTCGCCGTCGGTGATGTCGGCCAGTGCGCTCCAGGCGCTGCCGTCGTCCAGGGCGTCGGCGCCAGGCACCCGCTCGACGAGGTCGAACAGTTCCCGCGACATCCAGGTCGGTGCGTGCACGCCGTTGGTGATCGAGCCGATCGGCACCTCGGTGGAGTCGAAGTTGGGCCACAGGTCGGCGAACATGCCGCGGGAGACCTCGCCGTGCAGGCGCGAGACGCCGTTGGCGCGCTGGCCCAGCCTCAGGCCCATGTGCGCCATGTTGAAGATGGCCGAGTCCGCTTCGTCTCCCAGCGCGAGCACCTTGGCCGCGGGTACGCCCGGAAAGACCGTCAGGTGCTCGGACACCAGCGACTTCGCGAACCGATCGATGCCCGCCGGCACCGGCGTATGCGTGGTGAAGACGGTGCCCGCGCGCACCGCCTGGAGAGCCTCGTCGAAGGACAACCCGTGCTCGGTGATGGTCTCCCGGATCCGCTCGATGCCCAGGAAGCCGGCGTGGCCCTCGTTGGTGTGGAACACCTGCGGCGCGGGCGTGCCGGTGATCGCGCAGAACCGGCGGATCGCGCGCACCCCGCCCACACCCAGCAGCAGCTCCTGCAGCAAGCGGTGCTCGGGGCCGCCACCGTAGAGCCGGTCGGTGATCTGGCGTGTGGCGGCGTCGTTCTCCTCGACGTCGCTGTCGAGCATCAGCAGCGGCACCCGGCCGACCTGGGCGACCCAGATCTGCGCGGTGAGCCTGCGGTTGTCGGGCAGGTCGAGACTGATCTTGACCGGCTGCCCGTCGGCCTCCAGCAGCGCCTTGATGGGTAGGCCTTGCGGATCCAGGGGTGGGTAACGCTCGAGCTGCCAGCCGTCGGCCGACAGCGACTGGCTGAAATATCCGGCGCGGTAGAGCAGGCCGACGCCGATGATGGGTGCGCCGAGGTCGCTGGCGGCCTTGAGGTGGTCACCGGCGAGGATCCCCAGGCCGCCGGAGTACTGCGGCAGAACCTCGGTGATTCCGAACTCGGGTGAAAAGTAGGCGATGGAGTCGGGCAGCACGCCGTGGGTGGCGTCGGCGGAGCCGTTCTGGGTCTCGGCCTGGCGGCGCTGATAGCCGCGCGGGGCGGTGAGGTAGTCCTGCAGGTCGTCGGCGACGTCGGTCAGGCGGCGCAGGAACTTGCGGTCCGTTGCCAGCTTGTCCAGCCGTTGCGCCGACACTTCGCCCAGCATGCGGCCGGGATCGCCGTTGCAAAGACGCCACAATTCCGGATCGACGGACTCCAGCAGCTCTTGGGATTCGGTGTGCCAGGACCAGCGCAGATTGTTGACGATGACGGCCAGCGGCTCGAGAGCGGCTGGGAAACGGGCTCGGACGGTGAGCCGACGAAGTGCTTTCACCTCCGAGAGCCTACTGGTACGGCAGGAATGCCAATTCGACACAATTAGGACGCGGCGGAAGTGCTTACGCGCTGGTACATCGAACTTTGTCGTGTGCGTTGTCTACAGCGAACGCATGCGCCAAAAGTTTCGATCACGGGACTGGCCGGTGCGAATTACGGGATACGTCGTGCGCGTATGTCCGCTCGCGAGCAGCAATGGATATGGTGCACCAGTGCCTGGCCGAATCGGACTCAGCGACATAGCTCCCGTCGTCGCCGACGGGGAGTACTCCGCCCGAGCCGTCGTAGGCGAATCCCTTCCCATCGCCGCGACCGTGTTCCGGGAGGGCCACGACGCCGTCGCTGCCAATGTGCGGTGGAGTTCACCCGAGCGCGGCCCGGC
This sequence comes from uncultured Jatrophihabitantaceae bacterium, assembly GCA_964236495.1. Lineage (GTDB taxonomy): Bacteria > Actinomycetota > Actinomycetes > Mycobacteriales > Jatrophihabitantaceae > CAXSBR01. The sequence continues at coordinate 96,252 of CAXSBR010000005.1, forward strand.
GCAGTTCACCCGGATGACGCCCGGCGTCGCGGGCACCGACCGCTGGCACGCGAGCGTGGTGGCCGACAGCGTCGGATTGTGGAGCTTCAGCATCGAGGCGTGGAGCGCGCCTCTGGACACGTGGCATCACTCGCTGACGGTCAAGATCGCCGCCGGCCAGGGCGCTGCCGAGCTCGCAAACGACCTCGAAATCGGTGCCCAGCTGCTCGAGCGGGTGGCGGCCGCGCTGGGCGACGACGAGCGGGCCACCGCGGTCAGTGCTGCCGCGGCGGACCTGCGCACCGAATCGGTCAGCGTCGCCGAACGCGTTCAGGCCGCGTTGAGCGAGTACGTCCAGAACATCCTGTACCACTGCCCCATTCGCGAGCTGATCACCAGATCGAAGCGCTACGACGTCTGGGTCGACCGGCAACGGGCGCTGTTCGGCGCCTGGTATGAATTCTTTCCCCGCTCCATCGGCGCGCAGCTGGCCGGTGACCCCAGCGCACCGGCCACACCAGCGCGTACCGGCACGTTCGCCGACGCCACCGCCCATCTGGACTACGTGGCCGAGCTGGGCTTCGACGTCGTGTACCTGCCGCCGATCCATCCGATCGGCACGGTCAACCGCAAAGGTCCCAACAACACGCTGAATCCGGCGCCCTGGGACGTCGGTTCGCCGTGGGCGATCGGCTCGGCGCAGGGCGGCCACGACGCCATCCACCCCGAGCTGGGCACCGAAGCGGATTTCCGAGCCTTCGTCACGCGTGCCCACGAACTCGACATGGAGGTGGCCCTGGACTTTGCGCTGCAAGCAGCACCGGACCATCCCTGGGTCAGCGAGCATCCCGAGTGGTTCAACACCCTTCCCGACGGCACCATCGCCTACGCCGAGAACCCGCCCAAGAAGTACCAGGACATCTACCCGATCAATTTCGACAACGACCCGAGCGGCATCTACGCCGAAGCACTGCGGGTGGTCAAGCACTGGGTGGATCTGGGCGTCAAGATCTTCCGCGTCGACAATCCGCACACCAAGCCGATCAACTTCTGGCACTGGCTGATCTGGACGGTGAAGCGCGACGACCCCGACGTGCTGTTCCTGGCCGAGGCGTTCACCCGCCCGGCGATGATGCACGCGCTCGCGCAGGCCGGCTTCACCCAGTCCTACACCTACTTCACCTGGCGCACGACGAAGGCCGAACTCACCGAGTACGCAACCCAGCTGGTGGAGTCCGCGCACTACATGCGGCCCAACTTCTTTCCCACCACGCCCGACATCCTGCACGCCTACCTGCAGTACGGCGCCCCCGCGGCGCACACGATCCGTGCCGTCCTGGCCGCCACCCTGTCGCCCACCTACGGCATCTACTCGGGCTACGAACTGTTCGAGCACATCGCGCTGCGCGAGGGCAGCGAGGAATTCTTGGACACCGAGAAGTTCCAGCTCCGCCCGCGCGATCTGACCGGCGCACTGGCCCGTGGCGAGTCGCTGGCGCCGCTGCTGCGCCGCCTCAACGAAGTCCGCAAGGCCCATCCGGCCCTGCACCAGCTGCGCAACCTGCGCTTCCACTCCACCGACAGCGACGCCGTGCTGGCCTACAGCAAGCGCGACGAGGCCACCGGTGACACGGTCCTCGTCGTGTGCTCGCTCGATCCGCACGCGGTGCGCGAGACCTTCGTGGTGCTGGACATGCCGGCTTTGGGGTACGACTGGTCGGACCCGATCACGGTGTATGACCAGCTGCAGGGCACGTCGTACTCGTGGGGTCAGCGCAACTTCGTCCGGCTGACCCAGCAGCACCCGGCCCACGTCTTCGTGGTGGAGGGCCCTGTGGTGGAGGGCCCTGTGGTGCAGGGCCCTGTCGTGGGTGTTAAGGCGTGATCGGCACTGACGACCTGCGCGCTGACGACGTGGAGGAAGCCAGCGGTGCCGCACCCAGCCCGGCAAGTGCGGTATCGCCGCCGCCGCCGGGTGGCACGCCCGCGGCGTCCAACACCCAGTGGTACAAGCGCGCGGTGTTCTACGAGGTTTTGATTCGCGGTTTCGCCGACTCCGACGCAGACGGCACCGGTGACCTGCAGGGCCTGATCGGCCGCCTGGATTATCTGCAGTGGCTGGGCGTCGACTGCCTGTGGCTGCCGCCGTTCTATCCGTCCCCGCTGCGCGACGGTGGCTACGACGTCAGCGACTACACCGGCGTGCTACCCGAGTTCGGCACGGTGGAGGACTTCAAGCGGCTGCTCGACGAGGCACACGAACGCGGCCTGCGGGTGATCATCGACGTGGTTCTCAACCACACGTCGGATCAGCATCCGTGGTTTCAGGAGTCCCGCCGCAACCCCGAGGGACCCTACGGTGACTTCTACGTATGGAACGACGACGACGCCCGCTATCCCGACGCCCGCATCATCTTCGTCGACACCGAACCGTCGAACTGGACCTTCGATCCGATCCGCAAGCAGTACTTCTGGCACCGCTTCTTCAGCCACCAGCCCGACCTGAACTTCGACTCGGCGGGTGTGCAGCAGGCCATGCTCGACGCGCTGGGTTTTTGGCTCGACCTGGGTGTGGACGGTTTCCGGCTCGACGCGGTGCCCTACCTCTACGTGCGCGACGGCACCAACGGCGAGAACCTGTCCGAGACCCACGAGTTCCTGCGCCGGTGCCGCTCGTTCGTCGACGAGCACTACTCCGACCGGGTCCTGCTGTGCGAGGCCAACCAGTGGCCCGAGGACGTGGTGGAGTACTTCGGTAACCCGGCCGTCGGTGGCGACGAGTGCCACATGGCCTTCCACTTCCCCGTCATGCCGCGGATCTTCATGGCCGTGCGCCGCGAGTCCCGGTATCCGATCTCGGAGATCTTGGAGCACACGCCGGCCATTCCCAGCGCCTGCCAGTGGGGCATCTTCCTGCGCAACCACGACGAGCTGACCCTGGAAATGGTCACCGACGAGGAACGCGACTACATGTGGGCCGAGTACGCCTTCGATCCACGGATGAAGGCCAATATCGGCATCCGGCGCCGGCTCGCGCCGCTGCTGGACAACGACGTCAACCGGATCGAACTGTTCACCGCGCTGCTGCTGTCGCTGCCCGGATCGCCGGTGCTGTACTACGGCGACGAGATCGGCATGGGCGACAACATCTGGCTCGGCGACCGGGACGGAGTGCGTACTCCGATGCAGTGGACGCCCGACCGCAACGCGGGCTTCTCCACCGCCGAGCCCGCCCGGCTGTACCTGCCGGTGAACATGGACTCCATCTACGGCTTCCAGGTGACCAACGTCGAGTCCCAGACGCGCAACACGTCCTCGCTGCTGCACTGGACCCGGCGAATGGTGCACGTGCGCAAGCAGAATCCCGCGTTCGGCATGGGCACGTTCACCGATCTGGGCGGCTCCAACCCCTGCGTGCTGAGTTTCATCCGCGAGTTCGGCGACGACATCGTGTTATGCGTGAACAACCTGTCCCGGTTCCCGATGCCGGTGGAGCTGGACCTGCGTCAGTGGGAAGGCGCCGAACCCATCGAGCTGCTCGGTGGTAGCAGGTTTCCCGCGATCGGGCAGCTGCCCTACCTGTTGACGCTGGCCGGGCACGGCTTCTACTGGCTGCGGATTCCGCGCCCGTCGCAGCAGACTTCGCAGGTGGTGCCAGACGCAGCACCAGGTCATGGCGACGAGGCAGTCGAGCGGACGGAGATGTGAGCATGGCGCAAGCCGACCCGCCGTCCGACACCGACGACCCAGCACCGAACACCGTCCCCGCGAACACCGTCCTCCCCCATACCGTCGACGACGCAGCACTGGCCGACCTGCTCGCACAATGGCTGCCGGCTCAGCGCTTCTTCGCCGGCAAGCAACGTCCGATCGAGGCGCTGACGGCGCACCGTCTTGCCAGCATCGGCCCGGTCGGCATCGTCGGCGTTGAAATCGAGATTTGGCTGGCCGACGTGCTGTACGCCGACGGTGGCCGCGAGCTGTACCAGGTGCCGCTGCACTTCACTGCCGCCGAGTACGAGACGCAGGCCCACGCCCGGCTGGGCAGTCTGCGCGGTTCCGCCGACAGCTACCTCAACGTCTACGACGCGATGGCCGGCAAGCACCTGACGCAGGCGTTTCTGCAGGGCATCGCCGACGAGAGCGTCGACGGTCCGTTGCGGTTCTCGCGCACCGCTGCTGTCACCGACATCCCGCTCGGATCGACCAGCATCATGCTCAATGCCGAGCAGTCGAACACGTCGGTGGTGTTCGGCGACCAGGCAGTTCTGAAGCTGTTCCGCCGCCTGGAGGTAGGGCTCAATCCCGACATCGAGATTCATGAGGCACTGAGCCGCGGCGGCGGAAAGCACATTGCTCGGTTGCTGGGTTACCTCACCGCTGACCTCGGCGGCCTTGGTGCTCTCGGCCTCGGACTCTCGAGCCGGGCGGACGGCGGGGACGAGGCGGACGGCGAGGACGGCGCGGACGACGGCGGGGACCAGCAGGCAAGCCTGGCGATGCTGCAGGACTTCATGACCACGGCCACCGACGGCTGGGTGCTGGCCAAGGCGAGCGTGCGTGACCTGATGGCCGAGGCCGACCTGCATGCCCAGGAGGCCGGCGGCGACTTCGCGGCCGAGGCCTACCGGCTGGGCAAGGCGACGGCGCAGGTGCACGCCGAGCTCGTCACCGCGTTCGGTACCGAGCAGCTCGACGCGGACCACGTACGCCAGCGCGCCGACGCGATGATGCAGCGTCTGGACGACGCAGTGGTGTTGGTGCCCCAGCTCGCCGACGTCGCCGACGCCTTACGCGGGTTCTACGACACGCTTGCCCGAAGCGACGAGATGATCGTCCAGCGGGTGCACGGCGATCTGCACCTAGGCCAGGTGCTGCGCACGGTGAACCGGTGGGTGGTGCTGGACTTCGAAGGTGAGCCCGCCAAGTCGATCACCGAGCGTCGCCGACCTGACTCGGTGCTGCGCGACGTCGCGGGGATGATGCGTTCCTTCGACTACGCCGCACACCACCAGGCAATCGACACCCCGACCGACAGCCAACAGCTCTACCGTGCTGTCGAGTGGGCCGAACGCAACCGGGACGCTTTTTGCGCCGGGTACGGCAGCGTCGGGCCCGATCCGCGCGAGCAGACGACGCTGCTGCGCGCGTTCGAGGCCGACAAGGCCGTCTACGAGGCGGTGTACGAAGCCCGCAACCGCCCGGCGTGGCTTGCCGTGCCGCTGGCATCGTTGAGCCGGTTGGCCAGCCCATCCGACGCTCACCACGCCAGTACCCACCGCGTCGATACCAACCAGTTCGATGCGCCGCCCGGCGCGCAGATTCCAGCCGATCGAGAGGACAGCCGATGAGCGGCCCCAATGCCAACGAACCGATCGACATCCCTGCCGCGCAGAACTCGCAGAGTCCTGCCGGCCCGGATGTACTGGCCGTTCCACCGCTGACGACGCGTCCGTTGCGCGGCGATCGCGAGGAGTTCGAGGAGCCCATCGTCCAGAGCAACGTCGAGCCGACGGTGAACTTGGACGAGGACGTGGCGTCGTCTCCTGATCAGGCGCCGGCCGAGCCGGGAACGACGCAGCAGGCCGACGTCGGGGCCGGCGGCCCAAGCGGTGCGATCTCCGATCCCCAGACCGTGTCGAAGGCGGCAAATGTCGTGGTGCCCGCAGCTGGCGTCGGCAACTCGGGCGTGTTCGGCACCGCCGACGAGCCGACGGCGCAGCCGGCACAGCACGCGCAGCCGGCACAGCCCGCGCCCGAGTCGCATACAGACGAGCAGCCGGCACAGAAGCCGGCACCGGCACCCCGTGCCGAACCCCCGCCCGCACCCCCGAATACCCCGCAGGTCGATCCCGCGCAGGCACATCCCGCGCAGGTCGATCCCGTGCCGGCAGATCCGGCGCCGGTCGATCACGCGCAGGTGAACCGCACTGAGCTCGAGCAGCTCGTCGGCGGCGCACACCACAATCCGCACTCGATCCTCGGTGCCCATCCGTTGCCCGACGGTCGAACCGTCGTCCGCACGCTGCGCCCGGACGCCACCGAGATCGTGGCGCAGGCCGAGAACGGCACCACCGTCACATTGGCGCACCTGCACGGCGGCGTCTTCGCCACCGTCGCCGACGGTCCCCTCGGGGACTACCGCCTTGCCGTTAGCTACGGCGAGACCACCTACGAGGTCGACGATCCCTACCGCTGGCTGCCCACCCTGGGCGATGTCGACCTGCACCTGATCGGCGAGGGCCGACACGAGGACCTGTGGACGGTGCTGGGCGCGCACGTGCGCACCTACGAAACTCCCCGCGGCCCCGTGTCGGGCACGTCCTTCGCGGTGTGGGCTCCCAGCGCGCGCGGCGTCCAGGTCATCGGCGACTTCGACTACTGGTCCGGGCGCGCGTTCCCGATGCGCTCACTGGGCTCGTCGGGCGTCTGGGAACTGTTCGTGCCCGGGATCGGCGACGGCACTAGGTACAAGTTCCGCATCCTGGGCGCGGACAGTGTATGGCGCGAGAAGGCCGATCCGATGGCCTTTGCCACCGAGCGGCCGCCGGCCACCGCATCCGTCGTCTTCTCCTCACACCACGAGTGGAACGACACCGACTGGATCGACCGGCGCGCAGCGACGCGCTGGCATGCCGCGCCGATCTCGATCTACGAAGTACATCTGGGCTCGTGGCGCGCCGGGCTCAGCTACCGAGAGCTTGCCCAAGAGCTGGTCGCCTACGTGAGCGAGCTGGGGTTCACGCACGTCGAATTCCTGCCGGTGGCCGAACATCCCTACGCACCGTCGTGGGGATACCAGGTCACGTCCTACTACGCGCCGACCGCGCGGTTCGGCTCACCGGACGATTTGCGCTACCTGATCGACGCGCTGCATCAGGCCGGCATCGGCGTTCTCGTCGACTGGGTGCCCGCGCACTTTCCCAAAGACGCCTTCGCCCTCGCCCGATTCGACGGCACCGCGCTCTACGAACACGCCGATCCGCGTCGCGGCGAGCAGCTGGACTGGGGAACCTACGTCTTCGACTTCGGGCGCCGCGAGGTCCGCAACTTCCTGGTCGCCAACGCCGTCTACTGGCTGGAGGAGTTCCACGTCGACGGCCTGCGGGTGGACGCCGTCGCGTCGATGCTGTACCTGGACTACTCCCGTAAGGCCGGCGAGTGGGTGCCCAACCAGTACGGCGGCCGGGAGAACCTGGAGGCGGTCACCTTCTTGCAGGAGATGAACGCCACCGCCTATCGCCGCGTGCCCGGCGCCATCACGATCGCCGAGGAGTCGACGTCGTGGCCCGGAGTCACCCGGCCCACGCATCTGGGCGGGCTCGGATTCGGTTTCAAGTGGAACATGGGCTGGATGAACGACACCCTGCGCTACATCGGCCATGAACCGGTTCATCGGCAGTACCACCACAACGAGATGACGTTCTCGATGGTGTACGCCTACACCGAAAATTTCATTCTGCCGATCTCGCACGACGAGGTCGTGCACGGCAAGGCGTCGATCCTGGGCAAGGTGCCCGGCGACCAGTGGCAGCAGATGGCCACCGCCCGCACGCTGTTCGCCTACATGTGGGCACATCCGGGCAAGCAACTGCTGTTCATGGGCTCGGAGTTCGGCCAGACCCAGGAGTGGACCGAGGCGCACTCACTGGACTGGTGGCTGCTGGAGTTCGCCGGGCATGGGGGCATGCGGCGCGCGGTCGGCGATCTCAACCGCGTATATCGCGAGAACTCGGCGTTGTACGCACTCGACAGCGATCCCGCCGGTTTCCGCTGGATCGACGCCAACGACGCCGCGGGCAACGTGTTCTCCTTTCTGCGCTTGGGTACTGACGGGTCGGCGATCGCGGTGATCGCCAACTTCTCCCCGGTCGCGCATCCGCAGTACCGCGTCGGGCTGCCGAACGAGGGCCGGTGGGAGGAGGTTCTCAACACCGACGCCACCGTGTACGGCGGCTCAGGCGTGGGTAACCAGGGCGGTGTGCGGGCCGAGTCCTACAGCTTCCATGGGCTGCCGGCGTCGGCGATGGTGCAGGTGCCTCCGCTGGGAACGGTCTATCTGCGGTACCGGCCGTAGGGATGTCGACGATGCCATCGGTTCGGCGGGCACGGCGGGCCGCAGTAGGTGTACTGGCGTGCGTCACCGCTGCGATTGTGTCGTCGTCGTCGCTCGGCTCGGGCGATGCGGAAGCTGCGGTAGTGGCTGCGGTGGCTTCTGCGGCACCGGTGAGTCTGCAGGTCGTCACTGTGCGAGCGGAGTCGTCTTCGGCGACGACGGCGAAGCTGGATCTGTGGGCACGCAACGTCAACGGCACGTACCGCCACGTGTGGGGACCGGCTTTCGCACACATCGGGTCCAATGGCGTCGGCCGGACGCGCGAAGGTGTGTCGCGCACGCCGGCCGGCGTCTTCGGCCTCACGCAGGCCTTCGGCAATCAGGCGAACAACGCCACGACGCTGCCCTACTTCCGTGCCGGCACCCGCGACTGGTGGAACGAGAATCCGCGTTCGGCCAAGTACAACACCCACGTCGTGCAACGCAGCTCCCCCGGTGGGGCATCGGAAAACCTGTACTACAGCGGCCGGGCTTACGCTCACGCCGTCGTGATCGACTACAACACCCATCCCGTCGTCTCGGGTGCTGGTTCAGGCTTCTTCCTGCACGTGTCCACCGGACACGCGACAGCGGGCTGTGTGTCGGTGGCGAGTTCGAAGCTGGACACGATCATGCGGTGGCTGACGCCGGCGCGACGGCCGCGGATCAGCATTGGCGTCGGCTCGGCAGCGCTGCGGGTACTGGGCACGACGGCCACGCCCCCTGCGTGGCCGGCCGGACACGCGCCGTTCCACCTCGGGAACACCGGCGCCGCCGTCGCCACCTGGCAGCTGCATCTGCGCGGAGCGTCAGCGCTGCTGGGCAGCGGGCGCTACGGCTCGAACTCGGTATCTGCGACCGAGCGGCTGCAACGCCTGGCCGGCCTGCCGGTCACCGGCGTGCTGGACCGGCGCACCTGGCCGTTGGCCTGGACGGGGCGCTATTGACTTCCCCGCCCAGCGCCGCGGCAGTGACGCCCGAGCGAATACCGGCGTCTGAGCCTGCGCGATCGACGACGGGGCACGTCGTTCTCGCCGAGGCCGACAGCCACTCCTACGTGTCGCTGCGCCGCCGGCCGACCTCGCGCGCGGAGCGTTACGCCCTGGGCAGGGCGCTGCGCCAGCAGGTGCCCCGCTCGGCGCTGGGCGCCTGGACACCACCTGCGGACCGTCCGGACCCGATTGCACTGATCAAGCAGTCACACGAGGGCCGCATCCCCTCGCTGATCCCGATTCGGGTCGCCCGGATGGCGGCATCGCCGTTCGGGTTTCTGCGCGGAACCGCCGTCGTGATGGCCTCCGACGTGGCCGGCCTGCCCGCCACGGGCATCACTCCGGTGACGTGCGGCGACTCCCACTTCGGCAACTTCGGCTTCTACGCCTCACCCGAGCGCGACCTGGTGATTGACCTCAACGACTTCGACGAGGCGCATCCCGGCTGCTGGGAATGGGATCTGCGCCGTCTGGTGGCCAGCATCTGGGTGATAGGGCGGCAGAACTCCTCGACCGAGGAGCAGTGCGCGACCGCGGTCCGGTCCTGTGTAGCCGCCTACCGAGCCGAGGTCAGCGGCCTGGCCGAGCAGCCGTTGCTGTCGCGGTCCTACCAGCGCCTCGATATCGACGAACTGCTTGCCACGGCCACGGATCAGAAGCTGATCACCGCGATCGAGCGAGCGGCCCGCCAGGCCCGTGCCCGCACCAACGATCGTGCGCTGCCCCGGTTCACCGAGGAGCGCGCCGGCGGGCGCCGGATCGTGATGGAACCGCCCCTGATCACCGGCGTAGCCGCGGCCGAATACGACCTGATCGCCGCCGCGCTGGACGACTACCTGCAGACGCTGGCGCCGCACTGGCGGCGGGTGATCGGCGGCTACACGCTGGTGGACATCGCGCACAAGGTGGTGGGCGTCGGTAGCGTCGGACTGCGCGCCTACGTCGCGTTACTGGAGGGCAGCAGTCCCGACGACGTGGTGTTCCTCCAGCTCAAGCAGGCTCGCCGTTCGGTGCTCGCCCAGTACGTGCACGGCACGTCTGCCTGGCACGCCCACCAGGGTCAGCGGGTGGTGGAATACCAGCAAGCTCTGCAGACCGTCAGCGATCCTCTGCTTGGCTGGACGACGGTGGGTGACGAGCAGTATTACGTGCGGCAGTTTCGCAATATGAAGGGGACCGTCGCATTGGACTCCATCGAGCCCGAGGCGATGGCCGACTACGCCGGCGTCGTCGGCCACCTGCTGGCCAAGGGGCATGCGCGTACCAGCGGCGCATCCATGATCGCCGGCTATGCGGGCCGCTCCGACCGCTTGGACCAGGCACTCGTGCGCTTTGCCCGCGCCTACGCGGACCAGACCGAGGCCGACCACGCAGCCCTTGTCACGGCCGTGCGACGCGGGGAACTGCCGGTCGAGTACGGCGTGTAGCACGGCGGAATAACCTTCCTGGTGAACGGTTGTAGGTCGTAGTAACCTAGAGTCAGCCGTCAGCCTCAAAGGAGTTCTTCATGCCTGCAGTCACCGCCGACACCGTCACCTTGCCGCGCATCGACGCGGCGGGCCTGGGCGATACCGAGCGCACCGTCACCTCCATCACCACCGGTCCGCGCGGCTTCGAGGGCGAGGGTTTTCCCGTCACCCGCGCCTTCGCCGGGGTGTCCAAGGCCGCGCTGGATCCGTTCGTACACATGGACCAGATGGGCGAGGTCGAGTACGCCGCGGGTGAGCCCAAGGGCACCGCGTGGCATCCGCACCGTGGCTTCGAGACGGTGACGTACCTGATCGACGGCACCTTCCTGCACCAGGACAGCCATGGCGGCGGCGGCATCATCGAAAACGGCGCCACGCAGTGGATGACTGCCGGTGCGGGCATTCTGCACATCGAGACCCCGCCCGAGGAGCTGGTGATGGCCGGTGGCCTCTTCCACGGCATCCAGCTCTGGGTCAACTTGCCTGCGGCGGATAAATTCGCTGCACCGGCATACCAGAATCTCGACGGCAGCGAGGTGACGCTGCTGGCCTCGGCCGACGCCGGCTCGCTGGTGCGCATCATCGCCGGCAGCATCGCCGGTCATCACGGCCCCGGCTCCACGCATACGCCGATCGCGCTGGCGCACGCGACGATCTTGCCCGGTGCGCAGCTGTCGCTGCCCTGGAACGCGGAGTTCAACGCGCTGGTGTACGTGCTCAGCGGCTCGGGCTATGTCGGCGCGGAGCGACGTCCGATCTCCACCGGTCAGCTGGCGGTGCTCGGTGCCGGTGACCGGCTGACTGTGTCCGCGGCCGACCGCCAGGACGCGCGCCACCCCGCCTTGGAGGTGCTGCTGCTCGGCGGTCAGCCCATCCGCGAGCCGGTCGTCCAATACGGGCCGTTCGTGATGAATACCCGCGCGCAGCTGCAGCAGGCGCTGGAGGACTACTCCGCCGGGCGGTTGGGCGTCATCCCCGCCGACGCACTGATGCCCCACACCGGCTGAGGTCAACCCGGCCACCGCTTTTGGCGGCGCAGCGTCAGATGGATGTTTCTGGCCGCCAAACCCGGGACGACGGCTGGGCGCCGTTGCGTGCTGGCAGATCAGGGGCTGTTACCTCGGTTCTGAGCCGGTAGCGGCGGACCTTGACTGTGTGCGTACTTACCCGATATACATACTCGGTATCCAAGATGCATACCGAGTATGGGGTGATCGTGCGTGTCGATTCGTCAAGGCCTTCTGACTCTGCTGGACCGGCAGTCTCTGCACGGCTATGAGCTGCGCCGCCGCTTCGAGACGATCACGGGTAATACCTGGCCGCTCAACGTCGGGCAGGTATACACCACGCTCGCTCGACTGGAGCGGGACGGGCTCATCGTTGCTGGGTCGGAAGTCGACGACGACGCCGAACAGTCCTCCGCCGACGCCCAGCACATCTACTCCATCACCGCAGCTGGTAGGGCTGCGGTTCGTGCTTGGTTCACCACTGCCGTCAGCGCCGACGCGCCTCCGCGCGACGAGCTGGCCATCAAGCTCGCCCTGGCCGCCACTACGCCAGGCGTGGACTTGCAGGCGGTGATTCAGATCCAACGCTCGGCAACCATGTTGGCGCTACAGAACTTCACACGTGCCCGCGAACGTGCCGGCGCGGAGCTCCCTTGGCAGCTGGTAGCAGATTCGCTGATCTTCTCCGCCGAAGCAGAACTGCGCTGGCTCGATCACTGCGAGGCGCGCATCGCGCGCGCGCGCCGAAATGCGCCCGAGGCTCCGATCGAGTCGGCTGCGGAGCAGGCCATTGCGCCGCGGCCTCAGCAGGCCCAGCGATGACCAGCCAGGCAATCTTGGAGCTGCGCGAAGTCACCCGGACCTACGGCACCGGCAATACGTCGGTACGTGCGCTGCGCACCACGAGCTTGAGCGTGCAAGCCGGTGAACTCGTCGCTGTCATGGGTCCGTCCGGTTCGGGCAAGTCGACGTTGCTGGCACTGGCCGGTGGTTTGGACAGCCCTTCGACCGGTGACGTTCTGGTGGAGCAGTCCGTCCTCGGACGCCTGAACCGTGCCGCGTTGGCACAGCTGCGGCGGCGGCGGATCGGGTACGTCTTCCAAGATCTCAACCTGATACCTGCCCTCACCGCAGTCGAGAACGTCATGTTGCCGCGCGAACTGGACGGGGCGAGCTCGCGAAACGCCCGCAGAGAGGCGCTGGCGGCCATGGCGCAGGTGGGTGTCGATGACCTTGCCGACCGCTTTCCCGACGACATGTCCGGCGGCCAGCAGCAGCGCGTTGCGATCGCGCGCGCGCTCGTCGGCGAGCGCCGACTCGTATTGGCTGACGAACCGACCGGCGCGCTGGACAGCAGCACTGGCGACGACGTGCTGCGCGTGCTGCGGGAGCGGTGCGACGCGGGCGCCGCCGGTGTCCTGGTGACGCACGAGGCGCGCCACGCCGGCTGGGCCGACCGCGTCGTGTTCCTGCGTGACGGCGCCATCGTCGATGCCAGCGCTCCGCTGGCCGATCCCGAGTCGCTGCTCACCGCGGCCGGCGACCGATGACGACGGTGCTGGACCGGCCAGCAGGCTTCGTCCCCCCCGCTGCGCCGTCGGCGAGCCGCCGGTCTGGTTCGACTCGCTGGCGGGTGGCACTGCGTCTGGCCTACCGCGACGCCCGCCGCTCTCCGGGCCGCAGCCTGCTCGTGATTGCGTTGATCGCGCTGCCGGTGTTCGCCCTGTCGGCCGCCGACGTGCTGGCCCGCACCATGCAGCTGTCCACGGCCGAGCAGGTGCAGCGCGATCTCGGCCGGGCGCAGGCGAAGATATCTTGGGTGTCGGATCCGGGCGCTGACAACTTTTCGCAATCCGTGGACGGCCAGTCCTACGGCTCGTCGGGTAACACAGGAGCAAAGACACCACCCCCGCCGACGACGGCGCAGCTGCTTGCCGCGCTGCCCCCGGGCAGTCGGCTCCTGCCTGTGACCAGCGGTGGAGTGACAGTCACCACCGCCTACGGCATCGCAACGATCCAGACCACAGGACTCGCCTACCAAGACCCAGCACTGTCCGGCTTGTGGCAGCAGGTGCGCGGCCGGGCACCCCAGACCAACGGTGAGATCGCGGTGACACCCGCGCTCGCCCGGCGGATGGGTCGCACGATCGGCCAGAGCGTCGCGGACGCCAAAACCAGAAAGACGTACACGATCGTCGGCATCGTCACCGATCACTACCACCGATCGACCCAGACGGCCTTTGTGCCCGCTCCGCCGGTACCGGCGGTGGTGACCGCCGACCAGCAGTACTACGTGGCGGGGCCCGAACCCGTCACCTGGGCGACCGTCCAACGCCTCAACAAGCGCTTCATGCTGGTCGACTCCCGTTCGGTCCGCCTCCGCCCGCCGCCGGCCAGCGAGATCTCGACGTCGATCAGCTCGGGCACTGCATACACGGCCGGCGGGCTGACCGGTGCCGCGCTGGTCGCCGGGCTCGTCGTCCTGGAGATCGTGCTGCTCGCCGGGCCGGCGTTTGCCGTCGGTGCCCGGCGCTCCCGCCGCACCCTGGGCCTGATCGGAGCGGTGGGCGGCTCGCGGGCCGATCTGCGCAACGTGGTGCTCGCCGGCGGACTGGTTCTCGGGTTCGGTGCGGGGGTTCTCGGCCTGGCAGGCGGAGCGGCGGTGGCTGTGGCGCTGCTGCCCTTGGTTGCGCACTGGCAGGACGCCGTGCCCGGCCACCTGGACCTTCGCTTGATGGAGCTGGGCGGCATCGTCGCCGTCAGCGTCGTCACCGGCCTGCTGGCTGCCTGGCTGCCGGCCCGGGCGGCCGCGCGCACCGACGTGCTGGCCGCACTCCGCGGACGCCGCGGAACTGTGCGCACCCGGCGCAGCGTGCCGGTGATCGGTGCGCTCGCGGCAAGCGCGGGCGCGGTGGTCGCGATCGGCGTCGGTGGTGCGACGCGCAATCAAACGGTGCTGCTGGCCGGCGCGGTACTCACCGAACTGGGCCTTATTGCGTGCTGTCCCGCTCTGATCGGACTCACCGGCCGGCTAGCGGCGCGGCTGCCTCTGGCCGGCCGGATCGCGCTGCGCGACAGCGCGCGCAACCGCTCCGCGACGTCCTCGGCTGTGGCCGCCATCATGGCCGCAGTCGCCGGTGGGGTCGGCGCGTCCATCCTGGTTGCCAGTACCGACGCACGCGATCGCAGCACGTACGCGCCTACGCTCGCTGCGGGCTACGCGTATGCCGCCGGCACTCCGACCACAGCTGGCAACGCCGCAGCTGTCGCCGCATTGCGTACGGCGCTGCCCGCCAGCACGATCTTTCCGCTTCGCGGACTGCCTGACGGCGATCCCCGTACCCAACCGATCTCCGCCTACCCTGAGGCCGCACCCGGGACCACCTATTTCTCATCGGGCTTCTCATCGGGCTCGATCCCCAGCGTCGTCGTGGACGACGGCAGCACAGTGTCTGGTATCGCCGGCACGAGCACGCCGGCTGGGGTAGCCGCACTGCGAGCCGGCAGCGCCGTCGTCTTTGATCGGAGCTTGATCGACCACGGCTTCCTGAAGATCAACGTGAACAAGGACGCCGGTGACGGATCTGAACAGATCACCCA
Organism: uncultured Jatrophihabitantaceae bacterium; assembly: GCA_964236495.1. GTDB lineage: Bacteria > Actinomycetota > Actinomycetes > Mycobacteriales > Jatrophihabitantaceae > CAXSBR01. The sequence goes on from CAXSBR010000005.1 coordinate 111,394, forward strand.
CAGCTATCGCACCCCGGCCGTTCTGGTTGCGGCCACGTACCGGACCGGCGTGGTCGTGCTGCCGCCGGCCACCGCGCGGGCGTGGGCATTGCCGATCACGACGGTTGGCTTTCTCGTAGCCACCGCTCGGCCGCCGACGGACCGCCAGGAGCAGGCGACCGACGCCGCACTCCTTCGACTGGGAATGAACCGAAGTCTGTACGTCGAGCGCGGCTATAGCAGTCGGTACGGGGTCGGCCTTATCGCGTTGCTGGTCGCCACCAGCGTGATAGCGCTCGGGGCAGCCCTGATCGCGACGATGCTGAGCACGGTCGACAGCCGTCCCGATCTGCAGACGCTAGCCGCGGTCGGGGCGAGCCCGCGCATCCGACGACGACTGTCCGCGGCTAGGGCCGGGACAACCGCACTGCTGGGGTCGGCACTCGGCGTCGCGTGCGGCTTCATCGCACCGGTCGGCTATGTGGCAATCCAGCGCTCGGTCGCCCGCGCAAACCACGACGCCACCAGCTTTCCGCTCGCGGTGCCGTGGTGGCCGAACGTGGCTGGTGCGCTGATCCTGGTACCAGCGCTCGCCGCAGCGGCGGCGTACCTGTTCACTCGGTCCCGCTTACCCGTCGAACGTTCGGCTCCCAGCTGACGGTCGTCCTGTCCGCTGCACAACGAGTTGTGGATATCCAACCGCCGCGTGGGGGCCGGGAGAGCGGCTCGTCGATATCCATAACTTCTCGAGGCACCGCGAAGTGACGCGGCTCAGAGAAGTTACGAGGCTCAGAACAGGGCGTTGGCCAGCCGCCGACGGGCGGGAGCGACACGCTCATCCTGTGCGCCGATGATCTCGAAGTAGTCGAGCAGGCGGTCGCGGACGAGATCGCGGTCATCACCGCGGATCCGGCTGACGACGCCGATGAGACGGTTCAGGGCCGGGTTGATGTCGGCGCGGGCCAGCTCCTGATCGGCGGCGGCAAGCTGCAACTCGACATCGTCGGGCGCTGCATCGGCCTGGGCGATCGCGTCCGGAGGAACCGACTCCAACCGCTTGAGGAACGCCGTCTGGCGCAGCGCCAGTGCGGCTTCGTCGTTGTTGGGCTCCTGATCGAGGATCGCTTGGAACGCCGCTGCAGCTTCGTCATACCGGCCGGCGTCCAAGTGTTCCTCAGCCACGTCGAAGCGGGGATCACTGGGCGGCTCGACGGCGGCGGCCGTCACGTCAGCGGCGTCATCGGCACGGTCAGCGGCTACATCGTCGACGGCTGCTGCACCGGGCAGGCCGGCCTGGACCGCGGCATCGAGCACGGCGCCGACGAACTCGCGCACCTGAGCTTCGGGCAGTGCGCCGCTGAAACCGGGCACCACCTGTCCGCCGATGACGGCGAACACCGTGGGAATGCTTTGCACCCGCAGCGCCTGGCTGATGCCGGGGTTTGCATCGACATCGATCTTGGCCAGCACCCAGGAACCGTTGCCTTCGGCGGCCAGCTTCTCCAGCACCGGTGACAGCTGCTTGCACGGCTGGCACCAGTCGGCCCACAGGTCCAGCAGCACCGGCACCTGCAGCGAGCGCTGCAGTACCTCGACCTGGAAGCCGGCCTCGTCGACGTCGATGACGTGCGCACCCGGTGCCGCCGGCGGGCGTTCTGCGGCGCGCGCTTGGGCCTCGGTGCGAGCCTTCACCGCGGCCAGGTCGACCGCCCCGCTCATCGCCGCAGCGAGGCGCGCGTCGGGACGCGGGGCGGTACGGGCGGCTGGAGCATTGCTGGGCATTCCTGGACGCATTGGATCAGTCTTCCAGTTTGGAGGGAACGACTGCCCACCGGGCGGCCGACGCACAGAGGCCGTCCGCCCGGTGAACAGCTGCGTTCACGCGGCGTCGGTGAGTTCCTGGACCTGCTCCTCGGTGAGGGTGACACCGGCGGCACCGATGTTGTCCTCGAGGTGTTTCACGCTCGACGTGCCCGGGATCGGCAGCATGACCGGCGAGCGAGCGAGCAGCCAGGACAGCGCCACCTGGGATGTCGAGGCGCCGGTGGCCTTGGCCACGTCGTCGACCGGGCCGCCGGGCTTGGCCAGATCGCCGGCAGCGACCGGAGCCCACGGAATGAAGCCGATGAGGTTCTGCTCGGCGTAGGCCAGCACGTCCTCCGACGCCCGGTCGGTGAGGTTGTAGCGGTTCTGCACGGTGGCGATAGTGGCGATATCGCGGGCTTGCTCGAGCTGGTCCACCGACACCTCGGACAGGCCGATAGAGCCGATCTTGCCCTCGTCCTGCATCGTCTTCAGCTCACCGATCTGGTCGGCGAGGGGAAACTTGTCGTCGATGCGGTGGAGCTGGAACAGGTCGATGCGCTCGAGCTGCAGTCGGCGCAGGCTCATCTCGACCTGCTGGCGCAGGTAGTCCGGATGGCCCAGCGGCGTCCAGATGTCAGGTCCCAGGCGCAACATGCCGGCCTTGGTTGCGATCAGGACCTCGTCCGGATACGGCGCCAGGGCCTCGGCGATGATCTCTTCGCTGACGTAGGGCCCATAGGAGTCGGCAGTATCGATGAAGTCGACGCCCAGCTCGAGGGCGCGCCGGAGCACGGCGACGGCCTGCGCGTGGTCGGCAGGCGGCCCCCAGATGCCCGGACCGGTCAGGCGCATGGCGCCGAAGCCCAGGCGGTGCACGGACTTGCCGCCGATGTCGAAGTGGCCGGCGGCGTGAGCGGGGAGTTCCGCGGACTGTGCCGCAGCTGATGTTTTGGTGGTCACGTCTTGATAACGCCTCGTACGGTGTCAACTGTTCCCCGACCGCGGAATCAACAGCGGTGCGAGTAGGTTATTGTCTGGCAGACGAAAACCAGGACCCTCCTTAACGCGGTGCGCAAGTAGGCCGCGACGATGAGCCGACTGCCCCCGGGGACCAACCGGCGACGAACCGACAAACGCGACGCATAAAGGACCCGACATGACCGCGACTCGCACTTCCCTTCCCATGGCCGCCGGCCCCGCGGCGGGCCCTGCCGCGATGACGCCGGCCGAGAAGGAAAGGTGGGCTGACGAGATTCGCCACTTGGCGCGCGAGCGGGACGCGGTGATCCTGGCCCACAACTACCAGCTGGCCGAGATCCAGGACGTCGCCGACTACGTCGGAGACTCATTGGCGCTGTCCCGGCTGGCCGCGGCCAGCGACGCGTCGACGATCGTGTTCTGCGGCGTGCACTTCATGGCTGAAACGGCCAAGATCCTCGCACCCACCCGCACCGTGCTGATGCCCGATCGCAACGCCGGCTGCTCCCTGGCCGACAGCATCACCGCCGACCAGCTGCGCGCCTGGAAGGCCGAGCACCCGGGCGCGGTGGTCGTCTCCTACGTCAATACGTCCGCCGACGTCAAGGCCGAGACCGACCTGTGCTGCACGTCGGCCAATGCAGTCGACATCGTCAATTCGGTGCCGGCCGATCGCGAGGTGCTGTTCCTGCCCGACATGTTCCTGGGCGCGCATGTCAAGCGCGAGACCAAGCGGGAGAACCTGCACATCTGGCTGGGCGAGTGCCATGTGCACGCCGGCATCAGCGGCGCCGACCTGACCGCGCAGGTGAAGGCGAACCCGGACGCGGAGCTCTACATCCATCCCGAGTGCGGCTGCGCGACGTCAGCGCTCTACATGTCGGGCACCGGCGAGTTCCCCATCGAGCGCACCCACATCCTGTCGACCAGCGGCATGTTGGAGTCCGCGCGCGCGTCCACCGCCGACCTCGTGCTCGTCGCTACCGAGACCGGCATGTTGCACCAACTCGAGCAGGCCAATGCTCGGACCACGTTCCGGCCGGTCAACTCCCGCGCGGTCTGCCAGTACATGAAGATGAACACCCCGGCCAAGTTGCTGCGGTGCCTGCGCGACGGGGTCGACGAGGTTGTCGTGCCCGACGACATCGCGGCCAGGGCACGCGCCGCGGTGGAGGCGATGATCGCCATCGGCACGCCGTCGCTCGACGGCGAGTGAGCGGCGAACGCTTCGCCCACCAGGCGCTGGCCGTCGTCTTCCAGGTTCGACAGTGCGCGCTGCAGGTGCTGCTGGAGCAGCGGGCAGGCGCGCTGTTGGACGGGCGGTGGGCGCTTCCGGGCGGTCGGGTACAGGCTGACGAACGGCTGGGCGCGTGCGTGTCCCGACATCTGGGTGCCATTCTCGACACTGTCGACACTGCCCGCGAGCCTGCCCACGCTCCTGCCGATATTGCGCATCTGGCCCACCTGGAACAGCTGGAAACACGGAGCGACCCGGCGCGAGATCCACGCGAACGGGTGTTGGCCACGGCCTATCTCGCCCTGTTACCGGCCGACACCGAGCCGGTGTTGCCGCCCGACGCCTGCTGGCACCCGGTAGAACACCTGCCGGCAATGGCGTTCGACCACGCCTCCATCGTGGGCAGCGCGGTCGAGCGGCTACGCGGCAAGCTGTCCTACACGACCATCGCCCTCGCGCTGGCGCCGCCTCAGTTCACGATCGCCGGCTTGCGCTCGATCTATGCCGCCGCCCTGGGCCACGACGTGTCGCCGACGAACCTGCAGCGCGTGCTCACCCGGCGCGGTGCACTCGTACCGGTCGGCGCCACCGTGGCTGCCGGTGCGACGGGCGGGCGTCCGGCGCAGCTGTTCCGGTTCACGTCTTCGTCGGTACAGGTGACCGATGCTTTTGCGATCTTGCGACCGCCGGCCTACTAGCCTGTGCGCAGATTGTGCATCGGCGGGTTCGAACTCAGGATCCAAGCCGCTAGACGGCTTGCCCTGTGATGTGTTCGTGCACAGGCAAGATCAAGGCACGTCCCTTCTGGTAATTTTGTGTCATGACGTTACGCCCAACGGGCCTGCTTGCGGCTGTTCCTCTCGTAGTAGCCCTGGCGGCATGCGGCTCGTCGAAGGGGGCCGGCTCGTCGACGTCACCGACGCCGTCGTCCTCGGATACCGTCGCATCTGCATCGTCGACGGTCGCGTCATCGAGCTCGGCACCAGCGAGTTCGATCGACCCGACGTCTACCTCGACATCGTCAACCCCGGCGTCGTCAGCGGCCGGCGGTAGCGGTGCGGGAGCGACCACGTTGTTCGATCGGATGACCACGGCGACGAAGTCGGTGCAGTCGCTGCACTTCACGTCCAACACAACGGCTGCGACAGTGAAACTCGCGACCGATGGAACTGAAAAGCTGGTGGCAGGCAAGGTGGTTGCCTTCGACCTCACCGCTGCGTCCGCGGGTTCGGCGCCGCTTCGCTTCATCCAGGCCAACGGCAAGACCTACGCCAAGCTGCCCACCCAGGTCACCAAGTCGAGCAAGCCCTACGTCCTGCTGTCCACACACAGTTCCAATGCGACGGTGCGTCAGCTGGCGACGTCGTTCGCCACGTCCGGCGCTACCTCGTCGCCTGCTTCGTACAGCCTGTTCGCGAAGGCGGCCGCAAAGCTGACAGATCGAGGCGCTGCGACAGTCGATGGCGTGGCTACGCGGCACTACTCCTTTGCAGTGATACCGGCCAGGCTGCCGAGCAACTTCCCCAACGGTGCTGTGTTGGTGCGTAGCGGCATCGCGTCCATCCCGGTCGAGCTCTACATCGACAACCAGAACCGGCCCGTCCGCGTCACCGAAAATCTGAAGGTGCAGGGGCAGTCGGTAAGCGTGATCGCCACCTTCAGCAAGTACAACGTGCCCGTGTCCATCTCCGCGCCGCCGGCGTCGCAGGTGACCACCGGCTGACCCAGCCCCGGTCAGCCAGCCCCTGTCAGCCAGCTCCTGCCAGCGATCAGCCCGTCCCCTGTCAGCGAGCCGCCTGTCAGCAGTCCGCCGGGTCAGCGGCGGGTGCGCTGCGTGGCGTGCAGATCGACACAGGGCGGAGTCTCCGCGACGTCGAGATGTTCGGTTTGCAGCGTTGCGTGGTCGATGCCGAATTCGGCCACCAGCGTCGCGCGCACCGCGGAACCCACGGCATGACAGTCCCGGCCCGGATCGACCAGCACGTGCGCCGACATTGCCGCGGTGCCGGCACCGAGATCCCAGACGTGTAGGTCGTGCAGTGCCGCAACCCCGGGCACGTCACCCAGCCGGCTCGCCACCTGCGCGGGTCTGATGCCCGCGGGCGCGGCCTCCAGGAACACCAGGCCGGAGTCTCGGATCAGGCCCCACCCGGTCCAGATCATCAACGCTGCCACCATCAACGACGCCACCGGATCGGCGCGGGTCCAGCCGGTGACGGCAATGACGACGCCGGCCAGCAGCGTCGCGGCGAAGGCCCACGCGTCGGTGACCAAGTGCGCCAGCGCGCCCCGCACGTTCAGGCTCTGCCTGGACGATCGCCCAGCGATCCAGGTGGCGGCAATGTTCACCACGACGCCGACGGCCGCGACGACGATGACCGGCAGGCCGGGAACATCAGGCGGATGCACCAGGTGGCGCACACCCTCCACCACGAACCACGCTGCCAGCAACACCAAGGTCACCCCGCTGGCCTGCCCGGCCAGGGCATCGACTCGGGCAAAACCGTAGGTGAAGGCACCGCGCGCGGGGCGCCGTGCCGTGCGTGCAGCAACAACGGCAACCACCAGCGCGGCGACATCACTGAGCATGTGCGCGGCGTCGCTGAGCAGCGCCAGAGATCCCACCAGCACTGCCACGGTGGCCTCACCGACCATGAACACCGCGATCGTCGCGGCGGCGACGAGCAGCCACCGGCCGTCGGCACCCTGCCCGGCGGCGCGCTCGTCGTGGGAGGCGGAGCGGCCGGAAGCCGACCGCCCGTGCGCGTGCCCGCTACGACCGTGCATGGGCGTCACCAACCCGCCGGCAGCGGTCGGCCCTCGGAAAATCCGGCCGCGGACTGCACGCCCAGCACCGCGCGGTCGGCAAACTCGGCCAGCGAGCGCGCGCCGGCGTAGGTGCAGGCCGAGCGGACGCCGGCGGTGATCTCGTCGATCAGGTCCTCCACACCGGGGCGCTGGGGGTCGAGCAGCATCCTGCTGGAGGAAATGCCCTCCTCGTAGAGGCCTTTACGTGCCTGGTCGAAGGCCGAGTCGCGGCTGGTCCGGTTCGCCACCGCGCGCGCCGACGCCATCCCGAAGCTCTCCTTGTACATCCGGCCCTGCGCGTCGATGTGCAGGTCGCCCGGTGACTCGTTGGTGCCGGCGAACCACGATCCGACCATGACCGCAGACGCGCCGACGGCGAGCGCCAGCGCAACATCGCGGGGATGCCGCACGCCGCCGTCGGCCCAGACGTGCCCGCCGGCCGAGTGTGCTGCCCGGGCGCACTCCAGCACGGCCGACAGCTGCGGGCGGCCCACGCCGGTCATCATCCGGGTGGTGCACATCGCTCCCGGGCCGACGCCGACCTTGACGATGTCGGCCCCGGCGTCGAGCAGGTCCAGCGTTCCCTCGCCCGACACGACGTTGCCTGCGACGACCGGAACCTGTGGGTCCAACGCCCGCACCGCACGCAGGGCCTCGATCATCCGATCCTGGTGGCCGTGCGCGGTATCGAGAACCAGGGTGTCCGCGCCGGCGTCCATCAGCGCCGACGCTCGGGCCGCGACGTCGCCGTTCACGCCTACGGCCGCGGCTATCCGGAGCCGTCCCTGGTCGTCCAACGCCGGGGTGTACACCGTGGACCGTAGGGCAGAGGTACGCGTCAACGCGCCGACCAGTCGGCCGTCGGCGTCGATCACGGGCGCGAACCGTCGCCGCGCGCCGTCGAGCACGTCGAAGGCTTTGCGCGCCGACACCCCGTCGGGCAGCGTCAACAGATCGGTGGACATCACGGTGCCCAGCTGGGCGAAACGATCGACCGACATGCAGTCGGCTTCGGTGACGATGCCCACCGGCCGGCCGGCCTCGATCACCACCAGCGCCGCATGCGCACGCTTGGGTAGCAGCGCCAGCGCGTCGCCGACAGTGTGCTGGGCGCTGAGTGTCACCGGCGTGTCGAACACGGGGTGACAGGCCTTCACCGCGGCGATGACGTCGCGCACCACGTGCACCGGAATGTCTTGGGGCAGCACGGTGATTCCACCGCGCCGCGCCACGGTTTCACTCATCCGCCGGCCGGCAACGGCGGTCATGTTGGCCACCACCAGTGGAATCGTGATGCCCGTGCCGTCGGCGGTGGACAGGTCGACGTCGTAGCGCGAGGCAACCGAGGACCGTCGCGGCACCATGAAGACATCGTCGTAGGTCAGGTCGAAGGCCGGCGGAACGTCGGAGAGAAAGCGCACTACTCGATTGTTCCAGCGCCCGGCCCGATCGTCGCCGATCCTTGAGGCCCAACCTCGACCGGGAGCCCAATCTCGACCGGGGCGCAATTTCCACTGTGTCCAATCTCCACTGTGTCCAATCTCCACTGTGTCCGATCTCCACTGTGTGCAATCTCTACCGCGCCCAACCCCACGGGGGGCCTAATCTCAACCGGATGGAACGGACGCTCGCGGTGATCGACATCGACGGCGTGGTCGCCGACGTACGGCACCGGCTGCATTACTTACGCGGGCGCAAGCAGTGGCACGCCTTTTTCGCCGGCGCAGCGGACGACCCGCTGCTCGATGTCGGCGCCGCGCTGGCGAAGCAACTGGCCGTGGACCACGACGTCGTCTGGCTTTCCGGGCGCCCGGAGTCCCTGCGCGAGGTGACGCAAGGCTGGCTCGATTCCCACGGTCTGCCGACCGGGCGCCTTCTTCTGCGCCGAGCGGGCGACTACCGTCCAGCGGCGCAGACCAAGGTCGAGCTCCTGCGTGAACTGGCCGGAATCAGCACGGTGGCTGCCGTCGTCGACGACGATCCCGACGTGGTCGCCGCAGTCGCTGCAGCCGGCTTTCCGGTTGTCCTGGCCGACTGGGTGCCGCACGACAAGACGTTGCGTGACGCCCAGCAACGAGCAGGCCGGACCTGAAGCGAGGAATTCCGCGCTCGGCAAATCCGTGTCCCGGTTGCGCTTACAGCGCTCAAAGCGTCACAATCGGGAGCGAAGATTACGCAGATCCCGAGAGAAGCAAAGTGATGTTCTGTCAACACCAGCCCACCTGCCCTGATTACCACGCCACCGACCGCGATGCGGCGCATGCGCTGGTGACGCACCCGGAGCAGGGGTGGAGCCTTCTTTGTAACGGGATCGTGTTGTTCGAAGATACCGGCGAACTGTTGCCTGATGGCAATGTCGTCGAAGCGCGGCGGGCCGACCTCACTGCCGCCGCGATGCACAGCGCCGCTTGACCGTTGCGAGGGCCGTTCGCGGTCGAATCGTTGTTCGGCGGCGATTGGATTGAAGAGATGGCCGCCCCCGATGCGTGGCGCGCAGCCGCCGACCGCGGCGGATACCGCAGCAGCCTGAGTCAATCCTGTATATGATCTTGGTCTGGTGCCGTTCCCCCGGTGGCACCGGCCAGGTTCTGCGTTGCATTGCGTGTTGGAGAACGTCAGCTGGGGGCGGAAAGCGCTCTCGCGGGCGTACGAGTCCATCGGAGCGCGATGTCAGGCAAGCACCGCAGTCGCAATTCGATACTGCGCCCGGTAGGCCGGTCGATCGGACACACCCGTCTGCGGCGGTTCGCCTCTGTCGTGCTCGCGCTGGCCCTTCTCGGCGGCTTTGCCGCCTATCGCGCGCTTCCCGCCCAGGCGGCCATCACCACACCGTTCGCCAAGATGTACTCGGTGAACACCAGCGGGAACATCCAAATCCGCGGCAACACCGTGATGACGTGCCAGAGCGCGGCAACGAGATGCGCCGCTGCCCGCACTGCCAGTAACACCGGAGCGGACAACAACAACAACAACTTCTTCATGACCTACGTCGACGTTGACGGCAGCCCCACCACGTTCGACTCGTCGAGTTCGACGGTGGCACTGCCTTCGGGCGCCTCGGTGCTGTATGCCGCGCTGACGTGGGGCGGCAACACCGGCGCCGGGACTGTGATCAATTCGACCGGGTACGGCACCGGTACCGCGACTGCAGCGCCTGGCAGCAATGGGAGCCAGGTGTCGCTCAACGTGCCCGGCGGCACCGGGTACCAGACGGTGACCTCCACCCGCACCACTCCCGCCTCGGGCACCGGCGCCTATCAGGGCTACGCGGACGTGACCTCTATCGTCTCAGCGGCGGGCAACGGCTCCTACACCGTAGGAAACGTGCAGAGCGGAACCGGCGGCAACCAGTACGGCGGCTGGGCGTTGACCATCGCCTACGCCAACCCGACCGATCCACCGCGCAACTTGACGATCTTCGCCGGCTACGGCTCGGTGGCGGGCACCGCCGGCAACGACATCGCCGACCTGCCGGTGTCGGGCTTCCAGACTCCGCTCACCGGCCTGGTCAAGACCACGCTGGGCGCTGTGTCCTACGAGGGCGACGCCGGGTCCACCGGTGACCAGATGCAGCTGGGCAACACCACGGGCGACCTGCAGAACGTCACCGACGCGCTGCACTCCACGGCCAACACGTTCACCTCCGTGATCAGCGACGTCGGAGTAGACAACTCCGTCCGCGACCCGAGATACAAGAACCAGCTCGGTTACGACGAGGCGACCTTCGGCCTGAACGGCGCGCTGGCAAACAACGCCACCAGCGCGGTGATCCGACTGACGACGGCGGCTTCGGGCGGCGAGACGTACTACCCGGGCGTCGTCACCTTCGCCACTGATCTGTACGCCCCGAGCCTCTCGGCCACCAAGTCCGTCGCTTTGGTCAACAAGGCGCCGGGCAACGTCCAGTCCGGAGTGCCCGAGCCTGGTGACACCCTGCGTTACACCGTCAACGCGGTGAACAACGGTGCCGACAACGCGGTGAAGACGGTGCTCACCGATGCCATCCCGACCGGAACCACGTTCGTGCCCGGATCACTGAAGGCCGGCGCAACGTCGCTGACCGACGGCACGGGCGACGACATCGGCAGCTACGCCAGCGGCGCACCCACCGTCCGGGTAAACCTGGGTACCGGTGCAGGCTTTGGCACCACCCCGGCCGACGGCGGCACGGTGGCGGTCGGCGCGGCCACCGCGACGGTCACCTTCGACGTCACCGTCAACTCCGACATCGCCGACGGGGCGATCATCAGCAACACCGCACAGTTCACCTACACCGGCCAGCAGAACAGCCTGGCCGTGGCCGGGGCCAGCAACGCCGTCACCGCCGCCGCGGTCCGTCACCACAGCGCGCTGTCGATCACCAAGACCTCGGACACTCCCCTGGTGCAGAAGGGGGCGTCGACGCACGTGACGTACACCCTGACCGCCACCAACAACGGACCGTACGGGGACCCGGGCGTGACGATCACCGACACGCTGCCCGCCGGGGCGACGCTGGTCAGCGCGACTCCGTCTGCCGGTAGCTGCACGACGCCGGGCAATACGGTGGTCTGCGCGATAGGTGCGGTGGCCAACGGCAGAACAGCCTCCGTCGACGTCGTGGTCACTCTGGACTCGGCCTCCGATCCGGCTACCGACACCGCGTCGGTGGCCGGCCAGAACGCCGACGACACCGCCGGCGACGACACCGCCAGCCGATCGACAGCTGTCAACACCGCGCCGGTGGCCGTCGACGACTCGGCCAACACGGCCAACGGCAGCGCCACGATCTCTATTCTGGCCAACGACAGCGACCCCGACGGCGATCCGCTCAGCGCGACCGTGGGCCCGCGCCTGCCGGCCAAGGGCAGCGCCGTCGTCAACGCCAACGGAACCCTCACTTACACCGCCGACCCCGCCGCGATCGGTTCCGACACGGTCGACTACACCGTGTCCGACGGGCGCGGCGGCAGCACTACGGCGACGGTGCACATCACTATCCCGAACACTGCGCCGACGGCCGCCGCGGATGCGACGTCGACGACTCCGGGCACCCCGGTCGTGGTGTCTGTGCTCGACAACGACACCGACCCGAACTCCAGCCAGATCCTGGTCGTCGCGTCGGTGACCCAACCGGCCGGCGGCGCGGGCACCGTTACCACCAACGGCACCACGGTGCGGTTCGTGCCGGCGGCAAGCTTCCGGCGCGGCACGACCACTTTCAGCTACACCGTCAGCGACGGCGCCGGGGGCACCGACACCGCAACGGTCACCGTGACGATCCCCGACCAGGCCCCGGTGGCTGCCGCCGACACCGCAACCACCGACTACCGAGCGCCGGTGACCGTCGACGTGCTGGCCAACGACACCGACGACAACGGCGACCCGCTGACGGTCACTCTTGTCACCGGCGACAACCACGGCACCGCAACGATCGTCGGCACCGGCGCGTCTACGAAGATCCGCTACGTTCCGGACGCCGGCTGGAGCGGAGTCGACACGATGACCTACACGATCAGCGACGGCACCACGTCGGTCACGGGCACCCTGAGCATCACCACCGGCAACGGTTTGCCGACCGCCGGCGACTTCGCCGTCACCGTCGACGGGGCCACGGCCACGACGATCGACGCCGCCGGCCACGCCACCGATCCCAACGGCGATTCCCTCATCGTGACCGGCGCCCGGGGCGCCGCGCACGGCACCGTGATCGTGGCCGCCGACGGCACCGTCGTCTACACCCCGGACCCGACCTACGCCGGACCCGACAGCTTCACCTACACCGTCGACGACGACCACGGCGGCACCGCGGACGGCACTGTGACCGTCACCGTCGCCAACCAGCGCCCGGCCGCGCACGACGACGTCGCCCTCGTGCCAGGAAACCGCAGCGTGATCATCAGTGTTCTCGACAATGACACCGACCCCAACGCCGATCCGCTTTCGGTGACGTCCACCGCCGGCGCAGCTCACGGCACTGCGACCGCACACCCGAACGGCACGATCACCTACACACCGGATCGGGGTTACCTCGGCGACGACTCGTTCACCTACCGCATCGGCGATGGCCACGGCGGCACCGACACCGCGACCGTCTCGGTGACGGTGGCGAACGGGTCACCCACGGCTGTCGCCGACACCGCCGAAGCGTCTGGGCAGGCCGGCTCGGCTATCACGATCGACGTGCTGGCCAACGACACCGACCCCAACGATGACGACCTCAGCATCGTCGACGTGACGACCCGCCCGGCGCACGGCACCGCCGTGATCACCGCCGGCCACATCGTCTACACCCCGCAGCGCGGCTACGCCGGCCCCGACACGTTCAGGTACAGGATCAGCGACGGGCGCGGCGGATCCTCCGAGGCCGCTGTCTCCGTCACCGTCCTGGACCGCGACCCGGTGGCAACCCCAGACGCCGCCGTAGTCGCCGGCGCGCCGACCGTCCTCGCCGATGTGCTGGCCAACGACTCCGACCCCGACGGTGACCCGCTCACCCTCGTCACGGTGTCCACCCCGGCGCACGGCACCGCGGTCGTGAACGGCGATGGCAGGATCGTCTTCACGCCCGAAGCCGGGTACGCAGGGCCCGACACCTTCACCTACACAATCAGAGACGGACGCGGCGGCACCGCCACGGCCACCGTCACCGTCACGGTCGGCGACACCGCCCCGGTCGCCGTCGACGACTCGGTCACCACGCCCTTCGCCCACGACGTCACCGTCGACGTCCTGGCCAACGACACCGACGCCAACGCCAACGACCCGCTCACCATCACCGACGTAGCCACTCCGACGCACGGCACCGCCGTCATTACCGACGGCCACATCGTCTACACGCCTGCCCGCGGCTTCGCCGGCACGGACACCGTTTCCTACACCATTAGCGACGGCCACGAAGGCACGGACACCGCCACGCTGACCGTCACGGTCCAGGTCGGGCCCGTCGCCCAGCCCGACGATGCCTCCACCAAGCAGGGCGTTTCCACCAGCGTCAATCCGTTGGTCAACGACACCCCCGGTGCGGACGCCACCTTCAACCCGGCAACCTTTGTTCTGTTCGACCCGCTGCATCCCACGGTCCTGGTGACCCACCTGGAAACAGCCGGCGGCACCTACGACGTGACGGTCGGCCAAGCCGAGCCCGGCTTCGTCACGGTGGCGTTCGCACCGAATCCCGGCTTCACCGGAGTCGACACCGTCGGTTACCGCATCACCGACGGTTTCGGCAATGACGCTTTCGCCACGATCAACATCACCGTCACCGCGGTCACGCCCGTCGCACTGGACGACGTAGTCCGTAGCACTCCGGGCGCCACGGTCACCGTCAACGTCCTCGACAACGATCGGGCCGGCGATCCGGCCGTCGCCCTCGACCCGAGCACCGTGCGGCTGGCGCTGACGTCGGCCGGCCCGTACAGCACCGAGGTGACCGTGGCCGACCAGGGCACGTTCACCGTCGACCAGGACGGCCGGGTGACCTTCGTCCCGGTCGACGGCTTCCAGGGCCAGAGTTCGATCGTCTACCAGGTCGCCGACGCCAACGGCACCCTGGCCACGGCCACGCTCGCGGTCGAGGAGCCCGGCAGCACCGACGCCAGCGCCATTCCGGACAGTGTGGATTCCGCCGGCACCGCGGTGACGCTGGACCCGCTGGCCAACGACCGGCCCAGCTTGGGTGCGCACTGGATCTCCTCGAGCCTGTGCCTGTTCGCGGCCGGTTCTGATTCCTGCCTGCGCGCGCTGACCGTTGCCCGCGTCGGCCGCTGGGTCGTCGCCGACGACGCGTCGGTGCGCTTCACGCCGGCCAAGGGGTATCAGGGCGATGCATTGGTGTCCTACGGGGCCACCGACAGCGCCGGCCAAACATCGCGGTCGATGCTGCGCGTGCACGTGATCGCCGGCCCGGCACCTGGAACGACTTCGCCAATGCCGACGGCCTCACCGACAGCAACGGAACCCCCGGTAACGACACCGCCGGTCAGCACGCCGCCCAGCACCATGTCACCCGGCCCCATAGCACCCAGCACCATGTCGGTCGGCCCGACGTCGCCTGTCACCATGTCGGTCGGCGACCCGGGCGTCAACGGCACGGGCGTCGCGGTGATCGCCACCACCGCACCGGCCGGCGTCGCGGTTGCACCCTTCCCGACCAGCGAGCCGACCTTATCAACGGTGGTAGCTGTAGCGGCAGCGCCGGTGAACAACACCGCGGCCACCGGGTTGGCTAGCACCGGCTCACCCGATCAACGCCTGTTGATCTACGGCCTGGGCGCGCTGCTACTGGGAGCGGCGCTGTGCCTGGTCGGTCGGCGACGAACTGCAGCCCGCGGACGGCACCGCTGAGCTGATCTCCCCGAGCTGAGCGCGCTGCGTGCGTAAGACGGTCGTCCAATTGCCTTTCCAGCGACGCTCCGACGCGCGAGGCTGCTGGTTACCGGACTGCGCGGCGCACTCAACGACACGCCGGTCAATCCGCGTCAGGCTTGATCAAGCCGTCCGGGCTTCAGGCGAACTGCTCGACCGGAGGGCAGGAACACATCAGGTTCCGGTCGCCGAAGGCGCCGTCGATCCGGCGCACCGGCGGCCAATACTTGGTTGCCGGCCGAACACCGGCTGGGTACACCGCCTCCTCGCGCGAGTAGGCATAGGTCCAGTCCTGAGTGAGGCACTGCGCGGTGTGCGGCGCGCCGCGCAGCGGGCTGTCGGCCACCGCCCACTCCCCCGCCGTCACCCGGTCGATCTCGCCCCGGATGGAGATCATCGCGTCGACGAACCGGTCGATCTCGGCCAGGTCCTCGCTTTCGGTGGGTTCCACCATCAGCGTGCCCGCCACCGGGAACGACATCGTCGGGGCGTGGAAGCCGTAATCGACCAGCCGCTTGGCCACGTCGTCCACCGTGACGCCCGTCGCCGCAGTAATCGGGCGCAGGTCGAGGATGCACTCGTGCGCGACCATGCCGTTGTGCCCGGAGTAGAGCACCGGAAAGTGCTCGTCCAGGCGCCGGGCGACGTAGTTCGCGCTCAGGATGGCGGTGGCGGTGGCGCGCGACAGGCCGTCGGGTCCCATCAGGCGCAGGTAAGCCCAGGTGATGGGCAGAATCGACGCCGACCCCCACGGTGCGCCGGCGATCGCACCGCTACCCGTGGACGGGCCGGCCGCGGGCTGGAGCGGATGGTTGGGCAGGAACGGTGCCAGGTGCGCCCGCACGCCGATGGGACCGACGCCCGGGCCGCCGCCGCCGTGCGGGATGCAGAACGTCTTGTGCAGGTTCAGGTGCGACACGTCTGCGCCGAAGCGACCGGGACGAGCATGCCCGACCATC
Source organism: uncultured Jatrophihabitantaceae bacterium (assembly GCA_964236495.1). Lineage (GTDB taxonomy): Bacteria > Actinomycetota > Actinomycetes > Mycobacteriales > Jatrophihabitantaceae > CAXSBR01. The sequence goes on from CAXSBR010000005.1 coordinate 127,507, forward strand.
GCGTTGAGGTTGGCTCCGTCGATGTAGACCTGGCCGCCGGCATCGTGCACCGCGGCGCAAACGTCGCCGATGTGGTCTTCGAACACGCCGTGCGTGGAGGGGTAGGTGACCATGATCGCGGCCAGGTGGTCGGCGTGCTGGTCGATCTTGTTGTGCAGGTCGGCCAGATCGATCTCGCCCTGATCACCGCTGGTCTTCACCACGACGACCTTCATGCCGGCCATCACCGCCGAGGCGGCGTTGGTCCCATGAGCGGAGGCGGGGATGAGGCAGACGGTGCGGTGGTCGTCGCCGCGGGAGCGGTGATAGGCCCGCACCGCGAGCAGACCCGCGTACTCGCCCTGCGCGCCGGCGTTGGGCTGCAGACTGATCGCGTCGTAGCCGGTGATCTCGGCCAGCCAGGCCTGCAGATCGGCGAAGAGCTGCTCGTACCCGGCGAACGTGCCGGCCGGCGCGAACGGGTGCAGTCGGCTGAAGCCGGGCAGGCTGAGCGGCTCCATCTCGGTGGTGGCGTTCAGTTTCATCGTGCACGAGCCCAGCGGGATCATGCCGCGATCCAACGCGTAGTCCTTGTCCGACAGCGAGCGCAGGTAGCGCAGCATCGACGTCTCGCTGTGGTGCGCGGCGAACACCGGATGCACCAGGAACGGCGTCGTTCGTTCGAAGCTGGTCAGCTCAGACTGCGTCGTCTCGTCGAGGCGTTCGACGTCCCCGGCGTCCAGCGCGAGCCCGAACGCCGACCACAGCGTGGCCAGCTCGGCCCGGGTGGTGACCTCGTCCACTGCGATGCCCACGGTGTCGCGGTCGATCCGGCGCACCGTGACACCGGCGGCGAACGCGGCGGCCACGACGTCGTCCGCGCGGCCGGGAACCGACACGGTGAGGGTGTCGAAGAACGGCCGGTCGCCGACATTGACGCCGCCCTCACGTAGGCCGGCGGCAAGGATCGCGGTGAGCCGGTGCACTCGGCGGGCGATGGCACGCAGGCCGTCGGGACCGTGGTAGACGGCGTACATGCTGGCGATCACGGCGAGCAGCACCTGCGCGGTGCAGATGTTGCTGGTCGCCTTCTCCCGCCGGATGTGCTGCTCGCGGGTCTGCAGCGCCAGCCGGTACGCCGGCTCGCCGGCCGCGTCGATCGAGACGCCGACCAAGCGCCCCGGCAGCTGACGCTCCAGCCCTGAACGCGTCGCCAAATAGCCCGCGTGCGGCCCACCGAACCCGAGCGGAACGCCGAAGCGCTGGGTGGTGCCGACCGCAATGTCAGCGCCGAGCTCACCCGGCGGCGTCACCAGCGTGAGTGCGAGCAGGTCTGCAGCGACGACAAGCAGCGCGCCCCGCTGGTGAGCGGCGTCGGCGATCGGTGCGAGCTGGCGCAGCACGCCCGACGCGCCCGGGTATTGCACGAGCACCCCGAAATACTCCACAGCCGGCAGCGGCTCGTCCAGGTCGTGCACCACGATCTCGATACCTAGCGGCACCGCGCGGGTGCGCACCACGTCGAGCGTCTGGGGTAGCACGTCGACGTCGACGACGAAGACGGTCGCACCCTTCTTGGCCGCAGCACCCGCGCGATAGGCCAGCGTCATCGCCTCGGCGGCCGCGGTGCTCTCGTCGAGCATCGACGCGCCGGCGACCGGCAGCGCAGTCAGGTCCTCGACCATCGTCTGGAAGTTGATCAATGCCTCCAACCGGCCCTGGCTGATCTCGGGCTGGTAGGGCGTGTAAGCGGTGTACCAGGCAGGATTTTCCAGCACGTTGCGGCGGATCACCGGCGGGGTGATGGTGTCGTAGTAGCCCAGGCCGATCATCGAGGTGAGCACCTGATTGCGGTCGGCCAGCGCGCGAAGCTCGGCCGCAACCTGCGCCTCCGTGGCCGCGGGCGGCAGCGCCAGGTCGAGCTTCTCACGGATGGCGGCCGGAATCGCCTCGTTCACGAGTGCGTCAAGATCGGCGAAACCGAGCACGTCGAGCATGCGCTGCTGATCGACACCGGGCGCGATGCCGATGTGACGGTCGGCAAATGGAGCGGCCGCTTCCAGCGCTTTCAGCGCAGTGGGAGCAGAGGAGGTGGCGGACGAAGAAACCGAGGAGACCATGCGGCACAACTCCGATCAGTCGGGCGGTGCCGGCCCGTGCGCATGCGCGACGGATCCGGTCCCCCTCTGTCAGGAAGTGCCCTTCAGAGTGGCCGAGCTCGGATGGTCCTGATGCCTGAGAGGTTGACGGGGAAGTTGCCCCTTCGGCGCCGTCGAAAGATCCGACGGACTCTCCCACCCGAGATGATTGGCCAGCTCCGACGATACCAGCGAGCCGCGATCCGACGATGGAGCTGGGACGACGGCCACACTGCGCCGCCACTGCGCCTGCCGGTTTTGGCGGCGCAGACATCTATGCGATGCTGCGCCGCCAAAACCGATCCAGCAGAGGTGCTCCGACATCTAGGCTGCGGGAATGGTGGTGGCCTCGGCGGTCGGACGGCAGCTGCGTACCTCGGTACCGGATTGCGTCGGCGTGGCGGTCGTCCGATGAGCGATGCCGGCCTGGTCGACGTCCACGCGCATTTCTTGACCGAGCAGTACGTAGCAGCGGCCGTCGCAGCAGGCCATGTCCGCCCCGACGGCATGCCGGCGTGGCCCGCGTGGAGCGTCGACGATCACCTTCGCCTGATGGACACACACGGCATCGAACGCTCGATGCTGTCGATCTCGTCGCCCGGCGTTCACTTCGGCCAGGACGACGCCGCCCGCGCGTTGGCCCGTCAGGTGAACACCTACGGCGCGCAGGTGGCGCAGGCGCGCCCGGATCGGTTCGGGCTCTTCGCCATTCTGCCGTTGCCTGACGTCGACGGCGCGCTGGCCGAGATCGCCTCTGCCTATGACGACCTGCACGCCGACGGCGTCGCCGTAGAGACCAACGCCGGCGGGCGGTACCTCGGTGATCCCGCGTTCGAGCCGGTCCTGGCAGAGCTGGATCGGCGCCGGGCAGTGGTGTTCGTCCATCCCACCTCGCCGCCGAACTGGCAGTCGGTGGCGCTGGGTCGGCCGCGACCGATGCTCGAGTTCCTGTTCGACACCACTCGCGCCGTCAGCAACCTGATGCTGACCGGAGCGATCCAGCGCTATCCGAATCTGCGCATGATCATTCCCCACGGCGGAGCGGCACTGCCGTTGCTGGGCGAGCGGATCGAGCTGTTCCGATCCCTGTTCGGCGCCGGCGACCCGACTGACGACGCGCCGATCCCGACTCGCGACCTGCTACGCCGGCTGTGGTACGACACCGCGGGTACACCGTTCCCGGTACAGATCCCGACGCTGGTGACGGGTGTCGGTCTGGACCACATCCTCTACGGCAGCGACTTCTGCTTCACCCCGGCTGCCGGCGTGGGTGCCCAGATTCGCTCCATCGACCAGGCCGCTTCGCCGGTACCTCGAGATCCCGGACGCGAGCGGAACTCCTGGCGGACCCTGACAACTCGCAACGCCGCCGACCTGTTCGCCGCACCCGCCCGTCCCGCACCGACGAAGGAGAACCAATGACCGCCCTGCTCACCGACTTCGTAGCCGACGGCACCCACGTCACCCGGTGGGGACGCTCGAGTGTCGTCGCGGTTCACGGCGGCACCCCCGGCGGCGGCGCAGAAGCCTTTGCCGCGCAACGTCCACTGAGCCAGCGCTGGCAGCTCGTGCTGCCCGACCGGCCCGGTCACGGTGGCACGCCCGAGCAGGGCCGCGAGGACTTCGAGCGCGACGCCCACCTGCTGGCGCCACTGCTGTCCGCGGCCGGCTCGCACCTGGTCGGCCACTCCTACGGCGGCATCGTGGCGATCTACCTTGCGGCGCTGCGCCCGGCGCTGATCCGCTCACTGACGCTGATCGAGCCGCCCGCCTACTGGCTTGCCCCCGACGACGACGCCACCGTGGCGATGTCGCACGCCAACCGGGAACTGTGCGAACACCCGCCGACCGATCTGCGCGAGGCGCTGGACCGGTTCTTCGAGCTCGTCGGCATTGCGCCGCTGCCACCGGGGCTGGACCGCACCAAGCCGTTGCCGCCGCCGCTGCAGCACGCTGCACGGATCGTGCTCGCGTTGCGCGGGCCCTGGGAGGGCAGCGTGGCGATGGCTGAGTTGGCCGATCCGGGGTACCCGATCCAGGTCCTGACCTCGGGTCGAACGGCGGGCTTCGAAGGCATCGCGCGAGCGTTCGTCACGGGCGCCGCCGGGCAGCATCACGTCGTGCCCGATACGGCGCATGCCGTCCAGGACGACGGCGAGCAGGTCAATCCGCTGCTGGATGCGTTCTGGGCGCAGGCCGACGGCGAGGATCCGGCCGCCAACTGACTGCTGCCCTCGGAGCGCGGGAAGCGACCCGCATTCCGGCGACCAGACCGTTCCACGCAGCCCAGGAGCCATACCCCCATTGCCGCTCAACGGCACTCCGCTAGCCGACTAGGCCCACGACGTTTACGCCGCCGCTCGAACGCGGTGAAGCCGCCCGGTGGCCAACGGCTCAACTACACGCAACTGGCCTCGGATCGCAGAACCTACGTGACCGTCCAGGTCTTAGCACCGTCGGATGTGGCATATTGCGTTACGTTAGTGACACAACCACTCTTGTCCGGATTGCAGTGCGTGACCGTGGTTTGCGCTGAACCAACCTTCGGTGACTGGAAGCTTATAGCGTCCGGCGACCCGGGTAGGCCCGAAGACTGGATCATCATCACGGTGCCGTCGGACTTTATGAGAGCGAAGGTTGTTGAGCCCGGAATCACCAGGACCACACCGCCCGTTCCAGCGGAACCCAGGACGAGCGATACAGGTGGCTCGGCATTCGACGTGAACGGTCCACGCTTGACTAGCTGCGAGAATCTTGCTCCGTCGAGCGTGGTGTAGAGCGCAATAGTGAGCGAGCCGGTGGCATCTGACTGAACGATTGGAACCGCGAGACTTCCATTATTGAGTGGAATCACGGTCTGGAATATTGGCGTGGTTGGAGCCACGTCGGACGTTGGCGGTACGATCCCGCGCACGGCAACGCTGACGTCGGTCCAAGACTTGCCACCATTCACGCTAGAGTACAAGTGACTGTTCGCTGGGCCACCTGGCACAATCATCACCGTAGATGTGACTGCGAGGTCTTGAGCAGCGCCTGGGATACGGATTCTCCGCAGCGAGGAGTGGGTGGAAAACACATATCCAACCGAGGATGGACGTGCCCCCGAAGCCGAACCTCCATCCAACGCGGCGACGAAGGTGCCACCATGCCGAGCCGAAGATACGACGGGGTATTGCATGCCAGTAGGAATCTTCAGTTCCTTCTTCTTCCAGGTCACGCCGTTGTCGTTTGATCGTTCGATCGTCAACGTCCCATTCCGGACGGTAGCAGCGACAAGACCTTTACCAACCCAACCAACACTAGAGCCGGAAGTTAATTTGACCGGAGGGTTCACCGTCAGAGCACCGTCAGGACCCTTGACGGAAATCGAACGAGGGCCGCTCCTGGACCATTCAACGCCACTTCGCTGAAGAAACGCTGCAGGCCGCTGTCTGCTAGATGTAACAGCGCCCTGTTCGGCAGGCGTCGTTCTTGAATGACCAGCCGAGCCGACCGTAGCTGTGACCGCGTGGCTGCCATCAGCCTCGTTCCGTGAGTACATCGCAGATTCTTGCGCACAGCCGACTACCGAAAACAGGCTGCACGTTATAACGAAGGAAGTAACGACACGATCGCAGCGCTTCATTACGCACATCCTTGATCCGAGTTGGTAACAGCATACGTAGCAGGGCACTGATGCAGTCAAGCTGGTAGACGTCACTGTGTCGCTCGGTCCGGCGCTTCGAGGTCGCAGTCAGTAGGTGTGTTCGTCGGGAGGCCCACGTTTTGGGGCCGCCGACCGCCCAACTCATAACAGCGGTAACTCGCAGGACCTGCTCGAAACTATTGGTTACGCCCGACACCCACGGATTGGTCAAGTTGGGCGCTTGCCCTGAAGCTGGGAGGTACCCAGGGACGACGCCGAACCTGAGCCAGAGAAGGATTCGGTGATCATGGTGAATACGACGAAGAGCACCAGTGGCAGCAGTACTCTTTCAGACCTGAACCGCCGGTTCGTCTTCATTGTCATGGGCCCTGCCTGGCTAGGGTATGTGTCGACTTGGTCTTACCCAAGGTCACCGTGTTCGGATTGTCAAGGGGTTTGCTGTGCTCGACCCAACGCGTTGTCTACGAACTCGCAGCACGGTTTCGCCCCAATCCTGCTAGCCCGGCGCGGTCACGGTGACGGCGTTCTGCCGAACACGGACCTGCTCCAGGCCGACGATGATCGGGTTCTCGAGACACCGAGAACGTTGAGCGAGCAGCGCCTTCTTCAGAGGTGGAAAATATCAAGTTGTGATCGCATTCGTAGATCGACGGGGCCGGTGTTCACGTCACCGGGTGATGCTCTTGAACGAACCCTCAGCGGAGGACCCGATCTACCCAGATCTCTTCGCTCAGCGTCTACTTGCGCCAACATATTTACAAAATATGTCCGCCAGGCAGGGAGCACTTTCGAGCGAAAGAACGGCCGCCCGCGCCGCCATCACGATCCACCCAAGGACGCCACGCTTACGGTAAGCATCCAACCCGGTGTAGAGCCCAACCACCTCCTCGGCATGAATGCCAGTTCATTGACCCACCGCCTATGGCAGCGCGCCCTCAGCCGAGCAGCGGCGCGCCGGTGGCGGCTCGCACCTCGTCGGCTGTGACGCCCGGCGCTGTTTCCCGCAGTGCCAGCCCGGCGGGCGTGACGTCGACGACGCCCAGATCGGTAATGATCCGCTGCACACACGCTGTGCCCGTCAACGGTAGTGAACACTGCGCGACGATCTTCGGGGTGCCGTCCTTGGCGGTGTGCTCCATCATCACGATCACTCGCTTGGCGCCGTGGACCAGATCCATCGCCCCGCCCATCCCCTTGATCATCTTGCCGGGGATGGTCCAGTTGGCCAGGTCGCCGGTGGCCGACACCTGCATGGCGCCCAGCACGGCGACGTCGATGTGGCCACCGCGGATCATGCCGAACGAGGTGGCGGAATCGAAGAACGACGAGCCGGGCAGAATAGTCACCGTCTCCTTGCCCGCGTTGATCAGGTCGGGGTCGACGTCGTCCTCGTCCGGATAGGGCCCGACGCCCAGGATGCCGTTCTCCGACTGCAGCACGACGTGCACGCCGGCAGGTACATAGTTGGGCACCAACGTGGGCAGCCCGATCCCGAGGTTGACGTATTGGCCGTCGCTGAGCTCGCGGGCGACGCGCGCGGCCAGCTCGGTGCGGGTGAGCGCCATCGTCACGCCTGCGCTTTCGAGCCGGACGGTGCGGCAGTGGGCGCGCTCGGGCGGGTGGTGCGCTTCTCGATCAGCTTGCCGCCGCTACCTACCTCGACGACGCGCTGGACGAAGACGCCCGGTGTGTGCACGAACTCAGGATCGAGCTCGCCGGGTTCGACGAGTTCCTCGACCTCGGCGATGGTGATCCGACCGGCCATCGCGCAGAGCGGGTTGAAGTTGCGCGCCGACTTGTCGTAGACGAGGTTGCCGTGCCGGTCCCCGACCGCCGCTCGAACCAGGGCGAAGTCGCACACGATGGCCCGTTCCAGCACGTAGTCGCGACTGTCGAAGGCGCGTACTTCCTTTGCCGGAGACGCGATCGCCACCGTGCCGTCGGGATGGTAGCGCCACGGCAGGCCGCCCTCGGCGATCACCGTGCCCACGCCCGCCGGGGTGTAGAACGCGGGTACCCCACTGCCACCGGCCCGCAGCCGCTCGGCCAACGTGCCCTGCGGCGTCAGCTCCACTTCCAGCTCACCGGCCAGGTACTGGCGCGCGAACTCCTTGTTCTCGCCCACGTAGGAGCTCACCGTGCGCCGGATGCGCCCGGCCGAGAGCAGGATGCCCAGCCCAGCGCCATCCACGCCGCAGTTGTTGGACACCGTCTCCAGCTCGTCGGTGCCGGCGGCGTACAGGGCCTCGATCAGGACATGCGGGATGCCACACAGCCCGAACCCGCCCACCGCCAGCGACGATCCGGCCGCTATGTCGGCGACGGCTGCCGCAGGTGAGCCGATCGTCTTGTCCATGTCCTGCCTTCGACGTTGCTGATCGACGCTGTGTACCAACGGCGCTTATCGATGTCGCTCAAGATCCAAGCGTTACCGCGTTACCGCGCGGGCGCCGGAACGCTGACAGCGGCCGCAGATGGGCTCGACGGAGCAACGGCACCCAAGCCCTGCTCGAGCGTGCGCAAAGCCGCAGGCAGTCCAGCGAGATCAGTCGCGGCGTAGACGTAGAAGTCCGGGCGGACGATCACCGTATCGGCGCCGAGGGCCTGGAACCACTCCTGATAACGACCGTCGACATCACCCAGGCTCTCGACTGCATCAACATCGCGCCTCGAACCACTGGCGGCAATGCGCAGAACCCGGGCCCCGATCCGGTCGAGCAGCGCCTGCTCGGCATCGCTCAGCGTCACCGGTTGCGGGGAGACCATCAGGACGAACCAGCCCAGGCCCAGCAGGTCGTCGAACAGGCCGGTACGCCCCCGGTACTCCACCCGCGACTGGATCGACAGCAGCCCCGCTTGCGGATCATCAGCGGACAGCAAACCCAGGCCCAGCCGCGGCGGATCAGGCGGCGGCGGCGCGAGCGACGGGTCAGCGATGGACGCCATCATGTTGCGGTCGCGCTCGGCGGCTTGCGCCTCCCCTGGCACGCAGATCACCTGGCCCAGACCGATCGAGACATCGATGAAATACCGCACATGAGGCGTGCGCTCGACGCCGTAGGTGTCGAGCAGCGCGTCGTCAGCCGCCCCACCCAGGACCAGGTCGAGCTTCCAGACCAGGTTGAACACGTCGCGCAGGCCCGCGCACATGCCCTGACCGGCGAACGGTGGCATCAGGTGTGCGGCGTCGCCGGCGATCAGCACTCGCCCGGCACGCCACTGCTGGGCCCAGTGCGCCTGGAAGCGGTAGACGGTGTGCCGCTCGAGCACCGCGTTGGCGGGGTTTACGCCCCACGGCGCCAGCAGCTCCCACGCCGTCTCGGCTTTGTTCAGATTGTTGACGTCTTCACCGGGCAACGCCATGAACTCCCACCGCCGCCGGCCGGGGCCACCAGGCACGATCGTGGTGGGACGTTTCGGGTCGCACAGCTGCCACGCCGGCGGATCGAACGTCATCGGCTCGTGCGGAATCATGTCCAGAATCAGCCAGTCGAAGAAGAAGCCCAGGTCGGTGATCTGCAGACCCGTCAGCGTGCGCACGGTGCTGTTGGCACCGTCGCAGCCGATGAGATAGCGCGCGCGCACCGTCTGCGGTTCCCGCGATGCCGCGTCGCTGCCCACCGGCTGCACCGTCAGCGTGACACCTTCGTCGTCGGCGACGATGTCGCTGGCGGTGAACCCACGCCGCAGCGTGACAGTCGGCTGCTGGCGGGCGCGGGCATCGAGTTCGCGCTCCAGATCGGGCTGGGCGAAGAAGTTCGAGGTGTGCCAGTACGACGGGCCCACCCCACGCCAGTCGACCTTCAGCAGAGTCTGGCGATCAGCGTTACGCCACTCGTACCAGTTGTCGTAGGGCTCGATGATCGGATCGGTGTCCGCGCGGATGCCCACCGACTGCAGGATCCGTGCCACCTCGTGATCGAAGTGGACCGCACGGGGCATCGGATAGATGTCGCCGTACCGCTCGACGACGATCACCCGGTGGCCGCGCTGGCCGAGCAGCGTGGCCAGCAACTGCCCGACCGGGCCGTAGCCGACCACAGCAACGTCGAAGGTGCCGCTGACATCGGACGCCTCGTCGGCCCGATCCGCGGCGGCAGCGGCAGTGTCGGCAGCTTTTGGAGTGTGGGCAGTGTCGGTGCGGAACTCGGTGTCGAACTGGGCTGTCACAGTGCCATCCTTCCTCACAGCGCCGTCCTCTTTACAGCGCCAGTGGCCACAGGTGGGCGGGCATCGGCCATGCCGCCGGACGCGCCGCCGGGCGCGCCATCGGGTGCTCCGTCGGCGGGCGGCCCGAGAGCTGCCGGTAGCGCCGACGTTCTGCGCCGACCATGGGTAAGCCGGCGGATGCCGCTGAACAACAGCGGCCACAGCCCGCGCGGGGCAAACCGAACGATCACCACCAGCAGCAGGCCCTCGATGATCACGCTGGTGGTCTGGTAGCTCTCCAGCTGTTTGGTGAGCAGGTAGTAGACGACGACCGCGCCGAGTGCCGGACCGAGCACCGTACCGATGCCACCGACGATCGTCATCAGCAGCGCGTTGATCGTCCAGGTGAGCCCCAGCATGCCGGTGGGTTCGAAGCTGATCTGCTGCATGGCCACCAGCCCGCCGGTCAGCCCGCTCAGCGCACCGCTGATCAGCAACGCGCCCAGCCGATGCCGAAACACCGACACGCCCAGTCCGATCGCGGCCGGTTCGTTGTCGCGCACCGCCCGCAGGCGTACGCCGAAGCTGGAATACGCCACCAGGTAGGCCGCCGCCATCGCAATCGCTGCGACGACGCAGGCCAGCTGGAAGACTTCCACCGGGCCCGGCACGCCGGCATCGGGCAGGTTGAGCCCGGTGGACCCACCGGCGAACGACCAGTTCACCGCCCAGGCCTGCAGCGCCAACGCGGCGGCCAGCGTGCCGATGGAGAAGTAGTCCCCCCGCAGTCGCAGAAGTGGAATCGCCAGCACCGCGGCCAACACCACGCCGCCGAGGACCGCCGCCCCGACTGCCATGCCGTACCCGACGCCGGCATGGATCTCGAACAGCCCGGCGGTGTAGGCGCCGGTGCCGACGAACGCGCTCACCCCGAGCGACACCTGGCCGCCGTACCCGGCCAGGATGTTCCAGCTCTGAGCCAGCGCGATGAAAGCGAGCAACGTGGTGAGGACGTCGAGCTGGTAGGCGGTGAAGTTCGCCGTCGACTGCGACAGCAGTAACGCCAGCAGTGCGAACACCGCCACTCCGGGCCACAGCCGCCAACGGCCGTCTTGGGTGCGGGTCACAGCGGCAAGGCGCCTCATCCGACAGGTCCCTTCGCGCGCGCCGTGGTCATGCCAGCGCCCGCCGCGCAAATAGCCCCTGCGGACGCACGGCCAGCACGAGGAAGAACAACAGGTAGACCGACAGGTCGCGGTAGCCGCCGCCGAACTGCGCCGCGGCCAAGGACTGCACCAGTCCCAGCAGGATGGCGCCGGCGAACGTGCCCAGCACGTTGCCCACCCCACCGAGCACGACGACGGCGATACCGATCAGCAGGTACTGCGTGCCCGAGATCGGCGTGAAGCTGAACGTGACTCCCAGCAACACCCCGCCAATCGCGGCGACGGCGGCGGCGAGCGCGAATGTCACCGCGTACACCTGGCGGATGTCGATTCCCATCAACCCCGCCGTCGACGGGTCCGCGGCGGCAGCCCGTAGTCGGGTGCCGGCGCGGGTCCGAGTGAGCAGGAGGTGCGCGCCGACGCACAACACCGCAGCGATCGCGAAAGCCACCACGTAGCTGGTGCGCGCCTGGACACCGGCCACCGTGAAGCCCGACGTGGCCAGCGAGCTCGACAGCGACTTGGGTGAGGAGCTGAACGCTTGGGAGAAGACGCCCTGGATCAACAGTGAGATCCCGAACGTCGCCACCAGCGCGCCTTCGGCGCCGCGGACCAGCAGGCCGGTGAGCAGGAAGCGCTGCACCAGGTACGCCAGTATCGCCACCACGACGACGACGATCGGCAGCGCCAGAAACGGCCCGAGCCCTGAGTGTTCAGTGACCAGGTAGGTCACGTAGGCGCCACCGATCAGGATCTCTCCGTGAGCCAGGTTGATCAGCCGAAGCACACCGAACACGACCGACAGACCCAGTGCAACCAGCGCATACAGTCCGCCGAGCAGGATGCCGTTGACGACAGCGTCGGCGTTCACTGTGAGAACCGGAGGGTCATTGCAGACCCTTGGCCGGATCCTGCAACGTGACGCCGGCGGTCTTGGGTAAAATTACGACGGTGTTGTCCTTCTGCCACTGCGTGAGCAGGTAGGGCGTGGCCGCGGTGTGGGTCTGGGCGCCGAAGGCGATGTGTCCGAGCGGGTAGTCGCCGTCGGTCTTGCCGATCGCGTCGTTGACCTTCGCCGCGTCGGTGCTGCCCGCGGTCTTGATGCCGTCGGTGACGATGGCCGACACCGTGTACGCCAGCGCGGCGATGTTCTGGTCGGGCGCGTTGTCCGGGAACTGCTTGGCGAGCGCGTCGGCCAGCTTGGCGGGGTTCGTCGTGGTCTTTCCCGGCGACCAGAAGGCATCGGACATGGTGCCTTCGGCGACCGGGCCGAGCGCCTTGGGCCAGCCCTTGTTGGCCGAGGCCTTGGCCACGAAAGCCTCCTTGGGCTTGAAGTTCAGCGCCTTCATCTGCTTCCACATCGCGATGCCGTCGGGCGGAATCATCTGGGCAACCACCAGCTGTGCGCCCTTGCTCTTGGCGTCGTTGATGAACGAGGAGAAGTCCGTCGTGCCCACCGGGAACGAGTAATCACCGGCAACGGTGAAGCCGGCCGCGGTCAGCGCCTTCTTGAACAGCGGGCGCTCGGCGACACCGTCGGGCTCGGTGTCGGTGAAGATTGCCACCTTCTTGTTGCTCTTCACCGGCACGAGGCCTTTGGCGACGGTGTCGGCCTGGGTGACCTCGTCGAAGAACAGACCCCACGAGTACTTCCAGCCCGCCTTGTTGCCGGCCTGGAAGGCATGCACGGGATTGCACGACGAGACGTAGGGAACCTTGCGCTGTTCGGCGGCCAACGCCTCGGGAATGTTGATCGGCGGAGTGCAGGCTCCCAGCAGCGCGACGGCCTTGTCCTTGAGCACCAGTTCGCGGATCTGCTGTGTAGCGGTGTTGGGATCGCTGCGGTTGTCCAGCGACGTCAACGTCACCGTGCGCTTCGTGCCCCCGACGTCCAGCCCGCCGGCAGCGTTGATGTCAGCGATCTGCTGCTTGTAGCCGGCGGCCAGGTCGACGCCGAACTGGCCCAGCGCACCGGTCATCGACAGGCTGGTGCCCAGCACGATCGGCGGACCGGAGCTGGCGCCACTGCCGGCGCCGCCGCTGCCGCTGCCGCTGCTGCTACCTGCGCCGGCGGATGTGGAGCCCGAGGACGAGTCCTTGGTCTTGCCGCCGCATGCAGCCGTCAACGCCAACGGGGCGATGGCGGCCAGCGCGGCGGCCCGGTAGAGGGTAGGTCGGTTCATGGTGTTCGATACCTTCCGGTCGATCAGTGAAACGGCTGAATAGTGCCGATGTTGTGAGATGGGTGGTGGGATCCACAGCCGACGCGCCTCAGGGGCCGCCCTGCGGAACCGAGTCCGGACTGGTTCCGAAGTACAGCTCGTTGAGAGTGGCTTCGTCGGTGAGCGGCGCGGGGTCGCCGGAGTAGGTGACGCGGCCCCGTTGCAGCACGTAGACCCGATCGGCCACCCGCAGACTGCGGTGGACATTCTGTTCGATCAGGACCACCGCCACGCCCCGGTCGCGGATGCGCACCAGCGCCTCGTACAGGGCGTCGATGGCCACCGGCGCCAGACCCAGAGAGATCTCATCGCAGATGAGCAGCCGGGGGGTGGACATCAGCGCTCGGCCGATGGCCAACATTTGTTGCTGGCCGCCCGACAGCGCACCCGCGCGTCTCGTCTCCATGTCGGCCAGCATCGGAAAGATCTCGTACACGCCGGTGAGGCGGTTCTGCAGCTCGGCGCGCCGGGTACGCAGGGGCCCGGTCACCAGCAGGTTCTCCCGCACAGACAGCTCGGCGAAGATCTTGCGGCCCTCCGGGCAGTGGGCCAGGCCGTCACGGTTGCGGGCGAACGCCGGCTCGCCGGTGACGTCGCGGCTCCCCAGCATCACCCGGCCTGACGACGGCCGCAGCAGCCCGGACAGGGTGCCGGCCAGGGTCGACTTGCCGGCACCGTTGGCACCCAGCACCGCGACTATCTCGCCTTCGTCGACGTCGAGGCTGACATCGCGCAGGGCCACGATGTCGCCGTAGTTGGTGGACAGCCCCGACGCCGACAGAAGCGGGGTCGACGAGCGCTGTGCAGTGCCTGCCTGCGCCGAGGGTGCGGCGTCCTGACCACCGCCCAGATACACCTCGCGTACCCGTGGGTCGGCGGCAACCTGGGCCGGCGTCCCTTCGGCGATCACCTTGCCCCAGTCGATCACCAGCACCCGGTCGACCAGGGAGGCAACGACGCCCTCCACGTGTTCGACCAGGATCAGGCTGCGACCCTGCGCCGAGATCGTGCGGATCAGCTCGATCACGTCGTCGAGGTCCCGGCCGTTCAATCCGGCCGCGACCTCGTCGAGCAGGATGAGCGACGGGTTGACCGACAACGCCCGGGCCAGCTCCAGGCGCTTGAGATCGAGCAGGCGCAGGCTGGAGCCCGGCAACGCGGCTTTGTCGGCCAGTCCACACGTCTCCAGCACGGTCTCGACCAGGTCGTGGCGCGTGCCTGCTCGCCGCCCACCGGCCTGAGCCATAGTTCCGATGGCGATGTTCTCCCGCACCGTCAGCCCGGCGAACGGCCTGGGGATCTGGTGGGCCAGGCCGATTCCGCGGCGCGCGACGGTGTGTGCGGCCAGGGACTCGATGGCAACGTCACCGAATCGGATGGTGCCCTCGTCGGGCCGATAGACGCCCGAGAGCAGCTTGAGCAGGCTGCTCTTGCCCGCACCGTTGGGACCGATCACGGCCAACGCCTCGCCGGGCGCGACATCGAAGCTGACGTCGTTGACCGCGGTGACTCCGCCGAACCGCTTTGTCACGTGCGCGACGTGCAGCGCCGCCGGCGCAGGAGACGTCGCGGTCTCTGCGCCGTGAAGCGTCTGCGCAGTGGAGGTGGACGGTGTCGAGGTGAGTGGGCTGGCCACAATTCCTCCTCTCGGCGTGACGCGGTGTTGTGCGGACATGGGGGCACTCCCGGCGCGCACAAACGCGTGAGCAGGGCTTGGCTACGAGCGGGTTCAGCGAGCCGAATGACTTCCCGTCATCAGTGCGGCGAGGTCGTCGGGCGCCAGGAACGACGCCGGCGGTGGCGGACCCCAGTTGAACAGGCCTTTGGCTCCTTCGAGCACCTCGGGCTTCCACAGCTGGTCGTCGATGATGCAGTCCATGTCGGAGTAGTACTCGCTGAAGTTGCCGGCCGGGTCCTTGAGGTACCAGAAGAAGTTGGAGCCGGCGTGGTGGCGGCCCAGCCCCCAGATGTGGCGTTCGGGGTGGTCTTCGAGCATGGCGTAGGCACCGCGGCCGACGTCGTCGATGTCGTCGACCTGCCACGAGGTGTGGTGCAGGTAGGTCAGCGGCGCGGCCAGCACGAGCAGGTTGTGATGGTCGGTGGAGCAGCGCATGAACGCACCGACGTTGCTGATGTAGTCGCTGACCTTGAAGCCCAGGCAGTCGACGAAGAACTTCTGGGTGACAGCCAGATCGGTGGTGCCCACGACGGCGTGGCCCAGCTTGCGCGGCTGGACCCGGTCGGTGCGCATCAGACCCGGCGCACGCAGACCCTGGCGCTCCAGCCGGCCGGGGCCGTTGTACAGCGTGGCGGCGACGGCGTCCTGCATCAGTCGGGGCGCGATCTCCACGGTGGCACGGATGCCGGTGGCTGGCTCTACCGCGGTCAGGCTTTCGGGTCCCCGCTCGACGGGCACGCCGGCACGGGTCAGCCGGTCGGCCACCCGGGACAGGTCGTCGTGGTCATCGGCGCCGACGTGCAACTCCACCAGCCGCCGCGACGGTGCGGCAACGATGCGCAACTGACGGCCGCCGTCGCGGGTGGAGAACCAGCCGTCGCCAGCGGGAGACAGCCCGAAATCGGCGTAGTAGGTGGCAGTCTCGGTCACGTTGGGCACGCCCATCACGACTGAGGTCAGACGGTGCAGAGGCATCTCAACTCTCCTTCTCGGCAATGAAACGGTGACGTAGCTCGCCGATGCCCTCGATCGAGCTGACCAGCTCCTCGCCCGGTTGCAGCCAACGCTGCGGAGTGCGACCCAGACCGACGCCCGACGGTGTTCCGGTGAAGATGACGTCACCGGGCAGCAGCGGCAGCGTGGCCGACAGCTTCGCGATCAGCGCCGGAACTGAGAAGATCAGGTCCCGGGTCCGGCCGAGTTGGACCTGCTCGCCGTCGATGGCACAGCCCAGCTCGAGATCGTTCGGGTCGTCGAACTCGTCCAGCGTGGTCAGCCACGGACCGATCGGTCCGAAGTTGGGCAGCGACTTGCCCAGGCTGAACTGCGGCGGCGTGGCCGCCATTTGCAGCGTGCGCTCAGAGATGTCCTGTCCCACGGAGTAACCGGCGACGTAGGACAGCGCGTCCTCCACTGGAACTCCGAAGGCGTGCCGGCCGATCACCGCGACCAACTCCACCTCCCAGTCGGTGTGGCCACCGGCCGGCAGCACTATCTCACCGCGGGCGCCGGTGATGCAGGAAGCGAACTTGGTGAACACAGGCGGCTCGCCCTCAGGCACGGCGAAGCCCGATTCCACGGCATGGGCGCGGTAGTTCAGGCCGATGGCCAGCACCTGCCGCGGCGCCGGCGCCGGCGAGCCCAGTTCGTCGGCATCGAACGGGTCGCCGGCAGGCAGCGACGCCCCGTCCGCCCACTGCAGCAGGTCGTCCCACTGCTCGTAGACGGCCTGCGGATCAGGACCGAACCGGCCATCGCTGGCCTTGGCCACGTCGACGGCCGTCTCGGCGCCCAGCGCACCGGTGACGATGGCCAACCGGCCGGCAACATTCGCTATTCGCACTTGGCTCCTCTTCCACTGCGGGACCGTGAATGCTCGGTCCATCAATACGGTCACTACTTGCAGGGTGTGCCTCGGGGCGCTCGCTCGCAACCGGGTTGCGTGGGCCGCGCTTCAATCGCGGGCGATCCAGGGATAGCGCTGGGCGTCCATTCCGGCGTAGTCAGGGTCGAGGTAGATGAAGCAGCGTTGGATGAGGAAATCGCGGATCTCGAAGACATCGCACCACCGTCCTGCTCCCCACTCCGGTACGCCGGCCCGCCACGGGCCGTCCTTGTGCTCACCGTGGCTGGTGCCTTCTACGACCAGAACATCCGAGCCGGAGAAGATGTAATTGAAGCTGGCGTAGTGGTGCTTGATGGAGGACAACGTGCCGGCGATGTCGCCGAACAGCTGGCCGATCTGCTCCTTGCCCGTAGCCAGGCCCCATTTGGGAAACGCCACCTGGGCGTCGTCGGCGAACAGATCGAGGATGCTGGCGCCCGTAGACGTCATTCCGCCGTTGTCGAAGGCCTTGAGGTACTCCAGGGCAACGGACTTGCGCTGCTCGTCGGTCATCGTTTTCGTGGCTATCGCCATGTCGGTGCGCTCCCCTCGACGAGTGCCGGATCGGCCGGCTGATTGAGGTGCTGGGCCTGCATCAGGACGCCGGATCTGTCAGCGCCAGCACCTGGCGCAGTACACGGCCCAACTCGGCGGCGGGATCGGCAGGTAGGTCGAACGAGCGCCAGGCGATGTGCCGGTCGGGACGGAGGAGCAGGCAGCCATGATCACCGATCTCGCTCAGGCGCGCCCAGTCGCCCCGCACGTCGTCGTAGGGCTGGCGGTAACCGACCGATCGGATGGCCAGTCGCACTCCGAGATCGGCCGCCGTCTTCTCTGCTGCCCGCACCCAGGTCTCGCCTCCGATTCCGACGATCAGGGTCAGCTCGTCGGACGAGCAGATGTCCAACGTCGAGACGGTGTCGGTACCGGCCTGCAGCCACACATGCGGCAGCCGGCCGCCCGGGCGGGTACTGGGGGCGTAGTACAGCTCGGGATCCCTGATCGCAACCGGGGCATCGGTGCCGTCGACCACGACGGCGTCGGATTCGTAGCGCTGGCCGAGTTCGACGCCGTGGGCGTTGAACTGGTAGTTCTGCAGTTCGACCGCGGTCTGCAGCTGCGCCCGCCGCGCGGCGCCGCCCGGACTGTCCTGGGCAAGTTCGTGCAGACCGGCCCAGCCCTCGTCCATGCTTTGATCGGGCTTGAAGCCGAGCGCGGTGGAGATCGGCAGCATGTCCGCGACGCTCTTCATGGCGCGATCGACCACTTGCTCGCCGACCGGCTGACGTTCGGCGGTGTAGCTGTCCAACAGGTGCTCGCCGGCCTGGCCGGACAGGACCATGCCCAGTTTCCAGGCCAGGTTGTAAGCATCCTGGATAGAGGTGTTGCTGCCCAGCCCGTTGGCCGGCGGATGGCGGTGCGCCGCGTCTCCGGCCAGGAACACCCGACCCTGCTGATACTGCTCGGCGATGACGTGGTTGATCTGCCACTGCCCCACCGACTTGATCGATACCTCGACGCTGTCGTCACCGATCGTCTGGTGGGCTCGGGCCAGCAACGCTTCGGGCGAGAGGTCGGGCTCCCCGTCGGCCGGGTTGTACATGAACAGCAGCACCCATTCGGTCCACGGCCGCACGCAGATCCAGGTGCCACTGCCGACCCAGTAGTCGTTGCCGGGTTGGCTGATCCAGTACAGAACGCCGGGCCGGTGGGCGGCGTAGCGGGTCAGGTCGGCCTCCACCCAGACATTTACCGCGGCGCCCAGACCCATCTCCCCGCGCAGCGCAAAACCCAGCTGAGCGGCGACCGTACTGCGGCCGCCATCGGCGCCGATGGCGTAGCGGGCGACGATCTGGTACTCCTCGCCGCTGGTGCGTTCGCGCACGACAGCGTGCACGGCGTCTTCGTCCTGCGTGATCTGCAGCAGCTCGGTGGAGAACCGGATGTCAGCGCCATGGCGACGACCGACATCGAGCAGAACCGGTTCCAGCCGGTGTTGGGGCGCGTTGGTCATCGCGCTGGGACTGGCGTTGTCGTAGTCGCCCTTGCGGGTGGGACCGGTGCCCCACGTCATCAGCCGGGCGATCTCCTGGCCGGCGAAGCTGGTGGCCCAGACGTTGTTGCCCATCAGATGGTTGGGCGTGGCGAAGCGTCGGACCTCGTCCTCGAGGCCCAGATCGCGAAATACTTCGACGGTGCGCTGGTTTGTGATGTGCGCGCGCGGCGAGTTGGCTGTGCTCGCGTACTTGGTCACCGTGAGGGCGTCGACTCCGGCGCGGGCAAGCAGGGCGCTGGCGGCCAGACCCGCCGGGCCGGCGCCCACGACGAGGACATCCGTCTCGACAGTGCGCACGCCGGCCTCCAGATGACACGTACCTAGGTGAGAGGATCGACCGTAGATCCCGCACTTTGCAAATGTCAACAAGAAATATAAATTGTTTCCACTGAGGTCCACCGACGGAAAGAGGCGCAGGTGAGCGTGTCATCACAGAAGGTGTCGACGCCCGAGCCCGTCGGTCCGACGACGCACCCTCCCGCCGGGACGCGACCCGCGCCCTCGGCCACCCGCGCCGCGCACCTGGTGGCGCGGGTGCGCGAGGATCTGCTGGCTGGTGAATTTGCGCCGGGTGAGCCACTTCGCCTGGCCACTGTGCGGACCCGCTACGACGCCGGACTGACGCCGCTGCGGGAGGCGTTGTTCCAGCTCGCCGCCGAGGGCCTGATCACGGTCGAAGGACAGCGCGGATTCCGCGCGGCGGCACTCAGTGCAGCTGACCTGATCGACGTCACCGACCAGCGCGTTCTGTTGGAAGGCCAGGCGTTACGGCTGTCTATCGAGCTGGGCGACCTCGCCTGGGAGTCACACGTGCTCGCCGCCCACCACCGGCTGGCTCGCACCGCGATGCTGGACCCAGGCACAACGACGCTCGCCGCGGATTGGACCGAGGTGCACCGCGTCTTTCACCGCAGCCTCGTGGAGGCCTGCGGCTCGGCGTGGCTGCTGCGCTTTCGCGACGTGCTCTCTGATCAGTCCGAGCGTTACCGGCGCTGGTCGCTGCGCGAGAGTCCGGACCGTGACGTGGGCGGCGAGCACCGCGCGCTCGCCGAGGCGACGCTGGCTCGCGACGCTGACCTGGCCGTGCAGTGTCTGGCCGACCACTACCGCCGCACTGCCATGCTCTGCCAACTTTCCGGCTCGTAGTCGCGGAAGCACACCCGGCGCCGCTGGCGTTCAGCCGGTGCCGCTGGCGTTCAGCCGCCAACGCGGGCTCAGCCGGCGGTGCGGCGCAGGCGACGCCGGCTCAGCTCGTCAGCCGCATCGGAGTTGTAGGCGGCGCTGTAGGGGCTGTCAGCGTCGTCGGCGAGCGCAATCGGGCCCGCAGTGTCGGTGCGTTCTCCGGGGAAGTCGGCGAGCGAGCCGGCCAATTCGCGCAGCGCGCCATTGACGGCGATGCCGAACACGCCCTGCCCGCCGCGAAGCAGGTCCACGACTTCTTCGGCCGACGTGCACTCATAGACGGTGACGCCGTCGGAAAACAAGGTTATCCGGGCCAGGTCGTCGACACCACGGTGGCGCAGCGTCTCGACTGCCAGCCGGATGTTCTGCAGCGAGACCCCGGTGTCCAGCAGCCGCTTGACAACTTTGAGAACCAGGATGTCGGTGAACGAGTACAGCCGCTGGCTGCCCGAGCCGGCCGCTGAGCGCACGGACGGGACGACGAGTTCGGTGCGCGCCCAGTAGTCGAGCTGGCGATAGGTGATGCCGGCGGCCTGGCAGGCGGTGGGTCCGCGGTAGCCGACGTACTCGTCGGTGCCCAACTGCGGCGTAGCGAACAGTGCTTGCTGCTGGGGCATCCGTTCGTCCACGCCGTCCTCTTTTCTACGTGTCGTCTCTACGTGTCGTCTCTATCGCCGTCGACCCCAACGTCCGGCGTCGGCCATAACAGTCGACATCCGACGTTTTCACTCGAGCAAAGCCCGGTGAGTTCCCCCGCCGCAATTCGACCACCGTAGGGCGGTGCGCGGAAGCCGGTCAACGCGCCACGCAAGCGTTGCCGAAACGTGACCGTCAATCAGAGCTTGAGGGTTTCACAGCCAGCGCGCGCTTAAGAACCGCCTGCCGCGAAATCTTCCGGCGATATCTGGTCGAGAAACTCCCGGAATTGTTCGACCTCACTTTCACGCACGACGCCAGAACCCCCACTCTCTTCGGTCTCAGCTTCATCGGGCTCGACGTCCTCGGGAATCATGATCGCTGCGGAGTCGAGCACGACATCGTCGACGAGGATCGCCGCATCCGATCGCAGCGCCAGCGCGATAGCATCCGACGGGCGAGCGCTCACCGTGGTGCCGTTGTCGAACACGAGCTCAGCGAAGTAGATGTCGTTGCGCAGTTCGGTGATGCGCACCTCGGTCAACGACGCCTTGAACGCGGTAACAATGTCGCGCAGCAGATCGTGGGTCAAGGGACGCGGGGACTGCACACCCTGCTGGTGGAACGCGATCGCAGAGGCCTCGACGGCTCCGATCCAGATCGGCAGGTAGCGCTCGCCCTCGGTTTCCTTGAGCAGGACGACGGGCTGGTTGGCCGGCAACTCCACGCGCACGCCGACGACGGAAACATGCTGCATTCCTGGTCATCCTCCTGTGCACGAGGGGCAAAGTCCGTGCCTTCGAAGCTACACGCCGGCCCTGCGGTGTACCGGCAACGAAAGGTTCGTACCGGCATCGAAACGGCCACGAAGTTGTTGCGCAAGCCGGTCCAGGCCGACAACATCCCGGCGGCACGGCGCGACCGTGCAACGCACTCGCCGGCCCGGTAATGGGCCGGAAATTCAGCGTTGGCCGGTGAACTCGCGCAATCCGTTGCGCACCAACGCCGCGTGCAATGCCACCGACAGCGCCGCCAACTCCCGCACGGTGTCCTGCGCGCGGGCACGGGCATCGGTGTTGCGCTGTTTGGCCACCGCGCCGACGACCTGACCGAACAGGCCGACTTCGCGGTCGGCTGCGTTGCGAAAGCCGCGCAGATGCCGGCCTTCGAGGCCGAACCGGGCCAGTTCACCGACGATCTTGGCCACCGCCAGCGCGTCGTCGTCGTAGCGGGCGCCACGGCCGACGGCGATAAGCCCGAATTCTTCGAGCTGGCGCAGCTGATCCTCGCGCAGTCCGGCGGCGTGACAGAGTTCCTGCGCGCTGAGGCGAAGCTGAGCGGGCGCGAGCCGGAAGTCGTCAGGACGCGGCACCTCGGCCAGCGTGAGGTGCGCGGTACGCGGCACCCCGCCCGGTCCGGCCGGCCGCACACCCTTGTCCAGCGCGGCGAGCTGTTCCTTGATCACTCGCAGCGGAAGGTAGTGCTCCTTCTGCTGGGTGAGGACGTACCGCAGCCGGGCAATGTCAGCCCCGGAGAACATCCGGTAGCCCGACGGC
The DNA here is from genome assembly GCA_964236495.1 of uncultured Jatrophihabitantaceae bacterium. Classification (GTDB taxonomy): domain Bacteria; phylum Actinomycetota; class Actinomycetes; order Mycobacteriales; family Jatrophihabitantaceae; genus CAXSBR01. Next base: position 149,800 of record CAXSBR010000005.1, read on the forward strand.
GTGCGGTTCGGCTCGACCAGGCCCTCGGTCTCGAGGAAGCGGATCTTGCTGATGGTGATCTCGGGGAAGTCGGGCTTGAGTTGATGAAGAACCTCACCGATGGGCAGACCACCACGGTGCGTCGACGCTGCTGAACTCACGTCGTGCTCATCCCTGGTCTGCGGTGGCCGAGGTGAGGTACACCAGCCGGAACTTACCGATCTGCACCTCGTCGGAACCGGCGAGGGTAGCGGAATCGATGCGCTCGCGATTGACGTAGGTGCCGTTCAGGCTGCCCACGTCATAGACGGAGAATCCACCGCCGTTCTCGCGTCGGAACTCCACATGTCGTCGGGACACGGTGACGTCGTCGAGGAAGATGTCGCTGTCGGGATGGCGCCCGGCGGTGGTCAGATCCCGATCGAGCAGGAACCGGCTGCCGGCGTTGGGGCCACGCTTGACGACCAGCAGCGCCGAGCCTGCGGGAAGGGAATCCACTGCGCCCTGGTGGGCGCCTGGGGAGAAGTCGCCGTCGGTTTCGGCGTCGACCGTCGGTGCTGGCACGGCGGTGAAGATCGTCGTGGTGTCCGCACGTCCAGACGCCGAGCTCGAGTTCGAGCCCGTGGTCGAGCTTGGCAGAGCGGTGGCAGCCAGTTCGGCTCCACAGCGGGCGCAGAACTTGCTGTTCGGAGGATTTTCGGCCCCGCAGGAGGTGCAGAACACTCGATGCTCGCCTTTCTTCGACGCTGAATTGAGGTGGGCTGAGATGGTCTGCGGCGCTCACCGACGCGGTGGGCGCAACCCTAGTTGCGGCGCCGGAGCAGGGTCAATCCGCTGCGCGAGCCGACCTCAGGACTCGACCAGTTTGCCGTAGGCGGACGCGTCGAGAAGGCCGTCGACCGCGTCCGCATCGGCTAGGGTCAGCTCGAACAGCCAGCCTTGACCATAGGGATCGGTGTTCAGCAGCTCCGGATTGGTCTCCACGGCATCGTTGCGCGCGGCCACGGTGCCGGCCAGCGGTGCGAAGACGTCGGACACGCTCTTGGTGCTCTCCACCTCCCCGACCGCTTCGCCAGCAGTCACCGTGGCTCCCTGTTCGGGCAGCTGCAGAAAGACGACGTCGCCCAGCGATTCCTGCGCGTAGTCGGTGATTCCGATCCGCGCCAACGTCGTTCCGTCGTCGCCGGTGGACAGCTTGATCCACTCGTGCTCGGCGGTGTAGTGCAGATCGTCGGGAATCGATGAGGTGGCCACGACGCATCGTCCTTTCGTCGGTAGTGGGCGCTGGCGAGTCGGCCTGCGAGGGCCCGCGATCCGCCCGGGATGACGCGATGGGGCGCACACTACCTGCGGCTGTGCCGTCTTTGATCGGGGTGGCTGGTCAGGGTCGGTGGGGGTGGCCGTCGCGGTGGCTGTGCCGCCTGTAGTCCATCGCAACGCATCGACGCGGAGTTGGTGCGAGGAGCGCGCTCATGCTTGCATGCCGCGGCGGGCCGTTCGCACCAGCGCAGCGATGTGGAGCAGATAGAGACCGGCAGACCAGAAGTAGAGGCCGCTGCCCCAGATGGTGAAAGCCCACGCCACCGGGCTGACCACGCGCCCGAGGGTGTCGCTGCGCGCGGCGATCAGCAGCAGCGGGAACGCGTACAGCAGATTCAGCGTGGCAGCCTTGCCCAGGTAGTGCACCGGTGGCGGGCCGTAGTCGTAGCGGCGCAGCACCAGCAGGCCCAGGCCGAGCACGACCTCGCGGGCGAGGATGGCGACGGCCAGCCAGGCAGGCAGGATGCCGCGCACGACCAGCCCGACGAGCGTGGCGATGATGTAGAGCCGGTCCGCGGCCGGATCGAGTAGCTCGCCCAGCCGGCTGTGCTGGTTCAGGCGGCGGGCCAATGCGCCGTCTGCCCAATCCGAGACGCCGGCGTACATCAACACAGCGAGGGCGGCGACGTCGGCGTGCGGGCCGAGCAGCAGCCACAGGAAGAGCGGAACGCCGAACAGGCGGGACGCGCTGACGGCGTTGGGAACCGTCAGTACGCGCGAGCCTGCTGGACCGACACCGGCCGCCTCAGCGGGGGCCGAATTGCCGGTCACCGGCGTCGCCCAGTCCGGGCACGATGTAGGCGTCGACATTAAGCCGCTCGTCGATGCTGGCGGTGAACAACCGTGCCTGCGGGGCGTTGTCGCTCAGCCGGGCGATCGCCTCCGGAGCGGCCAGCGCGCACACGACGGTGATGTCGGTGGCGCCCCGGGAGTACAGCAGGTCCAGGCAGTAGAGCAACGAGCCGCCGGTAGCCACCATAGGATCGAGCACGATCACCGGATGGCCCGACAGATCCTCGGGCAGCGAGGCCATGTATGCCCGCGGATCGTGCGTCTGCTCGTCGCGAGCCACACCGACGAAGCCCATCTGGGCCTCGGGCAGCAAATTGAAGGCGGCCTCCGCCATACCCAGACCGGCGCGCAACACGGGCACGAGCAGCGGCGGCGAGGCCAGTCGGTGGCCGATGGTGTCGGCGACCGGTGTGCTGAGTGGAACCTCCTGCAGCGGCAGCGACCGGGTGGCCTCGTATACGAGCAGCGTGGCCAGCTCACGCAGCGCGGCGCGAAATTCGGCGTTGCTGCTGTGCTTGTCGCGCATCACCGACAGCCGGGTGCGCACGATCGGGTGATCCACCACAGTGACGTCCACGCGCTGCCCCACCCTCGCCAGTTGCCGAACCGCGTCGGTGATGCGCCGCAGTCCTGAGCTAGCAGGGTGTTCCAGCGACGTCCGTCGGGATGACAGGATTTGAACCTGCGACCCCCTGACCCCCAGTCAGGTGCGCTACCAAGCTGCGCCACATCCCGATGCGTGCGGCGTCGAGGTTATCGCACCGCCGCGCCGGCCGGTGCCAGCGTGCGGTGCCGCTGCGCCTCCCACACCCCAGCGCCGCGCGCCAACGCCGCCTACCGCCGGTCACTTCTAGCTAGGCGCGTTGCGGTCGCTTGTCCCCGCGCCGTTCCCGCACCCGGACCGAGATCTCCACAGGACTGCCCTCGAAGCCGAAGTCCTCGCGCAGCCGCCGCTCCAGGAAGCGGCGGTACCCAGCTTCGAGGAAGTGGGTGGTGAACAGCACGAACCGGGGCGGGCGGGTGCCCGCCTGGGTGGCGAACAGCACCTTGGGGGCCCTGCCACCGCGCGCCGGCGGGGGCGTTGCGGCCACCACCTCGTTGAGCCACTGGTTGAGCCGTCCGGTGGGGATGCGCTTGTCCCAGGACGCCAGACTGGTGCGTAGCGCGGGCGCGAGCTTGTCGACGGCCCGCCCGGTCATGGCCGAGACGTTGACTCTGGGTGCCCACGCCACTCGAGCAAGGTCGCGATCGATCTCGCGCTCCAGAACCTCGTGCCGGTCGCGGCCCTCCTCGGAGCCGGTGAGCAGGTCCCACTTGTTGTAGGCGATCACCAGCGCGCGCCCTGCTTCGACGACGTCGGCGATGATGCGCTGGTCCTGCTCGGTGAGCGGCTCGGAGGCGTCCAGCAGCACCACCGCGACCTCCGCGGACTCGATGGCACCGGCGGTGCGCAGGCTGGCGTAGTACTCCATGCCGTCGGCCTGGTGCACTCGTCTGCGCAGCCCGGCGGTGTCGACGAAGCGCCACTCCTGGCCGCCGACGGTCACGATGCTGTCCACCGGGTCGATGGTGGTACCTGCGACCGAGTCGACCACCGAGCGCTCCTCGCCGGTGAGCCGGTTGAGCAGGCTGGACTTGCCGACGTTCGGACGGCCCACCAGCGCGACCCGGCGCGGGCCACCCTCGGCGTCGGACTCACGTGGCGCATCGGGCAGCGCGTTGACGATGACGTCGAGCAGATCGCCGCTGCCACGTCCATGCAGGCCACTCACCGGATAGGGCTCGCCCAGACCCAGCGACCAGAGCTCGGCGGCGTCGGCCTCGCCGCGCTCGTCGTCGACCTTGGTCACCACCAGCACGACTGGCCGCTCGCCGCGACGCAGGGTGCGAGCCACGACGAGGTCCGTTTCGGTGGCCCCGGTGCGCCCGTCCACGACGAACAGAATCAGGTCGGCGGTCAGCACGGCGCGCTCAGCCTGCTCGGACACCCGCTTCTGCAGGCCCTGCGCGTCGGGCTCCCAGCCGCCGGTGTCGACGAGGGTGAAGCGCCGCCCGCTCCAGTTGGCGTCGTAGGCGATGCGGTCGCGGGTGACGCCCGGGATGTCCTGGACGACGGCCTCCCGGCGGCCCAGGATGCGGTTGACCAACGTGGACTTGCCGACGTTGGGACGCCCGACGACAGCGACGACGGGAACAGCGGCGACGGCGCCGAGGTCGTTGGTGAAACGGTCGCCGATCTCGTTCCCGGTGTCGCCCGAAGTCAAGGCGGCGCCGTCCGGCGCGTCGATACTCACGGCTGCCATTGTCCCGGCTCCCAGCGCCTCTGCGGACACATCGCGGCTCAGCGACTCAGCGCAGCAGCTCCCAACACACCGTCACGGCGGCCTGTTCGCTCAGCTCGCCGGCCTCAACGGGAACGCCGGCGGCCGCGCTTTCATACGAAACCGAACGCGAGAAGGCGCCGCCGCGGTCTCCGCGTGGAGTGGGGCCGACGCCGTCGTGGACGTCGATCACCTCACCCAGACGCGCGCGGGCCACCTGCGCATACTGCTCGGCCTGTAACCGAGCATGGGTGAATGCCCCGTGCCGAGCCTGCACGGCCAATGTGGTGACGTCGGCGATCTGCAGGCTGACGCCGTGAATCCGCAGCGCATCGCCGCCGGCGGTGGCCACGTCGCGTAACAGCCGGCCGCTACCAGTCAGGTCACGAAGCACAACCCGCAGCTCGTTGCGGCAGACATAGCCTGAGTGCCGATCCTTCTGGTGGTCGTAACGTTCGTCGACCGAGATCGAATTGGTCGCCAGATCGCGGTCGGCCACTCCGCCGGCACGCAGCGCCGCGATCACCCGGGGCAGTGCCTCGCTGGCCGCGTCCAAGGCGGTGGCGACGTCGTTGCCTTCGCCCTGCACGCCTAGGTGCACCAGCATTGAATCGGCCCGAGCGCTCGCCCTGCCGAACCCGGCCACCGTCACCGTCGGCTTCATCGCCGCGACGTTACCGCCTGCATGCGGTCCTCAGGGAAGTAGCGCGAGCACGGCATCGACGACGCCGTCGACATCGAGGTGGCTGGTGTCGACCTCGGAGGCGCCGTCCGCGCGGATCAGCGGGCTCGCCCCCCGGGTGCTGTCCAGTCGATCGCGCCGGGCCAGGTCGGCGGCTACCGCCGAGACGTCGGAGGTGACCAGATCGCCCGCTCGGCGGGCGGCACGAACCTCGGGTGACGCGGTCAGGTACACCTTGGCCTGCGCCTGCGGCCAGACGACCGACGCGATGTCGCGGCCCTCCACCACGATGCCGCCGGCGCCGATGAGCTCACGCTGCTGGGCGACGATTCTGGCCCGCACCGCCGGCACCGCCGACACCGCCGACACCGCGCGGGTGACTGCCGCGCCGCGGATCTCGGCAGTGACGTCGACTCCGCCGATGCGCACCTGCTCGTCGTCGGGGTCGGTGCCGATCTCGACCACCGCGTCGGCCAGGGCCGCATCCACCGCCGCTGCGTTGCCCGGATCGATGTCCTGACGCAGCACGTGCGCGGTGGCGGCGCGGTACATCGCGCCGGTGTCGAGGTAGCGGGCGCGTAGACGGCGGGCGAGGGCTCTGGCGACGGTGGACTTGCCGGTTCCGGACGGCCCGTCGAGGGCGATCACCCCGGCGAAAGACGATGCGGGCACGAGCCGAGACGCTACCGGCTCGGATCCGCCCGCCCCGCTGGCCAATTTGCATACCAATTGGTTGACACGTCGTATGATCAAGGACATGAGTGCACAGATTGCAGTCCGGCTCGACGATGCTGAACTCGGTGCCTTGGACGCCGAAGTCGCGCAGGGACGAGCAAACAACCGCTCCGATGCGGTACGGCACAGCATCGCCAGACTGCAGCGCGAACAGCGTTACCGCAGCGAGGAGGCCGTCCTCGTCGCGCTCACAGCCAAGGGGGAGGCTGTGTACCCGGACTTCGACGGACTGCAAGACCTACCCAGTCCGGATCTGGACTGATGCGTTCGATCGCCACCGTTCGCCTCGACAAGCGGCGACCAGCGTTGATTCTGACTCGCGCGGAGAAGCTCCCGATGCTCAACTGGGTGACCGTTGCGCCCATCACCAGCACCATTCGCGGACTGGCAAGTGAAGTTGCCGTCGGGCCGCGCAACGGACTCGACCACGACAGCGTGGTGAGCTGCGACAACATCGTCACCGTGGGAAAAGATGCCGTCGGTGCAACGATCGGTCTGCTTCTCGACGACCAGGAAGCTGCACTGGCCCGCGCGATCAGTGACGCTTTCGACCTCGCTGGGTGGTAGCGGTCTACTGCGGCAGATCGGTGCGTAGGGCCGCAGCGCCGCGCAGGTAGACGTGATGGATGGCACTGCGGGCAAGGTCGGTCTCCACGTGGGCCAGCAGTCGCAGCACCCGCGGCATCGCGCCGGGCACCGGGATCTCCGTCGCGCACAGCAGCGGCACGTCAGTCAGGCCCATCAGCCGGGCGGCGTAGGCCGGAAAGTCAGCAGACAGGTCGGGTGTGGCAGTGAAGACGATGCTGATGAAGTCGTCGGCGGTCAGGCCGTTGCGCTCGATGAGCACCTGTACCATTTCCGCGGCACCGACGTGGATGTCCTCGCGGGTGTCGGCGTCCACCTGGATCGCCCCGCGGATCGCGCGCACCGCCATCAGATGAGCACGTCCGTCAGCTGATCAGCCGCCGTCACGGAATGCACCGTCACCAGGTAAGCACCGTCATCACATGCCGGCCGCGCGGTACAGCGCCGCCAGCTCGCCGCGGGCCAGCTTGCGTACCGTGCCGGGCTTCTGATGGCCCAGCAGCACCGGGCCTAGGGCGGTGCGCACGAGCTGGCGCACCGGCAGGCCCACCTCGGCGAGCATCCGGCGCACCAGGTGCTTCTTGCCCTCGTGCACCACGACCTCCACCATCGCCCGGCCGTTGATGATCTGGACCGTGCGGAAGTCTTCGACGGCCACCAGCCCGTCCTCCAGCTGGACGCCGCGGCGCAGCTTGCCCGCGACTCCGCGCGGAATCGGTGCCGCTACGTCGGCCAGGTAAGTCTTGGACACCCCGTAGCTGGGGTGCATCAGCCGGTTCGCCAGCTCCCCGTCATTGGTCATCATCAGCAGGCCCTCGCTGTCGGCGTCCAGGCGACCGACGTGGAACAGGCGTTCCTTGCGGTCAGCGACCCAGTCCCCCACGCACGGCCGGCCCTCGTCGTCGGACATCGTGCTCATCACGCCGCGGGGCTTGTTGAGGACGAGGTAGACGAGCTCCTCGCGCAGGTTGAGCCGCTCGCCGTCGACCTTGACCACGGCGGAGTCCGGATCGATGCGGGTGCCCAGCTCGCGCACCACCCGTCCGTCGACCTCGACGCGGCCTTCGCTGATCAGGTCCTCACTCGCCCGCCGCGACGCGATGCCGGCCTGGGCCAACACCTTCTGCAGCCGCACGCCGTCGGGAGTGTGGCTGTCGCCGCGCTTGCCGGAGCGAACGGGGCGGCTGGCTTGACGTCGGGGTGGGTAGCCGTCGTCGGCCTGGTCGGTGCCGTCGGCGGCGTCGAAAGCGCGGTCGTCGGCGTTGAAAGTGCCGTCGGAGGCGTCGAAAGTGCCGTCGGAGGCGTCGAAAGTGCCGTCGTCGGCGTCAGTGTCAGTAGGCATCGAGATCCAACCCGTCGTCGGCGTCGAGGTCCTCGACGCCGGGAAGCAGTGGAGCCAGCGAGGGCAGCTGGTCCAGACCGGTCATGCCGATCTTGTCCAGGAACAGCTCGGTGGTGGCGTAGAGGCCCGCGCCGGTGTTCGGATCGGCCCCGACCTCGGTGATCAGGCCCCGGCTGAGCAGCGTACGCACGACGGCGTCCACCGCGACACCACGAATGGCTGCGATCCGGCTGCGCGCGACCGGCTGGCGGTAGGCGATCACGGCCAACGTCTCCAGTGCGGCGGCGCTGAGACGGGTGTGCTGGACGTCGCGCAGGAACAGTTCGACGGCCGGCGCGATCTCGGTGCGGGTGTAAAGACGATACCCGCCGGCCACCTCGCGGAGCTCCACGCCGGCACCACGCTCGGTCAGCCCGGCGCCCAACGCGTCCAGTGCGGCTAACACCTCGGGCTCGGGACGGCGCAGGCCGACGGCCAACTCGGTCACCGACACCGCGGAGTCGCGGACGAACAGCACCGCCTCCACCGCCGCGCGCAACGCCTCGGGCCGGTGCAGCTCCAGCGTGTCCAGCTCGTCGGCAGGCAGCTCGTCGGCCGGCAGTTCGTCGGCAGGCAGCTCGTCGGCCGGCAGTTCGTCGGCCGGCAGTCCGTCGGCCGGCAGCTCGTCGGCCTGCGTCTCGGCGACTGCATCCTGGGCCGTCATCGATACTCCTCATCCACGTCTACTACCCCCACGGCAGCGTCGACGTCGTCTTGGGGATCCGCGCCGACGTCCGACGATCCCGTCCACTGCACCGTCAGCTCGTCCAGTGCGCGCGTCTGATCGAAGCCGATCCGCCCGTCGCGGTACAACTCCAGCAACGCCAAAAACCGGGCGACGACCTCCAGCGTGGTCGCACAGTCGGCCACTAGCGCCTCGAACGTCGCCCGGTGGCGAGCCTGCAGCCGGGCCGACAGCACCGCCATATGCTCGGCAACGACGACGCGCGGCGCGTGTACGTGCTCGACGGCGACCACCGGTTCGGGACGCGGAATCATCGCCTTGACCGCGAGCGCTGCCAGCTGGTCTGCGTCGATGTGCAGCTCCACCTCGGGCAGCAGTGCAGCGAAGCGCGGCTCGAGCGCCACCATGCGCGGATAGCGGCGCGCGTTGCGGCGGATCAGCTCGCCCAGCTGAGCTGCGGACAGCTTGTATGCCCGGTACTGCAGCAGCCGGGCGAAAAGCAGGTCGCGCGCCTCCAGCAGCGCTACATCCTCGTCGTCCTCTACCGGCGCAGAGGGCAGCAGCCGCGCGGTCTTGAGGTCCAGCAAGGTGGCCGCGACGACGAGGAACTGCGTCGCCTGGCCGAGGTCCCAGTCGCCACGAAACTGCTGCACGTGGGCCAGGAAGTCATCGGTGACCTGCGACAAAGCGATTTCGGTGACGTCGAGTCTGCGCCGGCCGATGAGGCCCAGCAGCAGGTCGAAGGGGCCCTCGAAGTTGCTGAGCCGCACGACGAACTCGGGGCGTGCCCCGGCGGGCGCGGCGAGCGTCTCCGCCGGTGCGGCCGGCGCCTCGGACAGGTGGGTCACCGCGCCGCCAGAACCTCCATGGCGAGCTCGCGGTAGGCCTGTGCACCGGCGGAGCTGGGCGCCCAGGACGTGATCGGTAGGCCGGCGACAGACGTCTCGGGGAAGCGCACGGTTCGGGAGATGACGGTGTCGTAGACCTCGTCGCCGAAGGCTTCCAGCACCCTGGCGTACACCTCGCGCCCGTGCAGGGTGCGTCCGTCGTACATCGTGGCCAAGATGCCCTCGAGCTTCAGGCGGGGATTGAGGCGGTCGCGGACCTTGTCGATGGTGTCGATCAATAAGGCGACCCCGCGCAGGGAGAAGAACTCGCATTCGAGGGGAATGATGACGCCGTCAGCGGCGGTGAGGGCGTTGACGGTCAGCAGGCCCAACGACGGCTGGCAGTCGATGAGGATGTAGTCGTACTCGGGCACCACCGGACGCAGCGCGCGCGCCAGCGTCTGCTCGCGGGCGACCTCGTTCACCAGCCGCACCTCGGCTGCGGACAGATCGATGTTGCTGGGCAGCAGGTCGAGTCCGGAGACGGCGGTCTTGAGCACGACCTCGTCGAAGCCGACGTCGGAGGCCAACAGCAGGTCGTAGGTGGTGAGCTCGAGCTGGTGCGGGTGGATGCCGAGTCCGACCGACAGCGCGCCCTGCGGATCGAAGTCGACCAGCAGCACCCGCCGGCCGAACTCGGCCAACGCAGCACCCAGATTGATCGTCGACGTGGTCTTGCCGACGCCGCCCTTCTGGTTGCACAGGGCGAGGATGCGGGCCGGGCCGTGGCGTTCGAGTGGCTGGGGCGTCTGCAGCGGGCGACGCTCTCTCGCCCGGGCCGGATCAGCCGACGTCGGATCCAGAGCGGTGGACTCACCCGCGGCGGGAGGACGGAGATCGAGCGGATCGAACGACGACATGGACTGCGCTCGCCCCGCCCTTCTGCGCTCCTTGGTACCGCTTGGTGCCGCTGCATCGTGCGCGTCAGCCCTGCCGCAGTGGTCGGTTCGGACGGTACCCGATGCGCATCCGTGCAGGCTGTCGACGCGGTGTCCCGATGGAACTTTTGGCGCGTGCATTCGCTAGGGACAACGGTGGCGGCAGAAGTTGGCGGTGACGGCCCTGTCGACGCCGCGCGACAGGGCAGACTGCTGCTGGACAACTGGCGGCCGTATTCAGCGACGCGCGCCGTACAGGAAAGGACGTGCACGTGACACCGTCCTCGCCCATCGTGCCCGGCCGCGCTCGACGCCGGCTCCCGCGCTGGACGTGGGGTGGCGGTGTAGCGCTCATCGGTTGGACCGGCGTCGTTGTCGGCGCCGCGACGCTCCTGGTCCGCTGGCGGGGGTTCGGGTGGCAGCCGTTGATCGTGCTGGCATCGTTCACGCCGCTGCTACTGATTGCGCCGGTCGTGGGCGCTGCGCTGCTCGCTGCGCGTCGCCGATGGATCGGGGCCGCGGTAGCGCTGGCGGTCGTAGCAGTGGGCATGGCCGTCGAGGCGCCGCTGTTCGTGTCTGCACACCGAGCCACGGGCGGTGTACCGCTGGTGCTGCTGCAGGCAAACCTGCGCGTCGGCGCCGCGGACGCCGACAAGCTGGTGGCCCGCATCCGGGCCGAGCAAGTCGACCTCGTCACGATCGAGGAGCTGACGCCGGCGGAGCTGGCATCGCTGCGCGCTGCCGGAATCGACGGGCTGCTGCCTCACCGGCTGGTCACGCCCTATCCCGGCGGTGCCGGCACCGGCATCTGGAGCCGGTATCCACTCAGCGCGCCGGTCAAGCACGACGAGTTCCGTCTCGAGGTGCTCAGCGCCACCGTGGCAGTACCCGGGGCTGTGCGGGTCCAGGTTTTTGCGGTGCACCTGTTGCCGCCGTGGCCGTACCCGTCGGGCACCTGGCTGGCGGAGATGACGCACCTGTCGGCCTTGCTGGACGCCACGGCCTCCGGAACTGCGCTGGTGGTGTCCGGAGACTTCAACGCCACCCTGGACCACGCCCAGTTCCGGCACCTGCTGAGGCGCGGTCTGCGCGACGCTGCCGAGCAGGTCGGCGCCGGCTTCACCCCGACCTATCCCGCCGACCGAACGTTCCCGCCGGTGCTGACGCTGGACCACGTGCTGTGCCGCGGCCTGGCACCGACCTCGCTGACCAGGGTGCCGATCCCGGCCTCCGACCACCGCGGCCTGCTCGTAAACCTCGCCGTACCGACCGCCGTACTCACCGCCTGAGTTCTACGTGCTCCGGTACGCACTCCCTCGTCGCTGCGAACCTCACCCGCTGCCGCATCGGCCCGCCACAAGCTGGCTATTACAGCGCGCGCGGGTGCGCGGTCGCGTACACCTCGCGCAGCGCGTCGACGGTCACCAGGGTGTAGATCTGCGTCGTCGTCACCGAGGCGTGCCCGAGCAACTCCTGCACCACCCGAACGTCGGCGCCGCCCTCCATCAGGTGCGTCGCGAAGGAGTGGCGCAGCGTGTGCGGCGACAAACCGGCGCGCAAACCGGCCCGTTCAGCTGCCGAGCGCAGTACCGCCCAGGCGCTCTGGCGCGACAGAACACCCCCGCGGGCATTGAGAAAGAGCTGCCGGGAAAGAGTCGCAGCACCGCTGGCCAGCAACGGCCGTGACCGCACCAGGTAGGCCTCCACCGCACTCGCGGCGTACGAACCCAGCGGCACCCGCCGCTGCTTGCCGCCCTTGCCGGCCAGGGTGACCGTGCGCGCGTCGAGATCGAGCTCGTCCAAGGCGAGTCCGACGGCCTCGGAGATGCGCGCGCCGGTGCCGTACAGCAGTTCGAGCAGCGCCCGGTCGCGCAGCCCGAGCGGAGTGTCGGAGACGTTCGCCGCCTCCAGCAGCCGCTCGACCTCGTCTACGGTGATCGCCTTGGGCAACCGTCGCGGGGGCGGCGGCGGGCTGACCTCGCGGGCAACGTCCACATCGACGACACCTTCGCGCAGCGCGAACTTGTGCAGACCGCGCACGGTCACCACTGCACGACCCGCTGAGGTGGCGGACAACGGCACATGCGCGTCGTCGCCTTCGCGCAGATGGGCCAGAAATCCGCTGACAGTGCCGGACCCGACGTCGCTCAGCGATGCGATGCCGGCCGCGTCCAGGTAGTCCAGATAGCGACCCAAGTCCCGGCGGTAGGACAGCAACGTGTTCGTGGCCACGCCGCGCTCCACTGCGAGATGGTCGGTGTAGGCGCGCACGATGGCCCCAACCGGTGCCGCCACCGCGTCGTCGACCGCTGTGTCGGCTCGAGCCGCAGCTCTCACGACCTCAGCGACCCGGACGGGCGGGCCAGGCGACGTCGGGCTGCCGCAACGACGTCCAGTCGGCGGCCTTGGCCGCGGCGGTAGCCAGGATGCCGGCAACTGTCGAGGCGTTGGTCAGCTCGCCCGACAGCGCCGCGCGCACAGCCTGGGCCAGCGGCACCCGGCGCAACGTCATGGCAACCTCCTCGTGCTCGGGGACGTGCCGTTCGTCGATGCCGACGTCGCGAAGGCCGCGGGCCAGATAGATTCGTACCGCCTCGTCGGTCATGCCCGGTGAAGTGAGTAGATCGGCGAGCACGTGCCACTGATCGGCACGCAGTGCCGCCTCTTCGAACAGCTCACGCTGGGCCCCGGTGAACGCGGACTCGCCGTCGACGTCGAGCAGGCCGGCCGGCAGCTCCTCCAGCACCTGCTCGACGGGCTGGCGGTACTGACGCACCAGCACGATCCGATCGCTGTCGTCCAGCGCCACGATCACGACTGCACCGGGATGCACGATGATGTCCCGGTCGGATTCGGTGCCATCGGCAAAGCGCAGCCGGTCGGTGCGCATCGTGGTGATCCGGCCCCGAAAGCGCACCGTCGAGGACACCACCGTCACGTCCGGGACGCGCTGTTCGTCGCCGACAGTGCTGACGACGGTGTTCACAGCGCGGCTCCGACCCTGTTAGCCAGCCGCTTGTCCGACTCCGACCGCTTGTCCGACTCCGACCGCTTGTCTGACTCCGGCAGCGCCAGTACGTCGTCGTCGGCGATCTGCACCGGCAGCCGCTCGGCACTGTCGTAGGCCAATGCAGCCTCGATGAATGCGGCGAACAGCGGATGGGCCCGAGTGGGGCGGGACTTGACCTCGGGATGGGCCTGAGTGGCGACGAAGAACGGATGGACATCGCGCTCCAGCTCGACGAACTCGACCAGCCGGCCGTCGGGCGACGTGCCCGAGACGACCAGGCCCGCGGCGGCCAGCAGAGGTCGGTAGGCGTTGTTGACCTCGTACCTGTGCCGGTGCCGTTCGGACACCTCGGTGGTGCCGTAGGCCTCTGCGACGATCGAGCCGGGCTCGAGCACCGCGGGATAGGCGCCCAGACGCATCGTGCCGCCCAGATCGGCGTGGCCGGCCACGATCTCCACCTGATCGGCCATCGTCGCAATCACCGGCGCCGCAGTGTCCGGGTCGAACTCGGTCGAGCCGGCAGCCTCGACGCCGCCGACGTGCCGGGCGACCTCGATGCCCATGCACTGCAGGCCCAGGCACAACCCCAACGTGGGCAGTCGGTGCTCGCGGGCGTAGCGGATCGCGCCGATCTTGCCTTCGATGCCGCGCACGCCGAAACCGCCAGGAATCACCACGCCGTCGACGTCGCCTAGGTGCCGATCCGCGCCGGCGGGCGTGGTGCAGTCATCGGAGGCCACCCAGCGGATCCGCACCCGGCTGCGGTGGGCGAATCCGCCCGCCCGCAGCGCCTCGGTGACCGACAGGTATGCATCGGGCAGGTCGACGTACTTGCCCACCAGCGCGATCGTCACCTCGTGCTTGGGGTTGTGCACCCGGTCCAGCAGGCCGCCCCACACCGTCCAGTCCACGTCGTGGAAGGACAGCCCCAGCCGGCGCACGACGTAGGCGTCCAACCCCTCGTCGAACAGCACCTTGGGGATGTCGTAGATAGACGGTGCATCCGGGCAGGAGATGACGGCCTCGGTGTCGACGTCGCACATCAGCGAGATCTTGTTCTTCATGCCCGCGGGCAGGGGCCGATCGCTGCGACAGATCACCGCGTCGGGCTGGATACCGATGCTGCGCAACGCGGCCACCGAGTGCTGGGTCGGCTTGGTCTTCATCTCCCCCGCGGGCGCCAGGTAGGGCACCAGCGACACATGCAGGAACAGGCAGTGCTCGCGACCGACATCGTGACGCACTTGGCGCGCTGCCTCCAGAAAGGGCAGCGACTCGATGTCGCCGACGGTGCCGCCGATCTCGGTGATGACGACGTCGGGGGCAGCGCCGTCCACGACGGTGTCGGCCATCGCCCGGATGCGCGCTTTGATCTCATTGGTGATGTGCGGAATGACCTGGACGGTGTCGCCGAGATACTCCCCGCGCCGCTCCTTGGCGATGACGGTCGAATACACCTGGCCGGTGGTGACGTTGGCGCTGCCGACCAGATCGGTGTCGAGGAACCGCTCGTAGTGCCCGACGTCGAGATCAGTTTCCGCGCCGTCTTCGGTGATGAACACCTCGCCGTGCTGGAAGGGGTTCATGGTGCCGGGATCGACGTTGAGATACGGATCCAGCTTCTGCATTGTGACCCGCAGACCGCGCCCCTTGAGCAAACTGCCCAGGCTGCTGGCGGTCAGGCCCTTACCGAGTGAGGAGGCGACCCCGCCGGTGACGAACACGTGCTTGGGAACAGAACCCGCGCGATTGTCCACGGAAGTTCACCCTAACAGTTCTTCATACACTGCGGCGCATGCGCGCGCGGTGTCGTCTTCGTCAGGCCAGGTCGACGCCTGCTGACGCGCTCGCCGGCCCAGCTCGGCGCGCTCGCCGGCGTTGTCCAGCAGCCGCTCGAGCGCGGCACCGACCGCCTCGACGTTGCCGGCCGGTACCAGAATCGCGCCGTCGCCCACCAGCTCCGCCACGCCGCCGACGTCGGTGGCGACCACCGCGGTGCCCAGCGCCATCGCCTCCTGCACGGCCAGCGGCCGGGCTTCCCAGCGCGACATCGACACTGCCACGTCGGCCGCGGCGAGGAGGTCTGCGACGTCGGTGCGCCGGCCGAGCAGGCGTACCGGCGCCTCAGTCGCACCGATCAACGTTTGCAGCTCGGTGCGCTGAGGGCCGTCGCCGGCGACGACGACCAGCGGCGCAGGATTACGCCCGGTCCACTGCGCTGCGGCGCGGATGAGGACGTCGTGCGCCTTTTGTGGGTGTAGCCGGCCCACGCTCACCACCAGGCACTGGTCGGGGCGCAGGCCGAATTCGGCGCGCACGTCGGTCGCCGACCGGTGCGGCTGGGGACGCGGTGCTGCTACGGGGGCCAGCTCGGCCGTGCCGCCCAGGGCTTCGATGCGCGCGGCAAGGTCCGCTGAGGCGGCCAGGTTGACCGTCGCGCTGCGGGCCACGAAGCGCTCCCCCACGGCCAGCACCGCGCCGCGCGCGCCTCCGCCGAGCACGGCGTTGTGCCAGCTGACCACCAGCGGCTTCGTGCGGCGCCACCCGCCGGCCAGTGCAGCCCCGGTGCCGGCCCGCAGACCGTGCGCATGCACCAGCGCGGCATCGGCGGTAGCCCGCCGTAGCGCCGGTACCGCGAGCGCCTCCAGCCCGGGCGCGGACCGGATCGGCACGTGCGCGATGCGCGCGCCGCCGAAGTCGAAAACGGCCAGCGTCGACGCGGGTGCGCAGACAGTCACCGGCCAGCCATCTGCGACCAGCCGCGCGGCCAGCGACTGCACGTGAACGCCCACACCACCGGTGCTCGTGCCCAGCACCAGTGCAATGCGCCGCGCAGACGCTGGCGCCATCACGCGCCGGCCCGGGGCAACCTGATGGGCAACAACGTGCGCAGCCGGGCCACCGCCGCGCGATCGAGCAACGCCAACAGTCCTACGTAGACCGCGGCCGCGACGACGGCAGCAGTCACGCCCGTCGACCCGGCCGACAGCAGCGTCGTGCCGGCCCGCCGCCCGATCGCCCACCCCGCTACCGCGCCCGCCGCGGCACAGCCACCGGCAATGGCCAACCGGCGCCACCACCGCCCGTCGACCGCCAGCAGCCGCGCCCGGGCAGCCGCCGCCAGCAGCAGGCCTGCGGCCACCAGCACGCCGACGGAGTTGCCCAGACCGAGCGCCAACGCCCGGTCCGAGGTGGGCAGCGCGGCGCTGAGCACCACATCGGCGACGATGACGACGAGCTGGCCGCCGACTTGCGCCACGGCGGCGACCGGCACGTGCCCGGTCGCGTAGAGGGCGCGGGCCAGCAGCGCCACCACCGACCAGCCGAGCAAACCGAGCGCGAACGCCGTCGTCGCCGGTGTGAATTGCCGCAGCGAGGGCGCGTTGGCACCGAACAGCAGGAACCCGGCCGGGGTGGCGACGGCAACCAGTACCGCGGTGCCGCCGGCGGCGGCGGCGAGCACCACGTCGAGCGCACCGCTCAATCGGCGCCGCACGTCACTGAAGTCACCGGCCTGCCACGCGGCGGCCAGGCGCGGAAACGTCGTAATGGCGATCGGCAGGCTCAACACCGCCCACGGCAGCAGGAATACGGTCTGCGCCATCGTCACGATGACGACGGTGCCCCGCGGGCTGTGCCGGTTAGCCAGCGCGATCATCACCGCGCTCGAGATCTCGGTTGCGGCGAGCGTCGCCGCGCCGCCCAGGGCCGACGTGCGCACCGACCCAGCCAGCCGGGTCGGAAAACGCAGGGTGGGGCGCACGCGCACGCCGGTGCGCCACACCACCGGAATCAGGCACAGGGTGAGGACGGCCACGCCGGCCGTGGTTCCGCCGCTGAGCAGGTACTCCGAGCCGTGCGACAGCCCGGCGACGTCGATGCCGGCGGAGGCGTGCAGCCCGAAGGTCAGGTACGTGGCGATGACGACGAGGCTGGACAGCAGCGGCGCCAGCGCCGGCCAGGTGAACCGCTCCGAGGCCGTCAGCACGCCCGCCAGCACCACGCCCAACCCGTAGAGCAGTACCTGGGGCGCGAAGACGACGAGCATCCGGGCGCCCAGCGCATGGGCATCGGCGCCGGCGCACGGACCTGAGCCCAGCAGCACCGACACGATCGGCCTGGCGAACACCGCGACCATCACGGTGAGCGGAACGAGCAGAACTACCGCCCAGCTCAGCAGCGCCGACACCAGCGCATTGGCTTCCGCGCGGTCGCCACGATGCAGTGCCGGCGCCAGCAGCGGCACCACCAGGGCGGACAGCATGCCGCCGGCGACGATGTCGAAGACGATGTTGGGGATGGCGTTGGCAGTTTGATAGACCGAGCCGACGCAGCCAGAGCCGACCTTCCGGGAGAAGGCCGTCGAGCGGGCGAAGCCTGCCAGCCTGCTCAGCACCGTCAGCGCAGCGATGGCCACCGCGGCCCGGGCCAGCGACGCTCGCCGGATCGGTAGCGTCACCGCCGACCCCACTTGTCCAGAGCGCGCAACGGTGCCAGCGAGTCGATCACCCGCGAGAAGCTGATCCGCTCGCTGGCCGCGGTGAGCGCCAGGATGGCCGTCAGCGCACCCACCCGGATGCGCGTTGCGCGGCCGGCCAACGCCAACCCGAGCAGGGCGCCCAGCGGATTCGCACCGGTGTCACCGAGCAGATGCCGTTCGCCGAGGTCGGCAGGCAGTGCCGCTGTCGCGGCGCCGACGGCGGCACCTGCCGCCGCCGAGCCTTGCCACGTCAACGGCACCCCCACCAGCAGCGTGACCTTGGCCGCCCGGCCCGGGCGCAGATCGAACAGGTTGACTACATTCGCGGCGCCCGCCACCAGTGCCGCCTGCACGCACCGCCGGCCCAGTGCGGTGCCGACCGGAGCGCTGACGAACGCGCCCGCGCCGATCATGGCCACCTTCACCACTCCTCCGCTCGGCCGGCCCTGGGCCAAGGCGTGCAGATGGCCGACCGCCCCCTTGTCGACCGGCCGCTCCCACCGCGGTGCGAAGAGGTCGTCGTAGGCACCGGCCACGAGGGCGGCGGTGGTGGCGGTGGCGTACCCCCGTCGATGTCCGGGCGGAGCCAGTGCCGTTGCCGTTACCGCCGAGGCCAGCGCAGCTGCCGCGCCACCGGTCAGCGACACCGTCGCGCCGGCGTAGTTCGGTCGCACCCAGCCGCTCACCGTCGGCGCGCGACCGTCCAGCAATCGCTGGATCGTTGCGCTCAGCGCCGCCGACGCGAGCACGGCCGTCATCGACCGAACCCGTGGCGAACGCACACCCTCAGCTTTACCCATCAAGCCTCAGCCGGCAGCAGGTCGCCGCCAGCAAGTGCAGCCAGCCCTCACTTGACCAGCGGCGGAAACAACCGATCGACGCCGCTGCCGGTGCCGTACTGCCCGGGCGTAGGACTGGCCAACGCCAGCACCGTGCTCACCTGTCCCAGCGCAGTGTCGGCGTTGTCCACCGTGGAGACGGTGCGGGTCAGCGCGGAGTCGGCGCGCACGACGGCGATCAGGCCCTGCTCGGTGGCCGCGGGCGCGTCGCCGGCAACGACGGTGCGCATGCCGGCGCGGGCCAGCTCGCTGACCAGCGACGGCATGGCCTTGGCCCGCGGGTCGTTCACGGCAAGCGCACCGGTGTCGAGCACGATCGTCAGCTGCGCGGGCTTCGGCGTCGCGCTTTCGACGCGCAGCATGCCCAGTGTGGACAGCCCGCTGAGCACCTGCGTCAGATCCGTCGGCGCGCCCTTACCGCCGAAAACGTAGGCCAGCAAGGCGCCGGCGAGCACCGTCGCATCGGAGGTCACCGGCAGCTGCAGTCCCGTCGGCGTGCCGCTTCCCTTGGTGGCAAAGTCGCGCAGGTCCTGCTGGCGCTGGGGATCCAGATAGGCGGTGCTGAGCTGGATCCGGCTGACTACCTGGCCCCCGCCGGCCTTGACGCCGGCCTCGATGCCCGACTTCACAGCCACGGACACGCCAGGTGCTGCCACGACTGCGACGGTCTTGTTGGTCAGCGATCCGGCCAGAACTTTGAGTTCGTAGGCCGATATGGCGCTGTCTGCGTTGTTTGCGCGCTTGGCCAGGTCGGCGTTGGTGGTGCGCAGGTTGCCGTTGTCGGCGCGAAGGCCCTTCACTTCCTGCTTGAGGTTTTTGAGGATCTCGCCGTTGAGGCCGGTCGTACCCACCACGATTCCCAGGGCCAGGGCGAGAAAGACGGCGATGATGGAGACGAGGTGGTAGCGAAAAGAAATCATGGAACAAGGTCCTGAACCCACTTGAGGATGCGGTCCAGCCGCCCTATAAGAATGTCCAGATACGTCTGTCCGGCAGTCGAGACGGCCAGCGTGGCGCCGATGGCAATGAGTGCCGCCAGTACCAGTAGCAGCAGCGCGCCGGAGGAGACCCGGGAGCGGTAGAGCCGGTTCACACCTTTGGCGTCGATGAGCTTGCCGCCCAATCGCAGCCGGGTGAGAAACGTCGAGGCCATTCCGCCGCGCGACTTGTCCAGGAACTCGTACAACGTGGCGTGCGTGCCCACCGCGACGATGAGCGAAGCGCCCTTGTCGTCGGCGAGCAACATGGCGATGTCCTCGCTGGTGCCCGCGGCGGGAAACGTCACCGCGCTCACGCCCAGGTCCTGCACCCGCGCCAGTCCGGGCGCCTCACCGTTGGGGTAGGCGTGCACGACGACCTCGACGCCCTTGGTCTTCAACATCTCATCCGACACCGAGTCCATGTCGCCGATGATGATGTCGGGTTTGTGCCCGGCCTGCTTCAAGGCGTCAGCACCGCCGTCGACGCCGATGAGGATCGGGCGGAACTCACGGATGTAGTTGCGCAGCGCGCGCAGATCCTCCTGGTAGTCGTATCCCCGCACGACCACGAGGACGTGCCGGCCGCGGAGATCGGTCTTGATGTCGGGCACGCCGACGCCGTCGAGCAGCAGCCCGCGTTCCCGGCGCATGTACTCCATGGTGTTGGTGGCGAAGGCCTCGAGCTGCGTGGACAGCCCGGCCTTGGCTTCCTCCATCAGCTGGGCGATCGAGTCGGCATCCTGCGCGGTGCCGCTGGCCACCACTGAATTCCCGATCAGCACGTCGTTGCCGTCGACACGTACCCGGGTGCCTTCTTTCACCGCGGCGAAGATCCCGGCACCGACATTGTCGACGAGCAGGATTCCATTCTTGGCCAACACCTCAGGGCCAAGATTGGGGTAGCGGCCGGTGATGCTGGGCTGGGCGTTGACGACGGCGCTGACCTTGGCTGCAACGAGGGAGTCGGCGGCGACGCGGTCGAGGTCGGCGTGGTCGATGATCGCGACATCGCCGGGACTCAGCCGGCCCACCAGGCGCTTGGTGCGCCGGTCGAGCTTGGCGACGCCTGAGACGCCGACGCGCGGATCGGTGCGCGGGCGCCGCAGAGTGGCCATCTTCATGACTGCCCATCGTGCCATCGATGCCTCCGCCCCCTCGTCAACGCCACGCCCGCCGGCGTCGCCGCCCTCGGCTGCTCGACCGTCAGACCTGCAGGCGCTGTTCAGCCCTGTACCGATCAGCATCGACGACGAGTTCGGCAGCGTGGTCTCGGGCGGCACCGGTGTCGCGTCCGGCAAGCATGCGCGCCAGTTCTGAGATGCGCTGCGCGCCGGTCACCCGGACGACGCTGCTGACCGTGCCGCGCTCGATGTCGGTCGCACTGCCGCTCGCTTCACTGCCGCCCGCACCGCTGCCGACCACTGCGCTGCCGCCCGCACCGCCGACCACTGCACTGCCGACCACTGCGCTGCCGACCACTGCACTGCCGACCACGTAGTGCGCGTCGGCGAAGGCCGCGACCTGGGCCAGATGGGTGACGACGATGACCTGGTGCTCGAGCGCCAGTCGTGCCAGCCGCCGACCCACCTCGATCGCAGCGCGGCCACCGACTCCGGCGTCGACCTCGTCGAAGACCATCACCGGCACCGGATCCGTCCCGGCCAGTGCCACCTCGAGTGCCAGCATGACGCGCGACAGTTCACCACCCGACGCGCCTCTGTTCAGCGGTAGCGCCGGGCTGTCGGAGTAGGGCCGCAGCAGGAACTCGACCTCGTCGGTTCCGTCCGCGGTGGCGCCGGCGGCGCGTCCGTCGACATCGAGAGTGGGCTGGCCTGCCTGCGCGGGCCGGGCGCGGACGTCAACGAGCAGTTGGGCATCAGCCATCGACAGCGCGGAAAGTTCGGCGCTGACGGCGTCGGCAAGCTCGCTCGCCGCCTTCTGGCGCAGTGCCGACACTCGCGCCGCTGCCTGCGCAGCTTGGTCTCGGGCGGTCTCGGCGCGGCGGCTGAGCTCCTGCATGGCGTCGTCGGAGGTATCCATTCTCTCCAGTCGGGCAGCGGCGTCGCGGGCCCACGCCAACACCGAATCGATGCCCGTCACAACGTGCTCGGATTCGCCGGCCGCTGCTGATCGGCGCTCTGCCGGCCCAGCCGGCGGCCTAGTTTCCGGCGTCAGTCGCCCAGCTGCCCATCCTCGGTCGGGCACCGTGCCGTACTTACGGGTGAGCGCGGTGAGGTCGGCTCGGCGTTGTTCGACGACCGACAGCCGCACTGGATCAGCCTCGATGCCGTCGGTGTAGGACGCCAGCTCGGAGGCAAGGTCTGCGGCCTGAGCGCCGAGATCACCTGCTCGCTGCGCCAACTCTGCCAGCGCCGGATCGGCGTCCGCGCCGGTCGACAGCGCCCGATGCGCTTCGGACAGCAGCGCCTGCGCGTTCGGCGACTGGGAGATGGGGTCGTCGGCATCGCCGGCGAGCGCGTCGTGTGCGGTGCGGGCGGCCAGGCGCAGCTCGTCGGCGGCGGACAGGCGGGCCGCCTCGATCGCCAGCTCGACGTCCTCGCCGGGACTCGGTTGCATCCGCGCGACCTCCTCGAGTCCGAACTCGAGCAACTCGCTCTCGCGGCGCAGGGCGGCGCGCTCGCTCATTCGCCGGTCGTACTCCGCGCGTGCCTGCTGCCAGGCACCGAAGGCCGCGCGGTAGGGCTCCAGATCGATGGCGGCGTACCGATCGAGCATGGCGCGCTGCTCGCCGGCGCGCACCAGCCGCATCTGGTCGGCCTGGCCGTGCACGGCAACGACGGATTCGCCGATCGCGGCCAGCACGCTGACCGGAGCGCTGGCGCCGCCTACGTGCGCACGGGATCGCCCGGCGGCAGTGACAACACGGCGCAGCACCAGTTCGCCGTCGTCGAGGTCGCCGCCGGCGTCCAGCGCACGGATGGCCGCCGGTGCGTCGGCGGCAGTGGAGATCCGGCCCTCCACGCCGGCCTGCGCCGCGCCGGTGCGCACCCGGCCGACGTCGGCGCGCCCGCCAAAAAGCAGCGACAAGCCGGTGACCACCATTGTCTTGCCCGCGCCGGTCTCGCCGGTGACGACGCATAGCCCGGGCTCCAGGTCGATGCTGACGTCGGAGATCACGCCCAGATCAGTGATGCGCAACGCGTCCAGCACACCGCGAGGTTAGTTGCTCGGCGTGACTGCCTAGCTCGAGTTGCACAGCCCACGGCCGGTCACCCTCGCCCGCGAGTTGGCATGCCGGTCACCCTGCCCGCGAATACCACCGCCCGCGATCGCCTCCAGGCGCACGCACCCCAACCTGTGCGCGCGCCCACCGAACCTTCGCGCGAGCCATTTTCTCGTCCGCGCAAGCCAACCGAACCGTCGCGCAAGCCCACCGGACCTTTACGCGAGCCATCCGAACCTTTGAGCCAGCCATCCAGGATCGGCGGCGCCTGGCCGGTCAGGTGATCGGGTGCGGTCCACTGCTGTCGCGGAAACCCTTCACCGGCAGCTGGAACTTGTCCACCAGCCGCTGGGCGAACTTCGAGCCCTGGAACCGCACGATTTTCATCGGCAGCGCCGAGCGTCCGATCCGCACGCTGCATCCCGAGGGCAGCTGTGCCGACCGCCGCCCGTCGCAGCTGAGCACGCCGGCTTCGGTACGTAGCAGATCGACGGTGACCGTCGACTGCGGCGCGACGACGAGTGGGCGTTGGAACAGCGCGTGCGCAGCGTTGGGTACCACCATGAGAGCTTCGACGTTGGGCCACACGATCGGGCCGCCGGCCGAGAAGGCGTAGGCGGTGCTTCCGGTGGGCGTGGCACACAGGATGCCGTCGCAGCCGAAGCGCAGCAGCGGCACGTCGTCTACTGCCACGGCCAATTCCAGCATCCGCTCGCGGTTACTCTTCTCGACCGACACTTCGTTGAGAGCCCAGTTGCGGGTGACGACGCGCGAACCGACCAACACTTCCACATCGAGGGTCAGCCGCTCCTCTACGGCGTAATTCGTGGCGATGACGGCGTCGACAGCGGCCACGGTGTCCTTCGGATCGGTTTCGGCGAGGAAGCCGACGTGACCCAGATTGACGCCCAGCAGCGGAACTCCGGCCGGTCGCGACATCTCCGCGGCACGAAGAAACGTACCGTCGCCACCCAGGACGAAAGCGATCTCTGCGCCGTCCGCGCTGTGTGCACCAGCGACTATCTGCACCTGGTCGGTGAGCTCTGCGTCGTGCGCCTCGGTGGGTTCCATCCGAACCTCGAACCCGGCTTCGATCAACTGCAGCACCACCGCCCGCGCCTGCTCCACGATCCGACGACGGCCGGTATGTGCGATGACCAAGGCTGATCTCACGACGGCAACGCTACTGTGCGGCTCGCACGACGAGTTGGAGGAGGCTGTTCACGCCGCGTCGGCCGCCGCCGCGATCTCTGAGCGGTGCGGTGGCGGTGCATCGGTACGCAGCCACAGAAAGAACTCCACGTTGCCTGCCGGTCCAGGCAGCGACGAGCGGCACACCGAGCGCGTTCCCCACCCCAGGTCTGCTGCGGCCGAGGCGACCGCGAACACTGCGTCAGCACGAACCTGCGGGCTGCGCACGACGCCGCCCCGGGCTTGGTTCCCGCGGCCGACTTCAAACTGAGGCTTGACCATCGGCACCAGATCCCCGCCTGGATCGGTGCACGCCGCCAGCGCAGCGAGCACGACGGTGAGCGAGATGAAGGACAGATCGCACACGGTGACGTCGACGGTTCCGCCCAGCTCGGCAGCGCTCAGCCCACGCACGTTGCAGCCGTCGCGAACCTGAACCCTTTTGTCGTTGGCCAGGGACGCACGCAGCTGGCCGACCCCGACGTCCACGGCGAACACCCTCGCTGCGCCCGCGCGTAGGAGGACGTCGGTGAACCCGCCGTGAGAGGCGCCGGCGTCCATACATCGTCGGCCGGTGACGACCAGTTCGGGCCAGTGCGCCAAGGCGCCCGCCAGCTTGTGCCCGCCCCGCGAGGCATAGTCGGCCTCTTCAGAGCCCGCGGTGGTGAGCACGTCCGCGGTGTCGACCTGTGCCGATGACCGCAGCGCGACCGCACCGTTGACGCAGATGCGCCCGGCGGTGATCAGCGCCGCCGCACGAGTGCGCGAATCAGCCAGCCCGGCACGCACAACCGCCAAGTCCAACCGCACGGGTTCGTTGTCCGGCACGACGCCATTGTCACCCGCAGCCCTGGCCAGCATTCACCGCGACCACTCAGCACTGGCGTCGCGCAGCACATCTCCGGAGTGTCGGCGGCGTGAGCCAGAGCACTTCAGGGCCGCAGCCGACGTCATGAGGACGGCCTGTCCTGGTGGGTGTGGGTGTCGGTTGTCGGTGTCGGTGTCGGTGTCGGTGTCGGTGTCGGTGTCGGTGTCGGTGTCGGCCAACGCTGCCTGGAGGTGGGAATGCACCGCGCGGTAGCGCTCTGGGTGCAGCTCGACGTCGGTGTCGGCACCTTTGGCCAGCTCGGCTTCCGCCGCTGCCAGGCGGGGCGCTGCCACCTCGACGGCTGTTGCCTCAGACGGTGCCACCTCGACGGCTGTTGCCTCAGACGGTGCCACCTCAGACGGCGCCACCTCAGACGGCGCCACCTCAGACGGCGCCACCTCAGACGGCGCCACCTCAGACGGTGCCACCTCAGACGGTGCCACCTCCGACGCTGGGACCCTGAGCAGCGCTGAATGAGCCGGCTCAGGCTCGGCCACCCCGGTTTCGCTCACGGGCCGATCCTCCACTCCCGGACGTACTGCACAGCAACGGGGTCGGCACCACGTACCGTGCCCGCGCCGGTCTGCCAGCACAACACCGCACACGCGCGCAAGCCGTCGAGCCCGTCTCGAGTCGCCCCAGCAGGCTGGTCGCCGTCTGCAGCATGCGTGCGGGCAGTTGCACCGGCGCGCGCCGTGCTGGTGAGCTCCACGTCGGTGCCGATCATCTCCGCTCGCCACGTCCCGCATGCCGTCCAGCCGTTCCCGGCCGCGACGACAGGATGGGCGTAGCCCAGTCCGCTCACGTCCGCAGCCAGGTAGTCCGGTTGTTGCCCCGGCGGTGCCAGCAATAGCTGCGCGGGCGTCGTCACGCCGGAAAGCACCAGCAGGCTGTCGCACCCGACCGCCCGGGCCCCCTCGATGTCGGTGTCCAATCGGTCGCCCACGACGATCGGATGTCGCGCCGCAGACCTGCGCACTGTCTCGGCCTGCATCGTCGGATCCGGCTTTCCGGTGGAGATAGGTTCCTTGCCCGTGGCGTACTGCAACGCAGCCACCATGGAACCGTTGCCAGGCAGCGGACCGCGTGCTGAGGGAACGGTGCGGTCGAGGTTGGTGGCCACCCAGAGCGCACCGCGCTGGATAGCGACAGCCGCCTCGGCGAGCTGTGTCCACTGCAGCGTCGGTGAGTACCCCTGCACGACCGCCACCGGCGCCTCTTCGGCGCTGAACACCGGCCTCAACCCCTCCTCGCGCAGTGCTTCGACGATGCCGGTGGTCCCGCACACAAGCACTGCCGCCGACGCCGGCAGGCGCTGCGCCAGGTAGTGCGCCGCAGCCTGCGCGGAGGTGATGACATCACTCGCCTGCGCGTCGATCCCCAGCGTTGCCAGGTGCTCGGCGACAGCCGCGGGCGGGCGGGCGGCATTGTTGGTGACAAATGCCAAGCGCATCCCCGCCGTCCGGGCGTCGCTCAGCGCCCGCGGCGCCGCCGATACTGCGTTGGAGCCGACATAGACGACCCCGTCCAGGTCGAGCAGGGCGACGTCGTAGTCGACTGCCAACGACTTCGTGGTCGCCTTCAAAGTCGTGCTGGCGTTCAGGCTGGTCACGCCTGCAACCTCGTCATCGCTTCAGCTTCACAGGCCATCAACTTCGTCATAGGTGCCCAATCCTTTCTTAGTTCGCGCGCGCGAAGTTGTTGCAGCAGCGCCCGTCTTCGACGCGGCGGGGTCGCCGCTACGATCAGTCGTCGTGCCGGCTAACCTGCGTATGGGATTGTCCCTTGCCCCCTTTCGAGGCCTGCGATACAGCGCCTCGGATGCTGAGCTCGGCTCGCTGCTGTGCCCCCCCTACGACGTCATCGATGCCCGCACCCGGGCGGCGCTCGTCACGGCAAACCCGCACAACGCCGTGCAGATCGTTCTACCTGAGCTGACGTCTGCCGACGCCGCCGCCGACCTGTCGCCCGACGGTGCCGATCAGTACGACCATGCCCAAGCCGTTCTAACGCAGTGGCTACGCGACGGTGTCGTAGCGGTCGACGACCGTCCAGCTCTGTACGTCTACGAAATGCGTGACAGCCATGCAGCCAGCGCAGCGGTCACCCGCGGCTTGCTGGGCGCGGTCGAGTTGCGCGATCCGCGCGACGGCGTCATCCTGCCCCACGAGAACACCATGGCCGGCCCGGTCGCAGATCGCCTGGCACTCATGGAGGCAACGCAGGCAAATCTCGAGCCCATCTATCTGGTCTACGACGGCGGCGGAGCAGCCTCCGCGGCCGTCGCCGCCGCCGGAACCGGGGCCAGTCCCGCCACCGCACTGGCCACCGCGACGACTCCGGACGGTGTCGTCCACCGCCTCTGGGCGATCACCGACGCCTCCGTGATCGATGCGGTATCCCGAGATCTCGAACAGCGTCGCGCCTTGATCGCCGACGGTCATCACCGCTATGCCACCTACCAACAGCTCGCGCAGCGCCACCACGGCATCGACGGTGCAGGCCCCTGGGATCGCGGTCTGGCCCTGCTCGTCGACAGCTCCACCTACGGTCCTCAGGTACATCCGATTCATCGGGTGGTCCCCAATCTCACCTTCGACGACGCGACGGCGCGTGCCCAGTCAGTCTTCGCTGTGGCCGAATCGCGTGACCTCGACGAGGCGTTGGCCGAACTGGGCTCCGACGCGCCGGGTTTCAGGGTCGCAGTGACCGACGGCTTGCGTACAGCGGTGATCACCGATCCCGATCCTGCCGCGGTAGCACAGGCCGTGCGCGACGACGAGCCGTCAGCCCTGCTGGACCTCGACGTCACGGTGTTGCATCGCGTCCTGATCGAAAACGCTTGGCAGCTCGACGACAACGAGTTCACCGTGGATTACGCCCACTCCATAGTTGATGCTGTGAACGCCGCGACCTCGTCCAACGGGATTGCGGTTCTACTGCGACCCACACCCGTCGCCGCCGTCGCCGCTGTCGCAGCGGCCGGGGCACGGATGCCACGCAAATCGACGTTCTTCACGCCCAAGCCGGCGTCGGGACTGGTGATGCGCCGATTCGCCGACTCCTGAGCCGAGGTTGCCCATACGCGACGCCAAAATATGTTCACGCCCAGGGACGTCTGCTGTTCGGCCGGTCGACGGTTGCGGTGAGTCCCCAGCCCGGGGCACTGGACGGCAGTTGCGGACACTTCGCCGTTCAGGGCTACTCCGCCGGATGGACACGTCGGCGTCCGCAGACCGGCCGAGTCGTGCAGACCCCACAGCTGCCCGCGGGAGAACACCGCCGGAGAAAACCTTGCCGTTCCTGGCGCTGCGCCGTGGGGCGCTCGGCGGTATTGGCACTGCGCCGTACGGCGCCCCGCAGTCTTGACGCTGCACCGGACTGCGCTCCGCCGTTTCGGGCGCTGCTTGAGTTCGCAGGCGACGAAGCGGCCGCCGGCCGGTCACGAATCGCCGCGGCGGCGCCGTCGCAACGACGTCACTTCGACCTCGTAGCGGCTGTTCAGGCCGCCGACGCCGCGCCAGTAGCGGTGGCGCAGTGCCCCTACCAGCTCGATGACGTCGCCGGGCTGATAGGACAGCGCGCGCTTGCGTATCGGACCTTGCCCGGCCACGCAGTCGATGGTGTCGCTGCGCAGGGGCGGCGAAGCCTTTGACCCGCGGCTGAAGCTGAGCGACTCGGTGCGCACGACAAGCCGCCAACTGACGACGTCGTCGCCGCTGGGCAGCTGACGCGCCTCGGGCGCCGCGATCAACTCGCCGACCAATTCGACAGTGTTCATGTGACAGGTGAGTTCGGTGGTGGACAGAGTGTCGGCCGGCGGGGCCGACTCCGGTGATGTGGTCATGACTCGATACTTCATGCTGTTGCGTGCCGCAGAGCCCGATCGCGGTCGTCTGTGGACGAAGCGAGCGACCTGTTGACGATCCCGGAATTTGTCAGACCGATCTGCTAGGTACTGCGATGCTCAGCCGTCCCAGCCGGCACGTTCGTCGGCATCGGTGTCGTCGTCGTCCAAACCGGCGACGGCGGCGAACCAGCTGCGGGCTTCGGTCTTACGGCCGAGATGGTCGAGTAGGTCGGCGTAGGCGTACCACAGCCGCCCAACTGCAGGCTGTGGACGCGATCGATCGAGATTGCCATTGCTGAGCAGCAGGAGCGCCGCCTCGTCCTGTCCCAGATCGCGGCGAGCGCCGGCGGCGACGATAAGCACCTCCGCGCGCGTTGCCGCATCCACCCGGGCCAAGTCCGGGTCCTCGAGCACCTTCACGGCCCGTTGCGGTTTGCCCAGTGCCCGCTCACAGTCCGCCATCACCGCGATCCAACGCGGATCTCCGGTAATACGACGTGCGGCTCGTAACTCGGCCAACGCTTCGGCCCACTGCGCGGCGTGGTAGGCAGTAACGCCGACCGCCTCTCGCACCGCACCCACCCGTGCGGCGATCGAGCGGGCAAATCGCGCATGCTGCAACGCCAGTTCGGGATTCTCGTCGACGATGGAGCCGGCGACGATCAGATGTTTGGCAACCGTCTCAGCAGTGCCGACGGCCAGAGAGCGTAAGTCTGCGCGCACCTCGCGGTCGAGCATGCGAACGTCGACGTCGTCGGGCAACGGCGGCTCGGTCATGCGTCCCACAGCGGCGTCGCGAATAGGCACCCGAACCTCGCGATCCGCACCGCCATCGGCCGCCATGTCCTGGCGCCGCCCTGCACCGCCGCGGGGCGCTCTCACATCGTCGCGACCGCCGGTGCCGAACGCTTGTGACCGGGGGCGGTTAGCAGAGAAGGACCCGCCGCGGCCTGCTGAACGTCCCTGACCCGCCGAGCCGCGCTGGCCGCCGACGCTCCTCTGCTCGCCCGCTCCGTGCTGGCTAGCAGCGCTCCGGCCCGCGGATGAGCTACGGCCTGCGGAGTCACTACGGCCCGCGGAGTTGCTGCGGCCGTCGGAGACATTACGGACGGTGGAGCCACTACGGCCGCCGGAGCCACTACGGCCCGCGGAGCTGCTACGGCTGGTGGAGCCACTACGGCCGTCGAAGCCATTTCGGCCGGTGGAGCCACTACTGCCGGGCGAATCACCACCGCGAATCAGCTCAGGTTGCCGAGTCGACGCGCCATGGACATCTTGCTCATATACTTTAGAACGCCCGTCCCGCCTACCGGGACCGCGTTGTTGAGATACGTTGCCGGACCTGCCAGTTCCGCTATCAGCGCTGCCGCCACGCCCACCAGTGAGACGGCGCTCACCGCCGGCCGCACCCGCGCTTGCCGACGCCGGCTGACCGTCGCTCGCGCCACCGGAACGCCGCGCGGCTGGAGCGGGTTCGCGGCGGCCCGGATCCGCGCCCGAACGGGCCTGTGTGCTGCCGGCAGTTCCGCGGAAGTGATACCCGTGAGACGACCGAGCTTCATGACCGTCGTCTCTAGGTGTCGATCGGCCGACTCGGCTACCGTATTCCGTCCCACCTGCGTGCGAGCCTGAACTGCGCTGCTGCCCAGTCCTAGTGGAATCGGCGGCCCCGTTGCGTTGGCTCCGGGGGGAACGGTCGGTGCCGCGAGCACCGTCAGCCCGCACCTGCCCGGACGATGGAAGCCTGTCGGCAGCACCGGGCTGCCTATTGCCTCGATGGAGGGGTTCACCGGCCGACGACCGATCGCCCGACGGTCGATCAGCGGAACCACCGCCCCGGCCCGCAGCTACGTGACTATTACGGCGCTTTGATTCCGTCGCACCGTCGGAACCGCCTGCTACGGTGCTGGCGCCATCACGACCGCGCCTTCCGACGCCCCTTGCGTAATCGACCATCGTGCACACATTCCCTTCCCCCGGCATCACCGCTGCGCCGTACCCGCACATCGCTAAAAACGAAGTAAGGGCCGTCACCCCGGAAACCCGGGGCAACGGCCCTAACTAAAGATTGTCCGGCGACGTCCTACTCTCCCACACGGTGGCCCGTGCAGTACCATCGGCGCTGAGAGGCTTAGCTTCCGGGTTCGGGATGGGACCGGGCGTTTCCCTCTCGCTATGATCGCCGAAACTCTATGGAGATACCAGTCTTATCGATCCCACGAGGGGTCAATAGACCGCACCTCGGGAACCGCACAGTGGACGCGTAGCATGTTTGTGGCAAGTCCTCGGCCTATTAGTACCAGTCAGCTACAAGTGTTACCACTCTTCCACTTCTGGCCTATCAACCCGGTGGTCTAGCCGGGGGCCTTACTCCATAACGGATGGGAAACCTTATCTTGAAGCGAGCTTCCCGCTTAGATGCTTTCAGCGGTTATCCCAGCCGAACGTAGCTAACCAGCAGTGCTCCTGGTGGAACAACTGGCACACCAGAGGTTCGTCCATCCCGGTCCTCTCGTACTAGGGACAGCCCTTCTCAAGTTTCCTGCGCGCGCGGCGGATAGGGACCGAACTGTCTCACGACGTTCTAAACCCAGCTCGCGTGCCGCTTTAATGGGCGAACAGCCCAACCCTTGGGACCTACTCCAGCCCCAGGATGCGACGAGCCGACATCGAGGTGCCAAACCATGCCGTCGATATGGACTCTTGGGCAAGATCAGCCTGTTATCCCCGGGGTACCTTTTATCCGTTGAGCGACACCGCTTCCACAAGCCAGTGCCGGATCACTAGTCCCGACTTTCGTCCCTGCTCGACATGTCTGTCTCACAGTCAAGCTCCCTTGTGCACTTGCACTCGATACCTGATTGCCAACCAGGCTGAGGGAACCTTTGGGCGCCTCCGTTACCTTTTAGGAGGCGACCGCCCCAGTCAAACTACCCACCAGACACTGTCCCTGATCCGGATTACGGACCGAGGTTAGACATCCAATTCGATCAGAGTGGTATTTCAACGTTGACTCCACAAATACTGGCGTATCCGCTTCAAAGTCTCCCACCTATCCTACACAAACCGAATCGAACACCAATATCAAGCTATAGTAAAGGTCCCGGGGTCTTTCCGTCCTGCCGCGCGTAACGAGCATCTTTACTCGTAGTGCAATTTCGCCGAGCCTATGGTTGAGACAGTCGAGAAGTCGTTACGCCATTCGTGCAGGTCGGAACTTACCCGACAAGGAATTTCGCTACCTTAGGATGGTTATAGTTACCACCGCCGTTTACTGGCGCTTAAGTTCTCAGCTTCGCCCGAAGGCTAACCGGTCCCCTTAACGTTCCAGCACCGGGCAGGCGTCAGTCCGTATACATCGTCTTGCGACTTCGCACGGACCTGTGTTTTTAGTAAACAGTCGCTTCTCGCTGGTCTCTGCGGCCGCCTTACGCTTAGGAGGCTAGCTCCTTCACGCGAAACGGCCCCCCTTATCCCGAAGTTACGGGGGTATTTTGCCGAGTTCCTTAACCATAGTTCGCTCGATCGCCTTGGTATTCTCTACCTGACCACCTGTGTCGGTTTGGGGTACGGGCCGCTAAGAACTCGCTAGAGGTTTTTCTTGGCAGCATAGGATCATCGAATCCCCCTCATTCGGGGTCGCATCCGTTCTCAGGCACGTGTGATGCGGATTTGCCAACACCACGCCCTACGACGTTACTCCGGTGTTACCACTGACCGGTACGACTACCTTCCTGCGTCACCCCATTGCTCACCTACTACCAGTTCGGGTCACGCGCTCCACACCGCTCCGTCCGAAGACGAGGCAGCGCTTTGGGCGCTTAGCATTACTGGGTTCGGTCTGGGCGTTCTTTTGCGGGTACGGGAATATCAACCCGTTGTCCATCGACTACGCCTGTCGGCCTCGCCTTAGGTCCCGACTTACCCTGGGCGGATTAGCCTGGCCCAGGAACCCTTGGTCATTCGGCGGAGGAGTTTCTCACTCCTCATTCGCTACTCATGCCTGCATTCTCACTCGTGTGCCGTCCACGACTGGGTTACCCCGCCGCTTCATTCGGCACACGACGCTCCCCTACCCATCCATGCATCTGGCCGTCAGCACAAAGCTGACGACGGATTTAAGCATGAATGCCTCAGCTTCGGTGGTGTACTTGAGCCCCGTTACATTGTCGGCGCAGAATCACTTGACCAGTGAGCTATTACGCACTCTTTAAAGGGTGGCTGCTTCTAAGCCAACCTCCTGGTTGTCTGTGCGACTCCACATCCTTTCCCACTTAGTACACGCTTTGGGACCTTAGCTGGAGATCTGGGTTGTTTCCCTCTCGACCATGGAGCTTATCCCCCACAGTCTCACTGCCGCGCTCTC
This sequence comes from uncultured Jatrophihabitantaceae bacterium, assembly GCA_964236495.1. Lineage (GTDB taxonomy): Bacteria > Actinomycetota > Actinomycetes > Mycobacteriales > Jatrophihabitantaceae > CAXSBR01. The sequence goes on from CAXSBR010000005.1 coordinate 182,813, forward strand.
ACTTACCGGCATTCGGAGTTTGGCTGATTTCGGTAAGCTTGTGGGCCCCCTAGACCATCCAGTAGCTCTACCTCCGGCAAGAAACACGCGACGCTGCACCTATATGCATTTCGGGGAGAACCAGCTATAACCGAGTTTGATTGGCCTTTCACCCCTACCCACAGCTCATCCCCTCAGTTTTCAACCTAAGTGGGTTCGGTCCTCCACGCGGTCTTACCCGCGCTTCAACCTGGCCATGGGTAGATCACTCGGCTTCGGGTCTAGAACATGCGACTATATCGCCCTATTAAGACTCGCTTTCGCTACGACTTCCCCTCACGGGTTAATCTCGCCACATATCGCTAACTCGCAGGCTCATTCTTCAAAAGGCACGCAGTCACGACCATGCTCTAGGCATGGCGACGCTCCCACGGCTTGTAGGCGCACGGTTTCAGGTACTATTTCACTCCCCTCCCGGGGTACTTTTCACCTTTCCCTCACGGTACTTGTCCGCTATCGGTCACCAGGAAGTATTTAGGCTTAGCGGGTGGTCCCGCCAGATTCACAGCGAATTTCACGGGCTCGCTGCTACTTGGGGTTACGTTCGGGAGGTGTCGTGTTTTCGTCTACGGGGGTATCACCCACTATGCCGGACCTTCCCAAGTCCTTCGACTAACGACGACGCTTTTTTACTCCCTGCTGGTTCGGCAGAACCAGCCAAACGGCCCCACAACCCCACATACGCAACGCCTGCCGGCTATCACGCGTAAGTGGTTTGGCCTGTTCCGATTTCGCTCGCCACTACTCTCGGAATCACGGTTGTTTTCTCTTCCTGTGGGTACTGAGATGTTTCACTTCCCCACGTTCCCTCCGCTTACCCTATATATTCAGGTAAGGGTGACAGGACATGACTCCTGCCGGGTTTCCCCATTCGGAAATCCTCGGATCACAGCTCGGTTGACAGCTCCCCGAGGCTTATCGCAGCCTCCTACGTCCTTCATCGGCTCCTGGTGCCAAGGCATCCACCGTGCGCCCTTATTAACTTGGCCACAAAGATGCTCGCGTCCACTGTGCAGTTCTCAAGGTACGGGCGACATGCCGATTGATTCCCGCGTACTGCGCGGACGCAGCCGTTCGGGAACCGACAGATCGGACCAGACACCAACGTGCTCGGTGCCGCTGAGCGGAAGGGCAGATCGCCCACTCCCTCAGGACTCAACAGTGTGCCTACGCCATACGAAGCTAAAGGATCGATGTTCCAGAGTCCGAAGACTCCGTACTGACGAACCTTAGCCGCTGCCAGCGAACTAGTTAGTGTTCCACCCTTGAGCTCTGTTGCGTTCTAATGACCTCGAGCGAGGGCATATCCGCCAACAGCTCTGGACGCTCACCGGTCGAGACCGCGTAAGCGCCTAGTGCTCCTTAGAAAGGAGGTGATCCAGCCGCACCTTCCGGTACGGCTACCTTGTT
>CAXSBR010000006.1:0-51308 GCA_964236495.1 uncultured Jatrophihabitantaceae bacterium
AACAGCTGTGAGCATCGCAGGGCCCCTGGGCCCGAGGAGCGGAGCAGCTGCGCGGCGCCAGCCGCTGGACCAACCAGCTGTGAGCATCGCAGGGGCCCTGGGCCCGAGGAGCGGAGCAGCTGCGCGGCTCCGGCCGCCGGAGGTACAGCTGTGACCGGCGCGAATCTGGTCGGCCTGATCCTGGCCGGCGTGTTGTCGGTATTCCTGATCATCGCGCTGATCTTCCCGGAGAAGTTCTGATGAACGACACTGTCGCCGGGATCCTGTTCCTGGCCACGCTGATCCTGGCGCTGGCGCTGGTGCACAGGCCGCTGGGCGACTACATGGCCCGCATGCTGGAGAGCAAGCGGCACCTGCGCGTGGAGCAGGGTCTTTACAGAGTCGGCGGGATCGACCCGGACGCAGACCAGACCTGGAGCCGCTACCTGCGAGCGGTGCTGGCCTTCAGCCTGATGTCGGTGCTGTTCCTGTACGGGTTCCTGCGCGTGCAGGACCGCTTGTGGCACCCGTACGCGCTGCCGCGAATGGATGGTTCGCAGGCGTTCAACACCGCCGCGAGCTTCGTCACCAACACGAACTGGCAGTCCTACTCCGGGGAAAGCGCGCTCGGTTACCTGGTGCAGATGGCCGGCCTGACAGTGCAGAACTTCGCCTCGGCCGCGGTGGGTATCGCGGTAGCCGTCGCGTTGGTGCGGGGGTTCGCCCGCAGCCGCACCGACCGGTTGGGCAACTTCTGGGTGGACCTGACCCGGATCTGCGTGCGGATACTGCTGCCGATCTCACTGGTGTTCGCGGTGGTGTTCGTGGGCGCCGGAATGATCCAAAATTTGCAGCACTACCACACCTTCACCACGGTCGCCGGCGCCGCTCAGACGCTGCCCGGCGGCCCGGTTGCCAGCCAGGAAGCCATCAAGGAACTGGGCACCAACGGCGGCGGCTTCTTCAACGCCAACTCCGCGCACCCGTTAGAGAACCCGACGGCGTGGACGAACTGGCTCGAGATCTTCCTGTTCCTGTGCATCTCGTTCTCCCTGCCGCGCACCTTCGGCAGGATCGTGGGTGACAAGCGGCAGGGGTACGCGATCGTGGCGGTCATGGCGCTGCTGGCAATCGTGTCGGCCGGTCTGATGATCGGCGTTCAGCAAATGCACCACGGCACGGTGCCGACAGCTGTGAGCTCGTCGCGCGAAGGCACCGAACTGCGCTTCGGCGTGCCTGATTCGGCGGTGTTCGCCGCCGGCACGACCCTGACCTCGACCGGCGCGGTGGACAGCTTCCACGACTCCTACACCAGCCTGGGCGGTGGAGTCACGCTCGTCGACATGATGCTGGGCGAAGTCGCCCCCGGGGGCACCGGCTCGGGTATGTACGGCATCTTGATCCTCGCTGTCCTGTCGGTGTTCATCGCCGGGCTCATGGTCGGGCGGACACCGGAATACCTGGGCAAAAAGATCAGCAGTCGAGAAGTGAAGTTTGCCTCGCTGTACTTCCTGACCACACCGATCCTGGTGCTGGGCGGTACGGCTCTGGCGATGGCCTTCCCAGCCGAGCGGGCCGGCATGCTCAACACCGGTGCGCACGGTTTCTCGGAGGTGCTGTACGCGTTCACCTCGGCGGCCAACAACAACGGCTCGGCTTTCGCCGGTATCTCGGTGAACACGACTTGGTACAACTCCGCGCTGGGCATCGTCATGCTGCTGGGCCGGTTCCTGCCCATCGTGTTCGTGCTCAGCCTGGCCGGGTCGCTTGCCAAGCAACGTCCGGTTCCGGCCTCGGAAGGCACGCTGCCCACTCACCGGGTGCTGTTCGTCGGTCTGCTGACCGGCGTCACGGTCATCGTGGTCGCCCTCACCTATTTCCCCGCCCTCGCTCTCGGCCCGCTCGCGGAAGGTCTGCACTGATGTCGATGTACACGGTTTATATGGACGCCCATGTAGACGACACGGACGATGACGGGTCCGACGTAGGCACAAACGCTGCCGGCGCCCAGACGACCGGTGGCCCGCGCCGGGTCGGTGGCGGTCTGCTGGACCCGAAGATGCTGTGGACGTCGCTGCCCGGCGCGTTGGCAAAGCTCGATCCACGAACGCTGTGGAAGAACCCGGTGATGTTCATCGTCGAGGTCGGCTCGGTGTTCACCACCGTGCTCGCCATCGGAAAGCCCAGCACCTTCGCCTGGCTGATCACCGGCTGGCTGTGGCTCACGGTGCTGTTCGCCAACCTGGCCGAGGCCGTCGCCGAAGGCCGCGGCAAGGCCCAGGCCGACGCGCTGCGCCGCGCGAAAACCGACACGATGGCCCGCCGGCTGGTGGACCGGAACAACGTGGGCGGCGCTGAGGAGTCGGTGGCCGCACCGGAACTCCAGCAGGGCGACCGGGTGATCTGCGAAGCCGGCGACGTCATCCCCGGCGACGGCGACGTCATCGACGGCGTGGCCAGCGTCGATGAATCGGCCATCACCGGTGAGAGCGCTCCGGTGATCCGCGAGAGCGGCGGTGACCGGTCCTCAGTGACCGGCGGCACCAAGGTGCTCTCGGACCGGATCGTCGTGGAGATCACCCAGAAGCCCGGCGAGAGCTTCATCGACCGGATGATCGCCCTGGTCGAGGGCGCGAGCCGGCAGAAGACGCCCAACGAGATCGCGCTGAACATCCTGCTCGCCTCGTTGACGATCATCTTCCTGCTCGCCACCGCCACCCTGCAGCCGATGGCCATCTTCGCCAAGGCCACTCAGCCCGGCATTCCCGACTCCGCGGCGATCACCTCCCACGGCGTCACCGGCATCGTGCTGGTGTCGTTGCTGGTGTGCATCATCCCCACCACCATCGGGGCGCTGCTGTCGGCGATCGGCATCGCGGGCATGGACCGGCTGGTCCAGCGCAACGTGCTGGCGATGAGCGGCCGGGCGGTCGAAGCCGCCGGCGACGTGAGCACGCTGCTGCTGGACAAGACCGGCACGATCACACTGGGCAACCGGCAGGCCAGCCAGTTCACCCCGGTGGGCGACGTCGACGTGGCTGTGCTGGCCGAGGCGGCGCAACTGTCGTCGCTGGCCGACGAGACACCCGAGGGCCGCTCGGTGGTGACGCTCGCCGAGCAGGACTACGCGCAGCCGCAGCGGCACACCTACGACATCACCAGCGCGAACTGGGTGCCGTTCACCGCCCAGACCCGGATGAGCGGTGTCGACGTCCCCGCCGCCGGCACGTCCCCCGAGCGCGAGATCCGCAAGGGCGCGTCCGCGGCGGTGATGAACTGGGTCCGCGACGGCGGCGGTGCCATCCCAGCCCAGACCGGTCAGGTGGTCGACGCCATCAGCACCGCGGGTGGCACGCCGCTGCTGGTGGCGCAACGGCTGGACGGCGGCGCACCGACGGTGCTGGGTGTCATCGGTCTCAAGGACATCGTCAAGTCCGGCATGACCGAGCGGTTCGCCGAGCTGCGCCGGATGGGTATCCGCACCATCATGATCACCGGCGACAACCCGCTCACCGCCCAGGCCATCGCGGCCGAGGCCGGCGTCGACGACTTCCTGGCCGAGGCCAAGCCCGAGGACAAGATGGCCTTGATCAAGCGGGAGCAGGAGGGCGGCAAGCTCGTCGCGATGACCGGCGACGGAACCAACGACGCCCCCGCCCTGGCCCAGGCCGACGTCGGCGTGGCCATGAACTCGGGCACGTCGGCGGCCAAGGAAGCCGGCAACATGGTCGACCTGGACTCCGACCCGACGAAGCTGATCGAGATCGTGGAGATCGGCAAGCAACTGCTGATCACCCGCGGGTCGCTGACCACGTTCTCCATCGCCAACGACGTCGCGAAGTTCTTCGCGATCATCCCGGCGATGTTCGCCGCGGTGTACCCGGGGCTGGACAAGCTGAACGTGATGCGGCTGCATTCGCCGCAGTCGGCGATCCTGTCGGCGGTCATCTTCAACGCCCTGATCATCGTGGCGCTGATCCCGCTCGCGCTGCGCGGCGTGCGCTACACGCCGGCCAGTGCCAGCGCGATGCTGCGCCGCAACATCTACATCTATGGCGTCGGCGGCATCGTCGTGCCCTTCGCCGGCATCAAAGTCATCGACCTCATCGTGCAATTCATCCCTGGAATTCGGTAACTCGCCATGCGATCTGTAGTCAACGTCCTGCGCGAACACGCCGCGGCGCTACGCATCCTGCTCGCCTTCACCGTCGTCTTCGGCCTCGCCTACCCACTGGTCATCACCGCCGTCGCACAGGTTCCGGGGCTGAAGGCGCGCGCCGACGGCTCGACGATCTCGCGCAACGGGAAGGTAGCGGGCTCCAAGCTGATCGGCCAGAACTTCACCGATGCCAAGGGCAACGCGCTGCCCCAGTACTTCCAGAGCCGTCCGTCGGCTGCCGGGGCCACCGGCTACGACCCGACCGCATCCTCGGCCAGCAACCTCGGCCCGGAGTCGGTCGTGGACACCCTGCCCGGCCCATCGGCCAAAACCGATCCCGGCAAGCAGAGCCTGCTCACGCAGGTCTGCACCCGCAGTGTGGCCGTCGGCAAGCTCGACGGCGTCGACGGCGCTCGTCCGTACTGCACAGCCGACGGGGTCGGTGCCGTACTGGCCGTGTTCTGGTCCGGGCCGGGCTACCACGGCACCGTCAAGCGCGTCGTCAGCCTCAATCAGGCCGCCCCGGCCAAGCCGTTCCTCTCCACGTATCACGGCGTGCCGGTCGAAGTGGCCAAGTTCGGCGGGGACTACTCCACCGGCCAGGTCGTACCGGTCCGCGGCAACGCCCCGGCCACGCCGGCCGTTCCCGCCGACGCGGTGACCGCGTCGGGTTCCGGCCTCGACCCCGAAATCAGCCCCGGCTACGCCACGATCCAGGCGGGCGTGGTTGCCAAGGCGCGGGGAATCACCGCAGCACAGGTGACGTCGCTGGTGTCCAAGCACACCACCGGGCGCGATCTCGGTTTCCTGGGCGAGGCGAAAGTCAACGTGCTGCAGTTGAATGTGGCGCTGGACGCCGCATATCCCTACCAGAGCAAATAGCGGCAAATAACCTTCGCAGGCAGGCGCGGGGAAAGAGGCGGGTGCCATGACCGAACGCGGCCAGCTGCGCGTCTATCTCGGCTGCGCTCCCGGCGTCGGCAAGACCTACGCCATGCTCGACGAAGGCCATCGCCGGATCGAACGCGGAACCGATGTGGTCGTGGCCTTCGTCGAGACCCACGGCCGCCCGCACACCGCCGCCCAGCTCGGTGGCCTGGAAGTGATTGCCCGTCGCACCGTGGAATACCGCGGCGCGAAGTTCGCCGAGATGGACCTGGCGGCCGTCCTCGCCCGGGCGCCCGAGGTGGCCCTGGTCGACGAGCTCGCCCACACCAACATCGGCGACGCTGGCATCCCCGACGCTGGCACCGCCGGCGCTGCACACGCCAAACGCTGGCAGGACATCGAGGCACTGCTCGAAGCAGGCATCGACGTCGTGTCGACAGTCAACGTGCAGCACCTGGAGTCGCTCAACGACGTCGTCGAAGCGATCACCGGCGTGCCCCAGCGCGAAACCGTCCCCGACTCGGTAGTCCGTGCGGCCGAACAGGTCCAGCTCGTGGACATGACGCCCGAGGCGCTGCGCCGCCGAATGGCCCACGGCAACATCTACCAGCCCGACAAGGTCGACGCCGCGTTGAGCAACTACTTCCGGCCGGGCAACCTCAGCGCGCTGCGAGAGCTTGCCCTGCTGTGGTTGGCCGACAGCGTCGACGAGGGCATCCAGCGCTACCGCGAGACCCATGGCATCGCCACCACCTGGGAGACGCGCGAACGCGTCGTCATCGCCCTCACCGGCGGCCTGGAAGGCGAGACGCTCATCCGCCGCGGCGCCCGGATCGCCGCGCGGGCCGCCGGCGGCGACCTATTGGCGCTGCACATTGCCCGCAGCGATGGCCTGGCCGGCTCGAGCGTCGCTGCCTTGGACACCCAGCGCCTGCTCGTCGAATCCTTGGGCGGCAGCTTCCACTCCATCGTCGGCGACAACGTGGCCGACGCCGTACTCGATTTCGCCCGAGCGAACAATGCCACCCAGATCGTCATCGGCGCCAGCCGCCGCAAACCGCTCGCCGCCGCCCTGAGCGGCCCGGGAACGGGAATGACGATCACCCGCCGGTCAGGCTCGATCGACGTCCACGTGGTCAGTCACGACTACGTCGGCCAGGGCCGGGTGCTGCCCACGTTGCGCGAGGGCGTCGACCGCACCCGCCGGTTGGCCGCGTTCGTCGTCGCCGCGGTGCTGTTGGCCGGACTGGTCCCCGCCTGCGCCGGTCTGCGCGGGCATCTGAGCCTGCCCAGCGACATCCTGCTTTTCCTGCTCGCCGTGGTGATCGTGAGCCTCGTCGGCGGGTTCCTACCGGCGCTGGTGGCAGCCGTTGCGGCCAGCGTGTTACTGAACTACTACTTCGTCGAGCCGCTGCACACCCTGTCGATCGCTTCCTTCGACAACGTACTGGCGCTGATCATCTTCCTGATGATTGCCGTGATGGTCGCGCGGGTAGTCGATCTCAGCGCCCGTCGTAGCAGTGAAGCGGCGCGATCCAACGCCGAAGCCGAGACCCTGTCGGCACTGGCCGGCAGCCTGCTGCGTGGCGAACAGGCGCTGCCGGCGCTGCTGGACCGGGTGCGGGAAACCTTCGGTGTCACCAGCGTGACACTGCTGCGGCACGAGAGTCAGGCCCCCTCCAGCAGCGGCGCCGACACCGCCGACCACGCCACGGCCGGGCTGCGCGGTACCTGGTCCTGCGTGGGCAGCGTCGGCGACCAGCCCAGCCTTCGCCCCGAAGACGCCGACACCGAGGTGCCGGTCGGCGATTCCCTGGTGCTGGCGCTGCGGGGACGTCGGTTGGCCACCGAAGACCAGCGGCTGCTCACCGCCTTCGCCAACCAGGTCGCCGTGGCCTACCAGCAGCGACGCCTGGCCGACGCTGCTCAGGCCGCGGTTCCGCTGGCCGAGGGAAACCGGATGCGCACGGCGTTACTCAACGCGCTCAGCCACGACCTGCGCACGCCCATCGCCGCGGCTAAAGCGGCGGTGTCCACACTGCGGGGCCGCGACGTGCAATGGAACGAAGACGATCAGCAGGAACTGCTTGCCAGCGCCGACACCGCGTTGGACAAACTCACCGCCCTGGTGACCAACCTGCTCGACCTCTCGCGCGTCGAGGCCGGCGTGCTCAGCGTCGCCACGGTGGAGGTCTCTCTGGACGACATTGTCGATCGAGCGCTGCATCACGTCGCGGACCTGCCTGCTGTGCACCTCGACGTGCCCGCCACCCTGCCCGAAGTGCTCGCCGACGCCGGACTACTCGAACGCGTCATCGCCAACCTGGTCGAGAACGCGGTGCGCTACAGCCCACCCGGCGAGCCCGTCCGCGTCTCGGCCAGCACGCACAGCGACATAGTCGAGCTGCGTATCACCGACCGCGGACCCGGCATACCACTGAAAGTCCGCGAGGACGTCTTCGCGCCGTTCCAACGCAGAGACGACCACCCCGCGCACAACGGTGCCGGCGTCGGACTCGGCCTGGCCATCGCCCGCGCCTTCACCTCCGCCATGCACGGCAGCCTCACCCTCGACGACACCCCCGGTGGCGGGCTCACCGCCGTAGTCGCGCTGCCCGTAGCCCGCGGCGGCGAACCGAGAGCCCGCGGCGGCGAACCGAGAGCCCGCGGCGGCGAACCGAGAGCCCGCATCGACGCCGACCGATTCGTGCCCAGCGCACCGACATGATCCACGTCCTGGTCGTCGACGACGAGCCGACCCTGCTGCGCGCGCTCGTACTGAACCTCACCCACCGCGGCTACCGCGTCAGTACCGCTACAACCGGTGGCCAAGCGATCAGCCAGACAGCGATCCACCGCCCACAGCTGATGGTTCTCGACCTCGGGTTACCCGACATCGACGGACTCGACGTCATCACCCATGTGCGCCGCCTGCAACCCGACCTGGCAATCCTGGTGCTCTCAGCACGAACCGACAGCATCGACAAGGTCTCCGCACTCGATCTCGGTGCAGTCGACTACGTCACCAAGCCCTTCGGCATCGACGAGCTACTGGCCAGGCTGCGCGCCGCCACCCGCCGTTTCGCACCGAGCGAAGCGCCCGGCGCGATCGTTCTGGGCGACGTCACCATCGATCTGTCCGCCCGCCTGATCCGCCGCGTCGGCGATGGCAACCGTGCCGCCGGCGACCGTGCCGATGGTGACCGTGACGTCCGCGGCTGGGACGCCGGCGAGCAGGACGGCGACCACGACGTCGTCCACCTGACCCCCACTGAGTGGCGGATGCTCGAGGTACTGCTGCGCAACCCCGGCTCCCTGGTCACCACAACCGAGCTGCTGACGGTGATGCGTGGACAGCCCGAACACACCGAGCGCAGCTACCTGCGCATCTACATGCAGCAACTGCGGCGCAAACTCGAGCCAGATCCGGCCCGACCTCGATATCTGCTCACCGAACCCGGCATGGGCTACCGCTACCTGCCCTGAACGGGATTCGCGGTGCGAGGCAGGTGGCGTCGATACACTCGCTGCATCCAGCGAGAGGGTGACCGGCATGCGTCGTTACAGGGCTCCTGCCCGTCGCCGTAGCGCGGCCAGTGTGTACGCCGCACTGGTCGGGTTGGCGCTGTTGATCTCCGGCTGCGCGGCCGGCGCCGTCGGCGGCGTGGGCACTTTCGCACCGCCGAGCAAGGCGGCCAACGTGTCGGCGAGCCAGTTCAAGATCATCGGTGACGGCGGTACCGGATTCGACCAGTTGGCTCGCAACTCCCTCACCGACGTCGAGCAGTTCTGGGCCAAGGCGTTTCCGTCGGTATCGGGCGGCTCGGCGTTCAAGCCGCTGTCGGGAGGGGTGTACTCGGTGACGACGGGCCGTCCCAACCCGGCGGAGGAGTGCATGGCCAAGGCGCCCACCGCGGCCAACAACAACGCCTTCTACTGCTCGTTGGACGACGCGTTCGTCTACGACCGGATCGGTCTGGTCAAGATCGTGACGCAGAAGGTGGGCGTCAACTTCGCCCCGCTGGTGTTCGCCCACGAGTTCGGCCATCTGATCCAGAACCGCCTCAAGATCGACGCCGCCTCGATTCTGCTGGAGTCCCAGGCCGACTGTGCGTCCGGTGCGTTCATGGCCACCGAGGCCGGGGTCGGAACGGTGACGTTGACCAACCGGCACTTCGTCATCGATCCCAAGTCCTTGGACGACGTCGCCATCGGCATGATCCTGCTGCGCGACTACAGCCCGCATTCGGCCGAGGACCAGGGCTCGCACGGCAACGGCTTTGACCGGCTCAGCGCGTTCTCCGACGGCTTCGACCACGGCGCCGCCTACTGCTACCGGGCGGCGTGGAAGGACCGCAAGTTCACCGAGCGCGGCTACGCGCCCGGCAGCACTGACGAACAGAATCAGGGCAACGAGCCCCTGTCGCAGGTGCTGGACCCCTCTCCGTCCAAGGCCGACGGCACTGGCGGCGGCGGGCTTCAGCCACAGTTGAACAAGTACTGGACGACGGCGTTCACCACCATCAAGAAGACGTTCAAACCGGTTGCGTTCAAGCCGGCCGACTCCCCGCCGTGCGGGCCTAGCTCGGCTCGGCTCGGGTACTGCGCAAACGACAACACCGTCTACTACAACCAGGCGACGGCCGCACAGCTCTACAACTCCATGCCCGTTTTGGCCAAGGGTCCCGCCGGGCAGGTGACGGTGGCGCAGAACGCACCCGGTGACTATCTGCTGGGTGCGCTGTTGAGCATGGAGTGGGGCATGGCGGTGCGCTCCCAGCTGGGCCTACCGACCGATTCAGATACCGCCCTGTTGGGCGCGTCCTGCTACGCCGGCGCCTTCGCCGAGTCGATCAACTCGATCCCCGACGACGGCAAGCCCCACTTCGCGTTGTCGCCCCAGGACATGGACGAGGCGTCGGTCGCGGTCATGCAGCAGGCCGACCAGCCCACCGTCTTCGGCCCGCGCAACACGACGGCCTTCGAGCGGATCGCTTCATTCAAGAAGGGCTACTTCGGCACGCTCACGGCCTGCACGTGAAAACTGTCCGACCGGCTGGCTAAGGTCGCGGTCATGCCCGAGCTGGATGCCGCGTTCGTCGCGCTGGACCTCGCCGGCCTATCCGCCGTCGCCCTGCAGCGCGCCACCGAACTCGGTGCGTCCTACGCGGCCGTACGCATCGTGCGGCTCCGCGACGGCATGCTGGTGCTGCACGACGCCCGCCCGGAGACGAGCACCGACAGCGTCGACATCGGGTTGTCGGTGCGCGTGATCGTCGACGGCGGGTGGGGTTTCGCGGCCGCCGGCGAGCTCGCGGCCGGTTCGGCGGGGCGGGTCGCAGAGCAGGCGGTGGCGGTGGCCCGGCTGAGCCGACTTTTGCAGGAGCGCGATGTGGAGCTGGCCGACGAGCCGGTCCATGCCGGCGTGCAGTGGATCGGCGACTACGACGTCAATGCCTTCGACGTGCCCGACGCCGACCGGCTGGGCCAGCTGACCGACCTGTCCGAGCGGCTGCTTGCCGCCGACGGCGTCGACCACGTTCGCGCCGGCGTCGAATTCGTGCAGGAGAATACCTACTTCGCCGACACCGCGGGTAGCTCGATCACCCAGCAGCGGATGCGCATCGAGCCCGCGTTCACCGCCACCGCGATCACCGCCGACGGTTTCGAGACGATGAGCAGCATCGCTCCGCCAACGGCGCGCGGCTGGGAGTACCTCACCGGCACCGGCTGGAACTTCGATGCCGAGCTGGCCGAGCTGCCCGAGCTGCTGCTCGAGCGCACCAAATCGCCGACCGTCGAGGCCGGTGCCTACGACTTGGTCATCCATCCGTCCAACCTGTGGCTGACAATCCACGAGTCGATCGGGCACGCCACCGAGCTGGACCGGGCGCTGGGCTATGAAGCCGCCTACGCCGGCACGTCGTTCGCCACGCCGGACAAGCTGGGCACGCTGCACTACGGCAGCGCCGAAATGAATGTGCGCGGCGACCGCACGACGCCACACGGCCTGGCCACCGTCGGCTACGACGACGAGGGCGTGGCGACCCAGACCTTCGACCTGATCCAGGCCGGGCGCCTGGTGGGCTACCAGATCAATCGGGAGATGGCCGCACTGCCGGTCGCTGCGTTCGCCGGTGGGCGCTCCAACGGCTGCGCGTTCGCCGAGTCCGCCGGCTACATCCCGCTGCAGCGGATGCCCAACGTGTCGCTGCTGGCCGATCCTGCCGGACCGACGACCGAGGACCTGATCGCCGGTGTGGAGCGCGGGCTCTACGTCGTCGGGGACAAGTCGTGGTCTATAGACATGCAGCGCTACAACTTCCAGTTCACCGCCCAGCGCTTCTACCGCATCGAGAACGGCCGGCTGGCCGGTCAGGTTCGCGACGCCGCGTACCAGGCCACCACGACCGACTTCTGGAGCTCGATGGCGGCCGTCGGCGGCCCGTCGACGTACCTGCACGGCGGCGCGTTGAACTGCGGCAAGGGCCAACCCGGACAGATGGCGCCGGTCAGTCACGGCAGCCCGTCGGCCTTGTTTCGCGGCGTGCGCGTTCTCAACACCGCGCAGGAGGGTCGATGAACGCTCCTTCGAACGGCGCACCGACGAGCCCATCAGCACTGCCGACGCAGGAGCTGGTGGAGCTGGCATTGGCGGCCTCGGCGGCCGATGGCTGCGTGGTGCTGGGCACCGACCGCTCGCAGACCAATCTGCGCTGGGCCAACAACTCCCTCACGACGAACGGGCAGACGTCCTCGCGTTCGCTGACGGTGATCTCGACGACGGTGTCGGGACAGGTAGGCGTCGTCAGTCGCTCGGTGAGCACGCCCGAGCAGGTGCAGCAGCTGGTGCGCGCCAGCGAGGCCGCCGCGTCGGCCAGCACGCGGGCCGACGACGTGGCGCCGCTCGTTGAGCCCTATCCGAATGATGACGACTGGGCCGGCGACCCGGCGCGCACGTCGATCGAGGTGTTCTCCGAGCTGACCGACGGCCTGGGTCCGGCGCTGGCCACCGCGCGCACGAGTGACCGGGCGCTGTTCGGGTTCGCCGAGCACCTCGTCACGTCTACGTATCTCGGCACCTCGACCGGTCTGCGGCGCCGGCACGACCAGCCCACCGGCCGGCTCGAGCTCAACGCCAAGTCCCCGGACTATGTGCGCTCGGCGTGGAACGGCGTGCAAACGCGCGACTTCCGCGACGTCGACGTGGCCGAGATGACCACCGGGCTCACCGAGCGACTGGGCTGGGCGCGCCGTTCGATCGAGCTGCCCGCCGGCCGCTATGAGACGTTGCTGCCGCCGAGCTGCGTGGCCGATCTGCTGCTCATGGCGTACTTCTCCGCCGCCGCCCGGGACGCAGCCGAAGGTCGCAGCGTCTTCTCCGGGCGTGCTGCGGGCGTGACGCGTCTGGGCGAGCGGTTGTCTGACGTCGCGCTGTCGCTGTACTCCGACCCGGCCGAGCCAGGGCTGGAGACGGCGCCGTTCGCGATTGCGCACGCATCGCAGGGCGCAGCGCAGTCGGTGTTCGACAACGGCGCGCCCCGAGAGCGCACGGACTGGGTCCGCGACGGCGCGCTCACCACGCTGGCGTCCAACCGCAGCTATGCCGCAGCTGCGGGGGCCTTTTCTGCGCAGGAGCCCGCGCATCCGTTCATCGACAACCTGATCGGCGACGCCGGTGGCACCAAGACGCTGCCGGAGATGATCGCCGACACCGAGCGTGGCCTGCTGTTGACGACGTTGTGGTACATCCGCGAGGTGGATCCGCAGACGCTGCTGGTCACCGGCCTCACCCGCGACGGCGTCTACCTCATCGAGAACGGCGAGGTGCAGGGCGCGGTGAACAACTTCCGCTTCAACGAGTCGCCGGTGGATCTCCTGGGGCGGATCACCCAGGTCGGCCGCACCGAGGCGACCCTGCCGCGCGAAATGGGCGACTGGTTCTCCCGCGCCGCCATGCCGACGCTGCGGGTGCGCGACTTCACCATGAGCAGCGTCAGCGCCGCCTCCTGAAGGGGGTTGGGGCGACCCGGCGTCAGCAGGTCAGCTTGCGTGCAGGTAGGCACCAATCGCGCGCCGAACGATGTCGGACACGTGGTCTGGTCTCGTGCGGCGCGCAACAACAGATCGCGTTTGACGTTGGGGTCCAGGCGGCGGGACCGCCTGGCCGGTCCAGTACAACCAGTTCCAGCAGGTTCGCCGCTCGATCTGGTCCCAGGTGGATCGCGTTCCACTGGTTGGCTGAGCCGGCGTTGTGAGGGCCTGCTGGGGCCGCGCCGCGCGTGCAGGTGACACCGTCGATCGTGCCACTCGTCACGGCCGTCAAGGCCGGCCCCCGTAGTCGTTCACGTGGTTGGCTACCTCGTAGTCCGTCGATCAGAGCGCTCGATCAGTGCGGGGCAGGCTGACGTGCGACCGACGGTCTTGCCACCACAGGACCGTGCGCGGTCCAGCGCACCCGGCTCAGCCAGAGCTGTCGTCCGGGCCTGTCGCCGCCAACGTTATTGGGCGACCAGGCGTGGAAGGCCAACCAGGTCTGGCCGGAGGGCGTCGTGACGACGTAACCGTGCCCGGGGCCGATCGCCCGCGCGGTGGAGGTGAGAACGGGTTCGGCCGAATTGTGGCACGGTCCCGTCGGGCCGGCGCAGCTGGCCACCCCCTCGGCGTATCGGGCGCCGGCGTAGTTGTTGGCTGCGTAGAACAGCCAGTACCGGCCGCCGTGGAACACCATTTCCGGACCCTCGATGAGGTTGCCCTGCCAGGGCTTGGTCTTTGCCAGCAGGATCGTCGGCGTGCCCCTGAGGGTCATCGCGTCGGCCGACAGCGGCTGGGACCACAGATCGACGTCGTAGCCACAGCAGTTGCCGTCGTTCTTCCACAGCAGATGCAACGTGCCGTCGGGAGCGCGCAACGGCGACGGGTCGATCGAACCGCCCTTCTCGTTCTGGCAAACCAGCGCGCTGTCGTGGTCGTCGAGGAAGGGGCCCAGCGGCGAACTCGCGTAGGCGCGCCCGATGCGCTGGGTGCCGGTCGCGGTGTCAGGTGCGGTGTAGAAGAGCACGAACCCGGCACCGACCTGGATCACTTCTGGGGCCCAGGTGTCGCCCTCGGTGGTCCACGCAGCGTCGAGCTGCGGCATGGCATCGCCCTGGGCCGTCCAGGTAACCAGGTCCGGCGACGTCATCACCGGCACGTTCGCCGAGCTGGAATTGGTGCTGTACGCAAAGTAAGTCGAACCGACCCGCAGGATTGCCGGATCTGGGAAGTTCTGGCCGAACACTGGATTGACGAAGCTCGTCGCGGACCTGCCGGGCGCTGGCGTGGCCCGGCCAGCAGGTCGGGTAGGGGCGGCGCGAGTCGCGGTGGACGGCCGCGACGAAGGCTCCGATGCCGTGGCGAGATTCGAGATCGTCGAGACGTGCGGGGGTGCCGGAACAGTCGACGATGCGGCCGACGTCGGCAAGCCGTGGCTCGGCGAGCATGCCGTCCCGCCGACTGTCACGAACGTGGCCGATGCCAGGCCGCCAAGGCGGCTGGTCGCCCGCGTCAACCGCGCAGCAGGGCAGAGACCTGCGGCAGTACCACCGCCGGGTCGCCGGACAGGCTGCATTCCATCGCGTACCACCCGTCGTATCCCGCTTCGGCCAGCGCGTCCATCGGACCGGCGAAGTCGACGTGCCCCGTGCCCGGCTCCAGCCGGCTCGAGTCGCCCAGCTGCATGTGGGCGAGGTAGGTCGCGGCGGCCCGCACGGACTCGGTGACGTCGAGTTCTTCGATGTTCATGTGGAAGAAGTCCCCGATCATCCGGGCCGAATCCAGTCCGATCTCCTTCAGATAGCCGATTCCCTGCTCGAGGGTGTTGACCATGTAGTCCTCGAAGCGGTTGAGCGGCTCGAGCAAGACGATGCCGCCCTCGCGCTGGGCGTGTTCGGCTATTTCGGTGAGCCCCGCCAGCACGTGCTCGTGCGTCTCCTCGTCCGAGCGGGGCGGGGTGAACGGCGGCAGAGCGCGCGAGAAGAGCCCGAACGCGGCCGGGGTGACCGCGCCGAAGCCGCCGGCCTCGACGATCACCGAGATCAGTTCCTTGATCCCGTCGACCGCGCTGGCCCGCTTGTCGGCATCGAAGTCGCCCAGGAAGTGGTCCATCGCCACACAGACCGTGGGCAGTGGCACGCCGGCATCGCGCGCCGCGCGGAGCTCGGGCAGGCGAGCGCGGAATGCGCCCCCGCCCCCGCCGAGCAGTTCGATGCCGTCGAAGCCGACCGATTGCGCGAACTCCCACTTCTCGATGAGGTTGTTCCCGTGCAGCATGTGTTCCTGCGCGGACAGTTTGATCTGACGAGGCACGGTGGCAGCCTTTCCGAAGCTAATGGAGAACGTTCACTGCTCGAAAGTGAGCACGACCTGGACGGCTTCGGCGGCGCGGTGGTCGAGCAGCTCGAAGGCCGCCGGCGCCTGGTCGATCGACATCCGGTGGGTGACCAGGCTCGCCAGGTCGATACGCCCGGCCGCGGCCAGCTCGATCACCGTGCGCTGCAGGCGCAGCTCGTTCCAGCGATGCGCAACGGCCGGGCTGACGCCCGAGATCTGCGAGCAGACGATGTCGATGCGGTTGTGGTGGAACTCCTCTCCGAGCACCAGCGGCGTGCCACCGCCCTGGAAGAATCCGGAGCAGATCACCTTGCTGTTGTAGGCGGTCGCCTTGATCGCCTCGGCCAGCGCGGCATAGACGCCGCTGATTTCGATCGAGACGTCGGCACCGCGCCCGCCGGTGAGTCGTTTGATTTGCACCGCGGCCGACTCGGAGACGTTGACGGTGTGTGTGGCGCCCAGGCGGCTGGACAGTTCCAGCCGGGCGTCGATGGCGTCGACGGTGATGACCTCGCCGCCGTTCAGCCGGGCCAGCTGGGCTACGATCTGCCCGGGCACGCCCTGGCCGAACACGGCAACGGTCTCGCCGACGTGGATGTTGGCGTCGAGGATCGAGTTCAGCGCGATCGCGCCGATGTGGGCGAAGATGCCGATGATCGGGTCGGCGCCGGGGGGCATGATGCGCTGTGCGGCGTACTCACCGGACAGGCGGGCGCTGCTCTTGTGCCCCCACGTCCCGAAGATCACGTCGCCCTCGACCACACCGGTGACGTCGTGGCCCACCTCGACGACCCGGCCGACCTCCTCGTAGCCCCAGCCTTCGACGGGGTACTCGAAGCTGTGCTCGCCCTCGACGAACATCCGGTTCTGCTCGTCCCAGCGTTTGGTCAGGTAGGGGTTGGAGCCGCGGTACGCCGTCAGTTCGGTCCCCGCGGAGATGCCGGAGTAGATCGTGGCGACGCGAACCTGGTCGGGCTCGAGCGCCGGTTCGTCCAGGGGATGGACGTCCGCGGCATGCGGGCCGGTGAAGCGGACGACGACGGGCGCGGACATGGGTGTGCCTTTCGATCGGCGAGGTCGGTGGGTATGTCGAGGTCGGGAGGTGTTTCGGGGTTCGTCAGCCTTTGAGGCCACTCATGGTGATGCCTTCGATGAAGTACTTCTGGGCAGCCAGATACACGGCGATCACAGGTATGAGGCCGATGACGTTGCCGGCCATCAGAGTCGGCCAATCCGTGCTGTGGGCCGAGTTGAGGAACTGCAGGCCGACGGGCAAGGTGAACTTGCTGGTGGAGTCGATCATCACCAGTGGCCAGAGGAATGCGTTCCACACGTCCATGAAGCCCAAGACGGCGACGACGGCCAGGGCCGACTTCGACAGCGGCAGCACGATGGAGGTGAACACCCGCCAGTGGCTGGCTCCGTCGATGCGCGCGGCGTCCTCCAGCTCGCGCGGGATCGACAGGAAGAACTGCCGCAGCAGGAAGATGGCAAACGCGTCGCTGAGCTTGGGCACGATCAACGCGAAGTGCGTGTTGTACCAATGCAGCTGGCGGATGAGCACGAAGCCCGGCACCAGGGTGACCTCGTCGGGCACCATCAGTACGGTGAGGAAGGCATAGAAGATGTAGTCGCGCCCTGGAAAGCGCAGCCGGGCGAACGCGTAGGCGGCCATCGAGGTGAACACCAGCCGCCCGCAGATAGCCAGAATGACGATGTAGGTCGAGTTGAAGATCCATCTGCCGATGGGCAGCTCGTGCCACAGATTGCTGTAGTTCGACCACCGCGGATGCGGCGGCACTATCTGCCAGGGGTCGTTGAAGATGGTGTCGATCGTCTTGACCGAACTGGACAGCGTCCAGATGAACGGCACCAGGGCGATGACTGCGACTACACACAGCATGAAATAGGCGAATGCCTTGCGGCGCCATCCGCCGTTACGCGCCGCCGACGAGTGCAGCCCTCCGATGTCGGCCGGCCCCTTGTCGGGTCGTGCCTCAACCGAAGTCATAGTTGATCCGCTTCGCCAGGAACTTGAATTGCAGGAACGTGGCGATGGCGATCGTCGCGAAGATCACCCAGCCGTAGGCGGCCGCGTAGCCGTAGTGGAAGTACTGGAATCCCTGCTTGTACAGGTAGAACGCGTTGGTGTACGTGGCGTAACCCGGGCCGCCTTGCGTCATCAGGTAGACCTGGTCGAAGGCTCCCTGCAGGTTGTCGATCGTGGACGTGACCAGGATGAAGAACGTGATCGGCGTCAGCAGCGGCCACGTCACCGCCCAGAACCGCCGCCACGGACCGGCGCCGTCGAGTTCTGCGACCTCGTAGAGCTGGCGCGGAATGGCCTGCAGCCCGACCAGGTAGAACGTCATGTTCCAGCCCAGGTTCTGCCACACCGCCATCGCGGCCACGGCCGGCAGTGCCGTGTGCGACCCGTTGAGCCAGTCGTGGGCGTGCAGGCCGAACAGGCCGAGGAACTGGTTGAGCAGGCCGCCCTGCGGGCTGTAGATCCAGCGGAACACGATGGCCACCGCCACCGTCGGCACCACGACGGGTAGGAAGTACGCCGCCCGGAACAGCGCGATTCCCTTGAGTTTCTGGTTGACCGCCAGCGCGAAGAGCAAGCCGAGCACGATGCCGGTGGGAATGGTGTAGAGGGCGTACAGCAGCGTGTTACCGAAGGCGGTGCGGAATACCGGGTCGTGGAACAGCAGGGTCTTGTAGTTGTAGAGCCCACGGAAATGGTGCGGCGTGAGCACGTCCCACACCCAGGTCGAGACGACCAGGGACACGGCGAGCAGGTAGGCGGTGAAAACGAGGAAGTGGAGAAGGCTGGGCCCGATGAACAGGTAGCCGGTCCACGCTTCCCGACGCCCACCGGCCCGGATGCCCTTGACCTTGGGAACGTTCTTGCCCCGGCGGAAGACCCGGCCCTTGGGCCGAGCCTGCCGCCCGGAGGACAGAACGGCCGTCATCAGCCGCCTCCCACCGCTCCGCCGGCCTTGAGCAGCGGCGTGATCGCCGAGCAGACGGTGGGCAGCACCTTCTCCGGAGTGGACTTCAGCGTCCAGATGGGGCTGAGCTTGGCCGTCACCGTGTCCTGCACCTGGCTGAAGTTTGTGAGCAGCGGCGCACGGTGGACGGTCTTGATCGACTCTACGAACGGCGCCACCGTGTTGTGGGCGGTATTGAACGGTGTGTTCGCGAACGAGGCGCTCTGAGCGATGTCCGGGCGGGAGGGAATGCCCTGCATGTTGGCCAGCCCGGCCTTGATGCCCTGCTCGCTCACCATGTACTTGAGGAACTCCCAGGCCGCGTCGGGGTTCTTGCTCGCTCGGGCGATGGCGAACATGCCGATGTGGAAGAAGTTGGCCCGGCCCGCCGATCCCAGCGGCAGCGAGGCGATCTTCCAGCCGAACTTCTTGACGTCTTTGAACGTGTACGCAGACCAGCGGCCGTTGCCGATCATCATGCCTATCCGACCGGTCAGGAATGCTTGCTCCGAACCGTTCTCGCTGAACACGGCGGGCAAGGGTGAGAGACCGTCCTTGTAGAGCTGCTGGATCTGGTCGAAGGACTTGATGGCTTCGGGACTGTTGTAACCGCACGTCTTGCCGTCGGCTCCGTACGGGTCACCGCCGTTGGACCACAACTGGTCGTAGTACGGGGCGAACCAACTGTCGAACAGGCCGCCGTAGACCTTGTTGGGCCCCGTTCCCGACGTGATCTTGCGGGCGGCGTTGACGAAGTCGGTCCACGTCCAGCTGCTGGTCGGCGGCGCGACGCCGGCCTTCTTGAACAGAGTGGTGTTGTAGTACATGACCTGGGTGTCGTAGTTGTCGGTCAGGCCGACCAGCTGCCCGTTGTAGGTCAGGTTCTGGACGATCGCCGGGTAGAACCCGTTGAGGTCGTAGTGGTCACGCGCGACGTAGGGCGTGAGGTTGAGGGCGAACTTCTTGGAAACGATGTTGGGGATCTGGACGTCGCCCGAGCCGAAGATGTCGGGAGCCCGCCCACCGGCGATCATCGTCTGGATCTTCTGGTCGTAGGACGTGCCCGGTACGACGACGAATTTCACCGTGACGCCGGGATGGGCCTTCATGAACGCGCTGGCCAGTTGCTTGCGCAGCGCCAGGTCACCGGGATTGTCGCCCGGCTCGGCCATGGTCACGGTGCCGCTGATGGGTTTGGCCGCCGGAGCGGTGCTCGACGGTGCGGCCAGGGTCGCCGTTCCTGAGCCGGTCAGTCCAGCGGCGGGACCCGCCGACGAACCACTGCCCGCTGAGCTCCCGCCGCCGCCGCCGGGCGGGCCGCCCGAGCCGCTCGAGCCGCTGCAGGCGGCGAGCGCCACGCTGGCGATCGCGGTCAGGCCCAACGCCACAGCTCGGGTTCGCTTCGCTGGCTTCATTTCCAGGCTCCTTCTGCTTCGAGGTAGGTCGATGTTTCGGTGGCGTTGGGCGATGTCGTTGGGCGATGTCATGCGGCCGGTGTCATGCCACGAGCAGCGGCGACAGCGTCCGTTGCGCGATCTGCAGACCTTGGCGGATACGTTCGGGCGAGCCACCCCAGACGGGATCCTCGTGCTCGACCGAGATCGCGCCGTCGTAGCCGTGTTCGTAGAGGGTGTCGACCACGCGGCGCCAATCGACCGTGCCCAGGCCGGGCACTCGATAGCGCCACCAGCCGACGTCCCAACCGTCCTTGCGGTGCACGGTCTTACCGAAGAAGCCGAATTGGTTGCGCGCATCGACGTCGGTTTCGACGTCCTTGGCCTGCACGTGGACGACCTTGTCGACCACCGGACGCAGCGCGGTGACCGGGTCGATGCCCAGCCACACCAGGTGGCTGGGGTCGTAGTTGAGGCGCAGACCCAGATCGAACATCCATTCCCACAGCTCTGGGCTGTAGGCGAGGTTCGCGGGGTAGCCGTCGGGGCTCCATCCCTCCATCGGGCAGTTCTCGACCATGAGGGTCACCCCGCGCTCGCCGGCGTAGTCCACCAGCGGGGGCATCAGCTTCTCGGCCTCGCGCAGGTTCTCCTGCACGGGACGGGTCCAGTCGCGTCCGATGAACGTGCCGACGTTGGCAACGCCGAGCAGCGCGGCGGCGTCGACGCACCGGCGCACGTGCTCGCCGACGCCCGCGCGTACCTCGGGATCGGGATGCAGATTGTTCTCGTAGTAGCCCAGCGCACTGATGGTGAGGTCGTGGCCTCGCATCACGTCGAGGGCATCGTCGGCGGCGCGCCGATCGAAGTTAACGACGTCGAGATGGCTCGCCTCGAAGTCACGACCGCCGATCGAGGGCCACACCGCGAGTTCCAGGGCCGCGAAGCCGTTGCCGTGCGCCCAGTGCGCCACCTCATCCAGTGGCGTGCGCGGCATGCAGGCGGTGAAGAAGGCAAGCTGCATCGTCATACCCCGATCCAGATCCGTTGGGCGGCCGAGGACAGAACCGCCTCGACGATGCGGGCCGAGCGCATGCCGTCTACGAAGGTGGGCAGACCCTCCACGGGCTGCCCGGTGTGGATGCTGCGGTACACGTCGGCGACGAAGGCGTCGAAACAATCCTGGAAGCCCTGGGCGTGCCCGGCGGGCAGCACGGCGTAGCGGCGGGCGTTGTCGGAGAGTTCCAGCGGCTCCCGGGCCAGCTTTCGAGCGCCCTGCGCACTGCCCAGCCACAGGTGCTCGGCGTCCTCCTGGTCGAAGGCGACGCTGCCACGGGATGCGTCGACCTCGATGAACAACCGGTTCTTGCGCCCGGCGGCGACCTGACTGACGATGAGCGCGCCCGAGGCGCCACCGGAGGTCCGGAACAGCATCGACGCGACGTCCTCGGTCTCCACCCGCCGCTTCGGTGTATCGGCATCGGCGGCGCCGGCGGTGGCCGCGAAGGACTGGCGTTCGCCGGTCGGACGCTGCGCCACGCTGACCGCGGTGTCGGCGACGAGTTCGACGATGCGGTCGCCGGTGAGCCACTCGGCGAGGTCGACCCAGTGCGAGCCGATGTCGGCGAAGGCCCGCGACGGGCCACCCAGGTGTGCGTCCACGCGCCAGTTCGTGGTGTCGGCAGCCAGCATCCAGTCCTGCAGATAGGACCCGTGCAGCGTGTGCACGACCCCGTGCCGGCCCGAGCTGAGCTGGGCGCGGGCTTCGCGCGCCATCGGGTGGAAGCGGTTGACGAACGGCACCGCGCCGACGAGGTTGCGCTCCTGCGCCGTCTGCCACATCTGCTCGGCGTCGGAGGAGAAGACCGCGAGCGGCTTCTCGCACACCACGTGCTTGCCCGCGTGCAGCGCCGCCATCGTCAGTTCGGCGTGCACCGCGTTGGGCGCGGCGATGTGGACGACGTCCACGCCGTCGGCGGTGACGAGGTCGTTGGCCTTGTCGAAGGCGTGCGCCGCACCCAGGCGACGGGCCGCTTCGTGCGAGCGCTGCGGCGTGGAGGCGCACACGCCCACCAGCTCGCCACCGGCGCGCGCGATCGATCGGGCGTGCACGCCGCCGATGAAGCCGGTGCCGACGAGCCCGACACCCAGGCGTGCTGACACGTCGTCCCCCTCCAACTGCGAGCTGCGCGGCGCCGCTGTACGAGCCAGCCGACCAGTTGTTGGAACGCTAAGTCGCCCACCTTGTGAACACAAGATGGCGAACTTTGTTTTCTCGATGTTTAAAGTAGGGCCGGTGATCAACACGCCCGGGCGGCAGTCGATGAGCGAGATTCTCGCAATGGTGGCCGAGGGCAGGGCGAGGTCGCGCACGGACTTGGCCGCGCTTACCGGGCTGGCCCGCTCGACGGTGTCGCACCGGGTCAACGCGCTGCTCGACGCCGGTGTGCTGGCCGAGGGTGCTGCGGGTGCCTCGTCCGGTGGCCGGCCGCCCGTCGGATTGGAACTCAACCCGTTGGCCGGCGTCGTCTTCGGCGCCGACATCGGAGCGACCCATCTGCGCGTGGTGGTGGCCGATCTTGCTGGGACAGCACTCTGCGAGCACTCGGAGGACCTGCGAATCGACAGCGGCCCGACTGTCGTGCTCGGCCGGGTGATCGAGGTGATGAACGGCCTGCTGGCCGATGCCGGCCTCGACGCAGGGCGGGTGCGCGGCATCGGCATCGGCGTGCCGGGACCGGTTGAATACCGCACCGGAACGGTGATCCGGCCGCCGATCATGCCCGGATGGGACGGCGTATGCATTCCGCAGCGGGTTGCCGACAGCTTTCCCGCGTCCGTCCTCGTGGACAACGACGTCAACCTGATGGCGATGGGCGAGCACGGAGCGCGCGGGTCGGCACCGGAGCAGTTGCTGTTCATTCGCATCGGCTCGGGCATCGGGTGCGGCATCGTCGACGCCGGCGTCGTGCACCGCGGCGCGGACGGGGCGGCCGGCGACATCGGCCACATCCAGTTGCCCGACGCCGGCGACACGCTGTGCCGCTGCGGAAACACCGGGTGCATCGAGGCGGTCGCGTCCGGGTCGGCGATGGCCCGCCAGCTCACCGACGCCGGCCTCCCGGCCGCGAGTACCGCCGACGTCGTCGCGCTGATCAAGGCCGGCAACGTCGAGGCCTACCAAGTTCTGCGCCGCGCGTCGGCGCGCATCGGCTCCCTGGTGGCGACCCTGGTGAACTGTTTCAACCCGGCCACGATCGTGCTGGGCGGCCCGCTGGCACCGGTCGGCGACGACGTGCTGGCCGGTGTGCGCGCCGTTGTGTACCAACGAGCGACCTCCCTGGCAACGCGTTCGCTGACGATCGAGAGCAGCGTGCTCGGTGAGCGGGCCGGGGTGATCGGTGCCGTCGCGTTGATCCGCGGCCACCTCTTCTCGCCGGCAGGACTGACCCACCTGCTGGGTTAGCCGGGTCGATTGCCCCGAAGTCGGACGCGGTGGCATGGTGTCGCGGTATGAGGATGCAGATGACGATCGACTGTGCCGACCCGGCAACGCTGGGCCGGTTCTGGGCCGAGGCGCTGGGCTACGTGGTGCAGCCGCCGCCCGACGGCTTCGACAGCTGGCCGGCCGCGTTGGCCTCGTGGGGCGTGCCGGAGTCGGAGTGGAACTCGGCGAACGCGGTCGTCGATCCGGACGGCGTCGGGCCGCGGGTCTTCTTCCAGCGCGTGCCCGAGCCCAAGACGACTAAGAACCGGCTGCACCTCGACGTCGGCGTGAGCGACGGCCCGCAGATCGGCGAGGACCTCAAGCGCGCGCAGGTGCTGCCCGAGGTCGAACGCATCACCGCCCTCGGCGCGACCGTGGTGCGCGAGGTGGCGGAAATGGGTTCGTTCTGGGTGGTCATGCACGATCCGGAGGGCAACGAATTCTGCGTCACCTGACCACTGGACGGTCAGTGCCGGCTGCGTCGGAACGTGTGCTTGCGGTTCTTGAGGCCGCTACCCGCATCGCGGACGCCGTTCCCGGCGTCGTTGCCGTCGGCCTGGCGGGTTCGTGGGCGCGCGGAACCGCAACCGTGGATTCCGACGTCGATCTCATCGTCCTTGTCACCGATCCGGCGGCGATGCTTCATTCGGCGGACTGGTTCGCGTTATTTGACCCACAGGCGCGCTTGGTGCGTGCGGCGAACTTCGGCGCCATCCACGAACGAAGACTCCGACTGCCGGACGGACTCGTAGTGGAGGTCGGAATCGGAGGACCGTCGTGGGCGGACACCGACCCCGTCGACGCCGGCACGCGTCGAGTGGTGAGCGACGACTTGATACCGCTGGCAGATGCGGCCGGCCTGCTTGCGAGGCTCATTCAAACGGTGGCGCCGTCGCCAGTGCAAGGCGATCCGGGCATTGTCGATGATGCTGGATCAGCGCGGCGAGCCGGTCGACCGGCGCGGGGCTTGCTTCGGCCACGGTCGGTGGCCCAAGCTGGTCGAGTGACCCTTTCGGAATCGATACAGACCTTGTCGAGCGACGACGGCGACGTCTGGTGGCGCACCGCGGTCGTCTACCAGATCTACCCGCGCAGCTTCGCCGACTCCAACGGCGACGGTATCGGTGACATCCCCGGGATCATCGCCAAGCTGGACTACCTGGCCGATCTGGGCGTCGACGTTGTCTGGTTGTCGCCGTTCTACACGTCACCGATGGACGACAACGGATACGACATCAGCGACTACCGCGACGTCGACCCGATCTTCGGCACCCTGGCCGACCTCGACGAGCTGATCGCCGGCCTGCACCAACGCGGAGTGAAGCTGATGATCGACGTCGTGGTCAACCACACCTCAGACGAACATCCCTGGTTCGTCGAAAGCCGCTCCAGCCCGGACAACCCGAAGCGCGACTGGTACTGGTGGCGCCCGCCGCGCGAGGGGATGGACGCCGGGCAGCCCGGAGCGGAGCCGACGAACTGGCAGTCCTTCTTTTCCGGACCGACCTGGACGCTCGACGAAGCAACCGGTGAGTACTACCTGCACCTGTTCTCGCGTCGTCAGCCGGATCTGAACTGGGAGAACCCCGACGTCCGCGCCGCCGTCTACGAGATGTTGCGGTGGTGGGTCGACCGGGGCGTCGACGGGTTCCGGATGGACGTCATAAACATGATCTCCAAGCGGCTGCCGTTGGTCGACGGCCCACCCCTGCCCGGAGGCACTTTAGGCAACGGCATGGGCGAGTTCATCGACGGTCCTCGCATCCACGAGTTCCTGCACGAGCTGAACGCCGAGGTGATCGCCGGCCGGCCGACGCCGCTCGTCTCGGTGGGCGAGACGCCGGCGGTCACGGTGGCCGAGGCGGTGCACTACACCGATCCTGCGCGCGCCGAGGTGGACATGGTGTTCCAGTTCGAGCACGTCGGGCTCGACCACGGTCCCGGCGGCAAGTACGACCCGAGCCCGCTCCGCCTCGTCGACCTGAAGACGTCGATGAACCGCTGGCAGACCGGGCTGGCCGACGTCGGTTGGAACAGCCTCTACTGGAACAACCACGACCAGCCGCGCGCGGCGTCGCGCTTCGGCGCCAACGACGAGCGCTACCAAGTGGTGTCGGCAAAGCTGCTGGCCACCGTGCTGCATCTGCACCGGGGCACGCCCTACATCTACCAGGGCGAAGAGCTGGGCATGACGAACTACCCGTTCGCCGCCATCACCGATTACCAGGACATCGAGGCGCTCAACTACCACCGCTCGGCCATCGGGCGCGGCGTCGACGAGGCGACGTTGCTGGCGGCGATGGCGTCGGCGACGCGCGACAACGCCCGCACGCCGATGCAGTGGGATTCCGGTGCGCAGGCCGGCTTCACCACGGGGCAGCCGTGGCTGGCCGTCAACCCGAACTTCCGCGAGATCAACGCCGCCGCCCAAACCGGCGACGACTCCTCGGTGTTCGCTCACTACCGGCGCCTGATCGCGCTGCGACATGAGTTGCCGGTGGTCGCCGTCGGCGACTTCACGATGCTGCTGCCGGGGCACGAGCAGATCTACGCCTTCACTCGTCGGCTCGACGATGACGAGCTGCTGGTGTTGGCCAACTTCGGTTCCGAGCCGGTTGCAGCCGAGTTGGACGACTGGGCGGGTGCGGAGTTGCTGCTGGGCAACTACGCCGACCAGCCCGAAGACCGCGCCGGCCTGCGCCCGTGGGAGGCAGTGGTCTACCGCCGAACCGTCTGACGAGTGCAGCGTTGGCCACCGTATAGGAGCCAACGCTGCACTCGTTTCGGTAAGTGCGAGGTCGCAGAGCGCTTACTGCAAGGACTTGGGCTGGCACAGACGAGACAAGTGTTACGCAAGCGGAAAAGCGGGCGGCCGCGCATACTCGCGCAGTGAAGGGTTTCCGCGCTCGACGGCCGCTGCAAGCAGCGACGCTGCTTCGTCTAACGGTCGTCGGTGTCGCAGCGGGGGTTGTCGCTCTGCTGTGGCACGTGCTGTGGGGCACCCGGGGTGTGGGCGATGTTGCCGGTTATGCCTTCGTCTATGCAGCGATCCTCCTCTTCGGGTATCGACGTGCTCGTCGAAGCGAACGCGATCCGGTGGGAGCCGGCGCCACTGTCGCGTCAGGGCCGCGGTGGCTACGTTGGGTGGTCTCGTTGTGGACGCCTCTGCCCGCCGGACACCGAATCTGGTTCACCCGGGCGCTGGTCGCTTTCGGTGTCACGTTGACGTGCGGACTCGTCGGCCTCGGCCTCGTTTTCGGCGGCTCGCAGTTGCAGTCCGTCCCAGGCGATCCAGGCCTGTACATCGTGATGGTCGGCGTGTGCGTCTTCTTCGTCGCCATGCCTGCGGAGTTGCTCACCGCCGTGTGCGTCGTTGCCGGCGCCTGGACCTATTGGCACTCTCGGGGAAGTGCTTCAGCAGGCACAGTCGCCAACGGTTAGAAGCCCGGTCACTGCACCCGTTTTGCGACGTCAAGTCAGCCGTAGCGCGACGACGCTGCGTCGGTCTGACGAGTGGAAAGTTGGCCACCGTAGAGGTGGCCAACTCTCCACTCGTTCGGCTAGGCCCGCCGGCCTACCGCCGGCAGATGAGGTGGGCGACCAACGCCGTCCACCCGGTCTGGTGCGTCGCGCCCAGGCCCTCGCCGGTGTCGCCGTCGAAGTACTCGCTGAACGTCACGTGCGCGCGCCAGAGAGGGTCGGCCGAGGCCTCGATGCGGGCGCCGTCCGACGGTCGGGTACCAGCCGCCGACACCCGGAACAGCGAGATCAGCCGCTGGTCGAGGTCGTCGGCTGCCGCAGCGTAGGACAGAACAGGCCCGCCGGACGGCACGTCGATCGACGCACTCGGATCGTGCACCGCGAACACCCGCAGCGCCGAGGACAGCAGCACGTTCACCGGCATCCACACCGGCCCGCGCCAGTTCGAGTTGCCACCGAACAGGCCGGTAAGGGACTCGCCGGGCTCGTAGTCGATGGACAGTGACTGGCCGTCGACGGTCATGGTGAACGGCTCCCGATACACCGCCGACAGTGAGCGCAGGCCATGGTCGGACAGGAACTCGGCCGGATCGAACACGCGCTGCAGCACCCGGTGCACCTGATCGGCGTCGAGCAGCGACAGCAGTAGATGCATACCGGCCGCGTCGGACGTCGATACCAGGCCGTTCATCATCTCGGGGCGCCGCTTGGTCAGCCACCGCAACCGCGCGGTGAAGTCGGGCAGCAGCGACGTGACGTCGGGCTCGGCGACCGCGACGGCCAGCAGCGGCAGCAGACCCACCATCGATCGGACACGGATCCGGCGCACCGTGCCGTCGGGCTCGGACAGCAGGTCGTAGCAGAAGCCGTCCTGGTCGTCCCACAGGTGGACCCCGCCGGTGCCGAACGTCGTCACCGCGGTGGCGATGGCCAAGAAGTGCTCGAGGAACTTCGTCGCCAGATCGTCCCAGACCGGGTCAACCCGAGCCAGTTCCCAGGCGATCTGGAGCATCGTCAGGCAGTAGAACGCCATCCACGCGGTGGCGTCGGCCTCCTCCAGCCGGTAGCCCGGCCCGAGGGAGGCGGACCGGTCGAACAGCCCGATGTTGTCCATGCCCAGAAAGCCGCCCTCGAACAGGTTCGAGCCGTCGGGGTCCTCGCGATTGACCCACCAGGAGAAATTCAGCAGCAGCTTGGTGAAGATGCGGATGAGGAAGTTCGTGTCGGTGCGCCCGGTGGTCAGGTACACCTGCCAAGCTGCCCAGGCGTGCACCGGCGGATTGACGTCGCTGAACGACCACTCGTACGCGGGCAGCGCGCCGGCGGGATGCATCGCCCACTCGCGGCACATCAGCACCAGCTGGTCCTTGGCAAATGCCGGATCGACGTGGGCCAGGGCGACGCAGTGGAAGGCCAGGTCCCAAGCTGCGAACCACGGATACTCCCATTCGTCGGGCATCGAGATGACGTCGGCCAGCGCGACGTTCTCCCAGCCGACGTTGCGCCTTCCTGGCTCGCGTCGCTGCGGCGGGGGCGTCGGCTGCCCCGGATCACCGGCCAGCCAGTCGCGCACGCTGTAGCGGTAGAGCTGCTTTCCCCACAGCAGGCCGGCGAACGCGCGCCGGGCGATGAAGCGGTCCTCCTCGGTAGTCGCTTCGGGCAGAACCCTCGCGTAGAAGGCGTCGGCCTCAGCGCGACGGTCGGCCAGGATGGCGTCGAAGCCGGTTCCGAACGTGTGTGCATCCGGCTCTTGTTTCTGCAGCCGAAGTCGCACTCGTACCGTCGCACCCGGCGCTACGGAGTCGAAGTGGTACCAGAACGCGGCCTTGGTGCCGGTGCCGTCGGTGTGGGTCGCGCCGGCCTGACCGCGCACCACTGTGGCGTCGATGCCGTCCTTGACGTACCGGCTCGCATTTTCGGCGACGCCGAACAGGTCGACCAGGTTGCTCTCGTTGTCGCAGATCAGCACCGGCGGCGGCTGCGCGCCCCCGGCAGCGCCATTCGCCTCGGCAGCCACGGCAGCCCCGACGGCCTCGGCGGCCAGGACGTAGGTACCCAGCAGCCCGTGCTCGCAGCGCACCGCGGCGACGTGCTCGACGGCCAGCTCGGCGTCGGTAACTGGTGTCAGCGACGGGCGCCGGTCGTCGCTGCCCCACGCCCAGGTGTTGCGGAACCAGATCTGGGGCAACAGGTGCAGGGGTGCGGCGTCAGGGCCGTGGTTGGTCGCCTCGATGACGATGCAGACGTCGTCTGGTGCGGCCTTGGCGTAGGTGGTCTGGACGTCGAAGAACCGGTTATCCTCCAGGATTCCGGTGTCGGCCAGCTCGAATTCGCGGTCCTCGCGGCTGCGGTGCCCGTTTGCAGTGCGCAGCTGCTCGTAGGGATACGCGGCCTGCGGATACCGGTACAGCCACTGCATCCAGGAGTGCGTCGGCGTGCCGTCCAGTGCCCAGAAGTACTCCTTGACGTCCTCGCCGTGGTTGCCTTCGCCGTTGGTCAAGCCGAACAGCCGCTCCTTCAGGATCGGGTCCTGGCCGTTCCACAGGGCGACGCCGACGTTGAGGAAGCCGAACCGGTCGCAGATGCCGCCCAGGCCGTCCTCGCCCCAGCGGTAGGCGCGCTGTCGGGCCTGGTCGAACGGGAGGTACGCCCAGGCGTCGCCGTCGGCGGAGTAGTCCTCACGCACGGTGCCCCACTGGCGCCCGGACAGGTAGGGCCCCCACTGCCGCCACGGGCTGTCGGCCGACGGCGCCTCGGCCAGACGGGCGTGCTCGGGCGTGGGCGGCGTCGGCTCATCTGTCATGCCGGAAACGGTAAGCCAGGCAGTGAACGCGGTCACTGTGCACACCGTTTTGGGGGCCGCGCGCCGTTGGCAGCCGGCCAGCGCCAGCTGGGTTGACGCCCACCGAACGTCGACGGGCTGTGGCACCCTGAGATCGGGCTGACGGATCTGCACTGCCCGCTCAGCACGACGAGTTTCTGCGCGGCGGCCGGGGCGTCCACACCGAAGGAGCACCACGATGAGCTGGCTGGATCGCGGCCGAGACCGGCTGCAAGAGTTGGGCAAGCAGGCCGAGCCGCGCTCGGAGCAGATCCGGGAGGAGGCCGGCCCCCGGCTGCAGGCCGCCCGCACGTCGGCGGAGAAGGCCGGGTTGTCGGTTCGATCGCGTATGGACGAGATCTCCCGCGCCTTCCGCGAGGGCGCCGAGGGCGACGACGACGCGAGCGCAACTAACGGTGCCGCCGGGTCGACAGCGCCGAGCACTGATGCGACGCCGACGCCGCCGGTTCCTGACCGCCCCTGATGGATCCGCAGGGGCTCGCGCTTACCGGCTGCGGGCGTCGTAGCTGGTGCGGGCCGCGTTGATATTGGGCATCGACGACTCCAGCACATCGATCAGAGCCTTCAACTGTGCTGCCACCTGCGAGCCGAGCGCGGTGAGCGAATACTCCACCCGTGGTGGAATCGTGGTGACCACATCACGGGTGACCAGGCCGTCGCGCTCCAGCGCCTGCAGCGACTGGGACAGCATCTTCTCACTTACCCCGTCGACGCGACGGCGCAGCGCGTTGAACCGGTAGTTGCCTTCGGTCAGCGCCAGCAGCGCCAGCGTTCCCCACTTGCTGCCCACGTTCTCCAGCGCCTCGCGCGAGGGGCAGTGCCGGCTGAAGACGTCGGCGATCAGCTGATCCACCGTGTCTCGCGGCGCAGCAATCGTCTCGGTCACAGTCCTATCATACCGCGCTTGCCGGTTGTCATGCGCTGTGTAATAGTTAGTGCTTGCCAACCGAAACCGCGATCACCAGGAGAAGCACTATGTACGCAGTAACCGGAGCGAGCGGCCACCTCGGCCGTCTCGTCGTCGAAGCCTTGCTCGATCGCGGCGTTTCCGCCGCGCAGATCGTCGCCATCGCACGTACGCCGGGAAAGGTCGACGATCTGGCCGAACGCGGCGTCGTCGTCCGGTCAGGCGATTACGATCAGCCCGACACCCTGGTCGATGCTCTTGCCGGCGTCGACTCTGTCCTGCTGGTCTCGGGCTCCGAGCTGGGCCAGCGACTGGCCCAGCACACCGCCGTCATCGATGCCGCGAAGGCCGCAGGTGTTTCCCGCGTCGTTTACACCAGCTTGTTGCGCGCGGACACGTCCACCAGCGTGCTCGCCCCGGAACACCTCGCTACCGAGCAGGTATTGAAGGCGTCGGGTCTGGGCTACACGATTCTGCGCAACGGCTGGTACTTCGAGAACTACACCGCCTCGGTCGGGCAGTTCCTGCAGTACGGCGCGGTCACCGGCTCGGCCGGCCTGACCCCGTTCAACGCCGCGGCCCGTGCCGACTACGCCGCCGCCGCGGCCGCCGTTCTTACCGAGGGCGGGCGCGACAACGCCGTCTACGAACTCGGCGGAACGTCGCTGACGATGGCCGACATCGCCGCGGCGGTCGGGCAGGCCGGTGGCAAGGACATCCCATATACGACCGTGACCGACGACGAGTACCGGGCTATCCTGCTCGGCGCCGGCGTTCCCGCGGGTTACGCCGATTTGATCGTCGACATCGACCGGACCACTCGAGCGGGCGAGTTGAACACCGACAGCACGGCACTGGCCGATTTGGTCGGGCGCCCGCTCACGCCGTTGGCCGACGTCGTCAAGGCCGCGGTCGCCGATCTGAGCTGACTCAGCGCCGCTGGAGCTGCCCCTGCCGTCGTCGGTCTCCGCTGTGTCGGTGGGGGTAGCGTGGCCCGGTTGTGAGCGCTTCCGACGACAGCCCGGTTCCACCGGAACTCACGGCGGAGCGCGAACATCTCGAGCTGGCGCGCCGGTGCCTGGTGATGATGCGCCAGGGCGCCGATGCGCTGGCCGACTATGGCGTCGACGCGTTGGCCAGTGAGAGCCTGGGCCGGCTGCGCTCCCAACGGCTGGCGGCGTTGACCTTCGACGCCGAAGTGCCGCCGTTCTTCGGCCGCACCGACCGCGACGACGCCTCCGACGGCCGAGGCGACGCCGCGCGGGTAGCTTCTGAGCGCGGTGTTGCCGGGCGAAGCGCCGCCCGGGAGGGCCGCACAGATAGCGGCGACATCGCGCGGGCAAACACAGAAGAGCTGCACATAGGGCGCCGCCACATTCGTGACGCGCAGCTCAACCCCGTCGTCATCGACTGGCGCGCGCCGATCGCCCGGCCGTTCTACCGCGCAACACCGGCGGCGAGGATGGGCGTCACGCTGCGCCGCCGGTTCGGCTTCCGCGACGGCGCGCTGTCGTCGTATGAAGACGAGCATCTCGACCTCGGTGAGCGGCTGGGCCTGGATTCCCAGCTGCTACGCGAGGAGATCGAGCGTCCGCGCGTCGGGCCGATGCGCGACATCGTGTCCACCATCCAGCCCGACCAGGACGACCTTGTGCGCGCCGACCTCGACACCTCCCTGTGCATCCAGGGGTCACCAGGGACAGGCAAGACCGCCGTCGGCCTGCACCGCGCGGCCTATCTGCTCTACTCCTACCCGCAGCGGCTGCGGCGCACGGGCGTGCTCGTCGTCGGTCCCAACGACGTCTTCCTCCACTACATCGCCCAGGTGCTGCCTGCGTTGGGTGAGGGCGGCATCGCCCAGGCCACCGTCGAGGATCTCGTCGGAGTCGAACGCTCGACGCAGGTCGGAGGCACCGACAGCCCCGCCGCGGCGGTACTCAAAGGCGACGCGCGCATGGCGGGCGTGCTGGCGCGGGCAGTGCAGTCGCACATCCGCAAACCCGTCGACGACGTCGTGGTGGTACTGAGCACTACCGGATCGGGCGTTGCGGCGACCAAGGATGCGGCAGCGCAGCCTGCAGCAGGCCGGCGCTACCGGATCGGGGCGCACTCGGTGCGTCGCTACGTCGATGACGCGCGGCGTGAGTTCCTGGCCGGAGAGCTGCGCTGGAACGCAGCGCGCGATCGGTTGCGGCGCCAGATTGCCGAGGACGTGCGTCGCCAGCGCGAGGCCGTCGGCGGCGCCCCGACCGACGCCGAGACCCGCAAGCTGGCCAATTCCGCGGCGGTCAAGCAGGCCGTCGAAGCGGTCTGGCCGACGCTGAGCGCACCGGCGTTGCTGACCCGCCTCTACACCGACGAGGGGTTCCGGGCCCGCGCCACCGGAGCATTCAGCCCAGACGAAGCGGGGCTGTTGGCATGGCAGTTGCCGCCTAGAACAGCGAAGGCGCCCCGCTGGACGGCCGCGGATCATGTGCTCCTCGACGAGCTGGCCGGCTTGCTCGACGGCGTGGACTCCTTCGTCCATGTCGTGGTCGACGAGGCCCAGGACCTGTCGGCGATGCAGTGTCGAGCCGTCGCCCGGCGCAGCGTGCGCGGATCGATCACGGTGCTGGGGGATCTGGCGCAGGCAACGACGCCATGGGCGCCGGGCTCGTGGACGGCCACGCTCGGGCATCTGGGCAAGCCCGCCGCCGAGGTTCGGGCATTGACGGTCGGATACCGGGTGCCCGAGGAAGTGCTGACGGTGGCCAACCGGCTGCTGCGCCACATCGCGCCCGAGCTGCTGCCCGCGTCGTCAGTGCGCCGGGGTGAGCACGAGATCGACTACCGCGGCCGGTCGGAGCTGGTCGCTGCGGTGGCCAACGCGTTGTCCTACGACGGGTCGGTGGGCGTGCTGGTGCCCGCCGCACAGCTGGTCGCGATCCGGGCCGACCTCGCCGGTACCGACGAGCGGGTGACGGTGGTGGCCGCCGACCAGGCCAAGGGCCTGGAGTTCGACTCGGTGATCGTCGTCGAACCAGCTGCGATCGTCGACACTGAAGACGACCGCCGCAACGGCCTGCGCCGGCTCTACGTGGTGCTGACCCGCGCCGTCTCCCGCCTGTACGTACTCCATGACATGCCGCTGCCCGTGGAGCTGGCCTGACCGGCAAGGATGAAACGGGGCGAGAATGAACCCATGAAGGCGCTGTTCAAGCCCGAGCCAGGGCCCGGCTTGGCATGGGCGGAGCGCCCCGAACCCGAGGCCGGCCCGGGTGAGGTCAAGATCCGCGTGCTGCGCACCGGCATCTGCGGCACCGACCTGCACCTCCAGGCCTGGGACCCGTGGGCGTCGTCGGAGGTCGCGGCGCCGCTGATTCCCGGGCACGAGTTCTTCGGCGAGATTGTCGCGGTGGGTGCCGGCGTCGAGCACGTCGACGTCGGCGACCGGGTATCGGGCGAGGGTCACATCGTCTGCGGCTTCTGTCGCAACTGTCGCGCCGGACGTCGCCAGATGTGCAAAAACATGCGCTCGGTGGGCGTGCACCGCGACGGCGCGTTCGCGCAGTTCGTCGTCGTTCCGGCGAGCAACGTCTGGGTACAGCCAGCCGATCTCGACCCGGACCTGGGCGCGATCTTCGATCCGTTCGGCAATGCCGTGCACACCGCGCTGAGCTTTCCGATGGTGGGCGAGGACGTGCTGGTCACGGGCGCCGGCCCGATAGGTCTGATGGCCGCTGCGGTGGCCAAGCATGCGGGCGCCCGGTTCGTCGTGGTCACCGACGTCAGTCCGATCCGCCTGCAGCTGGCGCGCCGGATGGGTGCCGACCTGGCCGTCGACGTGTCGGTCGACTCGGTGGAGCAGGCGCAGCGCGAGCTGGGCATGCGCGAGGGCTTCGACGTCGGGTTGGAGATGTCGGGCCAGCCCAGGGCGCTGGCGCAGCTGATCGACAACATGAACCACGGCGGTCGGGTCGCGGTGCTGGGTCTGCCGGCCGAACCGTTCGCCCTGGACGTCGCCAAGATCGTCACCCACATGCTGACGATCCGAGGCGTCTACGGCCGGGAGATGTTCGAGACCTGGTACGCCATGAGCGCGCTGCTGCGCAGCGGCCTGGACATCTCTGCCGTGATTACCGACCGTTTCTCCGCGCCGGACTGGGAGCAGGCGTTCGCCACGGCTCGGGCCGGCGCGGCAGGCAAAGTGGTACTCGACTGGTCGAACGTCTGAACACTCGATCGCAGGGAAGGACTCGCATGTATTCGGTGGGCACCCAACTGGCGGACACGCTGGCCGGCATCCGAGCCGACGGGCTGTACAAGCCCGAGCGGCTGATCAGCTCGGCGCAGGCCGCGCGCATCGAGGTGAACGCCCAGCAGGTGCTGAACTTCTGCTCCAACAACTACCTCGGCCTGGCCGACCACCCCGACATCGTCGCCGCCGCACGCACGGCGCTGGACGACTGGGGTTTCGGCACCGCCAGCGTCCGGTTCATTTGCGGCACCCAGACGGTGCACAAGGACCTGGAAGCCGCGGTCAGCGCCTTCCTCGGCACCGAGGACACGATCCTGTACTCATCGTGCTTCGACGCCAACGGCGGCGTGTTCGAGACCCTGTTCGAGGCGCAGGACGCGGTGATCTCCGACGAGCTGAACCATGCCTCGATCATCGACGGCATCCGGCTGTGCAAAGCACGTCGCCTGCGCTATCGCAACCGTGACATGGCCGATCTGGAGACCCAGCTCCGATCGGCGCAAGACGCGCGCCGGCGGGTGATCGTCACCGACGGCGTCTTCTCCATGGACGGCTACTACGCACCGCTGGCCGAGATCTGCGAGCTCGCCGATCGCCACGACGCGCTGGTGATGGTCGACGATTCCCACGCCGTCGGCTTCGTCGGCGCGGGCGGTCGCGGTACGCCTGAACGGGCCGGCGTCGCTGATCGGGTGGACATCTACACCGGCACCTTCGGCAAGGCCCTGGGCGGTGCGTCGGGCGGCTACGTCAGCTCGCGCGCCGGCGTTGTCGAGGTACTGCGTCAGCGCAGCCGGCCCTACCTGTTCTCCAATACGGTCGTGCCGGCGGTGGCGGCGGGCAACCTGCGCGCACTGCAACTGACGGCATCGAGTGACTCGCCGCGGGCGACGCTGTGGCGCAACGCCGAGCGGTTTCGCGCCGGCATGACCGAAGCCGGGTTCGAGCTGCTGCCCGGCGAGCACGCAATCATCCCGGTGATGATCCCCGACGCCGCAGCCGCCGGGCGGATGGCCGACGCGCTGCTCGAGCGCGGCGTCTACGTCATCGCGTTCAGCTATCCGGTGGTGGCGCAGGGCCGGTCCCGGATTCGGGTGCAGGTGTCGGCCGCCCACACCGACGACGACGTCGACGCCTGCATCGCGGCGTTCACGGCAGTCCGCGACGAGGTGGCCTGAGCACACGTGCGCATCGACGACGATCGGGGCTTGGCCGAAGCCGAAGTGATGGCGCTGTATGACTCGGTGGGCTGGACCGAGTACACCGCCAAGCCGGCCAAGCTCATGCGCGGGATCGCCGGGTCGCACCTGGTGCTGGCCGCCCGCGACGACGCCGGCAGGCTGCTGGGCCTTCTCCGCACGGTCTCCGACGGCGCCACTGTCTGCTACGTACAGGACCTGCTCGTCGACCCTGCGGCCCAGCGGCAGGGAATCGGCCGGGCTCTGCTCAGCGAAGTGCTGCGCCGATATGCCACCTGCCCGTTCGTCCTGCTCAGCACCGAGCACGCGGACTCCCCTGGCGGGGCCACCTCGCATCCGTTCTACCGCTCGCTGGGCTTCGTCGAGCATGTCGAGCAGAAGATGGTGACCTTCGGCATGCCGCTGACCCGCGACCTGCCCGACTGAGGCAGCGCACGCCGGCGCCGTCGGTTTTGGCGGCGCAGACATCTATGCGATGTCCTGCCGCCAAAAGCGAGTCCCATAGCGACGGCTGGGGACGGACCGCCGAAACGGGGCTCGGCGGACGGCTACGGTGACGGCCATGGCGCCCCGGCATCGGACTGCTCGTGTGGAGGACGTGCACGAGCTGGCCCGCGCTCTGCCGCATGTAACGGTGGCCGCCGGGCCGAGCGAAAACCCGGTGTACCAGGTCGGCGGGAAGTCCTTCGTCTTCTTCCGCAATCCGCGGCCCGACGCGGTCGATCCTGGCACGGGCGAGCGCTTCCCTGATGTGATCGTGTTCTGGGTGGCCGACGAGGCGGAGAAGCAGGCGCTCGTCGACGACGCGAACAGTCCATTTTTTACCACGGCGCACTTCGACGGGCATCCGTCGGTGCTGGTGCGGGCCAGCCGGCTGGGCGAGCTGACTCGCGACGTACTCGCCGAAGTCATCCAGGACGCCTGGCTGTCGCGGGCGTCGGTCCGCCGTGCGCAAGCCTGGCTGCAGGAACACGGTCTGCTTGTTGCGCAGGATCGACGCAGACCCAGCGAAGGCGCAGCGCACCGCCGCTGATCCATCGACGCTGACCGCCCATTCTGGGCTCCGCTCGAGTGCAAATCTCCGGGCTTGGCAGACTGGCGCCATGGACCGCGTCGAACCGCACCCCCACGCCGACGAACGCACAACTCTGACCGAGTTTCTGAACTATCAGCGCGCCACGATCCTGCTCAAGGCCGACGGCCTGGACTCCGGACAACTGCGCCAGCCGCTGCCGACGTCACCGCTCACGTTGGCCGGGTTGCTCAAGCACCTGGCGATGGTGGAGGACTACTGGCTGCAGGTCTGCTTCCTCGGCTTACCGGAGCCTGAACCATGGGTGAGCGCACCGCTGGAGGAAGACGAGGACTGGGACTTCCACAGCGCGTGAGGATCGCAGCGACGAAGGAGCGAGGACCGGAGCGCGTAGACAAACAGCGCCGT
Source organism: uncultured Jatrophihabitantaceae bacterium (assembly GCA_964236495.1). Lineage (GTDB taxonomy): Bacteria > Actinomycetota > Actinomycetes > Mycobacteriales > Jatrophihabitantaceae > CAXSBR01. Next base: position 37,378 of record CAXSBR010000006.1, read on the forward strand.
TGACGACGAACCGGACTACCTGCGTGAGCTCTATGCAGCAGCGTGCCAACGCTCCCGGGACGCCGTCGAAGCCACATCCGAGCTGGATCAACTATCGGTAGCCACACGCAGCGATGGAAACCACCGCAGCCTGCGCTGGATCGTCGTGCACCTGATCGAGGAGACGGCTCGGCACGCCGGCCACGCCGACCTCCTGCGCGAAGCAATCGACGGCAACACCGGCGAATGAAGTGAATCGCGCTAGGCGTTCGGGCTCCCGCAGGCGCCTCTTGACCCAACCCGCCTTGTGGCGGCGGCGTCAGGCGGCCAAGGACGGTGGCATACACCTTTCGTACACCACGAGTGTATTCTTGGTGTATGACCAGAGTGCGGACCAACATAGAGATCGAGGACACCTACGTTGATGCGGTGATGGATCGCTACGGCGTTCGAACAAAGACTGAAGCTGTCGACCTGGCTCTCCGGCACCTGGCGGGGCAGCCGATGACGCGCGAGGAAGCTCTCGCTATGCGAGGAGCGAACGCCATCGATTCAGTTCCGTCCGACACCGGGGTGGACTTCGCGCCGTGATTCTGGTCGACACCTCGGCGTGGGTGGAGTACGACCGGGCGACAGGAAGCGACGTCGACCGTCGGCTGACGGAGCTCATTGCCACCGATGGCCCAGTGGCGGTCACCGAACCGGTGATCATGGAGGTTCTGGCGGGCGCGAAAACCGACACTCGTGAAGCAGACCTGCGCCGATTGTTACTCCGCTTCACCCTTCACCCAGTGGATTCGGCGTCGGACTTCGAGGCGGCCGCGCGCATCTACCGTCGATGCCGGCGGGTGGGTGTCACTCCGCGCGGGCGCACCGACTGCCTCATTGCCGCCGTAGCCTGGCGCCGCGGCGCCAGTCTGCTGGCGTACGACGCTGATCTGGATCGCGTCGCGGGCGTGGTCGGAATTGCCGTGGAGACGGTGGCATGAGCGTGTGCCGGCCGGTCAGCTGACACGGCAGCTGCAACCGGCGCTCGAAGCAGGACCGCTCCGATTGGCGGTGGGCGCGAAGTCTGCGTCAGTACCTTCTACCGCCGGAGTCGGACACCCTGCAGTCGGATGCAGCACCCCACGTGAGGAAGGAAGCGACTCGTAGGTCCTCAAGACATGATTCGGACATCAACGTCATGTTGATCTCTGATCCAGCTGGGACACGGGTTTCTATCCACCATTGGCGACTGCGGAACGGCCGTATTCACAGATTTGCCGCCCGAACACTGTGGACGATATGTCCAGTTTTGGTTTGCGGTCAGCTCCTCGGTCTGACAAGATCAACTTGTCCGGCTACCTCCCCCCGTGGGTAGCCGGACTTTTTTGTTCCAAGGCCCGCGCTCAGCAAAGTCGGCCTCGGTGGCGCGGAGCGCCTGGAGCTACCGCACGGCCCAGCCGGCTGCGCCGGCCGCCGCAGCGTCCTCGGTCACGGCGCCGTAGTTGTCGCGCCCGAGTTTGCGGCCGGCCCAGGCCCGGAACCAGGAGCCGGCGAAGGCACCAGCCAGTGAGCCGGCCACTGCCACCAGCGCACCTACATAGAGCGGCTCACGGGTGCGGCGGGCCAACAGCGCACCCGAGCCCGCTGCGGCCACCACCCGAGCAATCAGCTGCGGGGGCGCCAGGCGGCTGCCGTTCATCGGCAGTTGGTCACCGACGGCCTCACCTGCCGCCATCAGCGACGTCACCACGCGTGCGGCCTGGGACCGCAACCACGCCGGATCGGCCGAGGACGACGACAACGCCAGCGCGGTAAGACCGGCAGTGGTGCGCGCGCCGGTGGCCGTACCGAGCGCGACGTACTTCAACACGCTGCGCGTCGTCGCGGACGTCCCGGTGGAAAGCGTCGTCATCTGAGAACCTCAACTGTCAGCGCACATGAAAGGTAGGAACCCCTGGATATCTCACTCTAAGCCTCAGGCGTACATAGTTCGCCCACGATTCGCGGCGGCTGTCGTGCGCTGCTGGCGCTGCTCAAGGCGGCGCCGCGAAACAACGACAAGGAGCGCTGTAGACCGGTGTGGCCCGAGAGCACGATGCGGCCAGACGCGTCGGCAGCGCCCGAGCCTGAGCTGGTGCAGCTCCTCACCCCGGACGGCATTCGCGTCGAGCACCCCGATTACCCGTTGCAGATCAGCGACGAGGAGATCCGCGGGCTGTACCGCGATCTCGTCCTCACCCGGCGCATCGACGCCGAGGCAACCGCTCTGCAACGCCAGGGCGAACTGGGCCTGTGGGCGTCCTGCCTGGGCCAGGAGGCGGCGCAGATCGGCAGCGGCCGGGCGCTACGCCGACAGGACATGGCGTTTCCCAGCTACCGAGAGCACGGCGTCGCCTGGACCCGCGGCGTCGACCCGCTGGTGCTGCTGGGTCTGTACCGCGGCACCAGCCTGGCCGGCTGGGATCCGCACAGCAACAATTTCGCGCTGTACATGATCGTCATCGGGGCGCAGACGTTGCACGCGGCCGGCTACGCGATGGGCGTGCAACGCGACGGCGCGGTGGGCACCGACGATCCGGACCGCGATACCGCCGTACTGGCCTACTTCGGCGACGGCGCAAGTAGTCAGGGCGACGTCAGCGAAGCCTTCGTCTGGGCCGCCACGGAGAACCTGCCCGTGGTCTTCTTCTGCCAGAACAACCAGTGGGCCATCTCTGCACCGGTCGAGCGACAGGCTCGGATCCCGCTGTTCCAACGGGCGGCCGGGTTCGGCTTTCCGGGCGTGCGGGTGGACGGCAACGACGTACTGGCCTGTTTGGCCGTCACCCGGGCCGCGCTGGATTCCGCGCGCGCCGGGCAGGGTCCGACGCTGATCGAGGCGTTCACGTACCGGATGGGCGCGCACACCACGTCCGACGATCCCACTCGCTATCGTGCCGCGGGCGAACTGGAGCTGTGGCAGGCCCGCGATCCGCTTGCGCGCGTCGGGGCCTACCTGCGTCGCAGCACCGACACCGCCGAATCGTTCTTCGCCGGACTGCAGGCCGAGTCCGAGCAGATGGCGCAGTACGTGCGTGCCGGTTGTCGGGCGTTGCCCGATCCCGATCCGCTGTCGGTGTTCGGCACCGTCTACGTCGACCTGCCCGAAGAATTGCGTGAGCAGCGCAACGAGCTCGCCGCCCACCTCGCTGGGTTGGAGCTCGCCAACGCCGACGGGGCGACACCGTGATCACCACGATGGTCAAGGCGCTCAACGCGGGTCTTCGTCGGGCGATGGAGGACGACCCCAAGGTGCTGCTGATGGGCGAGGACATCGGCCGGCTGGGCGGGGTTTTCCGGGTGACCGACGGGCTGCAGAAGGACTTCGGTGCCGAGCGTGTCATCGACACCCCACTGGCCGAGTCGGGCATCGTGGGCACTGCGGTCGGGCTGGCCATGCGCGGATACCGGCCGGTGTGCGAGATCCAGTTCGACGGCTTCGTCTATCCGGCGTTCGACCAGATCGTCAGCCAGGTCGCCAAGATGTACAACCGCTCGCACGGCGCCGTGCGGATGCCCATCACCATCCGCATCCCGTTCGGCGGCGGCATCGGCGCCATCGAGCATCACTCCGAGTCCCCGGAGGCCTACTTCGCCCACACCGCTGGGCTGCGTGTCGTCGCCTGCTCCACACCCGCGGACGCCTTCACCATGATCCAGCAGGCCGTGGCCAGCGACGATCCGGTGATCTTCTTCGAGCCCAAGCGGCGCTACTGGGTCAAGGGCGAGATCGATGGTGCCGACGGCCGGGCGCTGTCCAATGCCCGGGTGGTCCGGCCGGGCACTGACGCGACGGTCGTGGCGTACGGGCCGACGATGGCCACCGCCCTGGACGCTGCCACAGTCGCCGCCGAGCAGGGTCGCGAGCTGGAAGTGATCGATCTGCGCTCGCTTTCCCCGCTGGACACCGCGACGATCGTGGCGTCGGTGCGCAAGACCGGCCGGCTGGTCGTCGTGCACGAAGCGTCGGTGACGGGCGGCCTGGGCGCGGAGATCGCCGCGCGGGTGCAGGAGCGGGCGTTCTATTCGCTGGAGGCGCCCGTCCAGCGCGTCGGCGGCTACGACACGCCCTATCCGCCCAGCCGGGTAGAGGAGTACTGGCTGCCCAGCCTGGATCGCATCCTCGACGCCGTCGACAAGACGTTCACGTATTAACCGCGCTCAGAACTGCAGAGGACGTGTGATGGGGGAGCGCACACCGGTGTTGCGACAGTTCCGCCTGCCCGACGTCGGCGAGGGCCTGACCGAGGCCGACATCCTGAGCTGGGCGGTTGCGCCGGGCGATTCGGTGGCGGTCAATCAGGTGCTGGTCGAGGTGGAGACGGCGAAGGCGGCCGTCGAGCTGCCCTCGCCGTTCGCCGGGGTAGTGCAGGCGCTGCACGTCGAAGCCGGACAGACCGTGGAGGTAGGACGCGCCATCATCACCATCGATGTCGCGCCGGCCAGTCTGTCTGCAGACGGCGACGACGTTCCCATCGACGAAACGGTGGACGCGACAGCCGGCGTTGCCACCGACGAGACGCTGGATGCGACAGCCGGCGTCGCCACCGACGCGTCGGCCGACGTAGTCGACGAGACGCCGTCCTCGGTGCTGGTCGGCTATGGTCCTCGCGCCGGTGCACCGATCCGTCGTCAGCGCCTGGCTCGGCGCGACGACCCATCTAACCTCGCGACGCAGCGCGCACTCGAGCGCACCGACGGTGTGACGGTCGGCCGGCCGAAGGGGCTGGCCACTCCACCGGTACGCAAACTGGCCCGCTCCCTGGGCGTGGAGCTCGCCGACATCCCCGCCACCGGTCCGAACGGCTCGGTGTCGCGCGCGGACGTCCAGCGGGCGACGACCCGGCCGGTGCCGAGCAACGTCGGCTCACTGGAGGACCGGATTCCGGTGCGCGGCGTGCGCAAGCACACCGCGGCGGCGATGGTGGGCTCAGCTTTCACCGCACCGCACGTCAGCGAGTTCGTCACCGTGGACGTGACGGCGATGATGGAGCTGCGCCAGCGGATCATCTCGCGCGCCGAGTTCGCCCACATCAAGATCACGCCGCTGCTGTTCGTCGCCAAGGCGATGCTCTGGGCGATCAGCCGCACTCCGATCGTCAACTCCGCGTGGGACGAGGACGCCGGTGAGATCGTGGTCAAGCACTACGTGAACCTGGGCATCGCGGCAGCCACCGAGCGCGGGCTGCTCGTGCCCAACATCAAGGACGCGGACGCGATGACGCTGCGCGAGCTGGCGACCGCCCTCGCCGAGCTCACGACGACGGCGCGCGCGGGACGGACTTCACCGGCCCAGCTGGCGCAGGGAACGGTCACGCTGACCAACATCGGCGTCTTCGGTGTCGACGCGGGCACGCCCATTCTCAATCCCGGGGAGGCGGCGATCGTGGCGTTCGGAACCGTGCGGCGGCTGCCGTGGGTGGTGGATCGCGCCGGCGTCGAGACCATCGAGCCGCGCTGGGTGACGCAGCTGAGCTTGTCGTTCGACCACCGCGTCGTCGACGGCGAGCAGGGTTCCCGCTTCCTCGCCGACGTCGCCGCAGTGCTGCACGACCCCGGGCTGGCGCTCCTCTGAGATCGGTGCGATAGCTGGCCAGGCTTTCTATCGGTGGGCAGATGGGCTAGATCACATACTGAATCATCGGTCAGAGCGGAATTGAATCGCCCTTTCGCAGGTTGATAACTACAGTTCACAAAGAACTGGAGCTGCCAGAACACCAGCCCCACCGTCAACGAAGCCATAGGGGTTTTGACCATGATGATGCGAGACACGATCGCCCGAAAGATCCGCAACCACCGCGACCGCGAGGTTCTGCAGCGCGCCCTTCAAGGCGCCAGCACCCCGTCGATGCGCGACGAGCTCATCGTGCTCGCCCAGCGCCAACTGGGCTGAGCCAACACAAGCTGAGCCGACACAAGCTGAGCTAACACAAGCTGAGCCGACACAAGCTGGGTCGACACAACGGCACAAGATCAGCGCTACGCGCCGTCGGCCGAGCTGCAAACCACTGAAGCCCGGGCTCCCGCAAGGGGAACGCCCGGGCTTTTCTGCGGTAAGGCCAAGCCGGGAAATGGCGCTGACCGGGCAAGATGAACCGGTGCAGTCTCGCCGTTCGGCCGCCGCTGCCGTCGCAGTGGTGGCACTGTCGAGCGTCGCCTGCACCCCAGCACAGCGGCACCGAGGAGTCGGCGCGACGACCACCGAGCACGTCACCCAGACCATTTCCCGGGCCGCCGCGACCACACGCGGCACGGCCACCGGCGCGCCAGTGCGACCGACGGGCGCGCTGCCGCCGTCGCGAAAAGTGGTCACCCGTCCTGGCACCTGCCCCTACATCGACACCGTCACCGCGCAGGACCTCAACGGCAGCCGGATCAATCCGGACCAGAACCAGATCACCACAACGACGCCGGTCGGCTGCCGATTCTTCGCGCTGAACGCCGCCGGCTACGGCCAGCATGCGCCGGCCGGCAGGCCCGAGATCGACATCAGCACCGCGCGATATCGCACGTCCGCCGATGCACAGCAGGGCATGGTTCACACCGCACTCAAGGGCACCGACATCGCCGCGGTGAAGGTGGCTGGGCACCCTGGTGCTCAATATCGGACTACGTTCAACCCCAGCGACGGTGAGCAGGACTGGGCATGCACGTTCGCCACCGGCAGACTTGTAGTGACGGTCAAGACCGACCGCACCGACCTCGCGTTCAACGCCGTCAGAATAGCCGCGGCCATAGCAGCCAAGTTCGACTGAGGAGAGCGCCGTGAGCGACGGTTCCACTGCACTGACCCCCAATCCCCCCAGATCCGGACTTCCGACGGCAGACGAGCGCCCGACCGAGGCTCCAGACCAGCGATCTGTGGCGTTCCTCGACCAGGGCGTGACCAAGCGCCCGTCCGATACGCCCAACGAGCGATCAGCCGCGATTGCCGACGTGGGCAATTCCGTCGACACCGAGCCCGTCGTCATCTCCGAGCCTGCGGTCGCGCCCATCGCAATGACGAGTCCGACCGCCGAAGCCGTCACCTGGCCGATTCGTGTTGCCTCGGAGTGGGCGGCGCGGCTGCTGCTGATCGGCGCCGGTCTGTACGTGCTGCTGATCGTGCTGGACAAGGTGAGCCTGGTTGCGTTCGCCTTCGTGCTGGCGCTGTTCTTCGCCTCCGTGCTGCACCCCGTGGAGGTCCGGTTGCGGCCCGTTTTCGGGGGCAAAAAGTCGGCTTCCAGTGCGCTGGTGTTGTTGGCCGGCGTGGTGGTGTTCGGCTTGATCGGATGGTTCGTGGTGCAGCAGATCACCTCGCATGCCAGCCAGCTGTCCGACCAGGTCAATCAGGTAAGCGTGAAGATACAGAACTGGTTGCGCACAGGTCCGCTGAAACTACGCGACACGAATTTCGGCAATGTCGGGGATTCGATCACTTCCACACTGAAGAAGCACCAGAGCCAGATCGTGTCCAGCGCTGTCAGCACCGCGGCCATCGTGGCCGAGCTCGTCGGTGGCGCGCTTCTGGCCTTGCTGGGCACCTTCTTCCTCATCCGCGACGGAGAGGCCATTTGGAGTTGGTCACTGCGACTTCTGCCTCGCGCGGCGCACGCTCGCGTCGACGTGGCCGGGCGGCGCGGCTGGTTCACGCTGAGCGGATACATTCGCGGGCAGGTGACGATCGCGTTCATCCACGCCGTGTCGATCGGTATCGCGCTGCTGATCCTGCGCGTGCCGCTGGCCGCGGCCCTCGCCGTCATCGTCTTCCTGGGCTCGTTCGTGCCCATTCTCGGGCTGACGATCGCCGGAGCGTTGTGCATCGGGGTGACGTTGCTCGAGCACGGTGTGACGGCCGCTGTCATCATCGCCGTGGTGATCATCTTTTTGGTGCAGGCGGAGGGCAACGTTTTGCAGCCCATCATCATGAGCCGCGCGGTACACATCCATCCGTTGGCCGTGGCCTTCACGGTGGCTGCCGGAACGACTCTCTACGGCATCACCGGCGCGCTGGTGGCCGTGCCGCTGGTGGCCTTCATCAACTCCTTCATTCGCGCGCTGCGTCAGGAGCCCACCGATCCGGTGACGGAGGGCAAGCCGGCCTGACCGGCTGAGGCCGCGCCGGTCGCTGCGGCGCAGGACCGCCCGCGCGGCGCGACGAGGGCTGGCGTGCGGGTCGGCGGCTTTGCTGTTCCTCCTACCGCTTCTGATTCAGGAAGTGGAAGGTAGGCCAGCAAGGTGGGTTTGGATGCCAGCGGCGGCGTTGAGGTCAATGCCGTCAGAGCAGCGCGCCCAGCCAAGTCGTTCAGCCGCCGCCGACGCGCCTTTGCTGCTCGAACTATCGCTCGCGGGCAAGCACGTGACAGTGAGAGCAGCAAAGCGAAAGTTTGAGCGCGGCGGGGCTGGGTTGCCAGCCGGGTCACTTGGTGACTGTGACGTCCGCGCCGACGTGCACCCAGTGGTAGAACCACGTCATCTGTGCGCGAGGCAAGTGCACGCAGCCGTGCGAGCCCAGTGTGCGGTAGCCGGTGGTGCCGTAGGGCATCTGTTGCCAGGCGGCGTCGTGAAACCCGAAGTCGCCGTTGAACGGCACCCAGTACCGCACATGCTGCGAATACCCCGGCCCGTTGAGCACCCGGTCGGCCTGCTTCGCCTGAACCAGCCAGCTACCCAGCGGTGTCGCGTGGCGTTCGGTGGAGGCACCCGTGGTCACCACGGTGTCGCGGACCGAGTGCGTACGTGTGCAGAACCACGCGTGCTGGTCGGCGATGCTGACGAAGACGTGCTGCGCGCGGCTGTTGTGCGCACAGACCGTACTGCTCTTGCCCGGTGCGACCATGATCAGCTGGCCGTAGCGCGGATTCCCAGCCGGCGCCGACGTCGGCTGACGCGACGTCGTCGGCCTCGGTGTCTTGCGCGCTGAGGTCGCCGCGGAAGTTGTGGCCGGCGGTGCAGTCGACGGATGGGACACGGATGAGGCGCTTGCAGACGAAGCGCTCGGACTCGGTGTGGTGGCAACGCCGGCTGGCGACGCCGTCGTCGGCGCGCTCGCAGCGTTCGATGTGCTCAACGGCGCACCTACGGCGGTGCTGTGCGACCCGGTGCCTAGACGGCCCGAGAGCAGCGCGATCGCGGTGACGATGAGCAGTAGCGGAGCGGCCCACAGACGCCAGCCGTGCCGTGCTCGCAGCCGGGCAAGCAGCTCCGCCGCCGGAGACTGGCGAGGACGTCCATGACGTCCGGGCGCGAACCGACGCGGAGCCGGAGCGGGCCGACGCAGATCGGCCGCAGGCCCAGGTTGCGCAGGCACGGACCGACGGCGGCCGGGCGTCGGCTGACGTCCAACGGGCGGCCCGGAACCTGTCATGAGTCAAGTGTTGCATCTCGAACGAATAACGGTGCTGTGCGGCGCCAATGCCGGGTTCAAGATCGGGGCGAAAGAGGGCTAAGTGATCACGCGCAGCCGCACCGTCTCGGGCATGGCACGGATCGTGTCGACGATGGCCTGAGTGGTGCCGCTGACGCTGTCGGTGACCACGTAGCCCAGCTCACCGCGAGTGCCCAGCAGCTGCGCCTCTAAGTTCACCTCGTGCTCGGCAAGCAGTCCGTTGACGCGGGCCAGCACGCCAGGAACGTTGCGGTGGACGTGCACCAGCCGCAGCGTGCCCTCGGGCCGGGGCAGGGCCAGCGGAGGCAGGTTGACGCTCATCGAGGTGTTGCCCTCGGCGATGTAGTCGCGGAACTTGCCGGCCACGAAGTTGCCGATGTCGCGCTGTGCCTCTTCGGTCGATCCGCCGATGTGCGGGGTGAGGATGACGTTGGGCAGGCCACGCAGTTCGGACACGAACTCGTCGCCGCGCCCCCGCGGTTCGGTCGGGAACACGTCGACGGCCGCGCCGGCGATGTGCCCGGACTCGATGTGGCGGCGCAGTGCGGCGTAGTCGACGACGAAGCCACGCGACAGGTTGAGCAGGATGCTGTCGGCGCGCATTGCGGCGAACTGGGCCTCGCCGAAGATGCCCTTGTTGCTGGCCCGGCCGTCGACGTGCAGCGTCACCACGTCTGCCTGGGCGAGCAGTTCGTCCAGCGAGCCGGCTCGTTGCGCGTTGCCCAGCGCCAACTTGTCCGCCGCGTCGAAGAAAACCACCCGCATGCCCAGGTTTTCCGCCAGCACCGAGAGCTGCGTGCCGATGTTGCCGTATCCGACGATGCCCAACGTGCGCCCGCGCACCTCATGCGCGCCGTCGGCGGACTTGTCCCAGACGCCGGCGTGCATGCCCTCGTTCTTCTCCGTCAGTCGACGGGTGAGCGCGATCAGTTCGGCGATGGCCAGTTCCACGACACTGCGGGTGTTGGAGAACGGCGCATTGAAGACCGCGATGCCCCGGTCTGACGCGACATCCAGATCGATCTGGTTCGTGCCTATACAGAACGCGCCGATCGCGACCAGATCGGTTGCGGCGTCCAGCGCCCGCCTGGTCAGCTGGGTCTTGGAGCGGATGCCCAGCAGCTGCACACCGGGCAGCCGCTGGACGAGTTCGTCGTCGTCGAGGGCGCGGGGCAGCGTTTCCACCACCACGCCGGCGTTTTCCAGCAACGTCTGCGCGTCGGGGTGGACCTGCTCGAGCAGGAGGGCACGCACGGGTTGGGGCACGACTGTCCTTCGACGACGGTGGAAGCGGCCGAGCGTGGTGCCGGTCGCCGACGGCGACCGACGGTGACCGCGGGAAAGGCGAGGGTATCTCGCAGGTACGTCAGTGTTTGCTGCGCTGCGGTTCTGAGGTGATGGGGGCCGATGAATGCCGCCGGCAGCGACCGCTGGCCGTGTTAGATTGCGCGGTACACGTTTCAGTGCAGGGGAAGTCGGTCCGACGCCGACGCTGACCCGCAGCCGTAGGCCCGCGTAATTTGCGGGCGAGCCGGAATGCCTGCACTGCAACGCTCCGACACATCGCCGTGGACTGCGATCTGGAGCCTCGAGAGCGCCCGCGGCCAGGTCGGCGCCGGCGGGCGAGGATTCGATTTGTGGGCCCTGTACGAGGGGATCCTCTGTTGTCTTTCACCCCGTCAGTTGCCGTGCGCGCGTCTGTGCTTCGCCGGCTGGCCGTCGCTGTCTCAGCGGTCACCGTCGTAGCCTCGCTGGCGACGCCAGCCGTCGCCAGCGCACCGGCACCCTCGACAGTCTTGCGGGCGTCTGCACCGGCGCCAGCACCGGCGTCAGCGGCTCCGTTGTCGTCATCCTCCGCACCGTCGTCAGCCAGACGTTCGAAGCAGTCGGCCAGGATCGGCGCCGGCTGGCTTGCCCGACAGATCACCGGCAACGGCGGTTCGCTCAACTCGTTCGGTTTTCCCGACGCTTCGAACACCGCCTACGCCGTCGTCGGCCTGCATGCCGCCGGCGTGGGACGAGCCGCGTCGAACCAGGCGATCGCCTACCTGAAGACCCAATTGGGCGGCCCGACGAAGTACGACGACGGCACCGACAACCCCGGCGTGCTTGCCAACTACGTCCTGGCCGCGGTGTCGGCTGGCCAGAACCCGTACCGATTCGGCGGCTCCGGCGCGGCGAACAATCTGGTCGCCCGGCTGCTGGCCACGCAACGCAGTGCAGGCGTCGACGCCGGGCTGTTCGGCAGCGCCGACCCGACCTACGACGGCGCGTTCCGGCAGGGCGTGGCACTGGACGCGTTGAAGGCGGCGCGTGTACGCGGCTTCGACCGGCACGTGCTGCTGGCCGGCTACTGGCTGATCCGCCAGCAATGCGCCGACGGACTGTGGACGTCCTACCGCGCCGATGTCACCGTGGCCTGCCCCGCCGTAGACGCCGCCACGTTCAGCGGCCCGGACACCAACAGCACCGCGATGGCCGTGCAGGGGTTGGCGGCGTACCGGGTGTTCCCGCGCTACGCGCGCACGCTGGCGTCGCTGCGCGCCGTTCAAAGCACTGACGGCGGCTTCCCCTACCTGGCCGCTGCGGGTCTGACGTCGGACCCCAACTCGACCGCGCTGACGCTGCAGGCGCTGCTGGCCGACCGAGTTCCCCTGCGGCGCTGGCAGAAGGTCAGCGGCGGAAGGATCCTCGATCCGGTATCGGCGTTGGCAAACTTCCAGCTCGGCTGCGCGGCTCCGGCTGCCGACCGGGGCGCGTACTTCTATCCCGGCGACGAGAGCCCGAACGTTCTGGCCACCGTGCAGTCGGTCCCCGCCGCAGCCGGCCTGCCGCTGTCCCAGGTGCATCGCCGTCCAGTGTCGACAGCAGTGCCCGTTCTGCACTGTCCAGCGGCCCCCAGCCGCACCGGGCAGGCAACGGCGAGCCGCGTCGTGAGTGCCGCGACGACCAGCTCTCTCCTCGCCGGTGTCGCCGGCCCGTGCAAGGGCAGCACCGGCGTCACCGTCGCCGTCGACTTCACTGCCTTCGCCAAGCCGGTGTCCACCCGCTGCGCCACGGGCACACCGGCCACCGGCGTCGCGGCACTGCAGCAGGCCGGCTTCACTCCGGCCGGCACACAGCAGTACGGGCTGGCGTTCGTGTGCCGCATCAACAGCCTGCCCTCGACTACGGCGCAGTCCTGTGTACGCACGCCGCCGGCCACCGCATATTGGGCCTACTACTACGCCAACGCCGGCGCGACGACGTGGACGTACAGCTCCACCGGCCCGTCGAGCTTCAAGCCCGCGCAGGGCAGTGCGCAGGCGTGGGCGTTCGGCAACAGCGCCAAGCCCAGCAAAACCCCGGCGCAGGTCCGGGCAGGCCTGTGAGCGGTGGGCGCGGGCACGATCGACGCGGTCAAGGCCGACGCGGTCGAGGTCGAGGGGAGAACCGTCGAGGCAAGCACTGCCGCGCGGGCGCTCTCGCCGCCGCGGTCGGCACCATTTGCGTCGCTGTAGGGGCCGCCGCACCGGTCCACGCCGTGGCCGCAAAGCCTGATCTCACCCGGGCGAGTAAATACCTGACGTCTCCCGCGCGGCTCGTCGACGGGCACTTCTACGAGTCGTTCCCGGGCTTCGCCGACTTCGGGCTGACGATCGACGGTGCGCTCGCCCTGGCCTCAGCAGGGGACAGGGACGCAGCGTTGAAGCAGATCGTCTCGTTCGTCAACCGCAACCGCGGCGACAGCAACGGCCAGACAATCAACAGCTGGACGGGTATCGGCACCGGCGACGTTTCCGGCGGATCGTTGGGCAAGGAAGCGCTACTGGCCGAGGTGACAGGCCACAACCCCGCGTCCTTCGGCGGGCAGAACGTCATTCACGCGCTGGACCGCTCGGTGTGCACCGCACCGATAGCCGACGTCTGTGCCGCGGCAGGCAACTACCGGTACGCGACGTCGGTGTTCTCCCAGGCACTGGCGGTGACGGCTCAGCTGCGCGCGCACCACGCAGCCCAGGCCGCTCTGCCGATCCGCTACCTCGAGGGCTTGCAGAACGGCGCAGGCACAGCCGGTTCGGCCGGTGCGTGGCCCAGCCTGCTCCCCGGAACCGGAGCAGACGTCGACAGCACCGCGATGGCGGTGATGGCGCTGAACATCGTCGGCGACGTCGACGCCAAGGCGTCGGTGCGCGCCGGCTTGGTGTGGCTGGCAGCTCAGCAGTCCAAGATCGGCGGCTTTCCGGGCGTCGAGGCCAACTCCACCAACTCGACCGGGTTGGCCGTCCAGGCGCTGTCGCTGGGCGGATCGACGTATGCCGGCCAGATCTCTGCCGCGCGCAGGTATTTGGCAACCCGGCAGAACAGCGACGGCGGCTTCGACGTGTCCGCGACCACGGGCGGCTCCGACGTTCGCGCCTCGACGCAGGCGGTGAGCGGCGCCGTCGGTATCTCGTTTGCAATGCTGAGCCGAGCTATTGCGGGCCATACTGCGCCACCTCCGTCGAGTCGGCCTCCTCCGTCGACGCCGGCACCGAGGCCCACGATCAGCCCGACCACGCCAGCGCCGCCCAGCACG
>CAXSBR010000006.1:51408-82212 GCA_964236495.1 uncultured Jatrophihabitantaceae bacterium
ACTGTGCCCAACACGACTGTGCCCAACACGACTGTGCCCAACACGACTGTGCCCAACACGACTGTGCCCAGAACGACGACGCCCAACACGACTGCGCGCCCGACGATGTCCCCTCACCCCTTCGTGCATCTGCCGGTAGCAACCAGCTCGACGGTGCGGCCGGCGACGCCGTCGGATTCGACATCGCATCGGAGCGAGCCGTCGGCGCCGTCCAGCGCGCGCGCGGTCCCGTCCTCTCCGCCTCCCCGCGCCACCAGGATCGCGGCGACGCCCACCTCCACCTCAGGGGGAACGGTGGGCACCGGCTCAGTTCCGCCCGCGGCCGACCCGACGCAGGCCACTTCCCCTGCCACCGTTGCGGCGCCCGCCCTGGCCAACGCCGATACGCACACTGCGGCGTTGACGGAGCTGGCCGCTGCGCTGACCGGTCTGGGTGCGCTCCTCACCCTCGCGGTCCGCCGGCATCGCCGGCTAGCCACTGCGCGGCGACCAGCCGGTCACCGTAGGCACCGATGATGCGTCGCCTGCTGATCGCGCTGGCGGTGCTCGGCACAAGCACCGCCGTCCTCACCGGCGGCACCGGCCTCATCGCTGGCGCCGGGCTGACGTCGGCGGTGGCCGCTGGCGCGCCGCGGTGTACGGCAACGAGCGGTGTCGTGGTGGCCGTCGACTTCGGCGCCTGGGACGGCCCGACGGTGCGCGCCTGCGCCTCCACGCCGACCACCGGCCTGCAGGCGTTGCACCAGGTCGGTTTCAGCACTTCCGGAACTGCTCATGACGGTCCCGGCTTCGTCTGCCGGATCGCCAGCGGCAGCTTCCGCGGCGGTGCAGCCCTACCCTCGACCGCCCAGCAGGCCTGCGTGCGTACGCCTCCGTCGTCGGCGTACTGGAGCTACTGGCACGCCGACCGCGCCCAGAGCAGCTGGCACTACAGCTCGCTGGGCGTAGCGAGCTACTCGCCACAGCCGGGCAGTGTGGACGCGTGGACCTTCGGCGCCGGTACGCCGCCGCGGGTGGCGCCGGGCGCACTGCGTGCCAGCGGCGCTCCAGCCGCGCCGCCGACTCGTTCGGGCGCAGTGCCCGCGCCGACAGGCCGTCCAGCGTCGACAACCCCGACGCCGACCGCCTCGGTGGCAACGATTCCGGTGCAGCCAATGCCGGCCCGTCGCAGCGGCATCCCGCCGCGTCGAGCGTTGCGGACCGGCCAGGCCGCGGCGACGACTTCTGCAGCCTCAACGGCGAATCCGGAGACCTCGGCGACATCCGCGCCGCGCACCGTCTCGCCGCCCCTTGGCAGCAAGACGGGCTCCACCCGCCGCACCATCACTGGCTCGACCCGGTCCGTAGCGACAACAACCGCGGCACCGCCAGCGTCAACGTCCGGGTCTGCGTCCACTTCCACCTCTACTTTCACCACGACCATTGCCTCGTCCAGCGCGACCTCGACTACCGGCCCGTCACCCACCGTGATCGACGCAACGTCGACCGCCACAGCTCGGCACTCCGGCAGCTCGCCGTGGCCGGCGGTGCTGGGCGGCGCGCTGGTCCTGGCGCTGGCAGCCGGGGCGGCGCTGACGTTCTGGCGACGCCGGCAGCTCGGCTGACGTGGCTGTCGCGCTGGCACGGTGGCACCCGGCGCATCGGCGCGACCTTCATCCGATCGCGTGGTGGATCTGGGCTCTGGGCATGGCGACGGCGGTGTACCGCACCAGCAATCCGCTGCTACTGCTCCTGGTGGTTGCGGTGCTGGGGTTCGTCATCAGCGCGCGCCGCGGCGAAGCGCCGTGGGCACGCGCGTTTCCCTACTACCTGTGCCTCGCGCTCATCGTCATCGGCATCCGGCTGGCGTTCCGGATAATTTTCGGCGGCGGGGTAGGACCCGGCGACCATGTGCTGTTTCGGCTGCCGCAGGTCGCGCTGCCGCACTGGTACACCGGCGTCCAGCTGGGCGGACCGGTGTCGCTGGAGGCGACGTTGTCCGCGGCGGTGGACGGGTTGCGACTGGCCTGCCTGCTGTGCTGCATCGGCGCGGCCAACACGCTGGCCAATCCCAGACGGGCGCTGCGGGTGTTACCCGGCGCGCTGTACGAACTCGGCGTGGCCGTCACCGTATCGCTCAGCGTCGCACCGCAGCTGATCGAGAGCGTGCAGCGGGTGCGTCGGGCCCGCCGCCTGCGCGCCGGGTCGACATCGGGCATGCGCGCGCTGGGTGCCATCGCCATCGCGGTGCTGCAGGATGCGCTTGACCGCTCACTGAAACTAGCTGCGTCGATGGATTCTCGCGGCTACGGGCGGTCCGCCGGGGCGTCAACAGCCCAACGCCGCGGCACGGCCGCGCTGCTGCTTGCCGGCATGGTCGGACTCTGCATCGGCGCGTACGGCCTGTTCGACCCGAACGCGCCCAGGCTGCTGGCGACGCCGGCGATCCTCCTAGGCGCCGCGCTGTGCTGCGCCGGCCTCGCGCTGGGCGGACGGCGGGTGCGACGGACCAGCTACCGACCAGATCCGTGGCTGGCACCGGAGTGGGCCGTCGCCGCCTGCGGCGTGGTAGCGGGCGTTGCGTTGTTCGTCAGCACGGGCTACTCGCCGGGCGAGCTGAATCCGTCGCTGTACCCATTGAGCTGGCCGCCGCTGCCGATCGTGCCGACGCTGGCGATCCTGGTCGGCGTTCTGCCCGCGATCCTCGCCCCCCGCGCCCCGCGCCCGGCCGAACCGGTGCGCCGCGCGTATCAGCCTGCTCGAGCGGACGCCCGGGTGCCGGCGTGATCGAGTTCCAGCACGTCACGGTCACCTACGCCGACGCCGCAACCCCCACCTTGCGCGACGTCGATCTGACGATCGAGGAAGGCGAGCTGTGCCTCGTCGTCGGCCCGACCGGTGCCGGCAAGTCCACACTGCTCGGGGCGGTCAACGGGCTGGTGCCGCACTTCACCGGCGGCACGCTGGCCGGCCGGGTGACCGTGGACGGCCGCGACACCCGCCGCCATCCTCCGCGCGAACTGGCCGACGTGGTGGGTGTCGTGGGCCAGGATCCGCTGGCCGGCTTCGTCACCGACACCGTCGAGCAGGAGCTGGCCTATGCGATGGAGCAGCTGGCGGTACCGCCTGACGTCATGCGCAAGCGCGTCGAGGAAACCCTGGATCTGCTCGGCCTGGCCGAACTGCGCTCTCGCGCCCTGCACCAGCTCTCCGGTGGCCAGCAGCAGCGGGTGGCGATCGGGGCGGTGCTGACGGCGCATCCGCGGGTGCTGGTGCTCGACGAGCCGACGTCCGCGCTCGATCCGACGGCCGCCGAGGAGGTGCTCGCCGCGATCACCCGGCTGGTGCACGACCTGGGCGTGACGGTGTTGCTGGCCGAGCACCGGCTCGAGCGCGTCGTCCAGTACGCCGACTCGATGATCCATCTCAGCGGCGACGGCACCGCGCAGTATGGAGAGGCGCGCGGAGTGTTCGGCGCCCAATCCCCTGACGGTCGGCAGATGTTGGTCGCGCCGCCGATCGTCGAACTTGGGCGGCTCGCCGACTGGACGCCGCTGCCGCTGTCCGTGCGCGATGCCCGCCGCGCGGCCGGCCCGCTACGCGCACGGCTTGCCGATCGGCCGATGCCGCCCGTGCGAGGACGTGCAACGGGTAAAACATCGCGCGGCGAGAGACTGCCGCAACATCTACCGGCCGACGGCAACACGACGGCCCAACGGGCAGCGGTGATGCCGCTGCTGCGCGCGCGGGGCGTAGTAGTCCGCTATGGCGACGTAGTCGCAGTAAGGGGCATCGATCTAGATCTGGCCGCCGGGCAGGTGACGGCACTGATGGGCCGAAACGGCTCGGGTAAGTCGTCGCTGCTGTGGGCGCTGCAGGGCTCGGGACCGCGCCAGGGCGGCTCCGTGGACGTCGAGGGCGCTGATCCGCACCTGCTACCGGCGGCACGCGCCCGCAGACTTGTCGGGCTGGTGCCACAGACCGCGTCGGACCTGCTCTACCTCGACACCGTCCACGGCGAGCTGGCCCAGGCGGATGCTGAGTCCGCCGGCGCGTCGTCACCCCGGGCGCGGGTGCTGCTCGACCGCCTGACGCCCGGCATAGCCGACGACATGCACCCGCGCGACCTGTCCGAAGGACAGCGGCTTGCGTTGGTGTTGGCTGTTCAGCTGCGCGCGGCGCCACCGGTGCTGCTGCTCGACGAGCCCACCCGGGGCCTGGACTACGCCGCCAAGCGTTCCCTCACCAAGATCGTCGACGGGCTGGCCGCCGAAGGACGAGCAGTGCTCATTTCCACTCACGACGTGGAGTTCGTCGCCGCGGCGGCGGACCGCGTCGTCGTGCTGGCCCAGGGCGAGATCGTCGCCGACGGCCCGACCGCGGACGTCGTTGCCTCGTCGCCGGCATTCGCCCCCCAGGTCAGCAAGGTGCTTGCGCCCCTGCCCTACCTGACCGTCGACCAGGTACGCCAGGCGCTGCAATGACCCAACGTCTCGTGCACGGAAAGGAGCCCGCGATGAGCGCTCGCGCGAAGAGCAATATGCCAGCGAGTGAGCATCGCAGCGACGAAGGAGCGAGGAGCGGAGCGAGCGCCGCGATGAGCGCTCGCGCGAAGAGCAATAGCGCCGGGACGAGCGCTCGCGCGAAGAGCAACATGCCAGCGATTCGGATCCGGCGGCGCACCCTCGTCACCATCCTGGTGGCGACATGCCTCGGGCTGGTCGCGTTCCTCTGGCCGTTCGTGCTGGCTCCGGGGCGGTTCGCGACATCCACGACGCCGGCCTTGATGTTCGCCTTGGTGCTGCTACTGGTGTTGGCCGTGGTGTTCGCCGAGATCGCCGAGGGCGGCATCGACAGCAAGGCGCTGGCGATGCTCGGCGTCCTGCCGGCGATCAACGCGGCACTGCGTCCGCTGGGCGCCGGGACCGCCGGCATCGAAACTGTCTTCTTCGTGCTCGTTCTCGCCGGGCGGGTGTTCGGCCCGGGCTTCGGATTCTCGCTGGGCTGTACGTCGCTGTTCGCTTCCGCGCTGCTCACCGGCGGAGTCGGGCCGTGGCTGCCGTACCAGATGTTCGGTTGTGCGTGGGTGGGCCTGCTCGCCGGCTGCCTGCCGCGATGTCATGGCCGCCGCGAGATCGCGCTGCTCGCCGCATTCGGCGGACTTGCCGGCTACCTCTACGGCTTCGCGCTCAACCTGTCGTTCTGGCCGTTCGCCGTGGATCCGACCAGCTCGATCGCCTATCTTCCCGGTGCGTCGCTCAGTACGCAGTGGCACCGCTATCTGATCTTCGACGCGACGACGTCGATGGGCTGGGACACCGGCCGGGCCATCACCAACGCCGTGCTGATAGTCGTTGCCGGACCGGCGGTGCTGGCCACGCTGCGGCGTGCCGCCCGGCGCGCCGCATTCGAGGCGCCGGTCCAATTCGTGCCCGCACCGACGGCGGCCTCAGCGAGAGGTGCTCTCCCGCACCACCAGCTCGTAGGGGACCTTGACGTCGCAGGGCTTGTCCTCCGAACCCGCGATGCGATCGGTCAGCAGTCGTAGTGCGGTGGCAGCGATCCGCGCCCTGTCGGGCCGGATCGACGTCAGCGACGGAATCGCGAAGCGGGTTTCCTCGACGTCGTCGAAGCCGACCACGCTGACGTCGGCGGGCACCCGCACCCCTCGCTCGTGCAGCGCGCGCAGGGTGCCTGAGGCCAGTTCGTCGCTGAAGCAGAAGATGGCGTCGGGCCGTGGCGGCGAGTCGAAAAGCGCATCCACCGCCGCCGCAGCGTCACCGCGCTGATAGGTGCGGGTGTACGCGCGTAGCGACGGATGCGCCGTCAGGCCGGCGGCCTTCAACGCCGCGAGGTAACCCTGCAGTCGCAGTTCCGACGTCGTGTCGGCCTCTGCCGTTCCACCGACCTCTGCCGACGTACCGCCCAACGCGGCGATGCACCGCCGCCCGGTGCCGATGAGGTGCATTACCGCGTCGCGGGCTGCCTGCACGTTGTCGATACCGACGTGGTCCAACGCCGAGTTCGCCGTGCGCTCGCCCAGCAACACGACCGGCACGCTCAGACCCAGCTCCGCCAGCGTGCGCCCGTGCAAACCCTGGGAGCTGAGCAGCACCCCGTCGACCCAGCTGGAATGTCCAGCTACACCGAGCAGGGCCAGCTCGTGCTCGGGCTTGCCGCCGGTCTCGTCGATCATGACGGTGATGCCCAACTCGCTGGCCTGCTCCACGATCTCGTGTGCGAGCTCGGCGAAGTAGGCAACCGATATCTCGGGCACCAGCAGGGTGATGATGCCGGTGCGACCTTCCCGCAGCCCCCGCGCGAGCAGGTTGGGGCGGTAGTTCAACTCGTCGAGGGCCGCCTGCACCTTCGCACGCATGGCCGGTGAGACGTGATGGAAGTTATTGACGACGTTGGACACGGTGCGCGCGGAGACACCGGCTCGTTCGGCGACGTCGCGCAGAGTGACCGCCACAAGTGCTCGCTTCCTGTTCGCCCGTTTCCGCGCGGCCCCGCCGGCCGCTGCGTCAGCGTCGGCTCAGTCGGTCCAGCCGAACGTCGAGCCCGGTGCCACGTTCGAACCGTCCTTCACACCCGTGACGATGTGGCGGATGGCCTCGATCGAGATCTTGGGCCGTCCGTCGGCGTACAGCAACCCGTTGGTCTCCTGGCCGGTGTCCATGAACTGCGTGTAGCAGAACCCCATCACCTCGGTGCTGGAGCGCAGTGCTTCGAACAGTTGCAGCAACAGTCCGGCGTATTCGGAGTCCGAGCCGACGTGCTCGTAGCCCCACGCTCCCTTGTCGTCGGACAGGGAGACTCCGCCGAACTCGGTGATCATCAGCGGTGCCCGCCCGGCCAGGAACGCCTCCTCCTGAGCGGCTGTGACCATCGGCCGCCGACCCTGCGGGCCGTGCGCGGACAGCACGATGTCGAGCACCGACTGCCTGCTCGCCCACCGGGCTCGGAATACTTCCGGGTCGGTGGTGTAGTCGTGCAGGCCGAGGATGTCGCTGTCGACGTGCTCCCAACCGTCGTTGGAGATCACCGGTCGGCTCGGGTCCAGTGCCCGGGTGAGGTTGGCCAGTGCGCGCGCGTACTGCTGCTGGGCGACGCTGCCCGATATGTCCTGCAGGCCCCAACTCTCGTTCACCGGCACCCACGTCACGATGCTGGGATGGCTACGGTCGCGCCGCACCAGCTCCATCCACTCCGCGATGAGCAGCTCGATGGCGATCGGGGAGAAGGCGTAGGCAGCCGCGGTCTCGCCCCACACGAGCAAGCCGAGCCGGTCGGTCCAGTACAGGAACCTCGGATCCTCGGCCTTCTGATGCACACGCACGGCGTTGAAGCCCATCGCCTTCATCAGCTCGACCTCGGCGCGCAGCTCGTCCGAGCCGGTGGAGGCAAGGTGCGTCTGCCGACGGAAGCCCTGATTGAGAACCGACCGAACGTAGTAGGGCGACTCGTTGAGCAGAAAGGTTCCGCTGCCCACGGCGGCGCTGCGTAGGCCCAGGTAGCTCGCTACCGAGTCGACAACGACGTCCGAATCACGCTCGCGGAGCACCACGTCGACGTCGATGAGCGCGGGATGTTCGGGCGTCCACAGCAGGCGAGCCCGTTCCTGTCCGTGCCGCAGCGCAGCGATAACTATGTCGACGTTCGTCGTTCGGTCGGTGACGACGACCGTCTGCTCGGCCAGCACCTCGTCGTCGAGGGTGAGCGTGAGCTCCAGGCGCAGCGCCCGGGTCGGCGTCCTGGCCAGCGTCAACTCCCCGTGCACCACGCTGGCGGCCAGATCGGGCGTCCACGCGACGTCGATGAGATGGTTCGCGCCCACCGCTTCCAGCCATACGCTCTGCCAGATTCCGGTGGTCCGGTCGTACCAGATCCCGTGCGGCTGCTCGCGCCAGTCCTGCTTGCCGCGGGGTTGTTCCAGGTTTGTGGGATCGTCCTCCACCCGCACGACGACGACGTGCTGTGCCGTGCTGCGATCCAACACGTCGGTGACGTCGGCAGAGAAGGGCGTCTGGCCGCCGACGTGCGCAGCTACCAGCTGGCCGTCGAACCAGACCTGCGCGCGAAAGTCGACCGCGCCGAGGTGCAGCAGAATCCTGCCGTCGTCAGCGGGTTGCGGCACGTCGGCGACCCGTCGGCGGTACCACACCACCGAGTGGAAGCCGCGCTCGCCGACGCCTGATGCCGGCGCCTCAAACGGATAGGGAACCTGGATCTCACGGTCGAAGGCAGTGCTCGAGGCGGTCGAGCCATTATCGAACCAGCGCGCCGCCAGCCCCTCGTCGGCGTCGTCGAAGGCAAACTCCCACGCTCCGTCGAGGCTGGTCCACTTATCGCGCACGATGGTCGGTCGGGGATACGAACCGTCCTGCTGGGTGGCCCTCATGTAGATCCTCTGGCTTGGTTCCGCTGCCCGCATCGACTGCGAAGTGCGGCCGGTTGGCACAGCCTCTCGCACTTCTTGCATCGATGCAAGATTGCCAAGACAGTTCGTGTAACCAATCGGAAACAACCCTTGCATCGATGCAAACCGTATGTGAGACTCCAGCAAAGCGAGCTCACGGTTACGCCAAAGTGATGCACAGGTTGCATAGGGGGAGTGGAAAACGCATGAGCGGAGCTGTTTCCCGTCGTCAGGTCTTGGCCGCAGGCGGAGGACTGGGCCTGGCCGGCCTGCTCTCGGCGTGTTCGTCACCGATCACATCGAGCCTCACCGGAAGCCAGCCCAACACGGCGGACGTCATCTTCTGGCACCTGTTCGGCGGCGGTGACGGCGCCAACATGAAGATCATGACCGACAACGTGCAGAAGTCGACGCACCATTCGGTCGAGGCCACGCTGCTGTCGTGGGGCAACCCCTACTACACCAAGCTCGCCCTGTCGGCTTCGAGCGGGCGGCCGCCGGACGTCGCCATCGCCCACCTGTCGCGGTTGCCGCTGCTGGCGAAGGCCGGACTGCTGGAGCCGGTGCTGGATGCGGGCGCGAGCGCGGCTGGTATCACCCAGGACAAGTTCACCCCGGCTGCGTGGTCCAAGGCCACTGTCGGCGGCAAGGTGTACGCGGTGCCCCTGGACACCCACCCGTTCGTCATGTATTACAACGTCGACCTCGCCAAGAAGGCCGGTTTGCTCAACGCGGCCGGCGACAACCTGAAGCCGCTCAACGGCAAGGACGACTTCGTCAACGCGTTGAAGGCGATGAAGTCGGCCGGCGCCAAGTACGGCGCGATCTCGGCCAACACCGCAGACCCGGCCACCACGTGGCGGTTCTTCATGACGCTCTACGCCGGCCTCGCCGGGCCGATCGTGACCGACGGTGGCACCAAGGTCGCTCTGGACAATGCCGCGCTGGAGGAGACTTTCGCCTTCATGCAGACGCTCACCGGCTCGTCACACCTGATGCCGAGTAACGCCACCGACGCGACGGTCAGCACGCTGTTCGGCCAGGGCAGCGTCGGCTTCCTCTTCGACGGTGTGTGGCAGATCCCCACCTACCGCACGATCAAGAAGCTCAACTTCAACGTCATCCCGTTCCCTGCGATCCTCGGACCGAAGCCGGTCGCCTACGCCGACTCCCACTCGCTGGTGATCCCACGCGCGTCAGGTCGCAGCGCGAAGCGCACCGAGAACGCCGTCGGCTTCATCCGGGGACTTCTGGACAACAGCAACATCTGGGCCGGCGGCGGGCACGTCCCCGCGTGGCTGCCCGTGCAGAAGAGCAAGGAATTCCTGACGAAGAAGCCGCAGAGCAACTACATCCAAGCTGCCTTCAACGCCGTCTACGACCCAGAGGGCTGGTACACCGGCGCCGGATCGGACTTCCAGATCGCGATGGGCGGGGTCATCACCAACGTCCTGGCCGGTGCAACGAACCCGAAGAGAGCGGTCGGCGCCATGACGTCGAGTCTCAAGCAGTTCTCCACCGCCATCGCTCCGGTCCAGTAAGGAACCAGCCATGACAATGACCGCAGTCGCCGAAACCGTGCCGGGTATCGAGGCCCGCACCCAGAAGATGGAGAAGGCTCCACCGGGAGAGAATCGAGCCGGCTGGCTGTTCGCCACGCCGTTCCTGGTGTTGTACCTACTGTTCCTGATCGGCCCGGTCATCCTGGGCGTCGTCATCAGCCTGTTCAACACCACGACGGTGAAGTCGGGCGTCGGGCGATGGGTCGGGCTTTCCAACTATCGCGACGTGCTGAGCAGTTCCGACTTCTGGAAGTCGATGTGGCACTCGGTGCTGTTCACGCTGCTGACCACGCCGCTGCTGGTGCTGCTGCCCCTGCTGTTCGCCGTGTTTGCCGCTCGGGTCATCCACAACAAGTGGTTCTTCCGGCTGGCGTTCTTCGCCCCCTACGTGGTGCCCTCGTCCGCGGTGTGCCTGATCTTCGCGTTCATGTACACCCCGCAGACCGGGCTCATCACCAACGTGTTCACGTTTTTCGGACTGTCGGCACCCAACTTCCTGGGTAGCACGTCCGGCGCCTGGTTCGCTGTCGTGCTGCTGACGCTGTGGTGGACGTTCGGCTTCAACTTCATCCTCTACACAGCAGCGATCCAGGACATCTCCGAGGAGGTGTACGAGGCGGCTGCCATCGACGGCGCGAGCCCGTGGCAGCAGATCCGCCAGATCACCATCCCGCTGCTGAAGCCGACGATGAGCCTCGTGCTCATCCTGCAAATTCTCGCCTCGCTGAAAGTGTTCGACCAGATCTACATCCTGCTCGCGGGCGGTCCGAACACCTCTACCCGTCCGGTTATCGAGTACATCTACGACACCGGCTTCACCTCCTACCGCGGTGGCTATGCCGCCGCGGCGACGATGGTGTATTTCGTCCTACTCGTCCTCATCTCCGTCGCCTGGCTGCTGTTCCGCCGCGCCAGCAGCGACTCCGCGAAAGCCTGAAGGGACCAGATCAGATGTCGACGACGATTGCTGCTCCGGTCTCCCGGACGAACGAGAACACGCGCAGTAGCTCCTCGGTGGCCGACGGCGGTGCCGCCTCCAAGGCGTTCAACCGGCTGGCTGCTACCTGCCTCACGCTGTTCGGGCTGATCTGGCTGGTTCCCTTCGCGTGGGCAGTCATCACGTCCCTGCGGCCGGACCCCGAGATCACTGCCAACCCGACCCGGATCTGGTCCAAGCACTTCAGCTTCCACGCTTACAGCACCACCCTGAGCGACAACCCGATCGGCTGGTGGTATCTCAACAGCTTCATCATCTCGACGCTGGCAGTGATCTTCACTGTCATCGTGTGTTCGATGATCGGGTTCGCGCTGGCGCACCTGCGCTTCAAGGGCAAGTACGTCGTGCTCGCCTTGATCTTGGCGGGCTTGATGCTGCCCACCGAGGCCCTGGTGCTGCCGCAGTTCATGGAGGTCCGGGCGATGCACCTGCTCGGCACCTACTGGGCGCTGGTGTTCCCCGCCACGGCGGCGCCCGTCGCGGTGTTCGTGTTCCAGTCGTTCTTCAAGGGCATCCCGGTGTCGTTGATCGAGGCAGCCCGCATCGACGGAGCCAGCTGGTGGCTCGTCTACCGCCAGGTCTGCATGCCGCTGTGCCGGCCGGCCATTTCCGCCGTGGCGATCCTGACATTCGTCAGTTCGTGGAACGCCTTCCTCTGGCCGCTGCTGGTGTTGACCCAAACGAAGTCTCAGACGATCCCGGTGGGACTGAGCGGCTTGATCGGCGGTTCGGCAATCCAGTACGCGGAGACGATGGCGTCCTCGGTGCTGGGCATCCTGCCGCTGCTCGCGGTGTTCCTGCTCTTTCAGCGCCAAATCGTGCAGGGCGTGGCCAACACCGGCATCAAGTAGGTCCTTTCGACCAGCTCGCAATTCCCCCGTACTTGCGGTAAGTCCCCGCGGCGCTCGCAAGCTCGAGTCGGTCAGCGCGCGTCGCGGGGCACGCCCAGCCGAGGAACGCCGCCCAGGCCCAGGTTGTAGCGCACGTCGGCGGAGTACTCGGCCAGCTTGCTCCACAGCGCAGCGTGTGCGGGCCAGGGAATCGGATTGTCTCCGTCGAGCCAGGACTCGCCGAAGGTGATCCAGATGAGCGTCCAGTCGGCCGCCTCCGCCCACCGGCCGTTGCTCCAGTCGATGAGATTGCGCCGAATCTGGAAAGCTGCCTGAGCCGGATCTGCAAAGGTGTCGACGGAGCGCACCGTCCAGACGCGGAAGTCTTGGGCCATCAGCGCAAGCTCCAGGTCTTCGAGGACGGCTGGATTGACCAGCACCGTCGCCATGTTCTCGAAGCGGGGCCCGCGCATGCTTCGATTATTCACAGACCTCTGACAATCACCAGCCGTCACACAACGCCCGGTGAAGCCCGGAGTCGTTTGGGCTCAGCCAGGCACAGATCGGCGGTAGTGGGCAATCGGCTGGGCGCGCGTAGGTCGCCGTGCCAACGGCCACCGAGCTCAAGACTCCAGCCGCGGCGGGCCGCTCGGCTCGAGTCATCACCGACTTGTGTGCCGCACTTGGCAATGATTATCATTTCGGCATGAGCTGCAGAGCGATAAGCATGCGCAGAGCGACGTCGGCATGCGCCCTGTTGGCCGCCATAGCCGCCACGTCGGGTTGCAGTATCTCTTCGGGCTCGACGGGTGCAACGCCGAACGGCACGAGTGCTGGCTCTGCGGCGGTCGTCCAGGTGGTCGCGGCAGAGAACTTCTGGGGCGACATCATTGCCCAGATCGGCGGCCGGCACGTGCACGTCACGTCGATCATCAGCGACCCGAACACCGATCCGCACGAGTACGAGTCCGACGCCCACGACGCCGCGTCTCTGGCCAGGGCGCAATTCGTGCTGGAGAACGGCCTGGGCTACGACGACTTTCTGGGCAGGCTGCTGTCGGCCGGGAGCAGCTCGCATCGAGACGTGCTCTCGGTGCAAAAGATCCTCGGCCTGCACGGATCGTCGCTCAACCCGCACATCTGGTACGACACCGCCCGTTTGCCGACGGTCGCACAGGCCATCGGCAAGGAACTAGCCGATATCGACCCGGCCGATGCCGCCACGTTCGCCGCCAACGCTCGTGCATTCTCCGCCAGCCTGAAGCCGATCCTGGCCGTGATCGCCGCCATCAAGGCCCGCTATGCCGGCACGAAGATCGCCTACACCGAGCGTGTGCCGGCATACCTGACAGCTGCGGCGGGGCTGGTGTTGGGCGTGCCGGCAAGCTTCAGCCGGGCCGTCGAGAACGGCAACGACCCGAGTCCGAGCGACACGGCTCGATTCGACGCTGCCCTCGCGAGCAAGACAGTCAGGGTGCTGCTGTATAACGGGCAGGTCACCGACAACCAGACCACCGAGATCAAGCAGCTGGCGAACAGCAGCGGTGTGCCCATCGTGGGCGTCACCGAGACCCTTCCGCCCGGGGACAGGAACTTCCAGGCGTGGCAGCTGCGGCAGGCGCGCGAAATCCTGACCGCGCTGGGTGGTTGAGCTATGCAAGGTCCGGTCGTGTCGCTCGACGGAGCCTCGCTGACCAGGGGCGCGCGCACGCTGTGGTCCGGGCTGGATCTGTCGGTCGCTGCCGGCGAGTTCGTCGCAGTGCTCGGTCCCAACGGAGCGGGTAAGACCTCGCTGCTGAAGGTGCTGCTAGGGCTGCTGCCGCTCAGCGCCGGCACGGCCCGGGTGGCGGGCGCGACGCCACGCCGAGGTAGCAGCCTGGTCGGCTACGTTCCTCAGCAGAAAGGCTTCGACACTGAGGCCGGCGCCCGCGGGCGGGATCTGGTTGCCCTGGGTGCCGACGGGCATCGCTTCGGGCGCCCCTTCACCGGCAGGCAAACCCGTCGTCGCGTGGATGCCGCAATTACCGCGGTGGGCGCGTCGGCCTACTGCGACGCGCCGATCGGTCGACTGTCAGGCGGCGAGCAGCAGCGGCTGCGGATCGCCCAGGCGCTGATCGACGATCCGGCCGTGCTGCTGTGCGACGAGCCGCTGCTGTCACTGGATCTGGCGCACCAGCGCGCGGTCGTCGATCTGATCGACCGCCGCCGCCGCAGCGCCGACACCGCGGTGCTGATGGTCACCCACGAGATCAACCCGGTGCTGCCACTGGTGGACCGAGTTCTCTACCTCGTCGGCGGGCAGTGGGCTGTCGGAACGCCGGCGGAAGTAATGACCGGTGCGCGCCTGTCACAGCTGTACGGCAGCGATGTGGACGTGCTGCGGGTGCGCGGGCGCATCGTCGTCATCGGTGCGGCTGAAGCGCTGGGCACCGACGCCGGGGGCCACGACAACCATTTCGACGGATCGTCGAGCGCACCGCAAGTGCATCGATGAGCAACCTCGCAGCCAATCTGCAGTTCGGTTTCGCCCAGCATGCGCTCATCGCCGCGACGCTCGTCGCGGTGATCTGCGGACTTATCGGGCCGTTCGTCATTGCCCGCGACATGGCCTTCGCTGTCCACGGCGCGGCCGAATTGGCCTTTCCCAGCGCCGCCGCCGGACTGCTGATCGCCGGTGACGCACTGAACGGCGCGCTGATCGGCTCGGTCGTCGTCGCCGCGGCAATCGGCCTGCTGGGCGAGCGGCACAGCGAGCGCAACACCGCGACCGGAGTGGTGCTCGCCTTCGGCCTGGGTCTGGGCGTGCTACTGCTGTCCTACTACCACGGATTCGCCTCGCAGGCGACGAGCATTCTGTTCGGTGACATTCTCGGCGTCAGCTCGGCCGACATCGTCGTGCTGTGCGTCATCGCCTTCCTGGTCACCGTGGGCATAGCGGTGATCTATCGGCCGCTGCTGTTCGCCTCGATCGACGCCGACGTTGCCATCGCCCGCGGAGTGCCGGTCCGGGCGGTGGGCCTGATCTTCGTCCTGCTGATCGCGGTAACCGTCACCGAGGCGGCGCAGATCGTGGGCACGCTGCTGGTGCTCAGCCTGGCCATCACGCCCGCCGCGGCGGCCGCCAGGCTCGCCGTCGATCCGCTCGCGGTGACTGGGCTGGCCGTCGCGTTCGCCTTGCTCGCCGCGGACGGCGGACTGCTGTTGAGCCTTCAGTACGCCACCGTCAAAGCCAGTGTCTTCATCACGTTCCTCAGCTTCGCCGTCTACCTGGTTGCTCGCGCAGTTGCCGGTGTGCAGCGGGGCAGTGCTCGCGGCGGGAGTCGTCGGATGGTTCGGTGAGCGTTGTACCTCTGCTGCAGTGCTCTGCTGGGCGGCTCTTCGGCGGGTTCGCCGCCAACTAAAGCCGCCAACACAAGCCGCGGACATAAAAGGTCCGGCTACCCACGGGGGGAGGTAGCCGGACAAGATCATTCTGGCATGGCGCTGAGTCCTTCGGCAACTCGACGGCGCCGAGGTCGGTTGACGGCCGGTGTTGCGGCAGCCCATCCGCCACGCGTGCGGGATGAATGTGCGCGGGATCCGCTGGTGATCGGACGAGGATCGGCGCAGCTGGCCTGATCTGACGAATATTTCCACCGCCACGACCGGCGATAAATATCCCGCTCGGGTTGCCAAGGTTGTAGAAGATGATCTACGGTGAAAGCGGCTAGGAAACAGCCGGCCCGGAACCATGGCGCAGTAGCGCGTGGTGAGCACAGCTCCCATCCGGTCACTCGGGAATCGAACACCGAAGACGCTTGTATTGCGCGGAGTTGTGCGCGCGACCCCTCTCTTCGGTGGCACCGCGATCACCAGTCACTTTCGGCCGACGGCTGCCGGGGCGACCTGCGTGCATGTGCATCCCGGCTGGGACTTTGGCTGGCAATCCATGCACGGGGGATCAGGTACCCCGGCACCGCAGCCACAAGTTAGTGCGGCTCTGCGTTGCCTGCACTCGCTAGTTCGCCCGTTCAAACCAGAGCGGACGACGAGGCGGACCGGGTACATGAATGCCGCTGTCAGTAGCAGCGCCGTCAGTGCGCCATCGGCCCAACCAGCGAGGGGCGGCGTCACCGGCAGTGGCGGCCGCTGTCGACTGCCCCTGTGCGTTCGAGCAGCCGACGTCCGTGCAGCACCCGAGAATGGCCGGGCAGGGGGACGACGCTCAGCCATTCGGTACCCGAGCGGAACTCGACGCCGAGCCCGCTTGGCGACGCGGTCCACCTGGACGCCGGACGCGCATAGCCAGAACCCAGATCGGTGCGGAGAAACGCCGCAACAGCTTTGCGCGGAGTTGCCTCCCCAGAAGCGTCGCTGGCGACGACACGGCGAACCCGGTGCACGTACTGCTTCCCGGTGGGGTGCTGTGCGGTGGCTTGAACGGTTTGAACGGTTTATGTATCGATGCGGTGGCATTGCCGGTCCTCGACGACGCCGCCGCCTGTGACGACGCCGCAGGATCGGCACGCTGCGCACACGACGCAAGCAACGCCGCAAGCACTGTGGTCAGCACTGTCAGCAGCAGGGCGCCTGCTGCTCGCCGAGCAGACATCGTCACGGTTACCTCCTGCTGATCTGGACCAGCTGGATGCCTCAGAAGGTTCCAGCAGCACCGAACGATCTGCTGCTCGAACCGCGGCCCTCTAGCATCGGCGACGTGCAGATCTCGCCGTTGACAGCTGCCCGGGCGGATTTGGCGATGGGGGCGCTGGACGAGAAGTTGGGCATCGAGGTGGTGGAGGCGTCGGCGGACCGGGTGGTCGCGACCATGCCCGTCCACACCAACACCCAGTCCTTCGGGCTGCTGCACGGCGGTGCGACGGCCGCACTCGCCGAAGCGGTCGGCTCGTGGGCCGCGGTGATCCACGCCGGTCCTGGCCGGACCGCCGTCGGTGTGGACCTCAACGTCACCCACCACCGCAGTGCCACCGGCGGACACGTCACTGCCACCGCTACGCCGCTGCACCGCGGCCGCACCGTCGCGACTTATGCCATCGCCGTATACGACGACCAGCATCGCTTGGTGTGCACCGCACGGATCACCACCCTGCTGCGCGATCAGCTCTGAGACCGGATCGCCGTCCAGCCGTAACGCCCGTGGAACGCAGGACGTGTTTCGTGGCAGTCAACACTGGATCACCACATCGACACCAGCGTTTGCCTGGAGGCGGCCATGACCACGCTGTTGGAGACCGCCACGACGACCGGGCTGGACGAGCCGGCGGCCGACCTCGCCGCGCTGGCTCGTGCCGACGGCATCGAGTTCGTCCTCGCGCTGTTCGTCGACCTCGTCGGCAAGCCGTGCGCGAAGCTGGTGCCCATTCAGGCCGTCGAGGAGCTGCGCGATAACGGCGTGGGCTTCGCCGGATTCGCCGCGGGCGCGCTGGGACAGCAGCCCAGCGATCCGGACATCATTGCCGTGCCCGATGCGTCGTCCTACGCCGCCCTGCCCTTCCTCCGGCCGGGCCTGGCCGTGGTGCAGTGCGATCCACACGTCGACGGCCGGCCGTGGCCGTTCGCGCCGCGCGTGATCCTCAAGCGGATGCTGGCCCGCGCGGCGGAGCAGGCGCTGGACCTGTTCGTCGGTGCCGAGATCGAATATTTCCTGGTCCACCGCGCCGCCGACGGCAGCCTGCGACCCGCCGACGCCCAGGACAACGCGGCAAAACCGTGCTACGACGCCCGCGACCTGACCAGGATGTATGACCATCTGACCTCGGTGTCCAAGGCGATGAACACGCTGGGCTGGGGCAACTACGCCAACGACCACGAGGACGGCAACGGCCAGTTCGAGCAGAACTTCGCCTTCGCCGACGCGCTGACGACGGCCGACCGGGTGATCACGGCCCGCTATCTCATCTCGGTGTTGGCCGAGCAACGCGGCATGACTGCTTCTTACATGGCCAAGCCGTTCACCGACCGCACCGGCACCGGCATGCATCTGCACCTGTCGCTGTGGCGCGCGGGCGCAGCCCTCTTTCCGGCGCCCGACGGTGTACCGGATGGACGGGGTCTGGGCCTGTCACCGCTGGCCTACACCTTCATCGGCGGCCTGCTCCACCATGCCTGCGGGTTGCAGGCCGTGCTCGCGCCGACCGTCAACTCCTACAAGCGCACGGGCCGCTCGAGCGCGAGTCGAACGGGTTCCACCTGGTCCCCGGCGCGGGCGACGTACGGCGGAAACGACCGCACCCACCTGTTGCGGGTGCCCGAGGGAAACCGGGTCGAGCTGCGTGGCGGGGACGGTTCGGCCAATCCCTATCTGGCCATCGCCGGCGCGCTGGCCGCGGGCCTGGACGGCATCGACCGAGGCGTCGATCCTGGGTTGCCCGGCGCCACCGAAGGCGCAGCGACACTACCGCCGACGCTGGTGCACGCCGTCGATGCTCTGGACGCCGACGCCGTCGTCAGTGGTGCACTGGACGCCGCCGGCGACGGCGTGGCCGCCTACTTCAGCGCCTTGAAGCGCACTGAGTTCTTCGACTGGCACGCCACGGTGACGCCGTGGGAGATCGACCGCTATCTCACCGCATTCTGACGGCGAGCACAGTGAGAGCCACACCGACGGCGACGACGCGTCCGCCACCAGCCCTAGGAGCCCCTGCATGTGCGGCATAGTCGGACTACATCTGCGCGATCCAGTCCTGTACCCGGCGCTCGGGTCGATGCTGGGCGCCATGATCGGGCAGGTGGTCGAGCGCGGACCCGACTCGGCAGGAGTCGCGCTCTACGGCGACGCCGACAGCACCGTCAACCGCGACGCAGATCCCTCGACGGGTGAGCCGGCTCCTGCCGCGTCGGCGTGGTCGGTGCCAGGTCAGATGACGGTGTCGCTGCTGGTCGCCGAACCGCCGCCGACCGACCTCGCCGCCCGACTCGGCGATTTGGTGCGTGCTCCGGTCACGGTGCGCACCGCTGCAGGGGCGGCGACGGTCAGTGCGGCCACCGACGCTGACGCGCTGTCCGGCGCGGTTGCCCGCGTTCTGCCCGCGGCGCTGATCGTCGGCGTGGGTACCGACTTCGCGGTTCTCAAAGGCGTGGGCAACCCGCTCACACTCACTGCCCAGCTGGGCCTGGACGACGTGCAGGGCTGGCAGGGCATCGCCCACACGCGCATGGCCACCGAGTCGGCGGTGTCTGCGGCCGGCGCGCACCCGTTCTCCGTCGGCCCCGGCCAGTGCCTCGTGCACAACGGTTCCTTCGCCAACCACGCCACCATCCGGCGTGAGCTCGTCGCCGACGGCGTGCTGTTCGACACCGACAACGATTCCGAGGTCGGCGCCCGCTTCGTGGCAGCGCAGCTGGCCGCCGGCGCGGACGTCGACAAGGCGCTCAGGCTGCTCTGCGAACGCTTCGACGGTTTCTACACCCTGCTGGTCACTACGTCGGACTCGTTCGCCGTCGTCCGCGACGCCATTGCCTGCAAGCCCGCCATCATCGCCGAGACCCCGCGCTGGGTGGCGATGGCCTCGGAGTACCGCGCGCTGGCCCAGCTGCCGGGCATCGACGGCGCACATATCTTCGAACCCGAGCCGGAACGGGTGTACGTGTGGCAGCGGTGAGCACCTCGGCGATCGATATCGCGGTTACCGAAGCGCGCGAAAGTGCGGCAGGCGGTATCGGGGCACCCGTCGTTGTAGACCTGGACCGGACGTCGGTGCGCGAGCTGAACCAGCGCCTGCACCGCCCTGACGTGCTTGCCGATTCGGAGCACTGGCGACTGACAAACCCGGGCGGCCGGCACAGCCTTGCCTGTGGTCTGAACGCCGAGCTCGACGTCGAGATAGAGGGCCACGCCGGGTACTTCTGCGCCGGCATGAACCAGCTGGCCACCGTCGTCGTGCACGGCAATGCCGGCGTCGGTCTGGCCGAGAACATGATGTCGGGCACCGTGCGCATCACCGGCAACGCCAGCCAGTCCGCCGGCGCCACCGCCCACGGCGGCCTGCTGGTGATCGAGGGCGACGCCAGTGCGCGCTGCGGGATCTCGATGAAGGGTGTCGACATCGTGGTGGGCGGCAGCATCGGTCACCGCAGTGCATTCATGGCGCAGGCCGGTCGCATGCTCGTGCGTGGCGACGCCGGTGAGTCGCTGGGCGACTCCATCTACGAGACGCGCCTCTACATCCGTGGCACCGTCGCCTCGCTCGGGGCCGACTGTGTCGAGAAGTCGGTGCGGGCAGAGCACCTCGACGAGATCACCGCACTGCTCACCGTCGCCGGGTACGACGACGACGACCCGACCAGCTACCGCCGGTACGGCTCGGCTCGCGAGCTCTACCACTTCAAGGTCGACAACGCGTCGTCCTACTGATCGCGGTGAACGGGCCGGTCGACATTCATCCCACGCCACCGATGAGGAGAACACCACCATGACCAGCCCTCCGGGCGCCGGCCTGCGCGAGTCGGCCACCTTCGACCGCACCACCATCGACGCGATCCAGCGCGCCGCTGAAACCGGGATCTACGACATTCGTGGCTGGGGAGCCAAGCGGGCTCTGCCCCACTTCGACGATCTGCTGTTCCTGGGCGCCAGCGTGTCGCGGTACCCGCTGGAGGGCTATCGCGAGAAGTGTGGCACCGACGTGGTGCTCGGCGATCGGTTCGCCGCGCAGCCGTTGCGCCTCGACATCCCGATCACCATCGCCGGCATGAGCTTCGGCGCCCTGTCAGCCAACGCGAAAGAGGCGCTGGGCCGCGGCGCCAGCGAGGTGGGCACGTGCACGACGACCGGCGACGGCGGGATGACGCCCGAGGAGCGCGGGCAGTCCAAGCACCTGGTCTACCAGTACCTGCCCTCGCGCTACGGCATGAACCCCGACGACCTGCGCCGCGCCGACGCCATCGAGATCGTGCTCGGCCAGGGCGCCAAGCCCGGCGGCGGCGGCATGCTGCTCGGGCAGAAGATCACCGAGCGGGTGGCCGGGATGCGAACGCTGCCGGTCGGTATCGACCAGCGCAGCGCCTGCCGGCATCCGGACTGGACCGGCCCGGACGATCTGGCGATCAAGATCGGTGAACTGCGCGAGATCAGCGACTGGGAGAAACCGATCTTTCTCAAGGTCGGCGCCACCCGCACCTACTACGACGTTCAGCTCGCCGTCAAAGCCGGCGCTGACGTGGTGGTGGTGGACGGAATGCAAGGCGGCACCGCGGCCACGCAGGAGGTCTTCATCGAGCATGTCGGCATTCCCACGCTGGCCGCCATCCCGCTGGCCGTGCGCGCACTGCAGGACCTGGACGTCCATCGCAAGGTCCAGCTCGTCGTCTCCGGTGGCATCCGCAACGGCGCCGACGTGGCCAAGGCGCTGGCGCTGGGCGCCGACGCGGTGTCCATCGGCACCGCCGCGCTGATCGCACTGGGCGACAACGCGCCCAAGTGGGACGCGGACTACCGCGAGCTGGGCAGTGCGGCCGGCTTCTACGACGACTTCCAGGACGGTCGCGACCCGGCCGGCATCACCACGCAGGACCCGGCGCTGGCCGATCGCCTGGATCCGGTCGAGGGCGGCCGTCGGCTGGCCAACTACCTGCGGGTGATGACGATGGAGGCCCAGACGCTGGCTCGGGCCTGCGGCAAGGCTCACGTGCTGCATCTGGAACCCGAGGACATGGTCGCGCTCACCGTCGAGGCCGCGGCGATGACGCGCATTCCGTTGGTCGGCACGTCATGGATCCCCGGCGCGCCGATGTAGACAGCGGATCTCGACGCAGGTGCCGCGGTAGCTGCGCTACGACTCGGTGCGACGAGGTGTGACTACCGAACAGCAGAGTCCCCGACGGCGCGGTGCCGTCGGGGACCCTGCCGGTCAACTCAGTGTCGACCGGCCCGCCTCACCAGTTGGCTGGACGGAGCCTTCGACGATCACGTGCGGTCGTCGTCGGTCCGGTCGCGGTCGAGGTGCCCGGTGGTGCCCTGCGCCACCGGCGGGTCGGACAGGACGACGGTCTCGGTGGCCGGTGTGGCCGACGCCGCGTCGCTGTGTACTGACGCCGCGTCGGTGTGTACCGATGTCGGCTCGGGCGGCGTCGTGTCGGTGGTCGTGTGCGTCGTCGTCACCGGTCGTGCGGGCGGTGCGGGTACCGGCGCGACGTGCGTGGTCTGGTCGTCGTCGCCACCGCTCTTGCTCGCCACCGCGGCTGCTACGCCGGCCGCTGCCAGCCCGATACCGGCCGCGACGACCTTGCCCGACAGGCCGGCCTTGCCGTCGTCACCACGGGAGGCGTCGGCGTGCTCGATACCGGGCGTGCCGACGTGTCCGCCGGGATTGACGGTGCCCCGCCAGGCGCCGGTCGCGTAGCCCTCTGCCTCGATGAACTTCTTGAACCGTTCGAGGTCGCCCTCGGCCTGGTTCTCGACGAAGTTGAGCTTGTCGCCAACCTTCTCCACCAGACCTTCGGGTTCGTATTCCAGGAGCAGGTGCACCGAGGTCTGGCCGCCGCCGATGTCCTCGAAGGACACCTCGCCGGCGTTGGTGGCGCCCGCTGTGGCCGCCCAGGCGACCTTGTGGTCCGGAACCTGCTCGAGGATCTTGGCTTCCCACTGCCGCTTGACGCCCGCGATCTCGGCCACCCACTCCAGCCGGTCGTCGCTGAGATGGGTCACGCTGGTGATGCCGTTCATGAACTGCGGAAAGTCTTCGAACTGCGTCCACTGGTTGTACGCCGTGCTCACCGGCACGTTCACCAGGATGGATTTCTCGACTCGTGTGGTCATGGACCTCTCCTTGTCCTCGCCGCTCGCCGTATAGGAAGCCGGTTGTTCGACCCCCTGCGCTGCGTGACCTGCCCGGCCGGTCTGGCCGATTTACTCGCCGGAAACACGCTGACAGCATCGTAGGCACGCGCGCGCCCAGGCGGAATGGTGGCCCCGCGGCAATGTCTGCGGCACGTCATCGCCGGGCTTGACGTCGGCTCCCGTAGACCGCGGTACCGTGCCGGCATGACGCGAGAGCCGGCACCAGCCCAGCGGGCTCCGCTGGTGGGAAGGCAGACTGCCTGCAGCGGTGCGCTGATCGTGCGGGCAGGACAGTCGTGGGGCCACTGACCGCCTCTCGTGCCCGGCTGGCGGTGATGGTCGTGGCCGGCGTGGCAGCAGCACTGATTGTCGGTGCGGTGACGCGCTGGCTGTACGCCCCGTTGGCCGGCTGGGATGTCGGTGCCCTGATCTTCACCTGCTGGGCGTGGGCGGCGATCGGCTCTTTCGACGCCGATCGCACCCGGGCACACGCCACTCGGGAAGATCCTGGGCGAGCCGCCACCGACCTGCTTGTCGTGGCCGCAGCCGTCGCGAGCCTCGCCGGCGTCGGCGTCATCCTCGCGTTGGCAAACTCCGCCAGCGGCGCCAGCCAGAATGTGCTCGCCGGCTTCGGCTTCGCCAGCGTCGCGGTGTCCTGGGTCAGCGTCCACACCCTGTTCACGTTGCGCTACGCCCGGCTGTACTACAACGACGGGGACTCGGGCATCGACTTCAACCAGAAGCAACCGCCCCGTTACCTGGACTTCGCCTATCTGGGCTTCACCATCGGCATGACGTTCCAGGTCTCCGACACCGATATTCAGACCCCCGCCATCCGAGCCACCGCGCTGCGGCACGCCCTGCTGTCCTTCCTGTTCGGCGCCGTCGTCCTCGCCTCCACCATCAACCTCATCGCCGGCCTGGGCGGGAAAAGCGGCGGCTGACAGCGTGGTCTCGCGATAATGCTGGGATCGTGACGCAGCACGCGGCGCCCGTCCGCATCCACCGTCGGAAAGGTCAGATCGGGAGTACATGCTGGAGGCTTGCTCCACCGTCAATCTGCAGAGGAACCGTTGATGTCCACCGACACCACACGCGCTGAGTCCGACCTTGCTGTGTCCGACATTGGTATATCGAGTTCTGCTGTGTCCAACCCTGGTGGGCCCACCGCCGAGCACCTCACACTGGCCCAGGCGCATCTGGCGACGAACTACAACCCGTTGCCCGTGGTCGCCGCCTCAGCGCAGGGCGCGTGGATCACCGACGTCGACGGCCGGCGGTACCTGGACTGCCTGGCCGCATACTCGGCGGTGAACTTCGGCCACGGCCATCCGCGCATCGTCGCTGCCGCGCGCACGCAGCTCGACCGGATCACGCTGACCAGCCGGGCCTTCCACAACGATCAGCTCGGCCCGTTCGCCGCCGGCCTGGCAGACCTCACCGGCAAGGACCTGATCCTGCCCATGAACACCGGCGCCGAGGCCGTCGAGACAGCCATCAAGGTGGCTCGCAAGTGGGGGTACGACGTCAAGGGCGTGGCCGCCGATCGAGCCACCATCATCGTCGCGGCGGGCAACTTCCACGGCCGGACGACGACGATAGTGAGCTTCTCCGACGACCCCGACGCCCGCGACGGCTTCGGACCGTTCACGCCGGGATTCCGCAGCGTGGCCTACGGCGACGCCGAGGCGGTGCGGGCCGCGATCGACGACACCACCGTCGCGGTGCTGGTCGAGCCGATCCAGGGTGAGTCGGGCGTGATCGTGCCGCCGGCGGACTACCTGCCCGCGCTGCGCGCTATGTGCACAGAGGCGGGCGTGCTGCTGATTGCCGACGAGATCCAGTCGGGCCTAGGGCGCACCGGCACCACCTTCGCCAGCGACCTCACCGGTGTGGTGCCCGATATCTACGTTGTCGGCAAGGCCCTCGGCGGGGGCATCGTGCCGGTCTCGGCGATTGCGGCGGACCGCGACGTCCTGTCGGTGATCAAGCCGGGGCAGCACGGATCTACCTTCGGCGGCAATCCGTTGGCAGCCGCGGTCGGACGCGTCGTCGTGGACATGCTGGCCTCCGGTGAGCCGCAGCGACGGGCTGCCGAGCTGGGTCCGGGCCTGCAGGCAGGGCTTGGCGGGCTGGTCGGGCAGGGTGTCCTCGCGGTGCGCGGCGTCGGGCTGTGGGCCGGCGTCGACATCGACCCCGCTCTGGCCACCGGTCGGCAGGTCTGCGAGGGCTTGCTGGCGGCGGGCATCCTTGCCAAGGAGACCCACGGTTCGACGATCCGGTTGGCGCCGCCGTTGGTAGTCACCGCAGCCGAGCTGGACTGGGTCGTCCACACTCTGGGCGAGGTGTTGGGCGAGCTCGCCCGTTCCTGAGCCGGGCCGTTGCTGGCGCATCACGATCCCAAGAGAGAAGGACACGCTGTCATGGATGAGTTCGACTCCCGCACCATCCTGGTCACCGGCGCGGCGGGCGGCATCGGCGGCGCCACCGTGCGCCACCTCGCTGCCCGCGGCGCGGACGTCATCGCTGCCGGGCGCAGCGAGGAGTCACTTGAGGCCATCACCGCCGACACCGGCGCCCGGCCGCTCGCCTTCGACCTGACCTCGGAACAGAGCATCGCAGACGCCGTCGACGGACTCGACCTGTGGGGCGTGGTCAACTGCGCAGGCTTCGGCGGTGAGATTGCCGGCCCGCAGGACACCGACATCGACGTCTTCGATCAGGTGATGGCGATCAACACGCGCGGGGCGCTGCTGGTGATCAAGTACGCCGCGCGCACACTGATCCGCCTGGGCAACGGTGGCTCGATCGTCAACGTGTCCAGTCAAGCCGGCCTCGTCGCGCTGACGGGCCACACCTCCTACGGCTCGTCCAAGGCAGCGCTGGACAGCATCACCCGCGTCGCCGCGCTGGAGCTCGGCCAGCACGGGATCCGCGTCAACAGCGTTAATCCGACCGTGGTGATGACTGCGATGTCGAATTCCTACTGGGGCCGCCCGGAGATCGGAGAGCCCTTTCTCGCCCAGATTCCGCTGGGCCGGTGGGCCACCGAAGACGACATCGCCGGGCCCATCGTCTTCCTTCTCAGCGACGCCGCGGCGATGATCAGCGGCGTTAGCCTGCCCATCGACGGCGGCTACACCAGCCGATAACTGGTCCTCCGCAAACGCCGCGACCGGGAGGATCGGCCCAGGAAGCCCTTGGCCGAATTCGAGTGCGCCTCGCGTGCTCGTCGGGTTGAATACCGAACCATGGCCGACGAAGAGTTCCGCCATCCGCGGCTGGCGGCGATCTACGACGGGCTGGATCCCGATCGCGGCGATCTGGACGCCTACGTCGAGTTGATCGACGAGTTGGGCGCCCGGCGGATCCTCGACGTCGGCTGCGGTAGCGGAACCCTCGCCCTGATCCTGGCCGATCGTGGCGACGACGTGGTGGGCGTCGATCCCGCGCGTGCATCGCTGGAAGTGGCGCGTGCCAAGCACGGTGCACACCGGGTCCGCTGGATCGAGGGCAACGCCGGCTCCGCAGAGGTAACCGAGCGCGACGTCGCGGTGATGACTGCCAACGTCGCCCAGGCGATTGCCGATCCGTCGGCATGGACTGCGACGCTGAACGCGATCCACGCCGCGCTTCGCCCGGGCGGCTACCTCGTCTTCGAGAGCCGCGATCCGGCCGACAAGGGTTGGCAGCGCTGGACGCGCGACCTGACTTTCTCCACCACCGAGATCGCCGGCGTCGGGCCGGTCACCACCTGGACGGAGGTGATCACCGTCGATGGGCCGCTGGTGACGTTCCGCTCCGCCTGGATCTTCGAGTCCGACGGCGAGACTCTCACCTCCACGTCCACGCTGCGTTTTCGACAGCGCGCCGAGATCGAGGCGGACCTCGTCCAAGCCGGCTACTCCGTGCTGGACGTCCGAGATGCACCCGACCGGCCGGGCCGCGAGTTCGTCTTCATAGCCCAACGGCGAGAGTGAAACCGCGCGGTTCGGTATTGGGTGGGCGCTCTACTTTCCACCGAGCAAGTCAGCCAGCAGTCCCGGTCGGGATGTCTACTGCCCGCTCGAGCCATTCGGTCAGGAGCTGCCGTTCGGCCTCGCTCAGAAAGTCGAGTTGGGCTGCAAGCGCGCGCAACGCGACTGCCGAGGTGATGGCTGTGTTCTCGGCCGGTTGCGGGAAGTCAGCGACGATGCGACGCAGGACGGCGTCGAACAGGTCGTCGGCCAACCCGAGATCGCGCTGCTCCGGTGGAGTCGACAGCATGGTGAGCACGGCGCCGGTGCCGGCCGCAGTGATGAGGTCCACTGCGCGAGATTCGGCAACGCGCAACCGCCCGGTGACGGCGACTCGACGAACTCGCGACTGCAGAACGCGCTTGCCCGACTGCGCCGCGGGCGAACGCATCCCCCGCCCGGGATCACTGAGGAAAGCCGACAGCGTCGGGTTCGCGATGCCGAAGTCGATCTGCATCTGCCAGCCGGCACGCAGATCGTCGATCGGATCGATACCGGCTTCTGACGCGGCGGCGACAATCTCGGCCTTCGCGGACACGTAGGTGGCCAGCACGTGTTCGGCCACGGCATCGAGCAGGCCGTCCTTGTCGCCGAACAACCGGTAGATCGCCGGCGCCTGCACACCAGCTCCAGCCGCAACCCCGCGGGTGGTTACCGCGGCCGGCCCGTGTTCGCTGAGCAGTCGCGCCGCAACATCGACGATCCTCGACCGCAGACCGCTGCGAGTGGCGGTCGCGTCGGTCGCGTCGGTCACGTTCCAACGATAACGC
Organism: uncultured Jatrophihabitantaceae bacterium; assembly: GCA_964236495.1. Classification (GTDB taxonomy): domain Bacteria; phylum Actinomycetota; class Actinomycetes; order Mycobacteriales; family Jatrophihabitantaceae; genus CAXSBR01. The sequence goes on from CAXSBR010000006.1 coordinate 78,762, forward strand.
CCAGCTGCTATCGTTGTGTTTCCGTTGGCACTTCCAGAACGCTTCCAGCGTTAGCGCGAGAGGCTCGATCATGATCGTTGTTACCGGAGCGACCGGTGCCCTGAACGGCGCCACAGTCGACCATCTCCTGGAGCGTGTTCCCGCTGCTGACGTCGTCGTGGCCGTGCGTGACCCGGCCAAGGCGCAGCGCTTCGCCGACCGCGGCGTGGCCGTCCGGCGGGGCGATTACGCCGACTCAGACTCGCTACTCGGTGCATTCGCCGGCGCTGATCAGCTGCTGCTCGTGTCGTCCAACGACCCTGGTGCCGACGCGGTGAGCTTGCACCGCACCGCGATCGACGCCGCCGTCACCGTCGGTGTGGGGCGCATCCTCTATACGAGCCACCAGGGAGCTTCACCCGACACACCGTTCCGTCCAGCGCGCGACCACGCTGCGACCGAGCAACTGCTCGCCGAGTCCGGTGTCGCATGGACCTCGCTGCGCAACGGTTTCTATGCCCACAGTCTGGACTGGCTGATGGGCCCGTGGCGAACCACCGATGTCATCAGCGTGCCTGCCGACGGACCGGTCTCGTGGACGGCGCGCGAGGACGCGGCCGAGGCTGCTGCAATCATCCTCGCCTCCGACGGCGCCTACAACGGCCCCACCACCCTTACTGCCGACGCCGCCCCGACGTTCGAGGACATCGCCGTGATAGCGTCCGAATTGACCGGTCGCACGATCAAGCTCTCGGTGATCGAGCCCGACGAGTGGATTGCCGCGCAGGTCGCCGGAGGACAGCAGGAGTTCATGGTGCGCTTCCTGCTCGGCATGTACGAGGCCGCGCGCGGAGGCTTCTTCGCCGGAGTCGACCCCCTGCTGGGTAGGCTGCTCGGCCGCGAACCGCGAACCGTGCGGGACCTGCTCAGCCAGCCGGCAGCCAGTTAGCTGTCGGCGCCCGACCGCCACCCGGCCGCACCAGATACCCGAGGATGTCCGCGACGAACTTGCCGGACGCGCTGCACGGGCGGGTAAGTCGCTCCAGGAGTACCTGCGCGCCAGGTTGATAGACAGCGCTGCGCGCCGGCCCGTCGAGGACGTCATCGCTCGGGCCCGCGAGCGCGTCGCCGTCACGGAGTCGCGGGTGGACGCGCAGTCGATCCTGGCGGTTCGAGACGCCGACCGGCATTGAGCCGGAGATTGGTCTGCGAACCATCGGCCGTCGTCGCCCTGCTGCTCGACGTTGGACCGACGGATCGCTCGGGCGCCGAACCTGCGCTGCACGGTCGTCGCGCGCTGATGCAGCTGTGCGGAGGCACGGCCGCCGGACACATGGTGGAGCGGGTGACGAGAATCGAACTCGCACTGTCAGCTTGGGAAGCTGATGTTCTGCCATTGAACTACACCCGCGTGGCTAGCGATCCTACCCAGGCGCTGCCTGGCCCTTGTGACGTCGGGCTCGAAAGCCGCAGGCCGATACAGACACTTTGCGGCTTTCGCGGCCTCGTCAGTGCGTGCGTGAGCTACGGTTGCAGGCAGCGGAGTGTCGTTCCTGACGGCGCCGACCACCAGCAGCGAGGACAAGCAATGCTCATTTTTGGAACGCGTGGCTACGTGCAAGCCCTCGCCATGGTCACCTTCATCTGCAACCAGTGTCACAACCCGGCAGCGCAGCGGGTGATGGAGCGCATTACCCGATTCACCCTGTTCTTCATTCCGCTGTTCCCGTTCAGCAAGTCTTACTCGACGACGTGCACCTTCTGCGGCCTGACGACGAAGATCAACAAAGAGATGGCCGACGGGTACGTCACCGCCTCCGCGCAGCAGGCCGCTGCCGGCCAGGGTCCGGCGCAAGAGCAGTTCGGCGAGCCCCAGCAGTACGGCCAGCCCCAGCAGTTCGGCCAGCCCCAGCAGTACGGCCAGCCCCAGCAGTACGGCCAGCCCCAGCAGTACGGCGAGCCCCAGCAGTTCGGCCAGCCTAAGTAGTCGGCCAGCCCCCCAGCAGTAAGCGCCGCTGCTGTCCTCGTGACCGCGGAAGGGGCGCGACGGTGGTCTAGGGTTTTGCCGTGCTGCTCAGCGATCGTGATATCCGCGCCGAAGTCGAGGCTGAGCGGTTGTCGGTCCAGCCCTGGGATGCCGGGCTGGTGCAGCCTTCGAGCATCGACGTCCGCCTGGACCGGTTTTTCCGTGTCTTCAACAACTCCGCCTACACCCACATCGACCCGTCCGTTCAGCAGGACGAGCTGACGACCCTGGTCGAGCCTGCGGCAGACGAGCCGTTCGTGCTCCACCCCGGGGAGTTCGTGCTCGGCTCGACGCTGGAAGTGCTGACCCTGCCCGACGACCTCGCCGGCCGGCTCGAAGGCAAGTCCTCGCTGGGTCGGCTGGGTTTGCTCACCCACTCCACCGCCGGATTCATCGACCCCGGTTTCACCGGCCACATCACCCTGGAACTGTCGAACGTGGCGAACCTGCCGATCACCCTGTGGCCAGGTATGAAGATCGGGCAGCTGTGCCTGTTCCGGCTGTCCAGCGCCGCGGAACATCCTTACGGCTCGGCGGTGTACGGCTCGCGCTACCAGGGCCAGCGCGGCCCTACCCCGTCCCGGTCGTATCAGAACTTCCGTACCTGGCCGACGACGTAGCCATGGCCGCGCAGTTTTGGTCAGCCACACTTACATTCGGTGGTGGATGACCAAAAGTTGAGGCGAAACTCAGCCGGCGTCAGCCAGCATCGACCAGCGTGTGCACCCAGCCGTGTGGGTCGGGGGCCGTACCGGTCTGCAGGTCGAGCAGGGCCGCGCGCAGCTGGGTGGCCACCGGGCCGGGCTCGCCATTGCCGACCGTCCATGACGCGGTGGCGCTCTTCACCGTGCCGACGGGCGTGATGACAGCGGCGGTACCGCACGCGAACACCTCGGTGATCTCGCCCGAAGCGTTGCCGGCCTGCCACTCGTCGGTGGAAATGCGTCCCTCCTCGGCGATGTAGCCCAGATCCTTCGCCATCACCAGCAACGAATCGCGGGTGACGCCGGCGAGCAGGCTGCCGGTGAGGGCCGGCGTCACGATCCGCGCGCTCGGACCGGTGCCATAGACGAAGAACAGGTTCATCCCGCCCATTTCCTCGACGTAGCGATGCTCGGCCGCGTCGAGCCAGACGACCTGGTCGCACCCCTGCGCGGCCGCTTGCGCCTGCGGGGCGACTGTCGCGGCATAGTTGCCCGCGCACTTGGCCTCGCCGGTGCCGCCGTTCGCCGCGCGGGTGTACTCGGTGGACAGCCACACGCTGACCGGCTTGACGCCGTTGGGAAAGTACGGGCCGGCGGGCGAGGCGATGACGAGGAAGCTGTAGGCGTTGGCCGCGCGCACACCCAGGCCCACCTCGGTCGCGATCTCGAACGGGCGCAGATACAACGACGCGTCACCCGCTGTGTTTTCTACGGGCTCCGCTCCTCGCTTCGCTCGATGCTC
>CAXSBR010000006.1:82312-86730 GCA_964236495.1 uncultured Jatrophihabitantaceae bacterium
ACCCGCTGTGCTGTCTACGGGCTCCGCTCCTCGCTTCGCTCGATGCTCACCCGCTGTGCTGTCTACGGGCTCCGCTCCTCGCTTCGCTCGATGCTCACCCGCTCCGGGCACCCAGTCCTGGTCGACATCGACCAGTGCTTGCAGCGCATCCAGGAACAGGTCCGCAGGAACCTCGGCCATGCCGAGCCGGCGGGCCGACCTGGCAAACCGCGCGGCGTTCTGATCCGGCCGGAACGTCGCGATTGCGCCATTCGGCTGCCGGTAGGCCTTGAGCCCCTCGAAGATCAGCTGCCCGTAGTGCAGCGCCATCGTCGCCGGATCCAGCGTCAGCGGCGCGTAGGGCAGCACCTGGGCAGCACCCCAGGCGCCGTCGGCATAGTCGGCTCGCACCATGTGATCGGTGAAGCTGCGCCCGAAACCAGGACTGGCCAGGACGGCCGCGCGCTGCTGCGCGGACACCGGATCGGCGTTACGGACGACAGAAATCGGCGAAGACGGCGACATACTCGGACATCCTAATAAGCGGCGGGACGTGGCACGAGCCGATTTCGTGCGGTCGCTCGGCGCAAGGCCGGCAGAGCTCGTTCCAGCGGCAGGAAGGCCGCGATGGCGACGCAGTGCGGCAGAAAGCTGATCGTCACGCCGAGAAAGACGCTGAGATGGAACAGGTACATGCTGCCGGCGACCATGCTGCGAGCACGGTCGGAGCGGGCCAGCAGCACCAGGGGCGAGCACAACTCCAGGCCGATCATCGCGAACTGCATCGGTACGAGCAGGTGTGGCCGGTCGATCAGCCAGCCGGAGAGAGCGGTGTGCCGGCGCAGCAGCGCCCGTTCGAGGACGGCGCCGGTGGGCCAGTCCGGGCCGCCGAAACGCAGCTTCGCCCAGCCGGCAAAGAAGTAGGTGGCGACCACCGCCAGTTGCACGCAGCGCAGCGCGAAGGCGCCCGACTCCGTCGATGCGACCCGGGCTGCTGCGTTCCCAGCCGGGTGAGATCGCGGCCGGCGGGCCACGGTGGGCAGCGCAGCCAGAACGACGAGGAACGCGTACCGGTCGTGGTCGACCTTGCCGTAGGACATCGCCAGCAGCATCCACGCGCTGTAGGCAACGGCAACCACGACGCCTGCCGTGCGCGCATAGCGGGCGCGTACATCGGCGACCAGAGCCAGCGCTGCAGCGGTCACGACGACTATTTGCAGGACCACTGCAACCGAGTAAGTAGGCGTGGACAGGTGCAACAACCGGCTCACCTGCAGGGGTCGGTACAGCTGGCCGCCGAGCCGCGCATGAGCCGACACCCAGGAGCTAGTGATCAGCACGTCCACCACGACCCAGCCGTGGACCAGCGCCGCGAACAGGCTGATTCGGGTGGCGGGAACGGGCTCGAACCACCAGCTCGCCTGCTGCGCCGACGCAGACCTCCTCGGGGAGGCGGCGGTCGCGGCGGTCACCGAGACGTCCACGGCACTGAGCACACGACGTCATCGGTCTGCGACGCGCGCCGGCCGTTGCGGAGCTGGTAGTCGCGCTCGACCAACTGCACGCTCGCCACGTCGGCAGCTGGGTGGTATCGGGGCACGAGTAGTGCGAACTGGGCGCAGTCGGCGCGCAACGTCGACATCCGGCCCTCGAGTTCGGCCCGACGCGGCGCGCCGCCGGCGTTGGTCACGGCATGGGTGCGCCCGTCGACGGTCACCGTCCGCACTGCCGCGATGCGCACGATGCCGTTGGGATCGTCGCGGGTGGCGTACATGCGAAAGGGTCCGAACGGGAAGTCGACGTCGTTGCCGAACAACGTCCCGCACAGCGTCAGCACGGCGACGAGCGCGGCGACGGCTAATCGGCGGCCTCGTGCCGCGCGAGTGAGCGCGTCAACGGCGGGCGACGCGTCGACGGGCGGCGGCGCCACATCGCGGCCGGCGCTGTTGTGCACAACCGCTGAGGCTAGCGCCCGCTGCCAGCGGAATGGCTCAGCCGACGAGTGTGCCTGCAGGGTCGAGAACCTCGGCGGTCTCGTCCCAGAACGCTCCGCTGTCGAGCACTTCGTAGCGCTCGTCGAGGATGTCGAGTCCGGTGGGGGTAGCCGGGTCGTTATCGGCGACCGGTCGGCGCAGGAGCTGATTGAACGTCTTCACAACTGTATTACCTGTCAGTGGGGGTTTTCGTGACGCAGAACCACATGATCATTCCGGGCCCGCGCGGCTGCGGCAAGCCGACCGTGCCGGCGGCGGCCGATTGGGACCGATTCGTTACCGCGCCACCAGTAGCACCGAGGTGCCGGCCTCCCACTTGGCGTGCGCTTCGTCGGTGACGGTGAACGCGATGGAGTCGGTGCCCGGTTCCGGTCGCACCCGGCACTGCACGGTGTAGGAGTGGCCAGGCCGAATACGGAAGTCGGGTGGGCATCGCATCTGCGCTCCAAACGGCGGCGCCACGTGGCCTGTGCTGGTTTCGGAGATGTCGAGGGCGGCGTAGTAGCGAAAGGTGACGGTGTAGGTATGGCCGGCCACCAATGTCTTCGCCAACGCCGCAGGCCCGGCAACGACGGTGTCGTGGTGTCGGTATTTCACCGCCAGTGGACCGACCCGAACGCCGACCGCCTGCGCTTCGGGTAGTGGCACCGGCCCCGGCACCGACTGTCCCGAGGCGAAGGTGACCCGCACCGTTGCAGGCGGCGTGGGTGAGGGTGCCGGCCGCCCGTTGGTCGACGTGCCCCTGGCGCGCGTCCCGCCGCCGAAGCCGGGATCGAAGATGAAACTGCTCGACCGGGTCGGCGTGCTGGCGGCCAAGGGCGAACTGGAGTGGCCGTCGCTGTGCCGGACCAGGAGCAACGCGCCGGACGCGAGCACTGCAGCGGCCGCTACTGCGGCCACCGCGCGCGCAGGTTGGTGCGGGGCTTGGCGCTCCGACGGACCGAAGCGCACGATCTCGGCTTCCGAGCCGACGGGCGTGCCCTCGTTGACGAGAACGACGAAGCCCGGTTCGGCAGCGGTGGCGCGAGTGCGCTGTACGCTCAGCTTGCCCTCACGGACCCGCGGTCCTTCGCTGCTCGGGCGCATGCGGTCAGCCGGCCAAGCCCAGCGAGCCGCGGATCTGCGGCTCGGGGGAGTAGACGGTGCGTCCACCCGGGCTGCCGTCTATCGCGCCAACTGTCTCGTTGACCGCAGCGGCCACGAGTTGCTCCACTGGCCAGCGATAGGTGGACAGGGGTGGCGTGAGCAGCCGGGACAGTGAGTGGTCGTCGTAACCCAGCACCGAGATGTCGCCCGGTATATGCAGTCGGAGCGTGCGAGCAGCCTCGTAGATTCCGTACGCCAGCGAGTCGGCCAGGCAGAAGACGGCGGTCGGCCGGTCGGCGCTGCTCAGCACCTCGCGCGCGACCTTGCCCGCGCCGTCGAGGTCGTGCGGGCAGGTGTGCATAGTGACGCTGATGCCCAGTGTCGACGCCAGTTCGGTGGCCATCGCCTCCGCCGGCCGGTCGGGCGTGCTGATCCCTCCCGGCGTCAGCACCGCGACGCGGCGATGACCGAGCTCGGCCAGTCGGCGCAGGGCGTCGCTCACGCCGGCCCGGTTGTCGAAGACGAGTTCGGCGGCGGTGTCGGCGCCGGGCAGGCCGTCGCCGATGGAGACCAACGCCGTTCGCTGCGCCAGTGGCGTCCAGTGTGCGGCCTGCGGATCCACCGGCAGCACGATCAGGCCGTCGACGCGTTGGTCGACCAGACCGCGAGCGAGCGTTGCCTCCCGGTCGGCGTCGTTGGAGGCGTCGACGATGAGTGCCTGCCGGCCCGCGTCGAGCAGACCCCGGCCCAGGGTGGCAGCGAGATTCTGCTGCCACACGTCGGCCAGCGACCCACACAGGACACCGACGAACCCGGTGCGTCCGGAGGCCAGCGCCCGCGCGATGGGATCGACCTGATAGCCCAGCCGATCGGCCACCTTCCGCACGCGACGTTGGGTCTGCGGTGTGACCTGCAGGCCGCGCAGGGCGTAGGACACCGCGGCGGTGGACAAGCCGGTCTCGTCGGCTATGTCGCGCAACGTCGGCCGCCGATACGTCACGCCGACGAGGATAGGCGCTGCCCTGCTGCGGCACGTCGGCGTTCCGTTGCGCGCTCGGGCCCGGGGCCGGTGCGGTGTGACGGCTAGACTCTGCTCCGACCCCTCGCGTGGTGTTCACCCTGCGAACCTCCCCAGGGCCGGAAGGCAGCAAGGATAAGCAGGCTCTGTCAGGTGCGCGAGGGGTCGCCTTCTCCATATGGCTCTTTGCGCGAGCGCTCATCGCTGTGCGGGTTCCGCGCCTCGCTCCTTCGTCGCTGCGATGCTCACCCGCAACCCCTTGCCGGCTCGTGCGGGCCAGCGTCGGCCGCGCAGCGTAGATCCTGTCGAACTGTCGCACTCCTTCACTACTGTGCTGAGCG
>CAXSBR010000006.1:86830-162885 GCA_964236495.1 uncultured Jatrophihabitantaceae bacterium
TGGGTGAGCATCGAGCGACGAAGGAGCGGACCGTCCAGCGAGCGGAGCCCATAGAGGGCACAGTGGGTGAGCATCGAGCGACGAAGGAGCGGACCGTCCAGCGAGCGGAGCCCATAGACGGCACAGCGATTGCTGGCTCGGGTTCTGAGCCAGTGCCCTCGACGGCGCGGGCAAACCTTGCTCTCTACCGTCGTTACCGCTCAGCGACGTTCGCCGAGCTCATCGGCCAGGAACACGTCACCACTCCGCTTACGACGGCTCTGCGCACCGGGCGGATCAATCACGCCTATCTGTTCTCCGGCCCGCGCGGCTGCGGCAAAACATCCTCGGCTCGCATCCTGGCGCGGTCCCTGAATTGCGCCCAGGGCCCGACCTCGACGCCGTGCGGTGTCTGCGACTCCTGCCGGGAGCTCGCGCCGAACTCGTCGGGATCCATCGACGTCATCGAGATCGACGCCGCCTCACACAACGGCGTCGACGACGCCCGAGATCTGCGCGAGCGGGCCTACTACGCACCGGTGCGGGATCGCTACAAGATCTACATCATCGACGAGGCACACATGGTCACTACGCACGCGTTCAACGCGCTGCTGAAAGTGGTCGAGGAGCCGCCCGAACACCTCGTGTTCATCTTCGCCACCACCGAGCCGGACAAGGTGCTGCAGACGATCCGCTCGCGCACCCACCACTATCCGTTCCGGTTGGTACCGCCGGGGGTGTTGCGCGCGCATCTGGAGTGGATCTGCGCCGCGGAGCAGGTGGCGGTCGAGCAGGCGGTGTTCCCGCTCGTCGTACGAGCCGGCGCAGGCAGCGTCCGCGACTCGCTGTCGTTACTGGATCAGTTGATCGCCGGTGCCGGCGATCAGGGTGTGACGTACGCCAGTGCGATGGCGCTTCTCGGCGTCACCGACACCGCACTGCTCGACGACATGATCGACGCTCTGGCCGTGGGCGACGCGGCGTCGGTGTACGGCACCATCGAGCGCGTGGTCGAGGCCGGCCATGAGCCGCGCCGTTTCGCGACCGACTTGCTGGACCGTCTGCGCGATCTACTGATCTTGTCCGCGGTACCCGATGCCGCGGACAAGGGACTGCTCGACGCGCCCGCCGATGCGCTGGAGCGGATGCTCGACCAGGCCCAGCGAATCGGCACGGCGTCCGCCGCGCGCTATGCCGAGATCGTGCACACCGCCCTGACCGACATGCGCGGAACGACGGCGGCACGGCTGTTGCTCGAGCTGGTGTGCGCCCGGATGCTGCTACCCGATGCGTCGGCGGATTCGGCAGCGCTGCTGCAGCGCATCGAGCGGCTCGAGCGGGTGCGGGAGTTGGTCGGTCCACCTTCGGCTGACGTCGCGCCGGCAACGGCGGGCAGGCCGTCAACGGCGGATGCGTCGGGCGCTGGCCAGGGCGACCGGCCAGTGCAGCCGCCACGGCTGTCGGTGGTGCCGACCCAGGAGGCGCCGGCTGCGCAGCGGCCAGTAGCGCCTGTTACCCCGCTGCCCACCCCGTCCACCGAGCCGTCGTTGTCACCGGTGACGCCAATCCGTACACCGATGGAAGCGTCGCCGGCTCAGGCCACCGCTGCCCAAGAGGACTCGACGGGCGAGATCGATGTGACCGCAGTGCGTCAGATCTGGCCCGAAATACTCGACAACGTCCGCGCAGCCAGCCGGCGCACCCGCGCCCTGCTCGACAGCGCCCAAGTGGCATCGCTGGATGGCAAGCACCTGCGACTGGTGATGGCGACGGCCCCGTTGGTGCGGATGCTGGGCCAGCCGCAAAACGCCGACGTCGTGGTGGCAGCCATAACGCAGCTGCTGCCCGGAGCCTGGACCATCCAGGTGGACGTCGACGTGCAGCCGGGCGAGGCGCCGGTGGCGTCGACGCCGGTACCAATCCCGGCAGCATCCGCGCCGGCGTCGCCATCGGCGTCCACCGCAGTCGCCACCGAAACGCCGGACACCGCCGCTGCTGGTGAGGGCAGCGGGCGTCGCGAGCGGGCGCCCGCCGAGTCGGCGTGGCCGACGGTCGTCACCGCGGAAGGTACCGCCGCGGAAGCCGAACGGGCCACAGGTCAACGGCTTCCTGCCGCGCCGCAACCTGGCGCGCCACCGTTTGAAGCCGCCTCACCGCCTGCCCGTAGCCGCGGCGGTCGCCGGCCCGCACCCGCACTACTCGCCCAAGCGCCGGACGAGGACGAGCCCGACGACGATGCCCAGCCCGCAGGACCGGGACAGCGCCACGACCCTGAAGCCGACGCGCTGGCGCTGTTGCAGTCGAGCTTGGGCGCGCAGCGCATGGACGACTGAGCCCGCCCGGCAGTTCGCCAACGCCCGTCAGGCCGAGTACATCCGTCTGGACGAGAACAGCCGTTACTCCGAGAACAGCCGTCAGTCCGAGAACAGCCGTCAGTCCGAGTACAGCCGTCAGTCCGAGTACAGCCGTCAGTCCGAGTACAGCCGTCAGTCCGAGTACAGCCGTCAGTCCCAGTACAGCCGTCAGTCCGAGTACAGCCGTCAGTCCGAGTACATCGTCCACCCCGACTTGCCGCGCATCTGCCTGCTGCGGCCGGAGGTGTAGGAGCCGCGGTAGATGGCCGGTGCAGCGCCGAGGCCGGCCGAGGCCGGCTCGACGTCGGACTCGCCAGGCACTCCCAGCAGCGTGCGCGTCACCTGCTGCGCACTGTCCAGTAGATCGTCCAGTGCGCGGCTGACGTGTGTGCCCGTCACCGTCGTCAGCGGCGACTGTTCCTCCAGCGACTCCAACACCGCCCGACGGATCAGCTCCTTGAGAAACGACGCGGTGACGCCTTCGGTGCGTTCTACTGCCGCGGCAATGTCGTCTTCGTCCAATGCCAGCGGCACAGTCCGGCCGTACAGCACCAGCAGCCGCCGGCGGGCGTCGGCGTCGGGCAGCCCTATCTCGACGGCCACGTCGACGCGCCCGGGTCGGGCCGCCAGGGCAGGCTCCAGCAGGTCGGCGCGGTTGGTGGTGAGCAGGAACAGCAGGTCGGCGTCGGTCGCCGCCCCGTCCATCGCGTCGAGCAGGTCGAACAGCACCGGGCTCGAACTCGGTCCGAACGAGCGGTCCTCGGCCACCAGATCGACGTCCTCGAGCACCACCACTGCCGGCGCCAGCGCCCGAGCCAGCGTCGTCACCTCACCGATCGCACCCAGCGAGCGGCCGGTGAGCAGCAGCCGGGTGTAACCCTCCATCCGCTGCACCAGGTAGCGGGTGGTGTGGGTCTTCCCAGTTCCGGGCGGCCCGTACAGCAGCAGCCCGCGCTTGAGGTGTTGGCCGGCAGCGAGCAAGGCCTCGCGGTGCGTTGCCACGCCCACCGCGTGGCGCTCGACGCGATCGAGCACCGACGAGGGCAGCACGACATCGTCTCGGGTGGTCGAGGGCAGGGTCGCGAACGTCAGTGATATGCCCATGCCGGCGGTGACGTCGACGATCTGCCCGCGGTAGACGTTCAGGCGAGAGCGGAGTTCGTCGAACTCTGAATGCAGAGCCTGCGCCGCATCGACGGGCAGGCCGGCGATCTCGACCGTCAAAGCGGGCTCGTGCTCCGATGGGCCATTGATCATCACCAGATAGCGCCCGTGGGCGTCGGTGACCACCAGCAGCGCCAGCCGTAGGCAAGCCAGCGTGGTGCCCGGTCCGTTGGGCAGGTCGATGAGCCCCGGCGCAGAGAGCCGCAGCGGCGGCAGGCCCGCGCCCGCCACGACCTGCTGCAGCGACAGCCGGCCGTAGCGCGGCGGCAGCGAGATGCCGTGCACGTCGACAGTGCGTGCGTCCTGCCCGGACCACTCGTCCAGCGCCGCCTGCAGATTGACGTGCTCGAAGGGCGGCAACTCGCGGGTGACCACTGACGTCGTCGCGCCTCGTGGGCCCAGGAATTCGGCGGCGAGCCGGGCCACCTCGTTGGTTCTGGATTCGGTGTCGTCGGAGTGCACCCAGTCCAGGAAGGACCGGAACGAGCGGGCGAAGGCGCGGGCCTCGACGGCGTCGGCCGAGGCGGGTTGCAGGCTTGCATCCGGTGTCTGGTGGGCGGATTCGTCCTTTCCGGCGATGAGGTCAGTCATGACCGCCATCCTGCCCGCTTCTATCGCGCGCCGTCATCGAATTGTCGTTCGTACACGGACAACCACGGCTCAGGCCGGATCGCCGGGCAGCATGTAGCCGCCCTGGCGGCGGATCTCGTCCATTGTCTGCATAATCCGCACCGTCTCGTCCAGCGGCATCACCGCACTCTCCAGCTCGCCGGCAGCAACGCAGCGAGCCACCTCCGCCGCCTCGTGACGCAGGCCGCGGCCCTCGTGCGGGAAGTCGAAGGTCTCTGCGTTGCCGTCGCGATCGGTGATGGTGAAGCGACTGGGCGCATACCAGGTCCGGTCGATCTCCAATCGCGCTTCCCGCCCGACAATGGCGGCGACCGTCGGCGACGCCGCCCGCAGCGTGGTGTTGATCACGGCTTGGGCACCGCCGGCGTATCCCAGTGCGATCGAGATCTGTCCGTCCACACCGGTGAACGCAGGATCGTGCAGCATTGCCATCCGCTCGTGCGTCCCGAGCACCATCGAGGCGAACGACAGCGGGTAGATCCCGAGGTCGAGCAGCGCGCCCCCGCCCAGGTCGGGATTGAACAGCCGGTGCTGTTCGTCGTCGGGGAACCACTGCCCATGATCGGCGCTGACGGTGACGATCTCGCCCAGCCGTCCGGCCGCCAGGACCTCTCGAACGGCGACCATGTGGGGCAGGAACCGCGTCCACATCGCCTCCATCAGAAACACCTGTTGCTGCCGAGCCGCGCGCACCAGTTCCGCGGCCTGGGCAGCATTGACGGTGAAGGCCTTCTCGACCAGCACCGGTTTACCTGCCTCGATGGCGGCCAGCGCGCCGTCGAAGTGCATCGGGTGGGGAGTGCTGACGTACACCGCGTCGACGGTGTCGTCGGCGGCCAGATCTTCGGCGGTGGTGTGCCGGTGCGCTACGTCGAACTCGTCGGCGAATGCGGCTGCGGTCTCGGGCCGACGCGAAGCCACCGCAGTGATGGTCGCCGTCTTGAGCAGCGGTAGGTCGCGCGCGAAGGTGTGCGCGATGCCACCGGTACCCAAAATCCCCCAGCGCAGCGGCGGCACGGGTTCGTCGTCGAAAGTCATGTGCCCGAGTATTGCCGGTAGGTCGGCGGATCGTGGAGAGTTGGCCACCCTGGCGGTGGCGAATCTTCCGCTGGTCGGCGTCGGGTCGAGCCTGTGGACAACCGCCGACGCCCAGCCCGCGGTTGGGCACCCTGTGCTGATGGACGGCGCACTGATCGACTGGCCTGCGACGGCGCGGCGGCAAGCCGGAGTGCTCACACGCGCGCAATGCCGTGTTGCCGGCCTCACCGATCGGCAGATCGATCGACTGCTAACGCGCGGACTGCTGCGGCCGACGCCGCGCCGGGCCGTTTTACTAGCTGCAGGCGCACCGGCATCAGCGCAGCAGGAGTTCTGGCGGGCCGTCCTGTCCACCGGCGGCGTACTCAGCCACTTCAGTGCTGCTGAGTGTTGGCAGATTGACGTGCCCAACGTTGCACCGGGCTTGCATGTGACCATCGACGTGCATCGGCGCACCAGCCCGCTTCCCGGCGTATCGATACACCGGGCGCCGATGCCCGCGGCCCACCACACGCTGTACAGCCGGCTGCCCGTCACCACGCCGGCGCGAACGGTGATCGACTGCCTGCGAATCCTGCCGTTGAGCGACGCGCGCACGATGCTGGATCGCTGCCTGCAACGCCGACTGATCAGTTCGGCCGATCTCGTGACGCAACGGCCCGGACGGGCGGGCAACTCACAGCTCACTCGCTTGCATCGTGAACTCACCGGAGCCGCGTCTGAAGCCGAGCGGCTGATGCATCGGCTGTTGCGCGCTGCAGGCGTGACGGGTTGGCTTGCCAACTATCCGGTCACCGTCGACGGGCAGCGCGACATGATCGACGTCGGCTTCCCCGCGGTCAAGCTGGCCGTGGAGGTGGACGGCTGGGCGTTCCACAGCGACGTCGAGCGCTTCCGCGCGGACCGTCGCCGGCAGAACCGACTGTCAGTTGCGGGCTGGACGGTCGTCCGATTTACATGGGCCGACCTCCGCGAGCGTCCCGACGAAGTTCTGCGCATCGTCACACGGTTGCTCAGCGCAGCGAGTGGAGAGTTGGCCACCGCATGAGTGGCTAACTCTCCGCTCGTGGGGCAGGGCGCCAGGCTAGGGTCGAGGCAGTGTGGTGGGCCGCCGCCGAACCCTTCGCGAGCCGGCCGACCATTTCGCGAAGGGACGTCATGCGTATCGGCTACTTCCTGTCCGGCGAGGAGTACACGCCGGCCCAGCTGATCGAGCAGGCCAAGTCAGCCGAGCAGGCCGGCTTCGACTGCCTGTGGATCTCCGACCACTTCCACCCCTGGAACGACGAGCAGGGCCAGTCGGCCTTCGTCTGGTCGCTGATCGGCGCGATCTCGCAGGTGACGAACCTGCCCGTGGCCACCGCGGTGACCTGCCCGACGATCCGCATCCATCCCGCGATCATCGCCCAAGCCGCGGCGACGTCGGCGACGATGCTGCCCGAGTTCATTCTGGGCCTCGGCAGCGGAGAGGCGCTTAACGAGCACGTGCTGGGTCAGCGCTGGCCCAACGCCAACGAACGGCTGGACATGCTCGAGGAGTCGGTCGACGTGATGCGCAAGCTGTGGGCCGGCGGCTTCGTCGACCACCACGGCGAGCACTACACGGTGGAGAACGCCCAGATCTACACCCGCCCGGATACGCCGCCGAAGGTGTACATCTCTGCGTTCGGCCCGAAGGCCGCAGCGTTGGCCGGGCGCATCGGCGACGGCTTCGTCTCCACCAAGCCCGACCCCGAGCCGATCAAAGCCTTCCGCGAAGCGGGTGGTGAGGGCAAGCCGATGCAGGCCGGATACAAGGTCTGCTGGGCCGCCGACAAGGCGACCGCACTGGACGCGATCTACCGAATTTGGCCCAACGAGGCGCTGCCCGGCGAGCTGGCGCAGGTGCTGTCGAGTCCGAGGCACTTCGAGCAGGCCAGCCAACTCGTGACCAAGGACATGCTGGCCGAGAGCTCGACCTTCGGCAACGACGTCGACGAGCACGTCGAGGCGTTCCGGCCCTTCGCCGAGGCCGGTTTCGACGACATCTACGTCAGCCAGGTAGGCGCCGGGCGTCCGGGCACCGAGGCCGAGGGCTTCTTCGAGTTCTACGCCAACGACGTTCTGCCCCGGCTGCGCGAGATCCACGCGGCGGGCAACGCCCACGCGCACTCATGACTGGATACGACACCGCAGCCTTCGACGTCGACGGAACCCTCGTCGACACCAACTACCAGCACGCGCTCGCCTGGTTCCGAGCGTTCCGCCGGTTCGACTTCACACCGCCGATCTGGCGCATCCACCGCAGCATCGGCATGGGCGGCGATCAGCTGGTGACCGAGGTGGTCGGGCGAGGACGTCGAGCATCGCCTCGGCAAGGACCTGCGCGCGGCTTGGATAAACGAGTTCAGCTCCCTGATCGGGGAGGTCGGTCCCGTCGTTGGTGCTCGCGAACTGCTGATGGCTGCGCGCGAGCGCGGTTTCAAGGTCGTGCCGGCCAGTTCGGGCGTACGCGGTGCTCACCGGCGGATTCTCGATCGAGGAGCTGGAGAAGGCCGGCGCGCAGCGGGTTTTCGACAGCCTGACCGGTCTACGCGAGGCGATGAACGAACTCGAGCTCAACGCCGCCGGCTGAGCGCATCGGCCCGCGCAGATCTCAGCGCGATCAGCCACCGCGACGCCTGCATCAGCGGATCAGCCCAACTAGAAGGAGTCAGCGATGAAGGAAGTCTCCCGCCGCATCGACGCCACGCCCCAGGAGATCTGGTCGGTGCTCGCCGACGGCTGGCTCTACACCGGCTGGGTGGTGGGCACCTCGCACATCCGCGCCGTCGACGATGCCTGGCCCGCCGTCGGATCGAAGCTGCACCATGCAGTCGGCGTGTGGCCGATGCAGATCAAGGACAGCACCTCCGTGCTCGAAGCCGAGCCGAATCGGCACCTGGTGCTGCAGGCGCGCGGCTGGCCGGCCGGTGAGGCGCGGGTGGAGTTGACGTTGGAACCAGACGGCGTGAACACCGTCGTACGAATCGGGGAGACGCCGACCGACGGCCCGGGCAAGTGGTTGGACAATCCGCTGCAGCAGAAGCTGCTGGAGGCACGTAACCGAGAAGCGCTGTCGCGCCTCGACGCGCTGGCCGTAGGGCGCGCGCCGCACTGACGATCTTGTCCGGATTTGCGGTAGAGGGAATTGGACCGGACAAGGTGTAGCCGGGAGGGCGATTGTCTTGGTACGGTGAAGACGGTCGGTAACACCTCGGCCCTGAATTCTCGGCGTTGTGCTGATCGTTTCGGGCCACGGCGACCGGTTGTTCTTACCTTCCCTCGGTTCTGCCGGGAACGGTGTGCAGTCCGGTAAGACCCAGGTGGCATGACGTGTGCCACCTGACGCGACAAGGGAAGGCTTCCCAGCATGGCACAAGGCACGGTCAAGTGGTTCAACGCGGAAAAGGGCTTCGGATTCATCGCCCCCGACGACGGCAGTGCGGACGTTTTCGTCCACTACTCCGCCATCTCCGCTGACGGCTACCGCAGCTTGGACGAGAACCAAAAGGTCGAATTCGACGTCACGCAGGGCCAAAAGGGCCCGCAGGCGGAGAACGTCCGCTCAGCCTGAGCAACTGCCTACGAAGAACTCGGGCCCGGCGCTTCTGCGCCGGGCCCGAGTTTTTTTGTGCCCGGCGACCGGTCGTCTGTAGTCGTTACCGTGAGATGAGCCGGCAGGCAGCCAGGTGCGGGCGATAGTGAAGGAGTATCGGATGAGCGGCGATGAGCAGCCGACGACGGTGACGGTGTATCCCGATGGGCCGTTGGTGGTTCGGGGCGCCGTGCAGATCGCGCATGCTGACGGCACAGTCATCGAGCAGACTGGTCCGGCCGTGGCATTGTGCCGATGTGGCCGTTCTGCGCTCAAGCCGTTCTGCGACGGCAATCACAAGCTCGCCGGCCTCGGCCATTCCTGAAGGCGGCCGTTCCGGCAAGTGTGGCGTCTGCAAAGCCGGCTATTCCTGACGCAGGCTGTACTTGGAAGCCGACCGTGTTCGAAGCAATTATCCCGACGCAGGCCGAACCTCAAGCCGGCCGCGTCTTGAGATCGGCAGCATCTAGTCGATGTCGAGCACGTGGCTAGGAAACCAGCGCTTCGCGGCTCACCGGCCCGTACAGCGACGTCCGGCCGGCAGCCCAGCTGTCGAGCAGCGATGTGGCGACGACGTTGTCCAGATGCAGCGCGCACGCGGCACCGAACAACACGTCGCGTGCCAGCTCGGGTTCGTCGGCCACCAATGAGCCACACAGGTCGTGAGCGGCGAGCTGTTCGTGCAGGGCGTCAGCGGTGATGTGCTCGTCGTAGAAGCGACGCGCCATGGCGCTACCGCCCAGCCGGCGCAGGCCGCGGCTGTATCGGCGGTTGGGTAGTGAGCTCGTCATCTCGAACGCCGCCAGATGTCCCACCAAGGCGCCGCGTCGCTCGCGGTGGAGACCGAAGTACGAGATCAGATTCGTGATGGCCAGCGTGGTCGCCGGCGCCCAGTCGACGTAGCGGCCGTAGGTGTCGTCCAGGCCCAGTTCGCGCATCGTGGTGCGGAACAGCTCCGAATGCATCCGCGAAACCGCGCCGTTGCCGTACTCGTCGGCCTGGATTTCGATGAGCGCGGCCTTTGTGCGCCCGGTCAGCCGAGGAATGGCCCAGCTGTGCGGGTCGGCTTCCTTGAGGTGGTAGACCGAGCGGTGGGCCACGAACTCCTCGAACTGCGCCATGGTGGCCCGGCTCTGCAGGTACCGCGACAGCGACGGGCCGTCGTCGGCTCGCACCATCTCGGCAAGCTGGTCGGCGATCGGTTGGTCGCTCGGGTGCGGCGCACTGACGGTGACGGCCAGTTCGGCGACGAACCGTTGCTCCAGCACTGCGCGCACCGCGAGCAGTTCAGGATTCCACTCCCACCCCGATGCTGCGTCGTCGAAGCCGCGGTAATGCAGCTCGTAGCAGATCCACAACGCCAGGTGCAGGTCTTCGTCGGTGCAGCGGGCTACCGAGCGCGCCACATCGGCGATCTCCGGTGTGGGCGGGTGCCGCAGTGCGGACACTAACGCTTTGGTGACGCTTCCACGTGCGTGTGGCAAGAACATGGCGAACCCCCGGATACCCACCCAACGTCGGCTGTTTGTTCCAGCGAGGTTTCACGGTACCTGGTTTTAATCGAACGCTCGCCGAATCATGCAGGCGTCAGCCACTAGGGCGATCGGCCGTTGCAGGGCCGGGCGGCTGGTGGTGGCTCAGGGTCAGAGCGGGAACGGGCGGCAGCGTCAGGCCGGCACACTGTCCGGATCGTCGGGTCCGGGCAGCGGTTCGACCGGTGCCGGCGGCAACGTCGTCGGGGTGTCGGGAAGCAGCTCGGAGGCGTCGTCGGGTGCCGGCTCGCTGGGATCGATGGGCGGGTAGTTGTCAGGATCGGGGCCGGGCCGGGTCATCAAGACCTCCATCGCTCGAGGTGGCGCTGTGCGCACCATTGTCGTCCGAGATCGCCACCGCCGGCACGGCACCGCCGCTGTCGCACCTTCAGCACCCGGCCGAGTCGCCGGCGCGTCAGTTCCGGGCCGAGCGGAAATGATCTGCGAGCTAGTAAATGTGTTTCATGGCGGTCTTGATTGCGCGCCGGCGGACCAGGCCCTTGGCGCCGTCGCTGCGCAGGGCCGTGATCGCGGCATTGGCACCGGGCGCGCCGTGCACACCACCGCCGGGATGTGCCGACGAGCTCGCCAGGTACAGCCGTTGCAGCGGCGTATCGGCCCCGCCCAGGCCGGTCACGGGCCGAAAAACCAGCTGCTGGTGCAGCTGGGACGTGCCGCCGCCCACCGCGCCGCCGATGAGCGCGGGATCGCGGCGCTCGATGTCGGCGGGCGACTGCACCATCCGTCCCACGACCAGATCGGCGAAGCCTGGCGCGTGCTTCTCCAACAGCTTTTCGATGCGCGCGACGTGTGTCGTGACGATCTCGTCGGTCGGCACCACGCCGCGCGGAAAGTGCGTGTAGGCCCAGGCCGATTCGGTACCCGCCGGTGAGCGCGTCGGGTCCGAGGTCGTCATCTGGCCGAACAGGATGAACGGATTCTCCGGCACCGTCTTGGTGGCCAGGTCCCCGGTGTACCTCGTCAGTCCGTCGAGGTCGACGCCCAGATGCACCGTCCCGGCGCCGTGCGCTCCTTGTGCTGTCCACGGAATCCGCCCGTTCAGCGCCCAGTCGATCTTCAGCGTCGAGGTGTCCCACTCGAACTTGTCCAGGTCGTCGTTGAAGCGGGCCGGCAACCGGTCGCGGCCCACCAGCTGCTCGAACAGGATCGGCGCGGTGACGTCGGCGAGCACCGCGCGCCGGGCGGTAATCGTCTCGCCCGACGCCAGCCGGACACCGGTGGCGTGGCCCGAGGACGACAGCACCCGCTCCACCGGCTGTCCCAGCCGCAGCCGGCCGCCGGCGGACTCCAGCCGGCGCACGAGCGCGTCGATCAACGCGCCCGCGCCGCCGACGGGCACGGGATAGCCGACGCTCTGGCCCAGCATGCACAGCAGCCAGCCGTACACGGCACTGCCGGCGCCCTCGGTGCTGACGTCGGAGTGCATGGCATTCCCGGCGAACAGAATGGGGCCGCCATCGCCGTCGAACTGCTCCTCACCGAAGCGTCGCACCGACGACAGACCCATCCTGGCCAGGCGCAGCAGATCACCCGCCTGGGTCTTGCGCACCAGTTTCAGCCCCGCGCGGACCGGCGGAAACGGAGTGAACAGCGCGTCCAGCACGCCCGGGGAGATGGCGTTCCACTGGTCGGTGATGCGCCGCCAGGCGTCGCCGTCGCCCGGTGCGAAGGTGTCCAGGCTGGCCGCGGTGACATCGACGTCGCGCGACAGCACGGCGCACCGGTTGTCGGGGAAGACGTGGGCGAGCACCTTCTCGGCGTGGCTCCACTGCAGCCCGTGATCGGCCAGATTGAGTCCCTTGATGGCCGGCGATCCGGCGCCCAGCGGGTAGAACGCGCTCAACAAGTCGCTCACATAGTCGGGATGAACTTCGCGGCTGGAACGCACCGCGCCGCCGGCGACGTCGGTGGCTTCACAGACCACGACATCCCAACCGGCGTCGGCCAGCAGGCAGCCCGCGACCAGTCCGTTGTGCCCGGCACCGATGACTACTGCGTCGACCCGTTCGCCCATTGACAGAGCATAGAAGCGTGCGCCGCGCGGCAACGAATGCAGTGTCGACCACCTATACGGTGGCTAACGCTGCGTTCGTTGGGCATTCGCGGGCTAGTGCAGGTAGGGACAGTGCCGGCAGCCCCGCTCACAGCAGGTGCCGCGCTGGACGTGTGCGGCCGCGGTGAGCACGAACAGGCCGCTGCCCGGATCGAGGTAGCCGGCTTCGTCGGCGTCCAGCGCGCGTCGGTGGGCGGCCAGGATGGCTTGGCGCAGTGGCGTACCGGCGGGCAGCCGGTCGGGATGGGGCGTCGTCAAGGGCCGGCCGGCCAGCTCGTCGCGCTCGTCCATCGTGCTGTCGACGGTAGCGCCCGGCGTCCGCCGCTTGGTCTGAACACAGTCGGCCTATGCGGGCGCGAGCGCAGTCGGCTGCGCCTAAGCCTCAGCACAGCATCGCTGGCTGGACCGGCGTCGAGGTGTCCGTCGCCGTACCGTCGCCTGAGTGAGGGCACCGCGCGCGGTCGACCGACGGGCCGCTGCGCGGTGGGTCGCCGTCGCAGCCGGTGTCGTCGTCCTCATCCTGCTGCCCACCGCCGTCCGCCTCGTTCCTCGAGCACCTGACTCGGTCTCGGCGGATGCACTGCTGCACCAGATCCAGGGGTCGGGCGGCATCGGCTACTCCGGCTACGCCGAGTCGGTCGGCACGCTCGCGCTGCCGGTCACCAGCGGCGTGACCAATCTCGCCGACCTGCTGGGCAGCCGGACGTCGATGCGGGTGTGGTGGCGCAGTGCCACCGACTGGCGGGTGGACCAGATCGCGCCGTTCGGCGAAGTAGACACGCACCGCGACGCCACCGGCACGGTGAGCTGGGACTACGAGCGCAACCGCGTCCAGCGCACCGACGACCTAGACGACATCGACGCCCGAGCGGTGCGGATCCCGGTTGCCGGCGACCTACTGCCGCCCGAGCTGGGTCGCCGACTGCTCAGCCAGGCCGGCGAGCAGGAGGTGACCCGATTGGCAGTGCGCCGGATCGCCGGCGTCGACGCACCGGGGGTGCGACTGAGCACGCCCGCGCAGTCCAGCATCGACCACGTCGACGTCTACGCCGCTCCGAACACCGGGCTTCCGCTGGCGGTCGAGGTGTACGGCCGCGACGATCCGCACCGATCCACCGTCTCCACCTCCTTCCTGGACCTGACGGTGGCCATGCCGGCCGCCGCCACAACGGCCTTCCAGCCGCCGCCGGGTGCAGCGGAGTCCGACGGCCTGCGCTTCGATCCGCTGTCGGCGGCGCAACGATTCGGCTTCGCCCGGGCGCCAGACACCCTGGCCGGGCTGACCCGCAACACCCTGGGCCACAATGCTGCGGGCGGCAACGATCTTGGTAGCGCCGATCTTGGTGGTGACGACGCGGTGGGCGTCTACGGACATGGCGTCACCGAGCTGGTTGCCGTGCCGCTCGGGCGCCGCACGACGGGGCAGTTCAGCGACCAGCTGACGACGGCGGGCTCCTCCGTCACTCCGGCCTGCTCGGACAAGGTGGTCTGCGGCGGACGTCGCGGCACCCGGCAGGAGGCGTCGGTCGGTCCGTTGTCCGTGCTGCTGCTCCGCCTGCCGCCCGACCAGGACGGCGACAGCCGGGGTTGGGCGCTCACCGGCACGGTTCTGCCGGCCACCTTGCGCACCGCAGCCGATGCCCTCCTAGCGGCTGCGGCATGATCCGCACCTCCGCCCTGGTCAAGCGCTACGGTTCGCTGCACGCCGTCGACGGCATCGACCTCGACGTGCGCGCCGGTGACATCTACGGATTCCTGGGCGCGAACGGCTCGGGCAAGACGACGACGGTGCGGATGTTGCTGGGCCTGGTGCTGGCAACGTCGGGCTCGATCGAGCTGCTCGACGAGCCGATGCCGCGCTCAGCACGCACGGTCCTGCCGCAGGTGGGTGCGTTGATCGAGGGCCCGGCGGCGTACGGGCACCTTTCCGGGCGGGTCAATCTGGAGCTGCTCGACGCTTCGGGCGCCCGGGCACCTCGACGGGGCCGCGCCGCGCGCATCGACGCGGTACTGGAGCAGGTCGGGCTGGCCGACGTCGGGCGCCGACCGGTGAAGGCGTATTCGCTCGGCATGCGGCAGCGCCTGGGCCTAGCGGCGGCGCTGCTGCGCCAACCGCGGTTGATGATCCTCGACGAGCCGACCAACGGCCTGGATCCCCAGGGCATCCACGAGATCCGCGAGCTGCTGCTGACGTTGAACAGAGCTGGCACGACGATCTTCCTGTCCAGCCATCTGCTGGCCGAGGTGGAGCACCTGTGCACCCGCGTCGGCGTGTTGGCCTCGGGCCGGCTGGTGGTGCAGGACGAGATGGCCGCGCTGCGGGCGCCGACGGGAAACACCGTCGTGCACACCGTCGACTTGCAGACGGCGCGGCGGTTGCTGGGCTCACGGGTGGCGGCCGTCGACGGCACGCGATTGGTCGTACGCGCGGCCGATCCGGCTGCGCTCAACGCCGAGCTGGTCGCCGCGGGTATCGCGGTGAGCGAGCTTGCGGCGCAGCGCGGAACGCTGGAGGAGGTGGTACTGGCCGCCACCGAGCCAGGCACCGTCGGCGGCGTCGAAGCGGGATCGAATGTGGGCGCGGGTGCCGATGCCAGCGGGGGCAGTGGTGCGGTTGTCGGTGCTGCACCGCAGGCGGCGCAGGCAGCGCAGGCAGCGCAGGCAGCAGGTATGCCGGGCACCGATTCCTCGGCGCCGCCGCCCGTGTGGGAGCGGATCGCGTGATCGCCGTCGAGCTGCGCAAGCTGTTCCGCCGGCCGCGCACGTGGGCGGCCCTGGTGCTGCTGGTCGCGCTGCCCGTCGTCGTCGCGGTCCTGATCGACGTCACCAAGCTGGCGCCCCGGCCCGGCCAGGGCCCTGCGTTCCTGTCAGCAGTTCTCGACAACGGTTCGCTGTTCGGCGTCGCGGCGCTGGCGATCGTGCTGCCGCTGTTCCTACCGATCTCGGTCGCCGTCATCGCAGGGGAGTCGATCGCCGGCGAGGCCCAGGGCGGCACGCTGCGGTACCTGCTGGCCCGACCGGTCGGCCGCACGAAGCTGCTGGTCGCCAAGCTTTTCGCGGTGTTCGCCTTCGTCGCGGTGGCTGTCGTGGTGGTTGCGGGCTCGGGATTCGTCCTGGGACGCGTGCTGTTCGGCGTCTCCGCGATTCCCGCCTCGACGTTCTCGGGCACGACGCTGACCTCCACGCAGATCCTGGTGCGCTCGGCGTTGGCGATCGGCTACGTCATCGTGTCGATGCTGGGAATCGCTGCCATGGCGCTGGCGCTGTCGACGGCGACGGACTCGCCGCTGTCGGCCACACTCGGTGCGCTGGCGCTGCTGATCGGGTCGTCGCTGCTGTTGACCCTCGACGCCGCCAACGGGGTCAAGCCCTACCTGCCCACTAGGTATTGGCTGTCGTTCGTCGACCTGTTCCGCGATCCGATTTTGTGGCGCAACGTCGAGCGGGGGTTGCTGTTGCAGCTGGTCTACGTCGCGGTGTTGCTGGCAATTGCCTGGGCGAATTTCACCAGTAAGGACATCACGAGCTGAGCTGGGCGCAGTTCCCGGTGCTGAACTGTCGGGTGGTTGCCCCGTCGAGCTCGGCAACGACGATCGCGGTGACGAGGCGATCGCGAGGAAGGTCGGCGTGGGCAGCGGTGGAGGTCGGGCAGATCGACTGCACTGACATCCCCAAAGAACCCTGGAGCCGGGCCGAGGCGGGCGGAACGACGGTCTCATCAGCATCGCTCCACAACGACACGAACGTCGGTCCGCGCGGGGTCTCACCGCCGCGATTGAGCTGGGTGAGCAGGTCGCTGTCGGGTATCAGCTGCTGACAGGCCAGCGGGCAGAGGCCGGGCAGTGCGGCACCGGCGGCGGCGAGTTCGGTGCCGTGCTGGGGGGAGCCGAGGGTGACGACGCGCCGAATCTTGTCGGCACCGCCGTCGTCGCGGACGTAGAGCCTGGCCACCACTCCGCCGGCGGAGTAGCCGACCAGGTCCACCGACGAGCGGCCGGTTCGTTGCAGTGCCGTGTCGACGGCCTTTCCCAGTGACTGGGCCTGGATGCGCAGGTCGCCGGTGCCGTCGCCGGGCAGGGCGACGACCTGTGCGTCGCGTCCGTGTCGACGTAGCGTCGTGGCCAGCGCCGTCAGATCGCCTGTCGAGCCGCCGTAGCCCGGCACCAGGAGCACCGGTCCCGGCTTCGCCTGCGTAGATGCAGTCCCAGTCCCACTCCCGGAGCGTGCCGTGGTGGCGGCGTCGGTTGCCGAGCTCGCCTGCGAATCCCCTGCGCCAACCCCCGGGATCGCGTGAGTGGCTGAGCTGGGTGCCGTCGCGTTGCCGGCGGTTCCGGCAGCGCCCGCGACGTCGGCCGTACCTGCGTTGCGACCCGACGCGGCGGAGTGCCGACCGCGGGCGACCGCGATTCCCGCGACGCCCGCGACGAGCACGGCGAGCGTCAGTACCCCAGCGAGCAGCAGCGCCATCCGGCGTCGGGCCGGCGACAGCGAGGACAGCATGCTCTGCATCGTCCTCGGCAAAGATGTGCGGGCGCTGGATGCGCGATCACCTGATCGCCGACTCGATGACTACCGAACTACCGACCACCCACCACCGACTACCGACCACCGACTACCGACCACCGACCACTCATCGAAGCGGTCCAGGTCCGTTTCCCTCCTGCCGGGGTCAGCCGGATCACGGTTCGGCGGCGACCTCGATCGCTACGCCGATGTGATCCAGCGCCTCCAGGTCCTGCGCGGCGATGCCGGCGTCGGTGATCACGAGATCCAGATCGGCCAGCTCCGCATGTCGCCACAAGCGCTCGCGGCCGAACTTCGAGGAATCGACCAGCAGAATTCGCTTGTGCGCGGCCCGCAGCATCCGGTTTTTCACCGTCGCCTCTTGCTCATCTGCAGTGGTCAACCCACGTTCGAAGGACAGCGCGCCGGTGCTCAGAAAGGCGACGTCGACGTTCAATGCCGACAGCGCTTCCAGCGGCACCTCGCCGACACCGGTCATACCAGGGCGACGCACAAGTCCGCCCAGACAGTGCACCGTGATCTGCGCGCGCTGGGCAACGGCCAGCGCCAAGGGAAGCGATGTCGTGGCCACCGTCAACGGCTTGTTCGGCAGTCGGGCCGCGACCCGCGCCGTCGTTGAACCGGCGTCGAGCAGGACGGATCCACCGGCTGGCACGTACGCCATCGCCGCATTGGCGATCCCGGCCTTCTCGCGCGCGAACGCGGTGCGCTTGTCGGCGGGTGATTGGCCGGCGAGGTCAGCTGTATCTCCAGCCGGTTCCGTACGGGCGATGGCGCCGCCGTGCACTCGTTGCAGCAGCCCGCGCCGCTGCAGTGCAGCGAGGTCCTTACGGATGCTCTCGGTACTCACCCCCAGCTCGTCGGCCAGTCGAGCAGCCTCCACCCGTCCGGTGCGAGCAAGTTCCTCGACAATTTTCTGCTGGCGGAGCGCTGCGAACAGAACTCGGCTTGCCTGCGCCTCCAGATCGGTGAACGGCGCAGGCGCGGGCGCTCGCGAGCGGACCGCAGGCATGGGTGTCAATGTCGGCTGCATTGCGGCTCAGGCCGTGACGACGACTTTGACCTGCTCCCCGGCCGTCGACAGGTCGAAGGCATCCGCGACCTGCTCCAGGCCGAACGAGGCGGTGACGAAGTCCTCGGCGCGCACCGTTCCCGCTGCTATCAGTTCGATCGACTCGGCGTAGTCCTCGGGCAAGTAGGTGGCACTGCCCTGGATCCGCACCTGCCGATCCTGAACGATCGGCAGAGGCACGGTGACCGGCGCGGACGGCACCCCGACGATCACGACGGTGCCGGCTCTGAGCGCCATTGCGATCGCCTGATCGACGGTCGGCTGGATCGCGACGCAGTCGAACACCACGTCGGCGCTCTCACCCAGCTCCGACCGAACCTGCTCGACAACGTCGTCGGCGGAGCTGTCCAGAGCGACGTCGGCACCCAGTCGCACCGCCCGCTCGCGCTTGGAGGCCAGCACGTCGGTGACGACGATCCGGCGCGCTCCCTTGGCTCGCACCACGCTCAGCACCAACAGGCCGATAGTGCCCGCGCCGAGAATGGCGACCGTCTTGCCGCACAGGTCGCCGGCCAAGCGCACCGCGTGCACGGGTGTAGACAGCGGTTCCACCAGGATGGCCTGTTCTTCGGAGAAGTCGGCCGGAATCTTGTGCAGCCGGTTCGCCGGCACGGTGAAGTAGTCGGCCATTCCGCCCTGGTCGTAGCCGCAGCCGAAGAACTGCAGGTTCTCGCACAGATTCTGTCGGCCGGTGGTGCACATCTTGCACTCCCAGCAGGGCAGGGTCGGTTCGACGGTCACCCGGTCGCCCACCTCCACGGTGCTGACCTGCGTGCCGAGAGCGCGTACCACGCCGACAACCTCATGCCCGGGGTGGTAGGGCAGCGGAATGAACGGGTGCCGGCCGTGCACGGCGTGCGTGTCCGAGCCGCAGACACCGGTGATGGTCATCTGCACCAATGCCTCGCCGGGCTCTGGCTGGGGAACCGGCGCCTCGCCGACGGTCACGCTTTCCAGGTTCACCGTGACCTGACGCATCGTGGTGGCTGTGGTCATGTTCGACTCCTTGCTGTTGGGATCTGCTGTCTGGATCTGCTGTCTGGATCGGCGGCTGTAGGCGTTGCTGGTGCTGTCCGCGTCGGTTGTGATGTCTGCGTTGGGGCGGCTGTCCGTGCTGGTGCTGTCCGTGTTGGCTGTCATGTTCAGACGCCGGCGGGTTCGGTCAGTGGCCGGGACGGATCCGGTGGCGCGATGGAGACGGGGACGTCAGCGTCCACTGCGTCGAATAATGTGCCCTCGGCCTGGACTGCGCTCGCGCCCAGGCGTAAGGCACTGGCCAGCCGCTTCGCGGCTGGGTCCCCCCGGTCCGCGGCGAGCAGGTAGCCGGCCAAGAATGCGTCCCCGGCTCCGGCGGTGTTGGCCACCCGCGATACTGCAGCGCTACCCCAGAGCGCGGGCCCATCCCGTTCGAGGAGAACCGCTCCGTCACCGCCCAGGCTGACCAGTACCGTCGCGACGCCGCGCTTGACGAGGCGCTGGCCTGCGGCAAGTACATCGCCCACGGTCAGCAAAGCGGTGCCGGTCAGCTCGGCCAGTTCCGAGCAGTTGGGTTTCACTACGGTGGGCATCGCGCTGTGGTCCGGCGGCACAGCGCCGTCGCCGTCGCCGTCGCCGTCGCCGTCGCCGTCGCCGTCGCCGTCGAAGAGCGTGCGCAGTCCTGTTCCCGACGTGTCCACGGCGGTGAGAACTCCCTCGTTCCGGCAGCGATTGAGCAGGATGCGGACACTGTCCGCGCCGAAGCCATCGGGCCAACTTCCGCAGACGGCGAGCCAGTCTCCGGGCTGTGCCGCGGCCACGGCGGTGTCGAGCAGTACGGCCACCACCGCCGGCTCCAGTCGGGGACCAGCCTCGTTGAGCTTGGTCGTTGTGCCGTCGGCCTCAACCACAGAGACGTTGCTGCGGATCGCGATCCCTGCCGGAACATCGTGGTGTGAGACGCGGGCGGAATCCAATAAGGCGACGAGCTGAGCCCCGGTCGCGCCTCCCACGGGCAGAACCGCGAGGGTCGAATGCCCGCATCGCTGCAGCGCGATCGATACGTTGACGCCCTTGCCACTGGGCTCGACAAGCGTCCGCTCGACGTAGTTCACCGCGTCGGGCACGAGCCGCGCCAGATGTAACGTCCGGTCCAGGCTCGGGTTCGGGGTAAGGGTGACTATCACGACGTCCCGACCTCTTGCCCGGCCGCAAACAGCTCATCGGGACCGAGCACGCCGGTGGCTCGAGCGGCGAGCACGGCAGCGCCGCGGGTGCCTGCCTCCTCGACTCTGGACCGACGTACCGGTCCGAGCGCAACGCGCTTGGTCTGCATGAACAGTGAGCTGTTCGTCCATCCGCCGGCGGCGACAACTTCGCGAACGGGGCCGACGATGTCGTCCATCGCCTGATGCAGGCGAGCGGCATCGTCGGTGGCCGCTTGCACGGTGGCGCGCCACACCTGCGCTGGAGTGGTGTCGTCATCGATTGCGCTGATGGTGAGCGCGGAGGTACCTAGTCCCGCCACCTCCACTCTGCTGGCCGGCGCGGCAGCGCCCGCCTCGTCCAGCTGCGCGAGGTCGTTGCGATCGATGCCCAGTACGCCGAGCGTTCGTTGCATCGCCAGGCCACCCTCGGTACCGCCCAGCAGGGACCAGCAGCCCGGCTGGATGGAGGCGTCAGTGGTGATACCCCGCTGCGCAAGCGCCAGCCGCTGGCGCTGCGACGGTGCGGTGGCAACGGTGCGCACCAGCGCCTCAGCCGTGCCGCAGGAGTCGAACTCGACCGCGTCGCCCGCCGCGCCGGCACCGACGGCGGCCGCCTGATGGTCGTGGCCGGCCAGGGTGAGTACAGCGCCTGCCAGGTGTCTGTGCCCGGCGCTGCCCTGGGCGCTGATCCGTCCGACCGGTGTGCCGGCAGCCACCAGCGGCGGCATGAACTGCTCATTGATTCCCGCGAAGTCAAGCCCTGGCATCCACCACGTCAGAGTGCCTACGTCGAGCATGCCGGTTCGACAGGCCAGGGACAGCTCGGTGACCTCCTCGCCGCCCAGACCCCGCACGATCCACTCCGCGACGTTGAACCGCCGCCGAGCCGTCGACGTCAATTCATGATGGCGCTGCAACCACCGCAGTTTGGTCAGCGACCACTGGCCGCGTAACGGCTTTCCGGTGCGCGCGCCGAACTCGTCAGCTCCGATCTGTTCTGCAAGCTCGCCCACCTCTGCGGCGTCCCGCGCGTCGTGCCAAGCAATCACCGGCGCGACCGGCTCTCCGGCCGCGTCGACCAGAATTCCCGACTCCGCCATGCTGGTGATGCCCACCGCGGTGATCGGCTCGTCCGCGGCGTCGGCGGCGCCGCTGAGTGCCTGCCGCGATGCTATGAACAACGCGTCGGCGTCCATCTCCACGCCCAGGGCGGTGGTGGTCCACGGCGTGCTTGCCCGTCCGGCCCCCAGGGCAACTCCGCCGGCGGAGTAAGCCACTGCCTTGGCCGACGTCGTACCGATGTCAAGGCCGATGACCGCCATGCAGTGCCTCCTTCCGAGTCGTCGCCGGTATCGCCGGCGGGTGGACGTTGCGGCCACTGGAGCTCGCATTGCCAACTTGCGCTTTGATGGGTATCGTTGCACTTCGTTGGGATCGACGCAAGCCGGTCACTACAAACCCTGTCGCCCGCCCGACCATGAACCGAACGGGCATGAACCGAACGGGCACGAACCGAACGGAGGACGATGTCATGCCGCTGGCGAGCACGGCCCAGTTGCTCGGCGCCGCAGTGGGGCGCCACGTCGGGCTCGCCGCTTTCAACGTCATCACGCTGGAACACGCCGAGGCAATAGTGCAAGCGGCCGAAGAACGCTCGCGCTCGGTCATCCTGCAGCTCAGCCAGAACGCCGTCGGTTTCCACGGCGGTGCCGCGCGTCCCCTTACAGCGGCGATGACGGTGTTGGCCGAGCAGGCCGCGGTGCCGGTAGCGCTGCACCTCGACCATGTGGAGGACGAGGAACTTCTACACCAGGCTGGCGACGCCGGCTTCAGTTCGGTCATGTTCGACGTCGGTCGACAGGAGTACGAGCGCAACGTCGATACCACCACTGCCGCCGCGCAGTGGGCGCACGCGAACGGGCTCTTGATCGAGGCCGAGCTGGGTTACGTGGGCGGTAAGCAGAGCCAGATCAGCAGCGCACACGAGCCGGGGGTACGTACCGATCCTGCGCAGGCGGCAGAATACGTCGAGGCCACCGGCGTCGACGCGCTCGCCGTAGCGGTGGGCAGTTCGCACGCGATGACGTCACGTTCGGCGAGCTTGGACGCCCAACTGATCGAGCGAATATCTGCGGCGGTGCCGGTGCCGCTGGTGCTGCATGGATCGTCGGGTGTACCCGACATCGAGCTTCGGCGCGCCGTCGCCGCAGGCATCGTCAAGGTGAACATCGGCACCATCCTCAACGTCGCCTTCACCGACGCCGTGCGTACGGCGCTCGCAGCAGACTCGGTAGACCCCCGCAAATATCTGGCGCCGGCTCGAACGGCGATGGCGCACACCGCAGCACAGCTGCTCGACGTCCTGGACCCGGGGGTCTGAGTGCACGGTCCCCACCTTGGCGATGCACGCTACCCAGCTCGGCGATAGAGGAAACTTGAGCTCATGAACGACGACGAACCGGCAACCACGTTCGCTTCCCTCGGCATGGACCCGCGGGTGCTGCAAGCGCTGAGTGAGGTCGGCTACGAGAGCCCATCGCCGATCCAGGCGGCCACCATCCCGGCGCTGCTGGCCGGACGCCACGTCGTTGGTCTCGCCCAGACGGGCACCGGCAAGACTGCCGCCTTCGCCGTGCCGATCCTGTCGCGCATCGACTGGAATCAGCATGAACCGCAGGCGTTGGTGCTGGCGCCCACGCGCGAGCTGGCGTTGCAGGTGGCCGACGCGTTCGCGAAGTACGCGCAACACTTACCCGGCCTGCATGTCTTGCCCGTCTACGGCGGGTCGAGCTACGGACCTCAGTTGGCCGCACTGCGACGGGGTGTGCACGTCATCGTCGGCACGCCCGGGCGCATCATGGATCACCTGGAGAAGAAGACTCTCGACCTGTCCAAGCTGCGGTTCCTGGTGCTCGACGAGGCCGACGAGATGCTGAACATGGGCTTCGCCGAGGACGTCGAGACGATCCTGGCCGAGACGCCGGACTCCAAGCAGGTTGCGCTGTTCTCCGCAACCATGCCGGCCCAGATCCGTCGGATCGCCCAGAAGTATCTGACCGACGCGCAGGAGATCACGGTCAAGAGCAGAACCGCCACGCTGGCCAACACCCGGCAGCGTTATCTGGAGGTCTCGCCCGCAGCGAAGCTCGACGCGCTCACCCGGGTGCTCGAGATCGAGGACTTCGCAGCGATGATCGTCTTCGTTCGGACGAAGCAGGCCACCGAGGAACTGGCCGAACGGCTGCGCTCGCGCGGTTACTCCGCCGCGGCGATCAATGGCGACCTGGTCCAGGCGCAGCGGGAACGCACCATCGGCCAACTCAAATCCGGCGCACTGGACATCCTCGTCGCCACCGATGTCGCGGCCAGGGGGTTGGACGTCGAGCGGATCAGCCACGTAGTCAACTACGACATCCCGCTGGACGCCGAGTCCTACGTCCACCGGATCGGGCGCACCGGACGCGCCGGACGCACTGGCGACGCCCTGCTGTTCGTCACTCCGCGCGAGCGCCGGCTGTTGACGAGCATCGAGCGCACCACCCGACAGCCAGTCACCGAGATGTCGCTGCCCTCGGCCGAGGACGTCAACGCGTCTCGACGCGCCAAGTTCGCCGACTCGATCACGTCCTCGCTCGAGGACCCGCAGGTGGGCCTCTTTCGAGCCTTGGTGGTCGAGTACGCACAGACCCACGACGTTGCGCTGGCCGATGTTGCCGCAGCGTTGGCAGTCCAGTCGCGCGAAGGCGCAGCATTCCTTCTTGAGCCTGACCCGCCGCGGCACCCCGATCCGCCCCGGCGTGAGCGTCCTGCCGAGCGGGACACGAAGCCGCGCAAATCTCCCGGTCGCGACGCCGGGCCCGGTGCTGGCCGCGAGCGACCGCGCGTTGCCGGCTCACGTAAATCCCGTACCGGCGAGCAGATGGCCACCTACCGCATTCGGGTCGGTCGCCGGCACAAGGTGCAGCCGGGCCAGATCGTCGGTGCGCTGGCGAACGAGGGCGGTCTGAACCGCGCCGACTTCGGCCACATCGACATCAAGGCCGACCACACACTGGTGGAGCTGCCAGCGCGGTTGGCGCCCCAGACTTGGTCGGCCCTGAAACGCACCCGCATCTCCGGGCAGCTGATCGAACTGGCCGAGGAGAGTGCGCCGCCCAAGCGCTCCAGGAACTAGTTCGCCACCCCGTCAACTGGCGCAGCGCCGCGCCGATCCATCGGCAGCCGCTGCCGATACTCGGCAGCCGCGCCGATCCCGCGGCTCAGCAACTTTGTCGCGCCCGCGGTTAGGGTCGGATCAATGCACACCGCGACGACGCCGGCCACCGAGATGGTCGTGCTGTGCGCTGAGGATGGCACCGCCGCGGGCGTAATGGCCAAGGCCGACGTCCACACGGCTGACACTGCCCTGCACCTGGCGTTCTCTGTCTACCTCTTCGACGGCGACGGCCGGCTGCTCGTCACCCGCCGGGCGCTGAGCAAGTCCACGTTTCCCGGCGTGCGAACCAACAGCTGCTGCGGGCATCCCGCGCCTGGCGAGGCGATGACCGACGCCATCGTGCGCCGCAGCGGCTACGAACTGGGCGTCACCCCTGCCGACCTGGAGTTGATCCTGCCGGCGTTCCGCTACCGCGCGGTCGCTGCCGACGGCACGGTCGAGAACGAACTCTGTCCGGTGTATCGCGGGTTCGTCGACCCTGCGCAACTGCGGCCTGAACCCAGCGAGGTCGCGCAGGCGTGGTGGACGCCGTGGTCCGGGTTCGACCACGACGACGCGGATCCGCTGTCGATCTGGTCGCAAGAACAGGTGCGGCAACTGAACCACCTCGGCAGTGATCCCTTACGCTGGCCGGCTGCTGATCCACGCCTCCTACCTGCCGCCGCCACGCAGCGGAATTAGCGCCAGCCAGCCAGCCAGCGGGCCGGCGATGCCGACCGGAGCGCAAAGCGACATCCCGGCGCCATCACCGGCGACCGCAGCCGCGCCAGGCGTTCATCGACAGTTCACCGGGCAGTCGTCGGCGCGGACTGTGCCGGCAAGGGTGGCAGTCGACAGTGACTCGATGTCGGCAACGCCAGGTTCCGACGTGAGCTGCGGGAGATCGAATGCCACATCGTCCCCTCCGGCGCGGTCGGCTGTTTGCCGCCGTCGCCCTGTCTGCTGCTGCATTGAGCGCGGTGGGCCTGGTTCAGAGCGGTCCGGCCGGCGCGAACACAGGCCAAGCAAAGGCCTCGGCCTCGGCGTCTTACAAGCCACCGAAGATCGGCCACGTATGGACCATCATTCTGGAGAACAAGTCCTACGAGGCGACGTTCACCGGGCTGAACCAGAACAGCTACCTGTGGAAGACGCTGCCAAGCTACGGGGAGCTGCTGCGCCAGTACTACGGCACCGGGCACTACTCGTTGGACAACTACATCAGCCTCGTCAGTGGTCAGGCTCCGGCCCCGGACAACCAGGCCGACTGCCCGCAGTACACCAACGTCGCGCCCGGCTTCGCCGCTCCGGACGGTCAGACCTACGCCAGCACCGGTTGCGTCTACCCCAAGTCAGTGAAGACGATCTTCAACCAGCTCGATCGGGTGAAGAAGTCCTGGAAGGTCTACGCCCAGGACATGGGTAACGACCCCACCAGGGAAAACCCGTACCGGTGCGGTATCCCCGGCGACCCGTCGGGCACCGGTGTCGTCGATCCAGGCGGGGCAACACCGACCGACCAATACGTTCCCAAGCACAATCCGGCACCGTGGTTTCACGCCTTGATCGACAACCCGAAGGACTGCAAGAAGGTCGTTCCACTCACCGGATACGCAGCGACCGCGTCGCACAAGGCGATCCCTTCGATCGCGCACGACCTGAAGTCGATCAAGACAACGCCGGCGTTCTCGTGGATCAGCCCGAACAACTGCTCCGACGCCCACGATGCGACCTGCAAGGGTGACAACCTGTCCGGTGACCCGAACAACCACCAGGGCGGCCTGTATGCGGCGGACAACTTCCTGAAGAAGTACGTTCCGATGATCATGCAGTCGCCGGCGTTCCAGAAGGACGGCGAAATTCAGATCATCTTCGACGAGGCGTTCCCGCCGTACAAGATGTACGGCAACTCGATCGCGGACTACCAGGGCAACAGCAACCCGGCGCTCAACGTGCCGACCGACACCGCTCAGTCGGTCGTCGCGTGCTGCAACGAGCTGCCCGGCCCGAACACCACCCAGCCCGGCTTCCAGGCGTTCGGCCAGGACACCACTCCCGGTGGCGGCATCACCGGTGCGGTGTTCATCAGCCGCTTCATCAAGCCAGGCTCGGTGAGCGACCAGCCCTACAACCACTACAGCTGGCTGGCAAGCATGGAAGACCTGTTCGGCGTCCACACCGGTGGCACCGACGGCACGGGCCACCTGGGCTACGCCGCTCAAGACGGGCTGCGTCCGTTCGGCCCTGACGTCTACAACAACGTTTCCGGCCGCGCGCTGCGCCCGTCGCCGACCGGCAGTTCGGTCTACTCGGGCACAGCCAGCATCGACACAGTCGCAGTTCCCAAGGTCACTCGGGTCTCGGTGCCCGTCAGGTGACGACGCTGCTTGCCTACCTCGTGCGCCGGACCGCCCTGCGGTCCGGCGCACGCCGGCTTCTACTGTGCCTCCTACCATGGCTGGTTCTGCCCGCGCTGCTTGCGGCGTGCACCAACTCGTCCCCAGCCACGTCGGCAGCCACCCATCCGAGCGCCGAACCGGACGCTTCAGACGTCGTTCGTTCTCTCGGCGCGGTGCCGATACCTGTCGCGCCGGCGCACCAGCCCACCGCGACAGCGGCCGTAGGTCGTCCGGCGCTCCTGGCCATGGGTGAACCGGTGCGGGTCACCTTGCCGGGCAACGCGGTGGCGGTGGTCAGCGCGTTGGGTCCGGACCAGGTCAGCTCGTCGGTCCGGACTACCGCCTCCACCTCTTCGTCGGCATCTTCAGGGGCACGCCGAAGCACGCGCGCGACAATCACCCTGCGCGCGTCAGCGCTGCAGGGCGCAGTTGCCGTAACGGCAGCGGAATTGTCATCGCGCGACGAAACGGGGCGCGCGGTTGCCCTCACCGCCGTCGGTGCATCGCGAGCGCGCGCGTCTGGGCAACGAGCCGGCATGGTCACAGTGGCCGGGACCTTCGACAGCGGAGCCGCTCAAATCACCTGGCGTCACGACAGGCACGTGCTGGCGATCTGGACGTTCACCATCGAACTCGACTAGTGCGTATCAGTTCGGTGACGGCGTGCAGTGCACCCGCGAGACGGGCACCGGCCGGCTGCGGCGACGGTACTGTCGAAATGCGGGTTTGACTCAGATGCCCCTCACCGCACGAATTCCGGTAGCCATACAGGTCCGGTGAATGAAAGGTTCGTACATGCGTCGACTATTTGTTATACCCGCCTTGGTTTTGTCGTTGTTGGTGGCTGGCTGCGGAGGTTCGAGCACCAAGTCGACCACCGGCGCCGGTGCCTCCTCCTCGTCAGGCCAGACCGCCGCAGCTACCGCCGGCGACACCGCTGCCGCAGGCACGTCCAGCACGGACTGCCCCTCCGACAACACCCGCTCCTTCGCCAAGACCCGGTTCGTGGCCGATGTCGGTGGCGCGCTGTTCCTGGCGAACCGCTACGTGCTCCAGCCGTACAAGGCGGGCAAGTTCACCAAGGGTGCGAGCGGACGAACGGTGGCCCTGATCAAGGCAGCGACGGCGGTCGCGGCAACCACCAAGCTGCTCAAGAACGCACAGACCAACGCCCAGGCCAACCCCACCCTGTGCAAGGCCGTGTCGGGCCCGCTGAGCAAGCTGACCAACGCCATGGGTGGCCTCACCAGCGGCCTCAAGTCCGGATCGTTGCCGACAAGTGCCCTGGCAGGCATCGGCGGTCTACTCGGAACGGTCAAGTCGGCGGCTGGCAAAGCCGGGATTCCGGTGAGCGAGCAGTCAGTTCCGCTGCGCTAATTCGTCAAGCGCTGTTAGGCACGAGTAAGGGACGCGGCTTCGGCCGCGTCCCTTATTTGTTTGTCGACGTGGTCGGCTGGCCGCTAACGCCGCTGGAGCGCGTGCCAGCCTTTTCGACCTCAACGGAATCGGCGAATCGGCGTCAATAGTGCCGTCGTCGATATAGAAAGCTTCCGGCACCGACAACGCCCGAGCGCGGTGGACTGGAGCGCTCTGCTGCGTCAACTTGCACTTCGTGGTCTCGCATGCGGAAGTACGAGCAGCAAAGCGGACCGACGGCCTCGTCTCAGCACTGCACTCCTCGTGCCGCGGTAGTCCGTGCCCGCCCGTCTCCTGACTCGCCAGACCCGCTGAACCCAGCGGGGTGCTTGACAACCCGGTAGAAGATCGGCTTCACTGTGCTGCACATCACTAAACCGGTTTAGGGGGACGGGTGGCAGCAGGTGCACCGCCGACGATCGCCGACGTTGCTCGTGCCGCCGGCGTGTCGAAAAGTGCCGTGTCGTTCGCGTTGAACGGCCGCGACGGCGTATCGGCGCTGACCCGCGACCGAATCATGGCGGTGGCGCTGGATCTGGGCTGGCAACCCAGCCACCGCGCCCGGTCGCTGTCGGTGTCGCGAGCGCTGGCGTTCGGCATGGTGGTCGCTCGGCCGCCTGAACTTGTCGGGGCGGACCCCTTCTTTCCCTCGTTCATCGCCGGAGTCGAGACGATGCTCGCCCCGGCGGGGTATGCGCTGGTTCTGCAGATGGTTCCCGCCGGACCGGCCGAGGAGGCCAGCTATCGCCGGTTGGCCGGCGAGGGTCGCGTCGACGGGGTGTTCCTGAGCGACCTGCGCACGAACGATCCGCGGATCGCCCTGCTGCAGCAACTTCGACTCCCCGCGGTGACGCTGAACCGACCCGACATCAGCTCGCCGTTTCCGGCGGTGTGTGTCGACGACCAGGCCGGCATCACGCAGGCGGTCGAGCACCTCGTCGAGCTCGGCCATGTGCGGATCGCCCACGTTGCCGGGCCGCCTGAATTCCTGCACGCCAGCAGCCGCCGCGCAGCCTGGGCGAGCGCCCTCGAAGAGGCCGGCCTCGAACCAGGGCCGGTCTTGGTGTCGGACTTCACCGCGACGGGGGGCTCCGCGGCGACGCGGCAGCTGCTGGAGGCGCGTACACCGCCGACCGCGATCGTCTATGCCAACGACCTGATGGCGATCGCCGGGCTGGCCGCAGCGCAGCGCAACGGTGTGCGGGTGCCCGACGACGTCTCGATCACGGGATTCGACGGCGTCGAGCTGGCGTCGTACGTCCATCCGCCGCTGACGACGGTCGTCACCGACCCGTTCAGCTGGGGCCGGTCCGCGGCCGCGGTTCTGCTGGCCACCGTCGGCGCCCAACCGTCGGTCGCCCCACCGTCGGTCGCCCCACCGTCGGTCGCCCAACTGCCGGCCGTGCAGTCGACAACCCAGTCCGAACCTCCCTGGCTCCGGATCCAGGGTTCCACTGCGCCAGCGGCGGTTCGCACCGCCGCGGGCGCCGCTACCCGTTCCCCAGCCGATCGAGCAGCATCTGCTGCCCGTGTTTCTGCAAAGGAGAAATAATGAAGAAACGAGTCCTACTTGCCGCAACGATGACCCTGACGCTGGGTTTGTCGACGGCATGCGGTGGCGGTGGCGGCAGCAAGAGCGGCGGCAGCAGCGGCAGCGGCGGATCTTCGAGCAAAGACTCAGCCGCACACGGGCCGATCAAGGTGTGGCTGTCCAACAATGCCCAGGAGGTCACCTGGGGTACCCAAATGGTGGCGGCCTGGAATGCCGCGCACCCGAGCGAGACCGTGTCCGCGCAGCAGATTCCCGCCGGCAAGACCTCGGAGGAAGTCATCGGCGCTGCGATCACCGCAGGCAGCGAACCGTGCCTGATCTACAACACCTCCCCGGCGTCGGTGCCCACGTTCCAGCAGCAGGGCGGCCTGGTCCCCCTCGACAACTTCACCGACGGAGCGAGCTACATTGCCGCGCGCACCGGCGCCACCGGCGACCAGTACAAGTCACCCGACGGCAAGTTCTATCAGCTGCCCTGGAAGTCGAATCCGGTGATGATCTTCTACAACAAGAAGATCTTCAAGAAGGCCGGCCTGAGCACCACCGCACCCCCGTTGGCGACCTACAGCGAGTTCCTGGCGACGTCGAAGAAGCTGGTCTCCTCCCACGCCGCCAAGTACGCGATCTACCCGGCCCCCTCGAGCGAGTTCTTCCAGTCCTGGTTCGACTTCTACCCGATGTATGCCGCGGCCAGCGGTGGCAAGCAGTTGGTGGAGAACAGTTCGGCGACGTTCGACTCGACGGCGGGTAAGGCCGTCGCCGCGTTCTGGCGTCAGATGTATGCGCAGAATCTTGCCGGTAAGGAGGTGTACACCGGCGACTCCTTCGCCGATGGCACCGCGGCCATGGCCAGCGTCGGTCCGTGGGCGATCGCCGCTTATAAGGGCAAGGTTGACTGGGGCGTGGCGCCGGTGCCGACCGAACAGGGCAGCAAGGGCGACAAGGTGCCCACCTTTAGCGACGCCAAGAACGTCGCCATGTACGCCTCGTGCAAGAACCGCGGCACCGCGTGGGACTTTCTGAAGTTCTCCACCAGCGCTGCCGAGGACGGCAAGTTGCTGCAGTTGACCGGCCAGATGCCACTACGCCAGAACCTGCCGCAGGCGTATGCGAGCTACTTCAGCGCCCACCCCGAGTACAAGACCTTCGCCTCGGAAGCCGCCCACGTGGTGGAGGTTCCCAACGTTCCCAACTCGATCCAGATCTGGCAGACCTTCCGCGACGCCTGGTCCAAGTCGGTGATCTTCGGTCAGCAGGATCCCAACCAGGCTCTGTCCGGCGCCGCGTCGAAGATCAATTCACTCGCGTCCCAGAAGTGAGGCGCGACGGTGTCCAGCGTCGTTGAGTCGGTCGCGACGTCCGTCGCGACCGAGCCCAGGCAGAGTGGACGGCGCCGAGCCAAGTTGTTCGGTCACCAACCTCTGGGCATGCTGTTCGTAGCGCCGTACGTGGTGTTCATGGCGGCCGTGTTCGCGTATCCATTGGGGCTGGCGGTGTGGATATCATTTCACCGCTACTTCTTCACCGCCCCTGGTGTCCAGGTTGCCCGGCCGTGGGTGGGGCTGGCCAATTACAAGGCGGCGCTGAGCGACCCGGCGGTGCGCCAGTCTTTTCTCAACATTCTGATATTCCTGGTCATCAACGTGCCGCTGACGGTGATCCTGTCGCTGCTGCTGGCGACAGCGTTGAACGCGGCAATTCGGTTTCGCGGGTTCTTCCGGGTGAGTTATTACGTTCCCTACGTCACGGCGAGTGTCGCGGTGGTGGGCGTATGGCTGTTCCTGTTCCGCTCCAACGGTCTGGTCAATCACGTCCTGGGCCCGCTGGCGCCGTCGCCGTCGTGGCTGATCAATGAGCGCTGGGCAATGCCCTCGATCGCCTTCTACGTCACCTGGAAGCAGCTCGGATTCTTCATTTTGCTGTACTTGGCGGCATTGCAGAACGTACCGAAGGAGTTGTACGAATCGGCCGCGGTGGACGGTGCGTCACCGTTGCGGGCGTTCCAGTCAGTCACCGTCCCCGGCGTGCGCCCGGCCACCACGCTAGTGACATTGCTGGCGATCATCACCGGCGCGAACCTGTTCACCGAGCCGTACCTGCTCACCAACGGCGGTGGCCCCAACGGCAAGTCGGCGTCACCGGTACTGCTCATGTACCAGCGAGGAATCGAGCAGGGACACCCCGACGTCGCTTCTGCGCTGGGCATTCTGCTGGTGATCGGCGTTCTCATCGTCGCCGGCGTCGTGCGACTTCTGGAAAAGGACTGATATGACCCAGACCGTCATCCCCACTGTCGACACCGGCCCTGCCGACGAGAACGCTCCCCATCCGCCGCCGCACAAAGGGCGCTCGTGGTGGCGAATGCTGTTGTTGTCGATCGGGGCGCTGCTCTTCCTGTTCCCGTTCTACTACATGATCATCGGCTCGCTGCAGAAGCGCCCGGACACTACTCTGGGCGGGCTCATTCCCAAACCGAACAACCTGAGCCTGCACAATTACGCGCAGATCAATGGCGCAATCAGCCTCGGTCACACGCTGCTCAGCTCCGGAATCTTCACCGGCGGAGTATTGCTGGGCACTGTGGTGTTCGGGGTGCTGGCCGGATACGCGCTGGCACTACTGGAGTTCCGTGGCCGTGGGGTGATCTTCGGCGCGATGCTGCTCATCCAGGTCGTTCCGTTCCAACTGTTAATCATTCCGTTGTACGTACTGATCGTGCGCAACTACGGCCTGGGCGACAACTACCTGGGCATGATCCTGCCGTTCGCCATCAACTCTACGGCCGTCTTCGTATTCCGGCAGTATTTCCTTCAGCTGCCGCCCGACCTGTTCAATGCGGCCCGCATCGACGGCGCCAGCGAATTGCGCATTCTGACCAGCGTCGCATTACCGCTGGTCCGGCCCGCACTGCTCACCGCCATGTTGACGACGTTCATCGGGCCGTGGAACGAGTTTTTGTGGCCCTTCTTGGTCACCAAACAGCACAACAAGCAACCGCTGGCGGTGGCATTGGCCAACTTCATCAGCAACTATTCCAACGCGATCTCCAATCCGTCCGGGGCGATCCTGGCCGGCGCCTGTGTTCTCGCCGCACCGGCCGTGGGGCTGTTCATCGTCTTCCAGCGCCACTTCGTTTCCTCCGACCTCGGTTCCGGGGTCAAAGGTTGACCGCATCGGGCACCGCCGGCGTAGCTACCGACGTGCCGTACCGCCTGCGCCGGCTCGGGGTGCTGATGACGCGCGATCTGCACTCCGAGCTGGAGGCGGACGGCGTGCTCAACCCGGCCAGTGGTCGCGACCCCGACGGAAGGTTGTGGCTGCTCCCGCGACTGGTGGCGGCCGACAACGTCTCCCGGGTCGGCCTGGCGGAGGTCGTCATCGAGAACGGACGCCCGGCCGGCGTGCGGCGAGCCGGTGTCGTGCTCGAGCCGCACGCCGGCTGGGAGCGCTCGCACCGCCATGGCGGCGTGGAGGATCCGCGCATCACGTGGATCCCGACGTTGAACCTGCATGTCATGACCTACGTTGCCTTCGGACCACTGGGCCCCAAGCCCGCGTTGGCGGTGTCAGACGATCTTCGGCAGTGGCGCCGACTGGGCCCGGTGCACTTCGAGTACCAAGCGGATCTGAACACCGATCTCAATCTGTTTCCCAACAAGGACGTCGTCTTCTTCCCCGAGCCGGTGCCCGGTCCCGACGGCGAACCGAGCTACGCGGTGCTGCACCGTCCGATGTGGGATCTGGGTGTGATCGTGGGCGGCCGCGACGTGTATCTGCCCGCGAATATTCACGACGAACGGCCCGGAATCTGGATCTCCTACGTCGCCGTTGCCGACGTCACCCGTGACGTGCGCGCGCTGACCCACCTGGGTCAGCACCGACTGGTCGCGCTACCCGAATACGACTGGGAGATCTTGAAGATCGGCGCCGGCCCGCCACCGCTTCGAGTGCCGGAGGGGTGGCTGCTCATCCACCACGGCGTCTCCGGCGCGCTCACCGAAGGGTGGGCGCCCCAGCGCCACGCCTGCTACTCCGCCGGGGCGATGCTGCTCGACGCCGAGGACCCAGCACGAGTGATTGCGCGCACCGACACAGCACTGCTGGTACCGGAGGTTGTCGACGAGCAGGTGGGCACCGTGCCCAACGTCGTCTTTCCCACCGCGATCGAGTCGGTGGACGGACAGCTCTTCGTCTTCTACGGAATGGCCGACTCCAGCATCGGCGTCGCCCTTCTGGAGCACACACCTTGAACGCGGAGCGGCCTCTCGGGCTGGGCTTCGTCGGCGCCGGTGCGTTCGCGCAGTTCGTGGCGTCGGTCGCAGCCGAGTTCCCCGACGTCGTCGTCGCCGCGGTCGCCGACAGCGACCCGGCCCGGGCGCAAAGACTGGCCGCGATGACCGATGCCGAGGCATCCGACGATCTGGCAGCTTTGCTCGATCGCGGCGATGTCGACGCCGTCGTGATCGCCACACCACCGAGGTTCCACGCCGATCTGGCCGTGCAAGCGCTGATGGCGGGCCGACACGTTTTCTGCGAGAAGCCCATCGCGCTCACCGTCGCCGACGCCGACCGCGTCCGCGGTGCCGTCGACGCCAGCGGTCGCGCCTTCGTCGTCGACCACGTGCTGCGCTACAACCCGATCCTGGCGGCGATACGCCGATTACAGGACGACGGACTGCTCGGCGCGGTACAACGACTAAGCTTCGACAACGACGCCGCAGACGAGGACCTCCCGCCCTCGCACTGGTTCTGGAACGAGTCGATCAGCGGCGGCATCCTGCTCGAGCACGGCGTCCATTTCTTCGACGCCGGCGCGATGCTGCTCGGCGCGCCGGCATGCCGGGTCCAGACCATCGCCAGTGGGCGACCCGACGGCCGCATCGACACGGTGGTGTGCACCGTGGCGCATGCAGACGGTGCACTGGCCACGTACGCGCACGGATTCAGCCACGCACACCGCGCCGAACGTCAACTCATGCG
The DNA here is from genome assembly GCA_964236495.1 of uncultured Jatrophihabitantaceae bacterium. Lineage (GTDB taxonomy): Bacteria > Actinomycetota > Actinomycetes > Mycobacteriales > Jatrophihabitantaceae > CAXSBR01. The sequence continues at coordinate 121,539 of CAXSBR010000006.1, forward strand.
GCTGGACTGCGGCCTGGCCGAGGTCCGGATACACGGGTGGATTCCCTTGCGGGCCGACCTCGATCTGTGGGCCGATGACGACGTGACAGCCGGTTACGAGCAGCTCGCCCACCGTGGGAGCGAGGTGTTGGTCGTCGCCGGCGGGCGCTCCGTCGGCGACGAACGGATCAGCGTCGACGTCGAGCGCGACGCCGCCCCAGCGCACGCTCGTGCCCGCGGTATTGCCCATCGCGCGCCGCACCACATCACCGCCCGGTTGGAAGTCGCAGGCCCGAACGCAAAGGACCGCGTCTACCGCGAAAGCGTGCGCTGCGCGCTGGGCGACCTCGTCGCGAGCGCACGAACCGGCGCGCGGCCCCGCGCCGACATCAATGCCGGATACGGCGCAGTACGGCTCGCAGCCGCAGCAACCGCGGCCTCGCACGACACCACCACCCACCACCTCTCCATGCCGGAGGCATCATGATCGTCCGTCGTACTCTCACCGCCGCGGCCGCCGCCCTGATTACCGGGGCCGCGCTGCTCACCGCACCCTCTACAGCTCCGGCCGCGCCTCGATCCACCGGGCGCGCACAGTCGGCGGTGAGTGTTTCCTTGCTGGGTAAGACGCCGTTGATCGACACCGCGAAGTTGACGAACCTGGCGCACCTGGACTACCTCACCGCCACCGTCAGCCCGCCCCGACTGCCCGGCCACACCACGTACCGGCTGGCGCGCAATCCCGGCGTCGGCGTCCTTTGGGTGTATGCGAACCACCTGCCCACCGGCGGGTTCCAGCGCACCGGCGGCGGCAACTACGACGCCGGCACGAACACCTACACCCAAGGGGCCTACGACGCCGACGACATCTCCCGGGACGCGGTGGTCTACCTGCGGCACTGGAAGGCCGCGGCCGACCGGCACAGCCGGACCGAGGCCTACGAGCTCCTGCGCGGGCTGACGTACATGCAGACCGCCACCGGACCCAACGCGGGCAATGTGGTGCTCTGGATGCAACCCGACGGCACCCTCAACCCAAGCCCCACGGTGAAGGAGACCCCCGATCCATCCGACTCGGGTGCGTCGTACTGGCTGGCTCGCACCATCTGGGCTCTGGGCGAGGGGTACGCCGCCTTCCGCACCGCCGACCCGTCCTTCGCCACCTTCCTCAAGTCCCGCCTGGACCTGGCGATCACAGCGCTCAACCGGCAGGTCCTCATCCGTTACGGCCAATACCACCTGATCGACGGTCTGCGGCTGCCGGCCTGGCTCATCGTCGATGGTGCCGACGCCAGCGCTGAGGCCGTGCTCGGACTCGCGGCCTACGTTCGCGCCGGCGGCGGCCACTCTGCTCGGCTTGCCCTGTCCGAACTGGCCACCGGCATTGCCAAGATGGGCCAGGGCAATGCCAAGACCTGGCCGTACGGCGCGATCCTGCCGTGGGCGCTGTCGCGCTCGGACTGGCACGCCTGGGCCGCCCAGATGCCCAGCGCGCTGGCCGTCGCTGCCACCGCGCTACATCAACCGCGTCTGCTGCGACCCGCAATTGCCGACGCCGCGGTGTTCACGCCGCACCTGCTGACCGCCACCGGCCCGGACAACGGCTGGCTGCCGGCACCGGTCGACGGATCCCAGATCGCCTACGGTGCCGATGCCCGCGTCCAAGGCTTACTTGCGGTCTCGCGCGCCGCGCACTCGATCGGCCTGCGTCAGGTCGCCGGTATCGCTGCGGGCTGGTTCTTCGGCCAGAACCCGGCCGGAGTGCCGACCTACGACCCGAGCACCGGCGTCACCGACGACGGCGTCAGCCCCGAGGGCACCGTCAACCTCAACTCCGGCGCGGAATCGACCATCCACGGCCTGCTCACGATGGAAGCCCTCGACGCCAATCCTGATGTCGCCGTCCTTGCCCGCGCCAGCGCCTCCATCACCCGCCGCGACGGCCAACGCACCTTGGAAGCCGAAGCCGCGACCCTGTCCGGTCAGGCCACGGTCGTGACGCCCAACTCGGCCTGGACGGGCGAGTCGCAGTGGAGCAACGGCGCCTACGTCCAGGTCGGTGCGCCCAGCCGGCTGACGTGGACTGTTCCGACCTCGACCCAGCCGCGCCTGGTCCAAGCGGTGATCAACCGGGTTCCCGGCACGGCCGCGACCACTCGATTCACCGCGGCCGGCCGCAGCCTGGGTGTGGTGCACTTCGGCGGAGGCGGCGCCCAAGGCGACTCCGGTGCACCGGGAGCGTTGCTGCCGATCACTGTGGCGCGTCACCTGCCTGCAGCGGCAAGCACGCTGACGGCAATGACGGCTACGACCTCCATGGGCACCGGCCAGCTCGACGCGCTGTTCGTCACGCCGCTGCTGTCCAGTCTGGTCACCACGGGCGCCGGTCACAGCGTCGCGCTGGTCAACAGCGTGGCCGGCCGGCAACGGGCTCTCGCACTCAGCCTGCCCGGAACCGGTCTCACCATCGCCAATAGCTACGACACCCATGGTCGGGTGAGTGCCGTCGAAGTGAGCTGGTCGACGCAGATCACCGTGCGGGTGCCCGCGGGCGGCTTCGCCGTCGTATTGCGATGAGGCGAGGCGCTGCGCTGGGCATCACTGCTGGGCTGATGGCACTTGCCGCCTGTACATCGTCGAGCGCCGGTCACGCACCGAGTTCCAGCTCGGTCGCCGGGTCGGCAACGTCGCAGGCGGCGGCTACCAGTTCCGTGCCGGCGGAGAGCCCGACTACGCAGGTGACCACTCCGGTGTCGTCGGCGACCAACCCGGCGGGAACGACGACCAGCCCCGTGCCGTCCGCGACCCGACCGGCGCACACGGCCGGGCTGCACTCGTCAACGCCCGTAATGGGGCCGGTCGGCGGCGCGGTGCCGTCGGGCTTTCGTCCCCTGTCCGCCACGTTCGTCAGCGCGTCTAACGGCTGGGTTCTGGGCACTGCTCCGTGCGCGAAAGCACCGTGTACGTCGATCGTGCGCACTCGTAACGGCGGGCGCACCTGGCACGGCATCCCCGCGCCCAAGGCCGCCCTGCAAACCGACGGCAGCCACGGCACCGGCTTACAAGCCATTCGGTTCGCCAATAGCTCGGACGGCTGGGCGTTCGGCACCGACCTCTGGGCGACGCACGACGGCGGCGCGCACTGGCATCGCGTGGCGAAGCGGCGGAACGTCACTGACCTCGAGACCGGCGGCGGGTCGGTCTACTACGTCACCCGACCCTGTGACCAGCAAGGTAAGCCGACGAGCACGTGCACCGACGATGCGCACGTGTACGCCGCTGCGATCGGCTCGGACGCGTTCGGTCAGCTTGCAACGGTTTCGATGAGGTTTGCCGACGGGGGCGCGCTGCAGGGCTCATCGCTGACGGTCCACGGCACGACCTGGTGGCTGCCCACTCCCGCCTCGCTGTACCGCGGGCATGGCCGCTCCGCGCCGACCGCCCTGTCCAACCCCTGCCCGCAGGCGCGGTACAAGCCGGTCGAGCTGGCCGCCGCGAACGCTACGAACGTTGACGCACTCTGTGTCGGCGAAGGCGCGATGGGATCGATCGGCGGTCAGCTGCGTGGGTCCTCCGACGGCGGTGCGACATGGCGCAACGCGGGACCGATGCACCGGTTCGAAAGTGGCGTGTCCGCGGTATCCGACAACGGAGCCGGCGTGTTGATCGTGGCCGCGGCCAGTGCCGTCAGTGAGATCGCGCGGACCACGAATGACGGCCGTAAATTCGCCACGGTGTTGGTGTCGACCGTCGGCGGTGGCGGCATCGAGTGGTACGACGCCGGCTTCACCACCGCGTCGCAGGCGTTTGCGGTGCTGCGCCTGTCGCGGATGTACCTCTCCCGCGACGCCGGCGCTTCGTGGCACCGGGTCACCTTCTGAGGTCCACAGCCGCTGCTGGGCGGCAGCCGGGTCGGAGCGACCGCTCTCACCCCGACCGTCGTAAGCCGTTCAGCACGACTGTGAGAAGGTGACGGCCGCGGACCTCTGCCTCGGCCTCGTCCAGGCGGGACAGGCACCCGATGAGCAGGATGACGTCGCGCGCATCGACGTCGGGCCGGACGCTTCGGTTGGCCTTGCCGGCGTCCAACAGCAGGGTCAGCGCATCGCCGATCGGGCCGAGGCTGTGGGCGGACAGATCTCGCGATACGCCGGCCTCGACGGCGGAGAACACGCCGCGCTTCACGCGCGCGTACTCGGCCACCCGGTCGAACCAGCGCGTCAACGCGGTGATCGGGTCGTGGTCGGCGAGTAAGGCGGGCGCGGCCTGCACGAGCTCGTCGACGTCACGTCGATAGACCTCGGCGAGCAGATCTTCGCGAGTGGGGAAGTGCCGATACAGCGTGCCCTGCCCGACCCCGGCTTGCTTGGCCACTGCGCTGAGCTTCAGCTCCGGCGTCCGCGCCATCACCGCCCGCGCGGCCTGGACGAGTCGAGCGCGGTTCTCGATCGCATCGGCCCGACGCCGGGGCGCCTCTGTCGGCACGTCACCAGCCCGCCCCACGGTAGCGGACACTTGTCCGGTAACGTAGGAGGTCGGTGCGGACATGTGTCCACTTTAGCTGAGAGGATCGGTCATGTCGGAGGTCGAAGGAAAGGTCGTCGCCATCACCGGTGCGAGCAGCGGCATCGGGGCTGCCACTGCGGTGCTGCTCGCAGACCGCGGCGCCTCCGTGGTTCTGGGCGCCCGGCGCACCGAACGTTTGGACGAGTTGGCCGACGGCATCCGCGCGCGCGGCGGTCGCGCCCTGACCTGCCGCACCGACGTCACCCGCCGGGAGGATCTGGACCGGCTCGTCGGTCGCGCTGTGGACGAGTTCGGCCGCCTCGACGTGCTGGTCAGCAACGCCGGCATCAGCAAGATCGGGCTGCTGTCCGATCTCGACGTCGACGGTTGGTCGGCGATGATCGACGTCAACCTTCGCGGCGTCCTGCACGGGATAGCGGCGGCGCTGCCTGTCTTCCGCGCACAGGGCAGCGGCCACCTGGTCACGACAGTGTCGACGTCCGGGCTCAAGATCGTGCCGACGCAGGCTGTTTACGCCGCGACGAAGAACGCGGTCCGGACCCTGTTGGAAGCGCTGCGCCAGGAATCGACCGACGGAGTGCTGCGTACGACGTCGGTCTCGCCCGGCTACGTCCGCACCGAGCTCGCCGACTCCATCGACGACCCGGCGATGCGCGACCAGGTCCGCCGCGGCATGGAGGAATTCGCCATTGCCCCCGAGGCCGTCGCCCGCGCGATCGTCTTCGCCATCGAGCAACCGCACGACGTCGAGATCGGAGACATCACCATCCGGCCCACCGTCCAGGCCTGACCGCAGCCCGCTCGAACTCGCCCTTTCGCGACGACGGTCCCTCTGCAGCTCGATTGCCGCAGTGTCTCGTTCCCTGTTTTTCTCGCGGCTGGGAGGATGGCCGTCATGGACATGACGCAACTGGAGCAGATCCGCTCCGGGCACGGCTTCTTCGCCGCTCTCGACCAGAGCGGCGGCAGCACCCCGAAAGCGCTCGCCGAGTACGGCATTGCCGAGAGCCGCTACAACTCCCAGGACGAGATGTTCGACCTCGTCCACGCGATGCGCACCCGGATCGTCACCAGCCCCGCCTTCACCGGCTCGCGCATCCTGGCCGCCATCCTGTTCGAGCAGACGATGGAGCGCGACGTGCAGGGCGTCCCCACTGCGCAGTACCTCTGGGCCGACAAGCAGGTCGTTCCGTTCCTCAAGGTGGACAAGGGGCTTGCCGACGAGCAGCACGGTGTGCAGCTCATGAAACCCATCGACACCCTCGACGACCTGCTCGGGCGAGCCAACCAGCATCGGATCTTCGGCACCAAGATGCGCTCGGTCATCAAGGATGCCGACGCCGGTGCAGTGAAGGCGGTGGTCGACCAGCAGTTCGAGTACGCGGCCCAGATTTCGGCGGCCGGTCTGGTTCCCATCGTCGAGCCCGAAGTGAGCATCGACAGCCCGTCAAAGGCCGGGGCCGAGACGCAATTGCACGAGGCGTTGCAGACGCACATCGACGCACTGCCCGACGATGCAACCGTGATGGTCAAGCTGACGATTCCGACGCAGCCCGGCCTCTACGCCGATCTTGCCGCCGATTCCCGGGTCCTTCAGGTGCTGGCCCTGTCCGGCGGCTACGGCCGCGACCAGGCCTGCGAGTTGCTGGCGAAGGACCCGATCATGATCGCAAGCTTCTCGCGGGCATTGCTGGAGGGCCTGTCCGACGAACAGACCGATGAGCAGTTCGACGCCCGGTTGCAGGCGTCGGTGCAACAGATCTGCACAGCCTCGGTAGACAAGTCTGCAAGTCGGTGAAGGAAGGCCGCTGACGACAAGTTCTTGATGGCCGGCCGCTGACCAGGCCCCGCATTGGCACGTTCAGTAGCTGTCGCCGGTTCGCCAGGGCATCTGCTGCAGGGTCATCGTGTTGCCGTCGGGATCGGCGAACCCCGCGTACAGGACGCCACCGCCCACGTCCTGGACGCGCCCGACGTCAACACCGCGATCGATCAGCTCACGCCGAGATGCTTCGATGTCGGCGACAACCAGGTGCAGCCCTCGAATGCTGCCCGCAGTCATGTCCGCGATCTCGGGTAGGCCGGTGCTCAGCAGGATCGAGCAGGCCGACCCTGGCGGGGTCAGTTGGACGATGCGCACGGTGTCGCTGACCGCCATGTCGACGTCGACGGCAAAGCCGATCTGATCGACGTAGAAGGCCTTGGCCCGATCCACGTTCTCCACGGGCACGGGCACGAGTTCCAGCTTCATGTTCACGGCGTCTCCAGGTCCAGCGTCTTCAGTGTGGGAAAGGGTTCGGCAATCGGTCTACGGTCGGGTCATCGTGGTCAGTAGCGTGTCGAGCTTGTCGAAGCCCTCGCGCACGCCGGAGTCCATGCCGCTGGACAGGATGGAATTGCGGAGGTCCAGCGAATGCACAACCGACACCATCGTCGCCCTGGTAAGCCCACCTAGGAGCGGCTCGAGGGTGAGGATGTCCAGGCTCAGGCCGTCGGGCGCGCCGTCGAACGCAAAGGTCTGTACCAGCCGTTGGTTCGGACGGAGCTCATGAAACGAGCCGTAGAAGCCGGCGATCCGCTCGTCACCACGCCAGGCGGTGTAGCGCCAGCCGCCGCCGGTGCGGGCATCCCAGTGCTCGATCCGAGTCTCGATGCTGCGCGGACCGACCCATTGTGCGAACAATTCGGCGTCGGTCCACGCCCGGAACAGCGTGGCTGGTTCGGCGTCGAAGTCGCGCACGATCGTGATCGTGGGCTGGTCGACCGGAGCGCTGATCTCGGTATCGTGATGCGCCGGAACGCTCATGATGCCGCTGCTCCTCGCGTCGAAGTTTCGACCTTCGCCGGGTCGTCCATGGCCGCCAACACCGCATCCAGGCGACTGAACCGCTCCTCAGCTGTTCTGCGGTACCGCTCGATCCACTTCGTCATCAGATCGAACACCTCGGGCTGCAGATGGCTGGGCCGGCGCTGGGCATCGCGGCCCCGGCTCACCAGTCCGGCTTCCTCAAGCACCTTGAGATGTTTGGAGACGGCCTGAATGCTGACCGGGTACGGAGCAGCCAGCTCGCCGACGGTGGCATCGTCGATGGCAAGTCGGGCCACCATGTCGCGACGGGTGGGATCGGCGAGCGCTGCGAAGATCCGAGAGAGCTGATCAGCCATGACGCCTCCTCAACCGTTGGGTTGCAAACGCTAGACCGCAGCGGCGCAGTTGGCAACCGTTCAGTTGAATAGCGTCGAGCTGCGGTGCCGACGAACCGGAGGCACCTGGCGGCGTCGGCGCTGGGCGAGCGGTCAGGAGGTCGCGACGAGTGCCGCCCAGGTGCTCACCAGCACCAGCGGAACGCCGCCCAGCCCGACAAGAGCGAAGCGGCCGGCGCTGATGTGCACGCCCCGGGCGCGGCATCGTTCCCGCCACAGAAGCGTCGCCAGCGACCCCCAGACGAGCACGAGCGGCCCGGCGTTGGTGCCCAGCAGAGCGGCGAGCAGCTGGGTGGTGTGCCCAGCCGGTACGGCCGGTTCGATCGCCAGGTAGGCCGGCAGATTGTTGACGGCGTTGCTCGCCACCGCCGCCGTAGCAGCCGTGCGGGCAGGAGAATGCCCGGCCAGCGAGGCGAGCAGGTCGGTGAGCCCGTGCCGGGCGACGGCGGTGACGGCGAGGAACAGGCCTTCGGTGAGAACGACGATCCGCCACGGCAGCAGCGACCACCGCAGCGCGGGCCGCTCGCGCACCGCGAAGACGGCCACCGCCGCGAGCGCGCACGGCATCGCCACGGCCCAGGGCGCGGCACCGGCGAGCACTCCGGGCGCCAACGCCACGCACGCCGCGGTGCAGATCCAGAAGGTCCACCGATCCGGCGCCGGCGTCAGGGCCGGCGTGTCATAGCGGCGGGCGAGGTCGCGCCGGTAGAGCACGCCCAGATAGGCGACGGTGACGACGACGGCGACCACTTCCGGCAGCGCCATCCGAGCGGCGAACGTCAGCGTGGGCAGGTGCTCGCGCTGAAGGGCGAGCAGATTCGTCAGGTTCGACACCGGCAGCAGCAGGCTGGCAGTGTTGGCCAGCCACACCGCGAGCAGTGCGAAGGGCACCGGGCGCAGGTCCAGCTGATCGGCCACGCTGAGCACCACCGGCGTGAGCAGGACCGCGGTGGTGTCCAGGCTCATGCCGATCGTCGTCGCGCTGCCGAGCGCTGCTATCAGCAGGAACAGCGCAACGGTGGATCCGCGGCCAGCCCGGGCGCACCGTCGCGCTGCAGCGTCGAACACCCCGGCCCGATCGGACAGGGCAGCGAGCACCGTGATCGCGACCAGGAAGGCCATGATCGGCGCCCCGCGAGTGATGGCGACGTCGCGGGCGTCGGCCGGTGGCAGCCAGCCGGTAACGACCACCGCGAGTCCGGCCAGAGCTGCTACCGCCCACACCGCAACAGCATCCCAGGCGTCACGCTGCAACGGCCACGACTCCGTGCCCGCCTGGTCGCGCACGCCGACCGGGTCGACTCGTCGGCGCGGACTACTCACCACCCGCCGGATTGGTCGGAGCGACGAACAACCCTCGACCGACAACCGGCAACCTTTCCTAATCGATTCAACGAACAGGAGATGCGATGAGGCTTACCGGAACCGTCGTCGGAGTGTGTGCGCTCGCCGCCGTGCTCTCCAGCTGCAGCGGCAGCAGCAAGAGCTCCTCATCAGGCAGCACTGGCAGCTCAGCGAGCACTGGCAGCTCAGCGAGCACTGGCAGCTCAGCGAGCGCTGGCAGCTCCGACAGTGCGGGCGCCGCGGCCAGCAGCGCGGACACCTCCAGCATCGGCAACAGCCCGACCAGTTCCGGTGGAAAGGTAGTAGAGGGCGCTACGTTCTCGATGGCGCTGAGCGCCGATCCGGGCAATCTCGACCCACAAGCGTCGGTGTCGAGCACGGTCTTCCAGCTCACCCAGTTCGCCTACGACAATGTGCTGAGTCAGAGCGCCAAGGGCGACGTGCAGTCGGGCCTGGCCAGCAAGTGGCGGGTCACCGGCAACAAGGTCGTGCTGACGGTCGCCAAGGGTGTCACCTGTTCTGACGGCGCCGCGTTCACGGCCGCCGACGTTGCCGCGAACATCAACTACGTGGCCGCGCCGAAGAACAAGAGCCCCTTCTTGGGCGCCTTTCTGCCGCCTGGCGTCAAGGCGACCGCCAACCGTACTGCGGGCACCGTCACGTTGATCTTGGCCAAGCCGGCGCCGTTCATCCTCAACGGCCTGGCAAGCCTGCCGATGGTATGTGCCAAGGGCATTGGGAACCGCAAGCTGCTGGCCCGTTCCACCGACGGCACCGGCCCGTACCAGCTCACCGAAGCAGCTACCGGTGACCACTACACCTACACGAAGCGCTCCGGTTACACCTGGGGTCCCAACGGCGCTACCACCGCGACCCCCGGCCTGCCAGGCAAGATCGTAACCAAGATCATTCCTAACGAGACGACCGCAGCGAATCTTCTGTTGTCCGGGGGCCTCAGCGCGGCCACTGTGCGGGGCGCAGACGCGCAGCGCCTCGCAGGAGCCCATCTCTTCTCGGCCGACGTCAATGCGATCAGCGGCGAGATGTGGTTCAACCACACCAAGGGACGCCCCGGTGCCGATCCCGCCGTCCGCCAGGCCATGACCAGCTCGGTCGACCTGGCTCAGCTGTCGAAGGTGCTGACCACGGGACGCGGCGGCTCAGGAACGGAGTTCGCCGCCTTCCCACCCACCTCGTGCCCTGGCAACTCGGTGGCTGCTGGACTGCCCGCATATGACCTCAACAAGGCGAAGCAGTTGCTCGACGCAGCCGGCTGGAAGGTCGGCAGCGGTGTAATTCGGTCCAAGAACGCAACGCCGCTGGCGGTGACGTTCGTGACCAACACTGCTCAAGGCGCGGCCGGTTCTGCTGCGGCAGAGCTGGCGTCGGCCGCCTGGAAGCAGCTCGGCATCCAGGTCACGCTCAAGCCCCAGGACGAGACAGCCATCACGAGCACGCTTTTCTCCACCGGCAACTGGGATGTCGTGTGGGAGGCGCTCAACGTCAGCAGCCCGGATCAGCTCGTGCCGTTCATGTCCGGCCCGCCCCCGGCCGGCGGTACCAACTTCGCCCACATCGCCAACCCCGCCTACAGCGCGCTGGTGAACAAGGCGTCGGCGCAGAACGGCAAGGCTGGTTGTGCTGACTGGTTGAACGCCGAGACTGCACTGGTGAAGGCGGCAGACGTCATCCCGTTCGCCAACCAGGTTGTCAATACCTTCGGTAATAAGGCCCAGTTCTCGATCACCAATGATCTTTCGCCCACCAGCATCCGCATGACGGCCGGCTGAGCGGACGGCGGCGGCCGGACGGACCGGTCATCACCGGCAACGGCGAACAAGAGGCGGCGGGCGTGACCAGTGTGGTGGCTGCTACACCCCGCTTCGTCGCGGGCCTCACCGACAACGCCTGGGTGCGGTTCGCGATCCGCCGGGTGAGCCAGCTGATCGTCTCGGTGTGGGTTCTGATGACGGCGTCGTTTCTGATGATTCATCTGATTCCCGGTGACCCGGTTCGGGCGGCACTCGGGCTGACCGCGCCGACCAGCCTGGTCAAGGTGCGCCGGCAGGCGTTGGGGCTCGACGATCCGCTCTGGCGCCAGTACGTGCACTACCTGCACGGCGTATTCACCGGCAACCTGGGCACGTCGATGACGTCGCAGCTGCCGGTGTCCAGCGTGATCTCCGAGCGGCTACCGGCCACGCTCGAGCTGGCGGTGTTGTCCTTCCTCCTCTCCATCGCGATCGCCGTGCCGGTCGGGGTGCTGATGGGCGTGTTCACCCGCAACGGGCGCGGCCGGCGCGGGGAGCTGGCGTTCACGTCGTCGAGCGTGGTGCTGGCCACCATCCCCGACTTCGTGTTGGGAGTGGCGCTGGTCTACGTGTTCGCCGTTCGGCTGGGCTGGTTTCCCGTCGCCCGGAAGTCCGACGCCGCTTCATTCGTGCTTCCGGTAGTGGCGCTGGCGATCGGGCCGGCAGCGGTCCTGGCCCGGATCGTGCGGGTGGAGATGGCGACGGTGCTGCGTGCCGACTACGTGCGCACCGCCCGCGCCAAGCGCCTGCCCGCACCGATCATCTATCTGCGCCACGCGCTGCCCAACGCGTTGACGACGTCGATCACGCTGGGCGGCCTGCTACTCAGCTCCCTGGTCGCCGGAACAGTGCTGGTGGAGAACGTCTTCGCCTGGCCCGGCCTGGGCAGCACCATCGTGCAGTCGATCCTGGCCAAGGACTATCCGGTGGTGCAGGCGATCGTCCTCGTCTACGGCATCGGTGTGCTGGCCGTCAACCTGGCTGTCGACGTCGTGCTGGCGCTGCTGGATCCGCGTTCGACGATCCGAGAGAGCTGAGCCATGGCGAGCACCTCGATGTTGGGCAGTCCGCTGCTGGCCGAACCTCACCCGGACGGCGCGGCGCCCGGACGCAGGCGAAGTGCGGCGGCGGCTCGCTGGCTGGCCGTGCTGCGCACTCCGGTCGGCGCCAGCGCAGGCCTGCTCCTCGCCGCGGTGCTGGTGCTCGCGGTGCTGGGGCCCGTGCTCTTCACCCATCGCGCAAACGTCATCGACACCAACAGCATCCTGGCCGGCCCGTCGGCCAAGCACTGGGTGGGAACCGACAATCTGGGCCGCGACCTGTTCTACCGGGTGTTGGTCGGCACCCGGCTGTCGATCGAGCTGGCACTACTGGCCACTGCCATCGCCGTGGTGGCCGGAATGCTGCTGGGCACGGTGCCGGTTCTGTTCGGGCGGCGTGCCGGGCGGCTGGTAGGCGCGGCCGTCAACATCGCGGTGGCATTTCCCGGGCTGCTGCTGGCGCTGTTCTTCGCCGTGATCTTCGGTGTCGGTGCCAAGGGCGCCGTGCTGGCCATCGGGTTCGCCGGTGCGCCGTCGTTCGCGCGGCTGTGCCAGACGCTGGTGGCAGGCATCGCCGAGCGCGACTTCGTTGCGGCCGCGCGGATCGCCGGGGTCGGGCGTTTTCGGCTGCTGATGCGCCACGTGCTGCCCAACATCGGCGAACCGCTGATCGTGAACGCCACGATCGGCGCCGGCGGTGCGTTGCTCGCCTTCGCCGGGCTGTCCTTTCTGGGGCTGGGCGTGCAGGCGCCGTCCTACGACTGGGGCCGACTGCTCGGTGACGGGCTGAACGGCATCTACGTCCATCCCGCCGCCGCGCTCGCGCCCGGCGTCGCCGTAGTCGTCGCCGGGTTGGCGTTTAACCTGTTCGGCGAGGCGGTGGCCAAGGGAATCGGGCTGACGACGACGATCGGGGGTGCCTCGCTGGCCGGAGCGCTGGCCCGCTCGGGGACAGGCGCCGGACGCGACGACGGTGGGCGTACCGATGTTGCGTCGGATCCTGCGTCGGATTCTGCGTCGGATTCGGCCTCGAATCCTGAGTCCGACTCGGTGCTCGACGTCCGCGATCTCTCGGTCACCTTTCCCGGCGTTGCAGGGCGGCCGGTACGTCCCGTTCGCGGCGTCAGCTTCAGCGTCGGTCGGAGCGAGGCCATCGGCGTCGTCGGCGAGTCCGGCTCCGGCAAGTCGCTCACGGCGCTGGCGATCGCCCGGCTCGTCGAAGAACCGGGCCGAGTCGACGCGGCCCGGCTGAGCTTCCTGGGCACCGATCTGCGCACCGGTTCGGCGCGGGCGCACCGCCAGCTGCTGGGCACGTCGTTCGCGATGGTGTTCCAAGATCCGATGACGTCGTTCAACCCGACCCGGCGCATCGGGCGCCAGCTCGCCGAGGTCGCCCAGCAGCACCAGGGCATGACCCGCAGTCAGGCGCTGGCTCGGGCCGTCGACCGGTTGCGGGTGGTGCGCGTTCCGGGCGCGCAGCGCCGTGCCCACCAGTACCCGCACGAGTTCTCCGGCGGCATGCGCCAGCGCGCCATGATCGCAATGGGTGTGATGGGCAATCCGGCGCTCATCGTCGCCGACGAACCGACCACCGCGCTGGACGTCACCGTGCAGCGCCAGGTGCTCGACCTGCTGGGCTCCATCCGTGCCGCCGACGGCGTTGCGATGCTGCTGATCAGCCACGATGTGACCGTCGTGCGGCAGGTGTGCGACCGGGTACTGGTCATGTACGCAGGGCGGATCGTCGAGGATCTACCGTCGGTCGACCTGACGTCTGGCCACCATCCCTACACCCGGGCACTGGTCGCTGCCGTGCCGGACATGCACACCGACCTGGACCAGCCGCTCACGGTCATTCCGGGTCGCCCGGTAGACCCGGCGAACGTGCCACCGGGGTGTGCCTACGCCCCCCGCTGCCCGCTCGCCGACGACCACTGTCGCAGCGAGGATCCTGCCCTGATTGCAGACGGGCCCCGGCGCCGGGTTGCCTGCTGGCACTCCGACGAGGCTCCGGTAGCGGTCGCGATGGGCAAACGCACCAACACTGTGCTCAACGCCAGCAGTGCCGTCGGTGGCAGCACTGCGCTCAACACCAGCACACCCCTCAACACCAGCACTGCTCTTGACACCAGCACTGCCATCGGCGCGCAGGGTCGACCATGAGCCTGCTGCGCTTCGACGACGTCACCGTGCGCTACGGCAACCGGCGACGCGGTATGACCGCCGTCGACCGGGTGAGCCTGACCGTGCCCGATGGCGAGATCGTCGGCCTGGTCGGCGAATCGGGATCGGGCAAGTCCACCTTGGCCCGGGCTGCGGTGGGTCTGACTCCGCTGACCAGCGGCCAGATACTGCTCGACGGTGAGCCGCTGTCGCGCCGGAGCAGTGGTCCCCGCCCGTTGCAGATGGTGTTCCAGGATCCGTACTCGTCGCTGGATCCGCGCATGACCATTGGCGACACGGTCGCTGAAGCAATTCCTAGGTCGCGCCAGCTGGGCGGGTCGGCACAGCGCCGGCGCGAGGTGGATCGACTGCTCGAACTTGTCGGGCTGGACCTGCACCGCGCTCGGGAGTATCCGGCGCAACTGTCGGGCGGGCAGCGTCAGCGGGTCGCTATCGCCAGAGCGCTGGCCGCCCAGCCCAAGGTGATCATCGCCGACGAGATCACCTCCGCTTTGGACGTCTCAATCCAGGGCACCGTGCTCAACCTGGTGCGCGAGCTGCAGAGCGAGCTGGGCATGTCGATGCTGTTCATCTCGCACAACCTGGCTGTCGTTCGCTACGTCGCCAGCAGTCTCGCGGTGATGTACTTGGGGCGAATCGTCGAGTACGGCTCCGTCTCGAAGGTGCTCAGCGATCCGCAGCATCCCTACACCCGCGAGCTCTTGGCGGCAGTGCCGGGCAGCGAGCCCGATCAGAACGTCGAGGCTGCGTTGGGCGTCCGCACCCTGCTCGGCACGGGCGCGACACCGGCCTCGAACGATGACGAACCGGATGCGCTGGCTCTAGCAGTGAAAGCAGTCGCCGACGCCGAGCCGGCTGACCCGCACCATCCACCTACGGGCTGCAGCTTCCATCCACGCTGCCCGATCGGCCCGCTCGTCCTTGCCGACCGCGAGATCTGTCGCACCACCGAACCGTCGGCGGATCACCGCCACGATGCGGCCTGTCATTTCGCTGCGGCATCTCATCTCGTCGCGGCACCCGACCCGGTTGCCCGCGCCACCGCATTGGAACGGAGCCCGTCGTGACCAGAAGGATGCACATCGAGGATCTAGCCGAAGTGGCGCTGCCCGAGCAACCCGATCTGTCGCCCGACGGCGCACAGATCGCCTACGTGCTGCGCACCAACGACGTGGCTGCCGATCGCACCGTGCGCAACCTGTGGCAGGTTTCGGTTGCCGACGGCGCGGCTCGCCAGCTCACCCGCGGTGGCGCCGACTCGTCGCCGCAGTGGTCTCCCGACGGTACCCAGCTGGCCTTCGTGCGCGCCCAGGACGGCCCGGGACAGCTGTGGCGATTGCCGATGAGCGGCGGCGAACCGGAGCAGCTCACCACCTTGCCGTCGGGCGCCGCCGCGCCGGTGTGGAGCCCGGACGGCACGCAAATCGCGTTCAGCGCACCGGTGGATCTGGTCGCCGGGCCGGCCGACGACGACACCACCCGCGAGCGACGAGCGCAGGCACCGATCGTCACCGACAGGCTCGACTTTCAGGCTGACGGCGCCGGTCTGCTGGGCACGCTCTGCAGCCATCTGCATGTGCTGGACGTCGACACCTTGCAGTGCCGCCAGGTCACCGAGGGCAACTGGCATGCCGGCGCTCCGGCCTGGTCGCCCGACGGCACCCGGCTGGCCTTCGCCGCGGCGATGGACCCGCAGGCCGATCTCAGCTTCCGGGCGCCGGTGTACGTCCTCGACGTCACGAACCCCAAGGCGACGCCGGTTCTGGCCGGCCTGGCCGACGGCGCGGCGGTTGCGGTGACGTGGATGCCTGACCGCGCAGAGACGGCCGATGGAGCGGACACAACCGACCGTGCCGAGTTGCTCGTGGTGGGCTACCCCGGCGCACCCGTGGGTCACGCCGGACTGCTGCGGGTAACTTTCGACCGCGGCGCCGGCACCGATCTGGCCGCTGATCTCGGCCCTGACATGGCCGCGGACCTGGCCGCTGATCTGGATCGCAACGTGATGCCCGGCGGTGCCGGTTATCCGGGTGGGCTGCCGGTTCTCACCGCCGACGGTCGCACGGCGTTGTTCTGCATTCGCGACCGTGGCTGCACTCATCTGTACGCAGTCGACCTCGACGGCGGGGAACCGCGCCTGCTGCTGGGCGGGGAGGGCCGCAGCGTGTCGGGCCTAGTCGTCCAGGGCAGCACGGCGGTGACGGTGCTAAGCACTCCGACATCGTTCGGCGAGATCATCACACTCGACCTGGACTCAGGTACCGAGACGGTGCGCACCGAGCACGGAGCCAAGCTGGCCGACGTCGAGCTGTACCCCCGCGTCGCGCGTGAGTTCACAATCTCCGACGGCAGTGTGGTGCCGGGATGGCTGATCGGCGGCACAAAAGCCGACACCGACGCAGCAGCGCCTCGGCCGTTGCTGCTCGACATCCACGGCGGCCCGCACAACGCCTGGAACGGCGCTGCCGATGACGTCCATCTGTACCACCAGGAACTTGCCGCCCGCGGCTGGACGGTGCTGCTGCTCAACGCCCGCGGCAGCGACGGCTACGGCGCCGACTTCTACAACGGCGTGCAGGACGGCTGGGGTACCGCCGACGCCAAGGACTTCGTCGAACCGCTGGACGAGCTGGTCGCCGAGGGCAGTGCCGACCCGGCGCGCCTCGCGGTCACCGGATACAGCTACGGCGGCTTTATGACCTGTTACTTGACCAGCCGGGACGGCCGGTTCGCCGCCGCCGCGGGCGGCGGGGTGTGCAGCGACTTGGTCAGCCTGGCCGGCACGTCGGACCTCGGGCACTTCATGGGCGCCCACGAGCTGGGCGGACCGTCCTGGGCGAACCGTTCGGCCTACGCGTCGATGTCGCCGCTGACCCAGGTGGACCAAGTCAAGACGCCCACGCTGATCCTGCAGGGAGCCGAGGACCTGCGGTGCCCGGTGGGGCAGGCCGAGCAGTGGCTCACCGCGTTGCGCGAGCAGGGCGTGCCGGCGCGGCTGGTGCTCTATCCCGGCGCCTCGCACCTGTTCCTGCTCGACGGCCGTCCGTCGCATCGGCTCGACTACAACCGGCGCGTGCTGGAGTGGGTCGAGCAGTACGCGGGCGCTGCCGAGCGCGCGCATCGGCCTCCAATCGACGCGGAGCACTGGCAGCGCCGGCTGGGCGTGCTGGCCGCCCGGCACCGGGTGCCGGGTGCGGCGTTGGGCATTCTGCGGATGCAAACCGAGGGCACCGACGAGCTGGTCGAGGCCGGCCACGGTGTGCTGAACAAGGACACCGGCGTCGAGGCGACGACCGAGTCGCTGTTCCAAATCGGCTCCATCACCAAGGTGTGGACGGCCACGGTGGTGATGCAGCTCGTCGACGAGGGGCTGCTCGACCTGGACGCGCCGATCGCGGAAGTGTTGCCCGAGCTGCGCCTGGCCGACCCGGACGTCACCAAACAGGTGACGATGCGCCACCTGCTCACCCACACCAGCGGCATCGACGGTGACGTCTTCACCGACACCGGCCGCGGCGACGACTGCCTGGACAAGTACGTCGCCCTGCTCGAGGAGGTGGCCCAGAACCATCCGCTGGGCGCCACCTGGTCCTACTGCAACTCCGGTTTCTCGCTGATGGGCCGGGTGATCGAGAAGCTGACCGGGATCACCTGGGATCAGGCGTTGCGCGAGCGAATCATCGTTGCGCTCGGCCTGAGCCATACCGCAACGCTGCCCGAGGAGGTGCTTCTCTACGGCTCTGCCATCGGCCACGTTGCCGAAGGCACCGACGAGCCGGCGCGGGCACCGGTGTGGGGCCTGCCCCGCTCGGTCGGGCCCGCCGGCCTGATCAGCTCCACCGCCGCCGACGTGCTGGCGTTCGCGCGGCTGCACCTCAACGGTGGGCGCACGCCCGACGGCACGCAGGTGCTCAGCACTTCGAGCACGCACGCCATGGCCGAGAAGCATGCCGACCTGCCGGACAAGTACTCCCTCGGCGACTCCTGGGGGCTGGGCTGGATCCGGTACGGCTGGAACGGCCACCGCCTGATCGGCCACGACGGCAACACCATCGGCCAGGCCGCGTTCCTGCGGCTGCTGCCCGAGCAGGGGCTCGCCGTGACGCTTCTGACCAACGGCGGCAACGCCCGCGACCTGTACCAAGATCTCTACCGCGAGATCTTCGCCGAGCTCGCCGAGGTGACCATGCCGACGCCGTTGGCACCGCCGGCCCAGGTCTTGTCCGTGGA
Organism: uncultured Jatrophihabitantaceae bacterium; assembly: GCA_964236495.1. Lineage (GTDB taxonomy): Bacteria > Actinomycetota > Actinomycetes > Mycobacteriales > Jatrophihabitantaceae > CAXSBR01. The sequence goes on from CAXSBR010000006.1 coordinate 139,858, forward strand.
CATCGGCCGGCACGTGGGCAGCTACGAACGAGCCAGCGCGCGCATCGACGTCTTCGAGCGCGACGACGTGCCGGCGCTGCGGGTGACGATCACCGGACCGCTGGCCGAACTGCTTCCCGATCCGATCGAGGAGTTCGACCTGGTTCCCGTCGACTCCAGCGGCGACCTGTTTGTTCTGCGCGGGCCGGATTCGCAGACGTGGACGCCGGTGACGTTCTACGCTCTGCCCAGCGGCGAACCGTATCTGCACTTCGGTGCCCGCGCGGCACCGAAAGTGAGTGCGAGATGACGACAATCGCGCTGGTGGACCGGTTCGCGGCAGCGCTGCCCCAGCTGCTCGACGACATCGAGGCCCTGGTGACCTGCGAGTCGCCGTCGTCGGATCTGGACGCCGTGGCAGCCAGCGCGGAGCTGGTCGCGCGCATCGGGGCGCAGCGCCTGGGCGTCGAGCCGGAACGGATCGTGATCGACGGGCGGACGCATCTTCGGTGGCGATTCGGCGCCGCTCCGACGGGGGTTGAGAAGGCTCCGGCGCAAGCGCGGCAGCAAGAGGCGGCGCGGGTGCTCGTGCTCGGCCATCACGACACGGTGTGGCCGATCGGATCGCTCGCCACGCATCCGTTCGCGGACATCGACGGCGTACTGACCGGCCCCGGCTGCTTCGACATGAAAGCCGGCGTGGTGATGGCCGTGCACGCGATCACCGCGCTGGCCGACCGGACCGACATCACGCTGCTGATCACCGGCGACGAGGAACTCGGCTCGCCGACGTCGCGCAAGCTCATCGAGGCCGAAGCGTCCGGATGTGCCGCTGCACTGGTGCTGGAGGCCTCCGCCGACGGCGGCGCGCTGAAGACCGAACGCAAGGGCGTGTCGCTGTACGACGTCGCCGTGCACGGCCGTGCCGCGCATGCCGGGCTGGAGCCCGAGCGCGGAGTCAACGCGACGATCGAGCTGGCGCACCAGGTCCTGGCCGTCAGCGCGCTGGGGGATTCGGCGCTCGGCACCTCGGTCACGCCGACACTGCTCGCAGCCGGCACGACCACCAACACGGTGCCAGCCGGCGGGCATTTCGCCGTTGACGTACGGGTGCGCACGGCCGCCGAACAGGCCCGGGTGGACGCCGCCATGCACGCGCTGCGACCGGTGCTCGACGGCGCGCGGGTGGAGGTCGGCGGCGGTGCGAATCGGCCGCCGCTGGACGCCGACGCATCAGCGGCCCTGTTCACCCGGGCGGCCCAGCTGGCGAAAGCGCTGGGCCTGCCGCCGCTGCACTCGGCGGCGGTAGGAGGTGCATCGGACGGCAACTTCACCGCCGGAATCGGAACCCCGACATTGGATGGTCTGGGCGCGGTCGGCGGTGGTGCGCACGCCGACGACGAGCATGTTCTGGTAGCCGAACTTGCCGGCCGGACGGCGTTACTGGCTGCGCTGCTGGGCGATCTGCTCGACAGCACGATGCGCTCGTGACGCCGCCGGCACCGCCCACGGCACCGGAGTCGGCACCGGATCCTGCAACCGATCTGCACCAGGAGCCGACCGGTCCGCTGTATCCCGCGCTCGACGCTATCCAGGCTGCTGACGCAGCGGCACACGCCGCCGACGTCCATGTGCGGGAGCTGAGCACCCTGGCCGACCTCGACACGGCATACCGCCTCTTCGATACGATCTGGCGCCCCGACCCGAACAACCCGCCAATCACCAGCGAACTGCTGCGGGCTCTGACCAAGGCCGGCAGCTACGTCAGCGGCGCTTTCGACGACGAGAAACTGCTGGGTGCGTGCGTCGGCTTCTTTAGCGCACCTGCTGCAGCGGCGGTGCACAGCCACATCGCCGGTGTCTCCAGCGCCGCGCAAGGCCGCAGCGTCGGCTTCGCACTCAAGGTTCATCAGCGCGCGTGGGCGATTCAGCGCGGCGTGTCGACGGTGTCGTGGACCTTCGATCCGCTGGTACGCCGCAACGCCTACTTCAACCTCGTCAAGCTCGCCGCGAAGCCGCAGGAGTACCTGACGAACTTCTACGGCAGCATGCACGACGCGATCAACGGCGGCGACGACAGCGACCGCCTGCTGGTGCGCTGGGAGTTGAACAGCCCGGCCGTCGCCGACGCCTGTCGCGGCATCCCATACCGCGTCGACGCAGGCCTAGACGGCCTAGCTGTCGGTGCAGACGGCGCGAACGGCGCAGGCGGCGCAGCCGCTGCAGCGGTGGCGCTCAGTGCGTCGGACCTCGGCGCGCCGGTGCTCGGCACAGCGGACGCCCCGACCGTGCTCGTCGCGGTACCCGCCGACGTCGAGGCGCTGCGCCTCAGCGATCCTGGTTCGGCGAAGGACTGGCGGTTGGCGGTGCGCGAGGCGCTCACCTCCCTGCTCGCCGAGGGCTGCACACTTACCGGGTTCGACCGGGCCGGTCGGTACGTCCTGCAGCGCCCCGAGCAAGACGAACCTGCCCCCAGCGAGCAGCAAACCCCGACCGAAAAGGACACCCCGTGAAGTTGACCGGCGTCGAACTGCGCCACATCGACATGCCCCTCGTCGCGCCGTTTCGGACGTCGTTCGACACCACGACCACCCGCGAGGCACTGCTGCTGCGCGTGGTGACCAGTGACGCCGAAGGCTGGGGTGAGTGTGTTGCCATGTCCGATCCGCTGTACTCCTCGGAGTACGCCGACGCGGCGGCAGACGTGGTCCGCCGATACCTCATTCCGACCCTCGCCGCGCTCCATCGGTTGGACGCCGCCGCCGTCGCGCCGGCGCTGGCGAAGTTCCGCGGCCATCGGATGGCCAAGGCTGCGGTCGAGATGGCCGTGCTGGACGCCGAACTGCGGACAGAGGGACGGTCGTTCGCCCGGGAGCTCGGCGCGGTGCACGACCGGGTTCCGTGCGGGGTGTCGGTGGGCATCATGGACTCGATAGGGGCGCTGCTGGACGCCGTCGCCGGCTATCTCGACGAGGGCTACCTCCGGATCAAGCTGAAGATCGAGCCGGGCTGGGACGTCGCGCCGGTGGCCGCCGTTCGCGAGCGGTTCGGCGACGACGTCCTGCTGCAGGTGGACGCCAACACGGCGTACACAGTGGCCGACATCCGCCACCTTGCCAAGCTCGATGCCTTCGACCTGCTGCTGATCGAGCAGCCCCTGGACGAGGAGGACATCCTCGGCCACGCCGAACTCGCGCGGCACATTCGCACGCCGGTCTGCCTCGACGAGTCCATCACCTCGGCGCGGGCGGCGGCGGACGCGATCCGACTCGGCGCCTGCTCGATCGTCAACATCAAGCCCGGGCGCGTCGGTGGCTACCTGGAGGCCCGCCGCATCCACGACGTCTGCCAGGCGCACGGCGTGCCGGTGTGGTGCGGCGGAATGTTGGAGACCGGTCTGGGCCGGGCGGCCAACGTGGCGCTGGCCGCGCTGCCGGGCTTCACGCTGCCCGGCGACACGTCGGGCTCGGACCGTTACTACCGCACCGACATCACCGCCCCGTTCGTCGTCACCGACGGTCACCTCACCGTGCCCACCGGGCCGGGTATCGGCGTCGAGCCGCTGCCGGCGGAACTGGACGCGGTGACGACGCGCACCGAGTGGCTGGCGCTGTAGAGCCGCGACTGTCAGCTCCCCGTCCACCGCGACGAACGACGTCCCGCGCCGGTATCGGGCCGGTTCTCAGCGACCTTGGCGCGATGCTGCTCAACCTGGCCCACGGCGAACTGGGCATCCATCCCGACACGGGCGTTCACGTCTTGGAAAAACTCCCGCAATCGGCTATTGACACCGTCCACAGGCGGTTCTTAGGGTGCTGTTGATCACCCTCCGAACGGCTCTGGAAAAGGTCACCTATTATGCCCGCTTTGTTCGGTCGAGGCCGCAGAGGTCGCCGCTCGCTGTCCGCCGCAGCGTCGGTTCTGCTGGTCGGATCACTCACCACCGTCGCGGTCAGCACCTCGCCGGCCAGCGCAGACTCTTCCTCGCTGCCCGTGGTGCAGGACTTCGAGGGGGCCAACCTGATCACTACCGGCAATCCAGGAGTGTTCCCGTTCGGCAGCAACGCCACCGACACGCCGTCGCTGGCAATCGTCGACGCAGCCGGCCGTCCCGGCGCGCCCAGCGGTAGCCACGCCCTTGACGTGCCCTACACCGTCACCTCCTACGGCGGCTTCAGCGACGACCTGGCCACCGCGCAGGACTGGAGCGGCTACGGCGGCTTCAGCTTCTGGGTGCACGGCGGCGGCACCGGGCAGAAGGTCGAGTATGAGATAAAGGACGGCGGCACCGACGGTGAGCACGCTGAGCTGTGGCAAGACTTCTTCACAGACGACTTCACCGGCTGGAAGCAGATCCAGACGCCGTTCTCGGCGTTCGTCCGGCGCGTGGACTACCAGCCGCCGGGCGGGCCGAGCGACGGCGTGCTCAACCTGACGTCGATGTGGGGCTTCGCCGTCAACCTGCCACAGAGCAGTGGGGACCTTCAGTTCGACGACGTCGCGCTCTACGGCCAGGCCGCGCCGCAGATAGCGGCTGCCGGCAGCGCCTACCTCGTCGACGCCGGCGGCACCGCTCGGGTCGGTGTCACCCTCACCTCGCCCGGCGGCAAGCCGACCGCGGCCGCGGTCACGGTGCACTGGAGTCTGGGCGCGGCCGGCGACACTGCCGTGGCCGGCACCGACTACCCGGGCAGCCAGTCGGGGACGCTCACCTTTCCAGCCGGCACCGTGTCGGCGACCAAGACCTTCCTCGTGCACACCACCGCCCAGGCGAAGGCAGCACTGGCCAAGACGATCACCGTAAACCTGACCGCTGCCGGCGCCGATGTCACCGGAACCGCGTCGACGATCGTGATCAACGCGCACGGCTTTGCCTATCTGGACAAGACCCGCTCGGTCTCGGCCCGGGTTGCCGACCTCATGTCACGGATGACGCTGGCCGACAAGGTGGGCCAGATGACGCAGGCCGAGCGCGGCGCGGTGGGCACCGGCGCGGACATCGCAAATTACCGGCTCGGCTCGCTGCTGTCCGGTGGCGGTTCAGTGCCGACACCGAACACGCCAAAATCATGGGCGGACATGGTCGATGCGTTCCAGAAGCAAGCACTGGAGACGCCGCTGCAGATCCCGCTCATCTACGGCATCGACTCGGTGCACGGTGACAACAACCTGGCCGGGGCCACGCTGTTCCCGCACAACGTCGGGATGGGCGCAACTCGCGATCCGGCGCTGGCCGTGCAGGAGGGCAAGATCACCGCCACCGAGACCCGGGCCACGGGCATTCCGTGGGCATTCGCGCCCTGCGTGTGCGTGGCCCGCGACGAGCGCTGGGGCCGCAACTACGAGTCTTACGGCGAGGACCCGGCGCTGGTCAGCCGGATGGCGGTGTCGATCAAGGGCCTGCAGGGCAACGGTCACCTGGCCCGAAACACCAGCGTGCTCGCCACCGCCAAGCACTTCCTCGGCGACGGCGGCACCAAGTACGGCTCGTCGACCACGGGTTCCTACACAGTCGACCAGGGCGTCACCTACGTCACCGAGCAGCAGCTGAACAAGCTGTTCGTGCCGCCGTTTGCGGCCGCGGTCAAGGACGGTGTCGGCTCGGTGATGCCGTCCTACTCCAGTCTGCAGATCCTGGGCAAGGACGCCGCGCCGGTGAAGATGCACGGCCGCAAGGACATGATCACCGGATTGTTGAAGAACAAGCTCGGCTTCAAGGGCTTCGTGATCAGCGACTGGCAGGGCATCGACCAGCTCCCCGGCGACTACCTGTCCGATGTCGAGACCAGCATCAACGCTGGCGTCGACATGGTGATGGTGCCCTACGACTACAAGACCTTCGTCGCCGATCTGACCACTCTGGTCAACGGCGGCCAGGTCGCCAAGGCTCGGGTGGACGACGCGGTGCGGCGCATCCTCACCCAGAAGTTCCGGCTCGGGCTGTTCGATCACCCGTTCGCCGACCGGACCAACCAGAAGACGATCGGCGACCAGCAGCACCGGGCCGTGGCCCGTCGGGCCGCCGCGCAGTCGCAGGTGTTGCTCAAGAACGCGCACCGGGCGCTGCCGCTGGCCAAGACCGGCAACATCTACGTCGCCGGATCCAACGCCGACAACCCGGGCAACCAGTCCGGTGGATGGACGTTGACGTGGCAGGGACAGTCGGGCGCCGTGCCGGGCGCCACGTCGATCCTCGCGGGCATGCGGCAGGACGCGCCGAAGGCGACGATCACGTACTCCGCGGACGCCTCGGCATCGACAACCGGATACAAGCTGGGCGTCGTCGTGGTCGGTGAGACGCCCTATGCCGAGGGCGTCGGAGACGTCGGCAACGGCCACACGCTGCAGCTGTCGGTGGCCGACCGGGACGCCGTCGACCGGGTGTGCGGGGCTATGAAGTGTGTGGTGCTGGTCGTCTCCGGGCGGCCACTGGACGTCACCGGCATCGTGGGCGAGGCCGACGCGGTCGTGGCGTCCTGGTTGCCCGGCAGTGAGGGCGAAGGTGTCGCCGACGTGCTGTTCGGCCGCACACCGTTCACCGGGCGACTGCCCGAGACGTGGGCGAAGGCGGAGAGCCAGTTGCCGATCAACGTCGGTGACAAGCGCTACGACCCGCTGTACCCGTACGGCTGGGGCCTGCGCAACGACTCCGAGCGCGCGCGTCTGGTCACACTGCGGGCCGAACTGCGCCGGACAAGTGACGGCGCCCGCGCCGTGCGAGCGCTGAACGTGGTGCTGCGTCGGTCGAACTGGACGTCGTCGGGTGCGGTCGCCAAGCCCGCCACCGTGCTGCGCGGGCTGACCCGGGTGGCTGCGCGGATGCACGGCAACGCGAGTGCCTACACCGGCAAGAACCTGCTGGTGTCGGTGGCGCGCGATCTTGCCCAGACGGCGATTGTGAAGGGTGGTGAGGCGGCGATGACCGCCACCGCGGCATTGACCGCCGACGCCGAACACGCCCTGATGAGCGGCAACGCGGTCCGCGCGCTCACCTTGCTGAAAAAGGCGCGAGTGGTCGCGCCGGCCGCCGCCGCGCGGGCCAGGGCGGCCGCTGCAGCCAAGGCGCGCGCCGCCGGAACGCCGATCACCCGGCACTAGGCGCTGCTGAGCCGGAGCCAACTCAACGAATGCAGCGTTAGCCACCGCATAGGTGGCTAGCGCTGCACTCGTTGGCTCAGTGGTTCCGATGAGGGCCGGGTGAGGCCGTCGAGCAAAAGGCTGAGGGCCAGGGTGGTCGCTGGAACGAAGTCGACGGCCAGCGCAGCCAGGTGCGGTTCTGCCAGAACGGTGGCGATCACTGGCGACGGGTTGGCCATCGGCCAGGTACCGGTAGTGAACGCCCAGGTGAGCCCGGCGAACTGGAATGCCTCGGCCGGGCTGAGCTGAGGCACTCGCGCGGCGACCAGTTCGGCCAGCCGAAGCAGGTTGACGTTCGCGGCCGACTTGAAGTCCCGAGCCGTCTCCAGTGGCACGTTGTGTTCGAGTACCGACGGGCAGCTGGCAAGCAGGTTGCAGAACCGCGGGTTCTGGCTCAACGTCTCAGCAATTGCCGTCGCGACAAGACGGTGCTGGGTCTGCGGTGCTCGGTGGGCGTCGAGAGCTGGTGGCGCTGGTAACGCCGCCTCGAGGTCGGACAACCACGTGTCCCAGTCCTGCACGAGTACCGCCAGGAACACCGCTTCGCGGGTCGGGAAATAGCGCACCACGTTGGATTTCGACAAGCCGACCGAACGGCTCAGTTCCCGCAGGCTCACCTCTGCGGTGAGCTGTTTGTCGAGCATCTCGCGTGCGGCGGCCAGAATCGCGTCGCGTCGTAGTTGCTGCTGCCGCGGCGAGCGCGCTCGCTGGAAGTCCCTCGGCTGCACAGACCCACTTTACGGTCCGGTGGACTTTTACTGGACTACACCTTAGGGTTAGGCCCTTAACAGACCAGTGGACCTTTAAGGGAGAGACCATGTCGGATGTCAAAACCGCGTTGGTGACAGGCGCCTCGTCGGGGATCGGAGCAGACACCGCCCGCCTACTGCACGAGCGGGGCTTCACCGTGTACGCGGTTGCTCGGCGTGTGGAGGCGATGCAGGATTTGGCGCAGCTGGGAATGCACGTGTTCGGCATGGACGTCACCGACGACGCATCGGTCACGTCCGGAATCGAGAAGATCATCGCCGAGACCGGACGCATCGATGTCCTGGTGAACAACGCCGGCTACGGCTCCTACGGCGCAGTCGAGGACGTGCCGCAGGCCGAAGCGCGCCGCCAGTTCGACGTCAACCTGTTCGGCCTCGCCCGGCTCGTCCAACTTGTGGTGCCACACATGCGGACGCGAGGCGGTGGCCGGATCGTCAACGTGTCCTCCATCGGCGGCAAGATCTACGAGCCTCTGGGCGCCTGGTATCACGCGACGAAGTTCGCAGTCGAAGGGCTCAGCGACAGCCTGCGCATCGAACTGCGCCCGTTCGGTATCGACGTCGTCCTCATCGAGCCCGGTCCCATTCTCACCGAATGGAATGCAATCGCTCGCGCCAATCTGGCCAAGACATCGGCCGGCGGGGCCTACGCCCAGCGCGCCGCGTCGATGGCCAAGATGTTCGAAGACGTGGATGCCAAGGGTCGTTCATCGAAGCCCGTTGTCGTTGCGCACAAGATCGTCAAAGCTGCCACCGTCGACCATCCGCGCGCCCGCTACCCCGTCGGGCGCAGCGCCGGCACCATAATGCGAGTTCGGAGGCTGCTCCCCGATAGGGCCATGGACGCCGTAATCTCCCGCATGTTCCGCTGAGCCACGCCAGCTGCACAACTTATGCGGACGAATCGATCCGAAATCATGTCAGTTAAGTGATCGCCAACGCTTACTCCGTCGTTGGTGAAAGCCTTCGATCGCCCCACCAGAAGAGTGCGGTGACGACGCCTAACACGACTACGACCAGGGCGCCGTTGCCGGCAACTCTGGCGTAGCCGTGGGTGATCACGTCGAGGAACGGGTAGGGATACCAGCTGCTGAGTGCGCCGTCGATCAAGGTGTAAGCAATCCAGGCGATCGGGTACAGCAGCGACAATCCGACGGTGCGCAGGCTTATACGTGGTCGGGGCCCGAACAGCACCCATCCGACCACCATCATCACTGGCACAACATAGCGAAAGATCGTGTTGGCGAAGATTTCCTTTCCGCCGTGCGGTTCATGGAACTTGGCCAGCACACTTGCATAGACGACGCCGGTCACGGTGATTCCCACCAGTGCCGCCAGCCGGACCACCCGCCATAGCGGACCGTTCCGATGCGGATTACGGGCAAGCTGAGCCGAAACGATGCCGCTGAGGATGTTGCTCTGAACGGTGAAAAAGCTCAGCACGCGCACCACTCGACCTGGCAGGGACGTGCCGGCCAACGTCCCGACAGCGTGCCCGGGCGGCGTCGCCGACACCTTAACCGCTACCCAGAGCTGGACAACCAGCCCAGCCAGCACCAGCACCGCGATCGCGGCGTGCCAGCCGCGGGTGACGACCGAAGAGCGGGCATCGCGGTGGCGCAGATGGTCATCGATGCCGGCCACAGATGGTGCTCCTCGGGCTACAGGATCACGCAGGTAGTGCTGCTGCCTGGGGGTGCTCAGCGCCGACGATTGCTGCGGTTCGGCCGATTGCCCGGTCGGTCGATCGGTCGGTCGCTAGGTACGTCCGCGCCGGTGGGGTCGGTCGCCTGTACGCCCGCGGCCCCTCTCGTCGGGTCTGCCGGCAGCTCGAGGAAGGGAACGGCCACGGCCGCCAGCGCGGCACCGATCAACGGCGCGACGACGAACAGCCAGACGTGGGTCAGCGGGGAGCCGCCGTGGAACAGTGCCGGCCCCAACGAGCGCGCTGGGTTCACCGAGGTGCCGTCCAGCGGGATACCGACCAGGTGGATCACCGTCAGCACCAGGCCGATCGCCAGCCCGGCAAAACCCGGTGCCGCGGCATGACCGGTGACGAGCAGAACCACGAAGACCAGCAGGAAGGTCAGGATCACCTCGAGCAGGAATGCGCCCGGGCCGCTGATCGTCTTACCCCAATTGTTCGAGCCCAGTCCGCCGGTCTGGTCGGTGACCTTGCCGAAACTGCTGACCATCAACTTGAGCAACGCGGCACCGACGATGCCGCCGGCGAATTGGGCCGCCCAGTAGATGCCTGCCTTTCGGACGGGTATGCCCTTACGGAGTAGCACGCCCAACGTGACGGCCGGGTTGACGTGGCAGCCCGATGTGGGTCCGATGGCGTAGGCCAGTGCCAGCAGCACGAGACCGAACGCGAACGCCACTCCCAGCGGGCCGATCTTGTCTATGCCGAATACGGCGGAACCGACTGCTAAGAAGACCAGGATCAAGGTGCCGATGAATTCGGCGACGGCTTCTCGTATCTCGGTCGTCATGGCATACCTTTCGCGGGCTCGGGGGCAAACCGGGGAAAGCAGAATGAGACGAGCAGTTCTGAGCAGGTAGAGCATAAACGCAGGCGCGGTAGCTCATTGAGCAGGCGCTTCGGGCGTTCAGCGAGATTCGCGCGTCTGCTGGTTGCGAGTTGCCGCAGTTGCGGTCATTGCGCCGAAAGGCATGCTGCGTAATTGGCCGTGCGGTGGCTTTGTTCGAATGAGCGTCGTCAAGTAGGCGGCCGCTCCCACCAGCCATAACGAGACGATCAGTGGGCGCGCGCGTTCGGCAAGGCCGAACCACTGATGCGCTGCCAAGAGGACCACATCGATGAGACCGACCGCGCCGAGAACGAAGCTGAGATTTCGGCTGGCCGTACCCCACCGCATCGACGTGGCCGCCGACGAACGGCGCAGCGCCAGCCCGATCAAGAGCATGCCGCCGGCGCCGCCCAGGAAACCGGCCAGCCCGGACAGCGTGTGCGACTCGAATGTCTGCGACAACAACCCGATGATGGTCTCGTCGCGCGCGTGGCAGGCCGCATTCAGCGAGGGCGCACATCCCATCGTCGTAGCGCCGTCAGACACCGACGCCGCCCCCATCGCCGCGATCAGCAGGCAGCCCTGCGACAACGACCGCTCGCGCGGCATCAGCCGGTACAGCACCCAGGCGACCACCACGATCAGCAGCCCGCTGACGATGTCGGTCAACCGGAAGAAGTCTGCGTACGGCTGCCCCGAGGCTTCCAGCTCGCTAGGAAAGCTGGTCGTCGCCGACAGTGTCGAGTGGACCGCCGGCCCGAGCAGAAACGAGCTGTAGGTCAGCGCGCCGACGACGCCGGCAACGGCGCCCCCCAGCCGCATCACAGTCGGTCTCATCGATCGAGACTCTCCGTAGGGTGCTTCGTCGCTGCGATGCTCGCCCGCTGGCTGTCTACGGGCTCCGCTCGCTGGGAGGTCAGCTCCTTCGTCGCTGCGATGCTCGCCCGTTGGCTCTCTACGGGCTCCGCTCCGTGCTCCTTCGTCGCTGCGATGCTCGCCCGTCTTGCAGCTACCGCGCGCACCGCTCCGGGCAGCGCCACCTGTGCGCGACGCCGCCGCGGCACCGACACCCGCCGGTCGAGCACGCGGTAGTCGCTGCGCTCGATCTCGGTGAGGATGTCGCCGTAGAGGCGCAGCGCGGTGCGCACGCAGTCGCGCGAATCGGGATGGAGCAGTCGCACGCCGGGTGCGGCCGAGCGGTAGATCTCGCGCGTGCGGGCGATCTCGTCTGCCAACAACCGGCGCACCGGACCATCGACGACGCCGCGCTGCAGGTGCGCGCGGTCCACGCCGTGGCGGCGCAGCGAGTCCTGCGGCAGGTAGATGCGGCCCCGGCGCAGATCGTCGCCCACGTCGCGCAGGAAGTTCGTCAGCTGGAACGCCACGCCCAGGTCGGCGGCATAGGGCGCCCCGAGCGCGGTGTTGCCGGGCGAAGCGCCACCCGGGAGGGTCGAGGCGACGGCGCGCGGGCTGAACGGCTCCAAGATCGGCAGCATCAGTAGTCCGATGACGGCGGCAGATCCCCACATGTACTGCTCGAGGTCGGCGAACGTCTCGTACTCGGTCACCGTCAGGTCCATCCGCATGGACGCCAGGAAGTCCAGCAGGTAGGACAGCGGCAGGTCCCAGCGAGCCATCGCATCGCGCAACGCGGTTACCACCGGCGGCACCTCAGCACCTGACTCAGGCAGCGGAGCGACGAGCAGTGCGCCGACCTCGTCGAGCACCTTTTCCTGCCCGGCCAGGTCGGCGGGCCCGGTGCCCTCGTCGATGATGTCGTCCACCCACCGGGCAAAGCCGTATAGCGCATGCACCGCCGGTCTTTTCGCCGGCGGCAGCAACAACGTGGCGAGGTAGTAGGTCTTGCCGTGCTCGGCGTTGAGCCGCCGGCAGGTCAGGTAGGCCGCCCGCACCGACACGTCAGTGACGCCGGCAGCGTCCAGTTCACGCGAAGCAACCCGGCTCACGACGACCCGCTCACGTCGATACACATGCCCACGCCGACATCATGCCCACGAAATGCCCATGCTCACGTCAACACCCATGCTCACGTCAACACCCATGCTCACGTCAACGCCCACGCTCATGTCAACACCGGCCCGGTGATCCGCTCGGCCGCCAACCGCCCGGACAGCAACACCATCGGCACTCCGACGCCGGGCTGGGTGTTCGACCCGCAGAAGACGAGGTTGTCGATCCGCCGATCCAGCGTCGGCGCGCGAAACGGACCGGACTGGAACAGCGAATGCGCGGCGGCGAACGGCGCGCCGGCCTCCAGACCACCGGCACCCCAGTCGGCCGGCGTCACGACGCGCTCCACCTCGATGGCGTCGGCGAAGCCGGGAAAGCCGCGGGCTTCCATGGTGGCCAGCACCTCGTCGCGGTAGCGCGGCCCGATCACCGACCAGTCCAGGTCGGCGGTGAGGTTGGGCGTCGGGAACAGCACGTAGTAAGTCTGGCCACCGGCCGGTGCGAGGGTGGAATCGGTGTGGCTCGGATTGCTGATCAGGAACGACGGATCGCTCATCAGCTCGCCGGTGTCGATGATCTGGCGGAACGTCTGCTCCCACGCCTGCCCGAACGAGATCGTGTGGTGCGCCAGCCCCGGGTACTGCACCCTCGCGCCCGCGTGCAGCAGGAAGCACGACGGCGAGTACTTCAACCGCTTGACTGCGCGGGGGGTGTAGCGGGCGGGCAACAGCTCGCGGTAGGCCACCGGCAGGTCGGCATTGACGACGACGACGTCTGCGGCGATCCGCTCGCCGTCGGCGGTGACGACGGCCTGCGCGCGGTCGTTGGCCACCTCGATCTGGGTGACCGCGGTGTCGTAGCGGAACTCGACGCCGTGCTTGGCCGCGGCCCCCGCCAGCGCCTTGGGCACCTCGTGCATACCGCCACGCGGAAAGTACACGCCCGCCACGGTGTCCATGTAGGCGATTACCGCGTAGATGGCCAGCGCATCCTGCGGTGCCAACCCGGCATACATCGCCTGGAAGGAGAAGATGCGTCGTAGCCGATCGTCGGCCAGGAACTGCCCGACCTTGGGCGCCAACCGGCGCAACCCGCCCATGCCCAGCAGCCGCAGAGCCCCCGGCGAGGCGAGCCCGACCGGGGAGTCCAGGTTTCGGTCGATGAACTCGTCCATCTCGAGGGTGTAGAGCTCGCGCAGGTAATGGACGAACCGGCGGTACCCCTCGGCATCGGCGCTCGAGCAGGTCCGGGCTATCTCCTCAGTCATGGCGTCGATGTCGGTCAGCACATCGATCGACGAGCCGTCGGCGAAGCGCGCCCGATAAGCCCTCGGCAGCGCGATCAGATCCAGCCAGTCGGCCATCGATTCACCGACGCAGGCGAAGGCATCGGCAATCAGTTCGGGCATCGTCAGCACGGTAGGGCCGGTGTCGAACCGGTAGCCGTCGAGCTCCAACCGGCCGGCTCGGCCGCCCGGATCGCTTGAGCGTTCGATTACGGTCACCTTCCGGCCAGCACCGGCCAACCGGAGCGCAGCGGACAGACCGCCCAATCCGGCCCCCACGATCACTACCGAATCGGTTCGCCCTGGAACGGTGCGCACATGAGCGGCAGGCGACATCCTCCAAAGTTATAGTTCGAACGGTCAACCGTGCGCGGGCAGGTCTGTTCCCGTGGCGCACACCATAGAAGGCAGCGCCCCCTTCTCTGCCGGCGACGAACTCTGCGAGGCCTTATGCAGCACGGCGCACGCGACGCCGGAACGTTGTCTGTTCCGGGACCGATTCAGCACTGGGGTCTGACCGCGTCGGAACGGCCGGCGCTCGATGCCGTGTTGGATCGTGCCCTGCAGTGGGCGTCGCCGCGGCTGCGGGGGTCGCTACGCGAGGTGCTGGTGGGCGGGAAGCGGCTGCGGCCGTCGCTGACCATCGCCGCGGCCGGTCAGCGTGGGCGCTCGCCGATGGCGCCGGCGCTGCTGTCCGCGGCGGCGGCCGTCGAGCTGATGCACTGTGCGACGTTGGTGCACGACGACTTGATCGACGGCTCGCAGTCGCGGCACGGTGCGCCGACGATCTACGCGCGCGACGGTCTGTCCCAGGCAGTTCTGGGCGGGGACCTGCTCATTGCGTCGTCGTTCGGCCTCGCTGCGCGCACTGGTGCCGAGGCAGCCGCGCTGCTTGCCGAGACGCTGACCCAGCTGTGTGGAGGCCAGTCGCTGGAGGATTCTCTGCGCTATTGCACCACGATGGGTGAGGCCGACGCGCTGGCCGTCGCGCGCGGCAAGACGGGAAGCCTGATGGGTGCCGCCGCGCGGCTGGGCGCGATGGTGGCCGGATTCGATCCGGTCGTCGTCGACGCGCTGGAAACCTTCGGCACCGCGTTCGGTACCAGCCTGCAGCTGGTCGACGACGTGCTCGATCTTGCCTCCACCGACGAGCTGCTGGGCAAGCCGGTGCTAGCCGACTTCCCCGCCGGCACGATCAGCCTGCCCGCCGTCCTCGCGCTGAACGCGTCTGCGGAACTGCGCGATCTCGTCCGCCCCGGCTTGAGCGTCGCCGAGCAGGCGCGCGCCGCTGAGCTGATCCGCGCCGGCGGTGGCGTTGAATACACCGTGCGAGAAGCGGCTCGGCAGGCCGACGCAGCCCAATCCGCTCTGGAAGATGTCGCCGGCGACGACGCCGCGTTGGCAGCGTTGGCGCGCTGGCCGCGGCTGTATGTCGACGCTCAGCTGCTGAGCAAGACCGCTCCGCACTGGTCCGCGCTGACCGTTCTCGACGCCGTCCGCTCCGGTTGATGACGCCCGACATCTCAGCGCACATCCCGGCGCACATCCCGGCGCACATCTCTAGATCGGGGGCCTCGCTGCGGTTCGGCTTGGACCGGCTGGTGCGCGGCGGCGTGCGCGGGGTCTGGGTGCGGGGCACGCTGCCCGAGGGACCGATCGTGTGGGCGGCCAATCACCACAGTTGGTGGGACGGTTTCGTAGCGGTGTCGCTGCTGCGGGCAGACGCGCGCGACTTCGCGCTGCTGATGGACGCCGAGAACCTCGAGGCGTTCGCATTTCTGCGGCGAGGCGGCGCCATCGGCACCGCCAACCTGCGCGCGGCAGTTGCTGCACTGCGTCGGGGCGAAACCGTCGTCGTGTTTCCCGAAGCAGAGCTGCTGCCGCCCGGGCCGCTGGGTCCGGTGCATTCGGGTGCGCAGTGGTTGGCTCGGCAGGCGCCGGCGACGCTGGTGGCGGTAGCGCTGCGGGTGATCAACCGCGGGCACCAGTGGCCCGAGGTGTACGTCGACTTGACCGACGTCGATCTTCTGGCTCCCACGTCCAGTACTGCGCCCAACACTGCGGCCATTACTGCGCCCGATGCCGCGCTGGCCGACGTGCTGGGTACGCGGTTGGCGCTCTTGGACGCAGAACTTCGCACCGCCGATCCGCGCGCGCCGCTGCCCGGCTTCGACCTCGTGGTACCCGGCCGGCACAGCTGGGATGAGCGAATAGCCGGCATCGCGGCTCGGGTGCCCCGCCGGGGGCAGTCATGAGGTGGCTGCTCCGGTCGGTCGTGGCATTTCTGCTGCTCAAGCTGACCAACCTGCTCGTCAACGTGTTCACCTTCCCGTCGCTGCGGCCGGTTCGTCGACGGCCCGTGCCTGGGATCTCGCTGCTGGTACCGGTACGCGACGAGGCCGACGAGCTGCCCGCCACGCTGCCCGGGTTGCTCGCGCAGAGTGCTGACGAGGTGATCTTCCTCGACGACGGTTCCACCGACGGCAGTTCGGCACTCCTGGCCGCGGCGGTGGCCGACCATCCGCGCGCGCGGATGATCGCGGGCGCCGAGCGGCCTGCGGGCTGGACGGGCAAGACGTGGGCGTGCCATCAGTTGGCTCAGGCCGCCACCGGCAGCCTGCTCGTCTTCTGCGACGCCGACATCCACCTGGCACCCGGCGCGACGGACGCCGTGCGGGTGGAGATGCAGCGTCAGCGCGCCGACGTCTTCTCCGTCTTTCCGCGCCAGCGCACCGGTTCGCTGGGTGAGCACCTGCTCGTTCCGCTGATCGACGACGTTCTGCTGTGCTTCCTCCCCTTCGCCCTGCTCGAGGCACCCGCGCCGTCCGCAGCGACGGCCAACGGCTCGCTGCTGGCCTTTCGCCGGGAGGCCTACGACGAGCTGGACGGTTTTGCCGCGGTGCGCGCCGAGGTGGTGGAAGACGTCGCCCTGGCCCGGCTGACCCGCCGCCGCGGCCTGCGCCTGGGCCTTGCCCTGGGCGCCGACGTGGTGCAGGCGCGGATGTACTCCGGCTGGACGCCACTGGTGCCGGCCTTCGGGCGCGGCGCGTGGGCGATGGCGGGCGGCTCGCGTGCCCGCCTGCTCGGGCTGTGGAGCTGGCACGTCGTGGTCTACACGCTGCCCGCGCTGCTGGCCGGGCGTCGGCGTCGCTGGCTGCTGCCGGTGCTGTTGGCCTTGGCCGAACGACTGCTGGTGGAGGGCAAGACCGGCCGGCGTCGGTGGTGGCAGGCGGTGCTGATGCCGGTCACGGCGCCGGCGGCATGGCCGGTGATCCGCCAGGCGCTGCGACCGGAACAGACCTGGAAGGGTCGGACGTACTCGTGAGCCGCCCCAGTCCAGATGGCACACCTCATGTGCGTCGGGTCAGCAATCCAGCCGGCTTCCCGAGTCCGCGCAGCCAACCGGTGGCCGGGCACCTGGGCCGATGGGGAACCGAACCGCTGGCGCTGCTGGACGAGGGTGCGGCACTGGCCCCGGTCTTCTCGATCCGGCTGTGGCGACGGGCCGTCATCGGTTACCGGCCGGACTGGAACCGGCTGGTGCTGGGCGACCTGGACACCTTTCGCAGCAAGGGAAGCCTCAGCGGCTTGAGCCCCTATTTGGCCGGCGGTGTCGTGCAGGCCGACCCGCCCGTGCACCGCCCACGCCGGGCGGCGCTCAATCCGTCGTTCCACCGTCGCGCGGTGGCGGAGTTGGAGCCGGCGCTGGCCGCCGTCGTCGACGCGAACCTGCCCATCGGCGAGTTCGACGCGGTCGAGTGGTCGTCGACGATCACCCGCGAACTGCTGGTCAAGGCGTTCTTCGGTGGCGATTTTCCGCGTACGTTGCTGGCCGACTTCCTGCGCCCGCTCGACACGCGCCCGCCGGGGCCGTTCCTACGCCGGCCGGTGCTGTTTCGCCGGATGAACGCCGCATTGACGACGGCGCTGGCCGACGCCAAGCCCGGCACGCTGGCCCAGGCTTTCGTCGACCTGGCCGAGGGGCGGCAGTACGGCGTCGAGGAGCTGCGGGTCGCGCTGGGCGCGGCGTACGACACCACCGCCCACACAATGGCGTTCCTGCTCTGGCACCTGGCGTCTAATCCTGCGTGGGGCCGGCCGGAGTCGGTCGCCGACGCGGTGTCGGAGACGCTGCGGCTCTACCCCGCCGGCTGGCTGGGCAGCCGCCGCGCAGCCCGCGACGTCGACGTCGACGGCACGGTGATCAAAGCCGGCATGCTGGTGCTGTACAGCCCGTACCTGACCCACCGCGACCCGACCCTGTGGACGGATCCGCTGACGTTTCGGCCCGAGAGATTCACCGAACCGCTGCCGGCGTGGGGCTACATTCCGTTCGCGGCCGGCGAGCGGACCTGCCTGGGCGCCAACCTGGCGCAGCTGATCCTGCGCATGGTGGGCGCAGCAGCGGCCGAGGGCCTCCACCGATCCGACACAACCCACCTCGCTGACGCAACGAACCGAGCCGACGCGGCTCGGCCAGCCGAGGTGTCCGAGCCAGCTGGTGCCTCTCAGCGGGTGGGTGGTGACGCTGCCGACGATCCGCCGCTGCGCGCCGGGCTGACCCTCGGTCCGGCTGCGCCCCTGCTGCTGCGACGCTGAGGCGTCACCGCACCGGCCAAACGATCGCAGTGTTGGCCACCGCCGAGGTGGCGCAGGCTGCACTCGTTCGCCTCGCTCAGCCGGCCGCGACGATGAGGCGGTGCACGCTCTGGCGCAGTTCCTCGCCGCTGACCCGGGGAAACGTCACCCGGGCCAGCACAGCCGGGTCGGTGACCGCTGACCAGTCATAGGTGTGCACCACGTCGGTTCGACGTTCGGCGGTGGGCGTGAGCTGCCAGCGCCACACGACACCGGCGGGCTTGGCGCCCGCGCGCGCCGTAGTCCAGGCGATTGCCCGGTCCGGCTCGAACTCCACGACGTGGTTCTCGGTGCGGTAGTCGCCCAGCGACGGATAGTGCATCTCCATGGTGAACACCTCGCCGACGCGCGTCACCGGGTGTGCATCCACGTCGGCCTGCAGCATCCCCGAGCCGTCGACCTCGACGTGGCGGCGCGGATCGCAGAGCACAGCGAAGAGCGCCGAAGCGGAGGCCGCGCCGGTGCCGGACACGCGCAGAAAGGCCGGGCCGCGCTCGATGCTGACAACTGGGCTGATCGCCGGCGGTTCGTCGGCTGAAACGGGCAGGCCCTGACTGCGCGGCGTGCGTTGCTGCATGCGGGGTGCCGTCCCTGTTCCCGAGTGTTGCGATGTGAGGTTCCATCTGCCGCGCTGCGGATTCCATCTCCGCGATGCGGATGCCATTGTTGCCAACATGGCCGCTGCAGCGACGATTCCCTTCCTCCGGTGACGTTCATCCAGGCGGTCGAGGCCGTCGGCAAGACGATCGACGCCACCGGCGTCGCGATCATGGTCGTCGGCGCGCTGGCGGCCTCGGTCATTGCGCTCCAGCGGGCGCGCGCCAAGGTGCCCGACATTTACCGCCACTACCGCCAGCAGCTGGGTCGCTCCATCCTGCTGGGCTTGGAGCTGCTGGTGGCCGCCGACATCATCCGCACGGTTGCCGTCACGCCTACCCTCACCAGCGTGGCGGTGCTGGGCGCCATCGTCCTCATCCGAACGTTCTTGAGCTTCTCGCTGGAACTGGAGATCACCGGTCGCTGGCCATGGCAAAAGCCCCCAGCAAGCGCAGTAACCGCTGCGCCCGGCCAGCCGGGGCAGGCGCCGCCGGACCCGGCATCCTCCGCGCAGCAGTCCTGAGGGGCTGACTGAGCGAGCAGTCGTCGCTTACTAGTCCTCGCTCACTTGTCCTCGCTCATTTATCGAGGATGAACCACACGCCGACCACGACGCCGGCGGCAGCGACGGTGAAGCACGCGAACGCCACCGCGAACTGGGCAACCGCGGGTCGGGCGGCGGCTTTGGCACCCTCGGCCTGTGCCAGCGTGCGGGCGCCGAAGGAGAACGCGCCGACGACGGCCAGCACGGCAACGAGTGAGTAGACCAGGGTCTGGCCGACGGCACTGAAATCGACGTAGCTACTCATCGGTTCTGCTCCTGCTCCTGGTCCAGATGGTGGGTGCCGGTGGCGTCGGTCATCGCGGTGGTGGCCGCGCCTGCGGTGGTGCCCGCGCCTGCGGTAGTACCGGCGGCCACTGGCTGCGCGTCCCCGTCAAGGCCCTCGTCGTAGTCGCCCTCGTCGTTGACGTTGTTCGCGGTGACGGCGTCCTTGCGCGAGAGCAGCCACACCCCAGCGAGCAGTGCCGCTGCGACCAGCGCGACCAGCGCGATGGTGGCGTTGCCCCGGTGGTTGGTGATGGCCGCGATGAGGGCAGCAACACCTGCTGCAGCGGGCAACGTCAACACCCACGCCACCACCATCCGGCCTGCAACGCCCCACTTGACACCCGCGGCGGTCTTGCCCACGCCGCTGCCCATCACCGCACCGGAGGTGATGTGGGTGGTCGACAGCGGAATGCCGCTGCGGGTGGAGATGAGCAGAACCGCCGCCGCGGACGTCTCGGCGACGAAGCCTTGCGGGGCCTCGACCTGCGTGAGGCGGTGACCCATCGTGCGGATGACGCGCCATCCGCCGATGTAGGTGCCGCTGGCGATCGCCAGCGCGCAGAGCGCGATCACCCACAGCGGCGGATTCGCGCCGTGGTGCAGGCGTCCGTCGGCGATCAGGGCCAGCGTGATGATGCCCATCGTTTTCTGCGCGTCGTTGGTGCCGTGCGCGAGTGAGACCAACGAGGCCGAGGCGATCTGGCCCAGCCGGAAGGTTTTCTTGGTGCCCGCCACCTCGTTGGGTCGCGACACGCGGTAGGCCATGAACGTGGCCAGCGCGGCGACGACGCCGGCGATGATGGGCGACAGAACGGCCGGTACGACGACCTTGGCGACGATGTTGTGTCCCTGCACAGACGACGTTCCGGCTGCCACCGCGGTAGCGCCGATGACGCCGCCGATCAGGGCATGAGAGGAACTCGAGGGCAGGCCGAAGAACCAGGTCAGCACGTTCCAGGCGATCGCGCCGAACAGGCCGGCGAACACGATCGGCAGCGTGACGACCTTCTGGTCGACGATGCCGCTGGCGATAGTCGCCGCGACCTTGACCGACAGAAAGGCGCCCACGAAGTTGAGCACGCCGCAGAGCGCGACAGCCACCCGCGGCGCCAGCGCCTTGGTGGCGATGGAGGTGGCCATCGCGTTGGCTGTGTCGTGGAAACCGTTGGTGAAGTCGAACGACACCGCAGTCAGCACGACGATCACGAGCAGCAGAGTGTTGTGCACGTCCTGGAGTGTGGCGGCGGCCCACGGCATGGAGCCAGAGCCGCGAACAACAGTTCACCGACGATTCACCGAGCTTTCACCTCGCTCCGGGAACGCGATCGGACAACGCGACCGACGGTTGCGATGAGCGCAGATCCGACCCGTCGAGCGATGGTCGCAAAGTGTTCATCCATGGTTGAGAGTCCCGCTACCAGCGCGGAGCACCGTCGTCGTTGTGACCGATCGCAGAGTGGACTACGACATGCTGGCGTATTTCGACGGTTCGCACACCGACGGCGACGACGTCGGAGTCGCGGTGGACGGACTGAATATGGACCTGCCCGACCTCGACGCGCCCCTGAGCGACGCAGCGGAGTTCGGCTCGGTATTTGCCGGTCTGGAACCCCACGACTTCGACGGCTCGGACTTCGACCGCTCCAATGTCAGTTCCGCCCTGAACTGGAAAGCAGACAGCGTGCACCAGGACACCGAAAGGCGGCAACAGCGCGATCGCCGGCGGGAGCGGCTGGTGGCCTTCGAAATCAGCGCCCGCACTGCGCACCTGTTCCGCCACGCCACCCGCAGCTGACGGCGGTTAGGCAGTGCCCGATGTTGCACCGGCCGCCGCCACCGGAGGAGCCTGATAGACCGGCAGCTCGCGCATGCGCCGCAGCGGTGACAGAAACACTGGCAGGAACGTCAGGATGCCTCCGAGCGCCGACACCAGCAGCGTGCGCCGCACCCCGATCGTGGCGCCGAGCACGCCGCCCACCAACGCACCGAGCGGCAGCGTGCCCCACACGAGGAAGCGCATCGTCGCATTCATCCGCCCCAGCAGCTCCGGCGGGCACAGCGACTGGCGGAAGCTCACCTGGGTGATGTTGTAGACGACCGTCGACATCGTCATCACGAAGCCCGCGACCGCGAACGCGGCGAGCGTCCAGTCGCGGTGGACGAACGGCGCTACGAGGGCCGGCGGACCGAACAGGGCCGCCGCCATCCAGATCGCCGGTCCCTGCCCGACCCGGGCGGCGAAGCGGCTCGCGACCAGCGCGCCCACCAGCCCGCCCACCGCCGAAGCCGATCCGAGTAGGCCGATCCAGCCCGCGGACAGGTGCAGCGTGCGGGCGAGCAGGACGTAGTACACCGCGAAGCCGATCGCGTTGAACAGGTTGGCCGAGCTGGTGCACATCGCGATCGAGCGCAGCAGCCGGTTGCCCAGCACGAACCGCAGCCCGACGCTGATCTCGCGGCCCAGATGGCGATCCGCCCGGCGCTCGGGCTTGGCCGGCCGCACCCTGATCGAGTACACCCACGAGGCCGACCACAGAAAGCTCAGCGCGTCGACGAGCACCGCGACCGGTGCGCCCAGCAGCTGGATCAGCACGCCGCCCGCGCTCGGGCCGGCGATCGAGGACACCGACTCACTGGCCTGCAGCTTCGCGTTTCCCTCCACCAGAGCGTCGCGGTCCACCAGCTGGGGTAGATAGGACTGGTAGGCAACGTCGAAGAACACCGTGCAGACGCCGGTGACAAGCGCGACGACGTAGAGCTGAACCATCGTCACCCGCGCGATCCAGTGGGCCACCGGCACCGACGCCAGCGCCACAGCGCGCAGCACATCATTGACGATCATGACCGTGCGCAGGCGCATCCGGTCCAGCCACGCGCCGGCGGGCAGCCCGACGAGCAGGAACGCGACAGTCTGGAACGCACCGAGCAGCCCGACCTGGAAGGTGCTGGCGTGCACTGCGTGGATGGCCACCAGCGGCAGCGCCAGTTCGGTGACCATCGTGCCGAACTGGCTGACGGTCTCGCCGACCCAGAGTCGGCGGAAGTCCAGGTGACGCCACAACCCCGGTCGAGCGAGCGGCTCAGGCATGGTGTTCGTCACACCACTAGTTCATCACGTCCTGTCTACGGGCTCCGGGCCTCGCTCCTTCGTCGCTCGATCCTCACCCGCGGGCTGTCTACGGGCTCCGGGCCTCGCTCCTTCGTCGCTCGATCCTCACCCGCGGGCTGTCTACGGGCTCCGGGCCTCGCTCCTCCGTCGCTCGATCCTCACCCGCCGGCTGTCTACGG
>CAXSBR010000007.1:0-4240 GCA_964236495.1 uncultured Jatrophihabitantaceae bacterium
GTGTTCGCTATGTCCAGAGACACCGTTCGGGATGTCCTGAACCAGCACACCCCCTTGCCCACCGAACCGAACCGTTGCGATGGAGCCGCGCCGCTGGACCTATTCACAGATGTCGCGACCGGTGATTTTCGACTTGAACGGCCAGAGCGCACATCTCAGTAGCAACGCCGGACACGCCAGCCTCAGCCGGATCAGGTTCTTGCCGCGCAGCGGCTGCCAAAAGGTCAGGACAGCCGCAGGATCTCCCCCGGTCGGGCGCGCTGGGCGAGGCGGTGGGTCGCGAGCGCGGCGAGTATGACGACGCCGACGACCGCTGCCGCGGTGCCACCCAGCACGCCGAGCGGGACCGCCAGTGACGGTGGCGGCAACAGCGTGGGGTAGATGTCCAGCTGCGGCGTGACGACCGCGGCCGAGCCGAGCCCGACCAGCGCACCGAGCGCCCATCCGGCGCCGACGACCAGCGACAGCTCGATCAGCAGCGAGCGCAGATGCGCCGACGCGCTCAGGCCCATCCGACGGCTGAGCACATAGGAGACAGCACGTCGTCGGGTCCGTGCAGCCAGGGCAAACACCAGGCCCACAACCGCGACCAGACCGATCAGTGCTGCGAGCGCCCGCAGATAGCCGAAGGTCCACGTCACCGGAAGCAGGCCGGTGTTGCCGACGATCACGGTGCCGGTCAGCTCCACGAGAATGGAGTACTCCTTGTCCCCGGCCAGCGCCCGCAGCGCCGCCGGATACTGCGGGTTCGTCGTCCATATTTGGGTCACGACGTCGATCCCGGCGTCCAGACCGACCAGTGCGCGCCGATCCATCACCAGCAGCGGCCGGTAGCGATCCCGCAGGCCGGGAAAGATCGCGGCCTGGAATCGGACGTCCAGTCGCAGCGTCGAGTTCCCGATCTGCACCGACCTCGCGTTCACGCCCCCGCCGTTGACCAGCAGCGCCGGTACGGACCCGCGCGCGGACGAGACCGGCAGCTGCGCGATCTGCCCGCGCTGGCGGGCGTCGGTGTGCGCGAACGACGCGAAGGTAGCCGGGTCCACGCCCAGGATGCGCACTTGCGTTCCGTCGGGCAGCACCGGATTCGTCTGGATCTGCGCCACCACCGTGGCGTGGCCGTCCATCCGCGGCGTGCGGGTCAACGGGCCGGTGACCTCCACGACGTGGTCGGCGCCGACGTTCGTGCGGTACTTGGCGGCGATGTCGGTGCTCAGTGCACCGGTAAGCGCGCCGGCGTAGGTCAACAGCGCGCACGGCAGCGCGATTGCCACCAGCAGGCCGACTGTGACCGCCCGCGATCCAGCCAGCCGGTGTACTGCCAGAAACCCGGCGATCCCGCGCCGATTCACGCGCGCCAGCCGTGGCAGCACGATCCTGACGACGCGAGCGAGCACGGCCAACACCGCGACCGCGCCGAGCAGCGGAAAGACGAACGTCGTCGGGCTGATCCGCACGACGCCGTGGTCCAGACGCGCGGCCGGTTCGCTCCGCACCTCGATGCCTACCGCGACAGCGCCGACCACTGCGACGAGCTCCCAGGGCAACCGCCGCCAGTATGCCGCCGGCCGGCGTGGCGATCGCGCGGTTCGGGCGCCGATCAGCGCTACCAGCAGCAAACCGGCGAGCACCGCCCCGGCGGCTGCGGTAAGCGCGTGCAGTGCAGCACCGGGGCCCAGCACCGACGACGGGCCCAAACCGCCGCGGCCCGAGCCGCCGAAGCCCGGGACGACGCCGACCCCACGCACCAGCACCAGCGCGGCACCGTAGCCGCCAACCAGGCCGACCAGCGCCGGCGGCCCCGTCTCCAGCACCGCTTTGAGCGCCAACCCGCTCGGGCCGACGCCGCGAGATACCAGCAACCGGATCTCGCCTGCGCGGTAGGTCGACCAGTAGATACCCGCGCCGGCGACCAGGAGCGCGGCGACGAGCACGCCCGCCAAATCCAAGGGCAGCACGGCACCGCCGACACCGTTCTGCGCGGCGCGCGCCGCGGCAAGGTGCGCACCGAGGCCAGGGTCGAGCACGGCGGCAATGCCGGCGCCGCGCAGTGCCCCGACGGCCTGCTGTCCTCGCCGCGCCAGTGTTCGCATCGCGGGCAGGGACGTCGCGTCGACGGCCACCGGTGCGTACCAGCTCAGTCGAACGGGCAAGCCGGCGGCTCGGGCGAGCGTCGCGTCGTCGGCGATCAAGACCGGCCCGGTGGGGCTCTCGACGACAGCGGGAACGATCAGATCGTGCCACGTGCACCAGTACCGCGGCAGATTCGACAGTGAGAACGGATCGGGGCCAGGCTGCGGTAGATGCCGGCGACGTCGACCGTGGCGCCGGTGGGCAAGCGGAGCCGGCTTCCCACCCGAAGGTGTCCGCGAGCGGCGAGATCGTTCGGGATCCACACTCCGGCGCCGGACTGACCGGCGGGCGTTGCGGCGGTCAGTTTGACGACGTGGTCCAGCGCTCCGGCCCGGCTGAGCAGTTCCGCCGGCGCGCCGAGGACCTGGGTGACAGCGACCGAAACCGAGTACGGGTCGGGTAGCGCTGCGGCGCGGAACTGAGCCTGGCCGGCTGCCCGTGCCGCGTCCAGGCCGCGCGGATCGGCCCAAGTCGTGGCACCGGGCAGGGCGGCCTCGGGGCAGTCGGCGGCGGCTCGGGCGTGCAGGGCCGCCGAACCGACCGTCGAGAGGAACAGCACTCCTGACGCCGCCGCGATCGCGAGCACTGCGCTGGCCAGCGCGACCGCGACGAAGACGACCGGGCGGCGCAGCAGCAGACCGGGCCCGCGCCGCCACGGGCTCATCGTCAGCAGGCTCATGCTTTCGGCTTCATGTTTTCCGGCCCATGTCAGTGGCGCGGCGGCGCGCTGCTCAGCACGCCGTCGCTCATGATCAGCACCCGATCAGCGCTCTGCCACACCTGCTCGTGGTGGCTGACCAGCAGGAAGCCGGTGCCCGCGTCGGCCTGCTCGCGCATCGCCGCCAGCATCGTGGCGGCATGCGCCTGGTCCTGGTGTGCGGTGGGTTCGTCAGCCAGCACCAGCGCCGGTTCGAGCACGAGGGCGCGCGCGACGGCACACCGCTGTTGCTCTCCCAGCGAGGTCTGCGCCGGAAACCGCCGAGCCAACTGGTCGATCTCGAGCCGCTGGGAAAGCTGCTCGCACCGCTGCCGGCGATCGACGCGCGCCAGCCGGGCAGGTAACGCGATGTTGTCGGCGACGTCGAGGTCTTCCAGCAGGCCCAGCGCCTGTGGCACTACAGCCAGCGAACTCCACGGCAGCGTCTCGACCGGGCCGTCGTCGTGTTCCACGCGGCCGGCGTCGGGGCGTTCCCAGCCGCACAGCACCGCCAGCAGCGTCGTCTTGCCTGACCCAGATACTCCGGCCACCGCGACGATCTCGCCTGGACCGATTTCTATGTCGACGCCGCGTAGCGCGCGCACCGTCTCCGCACCCCGGCGATAAGACTTCTCCAGTCCGCGCGCCCGCACCAACACGTCGTTCACCAGGACAGCACCGGCCGTCCATGGTCGAGCTCCAGCAAGTGTTCGGCACGAGACAGCACCCGCGGATCGTGCGACGCCACGACGACGGCGGCGCCCGCCCGGCACAGCTGGGCGATCGCGGCCAGTACCGCGTCAGCCGAGCCGGAATCCAGTTCAGCGGTCGGTTCGTCGGCCACCACCAGTGCCGGCGATCCCACCATCGCGCAGGCGACGGCAACCCGCTGCTGTTCGCCGCCGGACAGCTGTTCGGGCCGATGCGTCAGCCGGCCGCCCAGACCGAACGCCTGCGCCAGCTCCGCTACCTCGGCGTCACTCAGTCGCCGCCCGCGCAGCCGGCCCGCCAGCTGGAACTGCTCAGCCACCGTCAGGTAGTCGATCAGGTTGTCGGTCGGGCGCTGAAAAAGAAAGGCGATGGTCCGACGGCGCAGCTGCCGTCGCACGCGCTCCCCCGCACCCGCGGCGTCCACGCCGGCGATGTCTACCCGGCCCGACTGCGGCCGGTCGACGCAGGCCAGAATGCGCAGCAGCGACGACTTGCCCGATCCGGACGGGCCTGCGATCACCGTCAGCGCGGCCGCCGGAAAGTCCTTGTCCACGCCGGTCAGCGCGTCGAGCCGCTCGAGGTCGGTGCGGTAGCTCTGGTGGACGGCTCGGCACGACGCGACGGGGCGCCCTGCCTGAGAGCGCTCGGTCTGCGGCTGCACGTCCACGGCGGTCACCGTAGCGCCGTCTGGCTGTCTAC
>CAXSBR010000007.1:4340-23570 GCA_964236495.1 uncultured Jatrophihabitantaceae bacterium
CGGCTCCGCTCCTCACTCCTTCGTCGCTCGATGCTCACCGGCTGGCTGTCTACCGGCTCCGCTCCTCACTCCTTCGTCGCTCGATGCTCACCGGCTGGCTGTCTACCGCGCTCGGCTGTACACCCAGCGGGCGTGGTCGAACAGGTGGTCGGTGTCGTGCGCGGCGTGGATCGCGGTGAGCGAGGTGGCGCCGAGCAGCGCTGCAACGACGACGACCCGCCATACCTGCAGCCGGGGTGCCGGCCCGCGCAAAGCCGTGATGCGCTGGGCAACATCCACCTGTGCGGCGGCCAGAACAGCACTGCCCCGCGGCACCGCAAACGTGGGACGCCCGAGCGCGGCGGAGATCAGCGCCTGGGCAACCTGATCTCGCGACGTCGTCGCCGTCGCCTCCTCGTCGGCCCACCGTTCGGTGGCCAGGGCAACCGCCGCCGGGAGCGCCCGCAGCAGCGGGTTGGCGGCGCGGGCCAGCTCGGCAGCGGCAACGTGCAGATGGTGTGAATGGCGCAGGTGCGCGCGTTCGTGCGCCAGCAGTGCCCGCCGCTGGGCAGCGTCGAGACCGCGCAACAGCCCGGTGGACACGACGATCCGACCCTGGCGACGCCGCAGACTAGGACGGGCGGGCACCGCGTAAGCCAGCCGACCTGGATCGTCGACGACGACCAGCTCCGCTCCGGCGGTGGGCAACGTCGCGGCGAACGCGAAGGCCGATCGAAGGGCGCGCAGGCGTTGCCCGGCGACATGCGCGACCCACACCGTCAGCACGAGCAGCACGACCGTTGCGGCAGCGGCAACACTCGGCGGCACCGGATTGGCCTGCCGTAGCGCGGCCTGCGACCAGTGTCCACGCGCCGCGAAGACGGGATTGAGGCCCACCAGGGTGGTGGCGAGCAAAAACAGGCCACCCGTGCTCGCCAGCGCTACGAGAACGCCGCCGGCGCTGAGCAGCCAGCACGTCAGCGCTGGCGGTAGCCGCCGACCCACCGCCGGTGCGCAGACGCCGAACAGCGCGCTGAACACGAACGTCAGGTAGACCGCGGCGCTCATCGCGTCGCTGCGCGTTCGGCATTGTGCGGGCCATGCGATCCGGGTTCGCCCGATCCGGGTTCGCTCGATAGGGGCCCGCTCGAGGTGGGTTCGCCCGATGGGTCATTGTCTGCCGACTCCGCAGCGCTGACCCTTAGTAGTCGGGCCAAGGTGTGCTCTTCCTGCGCGCTCAGAATGCTCACGAACCGGCTCAGCACAGCGGCGTGGTCGCCGCCGCGATCGAGCATCGCGTGCATGCGGGTCGCGGCCAGGCCGGCTTCGTCGAGCACCGGCGAATAGGCGTGCGCCCGTCCGATGCGTTCGCGGGCCACCACGCCCTTGACATGCAGTCTGGTCAGGATCGTCTGGACGGTGGTGTAGGCGAGATCAGCGTCCAACGCGAGCGCAACATCGCCCGGCGTCATCGGGGCGTCCGCCGCCCACAATGCCGCAAGTACCTCCGATTCGAGGCCTCCAGACGTACGCCGATGCCGCACTGCGCACCCTCTCCCCTGTGTCGGCCCCGATGTAATGAGCGGTGTATCGAGTTTGAGTGTTAAGCGATGTATCAAGTTTGTTAACAAACCTGGCGCGGATAACTCCTACGTCATCGTAGGACGTAGCGTCGGGCTACGTGGTAGACGTCAAGCGCACCGGCACCGAGCCCGGTAAAGGTGCCGGCACGGCTACTACGCGGCTGTTGCGCGAGTTGTCATTCTGGTGGCTAGGACTGCTCGCGGCCCTAAGCGTTGTCGGAGAGCTGGTCGTAAACGCCGGCCACGGTTTGGTGCTCCGTGCGGTCGACATTCCGGTGGACGCGGATCTGCAGCCTGCCCGACCCCCGCTTCATAAAGTGGCTGCCGTCGTCACCTGGCTTGGAGCACAGCCCGTCGTGCTCGTGTTGCTCGCGCTGCTGACGGTGGCGTTGTACCGAGTGCGCAAGCACTTGGCCGCAGAGTTGGTGCTGATCGTGGTCGGTGCAGACGCCTTGACGACGGTGGGCAAGCTGGTGATTCAGCGTGCTGGCCCCGCCCAGCGCTTGAGTTCCGGCCTGCACGACTACTCGTTTCCCTCCGGCCACAGCACGGCGGCGGCGGCGCTGCTGATCGGTGCTGCGCTGCTGTTTCCCTCGGCCGGGAAGGCATCTGGACGGGCGCGGCGTCCGCTGATCGGGTTGGCTGGTGTGGTGGCTGTTGCTGTCGCATTCAGCCGTCTGGTGCTCGACGTGCACTGGTTCACCGACGTGTGCGCCGGACTTGCAGTAGGTACCACCTGGGCCGTCGTCGTCGTCCGTTACTGGCCAACCGCTGTTGCCCCTCACGCGGGTCTTCGCGTCGGCCCTCCCGGGCAGCGCTTCGCCCGGCTGACACGCGCTCACCCTCCCGCACGTGTTCGCCTCGGGCCCCCCGGGCAGCGCTTCGCCCGGCACATACGCGTTGCGGTGCACTGACCGCAGCACCGGTTCCACACCGCGGCTGACCCGGCCCGCGGTGACCCTCAACCCCCGCTCCATATGCACTCCCCTGACCGCTCACCCGTCGCTCCAAGGAGAACGCCATGACCACCTCGCTAGACTCAACTACAACCACGGGCACCGACGCCCGCCCCGCCCAGAAGATCTTCAGCGCACTCGCTGGCGTCTGCGCACTGCTCGTCGTACTGCAGGGATTGTGGGCCGGAATCTTCCTCGAACACGACGGCAAGCGTGAGGCCGGGGGCAAGTGGATCGACTGGCACGCCCGCGGTGGCGAAGTTGCGATCTTCTTCGCGCTGGCGGCGTTGGTGTGGGCCGTGGTCAAGTTGCGCTCACGCCGTGACCTGTTGGCAGGCACTGCAGTTCTGGTCGTCGCGCTGTTCCTGGAGTCCTACCTCGGCGGACTGATCCGTGACAGCGGCAAGGACAACCTGACCGCCATCCACGTGCCACTGGCGATGCTGATCTTGGCGCTCGCGGTGTGGCTGCCACTGCGCGCACGCCGCTCCGACTGACTTGCGGGTGCGCGGGCCGGTCCCGCACAGGTCGGCATGCCGATCCACAGGTGCGCGGGCCGCTTACGGTACGAGTGGGTTGGATGGTCCCCAAAGGTGCGCGGGCCGGTCCGTTCCCGAAGGCCGGTCTGCCTCTTACTTCGTCCACATCCCGGTGATCCGCGCGGCAGTCGTGGCGTTGCTATAGGGCGCAATGCGGTAGCTGTCCAGCAGCGAACGCAGCACGCCGTAGTGCGTCACCCGCCCGCTGTACTTTCCCGCACGCACGTGCGCGCCGGTCAGGATGGTGGCAATGTGATTGCCGGCCGACCGGTCGTCCTCGTCTGCGGTGACCACCAACAGGCTGTTGTGGGTGCGCGCCCAGCCGGCGTAGGTGCCCAGGTGCGCCTTGAGCCAGACGTCGCTCTGCGCGATCGTCCCGTCGTGCATGTCGTGCAGCAGGTTCGGTACTACGAACGACACCGTCGGCAGCTTGGTCAGGTCCTTCGGAAACGCCGACATCGGCTTGTTCAGCGTCGCCGGCAGCGCCTTGAAGTTGATCCACGGGCTGTGCTTGCGGGCGTAGGCGCCCTTGACGCAGCCTCGGTAGCCGGTCGAGGGCAAGCTTTCGGAGTAACCGACGAAGCTACGACCATGGCTGCGCAGCGACGCGGCCAGGTTAGGCCCGGTGAGGCTGTGCGGGCACGAGTCGTTGGTCAATCCGTGCGTGGAACCCGAGAACAGGGCGACGTAGTTGGGCTGGCTGGGATGGGTGACGGCGTAGGAGCGGGTCAGGCTCGCGCCGTGGGTGATCAACGAGTGCAAGAATGGCGCCTGCGACGAGCCGACTATCTGGCTGTAGGAGTGGTTCTCCAGCACGACTACGACGATGTGGCTGTAGGTAGGTATCCGCGCCACTGTTGTCGCTGCCGTGACCGTCGTTGCCGTCGTCGCTGCTGCACCCGCGCCTGCGGAGGCACCGGCGGTACCACCTAGACCGGTTGCCACCGGTGCGGCGGCCGTCGTCGCGGACTGGACCAGCGCGGGCGGACTGATCCGGTGCGGTGCAGTCGCGGGCGCCGGGGCCGACGGCGCACCCGCACAGCCTGCCGCGGCACCGATGGTCAGCACGGCGGCTGCGGCCACGAATGTCTTGTTGATCATGAATTTAGTGTGCGCCTCTGCACCTCTTGGCGCCCTTCGACGCCGACCCGTCAGCGCAGGAACCAGCCCGCCAGATCAGCGCCCACGTGCGCTATCGCCGGCGCGGTCACCGAGCCGGCCAGCACCCGCAGCACGCCCAAGGCCACTCCGACGGCGACGTCGAGCGGCAGCACCGACCAGCCGTATACGGGCACGTGGAGCAGCGCGAACGCGCCCGCGGCGAGTGCAATCGCCGCTGCGTCTCCGTGGGCCCGGCTCACCGTCTCCAACAGCGCGCCACGCAGCAGCAACTCCTCGGCCACCGCGACCAGCGTGACAACAACGGCCCACCGCGGGAATTGTTCGGGCGCGACGTCCAGTCCGCTGCCCAGCAGTCGGTGCAGCGCCGGAACTGCGCACAACACACCTGCACCGGCCAGGCCGATGCCCACCGTCGGCCATCTGACGGCTGGGCGGCGCAGGCCCGCTGCCAGCGAAGTCAGCAGCAGCGCAGCCCCGAAGACGATTCCGGCGGTGGCCGAGCCGGCTCCGGCTCGGCCCGCGACAAGCACGCGCAGAAGCACCGACGCGGCAAGGCCGGCCAGCAACAGCAGTGCCCGCAAGTCGTCGGCACGGGTGGTTGTCTGAGGCGGTGGCGCGGTGCTCGTCACCATCCCGACCGCAACGCAAAGCCCGGTGCGACGCTCGACGCGGTGTGCTCTTGCGGCGTCGACTTCTCCTGCGTCAACGGCTGCGCCAGCAGCCACAGGCTCACCATCGTGTAGGCCACCATCGCCACTAACCATGGATATTCCGAGCGACGAGCCTGCCGGTCGGTGGCGCCGGTGCGGGCGAGGTACCCGTGCGCCAGCACCACCGCGACGACGTGGGCCAGCACGATAGCGGCGACGGCGACGTACCACGTCAACGCCGGCGGGATCAGCTTGAGCTTGACCTCGTAGTCGTCGTTGAACGGCGCGGGCAGCCATTGATGAGTGCCGGTCGGGTTGCCGATCAGCGGGATCAGTAGCTGGCCGTTGATCGAGAGGTTGTCGATGTTGTGGGCGATCAGGTAGCCGAAGGAGATGGGCGCCAGCGAGGGCAGCAGCACCGCCAGGCTGCGGATCAGGCCGTCAGTGCGGCCTGCGGTGCGGGCGACGGCAATCGCGAAGGCGCCGAACGCCGCCAGCATCACCGCAACAAGTGCAACGAACACCGCAAGCGTCACCGCATCGGTGTCGTCGGTACTCCCGCCGAAGGCGTTGATCAGATGCAGGTGCACCCGGCGCCAGTCCGGCGTCGACAGAATCCCGTCGAAGGCGACCGATGCGAGCAGCATCAACACGAACACCACCCTCGACATAGACGCGTCGAACGGCGCCTGCAGGCCGCCCGCGAACCCGGCCCGTCCCGGCGCACCGAAGCGCCACCGTCCCAGCCGGCCCCACGTCGAGAAGAGAACCGAGAACATCTCGCCGCGGTTCAGCCACGCGTCTGCTCCCACTGCGAGGCCCGCCAGCAGCGACGCGACCACCGCCACCACCAGTCCGTAGGCGATCATGCGGGGCAGGGTCGCGGTGGCGTTGAACACCAGCTCACCGCCGACGAGGAAGAGAAACGTTGCTACCGCCGGCCACCACGCCAGCCAGGTCGGCCACGCGAGCGGCTCGGGGGACCCGAACAACCGTCGTCGTAGCGCCGGGCGATCGGCTGCGCGGGCCAACGCCCGTAACGGGTTGACCGGGCGCGTCCAGTCGCCCAGCACGCCGCAGCTGAGCGGCACTGCGATCCAGGCGATCAGCCAGAACAGCGTCGGCAGAATATTCTCGGGTACCTCCTGGCTGCCCCGCACTCCGCACAGCACCAGCGCGATCAGAGCTGCAACCGACAGCGCGTTGAGTACCGGCCGGGCCGGTTCCAGGCTGACGCGGTCTGCGGCGTCTGCGTTCTGCCCTGCTTCGACGGCGCGCGGAACGACGAGCAGGAACGACGCCACCACCACGACGGCGCCGCCCAGGACGAACAACAGCAGCGGTAACGGCAACGTGTACCGCTCGCCGAAGGCGTGCGCGAGGTACAGCGGTGCGGGGCGGGGGCCCGCAAGTGGATGAGTCATGCCCAGCTCGAACCTTCCTCGACGACACCGACGTCACTGTTCGACGCCGAACGGTAGTGCGCCGGCCGTGGGTGGCGGGCGCCGGCCGCGAGCGATTTTCGTCGTCGCCGGGTGCGTGCACTGTCGCCGGCCGACCAGCACGGGTTCGCGGCCGTCCGTCGGTTCTGCGCGACAATAAGACAGTGACGATCCCCGGGCGGCCCGCCGGCTCCGTTCGCACCACCCGTCGCGGTACCGCCATCGAGCACACGATGCGTTCGGCGGACGGGTTTCGCACTGCACAGCAGATCTTCGACGCGGTGCGGGCCAGTGGCGCATCGATCGGCCTGACCACCGTCTATCGGCACCTGAACCAGCTCGCCGAATCCGGTCGTGCGGACGTCGTACATGCCGCCGACGGCGAGGCGCAGTTCAAGCTGTGCGGCCCGCCCGACGCCGGCGGCGAACACCACCATCACGTCGTCTGCCGGGTGTGCGGACGAAGCGAGGAAGTGGAGGGCCCGGAAGTCGAGGCATGGGCGGAGCGGGTCGCCGCAGCGGCCGGTTACACCGAGGTCTCACACACCGTCGAGGTGTTCGGCCTGTGCCCGCACCACAGCGGCTGACGCGGCGCCGAACGGCGAATCCGGCCAAGGTTCGGTCGGAGGTTCGGTCAGAGGTTGAGCATGCTCGCCGGCGCGACGTAGCCGTTCGGGTCGATGGCGACGTCCTCGGCCAGCGCGTCGGCAACGACCTGCTCGGACCACTCGATGTGCACCCGGCTGTCGCCGCTGGTGATCACCACGACGTGTGCGGTCTGCTCGCCGACAGCCTCGAACGTGCGCCACGCGCCTGCGGGCACCGACACGATGTCGTACGGGCCGAGCTCCATCGACACCGGCTCGCTCTCGTTGAGCGTCACCCGCAGCCGGCCGTCCTTGACGATCAACACCTCGGACTCCTGCAGCCGGTGCGCGTTCATGCCCTGGCCGGGCTGGACACGAAGCCATCCCAGCGTCAGCCCGTGCGGATCGCTCAGTCGCGGTGCCTGCATCCGGTCCTCGGTGAGCCCGTACCCGACGACGGTGGCCAGCTGGGCGCCGCCGCCGGGCAACGCTGAATCCAGGAACGGCGTATCGGACCACACCAGGTCACCGGGCTGGGCAAGACGCTGACGCATCTGGTCGGTGCTGACCGTGCGCAGCGTGCCCAGCTGGGCCTCGGTGAGCGGCTGGCGCAGCTCGACGCCCTGCGGGTACTCGCCGGGCGCGGTCTCGACGATCTTGTTGTCCAGGCCCAGGTGGTTGCCGTACTGCGCCGACTTCTCGATCACCGACGGCGCCCAGATCAGGCCGCCGCTGACGTCGCGGCCCAGCGCGGTGTAGAGCCACGCATCGTCGGTGCGGCTGGTGAACCCGCGAAAGATCCACGTCGGAATGGAGATGACGTCGCCGGCCTTGACCACTGCCTCGCCGTCCTTGCCGTCGACTCCCCAGCGGAACTGCCACTCGCCGGCGAAGCAAACGAACACCTCCGCGGTGAAGTGCAGATGCAGGTTGTTGACCACACCGGCGGGCATCACCGCACCGCCGAGGTTGAAGCCGTGCGGCGCCGTCACCGGTACTACCTGCTCGGCGTTCTCGGACACGCCCGGGCCGATCAGCGGGTAATTGACTTTCGCTTCCGAGCCGGGAATCTTGGTGTCCAGAAACGCCGCCCGGTCCTCCTTCAGGTCCTTGCGCAGAATGGTGCGGGCGCTCAGCTCGTCGGCGGATACCTCGACGTCGGTGGCCATGGTTCAATCCTCTCTCGCGTGCATGCGTATGCATTGTCGCGTCCTGGGATAGGCGTTGTCAACGCCCGGTAGCTCCACCGATCGCGCCGCTACGGTGTCTGCATACGCGGACCGAACGTCTGCATACGTAATCCGAACCAGGGAGCTCCGATGCGCGAGAACCACCTGCGGGCCATGATCGCGGCCGGAGAAACCGCGGTCAACGGCTGGATCTCGGCGCACAGCACCTACGCCGCCGAGGTTCTTTCCCACGCCGGCTTCGACGGGATCACCATCGATGTGCAGCACGGCATGGTCGGCGTCGAGGGCACGATCGCCATGCTGCAGGCCATCAGCGCGGGGCCGGCGATGCCGATGGCACGTTGCCCGTCGCTGGATCCGGCGGTGATCGGCAAGCTGCTCGACGCGGGTGCCTACGCGATCATCTGCCCCAGCATCGACACCGCCGAGCAGGCAGCCTCCTTCGTCGCAGCCTGCCGATACCCGCCGACCGGAAGGCGCAGCTTCGGTCCGTCGCGAGGCCTGCTCTACGGCGGCGACGACTACGCCCGAGGCGCCGACGCGGCAATCATGGCCTGGGCGATGGTGGAGTCGATGGAGTCGATGTCCAACCTGGACGCCATTCTGGCCACGCCCGGACTGGACGGGATCTACGTCGGACCCAACGATCTCGCCCTGTCGATGGGCCACCCGCCCGGCGCGGCCGTTCCTGCCCACGAGGTGGACGCGGCGATGGAGGTCATCCGCGCCGCGGCGGCAGCGGTCGGCGTGGCGACGGGTGTGTTCTGTGCCAGCGCCGACATGGCTGCGCGGATGGCCGAACGAGGCTGGAACATGGTGACGCCGGGCAATGACATCGCCATCCTCAAGGAGGGTGCCGCGGCTCGGATCCTGCAGGTGCGCGGCAGTGTGCGCGGTGCTACCGGGGAGCAAGCCGCCGTCAGCGGCGGCAGCAGCGGCACGGGCGCTGGCGCATCGTCGGGCGGCTACTGACTCGGTCACTTGAAGAAATGCGTCACCGGCCGATCCAACGCAACTCCGCCGCGAGTGATGTCGACCCTCTCGTTGTAGAACGCGATCAGCCCGGCGATCGGCAGCAGCTGACGGGTCGGGAAGTCGTAACTCCAGGCGAGATCGTCGTACCCGGTGTCGCCGATGCGCACCGACCAGTAGCGGCTGGTTGTGCCCTTGTAGGGGCATTCGGTCTGCGTGTCGGTGGGCTCAAGATGGCTGAAATCGACCTCGGTGGGATTGAGGTAGTAGCGGGTGGGCAGGCCGGTCTCGAAGACCAGAACCGGTGAATTGGACTCGGCGAGTAGCACGCCGTCGAGCTCCACCCGCACCGGGCGCGTCGAGCGCAGCGCGTCCACACGGACATAGGGATTGCGCGGGTGCACGTACACCCGCTCGTCCTCCTCGTACCACTCATCCACCGCGTCCCACTCGATGCGGGCCAGACCGGCCAGGCCCGGCAGCGCGTCGTCGGTGTAGACGCGTACCGAACCCGGACGGTCGACGTCGCCTACCCGCAGACCGTGTCGGCGCGCCGTTCCGCGGCTGAGTTTCTGCTCGCGATCCTCGTCGATCAGCACGTCGGGGCGGATGTCGGCGACGGGTATGTAGTACTGCGGATAGTTCGACCACTCCCACAGGTAGACGGCGCGATCGGTGTCGAGCACCGTCTGCCCGTTGAGTACCGCTCGAATGCGCCGTGGAACGGGCTCCATCTGGTTGGTCTGCGCGATCATCGCGGGGTAGTCGGACATGGCTGGCACCTCTCGTCGGACGGGTTTTGGTTGTCTGCCCCAACGTCACCATCGCCGCCGCACTTCCGCGCGAAGGCCATGGGTAAGACTTCGGTGAGAAGTAGCGCATCGGGAAGGTTCCACGTCTGCGCGGTGTCCTAACCTGCGCGGAACCACCGCCGGTCGCTCGACCGTCAGCAGACGAGTCGCTCACCGCTAGCAGAAGAGGATCACTGCCCATGAAGGCCATCCAGTTCGCGCAGTACGGCGGTCCCGAGGCACTCCATCTCGTCGACATCGACGAGCCCACCGCCGGTCCCGGCCAGATTCGCATCGCCGTGCACGCTGCCGGCGTCAACAGCGTGGACTGGAAGATCCGCAGCGGCGCGGTGCAGGAGCAGTTTCCGGTGACACTGCCCGCGGGCACGGGTGTCGATGCCGCCGGCGTCGTCGACCAGGTCGGATCTGGAGTTACCGGCGTCGCGGTCGGCGATGCCGTCTTCGGCGGTGGTTCTGGCACCTATGCCGAGTTCGCCGTGCTCTCCGCCTGGGCTGTCAAGCCCGCCGACCTACCGTTTGCCGAGGCCGCGAGCTTACCGATGCCGGTGGAGACGGCCATCCGGATCCTCGCCAAGGTCGGTGTCGAGCCCGGGCAGACGCTGCTGGTCAGCGGCGCGGCCGGAGGCGTCGGTTCGGCGGTCGTCCAGATCGCCCGCGAGCGTGGGATCGACGTGATCGGCACCGCGAGTGCCGCCAACCAGGATTACCTGCGTTCGCTCGGTGCGGTGGCGACGACCTATGGCGACGGTCTGGCCGAGCGGGTGCGCACGATCGCTCCCGACGGCATCGACGCCGCCCTCGACATTGCCGGCTCCGGCGTCGTTCCCGAGTTGATCGAGTTGACCGGCAACCCGAGCAAAGTGCTGTCCATCGCCGACTTCGGTGCGGCGAAGCTGGGCGCGAAGGTGTCCAGCAACCCGGAGAACCCCGCTGCGGCGTACGCCGAGGCCGCTCGGCTGTTCAGCGCCGGCAAACTGCACCTGCCTGTCGCGCGGACGTTCGCACTAGCTGACGCCGCCGCAGCACAGTCGGCGTCGGCGGCCGGTCACGTCGCCGGCCGGACGATCGTCACCGTTGCATAGTCCAGTACTCGGCTGCGGTGGGTTAGCGACGTTGGGCGTGGTGGGCTGAGCAGCTCTCGTCGTTGCTGAGGCAGGCGCGACAGCTCACGAGATCGATTCGACCACCAGCCCGGGCAGTCCGTCGGAAAGGGCCGTGAGATCGTGCAGATCTCCGGTGAGGATGACGCCGCCGCCGTTGCTCACGGCAACGGCGGCGGCGGTGGCGTCGACGTGGTCCTGCGATCCACGCCCGGCCCGGGCAAGTATGTTGCCGACGCGGCGCGCCAGGCGCTGGTCGGTGTCGGCCACGCCGATCCCAGTTTCGCGGCCGAGGTAGGAATCGACGATCTGGTCGTGGCCACCGCCGCGATACTGCTCGGCCAGCACCGCGGCCGGAACGATCACATCTGAGCCGGTGAGCAAGGCAGCGCGAAGTGCGGCATGAACCGCCTGCTGCCCGTCGGCGGCGCGACTGCGCGCCATCACCGAAAACGCCTCCGAATCGAGGACCAGAACACTCACGAAAGCAACCGTCGGAAACGTTCCACCAGTGCGGGATCCGGCTCGCCGTGTTCGGCGTCCAGCCGGTCGACAAACGCACTCAGCGCAGCGCGACGTTCACGCCGCTCGACCTCCTCGAGCAGGATGCCGTTGACGGTCGAGGAGAGGGCTTCGGGATCGTCGCCGAGAGCGGCGACCACAGACGGATCCAGCGTGAGCGTCTTCCGCACCTTCGTACTCATACCATTATCATACTTTGATAATCTACAAACGCCTTCCCACTATGGCTCTGTCACCATTGAACTCATGCGAAGTAACGTCATCGTGGCGCTGCGGCGTCGCGCGGGCGTCTGCGGTGCGCACTCGTCGGCATCAATTGCAATAGACGTCGCGGCGGTGCTCGATACGCACAACTATCACCTCGCAGGCATCGTCATTGATGCGGTAGAGGATCCGGTAGGTGCCACGGCGGGCCGACCAGATACCGCTCAGGTCGCCGTGCAGCTGCTTTCCGACCCGGCGTGGTTCAGACACCAGCGCCCCGACCATCAGTTCAACCGCCGCTGCGGCCACCGCCTCTAATAGCCCAGCGGTGAGCGCCCGCCTCGCAGGTGGCGTCAGGACCAGCTCGTAGTCCCCTTCGCTCAACGCAGCAGGTCTCGCACGGCGTCAACGCCGCGGACCACGTCGCCACGGGCGTACGCGGCGTCGGCTTGCCGAATGTCGGCCAGCGCGTCAGGGTCGAGCAACACCGACAGGGTCTCTTCTAGCGAGCCCAAATCGTCGGGGCTGACTAGCACGG
The DNA here is from genome assembly GCA_964236495.1 of uncultured Jatrophihabitantaceae bacterium. Taxonomy (GTDB): domain Bacteria; phylum Actinomycetota; class Actinomycetes; order Mycobacteriales; family Jatrophihabitantaceae; genus CAXSBR01. The sequence continues at coordinate 16,537 of CAXSBR010000007.1, forward strand.
CGGCTGCTCGACCGTTGCGCGTGATCGTCACGCGCTCGTGCTGGTGCTCGACCCGGTCGATGGTCTCCGAGAGGTGGTCGCGGACTGACCGCAAGGGCTCGACACTCATGGACACAATTGTGGCGCTTGTGTCGTCGCAGGTCAACGTTGGTGCGTGGCCAGGGCAACATCCGGCCGGCCGGACCACTACGGCGACGGCTCAGCGGGCCAGCCAGGTACGCAGCGCTGCGGCGACCTCACCCGGACGCTCCAGCGGGGACATGTGGCCGGCGTCGTCGAGGGTGACCCGCTCGGCTTGCGGGCAGTGCCGGTGCAGGTCGTCTTGGCGTTCGGGCGGGCACACGTCGTCGAGACCACCGCTCAGAATCAGCACCGGCACCTGGTACGCACCCACCTCGTCCAGGTAGGACGTACGGCCTAGCTGCGCGACCAGCTGTCTGCGTAGACCGTCCGGACCGATGTTGCAGGCCATCTTCTCGTTGCGGGCGAGCAGATCGGCCCGTCTATCCAGGGGTAGCGTTTCCGCGGCGAGCTCGGAAGCAATGCCGTCGAACCCGTCGTCGACGCGGTCCAGCAGCGCCGCCCACGCGCGCACCTGCTCCGGGTACGGCGCGTGGCCACCGGTGTTGAGCAGCGCGAGCCGGGTGACCCGCTCGGGCGCCTGCCGCATGATCTCCATCGCTACGATCGCGCCCAGCGAATGCCCGGCCAGCGCGAACCGTTGCGGCGCTGCGGCCAGGACAGTGCTGGCCATCTCGGCGACGGAGTCGTCGAGGTCGATGCGTCCGACCTGCGGTAGGGCCACCTCGATCAGCTCTGCGGCGACGTCGTCCCACACCGTGGCGTCGCCCAGCATGCCGGGCAGTGCCACGAGCGGTTCACGCCTCGCTGTCTTGTCGACGGCGACCGCAGGGCTCGCCCGGGCAGCGGCCAGCCCCGTGAACAGCTGACCGAGAGCGAGCTGGACGTTGTACATCACGGCCGTGTCGCCGGCTCCGAACGCCTGGGCTGCCGCCGCCGGATCGCCGACAATCGATAAGGCCACTGCACCGGCTGCAGTCGCGCAGCTGCGAACCCGCGTTCCAGCCACGAGGACGCGCGGATCGTCGGTGCGTCCGACGACGCCCAGCTCGCACGCCAGATCGGCCGGACCCAGCATCAGGCCGTCGACGCCCTCGACCGCAGCAATATCGGCGGCGGCGTCCAGTCCGGCCTGGTCCTCGATCATCGCGATCAGCACGGTGTCGCGCGCGGCTGCGTGGTGGTCTGCGGCACTGATCAACCCGTAGTTCCCGGCCCGGGTGTAGCCCGCGAACCCCCGCCGACCCACTGGCGGGTAGTGCATCGCATCCACCAGCGCGCGGGCGTGTTCGACCGAGGACACGTGCGGCGCGAGGATGCCGTGCGCGCCCAGATCCAGCGCTCGCAGCACCTCGCTCGGCGCCCCGACCCGGACCAGAACGCTCAGCCCGGTGGCCGCAGCGGCGTTGATGTGATGCGCCAACGCCAGCTGATCGCCGGGTCCGTGCTCGGTGTCGAGCACGACGTAGTCCAGCCCGACCAGGCCGGCCAGCTCGACCAGCCCCTCGTTCGGCATCCGTATCAGCGCGCCCAACAAGTGCTCGCCGCGCCGGAACCGCGGTCCGAACGTTCGACCGTTACTCATCGCGCTGTGCCTCCGTCGCGTTGCACGAGCTCATCCTGCTGTGCTGTCAATCGCGCTCCGCGGGCTCACCGCGCTGTGCCGTCAATCGCGGTCCACGGGCTCACCGCGCTGTGCCTTTCATGGCGCTGCAAATGCTCATCGCGCCACCATTCCGGCTGACAGGTCGATGTCGGCGCAGTGCATACCGGTCATGTGCAGCATCGCGACGACGGCATCGCCGACCTCATACTCTTCGACGAGCCGGTTCAGGGTGGCCCGGCCGGCGAACGCCTGCTCCGCCTCCTGCTCGGTGATCCCCAGCCGCTCGGATTCCAGCCGGAAGTTGCGCGCCATCCTCGGCCCGCGCACCGGCCCGGGCGACAGGCTGTTCACCCGCACGCCGGCGGGCCCCACCTCGGCACCCAGGGTGTTCGTCAGTCCTAGAACTGCCATCTTCGAGGCCGTATAGGGCGTGCGTAACGCCAACGGGCGCTTGCCACTGACCGAGGCCAGGTTGATCACGTCGCCGCTGCCGCGGGCGATCATCGGCGGCAGGAACGCCTTGCACATCAGAAACATCCCGCGCACATTGACGGCGAAGACGTCGTCCCACTCGTCGGCGTCCATTTCCACCAGCGGTTTCACCGGCCCGGCCACGCCGGCGTTGTTCACCAGGATCGACACCTGCTCGTCGGCAAGCTCGCCCGCCAACGACTCGACAGACACCGGCGCGGACACGTCCACCAAAGCAACCCGCGCCGGCCCGGCCAGCAGATCGGCGGTCTCACGCAGCGCGTCGATCCGCCTGCCGGTCAGCACCACCCGGGCGCCCGCCGCGGACAGCGCCACTGCGATCGCGCGGCCCAGGCCGTTGCCGGCGCCGGTGACCAGCGCGGTCCGGCCATTAACGGGCTCGATCGGATCGACGCGGCCGGTCGTCGCGTCGGTCATCGGCCGGCCCACCGCCGGTTTTGGCGGCGGGACATCACATAGATGATCCTGCCGCCAAAAGCGGTCGGGCAACGGTCATGCATGAGCGGGAACGGTACCGAACTCGTGATCGGTCCACGCCAGGATCGCCGCACCTTTTCCAGCGCCGTACTTCGCCGCGCGGACGTCACCGGAACGGGCGTGGCCCTCGAATAGCTCGACCCGCGCCGCCCGCCCGCACAGCTCGCCCAGGAACGCACTCGACTCGGTGTCGGTGACCTCCTGGTAGGTCACGGTCTTGAGGTACTTGCCCACCCACAGCCCACCGGTGAACCGCGCCGAACCGCGAGTGGGCAGGACGTGGTTGGTGCCGATGACCTTGTCGCCGTAGGACACGCAGGTGCCCTCGCCCAGGAACAGCGCGCCGAAGTTGACCATCTTCTCCAGTGCCTGGCGGGGATCGGCGGTGAGGACCTGGACGTGCTCGGAGGCGTAGGAGTCGGCCACCGCGAACGCCTCGTCGACCGAATCGACGACGACGACCTCGCCGTGATTGCGCCAGGCCGGCTCGGCCATGTCCCTGGTCGGCATGTCGACCAGGATTTTGTCGATGTGCTCCATCGCCGCGCGGGCGACGGTCTCGCTGGTGGTGACCAGCACGGCGGGTGAGTCGGGGCCGTGTTCGGCCTGGCTGAGCAGGTCGACGGCCACGATGAACGGGTCGGCGTCGTCGTCGGCGATCACCAGGATCTCGGTCGGGCCGGCGAACAGGTCGATGCCGACCTCACCGAACAATGTGCGCTTGGCCTCGGCGACGTAGGCGTTGCCCGGGCCGGCGAGCAGGTTGACCGGAGCGATCGTCTCGGTGCCGACGGTCAGCGCGGCGATCGCTTGCACGCCGCCGAGCAGGTAGATCTCGTCGGCTCCGGCCATCGCCATCGCCGCGATCGTGGCGGCGGGGATCTCACCGCGGATCGGCGGCGTGCAGGCGGCCACGCGCGGCACGCCGGCGACCTTGGCCGTCACGATCGTCATGTGCGCCGAAGCCGTCAGCGGATACCGCCCGCCCGGGATGTAGGCGCCCACGGCCTGGATCGGGACGTTCTTCTGACCGAGGAACACCCCGGGCATCGTCTCCATCTCGAAGTCGGTGATGGAGTCGCGCTGGCGCTGGGCGAACGCGCGCACGTTGTCCTGCACGGTCTTGATGTCGTCGATGACCTGCTGCGGCAACGTCGCGATGATGTCGTCGATCTGGGCCTGATCGAGCCGGAACGACTCCGGGCTCCACTTGTCGAACTTCTCGGAGTACTTGCGCACAGCAGCGTCGCCGTTGGCACGGATGTCGGCGATGACACCGGCGACGACAGCCTTCACCTCGTCGTTGCTCGCAATCGACTTGTCGACGGCGTCAGGCTTCTTCAAGTACGTGGGCATGGGTCACCTTTCGGGGCTGGAGACGGCTTAGAGACAGGTGGGGCGGACTTCATCTGTGTGAAAGGTATACGTATGCGCACGAGCCGGTCAAGCCCTTCGGCTCCACTTTTGGTCTCCCGCACTCAGATACGGGGGTGGGTGACCAGAAGCGCGTCAGTGCCAGGGCTCGGCGCCGGTCACCACAGTGCGGTCGGCGGCCAGCGCCTCGTCCACGGCCAGCGCGATCCGGTGGTCGTGGCAGCCGTCGGCGAGCGGATAGGGCGCCGGGCCTTCGCCGCGCACGTGCGCCGCCATCTGCACCAGCAGCGTCGCGATCGCGATCTGTTCGTCGTTGAAGCGCCGACCATGGAACGGATTGCGGTAGAGGATCTCGGACCCGAAGCTGATGGAGTCGGTGTCGAAGCCGTCGAGATCCAGGTCGTAGCCGGTCTGGCGGCGCGTCAACGGCCCGCGCACGATCGTGTGCGGTTCGGCGAGGCGGATCAATTCGTCGTTGAGGATCTCGCCGTGGGTGCCTCGGACGTCAAGGCGGCGAAAGCGCAGCTGGTTGTGCCACTGGTTCGACGAGAAGTCGTACACCCCGCCGCGGTCGCCGCCGAAGTCGATGGTCGCGAGGATCGTCTCGGCCGGCTTGGGCTCCGGATCGTCGGTCCAGCCTGCGCGCGACAACGGATCGACCAGCGGTCCGCTCAGACGGGAGGCCCGCACGCTGACCGGCCCGCGCCCGACGTCGAGCAGCCCTCGCATCAACGCGACCGCGTGGTACTGATGCGTGGAGGAGACCTGCACCTGAGTCGGCTGGCCGATCAGCCCGGCCTGCACCGCCCGCAGCCGGGCCGCGTGTGAGGGCATGAGCAGGTACTGCTCGGCCACCTGCACCAGGCCGCTGGCGCCGACGGCAGCCCACAGCTTGCGCAGGCCGTCGAGGTCGGGCGCCGGCGGCGTCTCGGCCAGCACGGCCATCCCCCGGTCGACCAGCTCGACGATCAGGCCGGGCGTCGCCGGCCACGGCACCGCGGTGACGACGAAGTCCGGCCGGGCTTGCGCCAGGCACTCATCCAGCGACGCGAACGTCGGCACAGCCAGCGGGCGCGGCGTGCGAACGACTGCACCGACGCAGTCGAGGTTGGTCACGCCGGCGGCGATCTCCCAGAACATCTGCGCGCGCCAACCGGCGCCGACGAGAGCGAAGGACGTCATGAAGTCACCTTGCCATCCGCGCGACGGACGTCTACGAGAGCCACGACGCCGCCGCGGCTCGCCTCCGTAACCGCGATCAGCGGGCGAGCGCCTTTGCCTCGGCGCGGCGCCCGGCGCTAGCGTGAGCGGCGAGGTGACGACGATGCGCACGGTGCTGATAGCGAGCGCATTTGCGTGCGCACTGACGTCGGCATGCGGCGGTACGGCAGCAGCCGGATCGCCGATCACCATCGCGACCGGCTCTGGCGGTGGTGCGGGATCGAAGCTCGCGCTGCTGGAGGGCGTCCTGGGCGGCTCGGCCTCGGCCGGCAACGCCTGCCTGTGGATTGCGGTCGGCTCGCTCAAGCGTCCCGTCGTGTGGCCGCACGGGTGGAGCGCTCGACTGGACCCGCTTCGGCTGGTCGACGCACACGGCCACGTCGTAGCCGCCGTCGGTGACCGCCTCTCGCTGGGTGGCGGGACCGCACCGGACGGGCCGGCGGCGTACTGCCCCGAGACGGAGGCTTTCGCCGCCGGGGTCGTGTCGAAGGCGCCTACGCCGCACACTTGACCGGCGGCTCAGGCTGTCGGCGGGCGGGCGTGGGTTCGGCGTAGAACCAGCTCGGTGGGATAGGGCTGCAGCACTTGCGCGTCGGGTTCCTTGGACAGCTGTCGGACGAGCCGGTCCGCCGCGGCGGCCGCCATGCTGGCCAGGTCGACCCGCACCGTCGTCAACGCAAAGCTGGGCCACGACGCGATCGGAACGTCGTCGAACCCGACGAGCGAGACCTCGCCCGGCACGTCGACGCCCAGCTCCAGCGCCCGGTTCAGCGCGCCGACGGCGACCATGTCGTTGCCGCAGAAGATTGCTGTCGGCCGCACCGGCGCGGCCATCAGCTCGGTGAAACCGTGCACGCCGTCGTCGTAGGTGAACCAGCCGCGGCTGGTGTGCTCAGGCGCCAACACCAGGCCTGCGGCGGCCAGCGCGGCGCGGAAACCGGCCTCGCGATCCCGCGCGGTGCTGGTGGCTTCGGGACCGAAGATGGCGCCGATCCGCCGATGACCCAACCCCACCAGCAGATCGACGCAGGACGCCGCGCCGCCGACGTTGTCCGCCGTCAGACTCGCCGCGCCGGACAGACCCGACAGCCGGTTGAGCTCGACGAAGGGCAGGGCGCGATCGAGCAGTAACTGCGACAGCGACGAACCCAGCAGCGTCGTAGTCAGCACCGCGGCGTCCACCGATCGATCCAGCAGCCGGGCGTAGGTGACCTGGTCGTCACCGCGCTCGGCGAGCAGCACCATCCGGTAGCCGTGCCGGGCGAACCGGTCGTGCAGCGGTCCCACCAGCGTGGGATACAGCGGGCTTTCCAGGTCGGCCACCATCGCGATCTGGCGCGTGGAGCGGGTGGACAGGCTGCGACCGAGCTCGCTGGGTACGTAGCCCAACTCCGCCGCGGCCTTCTCGATGCGCTCGCGGGTGGCCTGGGCGATTCGTCCGTCGCCACGCAGCGCGCGCGACACGGTGGGCTGGGAGACGCCCGCCAGGCGCGCGACGTCGTGACTGGTGACGCCCACCGGCAGCCCCTTCGTCGTGCCTGCGCTGACGCGATCCACGGTAGCCCCGCGCGGCCCCGCGGCGAGGCGTTCCTGCCCGGGCGCTGAGCAGCGACCGCCGGCGCGGTGACGCGACCGCGAGGCGTTGCCCGTTCCGCCGGCTCGATCTGACCGAGACGCCACGATCTGCGCGCCCATTAGGTTGACGGCTATGACGTCCGCTGCGCCACCGTCCCGGCCGGAGTCGTCCCTGCCGCCATCGACCCTGCCGGAGTCGACCCCGCCG
>CAXSBR010000007.1:23670-157122 GCA_964236495.1 uncultured Jatrophihabitantaceae bacterium
GCATCGTCCCGGCCCGAATCGACCCCGCCGGCATCGTCCCGGCCCGAATCGACCCCGCCGGCATCGTCCCGGCCCGAATCGACCCGGCCGGAGTCGTCGTGGCTTGGCTCGCCGGTGCCGACAGTGCCCCCGGGGCCGTCGCACCCGATGCTGCCCGACCCCGCGAACCGGGTGGCGCGGGCAGCGATCTGGCACTGGATGACGCGCTACGGCCTGCTGATCCTGCCCACGCTGATCCTGCTCGTCGCGGTGGTGCTGCTGCCGCTGTCCCACCCGGCCACGGTGATCTGCGTCGTCGTGCTCGTCTTCGTGCTTGCCCTGAACGTCGCGGTGGCGATCGGTCTGCCCCACTGGCGGTACGCGGTGCATCGCTGGGAGGTCACCGACGGTTTCGTCTTCACCCGCTCGGGCGCGATCTTCCGCGATTGGCGCATCGTGCCGCTGCACCGCGTGCAGACCGTCGAGGTGTCCCAAGGTTTGCTGGAGCGGGCCTTCGGCGTGGCCCGGCTGGAGATCCGTACCGCCTCCTACACCGGTTCGACGTCCATCTCGGGCCTGGACGTCGGGCAGGCGCGCCTCGTCGCCGCAGATCTGACCGCCGCGCTCGCACCGGCGACCGACGACGGTGCGTGACGACGATGCAGCCTGATCGATCCCCCGCGCGACCTGATGTTCCACCATCTACCGAGCCAGGCCCTCCAATGCCGGACGCCGGCAGCGGACCGAGAACGCTCTACCCGGCATGGACTCCGGCCGACCTTCCACCGTTCTCGATGCCGGCGACCGACGAACCCTGGCTGCGGCTCGATCCGCGCTCGATCGCCACCTTCCCCTTCGCGCAGGGCGCGCCGCTCCTGCTCGCGCTCACCATCACCGCGGTGGCCGGTGGGCACATCAAGGGCTTGTCCATTCGGCTGGGCGCCGAAGTCGGTGCGCTGGTGGTGCTGGGCTTGCTGCGGTGGTGGCGCTTCGGTTACCGCGTCGTCGACGGACGGCTGGAGACGAGATCGGGCCTTCTTGGACGGCAATCCAAAGTGATCAACGTGGATCGCATCCGCGGCGTAGAGATCGAGGCCAAGCTCGTGCATCGGCTTGTCGGCGTCTGCGCGCTGCAGGTCGAGCATCCAGGTGCCGCGGGCGGACGGCACGGGCGCAACCGCAGCGGCCGCGATCACATCGACGCGATAAGCCGAGCCGAGGGCGCTCGGTTGCGCGCCGTCCTGCTGCACGAGCGGGCGACGGCCGTACGCGCCGACGTGTCTGCAGCGCAGGTGCCGTGGGCACCGTCGGCTCAGCGCCCGTCAGCCCACGCCCCCGAAGCCGAGCGACCCCCGCTGACCGATCGGACGTTGTTCCGCCTGCCCACGGGCTGGCTGTTCTACGCACCGTTCTCGCTGCGGATGCTCGTCGTCGGACCGGTCGCACTCGGCGGGTCGATCGGCTATCTCCAGGATGCCCGCATCGACCCCGGCTCGGTGGTGGCGTCCTTTGCGCAGGGCGCCGGCTGGGCGCTCGCCCTCCCGCTCGCGCTGGTGCTGGCGGTGCTGTTCGCGGTGGGCGGCGGCGCGTTCGCCTACTGGGGTTGGACGGTCACCGCCCGCGCCGAGGACCTGGTGATCACGCGCGGTCTGCTCACCCGGCGCACGACGGCGATCGAGCGCCGACGCCTGCGCGGCGTCGTGCTGCGGGAACCGTTGCTGGGCCGGACAGTGCACGCGGCGAGCCTGTCGGTCGAGCTCAGCGGCGTGACCGGAGCGAGTGAAGCGGGCCTGATCCCGCTCGGTCCGGCCGACGCGCTCACCCGGTTCGGACGGGAGTTCGTGGCCGAGTGCACGGTGGCGTTGCAGCCGCATCCGGCCGGTGCACTGCGACGCCGGCGCCGGCGCGCTGCCGTACCGAGTCTGTGCTTCATCGCCGCGGCTGGACCATTTCTCCTAGCCGATCACGCTGCGGTCGGTATCGGGCTGATTTTTGCATCTACGGCGGCGAGCGTCGTCGGACCGTTGTGGGCGGGTGCGTCCTATCGCTCACTCGGCCATGCCCTCGACGATCGGGTGGTCACCGCGCGGCACGGCGTGCTGGAACGGCGCACGCAGACCGTCGACCGCCGTTATCCGATCGGTCTGCGGGTGCGGCAGTCGATCTTCGCGCGTCGGGCGGGCGTGGCCAGCGTCGACGTCGCCTTGGTCTCGCGGGGTCACACCCGGATCTCCGACATGGGCGCCCACGAGGTCGAAGCCCTCACTCGCGCCGTGCTGATCGGTGCTGCGCCGGGCAGCGACTATGAGCGATCCGGCTGGAAGCCACCGGCATAGAACGGCGGCCCGACGGAGATTACCGTCGGGCCGTCGTGCTCGCGCGCCGGTGGGGCTCTCAGCCGGCGGCGATGGGCTCCAGTTCTGCCAGTTCGTCCTGCGGGGTAGGCGCCGACGGGCGCGGCGTGGACCGCATGCTCGCCACCATCGCTACCGCCACCATCATCAGCACCGCGGCCACCGCGAACGCGCGGTCCGCGCCGTGCACGAAGATCTGCGCCTGACCGGCGGCACCGGCAACAGCGTGCCTAGCCTCCGAACGCGACGCTGCGCCGAACACGGTCACCAGCACGGACAAGCCGAGCGCGCCGCCGACCTGCTGCATGACGTTCACCAGCCCCGATGCCGCACCGGCATCGGCCGGATCAACTCCTGCTAGCGACGCCATCGTCAGCGGCACAAAGGCCAGCCCGTTGCCCGCACCGAAGAGCAGCAGCGCGCCCAGCACGAGGCCGTAGCCGCTGTGCGCGCTGAGCTGCGTCAGGAGCAGCACTCCGACGGTGGAGGTGCTGATGCCCCCAACCATCAGCACCTTGCCACCGAATCGCGCCATCAGCACCCGAGCGGCGAGCTGCGAGGTAGTGAACAGGGCGAGGGTCAACGGCAGGAACGCCAGACCGCTGACCACCGGGCTGTAGCCCAGCACGTCCTGCTCGAACTGGGTGAGGAAGAAGAACATGCCGAACATGCCGCCGATCAGCGCGAGCCGGGCGACGTAGGAGAACGAGCGGTCTCGGCTGGCGAACAGTCGCAGAGGTGTGATCGGCATCTTCGCCGTCATCTCCACCCGCACGAACACCGCGAGCAGGACCAGGCCCACGCCAAACGCGCTCAGGGTGCCGGTGTCGCGCCAGCCGTCGGAAGCCGCCCGAACGAAGCCGTAGACGAGCGCGGCCATGCCGAAGGTGGAGGTAAGCGCGCCGGGCAGGTCGATGCGGCCGGGGCGACGGTCGGTCTCGGGCAGGTCGCGGCGAGCGAGAACCAGCAACACCGCGCCGATGGGAACGTTGACGAAGAACACCCAGCGCCACGACGCCCACTGCACCAGCATGCCGCCGGCGACCAGGCCCACGGCGCTGCCGCCGATGGATACCGCGGTGTAGGCAGCGATGGCGCGGGTGCGCTCGGCGCCCTCGCGGAACATCACCATCAACAGCGCCAACGCAGACGGTGACGCGAACGCAGCGCCCACGCCCTGGATCGCGCGGGCAGCGAGCAACAGTCCGGCCGACGTGGTGAAGCCGCCGGCCAGCGAGCTGATGGTGAACAGCGCGATGCCGGCGAGGAAGACGCGGCGACGGCCGAACAGATCGCCGCTGCGCGCGCCCAGCAGCAGCAGCCCGCCGAAAGTGAGTGAGTAGGCGTTGAGCACCCAGGACAGATCCGTGCGCGAGAACGACAGCGCGGTCTGGATCTTGGGCAGGGCGATGTTCACGATGGTTGCGTCGAGCACGACCATCAGCTGAGCGGTGAGGATGACGGCCAGCGCGGCTCGACGTCGGGGAGACGGTGCGGCGCTGGCGTCGCTGTGATCGGTGCTGTCTTTCTGAACAGCGGTGACGGCCGTCGCTGAGCCGGTGCGGGTGTCTGTGCCGCTGTCGGCGTCGGGCTGGGTGCCGGTGCGGGTGCCGGTGCGAGTGGGTGTTGCCATTGCCGAGCTCCTGACGGATGATGGAACAAGTGGAGGGCGCCTCCAGTAACTATACGGAGGGTCCCTCCGATTGCGCAACGCGATAGCGACACAGGTGGAAGGGGTGCGGCGTGGACACGGTGACGACGACGCGAGGCCGCCCGTCCGACGCGGCTACTTCTGCTAGTGCGGCCACCGCAGGCAGTTCGGCCGGTGCGGGCAAGAGCCTGCGCGCCGACGCCCAGCGCAACCGCGACTGCCTGCTCGAAGCCGCCGTCGCTGCCTTCACCGCCAACGGCACCGACGCCTCACTGGAAGACATCGCCCGGCGCGCCGGAGTGGGCATCGGAACGCTGTACCGCCACTTTCCGACCAGGGACGCCCTGGTCGAGGCCGCCTACCGTCGCGGTGTGGAGCAGGTTTGCGACAGCGCCGACCGTCTACTCTCCAGCCACCCACCTGCTGAGGCGCTGGAACTGTGGATGGCCGACTTCGTGGGCTACGTCGCCACCAAGCGGGGGCTCGCCGCAACGCTGAAGCAGGCCGACGACAAGAACGCCGAACTGTTCGCTCACATGCGCGCCCGCATCCAGGAGTCGCTGGAGAAGTTGGTCCGCACGGCCGCAGAGTCGGGTCAGATACGTTCCGACGTCGATTCGGTCGACCTGCTGCGCGCACTCGGCGGCGTGTGCATGGTCAGCGACTCGGCAGACTGGCAGGCCCAGGCGCTGCGGCTAGTGGCGCTGCTCGTCGACGGTCTGCGCTACGGCGCACCCGAAAGCACCCGCCGCTGAGGCGCAACCGCCACAAGCAGTCCCACCGGCTGAGCTCACCAAGTCAGCCGATGACGGGCTTCGGGGTGCACGCGGGCGCAGCTCCGCAACTTCTGCGCCGTCGCGGGTGACCACTACGGTCTCTCCGCGCCCCACCCGATTGACCATATCCTCGCCGTGGTTGCGCAGATCACGCACTGTCACTGACTCCTCACTGCCACCGTATTACCGCTGAGACCTATGCGACCGGGCCAGCGGCGTGCCTACGAGATGCTCTGGCTGCACGATGTCCGTCGCTTCAGTTCGCCGTTCGGTTGGCAACCGCCTCAGCCTCGATGCCGAGTCTTCCTAGCGAGGCCTGCAGCTTGGCGACGGTGGTCGCTCGAGCACGTCGGAGGCGCTTCTCTTCGCTCAACTGCCTCCAGTCATAGGTGTGCGTGACGCGCGTTCGAGACCCGCCGATCGGCTCGAGCTCCCACCGCCACAGGTGTCCCGGCGGCTCCTGCCCCGGCTCCGCGGGCCGCCAGGCAATGCGCCGGCCCTCGACAAACTCGACGACGTGATTCTCTCGAACAGCGCCATTCCCGGTCAGCGTCATGGTGAACACGTCACCGACGGTGCGGATGCGCTGGCCGCCCGCCGCCTCGGCCAGGTTGTCGTTGCCGTCCCAGCTCGGCTGCAGGGCCGGGTCAGCGATGAGCTCGAAGATCTGACCGGCGTCAGCGGCGATCACCCGCGTCGCAGAAACCACACGGGGGATGTCCTCGGAATCGGTCATGCCCAGCATCCAAGCATCAGGCAACAGTCACTCGGCGGTCAGGCTGGTACCTGCAACGCCGGCCGGCTACCGGATGACGATCACACGCGACGACTGGAAACCACCGCGAGTGTGTACGGTGTGTGGTGTGACTCGGTTGAACGTTTACCTTCCAGACGACCTCGCAGCGCAGGCGAAGGAGGCTGGACTCAACCTCTCGGCGGTGACGCAAGAAGCGGTCCGGCGAACGCTTGCGTCGCGCTCCACCGATGCGTGGCTAGCCGCGCTCCCGGTGCCGACATCGTCAAAACGAGTACCGCACGACCTTGTGCTAGAGGCGATCGACGCCGTTCGGGACGAGGCGTCGACGCGGCATGGCTGAGGTCGTTATCGATGCTTCTGCGCTCGTCGACCTTTTGCTGGACAACACCTTGGGCAGCGCAGTTCGCCGTCGCATCGCCGGCCAGGTTATGCACGCGCCCGCACACGTTGATGCTGAGGTTCTATCGGCACTGGGGCGACTACACCGGGCGGGCGAGCTCGATGCTGAAAGTGTCGAGTCCAGACTCGGCGGACTGGCTGCGGCTCCGATTGAACGGCACGCCGTAACGGATTTGCTACCCGGCGCGTGGGCGCGGCGCCACCAACTACGTCTGGTCAACGCGCTGTATGTCCAGCTAGCCGTATCTCGAAGCGTGCCGCTGGTGACCACTGACCGTCGGCTGCGCGCCGCGCCATCTGCCGACGTCGTGATCAGCTAACTCCGCTGCGCTCGCGCGATGTGGTTGCGCCGCCGCCTGCACGCTCGTCGCCGCACTCAGGAGTAAAGCAGTGGCCGGCGGTCGTCGAAGGCGTGGTTGCGGGTGGAGATGTCCTTGGACAGCGCCAGCTCGAGGTCGATGTCGGCGCTGACGAGGCCAGGCTCGCGCAACGGCTGGGTAACCACCCAGCCCTCCGCGTCGACGATGGCGGTGCCGGCCGTCCATGCCTGCCCGCGCTCGATGCCGCACCGGTCGCTGAGCGCGATCGCCATCCGGTTCACCCTCGCCGCGGCCATGCCGATGATCAGCTCCGGCGGTCGCTCGCCGGCGGGTCGAAACACCAGCGGCCAGTTCGTGGGCACCGCCAACAGCTGAGCGCCGCGCAGCGCGACCGAGCGCGTCATCTCGGGAAACTCCAGGTCGTAGCAGATCATCACCCCGACCCGACCGACCGCCGTGTCGACCACGGGCGCCGGCTCGTCGCCGGGGGTGAAGTACAGGGCTTCCTCGTCCCAGAGATGGGTCTTGCGGTAGATGGCACGCACACCGGCCGAGTCGATCAGCGCGGCACTGTTGTAGACGATGCCGCCTGGGCCACGTTCGGCAAAGCCGCCGACAACGATCGCGCCATCCGCAGCAGCTGACCACAGCGAGAACACCTCGTCGTCGAGCTCGATGGCGGCGCTCAGCGACTCTTCGGGATCGCGGAACGTATAGCCGCTGGTAGCCAGCTCGGGCAGCACGATCACCTGCGCGCCCGCCGCGGCAGCCTGCGCGACTGCGGCCGTGCTGGTCGCACGGTTGGCCGCGACGTCGCCGACCAGCGGCGCGAACTGAGCACAACTGATCTGCGTCATGGCAACCCTCCACTACGCCAGCCCACTGTCGATGCCGATGCGAACCGACGGTAGTACCGCCCGCCGCCGATCAGGAAAGCATGGAGGCCGGTTCGTCGCTGAGCAGCTGCGCCAACACGTCGAACTCGTTGAAGCAAGCCCACTCCTCGGTGATGCGTCCGCCGCTGACATACAGCTGACTGATGCCCCACAGGCGGGTGCGCCGGCCGGTGGGTGCGCCGTACAAGCCGTATCCGCGATGCGTGCCCAGTGCTGTCCACCGCACGGACACGCGGTAGCCCTGGACGTCGTTACCCATCCAGTACACCTCGTCGACGTGCATGCCCAGGTCGGGAAATGCCGCCATCAGAGCGCACGCCTGGCCCTTGACGTCGTGACGGCCGTAGCCACTGCGGTTCGACGTGCCCTTCCACCGCACCGTCGAGGCGTACGCCCGATCCACCGCGGACAGATCGCGTCGGTTGTAGACGTTGTGCCACAGCGCGCGCACGAAATGTTCCACGTCGAAGCCGTCGCTGCTCGAGGCCGTGTAGTACTCGGGCAGCCGGCCACCGTCGAGCCGCTGGCTCTCGGGCACCCGCCGATCGGCGCTGATCCGGTTCAGCTCGTTGCCGTACTCCCGGGCCGCCGTGCGCACGTCCACGCCCACCTGCATCAGGCGCGAGCACATGTTGTAGAGCACCCATTCCTCGTAGATCTCGTTCTCCCGCGACACGCAGTTGGCGATGCCCCACAGGTTCACCTTGCGCCCGGTAGCCGGGCCGTAGCGCCAGTCGCCCAGGTGGTGGCCGGTGGTGATGTAACGGTGGGAGGTGGCGAAGCCCTGCTCATCGTCGCCGGCCCAGATGATCTCGTCCGCCCACGACCGCACGTCCGGGAACGCGCTGAGCGACTGCATCGTGGCCACGACGACCCGCTCCACGCCGTAATTGGCGCCACTGTCGTCGTGCACGAAGCAGCCCGGGGCGTAGGTGTCATAGATGTAGCCGACGTCCTGATCCTCCCAGATCCGGTGGGTAATCCGGACGATGTAGTCGACGATGTCGGTGTAGGTGTCCTCGAACCCCCGCATCGACTGGCGCCGCTCGCCCCGCTCCCGCCCGGCGCGAGCGGTGTCGCTGCCCGTCGCCGGCCGCACGGTGATCGAGTAGTCCGCAGGCATGAAGCGCCCCGACGGCGCGTCGCTGAGGTTGACGCCCAGCAGCGGTAACGGCGCCTGCGAGGAGTCGCCGTCAGCATCGGCGTTGCCGGAACGCGGTGCGAGCGCGCCGGAGGCGGCGCCGTTGAGCATCTCCTTCGGCACCGCCCCCGATCGCGTTCCTCGCTCTGACTGACCGTCGTCTGCCTGGACGCCGCCTGCCTTGCCGTCGCTTGCCTTACCGTCGCTTGCCTTACCGTCGCTTGCCTTACCGTCGCTTGCCTTACCGTCGCCTGCCTGACCGCCGCCTGCCTCGGCATCCTCAGCCGCCACAGACAGGTCCCCGGTTGTGTCGCTCACTGGTCGATTACGCCGTTCTACTCGTGGATGACGTTCAGGGTCGGCTCACAACGCCGCAAGCTAGGAGATCTTGCAGTTCACGTCGTAGATGTAAGCCTGCGCCTTTGCCGAGGAAACGTTGTCCTTGGTGACGAACAGCGCGTCGGCGGCCTGGTTGCGCGGAACCGACTTACCTGCCATCACGTCGATCGCGGTGTCCACGCCTTGCTTGCCTTCTCCGCGCGGGTTCTGCACCACAGTGCCGAAGATCTTGCCGGCCTTCAGCGCGGTGATGATCGGGTCGGAGGTGTCGTAGCCGGTCACCAGGACCTTGTCGCTCTTGCCCTTGGCCACCACCGCGGTGGACGCACCCTGGGTGTTGGCCGTCTCGGCGCCGAAGACGGCGAGCAGGTCGGGATGCGCGGAGATCGACGCTGACACGATCGAGGCGGCCTTGGCGACGTCGCCGGTTGTGTATTGCACCGGCAGGACCTTGATGTCCGGGTTGACCGACTTCACGCCTGCGGCAAACCCGTCGGTGCGCTGCTGGGACGGAATGAAGGCGTTGTTGTTGTCGAGCAGCAGGATGCTGCCCTTCTTGCCCTTGATCTTGTTGCCGACCGCCACTCCGGCCAGCTTCCCGCCGGCCAGACCGTCGGACTGGATGTTGGAGCTGCTGATGCTGGTGTCGGTCAGGTCGCCGTCGATCGTGATGATCTTGATGCCCTTGGCCTTGGCAGCCTTCAGCGGGGTAGCCATGGCCTTCGGGTCGTCGATCGAGATCATGATCGCGCCCGGCTTGGTGTTTGCGACGGCCTCCACCACAGAGGTCTGCTTGGCGACGTCGAACGTCGACGCGCCCTGGTAGCCGTACGGAACGCCCTTGGCCTTGGCTTCGTTACCCGCACCGCAGTTCACCGTCGTGTAGAACGGGTTGCCGGTCAAGCCCGGGATGTAGACGATCTTGCCCGCCTTCGTGGTACCGCCGGCGGGGGCAGAGCTGCTAGCGGTGTCCGATGCGCTGGCGGTGTCCGACGCGCTGGCCGTACCGGAAGCACTGGCGGTGTCCGACGCGCTAGCCGTGTCCGAAGCACTGGCTGTGTCCGAAGCACTGGATGACGGTGCGGTGGATCCCGACGACGAGCCCTTGCTGCTGCTGCACGCAGTCATGGTGGCAACGCCGATGACGGCAGTGCCGACCATGCTCCACTTTGCTACGAAGTTCATTGAGTTCCTCCCGAGGTTGTACTGCGGATGTGAGCGGTGCCCAGGTGGTGCTGGTGTCGACGACAGCGTCGAGGATTAGGCACGATTTGCTGCGAGGCGGCGGTCAGCCCCGGTCGCGCGATTTGCGTTTGAGCTGGTCGATATAGACGGCGAGAATGAGAATGAAACCGGTGGCGACCTGCTGCCAGAACGGCTGCAGGCCTTTGATCACGAAGCCGTTCTGCAGCACGGCCGGGATGAACATGCCGATGACGGTGCCCACGATCGTGCCGGCGCCGCCGTACAGGCTCGTGCCGCCCAGGATCACGCCGGTGATCACACCCAACGCGTCGTTGGCGTGGCTGCTGATAGTGGTCGTGCTGTAGCGGATCAGCGACATGTAACCGGCCAGGCCGGCCATGGTTCCGCTGAGCATGTACAGCTTGACCAGATGGGCGTTGACGTTGATGCCGGCACGCCGGGCCGCTTCGTCATTGGACCCGACGATGTAGGTATGCCGTCCGAACCGTGTGTAGCGCAGCACCGCGGCACCGATGATGACCACGAGCACCGCGACCCAGAAGATCGGCGGGAACCCTAACCAACTCTGGGTCTGCACCGTTTGCAACGACTTCGGAATCGACGCGACGTCGTTTCCCTTGGTGATCAGGTTGGCAATGCCCAGGGCCGCGCCGAGCGTTCCCAGCGTTGTGATCAAAGCGGGCACCCGTAGCCGGGTGACGCAGAAACCGGTGAACAGGCCCCACGCCGCGCCGCTGACCAGAGCCATCACCAGCCCGATGATGAAGGTGAACCAGCCCTGCTTGCCGCCCAGTCCGCTGCCGATGTGCGGGCCGAGGTCAGTCATCGACCGGGAGGCCACCACACCGGCGAACACCAGCACCGACCCGATCGCGAGGTCGAAGCCGGCCGCCACCATCACGTAGGTCAGCCCGACCGCCATCACCATCAGGATGGACAGATCGGAGATCACGTCGTGCAGGTTTCCCCAGTGCGGGAACGTGCTCGGCGACAGCGCAGAGAAGATCGCGAAGATGACGACCAGCGCGCCGAACATGATCGCCGGCGATGAGTTCAGTCCTCGCCGGATTGCCCGCTGCCGCGGCGACATCCCGCTCTGCGCGACGCGGTCCATGGGTATGAGGCTGATGCCCCCGCCGTCTGCACCTTCGGAGACGACGCCGTCGTCAGATGACTCCGAAGGCGTGGTGATCTTCCATTCCGACGCCGCGGTCGCCGCAGCCGTGCCGACGCCGTCGTTCTTCTCCATCATGCTCACCGGGCAACTCCACTCTGCTCACACATCACTGACCGGTTGCGCATCACTGGCCGGTTCCGGCCGATTGGAGCTTGGCCTGAGTCGAGACACTCAGTTCGTCCAATGCGCCGGTCATGGCACCGACGAGCTTGGCGACGGAGGCCTCGGCTGCGGTGAACTCCGCCACCCGCCTACCCAGGCGCAGCACCTGGATCGAGTCCGACACCTCGAGGACCTCGGGCATGTTGTGGCTGATCAGCACGACGGCGATGCCGCGGTCGGCCACCCGTCGGATCAATTCGAGCACTCGGGCGGTCTGTCGCACGCCCAGCGCCGCCGTCGGCTCGTCCATGAAGATCAGGCCCTTGGCCCACATCACCGAGCGGCAGATCGCCACGCTCTGCTTCTGCCCGCCGGACAACGCCGCGACGGCAGCGTCCATGTCCTTGACGTCGGTGCCCATCTCGGTGAACGTCTGGAACGCCTCCCGACGCATCCGGGCCTTGTCCAGCACGCCGAGCTTGCCCAGGAAGCCGGGCTTGAGCAGCTCTCTACCGACGTAGGCGTTCTCGGCAGGTCCCAGATCGGGCGCCAGCGCCAGATCCTGATAGACGGTCTCGATGCCCATCTCCCGAGCCTGGTTGGGCGAGGAGAAGCTGACCGGCTCGCCGCGAAGCAGGATCTGCCCACCCTGCGGCGGCATTACACCCGACAAGATCTTCACCAGCGTGCTTTTGCCGGCGCCGTTGTCACCGATCAGTGCGGTGACCTTGCCTTCTTCGGCGGTGAAATCGGTCTCGCGCAGCACCTCGACGTGCCCGTACCGCTTGACGATTCCGCGTGCTTCCAGCAAGTAAGTCAAAGCCAACCTCCCGATCGAGCGGTGCCGGTGCCGAGCTGAGTGAGCCCGATGGCGGTCTTCTGCGTGAAGTACGCGCAACTATGTGCCGGGCGTGCCGGACAGGGGTATCAGGCGCTGAACCGTTCCAGTCGCAATGTCGCCGTCGCCCGGTGCGCCGCCATGCCCTCGGACTCAGAAATCACGTCGACGGCGTTGGCGACGAACGGGGTGGCCTGCTTGGTCAGCCGCTGGTACGTCAGCGGCTTGAGGAAGCGCGACGGCGACAGTCCGGCGCTGTGTCGGGCGCCCCCGGCAGTAGGCAGCACGTGGTTCGTGCCGGCCATGCCCTTGTCCGAGTACGCGACCGTGCTCCACGGACCGAGAAAGATCGAGCCGTAGTTGCGCAGGTGGTCGTGATACCAGGCGTCGTCGGTGGTGAGGATCTCCAGATGTTCGGGCGCCAGGTCGTCCATCAGCTTGACGGCGGCTTCCCGGCTGTCGGCCACGGTGATCGAGCCGTAGTTCCGCCACGCTGGGCCGCACACCCACGCCGTCGACAGCGTCGGGATTTGACGCTCCACCTCGGCGGCGACGGCGTGCGCGAGCTCGGCGCTGGTGGTGACGAGTGCTGCCGGGGAGTCCAAGCCGTGCTCAGCCTGACCGAGCAGGTCGGCGGCAACGAGTTCTACGTCGGCGCTTGCGTCGGCGATCACAGCCACCTCCGACGGCCCGGCCAGCAGGTCGATGGCGGTCTTGCCGAACAGAGCCCGCTTGGCTTCGGCGACGTAGGCGTTGCCCGCACCGACGATCATGTCCACGGGCGGCTCACCGAGCAGGCCGAAGGCCATCGCCGCCAGCGCCTGCACACCGCCGAGCAGGAACGCCCGATCGACGCCGGACACGTGTGCGGCGTAGAGCACCGCTGGGTTGGGCAAGCCGTCGGGCTGCGGCGGAGTGCAGGCGATCACGGTGTCGACGCCGGCGACCTTGGCCACGTTGACGGTCATGAAGGCACTGGCCGTCAGCGGAAAACGCCCTGCCGGCAGGTATGCGCCCACCCGTTGGATCGGGATGTAGCGCTGGCCGGTGACTAGGCCCGGTGCCAGCTCGACCTCGAAGTCGCTCAGGTGTTCGCGCTGGACGGTGGCGAAGGCCCGCGTGCGCTGGGCGCCGAGTTCGATGGCCGCGCGCAGCTCCGGTGTGAGGCGGTCGCCCGAGGAGGCGATCGTCGCGGCGTCGAGTTCGACGTCTTTGCCGGTGAAGTTGTCCAGCTGCTCGGCGTACTTGAGGACGGCGTCCATGCCGTTGGCCTGGATCGTGCTGAGCATCTCCGCGACCGTCGCCATGACGGCCGGATCACGCTGCGCCGGCGGCCCGGCGTGGGCCGGCGTCTTGACCAAGGTGTACTGCCCTGGGAGCTCGGCAAGCACCGCTGCGGAAAAATGCATACGCATACCATAGAGACAGGCCTTCCCTGGAACAAGTACCTATTCCCCCGTGGCGGTCACAGTGTGACCCTGTGGCAGTAATGGTGATGGTGCTGCGACCCCTTGCCAGGTGTGGGCATGCACGGCGCGCTGCTGAGTTGTGGCTCTGAACTGCGCACTGCACTGCTGGGTTGGGGCTCCGACCGGGCGCAGCTGCTGGTTGTGGATATCAACCGGCCGCCAGCAGGGTCACCTCACGGCCGGCTGATATCCACAACGACGGTGCAGGGGTCGACCGGCGCAGGTCCGGGCGTGGCGTAAACGCCGCCCTGCCGGGTTGTGGGCTCGAACGGTGCACTGCTGAGTTGTGGATATCGACCGGTCGCCAGCAATACCGCCCCACGGCCGGTTGATATCCACAACGACGGTGCGGGCTTGGACGGTGTCGGCTTGGGCGTCGCGTGAACGCCGCCCTGCCGGGTTGTGGGGTCGAACAGTGCACTGCCGAGTTGTGGATATCCACCGGCCGCCAGCAGGGTCGCCCCACGGCCGGTTGATATCCACAACGACGGTCAGGCTTGGATGGTGCGGGCTTCGACGGTGTCGGCTTGCAACGACGGTGTCGGCCTGAACGCTGTTGGCTTGAACACTGCGGCTCGGACGCTGTGGGTCGGGTGCCTGCGGCCTAGGGTCGCCCTGTGACGCTCAACCAGCTGCGGGCTTTCCTGGCCGCGGTGCGCACCGAGTCGTTCACCGCCGCGGCGGCGGAAATGCAGATCTCGCAGGCGTCGGTGTCAGAGCTGGTTCGGCGCCTGGAGCAGGAGCACGACGTCACCCTCTTCCATCGCGGCCGGCGCACGCTCGTCGTCACCGCGGCCGGCCAGGAACTGGTGCCCTACGCCGAGCAGGCCGTCACAGCCGCCGAGAACGCTGCCCACGCGCTGCGCTCGGTGCAGTCACTAGAAGGCGGCGTCGCGACGTTCGGTGTGTTGCGCAACGCCGAGTACTACCTGCTGTCCGGGCTGGTCGCGGAGTTCCATGAGGCGCATCCGGGCGTGCGCAAGCGGCTGGTCGGCCTGAATTCGGTGCAGGTCGCCGCGGCGGTGTAGGCCGGCACATTGGAGGCGGGCCTGGTCGTCCTACCTATCGACGACGAGGGCCTGACGACCACGCCCCTCGCGCGCGATGAGGTGGTCTTCGCCAGCGCCGACCCGGCCCGCCTGCAGGAGCCGATGACGATCGAGGCGCTGGCCGAGACCCGCCTCATCCTCTACGACGCCAACTCCGGCTGGGCGGACCCGACCCGCCGCCAAGTAGCCGAACGGGCGCACCTGGTGGGCGTGAAGCTCGACGCGTGGATCGAGGTCGAACACGTCGAGACGGCGCTGAACCTCGTCGCCAGGGGTGCCGGGGACACGTTCATCTCCCGCGCGGTGGCAGACAGCCCGGCATGCCCGGACGGGGTCGGCGTGGTGCCCTTCGCCGAGCCGATGTACGACACCATCGCCTGCATCCGGCGCGAGGCACGCCCACTGTCACCGGCTACTCGGGAGATCGCCCGGCTCGCGCGCCGGATGTTGCGCGACAGCGACCGGGTGACCAATGTCTGAGCCCGTTGCTTTACGGCGCGGACGACGGCCCGTGCGGTTTGTTCACCTTGGCGTCCTACGATGCCGCTCATGACGGGATGCGGCTCATGACGGGCCCGGCAGATGAAGAGTTGCTCGACGTCGTCCAGCGCGAGCGCAAGGACTACCGCAACGACCAGATCGCGGCCGATACTGCCGAGGTGGAGGACCAGGCGGAGCGGATCAGCCGCGCGTTGAAGTCGGCGCCATGGCCGGCGCCGTCAGACTTTGCCGCCCAGTCGCAGCCCGACGAGCCGACGGGAAGCGGCGCCTGAGCGCTACCCCGGCCACCCTCAGCGCTGGATCGGGCCCAGGCGCGGCCACCGGATCGGCCACTGGATCGATCACAGCCTCCGCGTCAGGCGCGACCCTAGGCCGGGCGGTGGACGCGGCCGCCCCCCGCACCCTGATCGACATTCTGCGCACCACCGCGCACCGACACCGCGACCAGCCAGCACTGGACACCGGCGACGAGGTGCTCAGCTACGCCGAGTTGACGACGGCTGTCGACGCGCTGGCTGTGCGCCTGACCGCTGCCGGCATCAAACCTGGCGGACGGGTAGGCGTTCGGCTGCCGTCGGGAACAGCCGTCCTCTACGTCGCGATCCTCGCGGTACTGGCCGCCGGTGCTGCCTACGTCCCTGTCGACGCCGACGACCCCGACGAGCGCGCGCAGCTGGTGTTCGGCGAAGCGGCCGTCGACGCCGTCCTCGACGCCGGCTCGGACCTGCTGGCCGGGTCCCCAGCGTCGGCTGCTGGTCCGGCAGCAGCCTTGTCTACCGAGCCCGGCCTGGACGACGACGCCTGGATCATCTTCACCTCCGGCTCCACGGGCACCCCGAAGGGCGTCGCTGTGAGCCACCGCAGCGCAGCGGCATTCGTCGATGCCGAGGCCAAGCTTTTCCTGCCCGAGCGGCCGATCGGTCCCGGTGACCGGGTGCTGGCGGGGCTGTCGGTGGCCTTCGACGCGTCGTGCGAGGAGATGTGGTTGGCGTGGCGCCGCGGCGCGTGTCTGGTTCCCGCGCCGCGCAGCCTGGTTCGCAGCGGCCTGGACTTGGGCCCGTGGCTGGTGCAGCGCGCCATCACCGTCGTATCCACCGTGCCGACGCTGGCCGCACTGTGGCCGGTGCAGTATCTCCAGCGGGTCCGGCTGCTGATCTTCGGCGGCGAGGCATGCCCGGTCGAGCTCGCCGAACGGCTGGTCGACGACGACCGCGAGGTCTGGAACACCTACGGACCCACCGAAGCCACCGTCGTCGCCTGCGCGGCCAAGCTCAGCGACGAAGGCCCCGTGCGGATCGGGCTGCCGCTGGCGGGCTGGGAGCTGGCCGTCTGCGACCTCGCCGGCGTTCCGGTTCCGGCCGGGAACGTGGGGGAGCTGATCATCGGCGGCGTCGGCCTGGCGCGCTACCTCGACCCGGCCAAGGACGCCGAGAAGTTCGCGCCGATGCCGTCGCTGGGCTGGGCCCGGGCCTATCGCAGCGGCGACCTCGTGCGCTTCGACGGCGAGGGTCTGCTTTTTCAGAGCCGCGCCGACGAGCAGGTGAAACTGGGCGGACGACGGATCGAGCTGGGCGAGGTCGACGCGGCGCTGCAGGCACTGCCCGGTGTGGCCGGGGCGGCGGCGGCGGTCCAGGCAACGAGTGCCGGCAACCAGATCCTGGTGGGCTATCTCGTGCTGGCAGGATCCTCCGACGAGACTGCCCGATTCGACCAAACCGCTTCGCTGGCACACCTGCGCGCCACGCTGCCCGCCGCGCTGGTGCCGGCACTGGCCGTCGTCGAGGAATTGCCCACCCGCACGTCGGGCAAGGTCGATCGCAAAGCGCTGCCATGGCCTCTCCCGCAGTCGTCGCAGTCGCAGTCGTCGTCGGCGAGCCCGGCGCAGGAGCTGGGCGGTACCGAAGGCTGGCTGGCCGAGCAGTGGACGTCGATTTTGGGGGCGAACGTCGCCGGCGCTGACGACGACTTCTTTGCCCACGGCGGCGGCAGCCTGTCCGCGGCCCAACTGGTGTCGGTGCTGCGGCAGCGCTTCGCGCAGGTGACTGTCGCCGACGTCTACGCCCATCCCCGCCTCGGCGGTCTCGCAGCGTTTCTGGAGTCCTCGGCGCCGGCAGCAAGCGTCAGCACCTCCACCGTGGCGCCGGTGCCGCGCCGGGCGCAGTGCATCCAGCTCGGCGTCGTGGCGGCGGCACGAATCCTGTCCGGCCTGCGCTGGCTGACACTGGTCGCGCTGGCAAACCACGCCGTGACCGCGCCCTGGGCACCGCAGGTCTCCTGGTGGGTGATTGCGGCCGGTCTGCTGATGTTCGTCAGCCCGTTCGGGCGGATGGCATTGACCGTCGGCGGCGCCCGGGCGCTGCTGCGAAACCTGCGCCCGGGCACCTATCCACGCGGCGGCTCGGTGCACCTGCGCATCTGGACCGCCGAGCGGTTGGCCGCGGCCCTTGCCGTGGACAACCTCGCCACCGCACCGTGGAACATCGTGTACGCCCGCGGGCTGGGGGCGAAAGTGGACAAGGGGGTGGCGCTGCACGCGCTACCGCCGATCACCGGCATGCTCACCCTCGGCGGGGGCTGCTCGGTCGAGCCCGAGGTCGATCTGACCGGGCACTGGCTCGACGGCGACCGCCTGAATGTCGGGCGGATCCGCGTCGGGTCGGGTGCTGTGGTCGGCTCGCGCAGCACTCTTGCGCCGGGCACGAAGGTCGGCAAGAACGCCGAGATCGAGGCCGGCTCGTCGGTATCTGGTTTCGTGCCTGACAACGAACGCTGGGCCGGCGCGCCCGCGGTACGCGTCGGACCAGCCCGTCACAACTGGCCCGCACACCGTCCGGAGCCGGCGCGTGGATGGATCGCCGGCTACGGAGTGACGGCCGCGCTGCTTGCGCTGTACCCGGTGCTCGCGGCCCTGCCGGGACTCGCCCTGCTGCGGCGGGCCGTCGCGCAGCGGTCGTCGCTGAACTCGGCGACTGTGCACGCACTGCCGGTGCTGGTGCCCGCGACTCTGTTGTGGCTGCTCGTCTACGCCGCCTTGACTCTGAGTTCGGTCCGGCTCCTGGGCATCGGCCTGCGCGAAGGCCATCACGCGGTCCGCAGCCGGGTCGGCTGGCAGGTGTGGAGCACCGAACGACTGATGGACGCCGCCCGCTCACTGCTGTTCCCGATCTATGCCAGCCTCTTCACGCCGGTGTGGCTGCGGTGGCTGGGTGCCGACATCGGCCGTGGCGTCGAGGCCTCGACGGTGCTGCTACTACCCCGCATGACCACTGTGGGCGACGGCGCCTTCCTGGCCGACGACACGATGATCGCCTCCTATGAGCTGGGCGGCGGCTGGCTGCGCATCGAGCGGGCGAGCGTCGGCAAGCGCGCGTTCCTCGGTAACTCCGGTATGACGGCGCCGGGCCGGTCGATTCCCAAACGGGGCCTGATCGCGGTGCTGTCCGCGACGCCGGAGAAGGCCAAGAAGGGCACCTCCTGGCTGGGCAGTCCGCCGGTGCAGCTACGTCGGCAGGCCGATCAGGCGCAGGAAACGCGCACCTTCCACCCGCCGCTGCGTCTGAAGGTGCTGCGGGGTGCCGTCGAGCTGTGTCGGCTCAGCGCGCCCGTCGTCTCGGCGGTGTTGGCGCTGTTCGCAGCCGTTGCGATGGAGGCGTTGCTGGCGCACTCGGTAGCGCTGGCCGCGCTGCTCGCCGGCATGGTTTTGGTGGCCGCCGGGGTCGCCGCGGCAGCAGTGGCCGTCGTCGCCAAGTGGACGCTCGTCGGGCGGCTGCGGGCGGGTGAACATCCGCTGTGGTCGTCGTTCGTCTGGCGCAACGAGCTGGCCGACACCTTCGTCGAGGTCGTCGCCGCGCCCTGGTTCGCCGATCCGTTCACAGGCACGCCGGCGTTGGGCGGATGGTTGCGGGCGATGGGCGCGTCGATCGGACGAGGCGTGTGGTGCGAGACGTACTGGCTGCCCGAAGCCGACCTGGTGTCGATCGGCGCCGGCGCCAGCGTCAACCGCGGCTGCGTGCTTCAGACACACTTGTTCCATGACCGGATCCTGCGCATGGACGCCGTGAATCTGGCCGCCGGCGCCACCATCGGCCCGCACAGCGTGATACTTCCCGCCGCGTCGATCGGCGCGCACGCCACCGTCGGCCCGGCGTCGCTGGTGATGCGCGGAGAGGCGGTGCCCGCGGGCAGCCGTTGGATCGGCAACCCCATCGCAGCCTGGCCGCACCAGCCCGACGCTGGCTGATGGGTAAACCTGTTACCGGCAAGCCTGTCGTCAGCAAGCCTGTCGTCAGCACAACGTTGCCGGCGGTGTCGTCAGCCGAACCCACCTCGGGTGATCCGTACTTGCCCCACAGCGGCGACGATTCCTACGACGTGCGCCACTACGACCTCGCGCTGACCTACGGTGTCAGCAGCAATCGGCTGACCGGACGCGCGCGGCTCGACTGCCAGACCGTCCGTCCGCTGACCCGCTTCACTCTCGACCTGGCGGGGCTCTTGGCCAGCAAGGTGACCGTCGACGGCCGCCGCCCCAGGCGCTTTGCCCAGCGCGGGCGGCGGCTGCACGTGTGGTCCGAGGGCAATCTGGACGGGCCATTCACCGTGGACGTCACCTACGGCGGCAACCCCTCCCCGGTGCGCGGACCATGGGGCGACGTCGGCTGGGAAGAGCTGACCGAGGGCGTGCTCGTCGCCGGCCAGCCCGACGGCGCGGCGTCCTGGTATCCCGTCAACGACCGTCCCTCGACGAAGGCGTCCTACCGGATGACGCTGACCACCGACTCGCCCTACGTCGTGCTGGCCAACGGCACGATGACGTCGCGGCGTGCCGGCGCGGGGCGCACGACGTGGGTGTACGACGAGCCCGAGCCGATGGCCAGCTACCTGGCCACCGTGCAGATCGGCCGCTACGCCATCACCGAGCTGACCGCTCCTTCGTCGCTCGATCCTCACGCTGACAACGGCTCTTCGCGCAAGCGCTCATCGCTGGACAGCGCCAACTCAGACCAGCGCCTCGCTCTATCGTCGCTCGATCCTCACGCTGACAACGGCTCTTCGCGCAAGCGCTCATCGCTGGACCGCGCTCCGGTCCTCACTCCTTCGTCGCTCGATCCTCACGCTGTGGTGCGGCAGACGGTGGCGGCACCGGTGCGGCTGCAGTCGCGGGTGAACGCCGACTTCTCCCGCCATCCCCAGCTGATGGCGACCTTCGTCGAGCTGTTCGGCCCGTACCCGTTCGAGCACTACCGCATCGTCGTCACCGACGATCCGTTGGAGATCCCGCTCGAGGCGCAGGGCATGTCGATCTTCGGCTCGAATCATGTGGACGGCCGCGGCGGCTACGACCGGCTGATCGCACACGAACTGGCTCACCAATGGTTCGGCAACAGCGTCACCCTGCGCACCTGGCGTGACATCTGGCTGCACGAAGGGTTCGCGTGCTACGCCGAGTGGCTGTGGTCGCAAGCCTCCGGGGGCACGTCGGTGCAGCGGCTCGCAGCCCGCTACCACGCCCGACTGGCAGCACTGCCGCAGGACCTGGTGCTGGCCGATCCCGGTCCGGAGCGGATGTTCGACGACCGCGTCTACAAGCGCGGCGCGCTGACGCTGCACGCGCTGCGCTGCCTGGTAGGTGACGACGCGTTCTTCGATCTGCTCCGGGCGTGGACGTCGACATATCGGCACGCCAACGCCGGCACCGAGGACTTCGTCGCCCTCGCCGCATCCCGGTCCGGCCGCTCGATCCGCCCGAAGTCGCTCGACGCGCTCTTCGACGCCTGGCTGCACCGCCCGGAGCTACCGCCGCTGCCGGGCACCCGTCGATAGCAGCGTCCGCCGGGCCGCCTTGCAGAGTGTCCGCCGCCTTGCACAGTGTGTAGGCCTTGCAGAGTGTCGGGCGGCCGCCTTCGCGCGTGAGAGCGTCGCTCGAAGAGCAATCTGACGACCGTCCCACGCGCGAAGCGCCGTGTTCAGCGGGACGGTGCGCAGCTCAGGGCAGCACTACCAGCGACGACCGCCGGGCCGCTGAGCCCAGGGCCGCGTCGAACGTCGCCAGCGTCGCGCGATGAAAGACCGCCACAGCGAGAACGCAACAGTCGGGCAGCTTCAATCCGGTATCGACTCGGAGAACGGCGAGCCGGAGAGGCTCGCCGGAGTCAGATGTGGCTACCTGGACACCGATGTCGGTCAGGTCGTCCAGCAATACCTCGGCCTGCCCGATCTTGACTCCGCCCACGAGGACTTCTGCCATCGTTGTCGCGTGCACCATCAGCGTCTCGGTGGCACCGCCAAGGAGGAGCTCGCTCGCGGTGTCATGGTGGTAATCGAGCGGGTTGAAATGCGCGATCAGGACGCTGGCGTCCAGCACGATCACGCCGGCCATTCCTCCCGCAACTTAGTTAGGTAGTCGGCGGGATACGCGTCGGCGTACTTACCGCTGCTCGCTCGGACAGCCCTGCGCCTGTCCTCGGCCACTCGGTCGGCGTCGTCGAGCACATGCTCGCTGCCGATGCCTATCAGGCGATGAAGCAGCCGAGACCGCGATTCGGACGGCCACCGTCGAGTTGCTGCATCGAGGGCAGCGGCTATCTTCGCGGTCTCGGTCACCTGATGGCGCGGACGAGTGGTGGGCACGACCCAAGTGTGTCACCTTCGGCGCAAGTGAAGCACCTGTAGGAACGTGCCGGTTGCGGCGACGGCGTCGCGCATCCGACACCAGCTGGACAACACTGCGAAGCTCAGCGCTGCTGACGATCGTGGGAGCGGTCGACGCTGACCGCAGGCATCGACACGATCGTTGGCCACCTCCGGCAAGCGCAATCGAACCCAATCTGGCCACCCGCGAAGCCGCGTGCGATCGTTGCACCCAGACGTCCGCCGGGCGCCTGCATCAGCGATGGGAGAACACGGTGTCGATAGCAGTCAACCTGGCCAAGGCCCTGGACAAGGCTTACGAGAACAAGAGCATCGACGAGATCCTGCAGGCGCCGCCGTCCGCGCTGGCCGGACTCACCGAGAACCACGACAAACTTCTGCGTGAGGCGCTGGGCATCACCACGGTCGCCGACCTCGGCAGCAACAAGTACTTCGCTCTGGCCGGCGTCCTGGTCGCCTTGAGCGAGAAGCAGGGCTGACTCCGGTCGGCGACTTCGCGCGTCGGGGCGTCGCTGGAAAAGCAACTTAACGGCGCTCAGACGCGCACAGCAGCGGGGCCGACAGCTGGCGGTCAGCTGGGCAGACAGCTGGGCAGACCGCTGGGCAGTCAGCCGCTGAACTGTCGTCCTACGACGGCGAGCAGTTCGAGCCGGTCGGCATCGACGGTGCCCGGTGTGGCGGTGAACACGAGCAGGCGTTGTCCGCGGTCCTCGCTGTGCAGTACCTGGCAGTCCAGTTCCAACTCGCCAAACTCGGGATGGACGAGCGTCTTGCGCTGCTCGCTGGAGGCGGCCACCTCGTGGCGCGCCCAGACCTCAGCAAACTCTGGAGACTGTGGGCTTGCCTCGAGCAGCTGGCTGACCAGCGTGTCTGCGCCGGGAGTGCCGCGGCTGGTGGCAGCGCGCAGGTCAGCCGCCCAAAGCCGGCTTTGCACGGCGTGTTCCCGCTCGGCGCGCAGCGCACGCTCGGCGGGGTCGCCGAGAAACCAGCGGTAGTAGGCGCTGCGCGCCGGCCCGTCGTAGGACGTCTGGTCACCGAGCAGCGCGACGGCGAGCCTGTTCTGGACGAGCGTCACGCCGAGGTCGGTGACGACCTGTGCGGGCGTGTCGGCCAGCCGGTCGAGCACGCGCATGATGCCCGGCGGTACGTGCTCCGTGCGACGCGCGCGGCCGGGCGTGCCATGGCCGGCGAGCCGGAACAGATGGTCGCGCTCGTCCAGGGTCAGCCTCAGCCCGCGCGCCAGGGCCGTGAGCATCTGCTCCGAGGGCTGCGGTCCACGCCGCTGCTCCAGGCGTGTGTAGTAGTCAGTCGACATGCCGGTGAGCGCAGCAACCTCCTCCCGGCGCAGCCCTTCGGTGCGACGCCGGAGACCGACGGGCAGGCCGACGTCGCCAGGTTGCAGGGCTCCGCGGCGGCGGCGCAGGAAGTCCGCGAGCGAGATCCGGTCCACCCCTCCAGCGTGCGGCGTGCGCGCCGCGCCGTCCAGGGACCCGCGATCCCTGGACAACGGATCTCTGCCCTGCACCTGCCGGCGAGCGCAAGCTGGCACCATGACCGAAGCCACCAATTCCAAGATCGCTCTCATCACCGGCGCGAGCCGCGGGCTGGGCCGCAGCACCGCCCTCCACCTTGCCCGCGCCGGTGTCGACGTCGTCGGCACCTATGTCGCCGCCAAGCCTGCCGCCGACTCACTCGTCGAACAGGTGCAGGCCGCGGGTAGCAAAGCCGTTGTTCTGCCGCTCGACGTGGCGGACTCGTCGTCGTTCCCGACATTCGTGGAGCAGTTGCAGCGCGCACTGCGTGAGGAGTTCGGCCGCGACACCGTCGACTTCCTAGTCAACAACGCCGGCACGTCGCTGCACGAGTCGTTCGCCACGACGAGCGAGGAGCAGTTCGACGAGATCGTCGACGTGCACCTCAAGGGGCCTTTCTTCCTCACCCAGGCGCTGCTGCCCGTGCTCGCCGACGGCGGCCGGATCGTCAACATCTCCACCGGCCTGGTCCGGATCACCATTCCCGGTTCTGCGGCGTACGCGGCAGCCAAGGGTGCCGTCGAAGTGCTCACCCGGTATCAGGCCCAGGAACTCGGCAGCCGCGGCATCCGAGTCAACGTCGTCGCACCGGGAGCGGTGGCCACCGACTTCTCCGGCGGCTTGGTCCGCGACAACCCGCAAGTCGGCGAGATGGTCCGCGACTCCACCGCGCTCGGCCGCCTCGCCGAGCCCGACGACATCGGCGCTGCGATCGCCCTGATGCTCGCCGACGGCTTTGGCTGGGCGACTGGCGCGAAGATCGAGCTGACCGGCGGTCAGCGCCTGTAACGAGGCTGGCGGCACGTCTTCGTCGGGTCGTCGTTGGACCTCGGGCCAACGACGACCGGCTTTACGGGCTTGCTGTTGAGTCGCCCGTGACTGCACCCGACGACGCCAGCCAGCAGGCGTAGCCCGCGCCCACATCGATGCGCGTCAGCTGGTAGCCCGAGTCAGCCGGATCGATGGTGCTCGGATCGACGTTCAACCCCACGCCGCGCGCCTTGAGCACCGCCTCCGTACGCGCCCACGCATCGGCGCGGGCGAAGGCCCGATCCCGCTCGGGTAATGCGCGGACGGCAGCGCGTTCGGGCGAACTCAGCGCGACGCCATCGAAGCCGACGAACCCGACCGCGCCGATCTGTTGGACGTCGATCCCGAGCGGCTCCGCGCCCCGTCCCACCGCCACCACGACGCGCTCGGCCGAGCGGGACAGGCTCAGCTGCACCGACGGATCGGTCGCCACCACCGGCCGGCCGTGCTCCCTGCTCCCGCACGAGCCGCAGGCGTAGCCCAGCTCGACGGCCGCCGCATCGACGCCGAGAACGGCACCCACTGTGCTGCGCAGCAGTACACGCGAGGCGACGAATCGACCGCGATCAACGGTCCGCACGAACCTGGCAGCGCGGGCCAGTTCTGCCGGCGACAGCAGCGTCATTGTGGACGAAGCGTCGGCGACCGGCTCCCACGCGACCAGCACTGGACCAATCAGCACCGACCTCGTCGCAGCCCCCATCGCAGCGAAACCCTAACGCCGCCGCACAGGGGCCCGGCACGTCTGTCAAGCTCATCGGTCACGGCCACGATCGAAAGGCGGCGCAATGGGCGAGGACGTCGAGCACACCGAGTTCACACGCCAAGACCGGCAGGAGTACCGCGCCAAGGTCCGCCGGTCACTGGACGTATTCGCCAGGATGCTGTCGGAGGCCAAGTTCGACGTCGACAACCCGATGACGGGGCTGGAGATCGAATTCAACCTCGTCGACGACCAGCACGATCCGACGATGCGCAACGCCGCCGTCCTCGACGCCATCGCCGACGAAGACTTCCAGACCGAACTCGGGCAGTTCAATATCGAGATAAACGTGCCGCCACGCTCGTTGTCCGACGGATCGATGGCCCGGCTGGAGACCGAGCTGCGGGCGTCGCTGAATCACGCCGAGGCGCAGGCGGCAACGGTCGGTGCGCACATCGTCATGATCGGCACGCTGCCCACGCTGCGACCGTCAGACCTCACCGTCGACGCGTTGAGCGCGAACCCCCGCTACGCACTGCTCAACGAGCAGATCTTCGCCGCCCGCGGAGAAGACCTCCACATTGCGATCGACGGCGTGGAGCGGCTCGACACCTACGCCGACAGCATCACCCCCGAGGCAGCGTGCACCAGCGTGCAGTTCCACCTGCAGGTGAGCCCGCAGAGCTACGCCGACCACTGGAACGCCGCCCAGTGCATCGCCGGCGTGCAGCTCGCGCTCGGCGCAAATTCGCCGTTCCTGTTCGGCAAAGAGCTCTGGCGAGAGACGCGGATCGCGCTGTTCGAACAGGCCACCGACACCCGGCCCGACGAGCTGAAAGCCCAGGGTGTGCGGCCGCGGGTCTGGTTCGGCGAGCGGTGGATCACCTCGGTCTTCGACCAGTTCGAGGAGAACGTCTCCTACTTCCCCGCGCTACTACCGGTGCGTGACGACGAGGAGCCCGGCACTGTCCTGGCCGAAGGAGGCACGCCGCGTCTGAGTGAACTGCGGATGCACAACGGCACCATCTACCGCTGGAACCGGCCGGTCTACGACGTCGTCGACGGCGTGCCGCATCTGCGGGTGGAGAACCGCGTACTGCCCGCCGGTCCCACCGTCATCGACATCCTGGCCAACGCGGCGTTCTATTACGGCGTCGTCAGCGAACTGGCCGCCGCAGACCGTCCGGTGTGGTCACGCATGTCCTTCGCCACCGCGGAGGAAAATTTCAACCTCGGAGCGCGACACGGCATCGACGCGCTGCAGTTCTGGCCCGGGCTCGGCGAGGTGCCGGCCACCGAGTTGGTCCTGCGCCGTCTGCTTCCCCTCGCCCACGAGGGGTTGACCCGGTGGGGCATGGACGCAGCCCTGCGCGAGCAACTGCTGGGCGTCATCGAGGGCCGCTGCCTGGCCCACCAGAACGGGGCTCAGTGGCAAGTACGCACCGTCCACGCCATCGACGAAGCTCAAAAGCCGATGGACCGACGCGAATCGTTGCGCGCGATGCTGGCGCGCTACATCGAGCACATGCACTCCAACGAGCCGGTGCACACCTGGCCTGTGTAGCGACCTTCACCCCGCGCGTCACCGGCTCCGTCCTGGCGTCTCGGTCAGCAGTTGGTGCCGTCAGGCTGGCAGTCGAAGGCGCCGTGGGCACCGGCGACGACGAAGGCGGTGATGATCAGTAACGTCGCGCCGACGCCCAGACACAGCGCAATGATGCCCAGGCGGTGAGCCTTGCGACTCTGTTCGTACGCCCGCCCATAATCTCCGTCCAACATGGCCGGCACCACCCGCCCGGCCGCGGCGGCCGCGGCGAAGCCCAACGGCCAGAAGAAGATCACGGCGACGACAACCCAAGCCCAGTTGGCGTTGATGTCGCTGAACCTCGGTCGAGCCGGCTGCACACCCTGCATAGCCTGCATAGCCTGCACACCCGAGGCGCCGTAGTGGGCAGGCGGCGGCTGCTGCTCCCAGCCGTAGCCGCCGAGCTGCGCGGGCTGCTGCTGCGTCGGGTACGTCGGCTTGTCGAAGTTGACCATGGCGCAGATCATCCCAGACCCGGCGACGGGTGCGCGGCACAAGTGCTGTAAGCCGTACCCCAGTCGTTAGACCGATCACGGAACGCCAACGTCACGTCACGACGCTGCAGGCTTGTCTCTGCACAGGCTCACAATGCCGCAGAGGGTGTACTGACCGCGGCTGTGTCGGAAGCCGATGCCGGGCCGGTCTCGTCGCGCTGCACCAGGGCAACGCCTGCGATGACTAGCAGTCCGCCGGCCAGCTGGACAGGCGTGAGGACCTGGTCGAGCAGTACCCAGGCGAACGCAACGGCGAACAGCACCTCGGTGAGCCCGACGAACGAGGCTGCCTTCGCGCCCAGCAGCCGCGCGCCGGCGATGCCCGTCAGGTACGCCAGAACTGCCGCGACAAGTGACAGCCCGAGCACCGGAACCAGCCAGCTGACATGGTTGCCGATCAGCACCACCTGGGTGCGCGGAGCGGCGACCGGTTGTAAACGCAATGTGGCGGCGACAAGGAGCACCGTCCCGCCGACCGCCAGCCCTTGCCACGCGACCACGACAGCAGGAAGTGGATCGTCGGTGCCAGCTGAGAGCACGAAGTAGGTCGCCAGGCCGCCCGCGGCGCCCAGCCCCCACAGCACCCCGACCGGATCGAGATGGGCATTGCCGAGCAGATCCAGAACCAGAACCAGGCCCGCTACCGCCAAGACAGTTCCCAGCACGGTCAGACGCCGGGGTCGCTGCCCGTGCCGCAACCACATCCACCCCACGACGAGCAGCGTTCCGGAGTACTCCAACAGCAGCGCCACGGCTACCGACAGATGCTGCACCGCGTTGAAATAGCACAGCTGCGCGCCGGCAACGGCGGCAACGCCATACACCAGCATGGTTGCGGTGCCCCGCCGAAGCAGGGTCAGGCGGCCTCGCAGTGTCAGCAACGCCGGCACTGTCAGGACCAGTGCGGCGAGCACCACACGCACAGTCACCGCTGCCAGCGGCGTCCACCCGGCGGCCAGCAGGCTGCCCGCGAACGATCCGGACGTACCGAACGTCGCCGCCGACACCAGCGCCAACAACAGCCCCGTCCGACGACCGGATCCCTGCATACTGCTCTCCTGTCATGACCGTACGCCGGTACAGTCCTTAGCGACTATAACCACCTCCGTAAGGAGTGCAATGCTGTTTGCTCATGACACCGAGGCGGCGCTCGCGTCCGCTGCTGCATTGGTCAACACCGAGCAGCCCAGCGCCGACGCCCTAGCCGACGCCGATGCCGATGCCCTAGCCGAGTCCGACGCCGATGCCCTAGCCGACCTGATGGCCCTCGACGCCTTCCTGACTCGCTGGGACTGGACCGGTTCCCGAGCTCGCGACGCCGCCGAGCTCGACGCAGTGCGCCGGTTGCGCCCCCGCCTGCGCCAGTTCTGGCACGCCGATCAGGACGACGTCGTCGCACAGGTCAACTCCATGCTGTCGGAAGGCTCAGCGCTCCCCCAGCTCGTCACCCACGGCACGCAGGGCTACCACCTGCATGCCACTGCGTCCGACGCCCCGCTCGCCACCCGGATGAGCGTCGAGGCGGCGATGGCGATGGCCGACGTGGTGCGACAACAGCAACTCCACCGGCTGCGTTCCTGCGGCGCCTCGGACTGCACCAACGTGCTTGTCGACCTGTCCCGCAACTCCTCCCGGCGTTTCTGCAGCACCGCGTGCAGCAATCGCGTCAACGTCGCCGCGTTCCGAGCCCGCGGGCTCAGTCGAGCAGCGGACGCCTGAGAGCAGCGCTTCAACTTGCCTCCGGTGGCTAATGGCAGTAGCTTTGAGCTACATCAGTTAGCTACCCGGAGGCACAATCATGCTCGAACATCTGACTATCGACGGCAACCCCCTCGCCTACGACTTGACCGGCAAGGGCCCTCTCGTCGTTCTGGCTCATGGCATCGGCGACAGCAGTCACTCCTACCGCTTTCTCGTACCGGCTCTGGCAGCCGCGGGTTATCGCGTCGCCAACGTCGACATCCGCGGTTGCGGGGAATCCAGCGTCGGGTGGGATGGCTACAGCCGGACCGACATCGCCGGTGACCTGGTCGCGGTCGTGCGTCACCTCGGCGGCCCGGCGGTGATCATGGGTCATTCGATCAGCGGCGGTGCCGCAACCATTGCCGCGGCCACCGCGCCCGATCTGATCAGCGGGGTCATCGAGCTGGCGCCATTCACCCGTAAACAGTCGATCGGCGTGCGCGGCTTGATGCGGGTCAAGCGGTACCGGGTCGGAACCACTCAGATGGCGTTGACGATGATCCGCGCAAGCCTGCCGAGCTGGAAGAAGTACCTCGACGTCGCCTACCCCACCAAGCCAGCGGACTGGGACGGCGAACTTGCCCGCATCGAAGCAAAGCT
Source organism: uncultured Jatrophihabitantaceae bacterium (assembly GCA_964236495.1). GTDB lineage: Bacteria > Actinomycetota > Actinomycetes > Mycobacteriales > Jatrophihabitantaceae > CAXSBR01. The sequence continues at coordinate 52,743 of CAXSBR010000007.1, forward strand.
GAGCGAGCCCGGCCGGATGGCGGCTCTGCAGGCGATGTGCAAATCCAAGCCGAGTGATGCCGGGGCCCAACTGTCCAACGTCGCCTGCCCGGTCCTGATCATCGAGGGCAGCGCCGACCCCGACTGGCCCGATCCGCGCATCGAGGGCGAGAAGATCATTGCCGACCTGCCCTCCGGTTCCGGCACCCTGGCAGTGATCGACGGCGCCGGGCACTACCCGCACGCCCAGACGCCCGAGAGGGTCCTCGCCCTGGTCCTTCCGTTTCTCGCCACAACGATGGTCCATGCCTAGGGCGGGACTTACTGCGGCCACCGTGACCGACGCCGCCGCCGCTCTCGCCGACGAGATCGGGCTAGACAACCTCAGCATGGGCTCGCTCGCCGAACGCCTCGGAGTCAAACCCCCGTCGCTCTACAAGCACGTCCTCAGCCAGGCCGACCTCGTCCACCGCATCGCAATCCAGGCCATGTCCGAGGTCGCCGACGCGATCCGAGACGCCAGCCAGGGCCGCGCTGGTGGCGACGCCCTGACAGCGTCCGCGCAAGCCATGCGGACCTACGTCAAAACCCATCCCGGCCGGTACGCAGCAGGCAACGCTGCCCGCCCGACCGGACCCGACGACCCGCTCGTCGCGGCCGTCGACCGCCTGCTCACGTCCCTCTCGGCCGTCTTGTGCGGGTACCGGCTGGAGCGTAGCCAGGAGATCCACGCGCTACGGATGCTCCGCAGCATGATCCACGGATTCGCCACCCTGGAGGCGGCCGGCGGCTTTCAAATCGCTACTGACATCGACGAGAGCTTCGCCTGGATGGTCAACCTGATCGACGACGGCCTGCAAGCCCACCAACCCCGTCGGCACGGGCGAGTCTCTTTGCATTAGGCCGTTGCCCGTTAGCCCAAACCGAGTCAGTGGACGCGCACCTGGAGGTGACCGAGACCGCGGAGAACGTTGCCGAGCGTGCGCTGCTCGTGGAGAACCTCGAATCGCTCGACGCGAGGTAGAAGTGCCTCCAGCAGCACCTCCATCTCGAGGCGGGCCAGTGGCAGTCCCACGCACAGGTGTTCGCCGTAGCCGAAGGCCAGGTGGTCGCTGGCCTTGCGGGTGACGTCGAAGCGGTCGGGGTCGGGGTACTTGCGCTCGTCACGATTTGCTGAGCCGTAGAGCAACATGACGCGGGAACCGGCGGGAACGATGGTCCCGTCGAAGTCGTGATCCTCGGTGGCGTACCGGCAGAAGATCTGCACCGGCGACTCCAGCCGCAGAACCTCGCTGATCGCGTGACCGACCAAGGAAGGGTTGGCGCGCAGGGCGTCCCACTGGTCCGGATGCTCGGCGAACAGCTTGATGGCGCTGCTGATGGCGTAGATCGTGGTGTCGAGACTGGGAACCGTGTAATCCACCATCAGAGCCGGGCACTTCTCCGGCGGAAGCTCGCCGCGCTCGGCCGCGTCGTACAGGCCCGCGGCCCAGCCGTCGGGGTCGAGCTTGCCCGGTACGGCTTCGGTCGACGCGAACTTTCGGAACTCCTCCAGCGGCGGGAAGGCATCCTGCGTCCGCTGGCTGGTAATCGGTCCCTGCGCGTCGAAACCTGCCGCGCCCCACTCGAGCATGCGCTCGCGGCCGAAGCCACCCAGTCCCACCAGCTTCGACACGATCGTCAACGGCAGGTGCTCCGCCAGCTCGGTGGCGGCGTCGAACTCACCTCGGCCGACGAGTTCCTCGACGATCTTTTCGGCCTCCGCCCGTAGCTGGGGCGTCATGGCCCGGATCTTGTCCGGGCGCATCGGTGCGGCCAGCACCCTGCGCATCTGGGTGTGCTCAGGCGGGTCGCTGCACAGCAGGATCCCCTTGAACGCCTCGTTCAGGGGATCGTTCATGAATACCCCGCGCGAGGACGTGAACCCCTGCCAGTCGGCCGATACCTGCCGGACCTCCTGGTACCGAGGTAGGACGTAGGTGTCGTAGCCGCTGAGGTAGACGACGGGACCCAGATCGCGCAACTGCCTGTACAGCTCGTAGGGAGCGTCGAGCGCCTCATCTGTGTAGAGATCGATGCCTGACTTTGGCACCGCGGAAACCGTCATACTCTCTCCTCTTGGCCGAACCGACGCGCGCGCGGAGTCGACGCGGTGAGCGTCAAGCTAGCACCGCCATTTCACACCCGCGCAGGTCGATCCCGCGCCGGTCGATGCAAACCCCGGCATCGACCGCGGCGATCGGCTCGGGAACCGGCTTTCACGCACATCTGACACGATTCTCTGAGCACGCTGGAGGAACGGCGCCTAACTACAGTTCGCTTGCTTCGGCCAGCAAGGTAGTCGGCCAGGCTCGAATCACAGCTCTATGGATGCGAGCCCGCGACATTCGAGAAGGTCGGTGTCCTGTGTGGCACTGACGCCGCTTACGCAGCCATGTACGTCAGCTGTTGACGCGGTCGCGCCAATCCACCCAGCTCCGGATCTCGGACAAGTCGTAGTCGGGGCCACTGACAGACAGTGTGATCAGACGCGCGCCGGCGTCGACGAAGGCCTCGATCTCGGGGCTGCCGGCGGTGGTACCGCCGTGTGCTACCGACCGCTCGATCGCGTCGAAGTCGGTGCCCTCCTGCTCGCACCAGTCCGCCAGGATGCCCGACTTGCGGACGAACGTCTCGGCGTCGGAGAACGAATGCCAGATGCTCGCGTGCCGGGCGACCAGCCGCAGCGTCTTCTTCTCTCCGCCTCCGCCGATCAGCACCGGGATCTTGCGCGTCGGAGCCGGATTGAGCTTCGACCACCGGTTCTCGATGCGCGGCAACGCGTCGGCCAGATCGTCCAGCCGTCCACCAGCGGTGCCGAACTCATAGCCGTAGTTGTCGTAGTCCTTCTCGAACCAGCCCGACCCGATACCCAGAATCAGCCGACCGGCACTGATGTGATCGACCGTGCGCGCCATGTCGGCGAGCAGGTCAGGGTTGCGGTAGCTGTTGCAGGTGACCAGAGCACCGAACTCGATGCGCGACGTCTGTTCTGCCCACGCGGCGAGCATGGTCCAGCACTCGTAGTGCAGCCCTTCGGGCTCACCGAACAGCGGGTAGAAATGGTCCCAGTTGAAGACGATGTCGACGCCCAGTTCCTCGATCTGCGTCACCGCAGTGCGGATCTTGTCGTACGGGGCGTGTTGTGGCTGGACCTGAACGCCGATGCGGATCTTGTTGTCGGTCATGGAAACTAACTTACGTCGACGCCGCACTTGCACGCATCTGCGGCACAGTCTATGGTCGAATCATTCGAACGTCTATTCGGAGGTATTGATGAGCGAGTCAAACACACATTCGGACAACGATTCCAGTTCGGCACCTAGCGGCGGCAGCGGCAACACTCCCAGCGACGCCGTCGGCACCAACCCTGAGGTGACGCACAACCCGGAGCGCGATCCGTCCAGGTGGGTCACAGGCGGTGAACCGTCCACCGGAGCGCAGGAGTCCTACCTCAGCACGCTGGCCAAGGAAGCCGGCGAGGAGACACCTACCGGTTTGACGAAGGCTGAGGCCAGCCAGGAGATCGACCGGCTGCAGGCCGAGACCGGTCGCGGCACGGCCGACTGAGAGTGGCTCGCCTCGATGTAGAGGCCGGGTTGAGCGCGGCGCTCAGCGGTGGGATAGCCGCTGAGCGCATCGTGCGCAGCGGCTGGGCCCGGCTGCTGCGCACCCGGATCAGTACCGATGTCGCCACGAGCGCGGCCACAGAAAGCAAAACGGGTACCGCTGCGCCTGTGGTTGCTCCACACCGGGTTGACGCCTGGAGACCTCGCATTCTCAGCTCGCAGCTCCAGCAGCCGGATTCGACGACCTGTGGCCCGAGTTCGCTGGTGATGGCTCGACTGATCAACAATCGCAACTACCGCGACACCTTTGTGCGCGACGACGCCACAGTGGAGGCTGTCGCCTTCGTTGCGGAGGTGAAGGCGATGCGACGCATGCTGTGCCGCCCATTCGACCATTCCGGCCGGCCACAGCCGCCGTGGATTCCCGCTCTGGGAACCGGCCCGTGGGCGGCTGCGCGCGCCATGAGCGGCGCCGGTGGCGCCGGGCGCAACGGCGGTCTCTACCGGGTGCTGCCCTTCGATCCGCTGCGGCCGGCCGACGCGCTGGCTGTGGTGCTGCAGGCCGTGGCTAACGCAGAAGTGGTACCGCTGTTCGTCGGCAACTCAGCTATGGCGCGCCACGTCGTACTTGTGACCGGCGCAACCGGCCTGGACGCGAACGGCTCACACTCCGACGGCCCGCGTACGGACAGCGCATCTACGAACGGCCTGGACACGAACGCTGGCCTGGAGTACTACGACCCCGCCGACGGTCAGTGGCACACCCTGTCGTGCGTCGATCTGCTTGCTGGTCGCGCGGTCATCGCCGGGTGGCGCGAGTCATGGTTCGCCGTCGTGCCGGCTCGTCTGGCGAATAGTCGACCCGCATCCCATTCCGCCGCACGGCGCTGACCAAGGTGATGACTGCTTCGCTGCGAACCGCGGCATCCCGGCGCGGGCCGGGTGTTCTATGGCAGGCATGGACGTCACTGGGTGGATAACAGGACAGATCTTTCTCAACACTGTCGACGAGTCCGAGGTTCAGCAGGTCACCGCTTACCTCAATGCGCGGGGGATGAGCACGCAGCTGATGACAACCAACGAACAGATGGTGCTCGATCCCGGTCAGCCCGATCAATCGGTGACCACGACGAGTTACTCGGTTGCCGCGCAGGTGGCGGGCTTCCCGCAGGTGATCTCACCGGTGCTCGCCGAACTCATGCAGCGCGCGCACGGCGGGGGCTGGGCGGACGAGGATGCTCCTGCCTAGCCAGCCAGACCTCACCGCCGACGGCAGCCTGACTCGGCGGCTTCAGGCGGCGCCAGCCTTGCGCCGCCGTTGCCGCGCTCGTTGCGCCGCCGCCGACTCTCCAGACCCTGCCGAGACAGCCGAGACCGTGTGAGGCCGCTGACTCTCCGCGACCATGGCCTGGGCCGCCTCGGCCGAAGGGTCGACGGTCTCAACATCCGCGGGCGATTGCGCAGGTGCCGCATCCTGGCTCGCACGGACGCCTTTGCGTCGCCGACCTAGCTTCACTCGACCGGAGTCCAGATCGATGCGCTTGCCGCCCGAGGCGTCACCCACCTCCTCGCGAGTGGACTGCAGCCGCTGCTTTTCCTCGTCCATGTGCCGCTTCGCGGGGTTGAACAACGAGTCGAGTCCGCCGAAGGTCATGGCCCAAGGCTACGGCGAGCACGCGGCGCTGACCGTGGGACTGGACAGACCTCTACTCACTTGTCGGTGCAATGGGCAATAGTGAAGCCATGGACGCACCCGTGGATGCCACCACCACCTCTGCCTGGGCCAAGCTGACCGGCCACCGTAGCGAGATCCAACCTGATCTGCGCGGCTGGTTTGCCAAGAATCCGCACCGGGCACATCAGCTGACGATCGACGCGGGCGATCTGCACGTCGACCTGTCCAAGAACCTGGTTTTACCCGAGACGCTGGAACTGCTGCTGGAACTGGCCGACGAGGTCGGCTTGGAAGCGCGCCGGGATGCCATGTTCGCCGGCGAGCACATCAACGTCACCGAGAACCGCGCCGTACTGCACACCGCACTGCGGCGTCCGATCGGCCACATGCCGCCGCTGATCGTCGACGGCCAGGACATCGACGCCGACGTCCACACCGTGTTGGCAAAGGTCTACGACTTCGCCCGCCGGGTTCGCAACGGTCAGTGGACCGGCGTCGGTGGCCGGCGCATCGAGACGATCGTGAACATCGGCATCGGCGGGTCCGACCTGGGCCCGGTGATGGTGTACGAGGCGCTCAAGCCCTATGTCCAGGACGGCCTGGAGTGCCGGTTCATCTCCAACATCGACCCCACCGACGTCGCCGAGACGACGAAGGACCTCGATCCCGCCACGACTCTGTTCATCGTCGCGTCGAAGACGTTCGGCACTCTGGAGACCCTCACCAACGCCCGGCTCGCGCGCGAGTGGCTGTGGACGTCGCTGGCAGCGGCCGGGGTGTTGCCCGCCGCCGACGCGCCGGGAGCCGACGAAGCCCGCAAGGCCGCTGTCGCCAAGCACTTCGTCGCCGTGTCCACAGCACTGGACAAGGTGGAGGCCTTCGGCATCGACCCGGCGAACGCGTTCGGGTTCTGGGATTGGGTGGGCGGGCGCTACTCCGTCGACTCCGCGATCGGGACGGTGCTGGCCTGCGCGATCGGCCCGGAGAACTTCGCCGACTTCCTGGCCGGCTTCCACCTCATCGATCAGCACTTCCGCACCGCGCCGCTGGGCCAGAACGTGCCTGCGCTGATGGGCCTGCTCAACGTCTGGTACGTCAACTTCTGGGGTGCCGCGTCGCACGTGGTGCTGCCCTACTCCCAGTATCTGCACCGCTTCCCGGCCTACCTGCAGCAACTGACTATGGAGTCCAACGGCAAGTCGGTGCGGTGGGACGGCTCGCCGGTCACCACCGACACCGGCGAGGTGTTCTGGGGTGAGCCGGGTACGAACGGGCAGCACGCCTTCTACCAGCTGATCCACCAGGGCACCCGCGTAATCCCGGCTGACTTCATCGGCATCGCCACCCCAGCGCACCCGCTGGTCGACACCGCAGCACCCGGCGAGCCCGATGTGCACGAGCTGTTCCTGGCCAACTTCTTCGCCCAGACCGCCGCGCTGGCGTTCGGCAAGACCGCCGATGAGGTGCGCGCGGAGGGAACAACAGAGGCCGTCGTCCCGGCGCGGGTGTTCAGCGGCAACCGGCCGACGACGTCGATCATGGCGCCCTCGCTGTCGCCTTCGGTGGTCGGCCAGCTGATCGCCCTGTACGAGCACATCACGTTCACCGAAGGCACCGTCTGGGGCATCGACAGCTTCGATCAGTGGGGTGTCGAACTGGGCAAGCAGCTTGCCGTGGCCGTCACGCCGGCGATCAGCGGCAATGCCGAGGCACTGGCCAAGCAGGACCAATCAACCCAGTCGCTGATCGCCTACTACCAGGAGCACCGCAGCCGCTGATACTGCGCACCGCACCGTCGACGGTATGCCCGACGCCGACAACCCTCGGTGCGAGCGGAAGTGTGCGGCGGGGTGGCAGAGTCGAGCCCATGACCGATGAAACAGCAAAGAGTTCCGCCCAACGAGCGCAGGACGACGCCAACGAGATGGGCATGACCCAGGACGAAGAGCGTGAGGCCAAGGAGCACCTCGAGGAGACTGGTGAGCCGATTCGCGACAAGCTGGGCAACGAGGACGGCGCCAGCTGAGCTTCGCCGCACGCGCCGAAAGCGAGCGCGGTGAGCCGGGGTGGCTCAGTTCAGCGCGGCTCAATTAAGCGCAGCTCAGCTCGGCTCAGTTCTGCGCAACCAGGCCAGCGCAGCTCACTACAGCGGGGCTCAGTGCAGCGCGGCTGACCCAGCGCGAGGTCAATTCAGCGTGGGATCGGGTGGATAGCTGGCCAGCAGGCTGACCGGAAACCGCTGCCGACGCAATGTGTCCTGCCAGCCGGTCTGGGGCGAGCTGGTAAAGACGTCGTCCGGCCGGCCCGGCACGACGATCCAGGCGCCTTCGTCGACCTCGCCCTCCAGCTGAGCCGGTGCCCAGCCGGCGTGCCCGGCGTACACGCGTAGGTCGACGGTCGCGGCGCGGACCTCGTCGACGTCGCCGTCGAGGTCCACCACACCGACGCGGTCGCCGAACATCGGCGTGTTGGGTGTTTGCCGCACGGTACGAATGCCCGCCAGCGGGCGCGTCTCGGCCAGCGCGATGGGCACTCGGGCCAGGCACAAGGCACCGTCAGCCTGCATCGGCCCACCCCGGAACACCACACTGGGCTCACTCATGACGTCGTGCCAGCGGGGCAGCACCGAGTCCACCGGCGTGCGGGTCGGCGCGGTGAGTACGACGCCCACCGCGCCGGCATCGGCATCGGCTTCGAGTAGGAAGATCACCGACCGGGCGAAGTTCGGATCCTCGAGCATCGGCATGGCGACGAGCAGCAGCCCCGGCGCCGGAGCGCGCTTCCACCGCGCGCCGGTGGTGCCGCCCGTCGAGCTCACGCCGTCCATACTGCCGCAGCTCGGCCGGCCGTTGCGGCTGGGCTTGGCGTCCGCGGCGAGGAGCACGGCGAGGCCGAATGCTGCCCACTACCGTGGCGATCGATGGCCACCAGCGGAGTTGTAGGCGCAGGAGCTGCCGCTCGGCAGGCCGAAGCCCCGTCGCGGCCGGCAACCGGGCCGCTGCACACCCGCGCGTTTCGGCGGCTGCTGACGGTGCGCCTCGCGGGCCAGTTCGGCGACGGCGTGTTCCAGGCCTCGCTGGCCGGCGCGGTCCTGTTCAATCCCGAGCGGGCGGCATCGGCCGCCGACGTGGCCGCCGGTTTCGCCGTCGTGCTGCTGCCCTACTCGCTGGTGGGGCCGTTCGCGGGCGTGCTGATCGACCGCTGGGAGCGTCGGCAGATCCTGCTCGTCGCCAATCTGATCCGAGCCGTCTTAGTGCTGGGGTTGGCGCTCGAGGTGGCAGCCGGGCTCACCGGAGCTGCGTTCTACGGCAGCGCGCTGGTGTGTATCTCGGTCAATCGGTTCGTGTTGTCGGCGCTGTCGGCATCCTTACCGCACACCGTTTCCGACGCCCAACTGGTCGGTGCCAACGCGTTGTCCACCACCTGCGGCGCGATCTCGACGACTGCCGGCGGCGCCATCGCGGTAGGAGTTCGGGCGTTGATTGATCCCGGCGGCGGCAATCTGGGCTATGCGGTGCTGGCCGGGGTCGCGACGCTGCCCTACCTGGGCGCGGCGTGGCGAGCCGGGCGCATCCAGCGCACTGCGTTGGGTCCCGACGGCGTCGACCGGGCCAAGCGCGAGACGGCGCGGATGGTGCTGGTCGGCCTCGTGGCCGGAGCGGCCCACATCCACGCCCGCCGGCCCGTGCAGCGCGCGCTCACCGCCATCGCGCTGCAGCGGTTCTGCTACGGCGTGTCGACGATCTGCACGGTGCTGCTCTACCGCAACTACTTCTCCGATTCCGGCTTCTTGCGCGCCGGTCTTGCCGGACTCGCGCAGGTGGTGATCGCCATCGCCGCCGGTGGTGCCGTCGCTGCGGTCGTGACGCCGTTCTCCACCCGCCGGATCGGGCTGGTGCGCCATCCCGCGCTGTTGATGCTGCTGGCTGTGGGCGTGGAGCTTGCCGGCGGTCTGCCGTTCACCAAGCCGGCGCTGATCCTTGCCGGGTTCGTTCTCGGTTTCGTCTCTCAGGGCGTCAAAATCTCCATCGACACCACCGTCCAGCATTACGTGGACGACGAGTTCCGCGGCCGCGTCTTCGCCGTCTACGACACCCTGTTCAACTTGATGTTCGTCGGCGCGGCCACCGTGACGGCGCTGGTGCTGCCAGAGAACGGCCACTCGTCGACGGCGGTGGTCGCAATCGCCGTCGGGTACGGACTGATCGGACTGTGGTACGGCTCCACCGCCTACGGTCCCAGGACGAACGAACGAAACAAAAGTCAGTCGGCTGAACCGTCGGTAGCGGCCCAGGTGCGCAGCTCTGCCTCGGCTACCTCGGGTGACACCGGCCCCCGCTCCATCCGCCGCTCGAGCAGGAACTTGTAGGCCTTGCCCACCACCGGGCCGGCTGGCACGCCCAGGATGACCATGATCGCGTTGCCGTCGAGGTCGGGCCGGATGGCGTCGAGCTCCTCCTGCTCGCGCAGCGCGGCGATGCGCGTCACCAGGCTCGCGTAATTGGACGCCAGTTGCGCGGCCTTGCGTCGGTTGCGGGTGGTGCAGTCCGACCGAACCAGCTTGTTCAGCCGGTCCAGCAGCGGCCCGGCGTCGGTGACGTAGCGGCGCACCGCGGCATCGGTCCACTCGCCGTCGCCGTAGCCGTAGAAGCGCAGGTGCAGAAACACCAGCCGCGAGACGTCGTCGATGAGGTCCTTCGAGCACTTGAGCGCCGTCAGCCGCTTGCGGGCCATCTTCGCGCCGACGACCTCGTGGTGGTGGAAGCTGACCCGCCCACCCGGCTCGAATTGACGGGTTTTCGGCTTGCCGACGTCGTGCAGCAGCGCCGCCCAGCGCAGCACCAAATCCGGGCCGCCGCCGTCGACGCGGACCGTAGTGCTGCCGGCCCGGTTGGCCCTGTCGGCCCTGTCGGCGGCGTGCGGGTTGGAATCGTCGTGCACGAAGGCCGGCTCCTCCAGCTCGATGGCCTGGTCGAGTACCTGCAACGTGTGGGCGTAGACGTCCTTGTGCTGGCCGTGCTCGTCGGCGGCCATCTTCAGTGCGGGCAGCTCGGGCAGCACGACGTCGGCCAGCCCGGACTCCACCAGCAGCATCAGGCCCGCGTGCGGATTCAGACCGAGCAGCAACTTGTTCAGCTCGGCCTGCACCCGCTCGGCGGTGATCCGGCCGAGCTCGGGCGCGAGCGCCGTCATCGCGGCGAGCACGTCGGCGTCGACGTCCATCGGTACGCCGTTGATGCCGTCGAGTTGGGCGACGAAGCGGACGGCCCGCAGCAGGCGCAGCGGGTCGTCGGCGAAGGACTCCATCGCCGGCGCCGGTGTGCGGATCAGGCCGCGCGCCAGGTCGGCGAGCCCGCCGAACGGATCGTGGAAGGTGCGCTCGGGCAACGAGAGCGCCATCGCGTTCATGGTGAAGTCGCGACGGAGCAGGTCGTCATGGAGGTTGTCGCCGTACTCGACCAGGGGATTGCGGCTGACGCGGTCGTAGCGGTCGGCGCGAAAGGTCGTTATCTCGCACTGTCGGCCGCGAAACTGCACGCCGACGGTGCCGTAGTCGATGCCGGTGGTCCAGGTGTTGGCGCCTGCCTTCGACATCAGCGCGAGGACCACGTCGGGGCGGGCATCGGTGGTGAAGTCCAGATCGTCGCCGGCGCGGCCGAGCAGCGCGTCGCGCACCGGCCCGCCGACCAGGTACAGATGGTGTCCGGCGGCGGTGAACAGTTCGGCCAGGGCGTCGGCGGCGGGATCGACGTCGATGAGCTGGGCCGGGTCCACGAAGAGTGCAGCCTAGCCGTCGTCGCCGGAGAAGGTTGTCGAACGCGACCGCTCGACGAGGCCGTTGGACACGTCTACACCCCGCACGTCGCGTCGATCCACGGCGTCGCCGCTGTCATGCGCCGCAGCGGTGTCGAACAGGCTTGCTGGCATGCGCTACAGCCGGTGGCGAACAGGGTTGTGGATATCCACCGGTCGCTGACCAGGCCGTCCAACGGCCCGGTGATATCCACAACGCCGCCGCTGGCATGCACCGCAACGGTGGCGAACAGGGTTGTGGATATCCACCGGTCGCTGATCAGGCCGTCCAACGGCCCGTTGATATCCATAACGTCGCCGCTGGCATGCGCCGCAGCCGGCGGAAGCTGCGGCCGGCGTGGCTACCTCCGGCCGGCGCGGGGGCGTCGGAACCGCCGTGGCCGCCACCTCCGGCCCCGTGCGGGCCGCGTTGGAAGGGCCGCGCGGGCAGGCGCTCGGTAGGGTCGGTCTATGCCTCGTCCGCCCACTTCTGCGCGGCAGCACCCGCTGCAGCGGGTGGATGAGACCAGCGCCGGCGGCCTCGTCGTTGATCTCGCCAGCGGGGCGACACCTGCAGCGCTCATCGGCAAACGCGATCGGCGTGGACGCCTGCTGTGGTCGCTGCCCAAAGGTCACCTTGAGGGCGCCGAGACAGCGGAGCAGGCCGCGATCCGCGAGGTTGCCGAGGAAACAGGTATCCGCGGTGAAATACTGGGCCGGCTGGGCACCATCGACTACTGGTTCGTCGCCGACGGCCGGCGGATTCACAAGACTGTGCATCATTTCCTGCTCCGGGCTACCGGTGGTGAACTTTCCGACGACGATGTCGAGGTCAGCGAGGTCGCCTGGGTGCCGTTCACCGAATTGACGCGCCGGCTGGCCTACCCCGACGAGCGCACGCTGATGCAAAAGGCGGGGCTTCTACTGGCAGACACGGCGTGAGCGCCCTGGACCGCACCGCAACGGGCAGCACCGAGCGGCAGGCGCGGACGTCGGGGGGCGGTCGGGTGCGCCGTTCAGGTCTGCGGGTGGCCATTGCGGGTAGCGCGATGCTGGCAGTGCTGACCGCGACGCAGCCGCTCGCTGGGGCTGCGCAGCAGTCCGGACCGTCCACTGCGACGGCTCGGGCCGGTGCGGGGGGCGGCGAGCGCAGTTCGGCCGGCATGCAAGGGTCGGCAGGCGAGGCCATTCCGGGGGTCGCCCCAGTCGCCCCAGTTGCCGCCGCAGCCGTCACAGCGGTCGCCACAGCCGTCGCTCCAGCGCCGATTCCCGGCGTCACCGTCGCCATTACCGGCTTCTCGCCGCGCTCGCCCGATACACGCAAGCCCACGCAGAAGATCTCGATCGGCGTGCAGATTACCAACGCCTCCGGTGTGGACCTGACGGGGCTGCAGCTGCAGCTCGATCGCGGCTCGCCCATGACGACGGAGAAGGCGGTCGACAGCGCGCTGGTCACTCCGCCCAGCGCGCGCGACATCGACCTGCCCGCAACGAAGCTCAAGGGCGCCGTCGTCGCCGGCGAAATTCGCACCGAGACCCTGAAGGTGACGCTCGGTTCAGGCGGGCTGTGCCTCGGTTGCGGCCCTGAGGCGGGCAGTATCTACCCGATCGATGTCAGCCTGCACGCCAACGGAAGCGAGCTGGCCCGGGCGCATACGTTGCTCCCGGTGTTCAAGGCAACGCCGATGCCGGTGCAGGTGAGCTGGCTGTGGCCGCTGATCGACGGCCCGCACCGCGCGCTGTCGGCGAGTGTGTTCACCGACGACACGCTGGCTACGTCGGTGGCGCCCGGTGGCCGCCTGGACCGTGGGCTGGAAGTCGTCGAGCGCGTGCACACCAAGGCAGCGGTGACGGTCGTGACCGATCCCGAGCTTCTCGACTCGCTGGTCGTCATGAGCCACGGCTACACCGTCCAGGTGCCCCACCACAGCGCGCACCCCGGCGCCGGCCAAGCGGCTGCCACCGCGTGGCTGCGTCGGTTGCGAGCGGTCGCCGCGGACACGCCGATCACCCTGACGTCCTACGCAGACCCCGATCTCGACGCTCTCACCCGGGCCGGCATCGCGGTGCCGGTAACCCTGGACGCCGACGTCGCTGCCCATGTGCGCAGCGCACTGGGGCGCGTGCCGCCGAGCACCCTGGTGTGGCCCGACGGCGACAATCTGACCAGCAGGAGCTTGGACGCCGTGGTCAGCAACGGCGCCACCAGCGTGGTTCTGGATGACACCGCCCTGCCCGGGGACTCGGTAGCGTCCGGGCAGGGCGACGTGACGCCCGACGCGTTGTCGCCGCTGCCGGCGGCTACGGGAACCGCGACGGCCATCGTGCTGGACACGCGGCTGGAACGCACGATCGCCACCCTGACCTCCCGCCGTGGCGACGTCGGCCGTCTGCCCGGTCTGCTCGCCCAGCTGGCCGTGCGCGCCGCCCACCAGCCGACGCACCGGCACTACGTCGCCCTGGCCCCGCAGCGCTACGTCGATCCGGATGTGGCGACGGCGTCGACGGCGATCCTGGCGGTGGCCACCGCTGCGTGGGCGTCCGGCCTGCCGCTGGCCACCGCACTGGCCACCGTCGAGCCGGTCGACCGCGGCGTGCTCTTTCCGGCCAGCGACTCACTCGCGCTGGACCCGGCGCAGACCGCCACCCTGCGCGACGTCGCCGCTCGGGTCAGCACGCTGCGTGACTGCCTGGACAACGACGGCGCCCGCCGGCTGGTGGGCGGCTACACGCTGGCCTTGGCCCGCGGCACCTCGAACTGGTGGCGCTTCCACCGACCGGGGGGGCAGGACTACGTCAACGCGCTGCGATCCCAGATCTCCAAACAGGAGGCGTCGATCCGCATCGAGTCGCGCCCGAACTCGACGTTCACCCTGGGCTCCATCGACGCCCCGATCATTGTTCGGGTGCAGAATCTGCTGCCTGTTCGGGCGTCGTTCCGGCTGCAGGTAGAACGAGTCAGCGGCGATGCGGGCTTTCGCGTCGACAAAATTCCAGTGCAAACCCTCCAGCCCGGCGACCGTCGCGACGTCAAGATCGGTGCGCATGTGGAGAAATCCGGTCGGTTCCTGATTGCGGTGACGCTGACCAGTCCCGGCGGTACGCCGCTGGGCAAGAGCGTGCCGTTTCGTATTCACAGCACCGCCTACGGACATGCCGCGCTGTTGATCACTGGTTCCGCCTTCGCCGTGCTGCTCCTGGCCCTCGCTCGCCGAGCGGTGCTGCGAGGGGTGCGGCTCTGGCGGCGGCGGCGGCGCGGTCCCCGGCCTGCGCTGCCCACGTCGTTCCCGGCGCCCCAGTGATAGGCGGTGCGCAGTGATTGACGCAGTGATCGGCGGCGCGCAGTGATCGACGCAGTGATCGGCGACGAACCCGGCAACGAAGGCTGGCACGGACCGCTGGGTCCGGCCGAGCCGCACGACGGCTGGGGCCCCTTGGCCGTCTACAACTCGCGGTGGGCGCAGGCCGCGGCAGTACTGCCCGAGGAAGTCGGCCAGAACGGTGCCTCGGCGGCAGCAACCGGACCGTCCGGCGATGGGATTGCGCTGCTCGACGAGCCCGTCGAGTCGTCCCCGCACCACCAGTGGGGCGCAATCAGCTACGTCGGCCCGCGGCGCAAGCGGCCCGATTCGCCTGCCAAGACCGCCACCGCCTCCCCAGCTAACGACGCCTCCCCAGCTGCCGACGCCTCCTCAACTAACGACGCCTCCTCAGCTGACGCGGGCGAACAGGTCGCGGCGGGCCAGCAGGCTGTGGCGCCCGAAGGTCAACCGGCCGAGGTCGCCGTCCAAGCCGGTGCACCGGCCGCCGAGACAGCAGCACAGGATGTCGCCGCCAGCCCCGCCGGGAACGGCGCTCCGGATTACGCTCAGCACGCCCGCTCGAATGCCCCTTCGACCAGCGCTCACGACGGCCGCTCGGATGCCCCTTCGACCAGCGCTCAGGACAGAGCTGAGGACGGCGCTGCGGCGGCGGAATCCAACCGCGGGCTGATGACCTCCAGCCGAACGATGGCCGTCGCCAGCCTGGCCAGCCGGTTGACCGGCTTTCTGCGCACCGTCGCCCTTGCCGCGGCGCTGGGCATTGCGGCGTCGAAGGTTGCCGACTCCTACAACCTGGCCAACATTCTGCCCAACATGGTCTACGAGCTGCTGCTGGGCGGCGTGCTCTCCAGCGTCGTCATTCCGCTGATCGTGCACTCCCAGGAGCACGACGACGACGGCGGCGAGGCCTACACCCAGCGGCTGCTGAGCTGGGCAACCGTGGTGCTGGCGGTCGCCACCTTGCTGGCCGTAGCCGCCGCGCCGCTGCTGGCCGCGGCGTTCGCCTCCCAGCACGCGCAGCGCGAATTGATCAGCATCTTTGCCACACTGCTGCTGCCCGAGATCTTCTTCTACGGCCTGGGCGCAATGTTCACCGCGGTGCTCAACACCCGGGGCGTCTACGGCCCGCCGGCGTGGGCGCCGGTGCTCAACAACCTGATCACCTTGGCCACGGTGGGGGCGTTCACGCTGCTGCCCGGGCCCGCAACGCTCAACGAATCCACCATCACCAACACCCAGATCCTGGTGCTGGGTATCGGCACCACCGCCGGCATCGCAGTCCAGGCGCTCGTCCTGACGCCCTACCTGCGCAAAGTCGGCTTCCGATGGCGGTGGCGATTCCGCCCGTCGGGCCGGGAAACCGTGCGGATGGGCGAGGTGCGCACCCTGGCGCTGTGGGTGCTGGGCTACGTCGCTATCAGCCAGGTCGGCGTCTACGTCATCAACAAGGTGGCCAACCGGCACACCGGTGGTCCGACGACGTTCGCCTACGGCGACCTGCTGTTCCAGGTGCCCTACGGCATCGTCGGGGTGTCGCTACTGACCGCGCTGATGCCGCGGATGTCGCGCTCGGCGGCGCGCGGCGACAACGCCGCGGTGATCGCCGATCTGTCGCTGGGCAGTCGGCTGTCCGCGGTGGGACTGCTGCCGGTCACCGGTGCGCTGATGGTGCTGGGCCCGTCGCTGGCCGTGGTGCTGTTCGCCTACGGCCGCAGCGGCACCACCGATGGGCGCAACGTGGGCGTCGTGCTGGCTCTGAGTGCGTTCGGGTTGCTGCCGTTCGCGCTGGTGATGCTGCAGCTGCGGGTGTTCTACGCGCTGCGCGACGCCCGGACCCCGACGCTGATCAACGCGTTCATGGTGGCGACGAAGGTGGCCCTGGTGCTGGTGTTCAACGCCGTGCTGACCGGCGAGCGGGTGATCCTGTGGCTCGGGTTCGCCACCTCGACGTCGTACCTGGTCGGCGCGGTGGCGGGCTATTTCCTCTTGGCGCGCCGGTTCGGCGGCCTCGGCTTCCGCGCGGTGGGGGCGACGGTCGCCCGGATGGTAGTGGTGACCGCGGTGGCCTCGGCGGCCGCGCTGGCGGTAGTGCTGGTGGTCCAACGCGCGCTCGGGCACGGCCCCAGTGGGTCGCTACTGGCACTTTTGGGTGCGGTAGTGGCGGGTGTGATCGTGCTGATAGTGATGACTCGGATCGTCAAGGTTGCCGAGATCGACCAGCTCGTAGCCACCGTCCGCGGCCGCTGAACTAGCTGGCCGTCCACTGACTAGCCGTGGGCGGCCAAGCCGGTCAGCGCTTCGAGCCGGCGCGAAACGGCTCGACGTAGGGCAGCCCCGGCACCGCTCGGTCATGCCGACCCGGCGTCCGAGCGGGCACCGGTCAACTGCGGCGGCGCCGGAGTACCGCCGGCCAGCGCGGCGTCGATCCACATCACCAGGCCGTCGACGTCAATGCCGTACGGCGTTCGACCGGCGTACACACGCAGACCGGTGCGGGCGCGTTCGAGCAGCGCAACCCGGCCACGTTCGTTGCCCCGGGCGGCGTGGGTCAGGCCGACGGCCAGCTGCGCCAGCGCCTTCCACAGCGCTCGATCGTCGGCGGCACTCTTCCAGGCGTCCTCGAACACCTCGTGGGCGTGGAACGGCTTGCCCGCGTCGATCAGCTGCTGGGCCTGCGCCACAGTCTGGGCCGGCGTCCGCACCACACCTTCAGGGGCCCGCTCCACACCGACAGCACCGTAGGGCAGCGGCCGCCCCAGCCCGTCGCGCGGACGTGCGTTGCGGGCGCGTCCGACGGCATCACGATCGCGACCGGTCATGAGGCAAATCATGCCCCCGGGTCAGCCGGTTCGGGTCGCTTTGCCCCCGTGAAGGCGGACAGTTGACCGAAAGCGCTGAGGTGGGCAGGAATACGGCGGCGCATAGCATCGTTTCGAGGCCGGACCGTCCCAAGGCATCCCAAGGCAATACCCAGTGAGGACATCGTGAGCGCACCAGCCAACCACCACCGCAAGGTGATCATCGTTGGATCCGGCCCGTCCGGGTACACCGCGGCGCTCTACAGCGCCCGGGCCGAGTTGGAGCCGCTGGTCTTCGAGGGCGCGCAGTACGGCGGTGCGCTGATGAACACCACCGAGGTCGAGAACTTCCCAGGCTTCCCCGACGGCATCATGGGCCCGGACCTGATGGACAACATCCGCACCCAGGCCGAGCGCTTCGGTGCCGAGTTGGTGCCTGACGACGTCACCGGACTAGACCTGTCCGGCGATATCAAGATCGTGCGTACCCACAGCGGCGAGTACACCGCCGACGCCGTCATCCTGGCGATGGGTTCGGCCTACAAGACGATCGGCGTGCCCGGCGAGGAGCAGCTGTCGGGTCGGGGAGTGTCCTGGTGTGCGACCTGTGACGGCTTCTTCTTCCGCGATCAGGACATCGCCGTCGTCGGCGGCGGCGACACCGCGATGGAGGAGGCTACGTTCCTCACCCGGTTCGCCAGGTCGGTGACGATCATCCACCGCCGCGACATCCTGCGCGCCTCCAAGGTCATGATCGACCGTGCCCGCAACCACGACACGATCTCGTTCCTGTGGAACTCCGCGGTCACCGAGGTGATCGGCTCGGACGGAACCGTCACCGGCATCTCTCTGCGCGACACCGTCACCGGCGCGGAGTCCTCGTTGGACGTCACCGGCCTGTTCATTGCCATCGGCCATGACCCGCGCAGCGACCTGGTCAAGGGTCAGGTGGAACTCGACGACGAAGGCTATGTCGTCGTGCAGTCCAGCTCGACGCAGACATCGGTGGAAGGCGTTTTCGCCGCCGGCGACTTGGTGGATCACACCTACCGTCAGGCCATCACAGCGGCAGGCACCGGGTGCGCCGCCGCCCTGGACGCCGAGCGTTACCTTTCCGCGCGAGGCGAGTGACGGTCGAAAGTCCAGGCGGCGGGGACGCCACCACTCGCGCCGAACTGCATGAACTCTGGGCAAACCATCGCTGCGTTCTTAAGCGTTGCCCAGCGGGCGCACCTAGGCTCGCCCGGTGACGACTGCCGTCGACGGCACCGGCGGGTCTCGACGCTCTGTCAGGTGGCCGCCCCGCGAAGACCGCACAGCCCTCATAGCCCAGTTCGCGGTATTTCTCGCGGCGGTCGTGGCCCGGCTGGTGCCGCCCTTGGCCGGCGGCGGGCTCAGGGGAAACTATGGCTACGACGCGGGCGTGTACTTCTCCTCGAGTGACGCCTTCATCCATGGGCGGTTGCCGTACCAGGAATTCACGCTCCTGCATCCGCCGCTGCTGATGCTGGTGCTGACACCCGTCGCGCTGCTGACGCACTTCACAACTGATCAGGGCGCCTTCATCGTCGGCAACCTGGGCTTCACAGTGTTGGGCGGTATCAACGCGGTATTGGTCATCCGCGTGGCCCGTCGGGCGGGACTCGGATCGCTGCCTGCCGTCGTGGCCGGCGCCTTCTACGCGCTCTGGCACAGCTCGGTGCAGGCCGAGGGATTGATGCGGCTGGAACCGCTGGGCAATTTCTTCCTCCTGCTTGCCCTGCTCGCGCTGCTTGTGTCACGAGAAACAACTGCACGTCGGTGGCCGTTGCTCTGCGGACTCGCGCTCGGCGCTGCTTGCAGTGTCAAGATTTGGTGGGCGTTACCGCTGGTCCTGATCCTGGCCTGGCAGATCGTCGGCGACGTCCACCGGCGCCGACGTGCCCCCTGGGCAGTGGGCGGCGCCGCGCTGGCGCTGATAGCTGTCAACGGTCCGTTCTTCCTCGTCGCGCCGAGCCAGATGCTGCACCAGGTTGTTCTCGACCAGTTCGGTCGCCCCTACCAGCAGCCCGGCCCGGTGGTGCGGGTGCGCCAACTGCTCGGGATCGGCCGACTGGTTCCGGCCGGGCTGGTGACGCCGGTGGTCGTCCTCGCCATCGTCCTGATCGCCGTTGCCTGTCTGCGCGCCTACCGAGCGCCGTTCGGTCGACCCCTGCTGGTGCTGACGGCGTTGGAGCTGGCTGTCGTACTCGCCGCGCCGCACTGGTCGGGCTACTACGGCGATTTTCTCGCGCCGACGGTCGCCTTGGTCGCAGGTGCCTCCGTTGTCCCCGTGGCTGCACTCGCCCCGAATCCGCTTGACCGGCTGCGGTTGCGGTTGCCGACAATCTCAATCAACGCACGGGCTCCGAGGTCGGTTGCCGCCGTAGTCCTCGTCGCGCTGGCCTGGATCTCCCTCACCGCGCACGCCGGAACCAAATATCCCGGTCGAACCCTGGCGCGCTCGCTCACCGGGCTGCACTGCGTGATGGCCGACTCGAACATGGCGTTGATCAATCTCGACGTGCTGACGCGTGACCTCAACAACGGTTGCGCCAACTGGGTCGACGTCAGCGGGCGGACCTACGGCGTCGATGCGGTACGCCGGCCCGACGGCCGCTTCTACTCACGGCCGCTCAACCCGGTCTGGCAGCGAGATCTGACCCGCTATCTGCTCTCCGGCGACGCCGTAGTCGTCGTGCGCGCGGCGAGCGGCATCTCCGCTGCCACCCTCAAGCGGCTGCGCCGAGGCGGGCGGCTCGCCTGTGCAGCCAAGCACTGTGTCTATCGGGTCCATCGGCCCGCGCACTGACACTCGGCACGGCACCCGGCACCCGGCATCCAGCACCCGCAGTCGGGGAATTGTCGGACCGCCGCCGTAGTTTGACCCACAGAACGTTCGGTCCACACAACGTTCCCTCGACTGAAAGAAGGCCTCATCGTGTCAGCCAATGCCGTCACCGTAACCGACGCCAGCTTCGCTGCCGACGTCCTGCAGTCCGACAAGCCAGTGCTGGTCGACTTCTGGGCAGTCTGGTGTGGACCGTGCCGGCAGGTGTCGCCCGTACTCGACGAGATCGCCGGAGAGAACGCCGACAAGATCACGCTGGCCAAGGTGAACATCGACGAGAACCCTGAGGTCGCCCGCCAGTACCAGATCATGTCGATTCCGACGATGAACGTCTACAAGGGCGGCAAGGTTGTCAAGACCATCGTCGGCGCCAAGCCCAAGGCTGCGCTGCTGCGCGACCTTGCTGAATTTCTGTAGGCCTTGTTCGTGTAGGTCCCACCTCGCATCGCACCGATAGTGAGCGGTCGCTGGATCGTCAACCGTCGGTGGTCGGGCACAATGGGCTGACGGCCTCTCACCCGAGGCGTGGCCACGCCGGACCCAGACTCGTCCTGGCTCTACCCAGGTAACTGGGCGAGTTGCGGCGGGTCCCGGTCCGACAACTGCCTGAGGATGAACCACTCTGATGCAGCTTTTGCGCTCCGGTATGCGCGCTTCCGCCGTAGCGGAAGTTCGCACGATCCTGGCGGGTCTGGGGCTGTTGAACAACACCGATCCCGACGCCGTCGATTTGTTCGACGCACCCACCGAGCGGGCGA
Organism: uncultured Jatrophihabitantaceae bacterium; assembly: GCA_964236495.1. Lineage (GTDB taxonomy): Bacteria > Actinomycetota > Actinomycetes > Mycobacteriales > Jatrophihabitantaceae > CAXSBR01. Next base: position 73,546 of record CAXSBR010000007.1, read on the forward strand.
TCAAAGCTTTCCAGCAGAACCGCGGCCTGTCTGCAGACGGCATAGTCGGGCGCGACACATATCGCGCCCTGTCCGGTGCGCGCTGGCGACCGGGTGACCGGGTGATGATGCACAACGCCACCAACCTGATGTACGGCGACGACGTCGAGTGGTTACAGCTGCGATTGCTCCAGCTCGGCTACGACTGCGGTACCAGGGCCGACGGCATCTACGGTCCGCGCACCGAAGACGCGCTCCGCAACTTCCAGCGCGAGCAGGCCCTGCATCCCGACGGCGTCTGCGCGACGCAGACCCTGCGCGCGCTGAACCAGCTCGAGCGCAGCGTAGTGGGAGGGCGCCCACAGCTGCTGCGAGACATGCGCGCGGTCGCCGATGCCGGGCCGAACCTGATGGGCAAACGGATCGTTCTCGACCCCAGTCACGGAGGCTCGGATACCGGCGTCAGTGTGGACGGCGTCCATGAAGCCGACTTGGTGTGGGATCTCGCCACTCGCCTCGAGGGCCGGCTCAGCGTCGTCGGCGTCACCACTTCGCTGACGCGAGGACCGTCCAACACCTCCACCGACGAGCAGCGTGCGCAGTTCGCGAACAATCAACGCGCCGACCTGGTCCTCTCGCTGCACCTGGACTCAGCGTCGTCACCGCACTCCAACGGAGTCGCCACCTACTTCTACGGTGGTCGGGAGACCAGCTCGTCGCTCGGTGAACGGCTGGCCGACCTCGTTCAACGCGAGATCGTCGCCCGTACCGCCCTGCTCGACGGGCACATCCATGCCAAGAACTGGGAGCTACTGCGGCTGACCAGGATGCCGGCGGTCTGGGTCGAGCTGGGGTACCTCAGCTCGCCGGTGGACCGGGCGAAGATCCTGGATCCGCTGTTCCGCGATGTGGTAGCGGAGGCGATTCTCGTTGCCGTCCAACGCCTGTACCTGCCCGCCGCCGACGATCCGCCCACCGGCGTACTGCGCATTCCGGCCACGAGTCCGCAGCGAAGCTGACTCGCCCGTCTCAGCTCGTGCCGCAACAGCCGCGCCATTTTGCTCCGCTCCGTTGCCCTGCCGGGCTTTCGGCAACGCCTGAACCGCGGGGTCGGCCGTCACCGGGGGGCAGCGCCGCCAGTGCGGTAGCGCCGCAGGAATTCGCCTAATCGCTCGATCGCAGTCCGCAACTCCGGCGCGCTCAGCAGCGTGACAATGCGCAGATGGTCCGGATTGGGCCAGTTAAAGCCGGTGCCCTGCACCAACAGGACATGCTCTGCCCGGAGGAAGTCCAACACCAGCCGGCGGTCGTCGGTGATCGGGTAGACCTCGGGGTCCAAGCGCGGGAAGACGTACAGGGCGCCCTTGGGTTCGACGCAGCTGACGCCCTCGATGTCGCGCAGCGCGCTTACCGCGGCGTCGCGCTGCTCGCGCAATCGGCCGCCCGGCAGCACCAGATCACGAATGCTCTGCCGGCCGCCGAGCGCGGTCTGGATCGCGTGCTGGGCGGGCACGTTGGCACACAGCCGCATGTTCGTGAGCATGGTGATGCCCTCGAGATAGCTGCCGGCGCTCTCGCGCGGACCGGTCATCATCATCCACGCGGAGCGGAATCCGGCCAGCCGATAGGCCTTGGACAGTCCGTTGAACGTCAGTGTGAACACCTCCGGCGCGATCTTGGCCATCGGCACGTGCACCGCGTCGTCGTAGAGGATCTTGTCGTAGATCTCGTCGGCGAGCACCACCAGCCCGTGCTCGAGAGCGAGGTCGGCGATCGCGCGCAACGTCGGCTCGGGGTAGACCGCACCGGTCGGGTTGTTCGGATTGATGACGACGATTGCCTTGGTTCGGTCGGTAATCTTCGCGCGGAGGTCGTCAAGGTCGGGCTGCCAGCCGGCGCTCTCGTCACACAGGTAGTGCACCGGCTTTCCGCCGGCCAAGGACGTCGACGCCGTCCACAGCGGGTAGTCCGGCGCGGGGATCAGCACCTCGTCGCCGTTGTTCAGCATGGCCTGCAGCGCGAGCTGGATGAGCTCGCTGACGCCGTTGCCCAGCCAGACGTCGTCGGGATCGGTGATGTCGATGCCGCGCGACTGGTAGTGCTGCACCACCGCGGTGCGCGCGGACAGCACACCTTGAGAATCGGAGTAGCCCTGCGAGTTGGACAGATTCCGAATGACGTCGACGAGTATTTCCTCGGGCGCGTCGAAGCCGAACGCCGCCGGGTTACCGATGTTGAGCTTGACGATGCGGTGGCCGGCTTGCTCCAGGCGCTTGGCCTCCTGCAGCACCGGCCCGCGAATGTCGTACAAAACGCCGGCCAGCTTGTCGGACTGCATCAGCTCCATGTTGTCCAGCCTTCCACAGCGGCACCACCGGGTTTCGGCGTGTGTTTCGATGAAGCATGGAGCTGCTGGAGGTCATTCGCCTCCGTCGGATGACTCGACGTTATGACAATTCGGTGCCGGTGCGCCGCGGTCTGCTGGACCGGCTCATCGACGCGGGACTGCGTGCCCCGTCAGCCGGTTTCAGCCAGGGATGGCACTTCCTCGTGCTCGACGAGCCGGCCGCCGTTGCCCGGTACTGGAACGTCACCGCGCCGGCCGGAGCGGCGGACAATTGGCTCACCGGCATGATGACGGCACCGGTACTCGTCGTCGTCTACTCCGACCGGTCGACCTACGAGCGGCGCTACGCCGAGCCCGACAAGCAGACCGGCGTCCGAGCCACCGTGGCTGCGAGCGGCGAGTCGCCGCCGCTGTCAGTCACTGATCGTGGCGCCTCGACGGAAAACGGGAGCTACTCGCTGGGCCGACGTTGGCCGGTGCCGTACTGGGACATCGATGCCGGGATGGCCGCGCTGCTCATCCAGCTGGCCGCCGTCGACGCGGGCCTGGGCTGCTGCTGGTTTGCAGTTCCCACCGAGTGCGTCGCTGCGCTAGCCGCGGCATTCGGGGTGCCGTCGACCATGACGCCGGTGGGCGTGATCAGCCTGGGCTACCCGGCTGCCGGCGGTGCCGCCTCCCGCAGCACCCGCCGCCGGCGGCCGAGAGCGGAGATGGTGTCCTACGGCGAGTTCGACGGCGCTGCGGCGAGTGATGACCGGACGGCTCAGTAACGCTGCGCTGTGTCGCTCGCCGTGTTGACGTCCCCGGAATCACTGTCGCTTTGATCTGACTGGTCGGTATCGGCAGTCGAGGGGTGGCCGAGGACTATCTGTGGCGCCATCACCGCGACGATGCGGTCCAGATCGGCCACGGTCGCGAACTCGACGGTGATTTTGCCCTTCCGTTGGCCGATGTCCACCCGCACGCGGGTGTCGAAGACGTCGGAAAGCTTCTCAGCCAGCTCGGCCACCGCGGGAGCGGGGTAGCTGCGTACCGCTCGGCGGCGCACCGGTACGGTCGTTGCGCCGCGATTGGCCAGTGAGACCAGCTCTTCGGTCGCTCGCACGGACAGTCCCTCGGCAACGATGCGCGCGGCCAGGTCGTCCTGTGCCGCGACGACGTCCAACGCCAGCAGCGCCCGGGCATGTCCGGCCGACAGCACTCCTGCTGCCACTCGCCGCTGCACCGGAATCGACAGATTCAGCAGGCGCACTGTGTTGGACACTAGCGAACGGCTGCGTCCGAGGCGCTGTGCGAGTTGTTCGTGTGTTACGCCGAACTCCTCGAGCAGCTGTTGATACGCGGCGGCTTCCTCGAGCGGATTGAGCTGGGCTCGATGAATGTTTTCCAGCAGTGCATCGCGCAGCATGGCGTCGTCGTGTGTGTCTCGCACGATCGCCGGAAGAACGGTGAGGCCCGCCGCCGCAGCCGCGCGCAGGCGGCGTTCGCCCATCACCAGTTCGTAGCCGTCCCCACTGGGGCGAACCACGACAGGTTGGAGCAGCCCGAATTCGCGGATCGAGTGGCTGAGTTCTTCCAGCGCCTCGTCGTCGAAAGCAGCCCTGGGTTGCCGGGGGTTGGCGCGGATCTGGGCTATAGGTAGATCCCGCAGCGCCGCGCCAGGAACGGAGGCCAAGGCGAGGCGGTCGTCGGCGGCGTCGTGTGCCTGTCGGCCGCCGGCCCGTGCTTCAGAGGCTGGCAGCACGTCCACTGCATCGGCCGTGCTGGGCGTTCCGATGGCGGTTAGCTGTGCGACGCCGTCCGGCGCCTCGGTTGCAGCGTCGGAATAGGTGCCCCGCGCGGATTGGGGCGGTTCGGTCCGCTCGAAGAACATGTCGGACGGACGGTCCGGACGGACGTGAGGTCCATGCCGGAACGGTGCATCGGTGACGTCGGCTGGGGGCTCTTCCAAGTCCACAGCGGCGCTCGGCGCGGTGGGTATCAGCGCACCCAGACCCCGGCCCAGCCCACCACGTGGCCGGCTCATCGGCTTTCCTCCAGCGCTGGCTCTGCCACTTGGTTGGGTGCCGACCGAGCCAGTTGTTCGGCGGCCTCGAGGTAGGCAGCCGCACCGCGCGAGCCCGCGTCGTAGGTGAGCACGGTCTGCCCGAAGCCCGGTGCCTCCGACACCCGAATGTTTCGCGGTATTGCGGTCGCGAGCACCAGGTCGCTAAAGTGGCTGCGTACCTCCCGGGCCACCTGATCGGCCAACTTCGTGCGCGAGTCGTACATCGTGAGCAGCACGGTCTGTACCACCAGCGTGGGATTGAGATGTGCCCTGACCAGGTCGATGGTGGCCAGGAGTTGAGCCAGACCCTCCAGCGCGTAGTACTCACACTGGATAGGGATGAGCACCTCGTACGCGGCGACCAGCGCGTTCAACGTGAGTAGCCCGAGCGATGGTGGACAGTCGATGAAGACGTAGTCCCACTCCGACACCGCCGCCGCCAATGCACTCTGGAGCCGGTACTCGCGCCGGTCCAGCGTCGTTAACTCGATCTCCGAGCCGGCGAGGTCGATGGTTGCCGGCACGCAGCGCAGTCCTGTGCCCACTTCGACCGGATAGGACACGTCGGCGACACTCGCGCCGTCGAGGAGCAGGTCGTACGACGATGGTGTACCCACCGGATGTTCTACGCCGAGGGCGGTGGAGGCGTTGCCCTGCGGGTCCAGGTCAATGACCAATACCTTGAGCCCGTGCAGTGCCAAGCCGGCCGCCAGATTGACTGTCGACGTGGTTTTGCCTACGCCGCCTTTCTGATTGGCGACCGCGATGACGCGCGGCTGCGGTGGTGCTGGCCAGACTTCGTTCCTGACGTTGCGAGCGCGGATTGCCTGTGCAGCTTGCATAGCAATCGGCGAGGAAAACATCGACGACGCCGTTTCACGTGAAACAGCGTCCGTGTGTTGCTCGGTCTTAACCGCCACGGCAATATCGACTTGCTGCTCTGATTCGCGCGAAGCGGCAACCTTGCGTCGCTCGGTGACGATCGCGGACCTCCTGTCGCTGTGACGCGCTGTTTTACGTGAAACATTGTTCTCGCGTCGCTCGGCATCGATCGGCGCGGTTCGTCCATCCGTTGTTCCACGTGAAACGTCATCTCCGAGACCACCATGGCTCAGACCCGACGTTTCACGTGAAACCGATCCGTTGCGGCGGATGTCGACACTCACGCCGTCAAGCGATCATTCAGGCCGACGAGTCCATGCTGAGCTTTGACAAGTACCACGCGGCATACCGTAACCCGGGGGACCCAGCTTAGTGGGGACGTTGCGGGAAGCCGACCAGCTTAATTTCACCCGAGCCACCGTCGTGACAAGCGGCAGGTAGGGCTTGCCATGGACGACCATGGGTTCGATTGTCGTAGGCTTCAACGCTTCACCAAAACCACCACGCGGACCGGCTCGGCCAGCAGCCCCGATCCGCACTCGACGAGCGCCACCGACCTGGCGCCCAGCTTGCCCAAGGCAGACTCGTGCTGGGTGATCTCGTCGTCAGCCGACCGACCCTTGATCGCAAGCAGGCTGCCACCCGAACCCAGCAGGGGCAGACACCACCGTGCCAGCCGGTCCAGCGGCGCCACCGCCCGCGCGGTAACCCACATCGCACCGCCCACCGCGTCCCGAACGGATCGATCCTCGGCTCGTCCGGTATGCACACGCACTCGGGCGCCGATGCCGAGCCGATCGGCGGCCTCCACCAGAAACGACGTCCGCCGCGCCAGTGAGTCGACCAAATCGAGTGTGAGGTCCGGACGAGCGCAAGCCAATACCAGACCAGGCAGGCCTGCGCCTGAGCCGACGTCGACCACTCGCGCAGAGGCTGGAATCAGATCGCCCAGCACCGCACAGTTGAGCAGGTGCCGGTTCCACAGCCGTTCAGTTTCGCGCGGGCCGATCAGTCCGCGCACGACGGCGTCGGTGGCCAGCAGGGCGCCGTACTCGGTGACAAGCCCCAATTCGTCGCCAAGTATCTCGGCCGCAGCAGCCGGTGCCGGTGGAAGGCCGGGCAACCCCGCCTCAGTCACCGAGGTCGAACGATCTGACAACTAGTCCTGACAATTCCGAACTCAGTCGCCGGGGTGGACGACGACCCGCCGGTGCGGTTCCTCGCCTTCGGACGCGCTGTGCACCCCTTCGATGTCGCCGATGCTGTCGTGGACCACCTTGCGTTCGAACGGGTTCATCGGCGCCAGCCGCACCGCCTCGCCGGTGTCGGCAACGTTGCGCGCCGTTGCCGACGCCAACTCGGCCAGTTGGGTACGACGGTTCTGCCGGTGCCCGCTGATGTCGAGCATCAGACGGCTACGCACGCCGGTGCTCTGCTGCACCGCCAGACGGGTCAACTCCTGCAAAGCGTCCAGCGTCGATCCATCCGGTCCGACCAGGGCAGACAGATCCGAGCCGACGATGGCGACGACGGCGCGGTCATTTTCCACGTCGAGGTCGATGTCGCCGTCGAAGTCGACGATGTCGAGCAGTTGCTCGAGGTAATCGGCGGCAGCGTCGCCCTCGCGAACCAGCAGATCGTTTCCCGTGCCCGTCGAGTCGGAACTGTCGTCCGGCGCGTCGGATGCGTCGTCCGCCGGCTGCAATTCAGTGCTAGCCGAATCGGTGGAAGTGGCGACGGACTCGGGGCTGGTCACGATGAGAACTCCTTGGAGTCGATTGAGTAGTCCAGATGGTGCGTAATCTCGCGCTCCGCGCCGCGGACGCAAAGGGATCTGCGGTTGCCGTGCGACCCATACCGCGTGGGCTCAAGGCAGCCACGAACACCGGCCACCCTGGCCGCGGACGAGGATCAGCGCCGCTTGCTGCGCTGCCCCGCCCGGGTGTTCTTGGGCCGGTTGCCCCCAGGACGCGCGCCGGGACGGGGCGGAGTCGACCGCGCCCCGGTGCTGGAGCTCAGCTCCGACGCACCCGCAGCAGGCTTCTCCATGTTCACCGCAGTTGCAGTGCTACCGGGACGTCGATTCTGCGGCCGTACCGGCTTGGCTCCTGGCGCGGGCGCCCGGGACTGGGTGACCTCGGTGACCACCGACTCGATCGGGGAAAGCTCAGTAACGGGGTGAAACCGGTAGATGTAGAACTGCTGGCCCATCGTCCACAGGTTGCTGCTGAACCAGTACAGCAGCACACCGATGGGGAAGAACAAGCCCGACCCCAGCACGGACAGCGGGATGAAGTACAGCATCAGGCGCTGCACGGTGGCCGCCTGACCGGTGGCAACGGTGGTGGCGTTGCGCATGGACTGCTGCTGAGTGATGTACGTCGCCGCCGCGCTGATGATCGCCAGCACGATAGCTACCAGGCGGGTGGTACCTACCTCGCCGCCCAATAGGAACAGTTTGTGCGCGGAGTCACGCAGTGTGCCCGCCAGAGGCGCATGTCCAAACAGCTTCGCCTGAGCCGCGCTGAGCGTCTCGCTCTTGCTGAAGCCGTACAGCGTCAACTGCCGGTGGCTGGTGGAGTGCACCGAACGCGACAGGTGCCGCAACACGTGAAACAACGAGATGAAGATGGGGAACTGCAGCAGCATCGGCAGGCAGCCGGCCAGCGGATTGAACCCCTGATCGCTCTGCAGCTTCTGCATGGCCTGCGTCTGGGCCTGCCGGTCGCCCTTGTGCTGCTCCTTGATCTTGGCGATCTGAGGTTGGAGCGTCTGCATATGTCGGGTGTAGTGCACCTGTTTTATGAAGAATTTGACGAGCAACAGCCGAGCAGTAATAACGAGGAACACGATGGACAGCGCCCAGGTAGCGCCCCCCTTGGGATCCATGAACAGCGAGAAGAACTGGTGCCAGCGCAGCAGAACCCAGGACACCGCGGTGTAAAGGACATTGGTGACCGGGCTGATGAAGCTCACGTCGAGGGCTCCGACTTCCAGGCGGCCGGCGCGGCCGCGGCGAGACTATGAACGGTGGTCCTGCGAACGGTGGTCGAGTTGGAGACATTCGGTTCAACGTTGCGTGCGTGCATCCCGTGCCGGTCGTCGTCAACAGCAGCCGTTGTCGAGGCCGCGATGTCGGGCGCAGCCGGCACCGGATCATATCCGCCGGCGTGGAACGGATGGCATTTCGACAGCCGCCGCAGCGCCAACCAACCTCCCCGCGCCAGGCCGAACCGTTCGACGGCCTCGATCGCGTAGCTGCTGCACGTCGGACCGAATCGGCAGGACGGACCGCGCCGCGGGCTGACCGCATCCTGATACAGGCCGACCACGGCGACGGCCGTGCGCGCCAGCCGATTCATCGGGCCTCGCTCAGTTCTGCCTGCCGGGCATGTGAGCGCTGCCGCGGTGTGGCCAATTTCCGCACGGCCTTGTCGAGTGCCGCACCGAGCTGAGCCGACGACGCGTTACCCGCGGGCGCAAGCGCGCGAACGACAACGTCCATACCGGGCGCGAAAAGTGCGTTCCGATCAGCCAGCAGAGCGCGTAACCGCCGGCTGACGCGGTGACGCACCACGCTGTTACCCACCGCCTTGCTGACAACCAGGCCGAAACGAGTCCGATCGGCCCGGGTTTCGGTAATTCGCAGCATGTGGACAACCAGCAGTCCGCCGCCGCCGGCACGCTGACCGCTGCGCAGCACGGCGGAAAAATCGCCGGAACGTCGCAGCCGAGAGGCAGCGGGCAGCATCAGCTCAGCGCAGGCCGGCGATGGAACACGGGAGCTGGTCGCGCAGCGGGATCAGGCCGACAATTCCCGGCGGCCCTTACGGCGCCGGGCGGTGAGAATGGCACGCCCAGCTCGGGTACGCATGCGAAGCCGGAAACCGTGCGTCTTGGCGCGGCGACGGTTGTTGGGCTGAAAGGTTCGCTTACTCACTGAGACACTCCACAACGTCAGTGCCGGTGATCCGCCTGCTGGCGAACCGATCCGGCTGGTCGTCGCGGGCTATCCGCGACGGTTTCGGCACGGAAACTTTTCCCGTAGGCACGAACACACCGACCAAACAGTTCGGTGGTGCCGAAAGAGGTCGCGCCCAGAGCCGCAGCTACGACCCGTCCACGGTACGGAATCCGTTGTGCCACGGTCAAACCGGCGCCGCCGCAAGCACAGTCGACCACCCGGTCGGCAGTCATAGCTGAGCGGTCGCCCAGATTTCCCGGTGTGCTCAGCCCGCTCGGCGACCCTGGACGTCAACCTCGGATCGAGCGTTGTGGATCATCCGCTCAGGCTGTTAAGTTCTGCGCTTGCTCCACAACAGTGTCGACGGACCCCCAGCCGCCGACTTCATTCCACATGCTGTGGACAAGTCTGTGGAGGAGTCTCGTACTGTCGAGATGTCCACCTTGACGCGGACATAAATTACAGGTGGCGACACCACAGCGGACCGCGGCAATGAGGGGACTGAGTAGGTGAGCAGTCCGACCGATCTCGCCGACATCTGGGCATCGGTCATCACCCGACTGGACGCCGAGGCCATCCATGCCCGGCATCGTGCACTACTCGGACTCACCCGACCGCTCGCTCTGGTCGAGGACACCGCGCTGCTGGCAGCACCCAGTGACTACGCCAAGGAGCAGTTCGAAACCCGCCTACGGCCGCTCATCGCGCGTGCGCTGTCTGAGGAGATGGGTCGCGACATCTCGGTAGCGATCACGGTGTCGGCCGAGGACACCAAACCCGCCGAGGGTTTCGACGGCTACGACGTCGACTGGCCCGACTCGACTCGACCGATCGGCGTACCGCAGGGGGCGTCCCCCCCTTCCAACCGGCTTTCCAACCGAACTGACAACCGGTCTGACACCCGGTCCAACAACTGGCCTGACGCCGACCGCACTGACGCCGGCCGGTCGGAGTGGCGCGACGACAGCGATCCACCGGAATTCACCCGCCCCGACCTCAGGCTCGTCACCGGCTCCGGCACTGGCACCGCCAGTGGCGCGGCCGAGGCTGCCTACGATTCCGCGAACGGCAGCGCTACCAGGGCTTCCAACGCCACCAACGCCACCAACGCCGGCGAGTACGACCACGCCGGCTACGGCTGGCCCGAGGGGCCGATCTCGACGGGCCGCCGCTCCGTCGAGGGATCAGCCAACGCCGCTCGCGATGCCCGGCTGAATCCTCGCTACACCTTCGACACGTTCGTCATCGGCGACAGCAACCGGTTCTCCCACGCCGCGGCCGTCGCCGTCGCCGAAGCACCGGCGCGCGCCTACAGTCCGCTGTTCATCTACGGCGACTCAGGACTGGGCAAGACCCACCTGCTGCATGCCGTCGGCCACTATTCCCAACGCCTGTTCCCCGGTCTGCGGGTGCGCTACGTCAGCACCGAGGAATTCACCAACGACTTCATCAACTCTCTGCGCGACGACCGGATGCAGGCTTTCCAAGCCAGATACCGCGAGATCGACCTACTGCTGATCGACGACATCCAGTTCCTGGAGACGCGCGAGCGCACGCAGGAGGAGTTCTTCCACACCTTCAACACGCTGCACAACGCCAACAAGCAGATCATCATCAGCTCCGATCGCTCACCGCGGCAGCTGGTGACGCTGGAGGACCGGCTGCGGACCCGCTTCGAGTGGGGTCTGATCGCCGACGTCCAAGCACCTGACCTCGAGACGCGAATCGCGATCCTGAGCAAGAAAGCCGCGCAGGACGGCTTGAACCTCGCCGCCGACGTGATGGAGTTCATCGCCACCAAGATCCAGAGCAACGTACGCGAGCTCGAAGGCGCACTGATCCGGGTGACGGCGTTTGCGAACCTGAACCGGCAGGTCGTCGATATCCGACTTGCCGAGCTGGTGCTGCGCGACCTGATCAACGAGTCCGACCGACCCGAGATCACTGCCGCGATCATCATGGCCGTCACCGCGGAGTACTTCTCACTGTCCTTGGAAGATCTCACCGGCGCCTCGCGCAGCCGCACCCTGACCACCGCCCGCCAGATCGCGATGTACCTGTGCCGGGAGCTGACCGACCTGTCGCTACCCAAGATCGGGCAGACCTTCGGCGGCCGCGACCACACCACGGTCATGCACGCCGACCGCAAGATCCGCTCCCAGATGGCCGAGCGGATGTCGGTGTACAACCAGGTCACCGAGCTCACGATCCGCATCAAGTCCCGGGCCCGCGGCTGAGCCGGCCTGTGTGACGCCCTGTGCAGACGGTGTGCATCCAGCGCGCTGCGGCGCAGCGGCATTGCCCAGCACCTCGCTACGTCCACCACCATGCCCAGGCAGGCCCGCGGCCGTCCCCATCTTGTCCCCAGTGCTTGAGCCCGCGTCGTCTGGGCCGGACGAGGTTGTCCACCGTTTCCACACCGGTGATGAAGATGACGACTTATTTATCTATAAGAAGGGATCAAGAGCAGTTGTGGGTGCTGTGGGATGTGCAGGAGCACGAGGCCTAAATCAGGGCCAGCGCAGCCAGCACAGCCCCGACAACACCACAGCTCCGGGCGCAGCCATACTGAGCACCCGCAGCACCCCGCCTACGGATACGCACGAGCACGCACCGTCGGCGCAATAAAGCACTGAACGGCACTGAAACTGAAGAACTGCACCTTCCGAGAAGACATCGACAGAAACTGGCGGGTCCGATGAAGTTCCGAGTCGAACGCGACGCCCTGGCCGAGGCGGTCGCGTGGACTGCACGCAGCCTGCCCGCCCGTCCGGCGGTGCCGGTGCTGGCCGGCGTGCTGCTCTCAGCCGATGACGCCAGCGTCACCGTGTCGGGATTCGACTACGAGGTGTCCACACAGGTCGACGTCGAGGCGCACGTGATCACCGCAGGCCAGGCGTTGGTGTCGGGTCGGTTGCTCGCCGACATCACCCGGGCCCTCCCCCCGCATCCGGTCGAGGTGAGCGTGGACGGCTCGCGCGTGGGCATCGTGTGCGGTTCCAGCCGATTCACCCTGCCCAGCATGCCGATCGAGGACTATCCCCGGTTGCCGACCTTGCCCAGCACCGCGGGCACCGTCGACAGCAGCGTGTTCGCCCAAGCCGTGGCGCAAGTGGCTGTCGCGGCAGGTCGCGATGACACCCTGCCGATGCTCACCGGGGTACGGATGGAGATCGACGGCGAGAAGATGACGCTGGCTGCAACAGATCGGTATCGGCTCGCGGTGCGCGAACTGCCCTGGACACCGGCCGATCCTGCTGCCGAGCCGGTGCAGGTTCTGGTGCCCGCGCGCAACCTGGCCGACGCGGCGAAGAGTCTGGCCGGCAGTGGCGAGGTGACGATCTCGCTGGCCGCGGGTGGAGCCGGCGAAGGCATCATCGGCTTCTCGAGCACCAATCGCCGCACGACGACGCGCCTGCTCGACGCGCAGTTCCCCGCCTACCGCTCCCTACTGCCCACCGAGTTCAACGTGATCGCCGACGTCGACATCGCTCCACTGGTCGACGCGGTGAAGCGAGTGGCCCTGGTGGCCGACCGTGGCGCCCCGGTGCGCCTGGACTTCACCGAGGCGACGCTGGCGCTGTCGGCCGGTGGCGAGGACGAGGGCCGGGCAGAGGAGCAGCTGGAGGTGACCTTCGACGGCGAGGAGATCACCACCGCGTTCAACCCAGGCTTTCTACTCGACGGGCTGTCCGCGCTGGCGGTGCAGACCGCGCGGCTGCAGTTCATCTCCGCTGCGAAACCGGCGGTGCTGCGCGCGGCCGAACCCGACGCCAGCGCCAGCTACACGTATTTGATCATGCCGGTACGCCTGCCGGGGTGAGCCGCGGCAACGCTGACCGCCGTAGATTCTGAACCGTTACTTTCCCGTCAGCGTCAACAATCAAGGAGGATCCACCGTGGAAATCGGACTCATCGGCCTGGGCAAGATGGGCGGCAACATGGCCCAGCGGCTGCGCGACGGCGGGCACACCGTCGTCGGTTTCGACCAGTCGCCTGACTCCAAGCGCGACGTCGCCTCGCTGCAGGAGCTGGTTCAGAAGCTCAGCGCACCACGGCTGGTGTGGGTGATGGTGCCTGCCGGCGGCCCCACCGACGACACGGTCGTTCAGCTGAGCGATCTACTGTCCGAGGGCGACCTCGTCATCGACGGCGGCAACTCCAAATACACCGAGGACCAGCGCCACGCCACCATGCTCGACACCAAGGGCATCAAGTTCGTCGACTGCGGCGTGTCCGGCGGCATCTGGGGTTTGCAGAACGGCTACGGACTCATGGCCGGCGGCTCGAAGGAGAACGTCGCGATGGTCCAACCCATCTTCGACACCCTCAAGCCTGCCGAAGGCGGTTTCGTCCACGCCGGCGAGGTGGGGGCCGGTCACTTCGTGAAGATGGTCCACAACGGCATCGAGTACGGCATCATGCAGGCTTACGCCGAGGGCTACGAGCTGATGATCGCCACCCCGCTGGTCGACAACGTCACCGAAACCATGCGGTCCTGGCAGAACGGCACCGTCATCCGGTCCTGGCTGCTGGATCTGGGTGTGGACGCGCTGGACAAGGACCCTGGCCTCAAGAGCATCCGTGGCTATGCCGCGGACTCCGGCGAGGGCCGGTGGACGGTGGAGGCCGCGATCGACAACGCCGTGCCGCTGCCCGTCATCACCGCCGCGCTGTTCGCGCGGTTCGCGTCCCGTCAGGACGATTCCCCGGCCATGAAGATGGTCGCCGCCCTGCGCAACGAGTTCGGCGGGCACGCCGTCGAGGCCGCGCCGTCCACTGCGGCCGAGGCGGATGCGCAGTCGGCCACCGGTGTCGGTGCGCACCAGTCGGTCGCGACCACCGAAGCCTGATACCGGGCGCCGTCTGATCCCAGCGGCCGTCGGCCCGCATGAATACCGGGTGTCGGCTCACGTGAGCACGGCCGTTTGCCGCGCGGGACGACGATAGGAGCGGGGGCCGGGTCGTGTATCTGCGTCATCTGAGCGTTGCGGATTTCCGCAGCTGGCGCAGCGCCGACCTGGCTCTCGATCCTGGCCCGGCCGTCCTGATCGGCCCGAACGGGCAGGGCAAGACCAACCTGCTCGAGGCGGTGGGCTATCTGGCGACGCTGACCAGTCATCGGGTGGCCACGGACGCGCCGCTGGTACGCGTCGGCGCGGCCCGGGCCGTCGTCGGTGCCGCCGTGGTGTCGGCGGGCCGCGAGCTGCTCGTCGAGATCGAGTTGACGCCAGGGCGGGCGAACAAGGCGCGGATGAACCGCTCGCCCACGACGCGCCCCCGCGACATCCTGGGCGCGATCCGCTCGGTCATGTTCGCGCCCGAGGATCTCGCGATCGTGCGCGGCGACCCCAGCGAGCGGCGTCGCTACCTCGACGACGTCCTCGTCCAGCGCAGCCCCCGCATGGCCGGCGTGCGCGCCGACTACGAACGGGTGCTCAAGCAGCGTGCAGCGCTGCTGAAGACGGCCGGATCTGCACGCCGAGCGGGCGCAGCAGGGGACCTTCGTACTCTCGACGTCTGGGACGATCAGCTGGCGACGTCCGGTGCGACGCTCCTCGCCGGGCGGCTGCGGTTGCTCGACGAACTGGTCAAGCCGGTGGCTGCGGCCTACGCCTCGCTCGCCCCGGGGTCGGCACCGATCCTGCTCACCTACACCACAACAATGGCTGATGCCTCGGTTCTGGAGCACCGTGACGAGGCGGTGTTGGCCGCGGCGTTGCGTGCCGAGCTCGCCCGGGTCCGTCCGCAGGAGATCGAGCGCGGTGTGACGCTGGTGGGCCCCCATCGGGACGACTTGCTGCTCGCGCTCGGCGATCTGCCTCTGCGCGGATACGCCAGCCACGGCGAGTCGTGGTCGGCGGCGCTCGCGCTGCGGCTGGGCAGTTACGATCTGTTGCGCAGCGACGGCGTCGATCCGGTGCTGATCCTCGACGACGTCTTCGCCGAACTCGACGGATCCCGGCGCGACCAGCTCGCCGCAGTCGCTGCGGCCGCCGAGCAGGTGTTGATCAGCGCTGCGGTTGCCGCCGATGTGCCGGCCGAGCTGGCCGGCACCCGCTACGACGTCGGCGACGGGCAGGTGCGCCGTGTCCGATGATCCGGGTGACGGCGCGGCCGGCAAGGTCGGTGCCGACTTATCCACAGGTGACGGTGGACAACCCGATGGTTTTGTGGACAACTATTCAACGTTGTCCAATTCGGAGTTATCCGACCGTGAGCCGTCCGATTCTGAACCGACCGATTCTGAACCGACCGTGGCCGGGCCGTCCACCTCAGGCCCGGACCTGGCTCGCCAGGCGCTGGCGCAGGCACGGGCGATGTCGAGCGCCGGCGGAACTGTCGCCCGGGCGCAGTCCCAACGCGACGCCCGCAAACGCAACCGCAACCGCGCCGCCAACCTCGGCAGACGGGAATGGTCGGGCGCTCGCGACGACGACCGCGATCCCCAGTCGGTCGGGTCTGTGCTCGAGCGCCTGCTCGACGAGCGCGGCTGGCACAAAGAACTGACCGTCGCCCGCCTCTTTGCCGACTGGCCCGCGTTGGTGGGTGAAGATATCGCCGCGCACTGCACGCCGGTGGAGCTGCGCGAGGGTCACCTGAAACTGAGTGCAGCATCGTCGGCCTGGGCGACCCAGCTTCGGCTGTTGGCGCCGACGCTGTTGGCGCGGCTGAGCACGCAACTCGGCGCGGGCGTCGTCACCGCAGTGAGCGTCACCGGGCCGTCCGGGCCGTCGTGGAAGCATGGCCGCCGGTCGGTGCCTGGTGCCCGCGGCCCGCGCGACACCTACGGCTGACAGCGTGCGAGAGCGATTCTGCGCCGTCGGACGGGCGGCGTCGGTATGAGGACACACGACAGGCACCCATAACGCTTCAGCGTTGTCCACAGGCGCGTTGCGTAGCGGCCGGAACGCTGATCTCCGACTAGTATTGACGAGAATGCCCACGGGCGGCGGCTGTAGCGAACCGGTAGCGAGCCAGCGGCGGCAACTGGCGGCTTTCGCGGCGGCTGCGTCCTTCCATCTACACGCTGCGTCACCCGCGATGTGCCGAGGCGAGCCAACCGTCGCTTCGACCGGCTGACACCCGGTCGCCCACCGACGAGCAAGGGCGAGGACACATCGTCGAGGCAGCTGGAACGACCCGCGAGATCGAGCACCACCACGGATTCGACAGGAGTTGTAACTGGTGACCAGTACGGCGCAGCCATTGACCACTGCATCGACGGGGAGTGCACCGGCGACCAACGCTGCATCCGCTGCGGCACCGGCCAGGCCGGCTGCCAAGAAGGCGGCGCACGCCTACGACGGAAGTTCGATCACCGTTCTCGAGGGCCTGGAGGCGGTGCGCAAGCGCCCCGGCATGTACATCGGGTCCACCAGTGAGCGCGGCCTGCACCACCTGGTGTGGGAGGTCGTCGACAACTCCGTCGACGAGGCGCTGGCCGGGCACGCCGACCATATCGAGGTCACCCTGCTCGCCGACGGCGGCGTCCGGGTCATCGACAACGGCCGCGGCATGCCGGTGGACATGCATCCCACCCAGAAAAAGCCGGCCGTCGAGGTCATCCTCACGGTCCTGCACGCGGGTGGAAAGTTCGACAGCGACTCCTACGCCGTCTCCGGCGGCCTGCACGGTGTCGGGATCTCGGTGGTGAACGCGCTGTCGCGGCGACTCGAGGTCGAGATCGAGCGCGACGGCTTCGTGTGGAGCCAGCCCTACGTCGACCAGAAGCCGGCCGAACCGCTCAAGAAGGGCGCGCGCAGCACCCGAACCGGCACCACCGTGACGTTCTGGGCCGACGAGACGATCTTCGACAAGGTCGAGTACAGCTTCGAGACGATCACGCGCCGGCTGCAGGAAATGGCGTTCCTCAACAAGGGCCTGACGATCGTCGTTCGCGACGAACGGCTGGACAAGGTCGTCGCCGAGGACGCCGAGGAAACTTTGCGCGAGGTGGGCGAAGCCGGCACTGCCATTGCCGCCGAAGCAGTGCAGGAGCTCCTCGTCGACGTTGACGCAATTGCTGGTGTCGACGGTGCCGCCGCCGCCGCTAGTGCTTCGAGCGTGACCCTGGCAGCCAAGTCTGCGAGCAAGCGCGCCAAGGAGATCCGCTACCACTACGCCGGCGGCATCGCTGACTTCGTCAGTTACCTCAACGCTCCCAAGACGCCCATCCACAAGTCGGTCATCTACTTCGGCGACACCAACGACGACAAGTCGATGTCGGTCGAGGTCGCCATGCAGTGGAACGAGACGTACTCCGAGAGCGTCTACACCTTCGCCAATACGATCAACACGATCGAAGGAGGCACCCATGAGCAGGGTTTCCGGGCAGCCCTGACCAACGTGGTCAACCGATGGGGAATTGCGAACAAGCACTTCAAGGACACCAAGGACGATCGCCTCACCGGCGACGACATCCGCGAGGGCCTGGCCGCCATCGTGTCCATCAAGCTGGCCGAACCGCAGTTCGAAGGTCAGACCAAGACCAAGCTCGGCAACTCCAGCGCGGCGTCCTTCGTGCAGACCGTCTGTAACGACTGGATCGCCGACTGGTTCGACCGCAACCCGCAAGAGGCCAAAGCGATCGTCACCAAGTCGACCCAGGCCGCCCGGGCCCGTAAGGCTGCCCGGCAGGCCCGCTCACTGGTCCGCAAGAACGCCATGGACGGCATGAACATGCCCGGCAAGCTGTCGGACTGCCGATCCACCGATCCTGGCGGCAGCGAGATCTACATCGTGGAGGGCGACTCCGCCGGCGGCTCGGCGAAGTCAGGGCGAGATTCACTGTTCCAGGCGATCCTGCCCATCCGCGGCAAGATCATCAACGTTGAGAAGGCACGTATCGACCGGGTGTTGCGCAACACTGAGGTCCAGGCGCTCATCACCGCGCTGGGCACGGGCATCCACGACGAGTTCGACCTCACCAAGCTGCGGTATCACAAGATCATTCTGATGGCCGACGCTGACGTCGACGGCCAACACATCACCACCCTGCTGTTGACGCTGCTGTTCCGGTTCATGCGCCCGTTGATCGAGAACGGGCACGTCTACCTGTCCCAGCCGCCCCTGTACAAGATCAAGTGGGTACGGGCGGAACCCGAGTTCGTCTACACCGAGAAGCAGCGCGTCGACGCCATCGAACGGGGCACCGCCGAAGGCAAGCGCATCAACAAGGACGACGGCGTGCAGCGGTACAAGGGTCTGGGCGAGATGAACGCCAAGGAGCTGTGGGAAACCACGATGGATCCAGCCACCCGGGTGCTGCGTGAGGTCACGTTGGACGACGCCGCCACCGCCGACGAGTTGTTCAGCGTGTTGATGGGTGACGACGTCGAGGCACGTCGATCGTTTATCATCCGCAATGCGAAAGATGTCCGGTTCCTTGACATCTGACGTGCACCCCGGTGCGCACGGCCGCGACAGCGGCTCATCCAGCGATCTGCCCCCCACAGATCATCACGCCAGCACGGCCAGAAGGAAGCGCACATGACAGACGTCACGACCGGCGGCCACGGGGGACCCGGCGGGCCCGGCGGCCCGGCAGGACCCGACGGACCCGACGGACCCGACGGACCCGACGTACCGAGCGGCTTCGGACCTGGTGGCGACCGGACCGAGCCGGTCGACATCCAGGTCGAGATGCAGCGCAGCTTCCTCGACTACGCAATGAGTGTGATCGTCTCGCGTGCGCTGCCCGACGTGCGCGACGGCCTGAAGCCGGTACACCGCCGCATCCTCTATGCGATGTACGACTCGGGCTATCGGCCCGACCGCGGCTATGTCAAGTGCTCGCGCGTCGTGGGCGACGTGATGGGCAACTACCACCCGCACGGCGACTCCGCGATCTATGACACCCTCGTCCGGCTTGCCCAGCCGTGGTCGATGCGCGCCCCGCTGATCGACGGCCAGGGCAACTTCGGCTCACCGGGTAACGACCCGGCCGCGGCCATGCGCTACACCGAGTCGCGGCTGACATCTCTGGCGATGGAGATGCTGCGCGACATCAACGAAGACACCGTCGACTTCGCCCCCAACTACGACGGCCGCTCGCAAGAGCCCGCGGTGCTGCCGGCACGCTTCCCGAACCTGCTTGTGAACGGCGGCAGCGGCATCGCCGTGGGCATGGCCACCAACATCCCGCCGCACAACCTGCGCGAGGTCGGCGCCGGTGTGCAGTGGGCGCTGGAACACCCCGACGCCACCGAGCAGGAGCTGCTCGAGCAACTGATGACCGTCGTCCACGGCCCTGACTTCCCGACCAAGGCGCTGATCGTGGGCCGCGACGGTATCGCCGACGCTTACCGCACCGGCCGGGGGTCCGTGCGGATGCGGGCAGTGGTGACGGTCGAGGAGGACAGCCGCGGCCGGACCATCCTGGTGATCACCGAGCTGCCCTACCAGGTGAACCCGGACAACCTCGTCGAGTCGATTGCCGACCTGGCGAAGGACGGCAAGATCGCTGGCATCGCCGCGATCAACGACGAGTCCAGCGACCGCATCGGCATGCGCATCGTGATCACCGTCAAGCGCGACGCGGTCGCCAAGGTGCTCCTGAACAATCTCTACAAGCACACCTCGCTGCAGACGACGTTCGGCGTGAACATGCTGGCCATCGTCGACGGCGTGCCGCGCACGCTGCGCCTGGATCAGGTCGTCTCGCTCTACGTCGAGCACCAGGTCGAGATCATCGTGCGGCGCACGCAGTTCCGGCTACGCCGCGAGCAGGCGCGCATCCACATCCTGCGCGGTCTGCTCAAGGCCCTGGACGAACTCGATGCCGTCATCGCCCTGATCCGCAGCTCGCCTCGGGCAGAGGACGCGCGCACCGGGTTGATGGAGCTGCTCGAGATCGACGAGGTGCAGGCCACGGCCATTCTGGACCTGCAGCTACGCCGGTTGGCCGCGCTGGAACGTCAGCGCATCGTCGACGAGCACGACCAGATCCAGGCCCTGATCTCCGATTACGAGGACATCCTGGCCAAGCCGGGGCGCCAGCGCACGATCATCGGCGAGGAACTGGCCGAGATCGTAGAGAAGTACGGCGACGAGCGGCGCACGCAGATCAGCGGCTACGACGGCGATATGTCGATGGAAGATCTCATCGCCAAGGAAGACGCCGTCGTCACCATCACCCGCACCGGGTACGCCAAGCGCACGCGGACCGACCTGTACCGCGCCCAGCGTCGCGGCGGCAAGGGCGTGCAGGGTGCGCAGCTCAAGGTCGACGACATCGTCGACCACTTCTTCGTCACCACCACCCATCACTGGATCCTGTTCTTCACCAACAAGGGCCGCGTCTACCGCGTGAAGGCCTACGAGCTGCCCGAGGCCAACCGCAGCGCCCGCGGCCAGCATGTGGCCAACCTGCTCGCCTTCCAGCCCGACGAGAAGATCGCCGAAGTGATCGCGCTGGACAACTATGACGTCGCGCCGTACCTGGTGTTGGCGACGAAGAACGGGCTGGTGAAGAAGAGCAAGTTGACCGACTACGACTCCAATCGCACCGGTGGCATCCAGGCCATCAACCTGCGCGAGGACGACGAACTGATCGACGCAGCACTCATCTTTCCCGACGACGATCTGCTACTGGTCAGCCGCCGGGCGCAGTCGATCCGGTTCAAGGCCGACGATGAGTCGCTGCGTCCGATGGGCCGCTCGACCTCCGGTGTGATCGGCATGCGCTTCGGCAACGACGACGAGCTGCTGGCGATGGAAGTCGTCACCGACGGCATGGAAGTGCTGATCGCCACCGAGGGTGGGTTCGCCAAGCGGACGCCGGTCGCGGAGTACGCCCGGCAGGGTCGCGGCGGCAAGGGAGTGCTGACGGCGCGTATCGTCAGCACCCGAGGTGGGCTTGTCGGCGCTCTGGTCGTGCGGCCCGAAGACGAGGTCTATGCAATCACATCCAACGGTGGTGTGATCCGTACCAAGGCCAGTGGGGTGCGCAAGGCGCAGCGGCAGACCATGGGTGTGCGGTTGATGAACCTGCCTGAAGGCGTCACGCTGGTCGCCATCGCGCGTAATGCCGACGCCGATGACACCGACGAGCAGGAGTAGTCGATCTTGTGATGGGGCAACCGCAGTGAGCGCGTCCTCCAAGCGCAGTTTCGGGCGCTCCACGGCCACCGCAGTTGAGGAATCGACCGCCACCGACAGCGACGAGGCCGCTTCAGGCCCGAACGGCGCCGGTCCTAACGGCGCGAGTGCCAACGGTGCAGGTCGTTCCAACGGTTCTGCGCCGGCTGCATCGGCTTGGGCGGAGACGACCACGACGTTGCCGTCGGTCGGGCCGGGGCAACGTCTGGATGCCGGCGTGCCGGTGGACGCGTACGCCGCCACCACGGTGAACCCCTCGGCCGGCTCGGGCGCTACCGCCCTGGACTCTGCCGCTCCTACTGCTCGCAACGGTGCGCCCTCGGCACCGCCGGCACAGCGCCCAACCGCCGCGCCGTCGGCGCCGGTCAAGGTTGCCACGGTTCCCAAGCGGGCTGACCGTGCTCCGCGGCGAGCCAAATTGCAGGTTCGGCACCTCAACGTGTGGTCGGTGCTCAAGTTTTCCTGTGTGCTTGCCCTCGCGCTGTTCCTGGTCTGGATGACCGTCGTCGCGGTGCTGTATGGCGTGCTCGATCACATGCACGTCTTCGCCAAGGTCGACGAGACAGTGCAAAAGATCAACGGCAACAAGGTGCAGCAGCACTACGTCACCCGCAACATCGTTTTCGGTGCCGCGCTCATCATCGGTCTGGTCAACACGGTGCTGTTCATCGTGCTGTCCACGATCGGATCGATCGTCTACAACCTGTGTGCCGATCTGGTGGGCGGCGTCGAGGTCACCCTGGCCGAGCGGGAGTAGCGCGGCAGCACCGACGACGGGTTCGCCGTTTGCGACCCGTCGTCGTCGCCCAGCCCCTGGTCGGGCCGGCCGGCAGATGTGCAGTAACGTTGTCGCTCGTGTCGCGGGCCTGTAGCTCAGCTGGTTAGAGCGCATCCCTGATAAGGATGAGGCCGGAGGTTCAAGTCCTCCCAGGCCCACGCGAGAGTACGGTCCTGTCGCAGGCACACCAGCCCGCCGCGGGGTATCCGCCGCTGGGATGCTGTGGACAGGGAGAACGAGATGAAAAAGCTGCTGATGCTTGCCGCGGCCGGTGTGGCCGCCAAGAGCGTGCTGGATCGGCGTAAACGCGGCACCGACGCCACCGCCGCGCTGTGGCGTGAGGCGGTTGCCGAACCCACTCCGCGCTGATTCACACCCGTCGCGCTGCAGTTTTGCGCCGCGGTCCGGCTTGACGCGGTGTCGCAGGATGGTTCAGTGTCTTGCCCGCGGCGCCGCCTTGGCCCGCGTCCGGGGACGTAGCTCAATTGGCAGAGCACCGCCTTTGCAAGGCGGGGGTTAGGGGTTCGATTCCCCTCGTCTCCACTGTTCGATCATCGTTCGCCCGGTCCGGCGGTCGGGGCTACCGGTTGAAGTGCTGGCTGCCTCTGGCGCGTGGCGATGTCGTGGTCCGGTGCAATAGACGACCGCCCGGACGCGCAATGCGCACGTCGAGCAGTCGGCGTCGGCGCAAGCCGGGCGGTCAGACGGCGGTGGAGTTGTAGCGGCGCACGGCGAGGTAGCCGAACACAAGGCCGATCGCCAACGTCCAGAGCAGGGACTGCGTGATCAGCGAGCCGGTGCTCTGCCCGTTGAACAGCTCGGCGCGCTGGGCGGGCGTCACGTGCCCGAGCGAGAGGGAGCGCAGGCTGTTAATCACCAGCGTGACCGGCTGGTGGTTGGCGAAGCCGCGCAGCCACGACGGCATGGTCGCGGTGGGCACAAAAGCGCTGCTGGCAAATGTCAGCGGAAAGATGACGGGGAATGTCGCGGCGTTGACCGTCTGCACGTTGCTCGCATACAGCCCTACCAGGGCGAACACGAACGACAGCGCGAGGGCGAAGGCCAGCAGGATGAGTAGGCCCGCGATGAGCCCGAGCACATGCGGCCGGTACCCCACGGCGAGGCCTACCAGCACGATGATCACCAAGCCGACCGCGTTGCTCATGGTGTCGGCGCCCACCCGGCCGAGCAGCACGGCGCTGCGGGCCATCGGCAGCGACTTGAGCCGATCGATGAAGCCCTTGCCCCGGTCATCGGCCAGCCCGAAGCCGCTGTTGCCCGCGGTGAACGCCGCCGTCTGCACCGCGATTCCCGGAATCAGGTAGTTGACGTAGTTGATGCTGCCCAGGCCGGCAATCGCTCCGCCGAACACGTAGCGGAACAGCAGCGTGAACATGATCGGCGAGATCAGGGTGAACATCACCTGGTCCGGCGCTCGCATGATCTTGCGCACGTTGCGGCCGACCATGGCGGCGGCGTCCTTGACCGCCCACAGCGGACCGGAGGCGGCCGTGACGTGCTGGTAACCGCTCTGTGCAGTGGTGGCGCTCACGCGGCGTCCTTCCGGTCGGCGTTGCGTCGACTTCTCCGTGTTCGTGGTTGCGAACCACCGTCGGCATCGGTGTTGCCGTCGCCGGTTTCCCGGCCGGTGAGGGCAAGGAAGACGTCGTCCAGACTGGGCTGGCGCAGTTGCAGGCCCAGCGCTTCGACCCCGGCGCCGTCCAGCCGGCGCACGACCTCGGTGAGTGTGCGCGGCCCGGCGGCCGCCACCCGCACGACGCTGCCGTCGCGGGTAGGAGGAGCTTCGCCTGCTCCGTCCAGAACCGTGGCCGTGACCTTCGCCGTCGCCTCGTCGCCCACGACGACTTCCACCACGGCGCCGCCCAGACGCGCTTTGAGCTCGTCGGCCGAGCCCTCGGCAATCACGTGGCCGTGGTCGATGACGCAGATCCGGTTGGCGAGCCGGTCGGCCTCCTCCAGGTACTGCGTAGTCAGGAGCACCGTCGTACCGCCGCCGACCAGCTCCTCGATGACGGTCCACAGGTCGTTGCGGCTGCGCGGATCCAGCCCGGTGGTGGGCTCGTCGAGGAACAGCACCGGTGGCGCAGACACCAGGGCGGCGGCGAGGTCCAACCGGCGCCGCATGCCGCCGGAGTAGGTCTTGAGTGTCCGATCCGCGGCGTCGTCCAGTTGGAACTGCGCCAGTAGGGCAGCGGCCCGCTCCCGGCACAGACTCTTGCCCATATGGTTCAGCCGGCCCACCAGCACCAGGTTCTCCCGACCGGTGAGCGCCTCGTCCACCGCGGCACTCTGCCCGGCCAGACCTATGACGCGGCGTGCCGCGCGGGGATCGGCGAGCACGTCCACTCCGGCCACGGAGGCGCTTCCCGAGTCCGGGCGCAGCAACGTTGTCAGTACTCGGACCGCGGTGGTCTTGCCCGCTCCATTCGGGCCCAACAGGCCCAACACCGTGCCACGCGCAACCGCGAAGCTCACGCCGTCCAGCGCGCGGACGTCCTTGAACGTCTTGACCAGATCGCGCACCACCACCGTAGGTTCAGCCACGCTTGGAAACCTAGCGGAAGCCTCCGACACGATTTTCGTCTTGCCGGCGCGATGCGGCCGCCGCATGCCGGCTCAATCCCACTCCCAGAACAGTCCATGCACGCCTGGCTGAACGTTCTGCAGCGCCACGTGCGCCGCATGATGTGCGTTGAGAGTCAACTCGCCCAGCTCCCGATGCGGATCTCCCACCCGCGCGGCCCGGAAGTAATAGCACCGCACCGGTAGGGCATGCGAATCGAAGCAGACTTCCAGCAGGTAGAAGTGGACCGGGCGGCGGAAACCCCGCTGGCCTTCGGTGACCGCTATCTGGGTGACACCGCGCCGATCGAGGTCGGCAGCGGTTCGATCCGCTTCGCCGAAATCGATGGCGTAACTGTAGAGATAGGTTTCCCGCTCCACCAGCGCATGGTCGAACAACAGCTCGTACGCGGCGAAGTTGGCGTCGAGCAAAAGTCGAGTTCGGCCGATGCGGCAATTCTGCAGCCCTGTTAATTTCAAGCGCGACACATCCATGTCCGGATCTGCGTTATACACGAGCAGGGAGCGGTCTGCACCGACTTCGAACGCCTGGGTGATAGTTTGGATGTGGAGCTGTTTCATCCGTTGGTCGGGTCCGATCATGCAGCGTTCAAGGATCGAGATGTCGCGAAGCTTCTCGGCATTCTTTCGCGAGTCGTTGATAACTAGCTTTTTGATGTCCTCGCTGGGACCCCACATGTCGGCCCACCCCACCGTGCCCGTTTGGTGGGCAAGCCAGCGTCCCCGCGGTTTACGCGGCCCCAGCAGCGACCGTAGTGATCCGGCAGGTAGGCCGAGAATGCCCTCGAGCGCGTTGAGCGCCTCCAGCGATTCCGGGCGTTCGGGGCGCCGCCGGCCTTGCTGCCAGTAGCTCAGCGTCGAACGCCCGACGTGGAATCCGCGTTGCTCGAGGTGATATTCCAGCCTGCTCAACGCCAGGCCGCTGTTGCTGATTGCCAGCTGTAACGCGTGGGAGAACGGCCCGCTGTCAAGCGCGTCGACCAGGATTGGCGGCAGCGCATCAGCCTCCAGCGATGGATTTAGCGCCACGAAATGCCTCCTCAATACTGCGTACGTCCACAGGAAGTGCACTGCAGTCACAGAGTACGCCGCAACACTTCCTTGGATGTCAAAATGCGCCAATGACGGTAGTTGCCCAAGATCAACCCGGCGGCGAGCCTGCTAATTGTCGGATAGCGTTCACATTATTCCAGCTCTGTCCACAGTACTGTGCAAATGTAATTCAAGCGCAGTTGCGGTCATTGATTGCATGCACAAACATTGTCATCAGCACGCAGCAAGACCGCCAATGTATTCGGCCTTCTGCGCAGCTGCCCCCCATTGCAGGTCCAATCCCCCCAGGAGTCCCCCATGAACCAGTCAGCCATCCTTCGAGTTCGCCGCCTCGCACTGACCGCGATCGGCGCCACCTGCTCCTTCGCCCTGCTCGGTGGTGGCGCGGCCAGTGCCCTCAGTGCCGCCCACGCCTGGGGTAACGCCTCGCCGGCGAACGCCTGGGGCAACTCGGTCGCGTCACACGCCTGGGGTAACGCGACGCCGGCGAACGCCTGGGGTAACGCAATCACCGCAGCGAACGCGTGGGGTAACGCCACCCCGAAGATCACGCCGGCGAACGCCTGGGGCAACGCCACGCCCAAGGTCACCGCAGCGAACGCGTGGGGCAACGCCACCCCGAAGATCACGCCCGCGAACGCCTGGGGCAACTAACTGCCGTCGGCTGCAGCCGGTTCGTCGCAACGACGAGCGCACCAATACCGCACACACTGACGACCTGCCGCGCCGACGGCTGCGGGGCTGCCGAAGCCGGCGACCCGCGGCCGTCGTTCGGCCGGCGGCTAGCCTGAAGCCTTGATGAACCTATTGGCTATCTGGCTCGGCAAATCGACCGGCACCGCATTGCGCCTGATCGGCCGGCGCGGCAACGCGTTACCCGGCCTTCTCGTCGAGCGAGTCTTTCCGCACTTTCTTCCGTCGGCGCTAGGGCGGCTGGAGCAGGGCATCGTCATCGTCAGCGGCACCAACGGCAAGACGACCACGACGAAGATGTTGGCGGCACTCCTCGCCGAGAAGTACCGCGTGCTGACCAATGACACCGGCAGCAACTTCGTTCGCGGCGCGATCACTGCAACGTGCGAGCACGCCGACTGGCGCGGCCGGATACCTGCCGACGTCGCGGTGTTCGAGCTCGACGAGGCCCATGCCGTGCGCTTCGTCGAAGTCGTCAAACCGCAGCGGGTGCTGCTGCTCAACGTCATGCGTGACCAGCTGGACCGGTTCGGTGAGATCGACACCACCGCCGCGCTGCTCCGCACGGTGGCCGTAGCCGCCGACACCGCCGTCGTGCTCAATGCCGACGACCCGAGAGTCGCTGCTATCGCAGCGGCGGTGGCGGCACCGGTCAGTTACTTCGGTGTGGCCCGCGATCTGCGGGCGGATTTCCCCACCGACGACGAGCTCTACGCCGGTGGCACGGCGCCAGTGGTCCACGCGCTGCCCTTGAGCGCCGAACTACTGCACATGGAACTGGGCGAGACCAGCCAGATCACAATGCGGATCGGCCAGACTGCCGAGGCGATCGAACTGCGCGCCGGTGGCGCACACAACGCGCAGAATGCCGCCGGCGCCGCGGCAATGGCGCTGACGTACGGGCTCAGCGCGGACACCATCGCGGCCGGTCTGCGCGCGGTGGAACCGGCTTTCGGGCGTGGGCAGACGTTCACCGTCGAGGGTCGTCGCCTGGTGCTGCACCTGGTCAAGAACCCCGCCGGATTTCGCCAGACACTGCGCACACTGAGCGCCTACGAGCCCGGCGCCATCGTCATCGCCATCAATGACGACTACGCCGACGGCAGGGACGTCTCGTGGCTGTGGGACGTGCAGTTCGCCGAGCCGCTGGCGGCGGTGCGCGCCGGGCGCAGCTGGCTTGCCACCAGCGGCACCCGTGCAGCCGACATGGCGCTACGGCTGCGCTACGACGAGATCGATACCGATGCCATCGAACCCGACCTTCGCACCGCGGTGCTGCGCGCCGTGCGTCACCTACCGGTGCAGGAGACCGTAATCGTGCTGAGCACGTACACCGCGATGTGGGCGCTGCACGCAGTCCTGCTGGATATCGGAACGCCGGTAAAGGCGGGCGGGTCGACGCCGGAGAGCTCTGGCGTAGTGCCGGCAGGTGAGGCCGCTGTCGAGCTGGGTGAGCGGGCTGAGGTGGAAGCGG
Organism: uncultured Jatrophihabitantaceae bacterium; assembly: GCA_964236495.1. Classification (GTDB taxonomy): domain Bacteria; phylum Actinomycetota; class Actinomycetes; order Mycobacteriales; family Jatrophihabitantaceae; genus CAXSBR01. The sequence continues at coordinate 101,469 of CAXSBR010000007.1, forward strand.
TAATGAATCAGGCCGCCGTGCGACGCAGCGAGGGCACGCCCCCCGGCGACGGCGGCAGCACTGAGCCGACCAAGGCCCAGCGGACCGACTCCGAGCTGACGGCGACCGAACCGACCAAGGCCGAGCTGACCGAGACCGAGCCGGTGGAGCGGGCGTGAAAGCGCTCACGCTCGCCCACCTCTATCCGGCCGAGATGAACATCTATGGCGACACCGGCAATGTGCTCGTGCTGCGACGGCGTCTGGAGTGGCGCGGCCTGGGCGTCGACGTCGTACCGGTCTCGGTGGGCGATACGCTTCCTGCCGACACCGACATCATTCTCGGTGGTGGCGGCCAGGACGCAGCACAGGGTGACATCGGCGTGGACTTCGCGTCCCGTGGGGTGCAACTACGGGCAATGGCGGACGACGGTGTGGTGATCCTCGCCATCTGCGGCTCGTACCAGCTGCTGGGCCGCGAGTTCCTCACCAAGGACGGCGTGCGCATCGAAGGCACCGGAGTTCTGGACGTGACGACGACGGGCAGTGACACCAGGCTGATCGGAAATCATCTCGTGGACACCGACTTCGGTCGGCTGGCCGGCTACGAGAACCACAGTGGCCTGACCCAGTTGGGCGACGGTGTGCGCCCATTGGGCAGCACCGTGTCCGGGCGAGGAAACAACGGCCGAGACGGCAGTGAAGGTGCAGTTCGCGACAACGTGTTCGGCACCTACTTGCACGGGCCGGTCCTGGCCAAGTCGCCGCAGTTTGCCGACGAGCTACTTCGCCGCGCGTACGCCCGTCGCGGCGACGACGTCGAGCTGGCGCCGTTGGACGACGGGCTCGCGCTGCAGGCTGCCGGAGTTGCCGCCGGCCGCCCCCGCTGAACTCCGGGGGGGCAACCGACAGCGGTCAGTCAGTTCTGCCCGTGGCGGCCCTCGTGCTGCGTCTCGGTGGAGTAGACGACCTCGTCGTCGGGCTCCGGGGCGTCGGCCAGCACCGTCTGCTGCGGTTCGCCGTCAGCATCGGCAGCAGCGAAGGCGTCGGTGAATCCGACGTCTGAGCTGCCGATTTCTGAGGTGCCGACGCCGTGGATGCCGGACCCGAAGGTGGTTGTGGTGGCTGCAGCGTCGGAATCCATGATCAGCGTGGTGTCCACCGAGGCGTCGACGGCGCCGGAGTCTGCAGTCGGCACAGAGTCGGTGATCACGACGGCTCCGGGGCCTGTGGTGGCGGGTGTTGTCGCGGCCGAGCGTGAGTCCGGTACCGGGCGCATCTTGGGCGGAATCGAGACACCCGTGCTCGACGAGCTGGGCCGAAGCGCCCGTACTGCTGCTGCGACGGCACCGGCGATTGCGACCAGGAGGGCGAGCTTCAGCGCCGACCCACTGCGCTTCTTCGACTTCTTCCGGCTCTTCTTGTCGCTCTGGTCGCCGACCTCGGATCCCTCGAACAGCGACGCCACGATGGCGGCCTTCTCCCGGCGGCTGACCCTGCGGCGGCGGCGCACGGAGGCCTGCTCGCCGTCGGACTCGTCGGTAGCGGGCTCGCGGGTGACAACCTCAATCGTGGACTCGTCGTCCTGGCCGTCATCGGGCGACGCGTCGGTCAACAGGCTGTCCGGCACGTCGAGGTTGCGATCAGCGTCGCCGTCGTTGCTGAAGTCGACGTCGCCGTCGATGTCAGCGGCGCCGTCGATGTCGCGGTCGCTGTCGCGCAGTTCGGTTACCGAACTGGCACGACGGCTCACGAGGCGCTCGTTCATCTGGTCGATCCTGTTCCTCGCTGCATTGAGCGCAGCACCTCGGGCAGCGATCTGTGCCGAGCGCGTTGTGGCCTTCTTCTCGGCGCGCCGGTTCTGGATAGCGACGGCCAGCTGCTCTCGGCTGCCGCCGGTGGCGGAGTGCGCTTTGTCAATCATGGTCTCGATTGTGCCACCGACGGCGCCTCTGGCGCGGTTTGCGGCACCTGAGAACGTAGTACTCACTGTTCCCAGCGCCGCGGTCGAACCCGACTTCATACCCGAGCCCGCCGTGGTGGCCGCCCCGGTGGCGGTGCCGGCGACGCTCGCGCCGGCGCTCTTGACCGCCGCGTGGCCACCGAGGACGGCTGCGGTGACCACAGCGCCCATGGAGCTGCCCACGTCGGCAGCGGCGTTCCTGGTGGATTCGCCCAGGTCTTGCAATGCTTCAGTCATATCCGGACGCTCGGCACGGCTCATAATTGTCCATCCTTCGGTGGTGTGGCAGCGATTGTTTTACTGCGCTGACAGCGGCGTACAGGCGGCCCTGATCGGGAACCACAGCCGCTGAGCTGCTCTGATCAGGCTCACCGAGCGGTGCTTCGCTTGGGGTGCGCCGGCGCTTTCCTTGTGGCGACTTCATTTGCGGGTTGATCAAGTGCAACAGCCCTTTGCAACCGACCTTAGTCCTCTGTGGTGACATCGTCGTGGCCGAGAGATTCCGTTTGCGATCGAGCCATCGGGCAAGCGGCGCGTCCAGGATCCGGGCGACGTCAGTGCGCCGTGGCAGGATTGGCCGTGCGGTCGCGCCCCGGCCGGCGGCCAGCTGTTTCGATCAGCCTCGTCCTCATTGTTTCGTCCCAGCAAGGAGCTGTGCATGACTTCCGGAACCTCGATCGTTACCCAGCAGGTCACCCTGCATACCAACCACGGCGACATCCGCATCGGCCTGTTCGGCAATCACGCGCCCAAGACCGTCGCGAACTTCGTTGGCCTGGCCACCGGCGAGAAGGAGTGGAAGAACCCGAAGGACGGCAAGACGTCGAACGACAAGCTGTACGACGGCACGATCTTCCACCGCGTCATCGCCAACTTCATGATCCAGGGCGGGGACCCGCTCGGGCGTGGAACGGGTGGACCCGGCTACAACTTCGCCGACGAGTTTCATCCCGAGCTGTCGTTCGACCGGCCCTACCTGCTGGCCATGGCCAACGCGGGCCCGAACACCAACGGCTCCCAGTTCTTCGTCACCGTGGCGAGCACCGCGCACCTCAACCGCAAGCACACCATCTTCGGCGAGGTCGCCGATGCCGACAGTCGTGCGGTGGTGGATGCGATCGCCGCCACGTCGGTCGATCGCGGGGACAAGCCGAAAGACGACGTCGTCATCAACTCGGTCACCGTCGGCGAGTAAGTGAGCACGACCGGGGCCGAACCGTCCGAGCCCGCATCCGCCGGGTCGCCCGGAGCGTTCTTTCCCGGCGCCGGGATCGGGCGCTGTTACCGGCACCCGATGCGCGAGACCGGCGTGCGGTGCATCCGGTGCAACCGGCCGATCTGCCCTGACTGCATGCGCCCGGCCTCGGTCGGTTTCCAATGCCCCGACGACGTCAGCGCCGGTGCCCGGAGCATCCGTGCTCCGCGCACCGTGGCCGGCGCGCCGGTTCAGGCCACCGCCTACATCACCTGGACGCTGCTGGCGCTCAACGTCGTCGTCTATCTGGCAGCAGTGATCGATTCGCGCCAGCACAACCTGAACAACTTGGTTGGCTCGAAGTTGTTCCAGCGCTGGGAGCTGGTTCCGTACCAGGTAGCCAGCAATCCGGGTGGGCAGTGGCCACGCCTTGTCGGCTCGGCGTTCCTGCATCTGAACCTGACCCACCTCGCGCTCAACATGGTGGCGCTGGCTTTCGTCGGACCGTTCGTCGAACGCGAGCTGGGCTGGTGGCGGTATCTGTCGGTCTACCTGCTTGCCGCCCTGGGCGGGTCGACGCTGGTGTACATCGGACCCGATCATCTCAACGCGGTGGCCGGCGCGTCCGGCGCGATCTACGGGCTGTTCGCCGCGTCGCTGGTGCTGGCTCGCCGGCTGCAACTGGACATGCGGGCGCTGCTGATCACGATCGTCGTCAACTTCATCTTCACGTTCTCGGTGGCGGGCATATCGATCGAAGGTCACATCGGCGGGTTCCTGGCCGGCGGGCTCGCCGCGCTGGCGATCGTGGGGGTGCCGTGGCGTTCGCTGCGGCTGCCGGTACGGCTGCAGGCGGGTGGCCTCGCTGCGCTTCTGGTGCTGCTGATGGTCACCATCGTGGTACGCACGGCGTCTTATCCCGCAACCTGAGCAGGGCCGTACAGGCGGGCAGCCGGCGGATCGAGCGGTAGCCGTCAGCCGCTTCGGCCTTCAGTGCTGGGGTGCAAAGGCGCCGATGATGTCGGCCGCTTCACCGGGGTCGCGGCCCAGCGCATGCCGGCCGAGTACGGCAAGGGTGACCCCGTCGTCGATCTCCAGCGTGACGCTGGTCAGCCCACGGCGTTGCCGTCGGTCGATGCTCAGGCTCTGCACGTCGGTCCAGCGCAGCGTCGTCCAGCTCAAGCCGAGTCCGGTGCGCAGTCGCAGCCCGTCGGCGTCGACGACGAGCCGAGGGTTGACGATCAGGTCGGCAAAGCCGACGCTCGCACACAACACCGCGCCGAGTGCGTACAGCAGCCCTCCGCCTGCGTCCTGTGCAGTCACAGCCAAGCCGGCGAAGACGAGCGCGCCCGCCAGTGCAGCGAGCGCGAGGCGACGATCCGGACCGAAACGTGCATTGGGACGCCGGTCGTCCGCGGGCAGGACGAACTCATCCACCGCTGTGGACAACTCTGGGGAGAACTACACCGGTGTAATCACAGCCGTGGAAAGACATGTGGACAACCAAGCGCTGGGCGAGAAGGCCGTCAGCGCCAGCGCGCGGCCAACAACAAGCCGATCACCAGTGCGGCGAATCCGACCAGGAAGTTCCACGATCCCATCGACACCATGAACGGAATCCGGTCGCCAGCGATGTAATACACCGCAATCCAGGCGAGCCCGAAAAGCATGATCGCTACGAACACGAAGGGATACCACTGCGGGCTGGGAGCTGCCGCCTTGATGGCCGACGCGCCACCGCCCGAGCGGCTGGGCGCGACGTACTCGGGTTTCTTGCGGACCTTGGACTTGGGCACGGCGGCCTTTCCGACGGTGTTCGAGGCGGGCTGACATTGGTGGACCGGTGTTCACACCGCGTTGAACAGCGGGCTGACCAATGGCCTGAACGCAGGCATTCTGTTGAGTAGCGTAGGCGATCGCGCGCCGCGATGGAGTCCACAGCGCTCGGATCGGCACCGGGAAGTGAGGCATCCCCCATGACTGTCTCGCGCCGCCTGGACGTTCGGCGCGGCCGGCCATGCCATCGCGGCTGGGTGCGTATTCTTCGTCTCGAGAAGGTATTCCGGTGACGAGCGGCTCGCCGTCATCGGGCCGTTCGAGCACAGGCGACTACGTGCGGGCCGGCATCCGCGGCATCGGGCAGACGCTGGTGACGCTGGGCCTTGTCGTGCTGCTGCTCGTGTTCTACGAGGTCTACGTCACCAACTTCACCGCCGACGCGCGTCAGCGCGACGTCAAGACCGAATACGCGCAGGCCGTCGCGCGGCATCAAGATCCGTTACGCGGCCAGGACAGGGCCACACTGCCCGCCGGCAAACAGGTGATCCTGCCCGTAGGCGTCGGTTTCGCGAACCTCTACATTCCGCGGCTGGGCAAGGACTTCGCCAGGACGATCGTGCAGGGAACGCGGGCGTCCGACCTGGACAAGGGTCCCGGGCATTACACCGACACGGCCGCGCCGGGCCAGATCGGCAACTTCGCTCTGGCCGGGCACCGGGTGGGCAAGGGCGAGCCGTTCCTGAACCTCGATCAGCTGGTTCCCGGCGACGCCGTCGTGGTGCAGACGGCGTCGCGCTGGTACGTCTACCGAGTGTTGGGCGACGACAGGACCGGCAATCTGAGCGCGCTGAACAGTCAGGGCGTGCCAGGCCGCGAGATCGTCGCACCTTCGGCAGTTCGGGTTCTTGCGCCGGTGCCCGACCACGTCGGCGTGACGCCCACGCAGGCACTGCTCACGCTGACCACCTGTCATCCCAAGTACACCGCGAACAGGCGGATGATCGTGCACGCCGCCCTTGCCCGCAGCGTGGCCGTCGCGGCCGGCGTTCGGCCGAAAGAACTCGGCGGCACCCGATGACGAGCAGTTGCGGGCCGCTGCGTCGGCGTCGCGTGCGGTGGCGCTAGGTGTACACGTGGATCTGGCGTCATCTGCCCGGCCCGTTCGGCCTGCGCCTGCTGCAAGCGCTGCTCCTGGTTGCCGCGGTGTGCGCACTGCTGCTGTTCGTCGTGTTTCCCTATGTCGAGCCGCGGCTGCCCTTCAACGACGTCACGGTGAGCGGAGGCTGAGCATGCGTGTTCTGGTGATCGACAACTACGACAGCTTCGTCTACAACCTGGTGCAGTATCTGGGCCAGCTCGAGGTCGACGTCGTCGTGCGTCGCAACGACAAGGTGGGCGTGGACGAGTTCGCCGACCTCGGCGTGGACGGTGTGCTGATCTCACCCGGTCCGGGCGCCCCGGCCGAGGCGGGCGTGAGCATGGCGGCGGTGACGGCATGCGCGCAGGTGCAGCTGCCGGTGTTCGGCGTCTGCCTGGGCCATCAGGCGATCGGAGCGGTGTTCGGCGCCACCGTCGGGCGGGCGCCGGAGTTGATGCACGGCAAGACCTCTGCGGTGGTCCACAACGGTGCCGGCGTGCTCGCCGAGTTGCCGTCGCCGTTCACGGCCACTCGATATCACTCGTTGGCCGTTGACGAGGTGACGTTGCCGCCCGAGATCGAGGTCACCGGCCGCACTGCCAGCGGCATCGTGATGGCGATGCGGCATCGCACCCTGCCGATCGAGGGTGTGCAGTTCCACCCCGAGTCGGTGCTGACGCAGGGTGGGCACCGGATGCTGGCCAATTGGGTGCGTTCCTGCGGTCATTCCGTCGACGAGGCTCGGGTGCAGTCGTTGGGCGATGCCGTCGATGTGTTGCGCGCCCAAGCCTTCGCCGTCCCGGCCTGAACGCCTTCGTCGAGGGTCGAGCGTCAGTCAGACTCAAGACATGAGGACTACGATCTCCCTGCCCGACGACACGTATGCACTGGCGAGCCGTTACGCCGCGCAGATGAGTGTCAGCCTGTCGGCGTTCTTTGCCGCCGCCGCGGTGCACTATCTCGACGAGCTTGATAGCGCGTCGCTCACCGAGCGCATCAACTCTGCGATGTCGGCCTTGGAGTCCGACGCCTCCTCCCAAGACGCTGTGGCACTCGCGCATCGTTTCCCGGCTGAGGACTGGTGATCGGCGGGGACGATTCTCTGGGCCGGTCTTGGGCAGCCGGTTGATCTGTTGCCACTGGCCTGCCAGCGGTTTCGGGCGTCGCTCACTGCACGTTGACGTCTCAGACGACGCGGTGCCCGGCTTGCCATACCTGGCCGACTAGGGGCACGCCCGGGCGGTAGGCCAGGTGGACATAGCTGGGCGCGTCGAGTATGAGCAGGTCGGCGCGAGCACCCACCCGGATGACGCCGACGTCGGTACGCCGCAGAGCTCGGGCTCCACCGGCGGTTGCGGCGTACACCGCCTCTGCCGGCGTCATCCTCATCTCGCGCACCGCCAGCGCGATGGCCAGCGGCATCGAGGTCGAATACGCGCTGCCCGGATTGCAATCCGTGGCCAGGGCGACAACTGCACCGGCGTCGAGTAGCCGGCGCGCGTCCGGATACGGGGAGCGGGTGCTGAACTCGACCAGCGGCAGCAGCGTCGCGACGGTGCCGCCTCCTGGCTCGGCCAAGGCGTCGACGTCGGCGTCCGACAAGTGCGTGCAGTGGTCCGCGCTCGCGGCGTGCATCTCTACCGCCAGCTGCACGCCCGGTCCGGGCGCCAGCTGGTTAGCGTGCAGCCGCGGCTGCAATCCGGCGTCGATGCCGGCGCGCAGAACCTGGCGTGCCTCGTCCGCGTCGAAGGCGCCGCGATCGCAGAAGACGTCGATCCAGCGGGCATGCGGCGCGCAGGCGTGGAGCATGGGTCCGCACACGAGCTCGACGTAGTCCGATCTCGACGTTGAAGCAGGCACCACGTGCGCGCCCAGGAATGTCGTCTCAGGAGTGACCTCGCTGGCCAGCCGCAGGCTGCGCGACTCGGTATCCACGTCCAGGCCATAGCCGGACTTGCACTCGAGTGTGGTAACTCCGGCGTGCAGCAGTTCCGCGGTCAGCCGCGCCAGGTTCGCGCGCAAGTCGGCGTCGGACGCGGCGCGGGTGGCCGAGACGGTGCCGGTAATGCCGCCAGCGCCATAGGGCTCGCCGGCCATTCGAGCGGCAAACTCGGCGCTCCGGTCGCCGGCGAAAACGAGATGCGCGTGGCTGTCGACGAAGCCAGGCAGCACCGCCCGGCCCTCGACATCGACGCGCACGTCGGCTGATCCGGCCTGCACCGCCGGGCCCACCCAGGCGATCGTGTCGCCCTCCAAGACGACGGCTGCGTCCGCGAGCTCGCCCAGCTCGGGATCCTGCGTGGCCAGCGATCCGATGCCTGTGATCAGCGTTGCCTTCACGTTGGTCAGTGAACACCCGCTGGCCGCAGCAGTGGCTTCGACGACTTGCATGCCCTCCTCGTCCGCGAGGGCGTCACCGCGTAACCCGCTCACTGAGTCTGAAGCCGAGTACGTGTGGCGCGAAGCCGGATCGTGCGCGAGGCCAGCAACCACCTCACTGCCGACGCGACGGCCCGTTCACCGACGCCGCCGCCGGGCCGGCAGTCCCAGCTCGGCACCGGCGATGCCCGTAGCAGCAAACCTCACCAGGTCTCGCAGCAGACAGGCACGCAGAAATCAGCGATTGTTCAGAGACCTTGGCAGCCCGCTCGACCCCGAAGGATCCGTCCGATACCGGCTTACGCACCGCCCGAGCCCTCAGAGGAGCCACGCCACGAAGGCGGCGCCGCCACCGATGATCATCAAAGAGCCGAGAGCGGCGAACACGCACCCTGTCAGGCGCTCACGCTGGATCTGGGCGGCTATTCGATCTTTCATCGGCCTCTTGAGCAGTCCCGACCACGGCGGGACTCGTCTGAACAAATCCTCGACCGGCCGCGTCATCTTCAACGTCTGTCGGACATGCCACTCAGTAAATCCGCGGAAGTTTCCGCCAAGGCCAAACCGAGCCCGCCGAAGTGAGGCCCGACGAACATCAGCACCAGGCCGGGCCAGGGGCTGTGGGCGAATGGTTGATTCCTCGCTGGCCATGGCGACAGTTTGTTATCAACACCATCGCCGTTGCTAGGTCGGCACATTTTGAGGGCCATGCCAGGCCCCTTCCCGGACGGGGGTGGCTGAGGTTGACGAAGCCACGCTTCGCAACCGTGACCAACGTTGGTTGGGTACTTGTGTCTTGCTTGCCTTGGACGCTTATTCGACCGGCGAGAAAAGAGCTGACTGCTTCGATGGTGAGGATTCACGCAGTGCACGCTTGGCGGCGCTGCTCGGCCACGGTGACCGTCCCGGCCTTCGCCGCGAGAAGGGCGCCGCTCTCTGAGCCGTAGTAGACGTTTCTGTCGACCGCGTCGAGTGCGGTGGAACGGAAAACGTAGAACGCAGACGTGTCCGGGCACGACTCAGTCGTTACCGAAACCCTAAGCGACTCGGTGTCGCGTCCACCGAAGCTGCACGTCACTTTCATCCCAATAAGCGCGGCAGAGAACGGTTTGCCGACCAGTCCGGCGCAGGCCCTGAGCGGCGTTGCCGCCATCGCGACCGGCGCCGTGGAACCCGCCGTAGACGGCGCTACCGACGACGTTGACGGTCGGATAACGCCTGGGGCAGCTGTATGCGAGCACGCGACGACTACCGCCACAACTACAGCGACGACGATGCACACGACGCCCACACCCCAGAGCCCCAGGCGCTGGTATCGAGCACCGATCCGTTGGTGCCCCCACGCGGCCGTGGCGATGATCCGTTCGATTGGATGCTGACGCGAGCCCTCGCCAGCCGCCGTGTCGTCGTCTGAGCCGCGATCGCGCTGCCTAATACCAGTCATCAGCCGTCACCAATCTGTATGCCGAACTCTGACGCTCGTGGCTCGGTTTTGATCTTCGCCCGCCGTCCCCGATCGACCGAGACCTGAGTCGGGTTACCCGTTAATTAGTCAACGTGCACGACTTATCCGCCGCTGTTACAGGCTTGCCAGAGGGCTTAGCGACTATCTTCGCCTCTTTCGACGAGGTGACAGCGATCGTGCCATCGTTGATGATCTCGTCATACAAAGTGCGATTTGCCTTGCTGTTCAGCAGAACACGATTACCGTGAGTGCTGCTTGGGTTAGCAGGGTCGTATGCGGGGTTCGTAATCGCCGGCGTGTAAAAAACTACATGTTTCGGGTCTAGACTCTTCAGCGAATTAAACAATTTACTGAGGTCTGTCAAGCTGGTGCCCTTGTCAACAAGAATGGCTTTGAACGCAGCAGAAACAAACGCGTTGAGCTTTTGCGGGTTGGTATACATCGAGCCTGTTCGCGCCTCGCGCAGAACGGCACCGAGGAAACGCTGTTGTCGTTTGATCCGTTCCAAATCTGAGCCGGTACCAATGTGCCGCAAGCGCACATACGCTATTGCTTGCGAACCGTCGAGCTTATTGATCCCCTTCTTTAAAACTAAGCTTTTGTCGTGTTCTGGATGGATCAAGGATTGTGGTGAACAGATCGTTACGCCACCTAGCGCATCGACGACGTGCTGAAATCCAGCGAAGTTGATCTGGACATAGTGCTTGATTGCAATGCCTGTCAGTTTCTGCAAAGTTCTTATTACGCACGCGGCCCCTGCACCACTAGATGCGGAAGATCCGTCGGGAAGAGCCTCAGCGAATGCGGAGTTGAAGATACCCATATGAGTCGGGTGGACGTTGCCCTTACTGTCCCTACATTCGGGTATCCTCACCCAGGAGTCTCGCGGTATATTAATCGCCATTGCCTTGGTATGCGCCTTGTTCAAGTGGATGATGATTGTTGTGTCCGACCGTTGGCCCGGTATAGCCCCCGCTGTTTCAAGCCCACTACGACTGTCTGAGCCGATTAAGAGATAGTTCTCTGCGTGTAACTGCGCTGGCGCCTCGCGTATGTCGGGGCTATTAGTCTGAAGTACCGGAGCGGAGCCCGTAAGCCGCGGAATAGCATCATTGTAATGCGCGTATACCCGCCATGCCGTGGCAGCGGTCACACCCAAAAGAATGAGGCTAAACGCGAGGCAAGTTATCAGAATCCGCGACGCGCGTCTCGTCATCAGATTTTTCACAGCTGTCGTTCTCCGGTGTCTACCATAAAGTACGACCTGCCTGACCTCGTTAGTTAGATTGAGGATAATGGACGGTTCGTGCATGCCATTGATCGTCAAAATATCAGGTGGTCGCGTCGTTGCCTACCCGAAGTTGCCCGCGATCCGCCGATCTGGCCGAGAAAAGCGGGCGTCGGGCGCGCGGGCAGCGGGTCACCGGAGAGGTTTGGGACACGTCCCACACATAGGCCGGCCGAACCGCCATCAGCCGCCAGGTTTCGCGCCGGCCGCGGGCCATACGGCGACCGGCGCTGGCTGTCGGATGCTCCTAATTGCTTGTAGCCCTGGCCTTGCCGACGGTGGCCGCCGTAACGTGGTGGTAGGGCCAGGCATGCCCGCGAACACCGGGTGCCCGTGAATCTTTCGCGTCGCTGAGCCCACAGGCGCCAGAAGGCCCGGGGCGCCTCGCCTACCCTCGGGCGTCGTGACTGCCGAACCGACGCCCGGCGCTCCACTGCCGGCGGACCTGCCCGCCGACTTCGTCGAGGCGAGGGCGGGCACGCTGGACTGGACGCAGCTGGTGCACGGTGTGCTGCTGACCGGAACCCTGGACGCACCGGACCTGGCCGACGTCGAGATCGACGGGTGCAGGCTGGAGCGGGTGCGCGTGATCGGCGGGCACATCGCGCAGTTCGCGTTGACCGACTCGGTGCTCGCCGGCTGCGACCTGTCCGGCGTCGACCTGCCTGAGGCTCGTTGGGAGCGGGTGTCGGCTGCGGAGTCCAGGCTGGCCGGCTGTTCGTTCTCCGGCGGTTTCTGGCTCGACGTCGAGCTTGTCGACGGCGCTGCGCCACGGCTGGACCTGCGCTTTGCGACCCTGCGACGGGTGCGATTTGCAGACGTAGACCTCACCGGCATCGACCTCACCGGCGCCACGGTGGACAACGTCAGCTTCGACAGATGCGTGATGCCCGGTGCCCACGTCGATCAGCTGAACGTCATGCGGGCACAGTTCACCGACTGCGACCTCAGTGGCGCCCACGGCGTCGAGGGGTTGCGCGGTGCCTCGGTGGATACCGACACGCTGCAGTCCCTGAGTGGCTCCATGGCTGCAGCCTTGGGCATCAAGCTCCAACGCTGACCGACAACACGCGTGAGGATCGCAGCGACGAAGGAGCTGGTCGTCCAGCGACCGGAGCGCCTAGACAACAAGATCCCCAGAACGGCGTCCTCGACGGGCTGACTACCGTCGCAGCCATGCGCGCTGTTGAAATTTCCCGGCCCGGCGGCCCTGATGTGCTGCGGGTCGTCGAGGTGCAGGATCCGGTTCCCGGCTCCGATGAGGTGTTGATGGACGTCGCCGCGACCGCGGTCAACCGGGCCGATCTGATGCAACGTCAGGGCAACTATCCACCGCCGAAGGGCGCGTCGGAGTTCCCGGGCCTGGAGTGCTCAGGGACGGTTCGCGCCCTCGGCGACGGCGTGACCGGCTGGACGGTCGGCGATCAGGCGTGCGGCCTGCTCACCGGGGGCGGTTACGCCTCGCAGGTGGTGGTGCCGGTCGGGCAGCTGATGCCGGTGCCGGCGGGCACCTCCCTGGTGGACGCGGCGGCGTTGCCCGAGGTGATGTGCACGGTGTGGTCGATGGTGTTCCAACGCGGGCATCTGCAGGCGGGCGAGACGTTGCTGGTGCACGGCGGCAGCAGCGGAGTCGGCACCGCGGCAATCCAGCTCGCCAAGTTCTTCGGCGCCCGGGTGATCACAACGGCCGGTACGCCGCGCAAGATGAACTACTGCCTGGAATTGGGCGCTGACGTCGCGATCAACTACCACGACCAGGACTTCGTCGAAGTTGCTCGCGAACAGGGCTGGGCCGACGTCATCCTCGACAACATGGGCGCGTCCTACCTGCCTCGCAACGTGCGCGCGCTGGCCCGCGACGGGCGGCTGGTGGTGCTGGGCATGCAGGGCGGCACCGAGGGTGAGCTCGATCTGGGAATGCTGCTGGCCAAGCGCGGCACCATCACCTCGGCCAGCCTGCGCGCCCAGCCCACTGCGGCGAAGGCAGCGATCGTGGCGGCCACCGTCGACAACGTCTGGCCCGCGATCGTCGCCGGCGCGGTCCGCCCGATCATCGACCGGGTCCTGACACTGGACGACGCCGCCGAGGCCCACCGCCTGGTCGAGTCCAGCGAGCACATCGGCAAGGTCGTGCTCCGCGTTAGCTGAGCGCCGGCTCAGCGAGTGAGCATCGAGCGACGAAGGAGCGAGGAGCGGAGCTCGTAGGCAGCTAGCTCCTCGAACGGCGGGTTGCGGCCAGCCATAAGGCGTCCCGTTCGTAGGACGCGGCGTGTTCGACGAGTTCGGGCTTGGCCAGTTCGACAGCCTTGCGACGCGAGAACGCGGCCAGATTCCGCAGCCGCAGAATCGCGACCCGAAGCAGATCGTCGTACCCGAAGTCGTGCCCGTACGCGTTCAGAAGTAGGTCCGCGCGCGGGCGGGCCAGTTTCGCCGTTGGCGCGCCGGGCGGTACCTCGGCCGTCAATGGGATCGTTCGAACTGCGAGGTAGGCAAGATCCCACAGCCGCGGACCGGGCGAGCACGTGTCGAAGTCGATGGCGCCCACGATCCGTCCGTCGACGAAGACCAGGTTGTGCGGGGCGAAGTCGTTGTGGCAGATGACCTCGCTCGGCGTCCTTGCCGGCAACTGCCACTGCGCGTCGTCAATGGCAAAGCCGACCGACGCGTCGTGCAGCCGGCGCAAGCGGCGGGCGCCGTCGATGAGAACGTCGTCGGACCACACCCACGCCGGCAGCGGGTACAGCGGCACGTCGCCGTCGAGGTATGACAGCACTTCCCGTCCGCCCTCGACGCCCAACGGTCGCGGAACCCAGTCGATGCCGGCGTCAGCCAAGTGACGCAGGTAGCGGTGCACCGTCGGCGTCCACGGCCCCGCGGTGCGCAGAACGCAGTCGCCACGGCGCTCGACGACGTTCATGTTGCCGCCGGCCAGCGGTCCGTCCACAGCGCTGGCTCCTTTCGGTTATCGCATTGCAAACGAGCAATAGCCTGGGCAGAGTGATCGAGATCGGCCGCCGGCGCCGGAGGCAGCCTGCCCCGCCGCACATTGTCTTCGACGAGCTGGCCGACCCGACCCGTCGAGGCCTTCGGCAGTGGCTGCACCTGCTCGACGACGAGGTGGCTCCGACCGTCGTCGAGGCGTCCAAGCCTGATCTGATTGTCTGGTCTTCATTGTGGGTGAAGCGGCCCGACGCGCTCCTGCGCTTCGAGTTGTCCTCCGACGGCGGATCGGGCACCGCGCTGTGCTGGTCGCTCTCGGTCGAGGAACCGGTGCCCGCCGACGCGTTGATCGGGCATCTGCGCTACCGCGTCAACCGCATTGTCAGCGGTGATCTGCAGCTGAGCTTCGGCCAGTAACCGGGCTGCCTTGGCGGCGCGCGCGCGTCATCGGCAACTATGGAGGGCATGACGAGCAGCGACGAACAGACACTTCCGGCAGGCAGCGCCGAAACGGCCCCCATTCAGATGATCATGCCGGCGCCGACCGCATCGGCCGCAGCGCCCGACGACGAATCCCGGGACGAGTCGGTCATGTCGCAGGTCGAGCAGCCGGCGAAGGTGATGCGGATCGGCACCATGGTCAAGCAGCTGCTCGAGGAGGTCCGCGCGGCGCCGCTGGACGAGGCCGGCCGCGTCCGCCTGATGGAGATACACCGGCGCTCTATCGACGAGCTCGAGGACGGTCTGGCACCCGAGCTTCGCGCCGAACTCGAACGGCTGTCGCTACCGTTCGACACCGGTCGCGTGCCCAGCGAGGCCGAGCTGCGCATCGCCCAAGCTCAGCTCGTGGGCTGGCTGGAGGGCCTGTTCCATGGCATCCAGACCGCGATCATGGCCCAGCAGATGGCCGCGCGGGCTCAGTTGGAGCAGATGCGCGGCCGGGCGCTGCCACCTGGCGCCGGGGACGGGCAGCCGGGCGTCACGCTGTTCCCGGCCCAGCCGGGAGCGGAACACCAGAACGGCACCGGCCAGTACCTCTAGCTTGACGGCTCAGTCGGGAAAGCGGCCGTCGATCAGCGCCTCGAGCAAGATGGCCACGGCGTCCTCGTCGTTGCTGACCAGCACCGAATCGGCTGCCTCGCGCACGGACGGGTGGGCGTTGGCCACCGCGAACGAGTGCCCGGCCCACTCCAGCATCGGCAGGTCGTTGAGCATGTCGCCCACTGCCGCGACGGCGTTGCGTTCGATGCCGTGCTGCTCGGCCAGGCGCGCCAGTCCGCTGGCCTTGGTGATACCGATTGCCGAGATCTCCACCAGCGGCACCGCGCTGGAGCGGGTGATCGTCACCAGCTCCCCGGCTACTTCGGCGACGGCGTCCATGAACTCGTGCGCGGCGTGGTTGTCGGCCTTGGCCAACACCTTGAATGCCGGCTGGTCCAGCAGCTGCTCGAGTCGCCGCTCGACGGCCGCGGGCACCGGACGCCCCCGAGAATCGACCTTGGCCAGTGAGTCCCAGTGGTCGCTGTACTCGGGTTCGTAGCCGAAGTTTGCGCCGTACTCCACGCCGAACCGTACGTCGGGTATGCGCTCGCGCAGCGCCGTGATCACTTGCCGCAGCACCGCGTCGTCGATCGGGTAGCGCTCCACGATCTGCTCGGTGTGCAGGTCGTAGAGCAGCGCGCCGTTGGCAGCGACTGCCACACCGCGGTGCCCGGTGGCGTCGGCGACCTCGTGCAGCCAGCGCGGCGGCCGGCCGGTGACGAAGGCGACCACGAAGCCGGCGTCCTCGGCCGCCGCCATCGCCTCGCGGGTGCGCTGGGACACCGTGTTGTCGCTGTGCAGCAGGGTGCCGTCGAGGTCGCTGGCCAGCATCAACACGCCGGTCTGGTGCCCGGTCTGGCTATCAGTCTGGCGCTGGTCAGCCACCGGACGGTGCCTCCAGCAGCTCGCGGCCACCCAGCCACGGCCGCAGCGCCTCAGGCACGTAGACGGTGCCGTCGGGCTGCTGGTGGTAGTCCAGCAGGCACGCGATCGTGCGAGCTACCGCGCAGAGCGTGCCGTTCAACGTCGCAACCGGCGACGTTGCGCCCGCACCGCCGCCAGACCCGCCACCCGGCCCGCCGGTGGCAGACCCGCGCAGCCGGGTGTTGAGGCGGCGGGACTGGAACGTCGTGCAGTTCGACGTCGACGTCAACTCGCGGTAGGCGCCCTGAGACGGAAACCACGCCTCTATGTCGAATTTGCGCGCTGCGCTGGAGCCCAGATCGCCCGCGGCCACGTCGATCACCCGGTAGGTCAGCTCCAGGGCGTCCATGAACTCGCGCTCCCAGGCCAGCAGGCGCTGGTGCTCGTCGGCGGCCTCCCCGGGCGCGGTGTAGACGAACATCTCCACCTTGTCGAACCAGTGCACGCGGATGATGCCCTTGGTGTCCTTGCCGTAGGAGCCGGCCTCGCGACGGAAGCAGGAGGAGAACCCGGCGTAGCGCAGCGGCAGCGTGTCGGCGTCGAGGATTTCCCCGGCGTGGAAGCCCGCCAGGGCCACCTCCGAGGTGCCCACCAGGTACAGGTCGTCGTCGGCCAGCTTGTAGACCTCGGCCGCATGCGCACCCAGGAAGCCGGTGCCCTCCATGATCTCGGGCTTCACCAGCGCCGGCGCGATGACGGGCGTAAAGCCCCAGCGATCGGCATGCGCCATGGCCAGGTTGACCAGTGCCAGCTCCAGCTGCGCGCCGATGCCGGTGAGGAAGTAGAAGCGGGCACCGGCGACCTTGGCCCCGCGCTGGGTGTCGATCGCTTTGAGCCGCTCGCCGATCTCGGTGTGGTCTTCGGGCTTGTCGATGGTCGGCGGCGTGCCGACCTCCTCCAGCAACAGGAAGTCCTTCTCGCCGCCCGGCGGAGCGCCCAAGGCCAGGTTGGGTACTGCCAGGTGGGCGATGCGCAGGGCGGCGTCGGTGTCGGCGAGGTAGGCCTCTGCCTCGGCGACGCGGTCGGCCATCTGCTTGGCCTGGGTAAGCAGTGCGGGGCGGCGGTCGGCGTCAGCGGAACGGATGGACCTGCCGATGTCCTTCTGCTCGCCGCGCAGAGCGTCTGCCGCGGCCACCGCCGCGCGGCGCCGGTCGTCGGCAGCCAGCAGGTGGTCGACGACGTCGGGGTCCTCGCCGCGCAACTGCTGCGAGGTCCGGAATTGATCTGGTTCGGCTCGAACTGCACGGAGGTCGATCACGCAATGCAGGCTATCGCGGCGACTGGCGGAGCGTTCGGCACTGCTCAGGTGTCAAATGCTCCGGCAGCGCGGTCGGGCCATGACGAGCCGCGGGTCAGGCCTGGCCCTGCATTCGGATTGCGTCGATCCAGGTGCTTGCGTCGGCGAAGTCGGCGTCCGCACGGCCCACCGGGACGGCGTCCTGACGTCCCTCGCCGCGCGCATAGCTGCCCAGGAATCGCACGTCGGAGCAGACGCGCCGCACCGCTGCCAGCGCGTCGCTCACCCGCGCGTCGGCTACATGTCCCTCGCAGTCGATGGTGAAGAAATACTGCCCGAGCCTCGTCTTCGTGGGCCGAGATTCGATGCGGGTCAGGTTCACCCCCCGCACGGCGAACTCGGTGAGTATCTCCAGTAGGGCGCCGGAGTGGTCGTCGCGGAGGTAGGCGACCAGGCTGGTGCGGTCGTTGCCGGTGGGCTGTCCCGGCGGGCGGGGCTGCCCCAGCAGCACGAAGCGGGTGACAGCCCCGGTGTGGTCGGCGATGTCGGATGCGAGCGACTCCAGCCCGTACAGCTCACCGGCCACCGGCGGTGCGACCGCTGCGTCTACGTCGCCGGCCCGGGCGGCAGCGGCGCCCGCCGCCGTCGACCCCACCAGCGTGACGGTGGCGTGCGGCAGCGTGTCGAGCAAGTAGCGCCGCACCTGGGCCTCGGCGTGCGGATGCGTAGCGACCGTGATGATGTCGGCCAACGCGGTGCCCGGACGCACCAGCAGATCGAACACGACCGGCAGGTAGGTCTCACTGAGGATGATCAGCGGCTGGGCCCCAACGGCCAGCTCGTCCAGGGTGGCCGGTACCGCGCCCTCGACCGAATTCTCCATCGGCACCAGCGCGCCGTCGACCGCGCCAGCGCGCAGTGCGTCGATGGCCATCGTCACCGTCGCGAACGGCACGCATTCCGCCTCGGCGGATTCGGGCAGGCTGCGCAGCGCGGCATGGGTGAAGGTGCCTTCGGGGCCGAGGAAGGCGTAGCGCAGGGGCACCGCGCGAGGGTATCCGGTCGGTTTCGAGGCGGGCCGCGGTGCAACGTCGGCAGAGGCTCGGTTCTACCCACGGTGTCCACGACGGTCGTACGTCCGGTCAGATTTTGAGCGCGGCCCGCACGGCCTGCTTTTCCTCCGGCATCAGCTCGATCTCCGACGAACCCGCTGTGATGGGCCGGGCGTAGAGGCGGGTGTCGCCCGAGCTTGCCAACGACGTCAGCGCGATGCCGTCGCCGTGCCCGTCGAGCAACGCCAGGCAGAACGACAGCCGCCCGCTGAGGCCGTCGAACGCGTCGAAGCGGATCAAGGCCACCCGGCGTAGAGAGGAGTTGACGACGCCGGTGAACTCGGCGACAGCGGCGCGCATCAGCTCCTGGGCGGCGTTCTGGTCGGTGTGCAGCAGCTCGCGTTGCGCGGCTACCTCGCCGAGCAGGGTGGTTCGCGAGTGCGTGAGCTGCTCGAATGCCGAGCCGATGTCGGTCGCGAGTTCCGCGCGGGCAGCCTGCAGCGCCTCCTGCTCGGCGGCGTGCGCACTGCCGAGGTCTGCGGCAGAACCGGCCCGATGTTGGTCGGCGCGCAGGTCGTCGAGCCCGGTGCGGTGTTCGGCCCGCAGCGCGTCTACCGCAGCACCCAGACGGGTCTGCGCCGAGGCCAGCTCGGTGTTCAGCTGCGCTCGTAGCTCGCTCACACCGGCTGCGGCATCGGAGGCCAGCTGCAGATGGCGGGCCTGCACCTCGACGAGGGAGTCGCGGCCCAGGGCCCGGTTGAGCACGCGGACCGAGGACCGCAGCTTGGCCAGCGTGCGCAGCGCCAGCACGCCCGTTGCGAACCCGAGCAGTCCCAGCACGCAGGCGGCCGTGGCCAGCAGAGTCGTCGACATCACCGCTGAGCCTAGGTGGCGCCACGAAGCGAACAGCCCGGCGACCGGCACCTGGTGGCTGGCCTCGATGATGACGCGGCCTTGCTGACGGCTTCGCACGCGGCGGCGACCGCTGCCCAAGACATGGCGGGCACAGATCAGGCCGCGTCAGCCATGGTTCGAAGCATGACCCGCAGATGGCTGGGGATCGACCACCGTTGCGCAGTGGGCGGTCCTTTGCAGCGGCAACGTGGCCTTCCCAGCCGGGCCGTGGTGTCCGGGCCGGGGGCTTCCGGGCGCCGTTTGCTACAGAGGCTTGGTGTACGGCGCGTGCCACTCCGGCGCAGGGTCGGCGCCGACGTCGGACCAATATTCGACGCCAGAATTGATTCGGCCGTCGACGACGGTCCAGAAGGCGGCCGAGCGCGAAACTGGGCCATTCAGCATCGTGACCCTCAACCTCGGATGCAACGCTGGCGCCGTCGCCGAAGATACGCATTACCCGGATCGTCCAACCTTCCGGATATTCAGCATTCACCGCGACCACATTCTGTGCACCGACGAGCCGCTCCCCGCTTACGGGCCAGTCGATAACGACGTCAGGGGCCAGCCAACTGGCGAGCCCCACCCAGTCCCGCGCCTGGATCCGCTCCCAGAACGTGCGCATCACTCGTGAACCTGAATCGACCGACTCGCTCGTGTGGGCAATTTAGCCCGCTGGCGTCGAGGCGGCTAACTGACGGGCGACGATGCCGGAGCGCAGCGATGGCAGGATCTTTCGAGTGCACCAGTTGTTCGTGTTCACGGTGTCCTTCGTCTCGGTGCTGCTCGTCGAGCTGCCGGACAAGACGTTGGTGGCCACGCTGGTCCTCACGTCGCGGTACCGCCGGGCGCCGGTGCTGGTCGGCGTCGCTGCCGCGTTCGCCGTCCAGTGCGTCATCGCCGTTGTCGCCGGCGGTCTGCTCGCCCTTCTAGCTCCCCGAGTGGTCGCGCTGGCGGTGGCAGTGCTGTTCGGCATCGGTGCGGTAGTGCTGCTGCGGCAGGGTTTCGGCGGGGCGGCAGAGGGCGAAGACACCTCGCCCACCGACGCGGCGACGAGTTTCCGGCGCATCGCCGCCATCTCCTTCGGTGTGCTCTTCGCCGCTGAGTGGGGCGATGCCAGTCAGCTGGCCACCGCGGCGCTCGCCGCCCGCTACGACGCGCCGGTCGCGGTCGGAATTGCGGCGTTCGCCGCGCTGATGACGGTTGCGGCGTTGGCCAGCGCGCTCAGCGCCGTCCTGCTGCAGCGGATCCACGTTCGGTGGATCCATCGGGTTGCCGGTGCGTTGTTCGCCGTGCTGTGCCTGGTCGCGATCGTGGACTTTGCTCGCGGGTGACGGGCGCCGCAGTGCGTCTCGGCGGCTTTCTTGGCGGCAGCGCCTGCTTCCTCGAGATTGCCGGGGCGCTGAGCTCTACTGTCAGCCCCACCAGAACGACGCCGCGATGATGACGTAGAGGGCAATCAACGCCGCGCCTTCGAGCCACGTCGACTCGCCATCGATGGTGATCAGCACCGCGACGAAGACCGCCAGCACCACCGCGATGAGCAGCAGCGGCGAGAACACCAGCGTCAGCGTCGCGCCGCCCACCAGCGGGCTGAGCAGCACCAGGGCCGGCGCCAGCACCAGCGAGATCTGCACCGGGGAGTTGATGACGACCGACATCGCTGCCTCGGCCTTGTTCTTGTAGGCCAGTTGGATGCCCACGACGTTCTCGATCGCGTTGCCGGCCAGCGCGACGATCACCAGACCGGCGAACAGCGAGGAGATGTGCAGCGCCTTGATGGCCGGTTCCAGTGCGCTGACGAACCAGTCCGACACCACGGCCGCGGCAACGCTGGCGGCGGTGAGCAGCCCGATCGCCAGCGGCATGGGCCAGCGCGCCGGTTCGGCTGGAGCGGCGTCGTGCGCTCCCTCGGTGCGGGCCAGTGACGAGGGCACCGACAGTGCGAACACGATCAGCATCACCACCGAGACCACGATCGACAGCGCGTGCTCGTGGTGGCCGGCGCCGGTGCGCGCGTAGGACGCCAGGCTCGGCACCACCAGCGCCGCAACAGCGAGCACCATCAGCGCCGCGTTGAGTTTCGCGCGCCCGGTGTCGAAGCGCTGGGTGCCGTTCTTCAGGCCGCCGACGACGAACGCCAGCCCCAGCACGAACAGCAGGTTGCCCAGGATCGAGCCGATCAGGGCCGCTCGCACGACGTCGACCAGGCCCGCGCGCAGCGCGAAAATGGCAATGAACAGCTCAGGCAGGTTGCCCAGCGCGCTTTGCAGGACACCGGTAGCGCCCGGACCGAGACGTTCGCCGATCTGATCGACGCTGCGCCCGACGAGGGCGGCCAGCGCGGCGACGGCTACGGCGGCGCAGACGAACGCCGTCACCGAGCCCAGGCTGGCGAAGTGCGTCACGGCGGCCAGCACGATGCCGACGAGGCAGCCCCCGAGCACGATGAGGTCGGCGCGGTCGAAGAGGGGACCGCGGGCACCGGGCTTGGCGGTGGTGTTGGCGGCAGCGGTGGTCATGCGTCGATTCTGCACGGACGCACAGGCTCCGCCGTCGTTATCCGCCCCCGAACCCGCGCTCAATGCCGGAAGCGATCGATATCAGGCGGTAGCTGGCAGGCGTATACCTGAAGTATGGCCAAGGCGGTGCGCAGCATTGACGCGACGGCCAAGACGCAGGTGCAGCGGCGGCCGTCACTGCTGCAGTGGCTCTGGTACGCCTTCGGCGGTGGGCTGCCGCCGCAGCTGAGTCGGTGGGTGCTGCGCGACAACACCACGCCGCTGTGGTGGCTGCGGCACTTCGCCCGCTCGACGGTACAGATGGCGATTCCGGTGCTGCTGATCGCATTTCTGCTGCCCGACGGGTGGGACGTGAAGGGCTACGTGATCGCGTTCGCGGTGCTGGCCGGATATCTGTGCAGTGGCTTCGTGATGTGGGGGGTGACCGAACACCGGATGGTCAAGGCCGGCTTCGCTCCCGGCGTGGCGGAGCAGGTTCGCGGCGAGCGGGGCGCCCGTCGTCGCGGCGAGATCGACTGACGCCCGATCCATCGAGGCCGTCGGGCAGCGAATGCCTAGTAGCCCGGGAACACCCGACGAAGGTCGTCGAGGGTGACGTTGCCGCTGACGGCGACGTCCGTGGGCGTATGGCGTGGCGTCAGGCGCCCGGCCAGCAGTCGGATGAAGGCTTCCAGCGGTCCGGTGAAGGTCGCGGTCGGTGCGGGTGCCGAGGCGGTGAGGATGAGCCCGTCGGCGATGGTCAGTGTGAAGCCGGATCCCTCGACGTCGATCAACGCTGCATCGCGGAGAGCGTCGGCCTTGCCGGTGAACCCGAGCAGGAAGCCCAGGTCGCCGGCGAAGTGGTCGGCCAGCACAGTTGCGGTGTCGGCAGCGATGGCGGCGGACGAATCGACGGCCACACGGACGTCCCAACTGTGCTGCGCCGCCTCGTTCAGACGCATTCCGGCGAGCGTTGCCAGTGGTACCGGCGCGGGGAGAAAGCCCAGGTCGACGTGCAGCGTCTGGCGTTGGTCGGGGGTCAGCGCCTCCAGGGCGGTGAGCAACTCCTGGTCGGCGGTCAGAAAGCCCGCGGACTGATCGTCGGGGCTGAGCGCGTTCCATCGATCCCAGACGCTCTGGTTGAAGTCCGGCGCGAGGGCAGGCGCCGTACCCAGCGCCGCCCGAACCGTCGCTAGGGAGATCTCGGCGCCGCTGCCCAGGTGGGAGAGGACCTGGGCGACGGTCCACTCCGACGCACCGGAGGGGCCGGTCAGTTGCTCGTCGGACAGGCCGGTCACCACGGCGGCCAGCTCGTCATGGGTGGCGCGCAGGGCGAGGATCGAACGGTCGGCTGTAGACGTCATGAGAAGGCCAACCCTCGGCCGGCGCCAGTTCTTCCCTCGCACCCCAGCGTTACGAATGCTTGACGCCCCTTCGAACGCCGCAACCGAACGTTGGGCAAACAGGGCCGGGCGGGAACTAGGCAGGGGTTACTGCGCCGACAGCCGCACCTGCATTCAACGAGCGCCGGGCCGTCGCTGCGGCGCGCACTGCGGCGGCTACCGCGGTGGGCACCTGCGGGTCGAAGACGCTGGGAATGATGTAGCTGGCGTTGAGCTGTTCGTCGTCGACGCAGGCGGCCAGCGCGGCGGCTGCGCCCAGCAGCATTGTCGTGGTGACTTCCGACGCCCGCGCGTCGAGCAGACCGCGGAAGACGCCGGGGAAGGCGAGCACGTTGTTGATCTGGTTGGGGTAGTCCGAGCGGCCGGTGGCGACGATGGCGGCGCGTTGGCCGGCGGCGTAGACGTCGACCTCGGGGTCGGGGTTGGCCAGCGCGAACACCACCGGGTCGGTGGCCATGTCGTCGATCCATTCGGCGTTCATGATGTTGGGCGCGGACACCCCGATGAATACGTCGGCGCCGCGCAGCGCGTCGTGCAGGTCGCCGGTAACGCAGGCAGGGTTCGTCTGCGCGGCCAGCGCCTGCTTCGAGGGCGCCAGGCGGGCGTCGTCGGGGGACAGGATGCCCTCGACGTCGTAGACGAGCACGTTGCGCACGCCCGCGGCCAGCAGCAACGTGACGATGGCGGTGCCGGCAGCGCCGCCGCCGGAGACGACCAGCCGGGCGGTGCCGAGCGCTTTGCCCACGCAGCGCAGCGCGTTGGTCAGCGCGGCCAGTACCACGATGGCGGTGCCGTGCTGGTCGTCGTGGAAGACGGGGATGTCGAGTTCGGCGCGCAGCCGGCGTTCGATCTCGAAGCAGCGCGGCGCGGAGATGTCTTCGAGGTTGATGCCGCCGAAACCCGGTGAGATGCCCTTGACGATCCGCACGATCTCGTCGGGATCCTGGGTGTCCAGGCAGATCGGCCAGGCGTCGATGTTGGCGAAGCGCTTGAACAGTGCGGCCTTGCCCTCCATCACCGGCATCGCCGCGTACGGGCCGATGTTGCCCAGGCCGAGCACCGCGGATCCGTCGGTGACCACGGCGACGCAGTTGCCTTTGATCGTCAGTCGGGTGACGTCGTCGGGGTTGGCCGCGATCGCGAGTGATACCCGGCCCACGCCGGGGGTGTAGGCCATCGACAGGTCGTCGCGGGTCTTCAGCGGCACCTTCGACTCCACCGATATCTTGCCGCCCAGGTGCAGCAGGAATGTGCGGTCCGACACCCGGTACACCTCGACGCCGGGCACCGCGGACAGCGCGGCGACGATCTCTTGGGCGTGCTCGCCGTTGGCGGCCGAGCAGGTGACGTCGATGGTCATCCGGTCGTGGCGCGACTCGCTGACGTCGATGGCGGTGACGACGCCGCCGGCAGCGCCGACCGCGGTCGCGATGACACCCACCACCGCCGGCGCCGGATCGGCGTACAGCCGCACCGTGATGCCGTACGACGCGCTGGTGGGCGTCGGTCGCGGACGCGCCGAATCAGGGATGCTCATCGCTGCGGCTTCACGGGCACGGGCATAGTTTCTCCACTGTCGCTACGGGTGGCACGGCCACTGTCGATGTCGCTGGCAATGTCACGGTCGATGATCTCCGCCGCGACCGGTTCCGGGCGGATCTGGGTCGAGAATCTATGCCTGCGCAGGTGCCGACGGCAGCAGAGGCCTGATTATTGCTCTGAACAATGGTTCGATGGGGATCGCCGGTCCGACATCACACCGACCCGAGCCACCATCACACCAACCGCCACATCAACCGACGTCACAACGAGGTGACTCTTCCGGCCATGGCCGAAGCCAGCAGGTCCCTATCCACCGAAGCCACCGAGGCCACTCAAACCACCGGTCCAACTGAGCCGTTGGAGCCCGTCGATCCCGTCTTCCGCCGCCGCTATCTCAAGCGCGCCGCCGGCCAACTGCCCGGCCACTCCGCCACCGTGCTCGACGCCATCGCCGCCGAGCACTACCGCTTCGGTCGGTGTCGGCGCCCGGGCGAGATCCTGGTCCGCGTCCGTGCCCTGGACGACGAGCACAGCGCCGTCGAAATTGTCACCGCAGACGTGTCCTATCTCGTCGATTCGGTGCGCAGCGAACTGCGGGTGTCCGGTTACCCGGCCGAGAACGTGCTGCATCCCCAGCTGATCGTCACCCGCGACGCCGCGGGCGTGCTGCAGCGCGTCGAGGACGTCGCGGACACCGCCGAGGTGCCGCCCGGCGCAGGAGCCGAATCGTGGATGTTCGTCGAGGTGCCGGCCGTGGCTCGGGCCGATGAGAAGGAGCTGACGGCATCGGTCGGCCGCATTCTCGGCGACGTCCACCACGCCGTGCACGACGCGCCGCAGCTCTATGAGCTGGTCCGCACGTTGGCGCGCCGGCTGGGCGACGATCCTGGACCCTTCGACCGCGACACCAGCACCGAGGCCGGCGATCTGCTGCGGTGGCTGGCCGACGGCAACTTCATGTTCCTGGGCCACGTCGCCTACACCGCCAACGAGTTGACGTTCAGCGCGTCGGGGTCCGGGCCGTCGGCGGATCCGCAGGCCGGCGGCGTGTTGCGTGGGCGGGCCAGTATCTCGGCGCGTGAGCTGTTGCCGGCCTTCCGCAGCGGCGCGCCCGTCGTCATCTTCAAGTCTGCACTGACCTCGACGGTGCTGCGCTCGGCACGACTGGACTGTGTGACGGTCAACGCCCCGGCTGTGCACGTGCCCGGCGAGCCCGACGAGCCGGCTCGAGTGCACGTCTTTCTCGGCCTGTTCACCGAGTCCGACAGCAGCGCCGTGAGCCGCGTACCGGTGCTCCGACGACGGATTCGGTACGTACTGGCCCAGGCCGGGGTGCGCGCGGACAGCTACACCGGCCGCCAGCTCGTCGCCGCGCTGCGCACCCTGCCCCGCGACGAGCTGCTCGAGGCCGATTCCGCAGACCTGATCAAACTGGCCCAGCTGGTGTCCAGCCGCGCCGAGCGCGGCGGGGTCGGCGTGTTCTCCCGGCTGCATCTGAACAACGACTTCATCAGCGTGCTGGTCTACCTGCCGATCGACCGGCTCGGTGCCGACACCGTGGCGCAGGTGCGTCAGATCGTCGGCCAGAACTGGCCCGGCTCGCTGATCACGCGCGAGAGCAGCCTGTCCGATCTCGGCCTGGCCCGCCTGCACTACCTGATCACTCTGCGCCCGGGCGAGCCCGTGCCCACCCCCGATCCCGACCAGGTGGAGGCGCGCATCGCCGAGATCACCCGCGGCTGGGCCGACGACCTCACCGATCTGCTGTACCTGGCGGTGGGCGACGCCGAGGGCGACCGGCTGGTCAAGCGGTACGAGAACGCCTTTCCCGAGGCCTACAAGGAGGACTTCGACGCCGACGTCGCGGTGCGTGACATTGCCCGGCTCGAAGCCCTGCCCGAGGTGGACGGGCTGAGCTTCGAGATGTACATCCCGCGCGCCGACGACGACGCCCAGCGCCGCCTGAAGGTGTTCCGGACCGGCTCGCACATCTCGCTGGCGCGTGCGCTACCGATGTTCGGCTACCTCGGCGTCGAGGTGCTCGACGAGCGGCCCTACGAGCTGGACCGGCGCGACGGCTCGTCGGCGTGGATCTACGACTTCGGCCTGGCGCTGCCGGCCGGCGTGGAGCTCGACGATCCCAGCGATCTGCTGGAGGCGCTGCGCCGGCTATGGCGCGGTGACGCCGAACAGGACGGGTTCAACGCGCTGGTTTTGCGCGCCGGGCTGACGTGGCGGCAGGTGACGGTGCTGCGCGCGTACGCCAAGTACCTGCGCCAGGCCGGCACCCCGTTCAGCCAGGGCTACATCGAGCAAACCCTCGTCGACTTTCCGGCGATCGCGCGCGGCATCGTCGAGCTGTTCGAACTGCGGTTCGATCCCGCTCGCCAAGTCGCCAACGGCAACGCAGACGACGTGCAGGCCGAGCATCAGGCGGTGCTCGACGCACTCGGCGACGTCGCCAGCCTGGATCAGGATCGCATCCTGCGTTACCTGTGCGGGCTGGTGCAGGCGACGCTGCGCACGAACGTCTTCCGTCGCGATCGGCTCATCGGTGCCGACCCCCCGGTGAGCATCGCAGCGACGAAGGAGCTGATTTCCCAGCGCGCGGAGCCGGTAGGAAGTCAGACGGTGTCTGCTGAGGGCGCGGAACCGGTGCGTGCGGCGCTGGCGTTCAAGCTCGATCCGCAGCTGATCGAAGGGCTGCCGTATCCGCGGCCCCGGTTCGAGATCTGGGTGTACTCCCCGCGCGTGGAGGGCGTGCACCTGCGCTTCGGCCTGGTCGCACGCGGCGGGCTGCGCTGGTCGGACCGGCGCGAGGACTTCCGTACCGAGGTGTTGGGCCTGGTGAAGGCGCAGATGGTCAAGAACGCCGTCATCGTGCCGGTGGGCGCCAAGGGCGGGTTCGTCGTCAAGCAACCGCCCGCCGACCTCAGTGACCGCGAATCGGCACTGAGGGAAGGCATCGCCTGCTACCGGACCTTCGTGTCGAGCTTGCTCGACGTCACCGACAACTACGCCGCCGGCGGCGCCTCGACGATCAACACTGCGACTGCGGTGGCGGCCGGCGCGCAAAAAATCGAGCCCCCCACCGACGTCGTGCGCTACGACGGCGACGATCCCTATCTCGTCGTCGCGGCGGACAAGGGCACCGCGACGTTCTCCGACATCGCCAACGCCATCTCTGTGCGCCGAGGCTTCTGGCTCGGCGACGCATTCGCCTCCGGCGGCTCGGTGGGGTACGACCACAAGGCGATGGGCATCACCGCGCGCGGGGCGTGGGAATCGGTGAAGTACCACTTCCGCGAGAGAGGGCTGGACACCCAGACCGAGGACTTCACGGTCGTGGGTGTCGGCGACATGTCGGGCGACGTGTTCGGCAACGGCATGCTGCTCTCAGCCCGCATCCGGTTGGTGGCGGCCTTCGACCACCGGCACATCTTCCTGGATCCGACCCCCGACGCGAGCGCGTCCTTCGCCGAGCGGGCGCGGCTGTTCGCGCTGCCGCGCTCGTCGTGGGCCGACTACGACGCCCACGCGATCTCGGCCGGAGGCGGGGTGTATCCGCGCACGCTGAAGGCGATCCCGATCTCGCCGCAGGTGCGCACGGCGCTGGACCTGCCCTCGGGTACGACGTCGATGGCGCCGGCACAGCTGATGCACGCCATCCTCACCGCGCCGGTCGATCTGCTGTTCAACGGCGGCATCGGCACCTACGTCAAAGCCTCCGGCGAGTCGCATGCGTCGGTGGGGGACAAGGCCAACGACGCCCTGCGCGCCGACGCCAGCCAGCTGCGCTGCCGGGTGATCGGCGAAGGCGGCAACCTGGGTTGCACGCAGCTGGGACGCGTCGAGTTCGCGCGCGGCACTGCCGCATACGGCCCCGGCGGCATCAACACCGATGCGATCGACAACTCCGCCGGCGTCGACACCTCCGACCACGAGGTGAACATCAAGATCCTGTTGGATCGTCAGGTCGCCGCCGGTGCATTGACGACGGCGCAACGTAACGAGCTGCTGGCGACGACCACCGACGAGGTGGCGGCCGACGTACTCGTCGACAACTACCAGCAGAACGTGCTGCTCGGCCTGGAGCGGCGCCTCGCTGGCCCCATGGTGGGCGTGTACGGACGGCTCATCCGCGAGCTGGAGCGGGGCCGCCCGCGCGCCGTCGCCTCGGCCCTCCCGGGCAGCGCTTCGCCCGGCAACGGCGCGCTCAGCAACGGCAGGCTGGACCGAGCGTTGGAGTTCCTTCCCTCGGACAAGGAGTTGGCGACGCGCGCCCTTGCCGGCGAGGGCCTGGTGTCGCCCGAGCTGGCGGTGGTTGCCGCCTACGTCAAGATCACGGCGACGGTCGAGTTGGAGGCCTCGGACCTTGCCGACGAGCCGTATTTCCACCGAGCATTGACCGGGTACTTCCCGGCCTCGATCGCCCGCCTGGATGGAGGGCGTGAGGATCGAGCGACGAAGGAGCGAGGCCCGGAGCGCTTAGAAAGCTTGGCCTCACATCCGCTGAGCCGCGAGATCATCACGACCGTCGTCGTCAACGACATGGTCAATCGGGCCGGCACGACGTTTCTGTTCCGTGCGATGGAGGAATCGGGCGCCGACGCAGCCCAAGTGGCGCGCGCCTACACCGTGTCCCGGCAGGTGTTCGACCTGGAGGAGTTGTGGCAGGAGCTCGCGGCCCTCGATAACAAGGTGCCGGTGGACGCCCAGCATGCTGCGTACTTCGCAGTGCGGCGGATGGTGGACCGGGTCACGCGGTGGCTGCTCGACGTGCGGTACCCGATCTCCGATCTGAGCGCCGAGATCGAGCGCTTCGCTGCAGTGGTCGCACAGTTGTCGCCGGCGTTACCCGAGCTGTTGGGCGCCAACGAGTTGGTCACCCTGCGTGCCGACGTCGACGCGCTCGGCGTTCTCGGGTTGCCGGCGGAACTGGCGCTACAGGTCGGGTCGTTGCTGGCGGCGTTCTCGCTGCTGGACGTGGTGGAGATCGCCGAAATCAGCGGTCGGCCGGCCCGCGAAGTCGCCGAGCTGCACTTCGCCCTGTCCGAGCGGTTCAGCATCGATCCGATGCTGACCGCGATTACGGCGTTGCCTCGGGCCGATCACTGGTCGGCATTGGCCCGGGCCGCGCTGCGCCACGACGTGTACGCCGCGCTGGCCGCGATCACGCAGGCCGTGTTGCGCAGCACCGACGCCGAGCTGCCTGCGACGCAGCGGCTGCGGCGTTGGGAGGCAGCCAACGCCGAACGGGTGACGCGAACGTTGGCGATCGTGGCCGACGCGCTGGCCGTCGAGCTGCCTGATCTGGCGACGTTGTCGGTGGCACTGCGGGTGATGCGCGGGCTGCCGTCGTAACCGTGGGCTTGTCGCTAGAGACGGCCGGCGCGGACCTCGACGGCGCGTTGCGGATCGTTGCTGATGACGGCGGATACGCCGAGGTCCAGCACGAAGTCCATGTCGTCGGGCTCATCGACGGTGAACGTGTACACCGCGTGGCCGCGTCGGTGGTGCCGGGCGACGAGGTCGGGGTCGCGGTGAAGCACGTCGAGACTGAGGGCGACGATGTCGGTTCCGGCGGGCAGCCAGCCTTCCCGCAGCACCGGCAGCAGCCGCTCCTGGATCAGCACCGTGTCCAGACTGGGATCGAGCAGCCGGATGCGTCGCAGCGCGATGCTGGCAAAGCTCATCACCGCCACCGACCCGTGACCTGCCTCACTTCCAGCGGCAGCTCTGGCCCCCGCCCCGCGCGCGGCCGCGCCATAGCCGAAACGGTGCAGCGTCTGCACCAGCTCCTTCTCCACCAGCCCGGCATAGCGTGTCGGATGCTTGGTCTCCACCAGCAGGCGCAGCGGGCGACCCGCGTCGGCGACCATGCCCAGCAGCGTCTCCAGCGTCAACACGCCGCCGCCGGCGTCCCGATCGGGCGACACCCCGGCCAAGTAGGCGTCGGTCAGGTAGGAGTCGGGCAGCAGGTCGTCGCCCGACGCGGGCCAGTCGCGCCGCCAACTGGAGAAGTCCAGTTCCTGCAGCCGAGCCAGGTCGAGCTCGCTGACGGTGCCGGTTCCGTTGCTGGTGCGGTTGACGGTGCGGTCGTGCACACAGACCAGATGCCCGTCCCGGGTAAGTCGGACGTCGCACTCGAGGCCGTCGGCTGCCGAGGCGATGGCAGCGGCGTAGGCGTCCACGGTGTGCTCGGCGCGAGCCAGCGACGCGCCGCGGTGGGCGACGACCAGCGCCTCCGAGCCGAGCGCGGCTGGGGGCGTGGTGTCGCGCTTGGTGCTGCGCAGGGGGCCGGTAAGCCGCCTGGAGGTGGACCGCACGACAGCGAGTTTAGGGCGTTTGTCCAGTACGGAGCTCAACATCGGGCGCCGACCAGTGGACGGAGAGGCGTGCGTGCTGCGCCCTCTGTGCGGTAGCGGCGTTTCATAACCTTGATCGTCCGCGACGAAGGTGACATGCGGTCGACGGGCGCGTGAACTTTGTCCTGGTCTGGTTCAGATGTCGGCTCGGATCCGCCGCGGTCTACGGCGCGGGCGCTCAAGGTGGGTGGGTGACCGTTGGCGCGAACGCCCTACCTGGCGCCCTTCCCGCCTGGGAACACAGGCTGTGGCACAGCCTGCCGACGCGAGGCCGGCGGCTCAGGCGACGATGGGTACGCGGCCGTCGTCGGTCGTCATCGGCTGGTGCGCAACCGCCCACGCCAGCATGCCGCCGTCGAGATTGCGAGCGTCATGGCCTTGCTGCTGCAGCCACGCGGTGACCTGCGCCGACCGTCCGCCCATCTTGCACAAGACGACCACCGGTGCGCCGCTGGGCACCTCGCCGACCCGGGCAGGGACCTCATGCATGGGGATGTGCACGGCACCATCGATGTGACCGGCGGCCCACTCGTCGTCCTCGCGCACGTCGAGCAGAGTGGCGCCGCTGTCGCGCAGGGTCTGGACCTCGGATACCTCGACGCTGGGCAGGCCGATCCTGGGAAGACTCATGCCACCCATTGTCCTGCTCCGCTTTTGGTCACCAGCAACCGTATTTTAGGGTGGCCGACCAAGAGTGCGACAAAGACGGGGCCGTTCACCGATCAGTTGTCGGTGACGGGCTCGACGTGTCGAGCCGACTTTTGCCCTGTGCCGTCAGCGTCAGTACGTAGTCGGGGACTGTCAGCGTGAGGACGTCGCGGTCGACCGACGCTCTGACGTCGGCGTTACCTGAGAACCCGGTGGAGGCGACGCGGCCGTAGGCGACTTGATCCATCGCGCTGATCACCAGCTTGCGGGTTGTGTCCGGTCCGGCATAGAGCACGAGGGTCGTGCCTACGTCGGTCGTGGCGAAGCCGTCTACGGTGAGCCGGTAACTGCCCGACAGGAAGTTGACCGAGTCGTTGATCCCGATCTTGCCCGGACACTGGCCGAAAAGCGCCCCCCGCCCGCAGTAATGCGCCGACGCGCTGAAGTCGATCGTTGCGCCCACGCGGGCGGGTATGGCGACGGTAGCGCCGTTGTGACTCACCGACGTGAGACGCCAGTGCCGCCCTGCGTACGACCTGCTCATGCTGGTTTGGGGGTTCGCGGCGGTGAAAATCAAAATGTACCCGGGCGTGCTGAGCGTGAGTTGCGACCCGTCGACGGAGGCGGTGACCGCCGACTCGCCGACGCTGTCCATGCCGTCGCGCACCACGCTTTTACCAGTGCTGCCGGCGCCGCTGCTGACGACTGTCCTGGCGACGAATCCCTGCTCGGTGCGTCGATAGCTAGCTCCCACGCTGTTGAGGGAATCTGAAATGGACAGGCATCGGGTTCCGGACGGCACATCGCCTGCGCAGAAGTCGTGCGATTGGTTGAAGTCGATGGACGCCGCCAACTTCGCAGGAACGGCGGTCGTTTTACCGGCGTGGACGACCGACGCCAGGATCCAGTGCCGGCCCTCGTAGGACGGCGCGGCTGTGGCGCCGCGGTGAAGGCCGCGCCCGAGGACGGTCGCGCCGACGATGGTCACCACGCAGGCCGCCGCCGCCAACGTAGCCCACACGCGATTGTCCAGGCGCCGGGCGGACTTCGGGCGCAACTCCGGCTCAGCCAGCTCGACGCGGTCGGCGTTGTACTGCAGCGCCGCGCGCAGCCGAATCTCGACGTCGTCAGTCATGGTCTTCCTCCAGCAATATGGTCAGTCGGGACAGCGCGCGATGGGCGGACGAGGCGACCGCGCCGGGCGAGATGCCCAGCAGCTGCGCCACGTCGGCGACGGGCATGTCCTCGTAGAACCGCAGGACGATGACCTCCCGCTGCCTGGCGGGCAACCCGCGCACGGCGCGCAGCATGTGTTCGTGGGCCTCGTCGCGCAGGTGGGCGGCGTCGGCAGGCTCGACCGATTCCGAGCGCGGAAAGACGAACAATCGCGCGGTACGACGCCGGCGCAGTGCCGACCTCGAGCGGTTGACGACGGCCAGTCGCAGGTAGGCGAGCGGATCGTCCAGCGCACGCGGTCGCACTTGCAGAGCGGCGAACACGTCCTGGACGACGTCCTCGGCGCTGGCGTGGTCGTCGACGAGCTGGGCGGCGAGCCGCACCAGTCCGCGGTAGTGCGCGCGGAACAGCGCCGGTACGTCGGCCGGTCCGCCCGATGACGCAAGCAGATCGGGTGCTGCTGCCGGTTCGGTGTTCGGCACAGCCATGGGTGCACCCCGTCCACCATCGGTGCGGCTTGACGCCGAAAGGTCGGTCACACCCTGTCAGACGCGCGACTGTCGTAGCCATCAACAGGTCCGCCTGACAAACTTTCGGCGCAACGATTCGCTAGGAACGATCCACGCGCGCCGCAACTTCGCCCGCCGCGGACGCACGCAGCCGGCGCCGCAGCTTGGAACTGGCCGCCCCGGACGGGTTTGGCAGTAAGAGCTTGCATGCGATGTTGCGCCGCCAAAACCGCTGACGGACGGGGCCAGAGTGGCTACTTGAGGAGCTTCGACAGCCGCCGGTCGGCCAGCTCGCGACCCTCGGTCTGACACGTCGGGCAGTACTGGAACGACCGGTCGGCGAAGGAAACCTCGCGCACCGTGTCACCGCAGACGGGGCACGGCATGCCGGTGCGGGCGTGGACCTGCAGGCCGCTGCGTTTCTCGCCCTTGAGCGTTGCCGCCTTCTGGCCGACCGAACGGGCGACGGCGTCGAGAAGCTCGGCCTGGATGGCGTCGTGCAGGCGCGCGACGTCTGCGTCGGTCAGCTTGGCGGCGATCTTGAACGGCGACATCCGGGCGCTGTGCAGGATCTCGTCGGAGTAGGCATTGCCGATGCCGGCGAGGACGGTTTGGTCGGTCAGGACGCCCTTGATGCGCCCGGTGTGCGCGCGCAGGAGATCGCCCAGTTGCGCAACGTCGACGGTCAGGGCGTCCGGCCCGAGCCGCGCAATGCCAGGCACATCGTGGGGATCGTGCACCAAGTACACGGCCAGGCTCTTCTGCGTGCCGGCCTCGGTGAGGTCGAAGCCGCCGATGGGCCCGTCGTCGAGCTCCGGCGCCAGGTGCAGCCGGAATGCCAGCGGGCCTTTGCCCGGCCTCGGCGGCGCCGGCGGCAGGGACTCGCGCCATTGCAGCCAGCCTGCGCGGGCCAGGTGGATCACCAGGTGGAGGCCGTCGACGTCGATATCGAGGAACTTGCCGTGCCGGCCGACGTCGGTAACGGTCAGCCCGGCCAGTGCGCTCAGCGGCGGGTCGAACGTCTTGACCGCGCTCAGCGCCGCCATGTCCGCGCGCACTACCGCCCGACCGACGGCGCGCTCGCGCAGGAACGCGGCGAGGGCCTCTACCTCCGGCAGCTCCGGCACAGGTCGAAGCCTAGCGAGCCTGACGGGTGGAGGCGGGGCGGCAACCGTCGGCCGGCGGGCAACACTCGACGCGCGACACGGAAGCAGGTCCTTCGATCCCGAAATTGAGGACGGGCCGGGCCTCACGGAGAGGACCGGCCCGAACGCAGAGCACGAGCAGAGCGAACTAGCTTTCGACGGTGCCGTTGATGAACGCCTCGACGGCGTCGCGGGCCTCGTCGTCGCTGTACTGCTCGGGCGGCGACTTCATGAAGTACGACGACGCCGACAGCACCGGGCCGCCGATGCCGCGGTCCTTGGCGATCTTGGCCGCCCGCACCGCGTCGATGATGATGCCCGCCGAGTTCGGCGAGTCCCACACCTCGAGCTTGTACTCCAGGTTCAGCGGGGTGTCGCCG
The DNA here is from genome assembly GCA_964236495.1 of uncultured Jatrophihabitantaceae bacterium. Lineage (GTDB taxonomy): Bacteria > Actinomycetota > Actinomycetes > Mycobacteriales > Jatrophihabitantaceae > CAXSBR01. The sequence continues at coordinate 136,414 of CAXSBR010000007.1, forward strand.
AAGGAGCGGCCCTCGAGGCGGACGTAGGCCCACTTGCGGTCGTCCAACCATGGCACGTGATCCGACGGGCCGATGTGGACGTCGGCCTTGCGCATCTCGTGCGGGATCTGCGACGTGACCGACTGCGTCTTGGAAATCTTCTTGGACTGCAGGCGCTTGCGCTCCAGCATGTTCATGAAGTCCATGTTGCCGCCGAAGTTGAGCTGGTACGTGCGCAGCAGCTCCACGCCGCGGTCCTCGAACAACTTGGCCAGCACGCGGTGGGTGATGGTGGCGCCGACCTGGCTCTTGATGTCGTCACCGACGATCGGCACACCGGCGGCGCGGAACTTCTCGGCCCACACCGGGTCCGAGGCGATGAACACCGGCAACGCGTTGACGAAGGCGACGTTGGCGTCGATGCAGGCCTGCGCGTAGAAGCGATCGGCATCTTCCGAGCCGACGGGCAGGTAGGACACCAGCACGTCAACCTGGGCATCGCGCAGCGCCTGCACCATGTCCACAGGCTCTTCGTCGGACTCGGTGACGATCTCGCGGTAATACTCGCCCAGGCCGTCGAAGGTGTGCCCGCGCTGGACGGTGATGCCGGTGGGCGCCACGTCGCAGATCTTGATCGTATTGTTCTCGCTGGCCACGATTGCCTCGGACAGGTCGACGCCGACCTTCTTGGCGTCCACGTCAAACGCAGCGACGAACTCGACGTCGCTGACGTGGTACGGGCCGAACTGCACGTGCATCAGCCCGGCGACGCGCTCGGTCGGGTCGGCGTCGGCGTAGTAGGTGACGCCCTGCACCAGCGACGAGGCACAGTTGCCCACGCCGACGATGGCAAGCCGGATCTTGCCGGTGCCCTCGTTGTTCTGTGAACCCATTTCTTGGGTCTCCTTACTTGTGTCGGCGATCGCAACTGCGACCATTTCGGGGACTTTCTGAGCGGGAACTTCTTGGCGGAACTACTCGGCGAAGGTGACTAGCGCGGGGTCGTCCGCTTGGTGGCCGACGCGGTTCTGCGCTGTCTAGGCGGCCGGGCGCCGCCCTTCTCACCGTTGCCACGCTGAGCCGGATGCGCGCTGCCGCGCTCGGTGTCGATCAGCTCGGTGAGCCAGCGGACCTCGCGGTCGACCGATTCCAGGCCGTGCTCCTGCAGTTGCAGGGTGTAGCGGTCCAGACGCGACTTCGTCGACGCCAGCGACGACGCCATGCCTTCGCGCTGTTCCTCCACCCGGCGTCGCCGACCTTCCAGGATCTGCATCCGGATGTCGGAGCGGGTCTGGGCGAAGAACGCCAGTCGAGCACCGAAACCCTCGTCGTCATAAGCGTCTGGGCCGACCCTGCCCAGCAGCTCACTGAAGTGCTCCTTGCCCTCCGCGGTCAGCTGGTACACCCGCTTGCCGCGCCGGGAAATAGCCCCGGCGGCTGCAGGAGTGAGCTCGCCCGGGGCTTCCTCGGTGATCCAGCCGGCCTCGGACAGCTTGCGCAACGTCGGATAGAGCGAGCCGTAGGAGAATGCGCGGAACGCCCCGAGCAGAGTGGACAGGCGCTTGCGCAGCTCGTAACCGTGCAGGGGGCTCTCACTGAGGAGCCCGAGCACGGCCAGTTCCAGCATCGACGTCCGTCCTGCGCAGAGCGCCCCGCGGATCCATTCAGCGGATCCACATAAGCGCGGATGGAGCACCGCCACGTAGCATGACGATGTATCAACACGATACATCACAGCGCTACGTGCGCAACGACTGCCGGCAAGACACGCCGGGCACGGTCGCCCCTTGCCCGCCGTTGATCCACCCAGAAGCACGAATCCCGCAGACCCCGACTTCCAGCCCACTTCAGGCCACAACGGGCACACGTTCGGCCCATCTTGAGAGGCACCTCAGCAATGACGCAGCAGCCACCACCGCCGGCATCGACCCCGGGGGGCGACGCCGGCGGCTGGGGCGCTCACGGGCCGGGGGCCGATGCGAACGGCTGGGGCGAGGTGTCCTTGTCGAACGGTGGCGCTCGACCTACGTCGACGTCAACACCGCCGTCCGCGGCGTCGGCGCCCGCAAGAACGGGCCGCGCCAAGGCAGGCGGCAATTCGCGCCGCGCCCGCACGAAGCGCCGTCTGGCCGCGATGAGCCCCGGCCGACGACTGGCGCGCCGGGTAGGCATCCTCGCCACCTTGCTGCTGGCGTCGCTCGCAGTCCTGCTGATCGTCGCCGCCGTGGCGTTCTACCAGCTCTCCCAGGTGCCCAGCCCGACCGCTTTACCGCAGGCGCAGACCTACACCATCACCTACGCCGACGGCAGCCCGATGTACTCAGGCGGCTCGGTCAGCCGCACCGACGTGCCGTTGAACAAGGTTCCTCCGCATGTCCGGGACGCTGTGCTCGCCGCCGAGGACCGCGGCTTCTACTCCGAGCACGGCCTGTCGATCCGCGGCACCGCCCGCGCGGCGCTGAACGACCTGCGCGGCGGCAGCTCCCAGGGCGGTTCGGGCATCACCCAGCAGTACGTCAAGAACCACTACCTGAGTTCCTCGCACACGCTGAGCCGCAAGTTCAAGGAGCTGGCGATCGCGGTCAAGCTCGATCGCGACTACCGCAAGGACCAGATCCTGGACTGGTACCTCAACTCCATCTACTGGGGCCGTGACAACTACGGCATCCAGGCCGCCTCACAGTCCTACTTCCACCAGGACGTCAGCCGGTTGACTGTCAGCGAGGGCGCGGTGCTGGCCGGGATCATCCAGTCGCCCAACGACGACGACCCAGCGACGGCGCCCCAGCTGGCGAAGGACCGGTGGAACTACGTGCTGGACGGCATGGTGTCCACCAAGAAGCTGGACCCGGCGGTCCGCGCCAAGATGGTCTTTCCCAAGGCATTCGCCGAGACGTCCGGCCAGCAAAGTGTCACCGGCCCGACCCAGCTGGTCGTGGCACAGGTGAAGGCCGAACTAGGAGCCGACGGCATCAGTCCCGCAACGCTGAACACCGCCGGCCTGAAGATCCAGACCACCATCGACAAGAGCGCACAAACCGACGCCGTTGACGCGATAAAGAAGGCCTACGCCAACGTCAGCGCCGAGAACAACGGCCGGCTGAAGGAGGCGCTGGTGGCCGTCGATCCGTCCACCGGCGGCGTCGTCGCCTACTACGGCGGCCGCAACGACAAGATCTCCCAGCTGGACTACGCGCAGTCCTACCGGATGGCCGGCTCGGCGTTCAAGCCCTACGTGCTCGCTACAGCGCTGCAGAACACGGTCGACGGCGGCAAGCCGGCCTATACGGTCAAGTCCATCTTCGACGCAGGCCCGTACAAGGCCGGACCCACCGTCACCCTCAAGAACGACCCGACCGATCCGCAGTCGGGCTCGTACACGCTGGCGCAGTCGATGACCAAGTCGCTGAACACCGTCTACGCCCGCCTGGCCGTCAAGGAGGGTCCGGCGAAGGTCGCCGACACCGCCCACGCGATGGGCATCCGGGCCACCACCCAACCCAACGGCAAGGGTGCTGACACGCTGCGGCTCGACGGCCAGACCGACTTCCGCATCGGCATCGGCGGCTATGAGGTGCGCCCGCTCGACCAGGCCGTCGGCATGGCGACGCTGGCCAACGGCGGTACCGAGCGCACCGGCTACTTCATCAGCAAGGTCACCGACGCCAAGGGACACGTGCTGTTCCAGCACAAGGACACCGGCAAGCGTGTGATCGACGCCAAGGTTGCCAACGACACCACGTTGGCGATGGAGAAGGTCGCCTCGAACTCGGGTTTCGCGCTGCAGGGCGGGCGCCCCAACGCCGCCAAGACCGGCACCGTGGGCATTGGCAGCAGCGACAAGAACAGCGATGCCTGGACGGTCGGCTTCACCCCGCAGGTGAGCGTGGCGTCGTGGGTCGGTTCGAACACCCTCGCGCCGATCTACAACGACCAGGGCCGGGCGATGTACGGGAAAACCAACGCCGGGCACGCCTGGAAGTACTTCGTGGACGCCTACCTCGACGGCAAGCCCAAGGCTGACATGCCCACCGAGCAGCAGGTCCGGGGCGGCACGAACGAGGCCAACACCTCGACGTCGCAGGCGACGAACAGCCCGACCCCGTCGGCCAGCCCGAGCACGTCGGCAAATAGCAGCACGTCTGCGAGCACCAGTAGCGCCCCAACGACCTCCACCGCATCGACGCCCTCGGACACGCCGCCCCCGACCGACACCCCGACCTCCTCCGACACGCCCACCCCGACCAACACGCCCACCTCGACGACTGTGACGCCAACCCGTTCGCCGGTGACGTCGCCACGCCCTACTGCTACCCGCACCTCGACGGCGCAAAAGAGTCCCCCTAAGACGGCGGGCGGCGGCTCGTCTGCCACCCCTTGAACACAGCGGCGGGCACAGCGGGCTATGGCACGATCGTCGCGTGAACGCGCCGAGTGACGTGTCCGGCGCACTGAACGGCCCGGCGTCACTCAGCGCTGGGCCACCGCCGGCGCCGGAATCGCCGAGCTGGACCGATCCGACGGCCGCGCGGGCCAGCGAGGCGATCGGCGGGCCGATCGGCCGGTACGCCGCGTCTGCGCGTCGATGGACGGCGTTGTCGGCGCTGCTGCTGATCACCGCCGCAACCCTGGTGCTGGGGTTCGCCCAGAAGTCGCCGTGCGCGGACGGCAACTGGCAGCACAACAAGCAGTACACCCACGTCTGCTACGGCGACATCCTGCCGCTGTGGAGCGCCGAGGGCCTGGACAAGAAGCAGGTGCCCTACCGCGACCATCCCGTCGAATACCCGGTGCTTACCGGCGGATTCATGTACGCCTCGGCCCAGATCACCCGGGCGGTAGCGCCGGCATTGGGTGTGGGGGACGCCGATCTAGGCATCCTTTTCGGCCTGGTGACGGTGGTGGGACTGGCCGTCTGCGGTCTGCTCGTCGTCTACTTCACCATCCGCGCGGCCCGTGGCAGACCGTGGGACGCGGCGATCTTTGCGTTCAGCCCGCTGCTGATCTTCCACGCCTTCAGCAACTGGGACCTGCTGGCGATGGCGTTCACGTCCGCGGCGCTGTTCGCCTGGTCGCGCAACCGGCCCGTGACCGCAGGCGTGTTGATCGGCCTGGGCACCGCGGCCAAGCTTTATCCGGGCCTGCTGCTGGTCGCGCTGGTGATTTTGGCGGTGCGCTCGGGCAAGCGCGACCCGGTGGTTCGCTGCATCGTCGGAGCCGTCGTCGCCTGGCTCGTCGTCAACGTGCCCGTCGCTGTGCTGTGGTTCGACGGCTGGAAGACCTTCTACACCTTCAGCGCCAGCCGGGAGGCTGAGGCGAGCACGTTCTGGGCGATGTACCGCTACCTGCGCACCGGCGGTGGCAATGTCGGCTCGCCGGGCGGATTCCATCCCAACGGCGCGCTCGTGGCAGTGATCTTGCTCGCGGCGCTGGCGCTGGTGGCGGCACTGGCGTGGATGGCGCCGACTCGACCCCGGTTGGCGCAGGTGGTTCTGCTGGTGGTCGCAGCATTCTTGCTGACGACGAAGGTGTGGAGTCCTCAATATTCCCTCTGGCTGGTGCCGCTGGTTGCCCTGGCAAGGCCGCGGTGGCGGCTCACGCTTATCTGGCAGGGCAGCGAGATCGTCGTCTGGATCGTCACGCTGCTGTGGTTGGCCGGCTTCACCGACACCAACCGTGGCATCGACTACGGCTGGTTGATGTTCCTGCTGCTGGTCCGCGACGCCTTCCTGCTGGCCATTCTGGCGCTGGTCGTTCGGGAGATGTGGCATCCCGAGTGGGACGTGGTGCGTAGCGGCGGGTACGGAGCCACGGCGGTGAGCGAGGTGTATGGCGTGCAGTCCGATAACGACGCGGCGGGCGGATCGGACCGGGCCTACTTCGACGATCCCAGCGGCGGCCCCTTCGACGGCGCACCGGACGTCTGGTCGCTGTCGCGTGGCGCCCGAGCGGCCCGCGCGGCACAGCACGACCCGACGCTCGTCGACGTAAGTGTCGGAGCTGGCCCCGAAGTCGAGGAGTCGCCCGATGCCGAGGCGCGGACTTCCGGCCCAGGTGCCGGCGACACCGCGGCCGAGGATCACTGAGCGCATAGCCACTGATATAGCCACGTCACGTTCGGACGTCGCGTCGCTATATCACTTCGTGTTAGTAGCGACTAGAGGTGCGCGCGCAGGTAGGCAATATCGGCCGCCTGGCCAGTGGCGGGCGTCTCGACCAGGACGTCGCAGCCTGCCCTGGCAGTTACAGCCGTCACGGCCGCGATCTGCGCTGCGTCGATGGTGCCGGCGTCGAAGTTGGCGTGTCGGTCCGCACCCGAGTCGAAGGCGTCGCGGCTGTTGTTGGCGTGCACCAAATCGATGCGTCCGGTGATAGCCAGCACCCGATCGACGATGTCGACGAGGTCCTCGCCGCCGGCCCAGGCGTGGCAGGTGTCGAGGCAGAAACCGGCGCCGAAGTCGCCGACGGCGTCCCACAGCCGGGCCAGCCGGTCGAAACGCCGGGCCATGGCGTGGTTGCCGCCGGCGGTGTTCTCGATCAGCACCGGCAGCTCGAAGGGCGCCTCGGCCTGCGCGCGGGCGAACGTTTTGCGCCAGTTCTCCACGCCGACTTCGGGATCGTCACCGGCGTTGACGTGCCCGCCGTGCACGATCAGGCCCCGCGCGCCGATGCCTGCAGCGGCCGTGGCGTGCTGGGCCAGCAGCTTGCGGCTGGGAATGCGGATCCGGTTGTTGAGGGTGGCCACGTTCAGCACGTAGGGCGCGTGGACGTAGACGATCAGGTCGCTCGCGCGGATGGCGTCGGCGTGTGCGTGCTCGACGGGCTTCTTCCAGCCCTGCGGATCTGCCAGGAAGAACTGCATCACGTGCGCGTCCACGGCAGTGGCCGCGGCGACCGGATCGACCGAGTCGACGTGCGCGCCGATGGCCATACCAGCAGCTTAGAATCTGCCGGGCAGATCTCACCGCGGCACGACTCAAGCGAAGCAGCCGCTAAGATGGCTGAGTTCGACGTCCCGTCGCCTGCCAGATCCGGTTGGGCACCGCGGGCGTCCGCAAGCGTCAGATCATCCCGATCGACCAACTGATCAAATCAGGCGCCTCGCTCGGACACCCTCCTGCCGCGGAAAGACCGCGGCCGTTATCAGTCCATAGGAGGACTCACGCACCCATGCGTCACTACGAAGTCATGGTCATCCTCGACCCCACCCTGGAAGAGCGCACCATCGCGCCGTCCCTGGACACCTTCCTCAACGTCATCAAGAACGACGGTGGCACCGTTGAGAAGGTCGACATCTGGGGCAAGCGCCGGCTGGCCTACGAGATCGACAAGTACTCCGAGGGCATCTACGCCGTCGTCGACATGAAAGCCGAGCCCGCTTCGGTGCTTGAGTTAGACCGGCAGCTCAACCTCAACGAGTCGGTTCTGCGCACCAAGGTGTTGCGGCCAGCTGAAAGCGGCAAGGCGGCCCGACCTGCGCCGGCCAAGCCTGCGGCAGCCCCGCCGACACCGCCTCCCGCGATGAGCGCCCCGGCGAGCGCGCCCGCAGCAGCCCCTGCAGCGGCTGCCCCGGCCGCTCCGGCTGGCCCGGCCGCTCCGGCTGCCCCGGCTCCGGCTGCCCCGGCACCGGCGGCTGAGCCGGCCCCGGCACAGCCCGCTGAGCCTGCCGCTGCGCAGTCGCCCCAGCCCGGACCGGCGCAGAGCTGATGGCAGGCGAAACGGTCATCACCGTCGTTGGCAACCTCACCGCCGATCCCGAGCTGCGCTTCACGCCCAGCGGCGCGGCGGTGGCGTCGTTCACCGTCGCCTCCACCCCGCGCACGATGGACCGTCAGACCAACGAGTGGAAGGACGGCGACGCGCTGTTCCTGCGCTGCTCGATTTGGCGCCAGGCCGCTGAGAACGTCGCCGAATCACTGACGCGCGGCATGCGCGTCGTCGTCCAGGGCCGTCTGCAGCAGCGCTCGTATGAGACCCGTGAGGGCGAGAAGCGCACCGTGTATGAGATGCAGGTCGACGAGGTCGGACCGTCGCTGCGCTACGCCACCGCCAAGGTCAACCGCACTCAGCGCGGCTCGTCCGGCGGCGGTTTCGGCGGCGAGCCCGGCGGTGGCGCACCCTCGGGTGCCAGCTTCGCCGACAACGATCCGTGGAGTTCGGCCCCGCCGGCCGGCACCTCCGACGAACCACCCTTCTAACCTTTTCGCACCGTCTGACTCTGGAGTACTGACATGGCAAAACCGCCGATTCGTAAGCCGAAGAAGAAGGCCAACCCGCTCAAGGTGGCCAAGATCGGCTACATCGATTACAAGGACACCAATCTGCTGCGCAAGTTCATCTCCGACCGCGGCAAGATCCGCGCGCGGCGCGTGACGGGCGTGTCCACGCAACAGCAGCGCCAGATCGCCAAGGCCGTCAAGAACGCTCGCGAGATGGCCCTGCTGCCCTACACGACCATCGGTCGCTGAGGGGCCTGGCGATCATGAAACTCATCCTCACTCAAGAAGTGGCCAATCTGGGCCTGGCCGGCGACGTCGTGCAGGTTGCCGACGGCTACGGCCGTAACTATCTGGTGCCGCGTGGTTCGGCTATCACCTGGACCAAGGGCGCCGAGAAGCAGATCGGCCAGATCAAGCGGGCTCGCGACGCGCGCGAAGTCCGCGATCTAGGGCATGCCCGCGAGATCAAGGCCGGCCTGGAGAAGCTGTCGGTCACTCTGGTGGCACGCGCCGGACGGGAAGGCAAGCTGTTCGGCTCCATCACCGAGAACGACGTCGCCGCGGCGGTGAAGCACGCCGGCGGCCCCGTGCTGGACAAGAAGCGCATTGATCTGGGCGGCCACATCAAGACCGTCGGAAAGCACCAGATCACCGTCGATCTGCAGCACGACGTCACCGCCACGGTGGATCTGACGGTCACCGCCAGCTGACGGTCACCGCCAGCTGAACGCAGCACGACAGTCATCCGGCCCGTCCTCGTTCGAGAGGACGGGCCGTTTGTCCGTCGGCGCTCAGGTGGGCCGCACAGCCACCGCCTCGATCTCGACCAGCATCCGATCGTCGAGTAACGCGGCGACGACGACCATCGTTGCGGCCGGCAACACATCTGCGAACACCTCGCCATGTGCCCGGCCCACCTCGACCCAGTCGGCCGCGTGCACCAGGTACGTCCGGGTCTGGACGACGTCGGACAGGTCGGCGCCGGCTTCGGCCAGCGTGCTACCCAGCTTGCGCAATGCCTCCTGCGCCTGCCGGTACGGGTTACCCGGCCCGACGATCTGGCCCTCGGCGTCCACCGCGGTGAAGCCGGCGGTGTAAACGGTCTGCCCGGCCGTTGCAGCCGCACTGAACCCGATCGCAGGGGCGTAGCGCGAGTTCGACCTGACGCGGTCTATGGCCATGACGACGACGGTATCCAGGATCAGCGGTAGCGCGGCGACTTTCTTCTGTCCACAGACTCGAGGGCCGCCGGGCCATCGAATCGAGTGCGGTGATAGCCCAAGCAGGCGCTGGCGGGTCAAGCAGAGCGGCGCGCAGCTTGGGCGAGGACGTTGCGAGCCCAGTCCGCACGGGAAGTTCCGGCCCGCTCAGCGGCATTACGTACTGCGACATCAAGATCTTCAGGTAGTCGCACCCGTAACAGCGGTGACTCACCTGTTGCGGACAGTGATGGCCGACCACGACCCCGGATCTGCTCGCGCGCATCGGTCACTGCCTCAGCGATGTATGAGTCGTCGACAAGACGACCTGCGATCTCAGAGGAGTAGCGCGAGTTCGACCGGACGCAAATCGCGGCTTTGACAACGACGGTCTTCAAGATCAGCAGTAGGGCGGCGACTTTTTTCTGTCCACAGACGTGAGGTCCGGCGCGCCGGACGATTGCTGCTCTCAGCGAGGCCCGAGTGCAGCAATTAACAGGGCAGTCCACAGAGTGTGAACAGAAGGTGGCGCGCCGTCCACAAGGTTTCCCACCCCGGCGTCCACAGGCTGTCTTGGTGTTCGCGGGCGGCACCTCTAACGTCTGCGCAAGTGCCTGTCGCACTTCCCCCTGGCGGCGATCGGGGCGAAATTGTCAGAGCCGTTCGTTATACCGAACCCGTGTCGTACACACCTGCGCGGACCGGGTCAGATGGGGGAAGGACGAGCTCAATCGTGTCTCTAGCAGCAGAGGCCGAGGATGTCCCCGCCGGCCGGAGCCCTCGCGAGTTCGACCGCACTCCGCCGCAGAACATTGCCGCGGAGCAGTCGGTGCTGGGTGGCATGCTGCTCTCCAAGGACGCGATCGCCGATGTCGTCGAGGTGCTGCGGCCCAGCGACTTCTACCGTCCCGCGCACCAGATCGTGTGCGAGGCCATCCTCGACCTTTACGGCCGCGGAGAGCCCGCCGACGCCATCACGATCTCCGCCGAGCTGATCCGCACCGGCCAGATCGCGCGGGTCGGCGGTGCGGCGTATCTGCACACCCTGATGGCGTCGGTGCCCACCGCCGCGAATGCCGGCTACTACGCCGAGATCGTGGCCGAGCAGGCGGTACTGCGGCGCCTGGTCGAGGCTGGCACCCGCATCGTGCAGATGGGCTACGGGGCCGCTTCGGGTGCCTCGGATATCACCGGCACCGTCGACGATGTGGTCGACCGCGCCCAGGCCGAGGTGTACGACGTCACCGAGCGGCGGTCCAGCGAGGACTACATCGTCATCGAGAAACTGCTCGAGGGCACGCTCGACGAGATAGAGCGGATCTCCGCCTCGGGCGGTGTTGGTACCGGTATCCCCACCGGCTTCGCCGAGTTGGATCAGATCACTAACGGCTTGCATCCGGGACAAATGGTGACAATTGCGGGCAGACCTGGCAGCGGCAAAGCCCTGGCGCTGGATACGTCGCTGCCCACGCCGACCGGGTGGACGACGATGGGGGCCGTCGCTGCGGGCGACTACCTGCTCGGTGCTGACGGCCGCCCTACCCAGGTGGTCGCCGCCACCGACGTATTGATCGGCCGCCCGTGTTACGAGGTGGAATTCTCTGACGGCACCGTCATAGTCGCCGACGCTCAGCACGAGTGGGTCACCAGCACGCGGGCGTCGCGACGCTCTGCGGCTGAACGCAATGCGCTCAGGTGGCACCTTCCCGACGATGTGCGTGCGCGACTGAGTTCCCTGGCGAGCAGTGCCGCCTCGATGCCTGACCGACTCGTCACCGTCGGAGACGCGGTCGACGAGATCGGTGTCGAAGCACTGTCAGGCATCAGGCACACGTCATGGGGGTTGGGAACAGTCGGGCGCGTGCAGCGCATCGCCCACGGCTACAAGCGCAGCAATCTCTGGTCGGCGCCGGCGTATTCCCGGCAGGCCTTGTACTACGCGTTGGCAGAGCGCGAGCTCCGGCCCGTCGCCTCCTGGCACGCCGTAGAGCACGGCGGCACGGTCACAACCGCGCAGCTGGCCACCTCGGTGCACTGCGCCGACGGGCGACTGAACCACGCGGTGCGCACCACGGCTCCGGTAGAGCTGCCCGAGGCCGATCTGCCCGTGCCGCCGTACACCCTTGGAGCGTGGCTCGGCGACGGCACGTCGGCCGGTGCGTCGTTGACGTGTGCCGACGACGAGATCCTCGACAAGATCCGCGCCGAGGGGATCGTCGTGACGTCCGTTGCCGGGGCGTGGCGTTATCGGCTTCAGTTGCCCACGTCGAAGCCGTCGATGCGAACGTGTGTCGTCTGCGGCGTGGCATTCCTGCCCAAGGCACCGATCGTCCGTACCTGTGGACGCGCCTGCGGTCCGAAGGTGCGCGGTTCTGCTCCGCCGGCACCGCCAACGTGCACCGACTGCGGTGGTCGGACCACCGGTTTCAGCCTCTGCGTGGCTTGCGAGCGTGACCACGGCACTCTGCAGGCCCGACTGCGGACAGTGGGAGTCCTCAACAACAAACACATCCCCACGCAGTACCTGCGGGCCTCCGAATCACAGCGACGAGCGCTGCTCGCGGGCCTGCTCGACACCGACGGTTACGCGAACAAGGTCGGCGGTGTCGTCTTCGCTGTCACCAGCGCTGCCTTGGCCGCAGGCGTGCACGAGCTGGCGAGCAGTCTCGGTTACCGCGTCACCATGCGGAGTAAACGAGTCCGGGGCCGCACTGAGTCGTCATCCACCAGCTACGAAGTGGCATTCACGCCGAGCGACGTCGTCTTCGGTCTGGAACGCAAGGCCGTACGGCAGCGGGAAGGACGTCGTCGCACCGGAACGAACCTGCGGTTCGTGACGGCGGTGCGCGAGGTGGAGTCGGTGCCCGTGCGCTGTGTTCAAGTGTCCAATGAAGAGCACCTGTACCTCGCCAGCCATGCGTTCATCCCGACGCACAACTCGACGCTGGCTTTGGACATTGCCCGTTCGTCGGCGATCAAACACGGCCAGTCCACGGCCATCTTCTCCCTCGAGATGGGCCGGCTGGAAATCATGATGCGGCTGTTCTCGGCCGAGGCGCGGGTGCTGCTGAAGAACATGCGCTCGGGAATGATGAGCGACGAGGACTGGACGCGGATGGCGCGCCGCTCGGGTGAGTTGGCCTCGGCTCCGCTCTACATCGACGACTCGCCGAACTTGACGATGATGGAGATACGGGCGAAAGCGCGCCGGCTCAAGCAGCGCCACGATCTGAAGCTCGTAGTGATCGACTACCTGCAGCTGATGACGTCGGGCAAACGGGTGGAATCGCGCCAGCAGGAAGTGTCGGAGTTCTCCCGCGCGATCAAGCTGATGGCCAAGGAGCTGGAAGTGCCCGTCATCGCGCTGTCCCAGCTGAACCGGCTGTCCGAGCAGCGCACGGACAAGAAGCCGATGCTGTCGGACCTGCGGGAATCCGGGTCGATCGAGCAGGACTCCGACGTCGTGCTACTGGTGCACCGGGAAGACATGTACGAGCGGGAGTCCCCGCGCGCCGGCGAGGCGGACCTGATCCTGGCCAAGCACCGCAACGGTCCTACTGGGCTGGTGACGGTCGCCTTTCAAGGCCACTACAGCCGGTTCGTCGACATGGCCCTGCCCAACTGATGGCCGTGCCCAGGCTTGATCACGTCGCGAGGTGCATCGCCGAACGGGTGGCCAAATTTGTTGGCGGAGCTCTCCGGCGCATTCCATGGCAACGCGGCTTGCGTCCTCCGGCTCATGGGCTGGCGACGTTGGCGGACAAGCCGATTTCAAAAAATGCGTTGTAGTGGTGTTTCTCTAATGCTTAGCACGCGGCGGATATTGACACCGCTCACTTGGGACGCAGGCTCGCAGAACCGTAAATGCGGTCAGTTAGCGCTAACATGGGCTCGCCTGAACACCATACCAACAGTTGGCGAGACGACCGCGTTGGGCGAAGGCGCATGACGAACGGTCTAGAGGTTCCTGCAACGATGGACTGGGAGTCTTGTAGCTTTGCGCGGGTGCGTGGTCGAACCGCTATTGTCATAACGGTTCGGACGTCTACGAGTTTAACTTTTGGCACCCTGCCGATGAATGCTTCAATGTTAGAAAGAAGTCGACTGAGGTTCGGTTTCGAACAGCTGTCTCGCGGCGGGAGGGTTGTGAGTGATGCGACCTGCGGAACAGTTGTCTTGACTTCAGCGGGCTTGGTTCTCAGGACGCAGGCAGCCGATTTGGTGGCGACGTTCGGTGATGTTTCATGGCCGGGCGGCACGATCGCGCACGAGGTTGAGTTATACGTCCTGGTTGCGCCTCCTAGACGGTTAAAGCTACAAGAGGCGATTCAGTACGCGGCGTCGAGGCGCCTCGTCCTAGGCTCGACGGTCCGCGTTGTAGATCTTCGCGCCGAGGGAAGTCGGCCCGAAGACCTTGGAGTGTTTGCGTCAGCAGATGGTCGGAGATTGGTTTGGCCACCATCAGGGGCTTCCGTGATCATCGACCAAAACTTCCTGGTCAGACTAGACCGCTGTCTGAATCAACAAGATGCACCGAACTGGTCACACATCCGCGAAATGATGGCTTGGATGTCGAGTTGCGACACCATCCCCGGCTTTGCTCTTGCTGAGTGCCGGTTCGGAAAAGACGGTGCTCCCAAGGTTGTGCGGCTTCGAGCAGCTTTGAAAGCGTTCGAGCATTTCCAGGCATCTCCTGCTACTTGGCACACCGTCGCGGCAAAGTATCGCGAACTGGCGAGCTCAGACGTCGAACGAGGGATGGACCGTGCTGCAGCACGTCCCGAACTAATCGGATTGAACTACCTGGGCGTCCTGCGCGCGGCTGCGTTGTGGGGCGATCTGCGTGGTCGAAGGTGGAATGGTGAACAACGCGTGAACGCTTGGGAAAGTTGGGTTGAAACTTTGAATCAAGATGGCGTAGGTTTGCCTGCGTACTGCTTAGCAACGGTTTTGAACCTGTTTCTCGGAAACGAGCAGACAAGCCTCATGGCTGAGAAGCAGCTAAAGCTAGTACGCGCGGTAAAGAGAAAGGATCTTCTCGGTGCCGCGTGGGATCTTACCTACCTGACAATCGCCGATATGGCGCGAGCAGGACTACTAGAAGAAACTGGCTCTGCGCCGGTAGTCTTCCTTACTGCAGATAAGCCGCTTCTTGCCGCTGCGAGCTCCGCCAACTTGGTTGGAATGCAGGTTGTATCAGGATTACCCATCGGGGTGGTGGCGACTGACGTTCCAGTGGCTGCGAAGCTCAATGAAGCGGCGCGAGCAAGGATGGCCGCGATAGCCTTGCAACTGCGGCTAAGTCAATCGATTAGGGCCGCTTCCCCAACTATCGATCTTCCGCTCATCAATGCAATGATCGATCGTTACGAACAACAGCTACAAACCGCCAATGTCGCATCCTGGTATGAAACTGGGCGTTCGTGACGGAAGTTGGCTGAGCGGTATAATCAGTACGCCGCCTAATCGAGGGGCCCGGTCTTGTCAGCGTGTTGGTATGCACCAGGAGTCGTCTTGTCAGGCGTACTTGCCGCGCCGGCCACCTGATGCGCGCAGGAGGTCGCTCGTCCGCGCTCGAGGGGTGCACGGAACGCATTTGCGGCGTGTCACTCGTCGAGCACGGACAAGACGGCGCCGCCCGCGAGGAGTTCGGTAGCGATCAAGACCGATCGATCGTGCGGATGACGTGTGGTCACGCCACCGTTTCCCGCCTAGAGCGGCCAGGTAATGACGGCGCCGAGACTTAGCAGGTTTGCCAGGGCAGCGCGATCGTGTTGGAAGAGGTCCTGCAACAGCTTGGCCGAGGGCGCGGGTGGATGTCAGCTGTAATCGCCCCACGCGAGCGCCGTCGAGGTGCCTGACGCAATCGGCGATCCGCGCGAAGCGCGCCTCGCGGCCGCGTATTTTTGCCGGGCTAGCGAAGCAGGTCGGTCGACACTGTCCAGATGCGCTGGGCGGCGGACGGATCGAGTGCCCACTCCTTCACCCCGTGCGGGTGCTGTGCAAGTTCGGCGTCATTGGCCACGGTGTAGGCCTCCTGACCGTCGTCAAGATAGTGACCTCCGGTGTGCGCGAACTCCGGGGCGACGGCGGCAACGGTGCTGGTTGCGGCTCCCTGTTGCACCGTCTTGTACGTGAAGACGCCGGCGGCCTCGGCTGCGTCGAGTGACTGCTTCTGCTGGCTTGTGAAGTTGCGTTGCAGCCCGGTCGCGACGCCGCCGGGGTTGACCGCGTTGGCGACGATGCCGTCGCCAAACCAGAGACGAGTCGCTTCGACGGCGAACAGGGAGTTCGCCGTCTTCGACTGCGCGTAGGCGATCTGCGGATCGTAGGTGCGGTGCTTGAAGTGCAGATCATCAAAATCGACGCCCGAGCGCATGTGCGCCGTCGAGCTGACCGAGACGATCCGCGCTCCGTCGCGCTCGGCCGCTCCCAGCGCCAGCGCGTCGTGCAGGCCGACGGCGAGGGCGAAGTGGCCCAGGTGATTGGTCGCGAACTGCAGCTCCCAACCCTCGGCGGTTCGCTCGAGGCCGCCTGTCACTAGACCAGCGTTGTTGATCAGCAGGTGGAGAGGGCCTTGCCATGCGTCGACGAAGTGGGCGACAGTCTCTAGGTCGGCGAGATCAAGCCGGGCGACGTGCGGCCGGATTGCTCGAGTGCACTTCTCGATCTCGTCGGCGACGCCATAGCCCGCGACTGTGTTCCGCACGGCGAGCGTCACCTGCGCCCCGGCAGCGGTCAGCGCACGAGCCGTCTCGACTCCGATGCCCGATGACGCACCTGTCACGACCGCGCGGACGCCGCTGAGGTCCACTCCCTGCAACACGTCCGCTGCGGTGCTGAATCCGGTAAACGGCGTCGTAATGATCTGGTGCGCGGTCATCCTCGCTACTATACCGTTTACGCAATAACTGTTCAGTCCGGCGGCGAGCCGTACGCTGTCCGGGTGAGCAGGTCCGACCTTGAGGCGCCGTTGACCGTCGCCGCTAGCGATCGGCGTGCGTCGGTGCTGGACGCCGCGCTGCTCACCTTCGCCAGGTTCAATTATCGCAAGACGTCGATGGATGAGGTGGCGCGCGCGGCTGACATTTCGCGACCCGGCCTGTATTACCTCTTCACCTCGAAGGAAACGCTGTTCCGGGCAGCCGTGACTCAGGCCTTGCAGCGTGACATCGCAGCCGTCGAGCGTGTGCTGGCTGACGGCGACCGGCCGCTTCGCGAGCGCGTTCTCGACGCGTTCGACCTGTGGGCGGGACGCTACATCGGCCCGCTGACCAGCGATGTCGCGCTCGTCATCGAGGACAACCCCGCGCTGCTCGGGACGATCGTCGACACCGTGCCCCGTCGCTTCCAAGAGCTGCTCACCGCCGCGATCGCCGTGCAGTCCGGGCGCAAGTCAGCCGTCCCCGTCGCCCGGACGCTGATCAGCGCATCGATCGGCATCAAGCATCAAGTTTCGGTCCGCGGCACCTATATCGAGCGAATGCACGTCGCAATAGACCTGCTGGTTCGCTGAGGACGGGTGAGCTTGGTGCGGTCTGACGCCGAATGGCGGCCGACCCGTCGCCTGAGGCGCTTGCCCGTCGGTGGTCTTTACCGGCGACGGGCGGTCGATGCGCGCACGACGAGTCTGGTGGGTAGCTCGATGCTGGTCGCCGACGCAGTGCCGTCCAGGAGCGCCAGCAGGAGGTCAGTGGCTACCCGGCCCTTCTCACGCAGCGGCTGGTGAACCGTGGTGAGGCCCTCGGCTGCATGCGCGGAGTCGTCGAACCCGACGATCGACAGGTCGGCGGGCACGCTCAGCCCGCGTTCGACCGCCGCCACCCGGGCGCCGAGGGCCAGCGCGTCACTGAAGGCGAACACGGCCGTCGTCGCAGGGGCTGCGTCGAGCAACGTGTGCGCACCCACCCGCCCGGTTTCGACGTCGCTGATGAGGCCTTGGACGACGGGCATATCCCGCCAGTCGAGGCCGGCTGTAGTGAGCGCCTGGCGGATTCCGACCAGCCTTCCCTTCGCGGTGCTGGCGGTGCTCGCGTCCTGCGTCCGCACGTCGACCAGACCGGATTCAGCTCGAGCGCTCAACCGGGTACTGAGGACGCCGATGCGCCGGTGCCCGAGCTCGAGAAGGTGCTCGAGCGCCGAGTGTGCCGCGCTCACTTCGTCGATACCGACGAAGTAGGCGCCGGCGATGCCGGCCTCGTGTTCGCGCGGAGAATCCACGATCACGGTAGGTACGTGTCGACGTCGCACGACTTCGAGCAGCGGATCGTCGCCGACCAGGGAGTAGGCAATGATGCCGTCGGCAGCGACGTGCCGGATCGCCGGCCCGGCGGTCGCGCCCGCCTCCGGATACGACGGCACGATGACCAGTGCTTGTTGGCGCGGGTCCGCGGCCTCGGAGATGCCCTGCATGAGCCGGACGACGGCAATGTCGTCGAAGGAGTAGGACAGGCGCTCCCTGAGAACTACCCCAATGGCGTTCGTCCGGCCCTTGCGCAGGCTGCGCCCAGCGGGATCGGGACCGGTGAACCGGAGCTGACGCGCGGCGTCGAGCACCCGCGCAGTCAGCTGGTCGGACACGGTGCCCGGGCGATTGAACACGTTGGACACCGTGCTGGGAGCGACACCGGCCAACCGGGCCACGTCGACGACGCCGGCGCGCGCTGCAACGCCGCGCCGTTCGAAACCGGGTATTGACACGCCCGCAGCCTAGTTTTAACGTCACACCGCACGAGAAAAACGTTGCAAAACCTGCCGCAAGCCTCCAGGTCGGCGCCGAATCCGTTGGCTACCCAGGCATGGGCGGCGTCGTTCCACGACCGGAAGAGGTATCCGAATGCGCCGAGTTCCCAGATCCATCCTGGCCGCCGCCGTCAGCCTGCCTGTCGCGGCGACCTTTGTCGCGGCCGCCACGGCTGCGGCAGCTGCTCCGAGTCCAGCAGCTCACTCGCCCGTTGTGGCCACGTCCCGGCCAGCTAGTGCAGCAGCGCAAGACACTCGAGCGGCGGGGAACGTCGGCGCTCGGCTGCCTTTCGTCGAACAGCAGGCCGAGAACGCGCGCACGAACGGACAGATCATCGGCCCGGACCGCGCGTACGGCACGCTGGCAGCCGAGGCCGTCGGGCGCAAGGCGGTGCGCCTGCGCGGCGTGGGGCAGTACGTGCAGTTCACCCTGACCCGAGCGGCCAACGCGGTGAATGTGCACTACAGCATTCCCGACACCGCCGACGGCGTCGGCCGCGATGCCTCCCTCGGGGTGTACATCTCCGGCCACAGGTCCACATCAGTGCACTTGACGTCGAAATACTCCTGGTACTACGGCGTCTACCCCTGGTCGAACACCCCGGCCGACGGCGGCCGTCGTCAGCTGTATGACGACTCCCGGATCATGCTCGGATCGACTCTGCCCGCGGGCACGAAGGTTCGCTTCCAGATCCGCAGCCAAGACACCTCACCCTGGTACGTGATCGACACCGCCGACTTCGAGAAGGTCGCCGCACCCGCGCAGCGACCGGCCAGGTCGATGTCGATCCTGGACTTCGGCGCCGACCCCACCGGGCGCTCCAACTCCGCGTACGCCATCCAGGCGACGATCGACGCGGCCGCGAAGGCCGGCAAGACGGTCTGGATTCCGGCCGGGACGTTCAAGGTCAATCGGCACCTCATCGTCGACCGGGTGACCGTGACGGGCGCCGGGCCCTGGTACAGCGTTCTGCACGGCAACGGCGTGGGCGTCTACGGCAAGTACAACCCGACCCCCAGCAGCAACGTGCATCTGTCGAACTTCGCCGTCTTCGGCGAGGTGCGCAACCGTGACGACAGCGCTCAGCTCAACGCGATCGGCGGTGCGCTCAACGATTCCACCGTCTCCAACGTGTGGTTGCAACACACGAAGGTCGGTCTGTGGCTGGACGGGCCGTTCGACAACCTCAAGATCTCCCACGTCCGGATCCTCGACCAGACCGCCGATGGCATCAACTTCCACGACGGCGTCACCCACTCCTCGGTCACCGACAGCTTCGTGCGCAACACCGGTGACGACGGCCTGGCGATGTGGTCGGACAAGCACGCCGACGCGAACAACACGTTCTCGCAC
This sequence comes from uncultured Jatrophihabitantaceae bacterium, assembly GCA_964236495.1. GTDB lineage: Bacteria > Actinomycetota > Actinomycetes > Mycobacteriales > Jatrophihabitantaceae > CAXSBR01. Next base: position 155,907 of record CAXSBR010000007.1, read on the forward strand.
AACACCGTGCAGGTGCCGACGCTGGCCAACAATATCGCGATCTACGGCGGCCACGACAACACCGTCGCCCGCAACCTGGTGACCGACACGATCACCCAGGGCGGCGGCATCCAGATCGCCAACCGGTTCGGGTCAGTGCCGCTCGCGGGCACCACCCGAGTCGCGCACAACGTGCTCTTGCGCACCGGAACGCTCGACCTGTTCGCCCACATCGGCAATCCGGCGCTGTGGTTCTGGGCCGGCGACGAGGCGATGGACGGCCGCGTCGACGTCGTGCACAACCGCATCCTCGACAGTTCCTACGCAGCCATCGGCTTCACCGGTTACGCGATCACCAACGTCCACTTCCGCCACGACCGCATCGTGCGGGCCGGTACGTTCGCCGTCCAGCTCAACGCACCGGGGGCGGCCAGCTTCTCCCACGTCGTGGCCACCGGGCTGGGCAGCACCGGGCGCTACGACTGCAGTTCCGGCTTCGTGATCACCGAAGGGGCCGGGAACCGGGGCTGGTCGACCAGCCAGTGCGGCTACCCGGCACCGGGGCCGCTCGTGTTGAGTGCGCAGAACCTGAACTTCGTCGCTCCGGGGGTCGGGCAGTCCAGCGATCGGCAGGTCGTCACCGTCACCAACCCCACCGACACCGCGCAGCGGATCGCGTCGATCACCAACACCGGCTCCTTCACCTTCACGACCACCTGTGGGGCCGTGCTGGCGCCGCATTCCTCGTGCACGGTCTCGATCCGGTTCGCTCCCACGCCGCTGGGCGACCATGGTGGGGCACTGACCGTCTCCGACGGCACTCCGTCGGGCCGATACCAGCTGTACCTCAACGGAACCGTGCAGACACACGTGCCTGGGAACCTCGCCGACGGTAAGGCGGCCACCGCAAGCAGCGAGAACCCATGCTGCCCGGCGGCCAACCTGACCGACTCCAACACCGGCACCTACTGGGAGAGCGCGGCCGGTGCGGCGTTCCCGCAGACGGCAACCGTGGACCTGGGTGCAGCCACCTCGATCTCCAAGACGGTATTCAAGATCAATCCGGCCTGGGGTGGCACTCGTACGGAGAACCTGCAGATCCTGGGCAGCACTGACGGCACCAACTTCTCGACGCTCGCGCCGGCCGCGGACTACACGTTCGACTCCACCAAAGACAACACCGTCAGCATCTCGTTCGCTGCGGCGAGCGTGCGCTACGTCCAGGTGAAGGTTGCCA
>CAXSBR010000008.1:0-3892 GCA_964236495.1 uncultured Jatrophihabitantaceae bacterium
TGGCGACGCAGGAGGTCGAGTTCGACGGCGACCTGTGGTTCTTCGCCAGCCGCTCCTCACGCAAAGTCGCCCACATCACAGCCAATCCGCACGTCAACGTCACGCTCACGACCACCGACAAGTGGCTGTCGATGTCGGGTTCTGCGCAGGTCGTCACCGACGTCGTCAAGGCGAAAGAACTCTGGAATGCCGGCATCGAAGCCTGGATGCCGCAGGGTCCCGAGGATCCGAGCGTCGTGCTGATCAAGATCAGCGGCGACTCCGCCGAGTACTGGGACAACCCCGGTGGCCGCGTCTCGACGGCACTGAGCTTCGCCAAGGCCAAGCTGACCGGCAAGCCCTACGACGGCGGAGAGAACGAGCGCGTCGAGCTGTAGCTCCCAACGGATGCAGCGTTGGCCACCGCATAGGTAGCCAACGCTGCACTCGTTCGTGCTGCACAGCACTGCGTTGTCAGGCGGGCACGGCGTCGATGTCGTATTGGCGGCAGCGTGAATCCGCAGTCACAAACGTGAGCCGTTCCGCCAGCGCCTAGGCCACCAGCATGCGGTCGAACGGGTCGCGATGCAGCCACGGCAGATCCTGCAATGCCTAGGCGTGTGCGACGCGCAATGGCAGTTATGTCATCCCCTGTGCACTGAGCTGTTAGGTCCGGGGGCGCGTCAAGCTTGCCCAGCGATCTCTTGATGGCGACTTCGGCAACTGACACCGACGAAACGAAGACCTCTGCGGTGCCGTCTTCGATCAGCCGCCGCCTCTGTGATTGCAGGCGCGCGTCATCGGCAAGCCACCACAGCAGGACGTGAGTCTCCAGCAGCAGCCTTTGCGCCGTACCAGTCGGCGTTCGCGGCTGCGTCGAAGTCGTCGAAGTCGTCGGCGATGGTCACTCTCCCGCGCCACGCGCCGGGACGGCGGTTGGCTTGGGATGCCGCGACGGGCGTCAGCCGCGCCACTGGACGGCCGTTGCGAGCAATGATGATCTCTTCGCCGGACTCGACCCTGGTCAGCAGCTGCGACAGATGCGTCTTGGCGGCGTACACGTTTACTGACTCCACCACGCCATCTTTCTTGGTCAAGTTAGACCAGATCATTCCGCGTTTGAGCCGTGGCGGCGCACAGGCTAGGAAACCGGTGGGCAGGCCAGCTGCCACTGGTCGGGCTCGTCCCACCAGATCCGCTTGCGGCGCGGCTGGTCGCGGGCAGCCCCGTCGGAGCTGATGGCTGCGTCATCACAAGCCAGGGCGAGCCCGCGACCCTCGAGCGAACGCCGCCGCCCGAACCGGCCTCCGAACGATGAAGTGGGAACCGACGCACGCAGGCCGCCGCCGACCAGATGCTGCACCCGTAGCCAGGCGACCTCGCCGTCGCACAGACACTCGTCGTCGACATAGGCGCGCACCCACACCTTCTCTCCTGTCCAGGGCCGAAGCTCGGCCGAATCAACAACCAGGTTGCCCGAATCGTCTTTGAGCACGCCGACGGGTCGACACGGCCCGCCGACGTATTCGAGTGCAGTCACGGCCGACAGGCCGAGCTCCTCGAGGAAGCGGCAGTTGCCCGTGAACACGGCCGTCTGAGTGGTGGCCAGCTCGCCCCGGCGCATCATCCGGCGCAGCACTCCCGCAATCTCTGCGGGAACGGCATCGATGACCAGCCGTCGGCCGTGCAGCGTGTCGAGCAGCGCGTCGTACTGCACACGCGTCGGCGTGGACGGCAGGAAGAAGGACTCGGTCGGTCCGAGCCGCGCCAACTGCGCTGACTTGTACTTGGCGTCGGACGGCTTGCCGATGGCGACCAGGGCGAGCTCCACGTTGGTTACCCTTTCACTGGTCCGCGTGTTCGCGTGCGTCGGCCGCCGGCGCATCCATACGAGCAAGGAGATTCACCATCCCTGCGATCGTGCTCGTCGGCGCCCAGTGGGGCGATGAAGGCAAGGGCAAGGCCACCGATCTGCTCGGCTCGCGCATCCATGCCGTCGTCAAATTCAACGGGGGCAACAACGCCGGGCACACCATCGTCATCGACGGCGAGAAGTACGCGCTGCACCTACTGCCCTCGGGCATACTGACGCCGGGTTGCATACCCGTGATCGGCAACGGCGTGGTGGTCGACCTGGGCGTGCTTTTCGAGGAACTGGACGCCCTGGACGCGCGCGGGGTCGATACGTCGCGCCTCGTGATCAGCGCCGCAGCGCACCTCATCACCCCCTACGCCCGCACGCTGGACCTGGTCACCGAACGTTTCCTGGGCAGCCGCAAGCTGGGCACGACCGGGCGCGGCATCGGCCCGGCGTATGCGGACAAGATGTCGCGGGTGGGCATCCGTATCCAAGACCTGTTCGATGCCGACCTACTGCGCGAGAAGGTCACCGGAGCGCTGGCGACGAAGAACCAGGTGCTGGTCAAGGTCTACAACCGGCGCGCCGTCGACGTCGACGCGGTGGTGGACGAGCTGCTGGGCTACGTCGACCGGCTGCGTCCGATGGTCGCCGACACCTCTTTATTGCTCAGCAACCTGCTCGACGAGGGCAAAACGGTGGTGTTGGAGGCGGGGCAGGCGACGCTGCTCGACGTCGACCACGGCACGTATCCGTTCGTGACGTCGTCCAACGCCACGGCCGGCGGCGCGTGCACAGGCAGCGGCATTCCGCCGACGCGGGTGGACGGCGTGATCGCCGTCGTCAAGGCCTACACGACCCGCGTCGGTGAGGGCCCGTTTCCCACCGAACTGCTCGACGTCAAGGGCGAGGAACTGCGCGAAGCCGGGGCGGAGTTCGGCACCACCACCGGCCGGCCGCGTCGGTGCGGCTGGTTCGACGCGGTCATCGCCCGCTACGCCCGGCGCATCAACGGCGTCACCGACTTCGTCCTCACCAAGCTCGACGTGCTCACCGGCATGCCCGAGGTGCCGGTGTGCGTCGCCTACGACGTGGACGGCGTGCGCCACGACGAGATGCCGATGACGCAGGTCGAATTCGCCCGGGCGGTGCCGATGTATGAGACGTTGCCCGGCTGGGACGACGACATCTCGGGCGCCCGCACTGTCGAGGAGCTGCCGGTCAACGCCCGCGACTACGTGCAGGCGCTCGAGCAGATGATCGGCGCGCGCATCTCCGCGATCGGCGTCGGCCCGGGCCGCGACCAAACCATCGCGGTGCACGACCTGCTCGGCGGCTAGCTGAGCCATCTTGAGCCCGCCCTGAGCCTGCCTCGAGCCGGCCCCGCGCCGGCCCCGCGCCTGCCTCGAGCCGGCCCCGCGCCGGCCCCGAGCCTGCCCCGCGCCGGCGGTGCTGAGCCTTTCTGAGTCGCTGTGAGCAACTCCCGCCAGAGCGAAACGCGCGGTTGTGGATATCCAATGGCCGCTGCACCGCCGCCCTGACAGCTGTTCGATATCCAGTTCTCCCTCGCCAGTCGCCAGTCGCGAGTCGCCAGTCGCCAGTCGCCAGTCGCCAGTCGCCAGTCGCCAGTCGCGAGTCGCGAGTTGCCGGTCGGCACGCGCGAGGCGCCGGGCGGCATGACCGGCGGGTCGGGCTAGGTCGACTCTGGTTGCGGGTCGGGCTTCCGAAGGCGGCACTAGGCTCTGCCACCGTGCGCGTCCTCGTGATCGGCTCCGGTGCCCGCGAGCATGCGCTGTGCTTGGCTTTCGCTGCGGACCCTGCGGTGACTGCACTCGCGTGCACTCCCGGGAACGCCGGCACGGCAGCCTTGGACTTCGAGCGCGGGTTTGCCGGGCGGAGCGCTGCCCGGGAGGGCCGAGGCGAAGCCGCGCGGGAGATCGAGCGCGGGTTTGCCGGGCGGAGCGCTGCCCGGGAGGGCCGAGGCGAAGCCGCGCGGGAGATCGAGCGCGGGTTTGCCGGGCGGAGCGCTGCCCGGGAGGGCCGAGGCGAAGCCGC
>CAXSBR010000008.1:3992-13938 GCA_964236495.1 uncultured Jatrophihabitantaceae bacterium
GCCGCGCGGGAGATCGAGCGCGGGTTTGCCGGGCGGAGCGCTGCCCGGGAGGGCCAAGGCGAAGCCGCGCGGGAGATCGAGCGCGGGTTTGCCGGGCGCAGCGCCGCCCGGGAGGGCCGAGGCGAAGCCGCGCGGGAGGCCCAGCTCGGCATCGTGGCCACCGATCCGGAGGCCGTGGCGGCGCTCGCTGTCGAGCTGGGCTCGGATCTGGTGGTCATCGGCCCGGAGGCGCCGCTGGTGGCTGGCGTCGCCGACGCGGTCCGCGCCGCGGGAATAGCCTGCTTCGGCCCGTCCGCCGCGGCCGCCCAGTTGGAGGGCAGCAAGGCGTTCGCCAAGGACGTGATGGCCGGGGCTGGAGTTCCCACCGCCGCCGCGCGGGTGTGTTCGGACACCGGCGCTGTCAGCGCGGCGCTCGACAAGTTCGGGCCGCCCTATGTCGTCAAGGATGACGGCTTGGCCGCGGGAAAAGGCGTCCTCGTGACGTCGGATCGCGCCGCCGCGCTGGCACACGCGGCTGCCTGCGGCACTGTCGTGGTCGAGCAGTTCCTCGACGGCCCGGAGGTGTCACTGTTCTGCGTCACCGACGGCACGACGGTCGTGCCCCTGCTGCCGGCGCAGGATTTCAAGCGGCTCTCGGACGGCGACGAGGGGCCCAACACCGGCGGCATGGGCGCCTACGCACCGTTGGACTGGCTGGACCCGGGCGTGGTGGACGAGGTGGTTCGCACCGTCGCCCAGCCGACGATCGAGGAGATGGCACGGCGCGCGACGCCGTTCAGCGGCTTGCTCTACGTCGGCCTGGCCATGACCAGCCGCGGCCCTCGGGTCGTCGAGTTCAACGCCCGCTTCGGAGATCCGGAGACCCAAGTGGTGCTGGCGCTCCTGGAGACGCCGCTGGCGGGGCTGCTGTACGCGGCTGCGACCGGCGAGCTAGCCGCGCATCCGCCGCTGCAGTGGCGATCCGGCTCGGCGGTCACGGTCGTGCTTGCCGCAGCCGGCTACCCCGACCGTCCACGTACCGGCGATGTTCTCACCGGCGCCGACCGCGCCGGCGTCATCCACGCCGGGACCCGCCGCCGCGATGACGGCGCCGTCGTCAGCTCGGGCGGCCGAGTGCTGTCGGCCACTGCGGTCGGCGCGTCGCTGACCGAGGCACGGGCGGCGGCCTACGACGTGCTGGCCGGTGTCCACCTTCCCGGCGGGCACTACCGTTCCGACATCGCGCAAGCTGCGGTCGAGGACCAGTCGCCGCCGTCGTCGGCGTAGGTGAAGCCAGGGGTCTATCGGCCCAGGTGGCAGCGAGGGGCAGCGCTGCCGAGCGCCGACGGCGGCGGTGATGCACGATCGACAGGTGATGCCGTCGTGAAGCCCGCACAAGGCGGCGGGCTGGTCGGCGACTTCGTGCAGCTGATCGAGGTCGACGGCAGGGAATCCTTCGCTGGGCCGACGGGGCCAGCTGGGCTCGCAGGTCCCGCTGGGCTCGAAAGGCTTGACGGCGCCGACTCCCGGGTGCGCGGACTGCAGCGGTGGAAGTGGTGGTCCGCGGCCGCCCGAGCCACCCGGATCGTGGCCGCGCTCGCCCTGGCCGGCGTCGTCGCGGCAGTGGGCGCAACCGTCGCCGCCGGCTCAGCTTCCCACCCGGTGACGCATCTCGTTCGAACCGTGCCCGCGCCGGCGCACTTCGACGGCACGGACGCGCCGGGCTGCCCGGTCCGGTCGGTCTGCATCGTGCGCGCGAGCACCGCGCTTGTCGCTGTCCGCCAGCACTCCTTTGCGGATGTCTCGGGCTTCGACGTCCTAGATGTCGTCCACCCCCGCCGGCCCATCGCGCGGTACCTCACCGCCAGCCGAGGCGCGAGCCGGCTCCGGATCGTGGCGACCTGCGACTCGCGCCGCCGGCCGGCAGCGGTCGACGAGCCGCCGCAGATCGGGTCGACGGTGACGTACCGGCCGGGGATCTCGGCGGTTTCCGCAGGCGGCGGCGGTCCCGTCGTCACCGCCTACTACGCCCGGCACGACACGTTCGGCTGCACCGTCGAGGTGCTGTGCAGCTATCCCGTGCCGGTGTGGTCGGCCCGCCTGGACGCCACCGTCGAGCAGTGCGCAGTTGCCGTCGACAGGCTCGGCATGGACTCGCGGGTGTACCTGTGACGGCCGGAAATGGCGAGCCGGTAGTCGAGATGGTGCCGCCGGCCCCCGACGTCACGACCGCTGCAAGGGCGTCGTCGAGCCGGTGGGCGTGGGCGACGCTGCTGGCCAGTGTGGTCGTTCTCGCTGTCGCGCTGACGGTCTACAGGGTGCGATCGTCCACCCGAACAGTGACTACCACGGTGACGGCGTCGGCCCGCTCGGCACCGGCCCGGGCGTGCGACGTCGGCTTCGGGCAGTGCACCCTAGCGACGGTGCGTCCGTCGACGGTCGCAGCTCTGCGTCGACAATTCGCTGGCGCCGTCGTAGTGGATTCCTATGCACTGTCGAACGCTGCACTGTCCAACGCCGCACTGTCCAACGCCGCGCGCGTCGACGCGGAATACGTCCAGGCGCGGACGTCGACACGGGTGCTGGTCTCTGTGCAGTCGCGCTGCGCCGGCGGCAGCGCTTCGGTGCCCGATCGGGCATACGGCGACACCGCCGTGGTCGGGCCGGCGCGCAGAGTGTTCGTCGGCGGTGGCCGCAACGGCTGCAGCGTCGCCGTCGTGGTGGACGTTCCGGCCGGTGTCGCTGTACCTGCCGCCGCCGCCACCGCGCTGGCTCGTGATCCGGCGGTCGCGCTGCGATGAGCGACGCCGACCGCGACTGGGTTGCCGTGCTCGAAGTGGACGGCGAACCGGTGCACCGGCGCTCAGTAGACGACGAGCCGGCAGTGCCGCGGGCGGGTGCGGAGCCGTCTGCGTTCACCGTCCGCGCGCTGGTACGGGCGTGGCGGCGGTGGTGGCGGGCTGCTGGACACCGGACGCGATCGGTGGGTGTTCTTGCCGTGCTCGCGGCCGTACTGGCATCGACGTCAGCGGTCGCGGTCGCGTTCGCCCGCCATCCTGTCTCCGAGGTCGTGCGCACGGTGCACGCGCCGATCCCGGTTGCGGTCGACGCGATGGGCTGCCCAGAAACGTCGGTCTGCGGTGCCCGCGAAGCCAGGTCCGCGGCGCTCGCCGTTCGGTACTCCGCGCTGAGAACGCCTGCGCCGGTCGCGCCGGCTGATCCGTTCACACCGCATTTCGCGAACTTGCCTTTCACCGATGCCGACGCCATCGAGATCTACGACGGCACCTGGCCCACGATCGTGTACAGCCGGTCGATACAGGCGACAGGCACCTTCGACGGCGCCCCGTTGATTGTGCACATCCAGGCGCAGTGCCTGCCCGGCCGCCCGGCGGGGCGGACCCGAAGCCGGGCCCAAGCCGCGCTCGGCGCGCCTCGTGCCATCGACACCTACGCAAGCGAATCCGGCAGCTGCTCGATCTCGGTGTCGTGCAGCTATCAGGGCTTGTTCACTGCCGGCGGCTATCCCTACGACTCGCCCGAGATCGCCGCGCTCGTGGCCGGGCTGGCCACCAGCTCCCAGATACGGCTGTAGCCGGCGTCGGCGCCGGCACCGCGGAGGGGTCGGCCGCACCTGGGAGAATGGCGCCTGTGCCCACGATCGCCAATGTGCTCGCCGCCCGCTACGCCTCGTCGGCGCTGACCGAGCTCTGGTCGCCGGCGAACAAGGTGGTACTCGAACGACAGCTGTGGCTCGCCGTACTCAAGGCGCAAGCGTCGCTGGGCGTCGACGTGCCGGCCGACGCGATTGCCGCCTACGAGGCCGTCGTCGCTCGAGGCGTCGACGCAGTCGACCTGGACTCCATCGCCGCGCGCGAGCGCGTCACGCGCCATGATGTGAAGGCCCGCATCGAGGAGTTCGCGGCGCTGGCCGGACACGAGCACATCCACAAGGGCATGACCAGTCGCGACCTCACCGAGAACGTCGAGCAGCTCCAGATCCGCGCGTCGCTCCACCTGATCCGCGCCAAGACGGTGGCGGTGCTGGCGCGCCTGGGCGGGTTGGCCACCGAACACGCCGCGCTGGTGATGGCGGGCCGGTCGCACAACGTGGCGGCGCAGGCGACGACGCTGGGCAAGCGCTTCGCCACCGTCGCCGACGAGCTGCTGATCGCCCTCGCGCGCGCCGACGACCTGATCGCCCGCTACCCGCTGCGCGGCATCAAAGGTCCGGTCGGCACCGCGCAGGACATGCTCGACCTGCTCGACGGCTCCGCCGAATTCCTCGCCACTCTCGAAGCGAGGGTGGCTGAGCATCTGGGCTTCGAACGCGTACTTACCAGCGTCGGGCAGGTATATCCGCGCTCGCTGGACTACGACGTGCTCACCGCACTGGTCCAGCTGGCGGCGGCGCCGTCCAACCTGGCCACCACGATTCGGCTGATGGCCGGCCTCGAGCTGGTCACCGAGGGGTTTCAGCCCGGCCAAGTGGGTTCGTCGGCGATGCCGCACAAGATGAACACGCGTTCCGCCGAGCGGATCAACGGGCTGGCCGTCGTCCTGCGCGGGTATGCCTCGATGGTCTCCGAGCTGGCCGGCGATCAGTGGAACGAAGGCGACGTGTCGGACTCGGTGGTGCGCCGGGTCGCCTTGCCCGACGCGTTCTTCGCCCTGGACGGCCTGCTGGAGACGACGCTGACGGTGCTCGACGAGTTCGGCGCGTTTCCGGCCGTCATCTCGCGCGAACTCGACCGGTACCTGCCCTTTTTGGCCACGACGAAGGTTCTGATGGCTGCGGGGCGGGCTGGCGTCGGGCGCGAGACGGCGCACGAGGTCATCAAGTCGCATGCGGTGGCGGTGGCGTTGTCGATGCGGGAACGAGGCAGTGCCGACAACGACCTGCTGGCCCGGTTCGCCGCCGATCCGCGGTTGGGGCTGACGGCCCAGGACTTGGCCGCGCTGGTCGCCGAGCCGATCACCTTTACTGGCGCCGCTCAGGCCCAGGTGGCCGCTGTGGTGGCGCAGATCGACAAGCTCGTCGCTGCCGATCCGGCCGCGGCCGCCTACGTCCCCGGCTCCATCCTCTGAACCTCGGCACCGGCCGCGGCGGCCTGCGGTCCCGCCACGGTTGCGCCGCCATCCCCTAGCTCTCCTATCCGCTGGCCCGAGCGCAGAAATGGGTCGGCGCGCGGAGCGCCCGCTGAGATAGCGTGCACTCCTTGTGACTAGCTGCATGACGCACTTCCGGTGACCGGCTGGGGAACCAACCGGCTGCTCGAGGCGACTGCGCCTGCTCGTCTTGGCCAGAGCTTCCGGCTGCTGGTGGCGTCGTCGTGGCTGAGCAGTCTGGGCGACGGCATCGTGCTGGCCGGCGGGCCACTGCTGGTGCACTCCCAGACCGGCAACGCGATCCTGATAGCGCTGGCTTCCACGCTGCAGCAGCTGCCGTACCTGCTGTTCGGGCTGCTGGCCGGCGCGCTGTCCGACCGGCACGATCGCAAGCGGATCGTCGTCACCGTGGACTGCGTGCGCGCCGGAGTGCTGGCGCTGGTCGCGGTCAGCGTCGTGACGCACTCGGTGTCCATCGCGCTGCTGCTGCTTGCATTGTTCGTGCTGGGAACCGCCGACGTGTTCGGCAACAATGCCGGCGGCACGCTACTGCCGATGCTGGTTCCGCGCGACGACCTCGCACTGGGCAACGCCCGGATCCAGACCGGCTTCGTCACGTTGAACCAACTGGTCGGCCCCGCGGTCGGGGCGGCGCTGTTCGCCTCCGCAGCCGCGTTACCCCTGCTCGCCGACGCCGCACTGGCCGCATCGGGAGCGGTGCTGATGTCGCGCATCGTGCTGCCACCCCACGGCAAGGCGACATCAGCCGAAACCCACAGCGGCCGCGACACCGGCCGGGACATCGCTCGCGACATCCTCCGCGACATCGGGGAGGGCTTCGGCTGGGTCCGCCACCACGCCGCCGTCCGCACTCTCGTGCTGACGATCTTCATCTTCAACACCACCTTTGGTGCCGCCTGGTCAGTCTTGGTGATCTACGCCAGCGACCGGCTGCACCTGGGCTCGATCGGCTTCGGCCTGTTGACGACGGTGTCGGCGGCAGGCGGCCTGGTCAGCACGGTGGGCTACGTCCGTCTGGTCCGGCACGTGTCGCTGGCCAACCTGATGAAGATCGGATTGATCATCGAGACGTTCACCCATCTGGGACTGGCGCTGACGACGCGGCCCTGGATAGCCATGGTGATCTTCTTCGTGTTCGGCGCGCACGCGTTCGTGTGGGGCGCGACGTCGGCAACCGTTCGCCAGCGCGCGGTGCCGCTCGACCTGCAGGGCCGGGTGAACAGTGTCAACCTGGTGGGCGTGTTCGGCGGCTTGGTGATCGGCTCCACGCTCGGTGGCGTGCTGGCCCGCCACCTGGGCGTGACGGCCCCGTTCTGGTTCGCGTTCGCCGGCTCGGCGGTGTTCGTCGTCGCGATCTGGCCGCAGCTGCGTCACATTGCGCACGACGACGCGAACCCGTCCGCCGAATAGGACGGCCGAATAGGACAGTCGCGTCAGGAGTCGGGCGTCGAAACTTGTCCGCTGCGCCTTGGGTACGACGCCGCGCGCACGCCGGAGTAGCCCGAGGCTTGACGCCTACGCACCTCGAATCTGCGAGGATCTAGGCCGTGAGCGACCCTGACGCGACGGTTCCAGGTCAACCCGAAGCACCCAGCGGCTTCAAGCATCTGCACAGCGGCAAGGTGCGCGACCTGTATCAGACGCCCGAAGGACTGCTGCTGGTGGTGGCCAGCGACCGGATCTCCGCCTACGACTACGTGCTGCCCACACCGATTCCGGACAAGGGCGCCGTCCTTACCGCGATGACGACGTGGTGGTTCGGCCAGCTGCGCGACCTTGTGCCCAACCATTTGGTCGCGGTGGAGGACGTGCGGATTCCATCGCAATGGCGTGGCCGGGCGATGCTGTGCCAGCCGCTTTCGATGGTGCCCGTCGAGGCCGTGGCGCGCGGCTACCTCACCGGCTCGGGGCTCAGGGACTACGACGCCACCGGTGCCATCTGCGGCGTCACGCTGCCGCCAGGGCTCATCGACGGTGACCGTCTGCCCGAGCCGATCTTCACTCCGGCCACCAAGGCGGCGCTGGGCGAGCACGACGAAAACGTGTCTTTTGACGTATTTGCAGCTCAGGCCGGTGCCGACACCGCGACCGAGATCCGCAGCATCACCCTGGCGATCTACGAGCGGGCCGCCACTATCGCCGCTGGGCGCGGCATCATTGTCGCCGACACCAAGCTGGAGTTCGGTCACGACCGCACTGGTCGGCTGGTGCTGGGCGACGAGGTTCTGACCCCGGATTCGAGCCGGTTCTGGCCGGCACTGGAGTGGCGTCCGGGCAGCGCGCAGCCCAGCTTCGACAAGCAATATGTGCGCGACTGGCTCACCTCGGACGAGGCGCACTGGGATCGGCACAGCACGCCGCCGGCACTGCCCGAGCACGTCGTGCGAGCCACCCGCGAGCGCTATATCGAGGCCTACGAACGGATCACCGGCCTGCGGTTCGCTGACTGGATGACCGCCAGCAGCTGAGCCCGCCGCCCACCGAGGTGATCAGCGCGCCCAGCCGGCTAATCGCTCGTCGTCAGATCGTGTGGTCCATCGTGACGGTCACGGTGCGCGTTCCTGCCGACAGCCATACCGTGCCGGTGGCCGGATCGATCGCGCCGGCGCTCGACCGGGCCAGGTTGTGCACGAACGCCGGCAGCTGGAACAGCACCGGACCGGCCGGGTGCGCCCCCCGCAGTCGCAGCGTCACCCGCGCGCTGTTCGTGGTGATGGCGAAGGCCAGGTGGCGCCCACCGGTGATCGGCACGTTGGTCAGGCGGATCTTCTTGCCCGTGCGCACCCAGCCCTTGGGCACGCCGCGCCCGACGATCAGGCTGCCGTCGCCGCGCTCGGCAACCAGAGAGCTGAGCAGCGTCAGGTTGGCGTTGGCCGAACCCCACGCGTGCGGCGAGGCGCCCGCGCCGGCGCTGGGGTGACTGCCCACCCATGGCGACGACGGATCGGGCGCCGCCACGCTCTCCCACCACGAGTACGGGCCGCTCTGGGTGTTTTTGATCATGAACTGATAGCCCAGAATGCCCTGGTCGCGGTGGTTGTTGCTGGCCAGGCCCCACTCGCCGTAGCCGGCGTTGTAGCCGGTCGAGAAGTCGGTGGTGCCATAGCCGCCGTAGGTGTTGCGCGGCAGGATGCCCCGCAGCCGGCCGAAGCCGTAGTCGTAGGTGGCGTCGATGAGGTCCGAACCAGGGCCGTTGATCGGCGCATCGAACAGGTAGCCGTCCCAAGCCCACCGTCCGAACAGGAACGGTGCTGCCCAGTTCGCGTCCTTGGGGTTGGAGCAGCGGTTGGCCGAGTTGGGCTCGACCATCGAGCACGGCAGGTAGTTGAGGTTGTACTTGGTGATCGTCGCCGTCAGAGTCTGATTCACCGCGCCCAGCAGGCTGTTGTACTCGTTGGTCGCCCACCGCAGCTCGGTGGCGTCGCCGATCTGTTGGGCCAGCCAGCGGTAGGCGGCCAGGCCCATCAGCGCGGAGTAGTCGTCGATGGTCCAGTAGCCGTTGGCGTCGATGTCGGGTGTGTTTTCGATGATGCCGCCGGGACCGGTGCGAGCCGCGGCGATCGCGTGGGCGCTGTCTTTGATGCTGGGCTGCAGCGCGGCGCCCTTCGGTCCGGCCTTGCTCCAGTTGGCCTTCACCGACCGGGCGTCACCGGTCTTCTGCAGGTAGATCGCCCACGGCCAGGTGTACTTCCAGATGCCGTCGTCGTACTGCGCCTGCGAACCCACCGCGTCGCGCAGGTTGAGCAGCAGCTTGAGCGCCGACGTGCCGCCACCGGTGCGGTAGCCCTGGGTGAGCATCGTGGCCAGGATGCCGATGATGTCGTGGCTGTATTCCTTGTCGTAGCCGTTCACGCCCGTCTTCAGGTTCGAGCCGGCGCGGGTGATCTGGGTGTAGATGAAGCCGGTCCTGTAGGCGTTGATCAGCGACGGGTCGGGCAGCTTCTTGATCTGCACGAGCTGCCTGAGCTGGCGGTTCCAGTAGCGGCGCATGTGCGTGAAGTGCGTGGTGTAGGTCCCAGCCTTTCGCAGCGCGGACACCGACGGGTTCGCGTACGTGCCGCCGAACCGGTCGGAGATGACGGCGTAGTCGTGGTGGATGCTGCTGTGCGCGGGCACGCGGTTCGACGCGGCGTTGATCGGGATGAGGTTGGGCGTCGGCTTCGGGTTGACGGTGATCGCCTGAGCCGTCGGATTGGTGATGCTGATCCGGCTGTAGATGACGACGAACGGGTGGCCGCCGATGTTCACCCGGTCACCGAAGTTGGTGATCGCTATCCGGGCGCTACCCGAACGGAAGCCGGTGACCAGCGCCGGCAGGTACCCCTGCGAGTTCGCCCACGTCGTTCGGGTGCCGTTCCACAACCCGTAGCCGTAGGTCTGCTGGGTGTTCTTGACGACGAAGCTGCCACTGAGGCAGGCGACTACGGCCTGGTCGTTGCCGGCCCAGCCGATGGCGGCGGCGGTGGTGCCCTGCGCGTACTCGGTGTCGGTGGAGGTGCCGCAGACCGCGCCGGTCTTGGGTGCGGGCGCGGGCGGCGCGGCGACGGCGGCCGGTGCCAGCGCGGTGACGACGGCGCCTACAGCAAGGGCTGCGGTGCTTCGGAAAAGGCGGTGCGGGCGATACCTGCGGAAGTCGGTCGTCGACATGTGACGGGCGCTCCTTTGCGCTGAGGCCGGACTGCGGCTGACGGTCAGTAGATTCCCGTCGCAGCAGAATGTCAACGAAGCAGGACAGCGGGTGAGCATCGCAGCGACGAAGGAGCGAGGAGCGGAGCCCGTAGACAGGACAGCGGGTGAGCATCGCAGCGACGAAGGAGCGAGGAGCGGAGCCCGTAGA
>CAXSBR010000008.1:14038-32922 GCA_964236495.1 uncultured Jatrophihabitantaceae bacterium
GAGCCCGTAGACAGGACAGCGGGTGAGCATCGCAGCGACGAAGGAGCGAGGAGCGCAGCCCGTAGACAGGACAGCGGGTGAGCATCGCAGCGACGAAGGAGCGAGGAGCGGAGCCCGTAGACAGGACAGCGGGTGAGGATCGCAGCGGCGAAGAGCGCAGCCCGTAGGGACACGCCCTATCTGGTATGCCTGGCGGCATGGATGTCGAGAAGGTCCTGGCTGCATTGACCGTCGCCGAGAAGGCATCGCTGTGCCTGGGCTCGGACTTCTGGCATACCGCGCCCGTCGAGCGACTGAACGTGCCGGCCGTCATGGTCGCCGACGGACCGCACGGATTGCGCGCGCAGCCCGACCGAGCCGATCATGTCGGGCTGTCGGGCTCGGTACCGGCCACCTGCTTTCCGACTGCGTCGGCGCTGGCGTCGTCGTGGAATCGGGATCTGTTCGCCGAGGTCGGCCGCGCATTGGCGACTGAAGCGCTGGCTTGCGGAGTGTCGGTGGTCCTGGGCCCCGGCATCAACATGAAGCGTTCGCCGCTGTGCGGGCGCAACTTCGAGTACCTGTCCGAGGACCCGTTTCTGGCCGGCGAGCTGGCCGTGGACATGGTGCGCGGCGTACAAGGTCTGGGCGTGGGCACGTCGGTCAAGCACTACGCGGCCAACAACCAGGAGACCGACCGGCTTCGAGTGAGCGCCGACGTCGACGAGCGCACGCTGCGCGAGATCTATCTGCCGGCCTTCGAGCGAGTGGTGACGCGCGCGCAGCCGTGGACCGTCATGTGCGCCTACAACAAGATCAACGGCACGTACGCCTCCGAGCACACCTGGCTCCTGACCGAGATCCTGCGCGGCGAGTGGGGCTTTGAAGGGTTGGTGGTGTCGGACTGGGGTGCCGTGCACGACCGGGTGGCTGCCCTGCGGGCCGGCCTGGACCTGGAGATGCCGCCCAACCTCGGTGTCAGCGACCAGGCAATCGTGG
This sequence comes from uncultured Jatrophihabitantaceae bacterium, assembly GCA_964236495.1. Lineage (GTDB taxonomy): Bacteria > Actinomycetota > Actinomycetes > Mycobacteriales > Jatrophihabitantaceae > CAXSBR01. The sequence continues at coordinate 15,017 of CAXSBR010000008.1, forward strand.
ACGCGGTTGCCTCTGGTGTACTGGACGAGGCGGTGCTGGACACCACGGCACGGCGCGTTCTGCAGTTGGTGGCGAAGGCGCCGAACAAGCGCGGCAGCGGCGCCGAAGCCGATGCCGATGCCGATGCCCAGGCCGAAGGCCAGCTCAATGCCCAAAGCGAACCCAATGCCGAGGATGAAGCCAATGCCGACGCCGCCGCTGGCCCGGATGCCGAACTGAGTGCCGGCCCGAAATCTGGCTTCGACGTCGACGCCCACCACGCGCTGGCCCGCCGCGCGGCACAGCAGTCGGCAGTGCTGCTCAAGAACGACGACGGCGTACTACCGCTGCACCCGGCGGCCGGCCAGACGGTTGCCCTGATCGGGCAGTTCGCGCAGGAGCCGCGCTTTCAGGGCGCAGGCAGCTCCCAGGTCAACGCCACCCGCGTCGACACCGCACTGGACGAGTTCACCCGGCTTGTAGGTACAGGCGTGACCGTGCGCTACGACGACGGCGCGGATGTCGCCGCCGCCGTCGAACTGGCCGCAGCTGCCGATTACGTCGTGCTGTTCCTGGGCCTGCCGCAAGCCGACGAGTCCGAGGGCTTCGACCGCACGTCGATGGACCTGCCGACCACTCAACTGGCGCTGGTGGAGGCCGTCAGTGCCGTTGCGCCACGCACAGTCGTCGTGCTTGCCAACGGATCGTCGGTCCGGCTTCAACCCTGGGCCGACGGGATCGCCGCTATTCTGGAGTGCTGGCTGTCCGGCCAGGCCGCGGGCGGAGCCGTCGCCGATCTGCTGCTCGGTCATGCCACTCCCAGCGGCAAATTGGCTGAGACGCTGCCGCTGCGGCTGGAGGACACCTCTGCCTACCTGAACTTCCCCGGCGACTCGGGGCATGTGCGCTACGGCGAGGGCATCTTCATCGGCTACCGCGCGTTCGACAAGGCCGATCAGGACGTCAGTTATCCGTTCGGCTTCGGCCTGTCCTACACCACCTTCGCGCTGTCCGATCCGACGTTTGCGGTCACCGGCGCGGTGGGCGCGGATCTGCGGGTGGACGTCGAGGTGACCGTCACCAACACCGGCGCCGTCGCCAGTGGGGAAGTGGTGCAGGTCTACGTCGGCGATGTCGAGTCGACGGTCGTTCGGCCCGAACGCGAACTCAAGGGATTCGCTCGGGTGGAGCTTGCGCCGGCGCAGTCGCAGCGGGTAACGATCAGCCTGGACGAGCGTGCTTTCGCATTCTGGTCGATCGTGCACTCGCGCTGGGCGGTCGAATCGGGAAAGTTCGAGATCAGCGTGGGCACGTCCTCGCGCGACCTGCCGCATCGGCTGACGGTCACGCTGGCGGCGCCGTCGCTGGCTGCGCCGTTGGGCGCGATGTCGACGCTGGCCGAATGGCTGGCCGACGACACCGGCGCCGCAATGCTGCACGGGTTGGGCAGTATGCACGTGCTTGATGACGCGCATCTTCTGCAGGTCGTGGGCACCATGCCGATGGCGACGCTTGCCGGCTTCCCTGGGTTCGGTATCGACCATCCGACGCTGCAGTCGCTGGTCGAGCAGCTCTGACAAGACGGCCCCACCGGGTCAGCGTCGATCCAGTGGTGACGTGAGCTCATCCACGACCCCAGCGCTCACCACTGCGCGTCTGACTCTGCGCCGATGGCGCGACGCCGACCGCCCACCGTTTGCGGCTCTGAACGCCGACGCCGAGGTGATGCGCTACTTGTGGCGGGCGAACCGATAGGCTGCCCGGGCACGCTTCGCCCTTCGGACCCGCACGCCGCAGACGGTGGAACGCACAAAACTTGAACACGTAGAAAGTAAGAACTCGCAAACAGTTGGACTCGCAGAAAGCTAGAACTCGGAAAGGAGCTAGAACTCGCAGAAAGCTAGAACTCGCAAAAAGCTAGAAGTCGCAGAAAGCTAGAACTCGCAGAAGGTGAGCCCCGGTGGCCAAGGTCGTCGTCGATGTCGTGCTCAAGCCCGAAATCTTGGATCCGCAGGGCCAGGCCATCGGCGGCGCGATCGGTCGCCTCGGTATCGAGGGCATCCGCTCGGTGCGTCAGGGCAAGCACTTCGAGCTCGATGTCGACGATTCCGTGGACGACGCGACGCTCGAACACCTGGCTGCCACACTGCTGTCGAATCCGGTGATCGAGCAATTCACCGTCCGCCGCGAAACCTGAAACGGCATTGTTGAGGTTGCTCTCAGCAGGCGTCAACGGTTCCAATCGGTGCACAATCGAATTGCGGGCGACTACCCCGCTTGCGCTAAGCCGACGTCGACAGTCCAGATCGGTGCGCCCTTCGAGGCGGGCGCATCCGGCCACGACGCTGAGCCGGCGTTGACGGCGGAAATTGGTGCACAACCGAATTGCGCGCGACTATCCGCCCCGGCGTTAAGCCGGTGTCAACGGTGCACAACCCGAGGTGCGCGCAAGTATCAGCCCGGGCGCGTCAGCCGGCGATGGGTGGTTCCAATCGGTGCGCAGAGTTGCGACGCGGTCGTCGCTCTGGATCAATATGCGCCGGTGGTCGCCAGTGCGGTAGCCCACGATCTATTCGGCAGGACCATCCACCGCGTTCGAAGCTGCGATGGTGGAACCCGCAGACGAGGGTCAGATTATCCAATGTCGTCGGTCCGCCTCTAGACCATTCGACAACGTGGTGCGCCTGAGTCCAGGCCGCGGGGACGTCGCAGTCGGGGAAGGAGCAGCCGCCGTCGCGGGCGGCCAGCGCCAGGCGCTGCGTCTTGGTCGCCACCCGGCTGACGCTGCTCGTGCCGCACACCCGGCCCAGGTCGTCATGGACGACGGTCACCACCGACGCCTGATCGACCATCTGCAACGCCGAGTCGATCGAGAGCAGCTGCCCATGTCCGGTGCGAGCCAGGCCGCGGCGTGCCTCGTACTGCCCTGCCGTCATGGTGATCAGGACGGTGGCGGGCATACCGCCGGTGTCGGGCAGGGTGCCGGAGGTCAACAGCCGGTCCAGTGCGCCTTCGAGCGCGTCGTGGCGGCGTTGGCCGGGCGTGCGTAGATCGCGAGTGCCGTGGACGTCGACGGGGTTTGGTGCGGCGAGCGGGTCGAGGACGGCGAGCAGCTTCTCGGTCAGGGCCGCAGTCAGCCGGCCGTCGACGTGGCCGGAGCCGTCCCGGCAGCGGGTGACACTGACGTCGCGGCGGCGGACGTGGTCGCGTTCGTCGGCCAGAGTCCCGTCCGGGTCGAGGCGGTCGGTCAGCGCCTGCGCCGCCTGCTTCAAGCTGTCCGGATGCCGTCGGCGTGCCTCGTCGACGAGGGTGGTTTCGACCAGCCCGGCCCACTGGTCGGCCACCGCGTCGGGCAGCGCCTCGATCGTGGCAGTGATCACCTGCGCATGTTGCGGCGACAGGTCGCCTTCGGCCTGCGCCTGAGCCACTTCGGCGAACTGCGGCGCAAGAATCTCGCCGGTGATCATCCGGCGCGGGCCCAGCAGGTGTGCCGCGCGCACTCGTGCCGCGGCCTCGCCGGGGCTGATATGCAGCGTCTGAGTGAGCAGCGTCGCCGTCGTCCGGGCACCGCGCTCGCCGGCTACGCAGCGGGTGTCGAGTTGCTCGATCAGCACGTGGTCGACGACCGGGAGCGTGCGACGCAGGCTTTCTACCGCTCGCGCCATCTCCAACAAGTCATCCTCCGACAGGCCCGTCATCGGCTGCTCGACCACGTACGACATAACGCGACGCAGCCTACCCATGACGTCGATCGGGGAGTACCCCGGAAGGTCGTCGACTGTCGCACTCACTCTTTAATTAGAACACGTGATCGACTACAAGGCAAGCTGTGTGGAGAAAAAAATTATGGGCAGCCGTCCGCGAACACATAATGCGGGCGGTGGAACCCGCTTACTGCACAGGCGCGGCAAGCTCGGACCAGCGAGACCACCTCGGGGTTTCGCGGCCCACGCAATGATTCCGCCGTCGAATCGGCGGACCGTCGGTTCTGTCGTAGCCCGCCGGTAGCCTGGCCGCGTGCCACATCGCATCGGAATAGTCACCTTTCCCGGCAGCCTCGACGACCGCGACGCCGCTCGGGCAGTCCGCATCGCCGGCGCCGAATCTGTTGCTCTCTGGCACGGCGACGCCGATCTGCATGGCGTCGACGCGGTGATCCTGCCCGGCGGTTTCTCCTACGGCGACTACCTGCGCTGCGGTGCGATCGCGCGCTTCTCCCCGGTGATGGAATCGATCATCGCCGCGGCGGAGAACGGACTGCCGGTGCTCGGCATCTGCAACGGCTTTCAGGTGCTGTGCGAGTCCCATCTGCTACCTGGCGCGCTGATCCGCAACGACAGCCGCACCTTCGTCTGTATCGACCAACGCCTGACGATCGAGAACAACCGCACCGCCTGGACAACCGACTACACCGCCGACGAGCAGATCGTCGTGCCGCTGAAGAACGGCGAGGGCGCATTCGTCGCCGACGAGTCGACGCTCGACGAGCTGGAAAGCCAGGGCCGGGTGGTCGCCCGCTACGTCGGAACCAACCCCAACGGCTCCTACCGCGCCATCGCCGGCATCACCAACGAAGCAGGCAACGTCGTGGGCCTGATGCCCCATCCCGAGCATGCAGTGGAGGCGCTGACCGGCCCCACCGAAGACGGCCTGGGGTTCTTCACCTCCGTCTTGGCTGCGCTGGTGACGGCATGATCGACACCGTCGAGCAGGCGGAAGCTACCCCCGACCAGGATCAGCCATTCGCTGCGCTCGGGCTCGCCGACGATGAGTACGCCCGGATCCGCGCCATCCTCGGTCGCCGCCCGACCAACAGCGAGCTGGCGATGTACTCGGTGATGTGGAGCGAGCACTGTTCCTACAAGTCGTCGAAGGTGCACCTCAAGCGGTTTGCCGAGAAAGCCCCCAAGACCGAAACCCTGCTGGTCGGGATGGGTGAGAACGCCGGCGTGGTGGACGTCGGCGACGGCTGGGCCGTCACCTTCAAGATCGAGTCCCATAACCACCCGAGCTACGTCGAGCCTTACCAGGGCGCCGCGACCGGTGTCGGCGGCATCGTGCGCGACATTCTGACGATGGGTGCCCGCCCCATCGCGGTGATGGACGCCCTGCGCTTCGGCCCGGCCGACGCCCCGGATACCGCCCGAGTGTTGCCTGGCGCGGTCGCGGGCATCGGTGGCTACGGCAACTGCCTGGGTCTGCCCAACATCGGCGGCGAGCTGAGCTTTCACGAGAGCTACCTGGGCAATCCGCTGATCAATGCCTTGTGCGTCGGCGTCCTGCGGGCTGACGAGATCAAGTTGGCCAAAGCCGACGGGCCTGGAAACAAGGTCGTGTTATTCGGCGCACGCACCGGCGGAGACGGCATCGGTGGTGCGTCGGTGCTGGCCAGCGCGTCGTTCGAGGGGGAGAACACCAAGCGGCCAGCGGTGCAGGTCGGGGATCCGTTCGCCGAGAAGGTGCTCATCGAGTGCTGCTTGGAGATCTTTGCCGCCGACGACGGACGGGGTCTGGTCACCGGTATCCAGGACCTGGGCGCGGCCGGGCTTTCCTGTGCCACCACCGAGCTGGCCGCCGCGGGGATCGGCGGCATGCACGTCGATCTGGATCTGGCTCCGCTGCGCGACAACACGCTCAGTCCGGAAGAGATCCTGATGAGCGAGTCGCAGGAACGGATGATGGCCGTCGTCACCCCCGAGGACCTGGATGCGTTCCTGGCCGTCTGCGCCAAGTGGGACGTGACGGCTACCGTGCTGGGTGAGGTCAACGGCAGCGGCCGGCTCACGATGCACTGGCACGGCGAACAGATAGTCGATGTCGACCCGCGCACGCTGGCCCTGCAGGGTCCTGTGTACGACCGCCCGATCGTCCGGCCGGCGGACCAGGACCTGCTCAACGCCGACGACGCCGACACCCTGCCCCGGCCGGCGACCGGCGCCGAATTGGAAGCCACGCTGCGCACCCTGATCGCCAGCGCCAACCTGGCGGACAAGAGCTGGGTGACCGACCAGTACGACCGTTACGTCCAAGGCAATACGGTGCTCGCCCAGCCTGAGGACGCCGGCATGATCCGCGTCGACGAATCGACCGACGCCGGGATCGCGCTGGCTACCGACGGCAACGGCCGGTACACCCGCCTGGACCCCTACACCGGCACCCAGCTGGCATTGGCCGAGGCGTACCGCAACGTCGCCACCACCGGCGCGCGCCCGATCGCGGTCACCAACTGCCTGAACTTCGGCTCGCCGGAGGACCCCGGCGTCATGTGGCAGTTCGCTGAGGCCACCCGCGGCCTGGCCGACGGCTGCTTCCAACTCGGCATACCCATCACCGGCGGCAACGTCAGCTTCTACAACCAGACCGGCACCACGCCGATCCTGCCCACCCCGGTCGTCGGCGTCCTAGGCTTGATCGACGACGTCACCCGACGCACGAAAATCGGCTTCGACGCCGACGGCACCCACATCTACCTGCTGGGGGAGACCCGGGCCGAGTTCGGCGGTTCGGAGTGGGCGTACGTCGAACACGGCCACCTCGGCGGCATGCCGCCCCGGGTGGATCTGGAGGCCGAACGGCTCCTCGCCGACATACTGATCAACTCCTCCCGCGACGGTCTCATCGACTCCGCACACGACCTGTCCGACGGCGGCCTGGCGCAGGCGCTGGTCGAGGCCTGCTTGCGTAACGACCGCGGTGCGCGCATCGTCCTGCCCGAGGCAACGGAGGCGGCGGTGTTGCTGTTCAGCGAGTCCGCCGGGCGGGCGATCGTCACGGTGCCACGCAGTGAGGAAGTGCGCTTCACCGACATGTGTACCGCGCGCGGGCTACCGCATCGCCGAATCGGCGTGGTCGACGCGACCTCGGCGACGCTAGAAATCCAGGAGCTGTTCACGATCTCTCTTGCCGAGTTGCGCAGCGTTTGGTCGCAGGCACTACCCATTCTGCTTCATCGGCCGAAACAGACAAAAGCTGCTGATCGTGCGACGCTGGGTTTCGGGTCTGCACCGCCGTACCAGAAAGTGAGCACACCATGACGCAGCCGCCGTCGAACCCCGACCCACCCAACTGGCGTCCGGCGCAGAGCGCTGCCGATGGGGACGACGAGCGCGGACACGGAAGCGATGACGCAGCCTCTGGCGGCGACTCGAGCGCGTTGCCGCCGACGGATCGACCCGGCGGTGGCACTTCACCCTTCTTCCAGAAAGCGCCGGCCGACCCGCCACCGCCGGCCTATGGACAGTCGCCGACAGCCCAGCTGCCATCCGGTCAGCCGAGCTTCGGCCAACCGGCATATGAGCAGCCGACCTACGGGCAACAGCCATACGAGCAGCCGGCCTACGGGCAGCAGCCGTATGAGCAGCCGACCTACGGGCAGCAGGCCTACCAGCAGCCGGCCTACGGTCAACAGGCTTACGGGCAGCCAGTGCAGCCTCCATCGCCGCCGTTCGGCTACCCCCCGCCGACGTACGGCTCGACGCCCGGCTCGACGCTTGGTGGAGGCGTTCCTCCCGCTTACCGAGCGCCTGCCCCCGGTTGGGGTTCCGGCGCGGGTGGTGCGCGGCCGCCGTCGAACAACCGGAACATCGGCAGGCTCGCGGCCCTCATCGGCGCTGCGCTGGTCGTGCTGCTTCTCGTGGCCGGCGCTGTCCTTCTGGCGCACGGCAGCAGCAGCAAGAGCAGCGGCAGTAACACTTCGCCGTCGGCATCAGCCGTCGAATCGACGGTCCAGTTCCCGTCCGCCAGCACTGCCACGTCGGCTCCGCCGTCCACCGCATCGCCGACGGCAACCACTGCAGCACCCAAGCTGCCACCGACGCCTGCTACGACGGTTCCCACGACGACGCAAACCCGACCAACCGCGCTCTCGGTTGACCAGAAGGCGGTGGTAGCCACCGCGACGGCGTTTTACCACGCACTGGGCAAGGACGACCAGAGCACGTTCTGCCCGCTGGCCGACGCCGCAGACATGAAGCGACTGCTTCACGTCAAGAAAATCCCGACCTGCTCCCAAGTCGTCTACCGGGGCACCTACAAGGCCGACTACAAGAAATTCAAGATCACGCAGCCGTCGACGATCCTGGTGCTGGGCAAGGAGGCGACAATCTTCAGGCAGGCAATAATCCCCAGCAACTTCGGATCGGCGCTGCTGCGCAAGGACGCGAAGGGCAAGTGGAAGGTCCGGTTCTTCACCGACTGATGACTCGCTCGACTGTGGGCAGGGACGTCGCAGCCCGCGCCGCATTCACAGAACAGTCCGCACTGCTGCGCCGATATCTGCACTCGGTCAGCCCCGAAGACTCCGCGCGGGATTCACTACTCCCGAATTGGGACGTGCGCATCCTGGTGGGGCATCTGCTGCTGGTGCATGACGGCCTGTTCGCCGCACTGCAGCACCCGAGCACGGCGACGCCGATGCCAGCGCACGAGTACGTACAGCAGTACCGCCACTCGGCCGGCGAGCTGCACGACGCGACTGTCGCGAGCGCCGGCACAGGCGGCTTCACAGAGTTGGTCGATCGGATGGACGCCACGGCCGGCGCCCTGAACACGGCGCTGGCCGGTGAACTGCCGGCGGTGGTCCAGGCTGGCCGTGGACCAGTGCGCACGCTGGACCTTATGACGAGCCGGGTAGTCGAGCTCGTCGTGCATGCCGACGACCTCTCCCGTTCGCTGCCCGACCCCGTGCCGCTGGCTCGTCCGGCCGTCGCCCTGGCCGTGCGGGCGCTGGCCGAGTTCCTCGTCGCCCGCGCGCCCGGCCGGACGGTCGAGGTGCGGATACCACCTTTCGTCGCCGTGCAGGCGATCGCGGGCCCACGGCACACCCGCGGAACTCCGCCCAACGTCGTAGAAACGGACTCGACGACGTGGATCCGGCTGGCGACGGGGCGGGCGGACTGGACCGACGCCGTGGCCGATGGACTCGTGCGCGCCAGCGGACAGCGCGGCGACCTCAGCGAGTACCTGCCCCTGCTCTGACGTCGTCTACCTGCCTGCCCGAGCTGGAGCGTGCGCTGGCCGGGCCGGGTCCAGGCGATGTCCAGGTGAGATGGCGCACGAGCAAGCCGAGCCACCAGTGCGAGGCACACTAACCCGATAGACTCGGAGCGTGCTCAGGCCGGACGGCAAGCTGACCCACGACCTTCTTTCCACCGACAAGCAGCCGCAGGACGCGTGCGGCGTCTTCGGTGTGTGGGCGCCGGGTGAAGAGGTCGCGAAGCTGACGTTCTTCGGCCTCTACGCGCTGCAGCACCGCGGGCAGGAAGCGGCCGGTATGGCCGTCAGCGACGGCACGTCGGTACTGGTCTTCAAGGACCTGGGCCTGGTCGCGCAGGTGTTCGACGAGGCCACGTTGGCCAGCTTGCGCGGGCATCTGGCCATCGGCCACACCCGTTACTCCACCACCGGCTCCACCAACTGGGAGAACGCCCAGCCCAGCTTCCGCAGCACTCTGTCCGGTGGCGGTCTGGCGCTGGGCCACAACGGCAACCTCGTCAACACCGCCGAACTAGCCGCCCGGGTCGCGGCACTGCCCGACGCCGATCCAGGTCTGGGCTCCACCACCGACTCCGACCTCGTCACCGCACTGCTTGCCGCCAGCCCCGACGTATCGGTGGAACAGGCCGCGATAGACATCCTGCCGACGTTGCGCGGCGCGTACTCGCTGGTGTTCATGGATGAGCACACGCTCTACGCCGCGCGCGATCCGCAGGGTGTTCGACCGCTGGTGCTAGGCCGCCTTGAGCGAGGCTGGGTAGTCACCAGCGAGACGGCGGCACTGGACATCGTCGGCGCGTCGGTCGTGCGCGAGATCGAGCCCGGTGAACTGATCGCCATAGATGAGGACGGGCTACGGTCGAGCCGGTTCGCCCCGGCCGAGCCGAAAGGCTGCCTGTTCGAGTACGTCTACGTCGCCCGCCCGGACACCACCATCGCCGGTCGCAACGTGCACTCCGCCCGCACCGAGATCGGGCGTCGGCTGGCGCGCGAGCACCCGGTCGAGGCGGACCTGGTGATTCCGGTGCCTGAGTCGGGCACGCCCGCCGCGGTGGGCTACGCCGAAGCATCCGGGATTCCCTACGGCGTCGGGCTGGTCAAGAATTCCTACGTCGGACGGACGTTCATCCAGCCCTCGCAGACGATCCGCCAACTGGGCATTCGGCTCAAGCTCAACCCGCTGCGGGAGGTCATCCGCGGCAAGCGTCTGGTGGTGGTCGACGATTCGATCGTGCGCGGCAACACCCAGCGCGCGTTGATTCGGATGCTGCGCGAGGCCGGCGCGCTCGAGGTGCACGTACGCATCGCCTCGCCGCCGGTGAAGTGGCCCTGCTTCTACGGCATCGACTTCGCCTCCAAGGCAGAGCTGCTGGCCAGCGGCCTGGACAACGAGGGCATCCGTGCCTCCATCGGCGCCGACTCCCTGGGTTACGTCTCGCTGCCCGAACTGATCGCGGCCAGTGAGCAGCCCGCCGAGCGGCTGTGCTCGGCCTGTTTCGACGGCAACTACCCGATCGCGCTTCCCTCGGTGCTGGGCAACAAGCACGTGCTGGAAGGCATCGAGCGTGCGGTGGTATCGAGCGCAGGTTCGTCAGCCGGTGAGCATCGCAGCGACGAAGGAGCTGATCTCCCAGCGAGCGGAGCCGGTAGACAAAGCAGCGCGGGGGAAGACGAGCTGCTTGACGCTGTCGGCCTTCGTTGACCCTGCGCGCCGTGGATTCGGCTCACCGTCGGTGACCCATCGCTGTCAAGCCGCCCGAATGCGCGGGTCGTCACCGGTACGGTGTGGACCGTGACTGACGCGTCGTACGCAGCAGCCGGTGTCGACATCCAGGCCGGCGAACGTGCCGTCGAGCTGATGAAGTCGGCGGTAAAGCGCACCGTGCGCCCGGAAGTCGTGGGCGGCTTGGGCGGTTTCGCGGGGATGTTCCGCCTGGACGTCAGCAAGTATCGCAAGCCGATTCTGGCCAGCTCCACCGACGGCGTCGGCACCAAGACAGCCATCGCGCAGGCGGCGGACAGGCACGACACCATCGGCATCGACATGGTCGCGATGGTGGTCGACGACCTGGTCGTCGTAGGCGCCGAACCGCTGTTCCTCACCGACTACATCGCCACCGGCCAGGTGGTGCCCGAAAAGATCGCCGCCATCGTGGGCGGGATCGCCGAGGGCTGCGTGCGCGCAGGCTGCACGCTCATTGGCGGTGAGACGGCCGAGCACCCCGGAGTGATGGCACCGCAGGACTACGACGTCAGCGGCGCAGCCGTCGGGGTAGTCGAGGAGGATGACGCGTTGGGCGCCCACCGGGTGCGCTCCGGTGACGTGGTGGTGGGGCTGCGCTCGTCCGGGCTGCACTCCAACGGGTATTCGCTGGTGCGCCATGTGCTGTTCGAGCGAGCCGGCATCGGGCTGGACGCCACCCCCGCCGAGCTGAACGGCAGGATCCTCGTCGACGAGTTGCTCGAGCCCACTCGCATCTACGCTCTGGACTGCCTGGCGATGGCGCGCGCCGGTCTGGTGCACGCCTTCGCCCACATCACCGGCGGCGGGCTGGCCGGCAACCTGGCCCGGGTGCTGCCACCCGACGTGGATGTGGTGCTGACTCGGCAGGCGTGGACGCCGGCACCGATCTTCGGTTACCTTGCCCGGATCGGTCAGATAGACGACGGACACATGGAATCGACGTTCAATATGGGGATCGGCATGGTGGCCCTAGTGGCGCCCGAACACGTCGACGACGCGATGTCGATGGCGCTGACTCGAGACCTCGGTCCGATGGTCCTCGGCGTCGTCACTACTGGCAGCGGCCAGGTGCAACTGCACGGCCAGCACCCACCGCGTTAGCGGATGCCTTCAACGCCGAGCCCGCCTGCGGCGAGTTGGTATCAGCGCACGGCAGCGGTCCAACCGTCCTCGTCCTCGTCGTTGTCGAAGGGGTCCGCTTCCACCGTGGTCGGGGCGCCGACGCCGCCGCCGAGCTCGCGCTGCAGCGAGGCCAGGTCGGTCATCGGGGTGTTGTACTTCAGATCGCGGGCCACTTTTTGCTGCTTGGCCTTCGCTCGGCCTCGCCCCATGGCTAGACCCCCTCGCTCACGTGATGATGGCCGGGACCGCACAGGCCGACGGCAGAAGTGGTGTTTAGTCGTGCCGCCCACAATACCGCGCCCACTTGCAGCACCTATGCAGCACGGGCCTACATGCACAGTGGTTCCGAACGCACGGCGCAGCTCCCTACATCCGGTACCGACACGTCCACCCGTTGGGGAATTTGCTTGCCTGAACTGCCCAGCTCGCGCGTATGATCTGTAATGACAGCTATGGGAGACGCTAGCAAGCTACTTCCCCGGCAGCTTGTTGTCCACCCGATCTGCCCAAACCTGGCTCACCACCCCGGGAGCTTGGTACAGCGGTACAAGGCACAGAGAGGCAGAACGCCAAGATGGCTACCGTGCGCACACAGAATGACACCGAAAACCTCCTGACGCCGTCTGAGGTGGCGACCCTGTTCCGGGTCGATCCAAAGACCGTCACTCGGTGGGCCAAGGCAGGCAAGCTGGCTTCGATTCGCACCTTGGGCGGACACCGCCGGTACCGCGAGTCCGAGGTTCGCCTGCTGCTCGAAGGCAACACCACCGAGACGCTGGACGCGTAAGACATCCGAGACTCTGGACGCGTAAGCGTCTCAGCTCACCAGCCGGAGAACCGGCAGCCGTAGACGTCGCGGTGCATTCGGGAATCTTGTTGAGGCGGTTCGGCCGATGGCTGAGCCGCCTCATTGTCTGAGTACCGCTCTCCGATCGACGCCGTGGGAGCGAAGTCGTTTCAGCAGGGTCGTTTCAGCAGAGTCGTCTCAGGTGGGTAGTCAGAGGCAGTTGGTTGAGCCGTTCGTCGATGGCGGGTCGACGTAGCGGCGGCGTGGTCGGGTCAGTCGCGCCCGGCATTGGCCCGCGCGAGGTCATCTTCGAAATCGACCTCTACGGCGAACAGGTCGGAGATATCGACCGGACGCACCGCCATACCGTCCTTTTCGATGGCCAATTCGATACCGCGTTCGAAGTAATCTTGATCCGAACATTCTGCGAGTCGCTCGATGAGCATCCATTTGTCGGATCCGGCGACGAAGTTGATACCCACCGCCTCGCCAAGACCGTCCACCACCTGCTTCGACAGGGAAAGAACGAGTTCACGCTCATCGACGGTGTACTTCACTTCCTCATCCGCCACGGTGGCCGTATTCACGGCCAGTACCGACTGGTCGCACTCGATGGCCGGGCGCAGTCGCTCCAGGAGCGCAGGGTCGAATACCACGTCACCATTCATCCACACGACGCCGCCGTCGGCAGAGGCGCGCAGGGCCTTCAGCAGACTGCGATTGGTGTTCGTAGCGGCGTATCGCTCGTTGAAGACAAACGCGGCATCAGGCTCGGCATCCATGATCAGTTCTTTTTTGAAACCGACCACGATGGTGATCGCCGCGTCGTCGCCGAAGACGGCGCGCACGTTGTCCACCTGCTGCGCCAAGATTGTCCGACCTTCGGCGAGCACCGTTAGCGGTTTGGGAACGGTGCCGCCCAGTCTGGTTCCCATTCCCGCGGCCAGAATCACGACTTGCGTCCTGCTCACTCGGCTCCTCGTTGTTCGCTGCGGGCGCGCCCACCGCGACGTCGACGGGCTCAGTCGACGGCACGCAATTTGTCGAGCACCCAGACTGTCAGGCAGCGGATGCCTCAGAGAACAGTCGATGGGTACGCAGTCCGGCACGCACAGTCGATGGCCACACACTAGTGCGCGCCGGGCGCTCAATCCTGCGCGTGCGCAACGGGGCGTCATGGCTGGCGCCGTGAGCATCGGGTGGGCAAGCAGCGGTGACGGTTCCACTGATCGGCCGTGGGCCGGTACCCCGGGTGCAGCGACCGGCCATCAACGGCGGAACGCGACGGACCTCGGCCCCCAGCAGTACCGTGCGCAGGTGGGCCAGCGAGTGAGCGAAGCGAGGAGCGGAGCTCGTTAGACAACCAGCGAGTGAGCATCGAGCAAAGCGAGGAGCGGAGCTCGTTAGACAACCAGCGAGTGAGCATCGAGCGAAGCTCGTAGATAACGGCCAGTGAGCATCGAGCAGCCACCACAGTGCAGCTTTCGTGAAAGGACCGCAGTGAGTACATCTGAAACCACTTCCGTGCCACCGCAAAGCGGGGTCTATTCCCATCGTCAGATCATGACTATTCTGTCGGCACTGCTGATGGGCATGTTCCTCGCAGCACTGGACCAGACGGTCGTCAGCACGGCCATCCGCACGATCGGCGACGATCTGCACGGGCTGTCGGTTCAGGCGTGGGTCACCACTGCGTTCCTCATCACCTCGACGATCGCGACGCCGCTCTACGGCAAGTTGTCCGATATTTACGGTCGCAAGCAATTCTTCTCCCTGGCCGTCGCTCTGTTCGTGATCGGTTCTGCGCTGTGCGGCACGGCCCAGTCGATGTACATGCTGGCCGCGTTCCGCGCTTTCCAGGGCTTGGGTGCCGGTGGTTTGTTTTCCCTGGCGCTGGCAATCGTCGCCGACATCATTCCGGCTCGGGAACGTGCCAAGTACCAGGGCTACTTCCTGGCAGTCTTTGCGACGTCGAGCGTGCTGGGCCCCGTGATCGGCGGCTTCCTCGCGGGTCAGTCGTCCATACTGGGCCTCGCCGGCTGGCGGTGGATATTTTGGATCAACGTTCCCCTCGGTGCTATCACGCTGGTCGTCATATCACGGGTACTGCATCTGCCGGCCCGCCACATTCCGCAACGTATCGACTGGGGTGGCGCGATATCGCTGATTGTTGCCCTGGTGCCGCTGCTGATCGTTGCCGAGCAGGGTCGTGAGTGGGGTTGGGCCTCGGGTCGCGCGTTGACGTGCTATGTCGTGGGCTCGGCAGGTATTGCCGCTTTCTGCGTGACCGAAAAAAGGATGGGCAAGGCAGCGCTCATTCCGTTCCGGCTGTTCTCCGCGTCGAACTTCAGGGTCGCAAGCATTCTTTCCTTCATTCTGGGTATCGGCATGTTCGGCGGCATTCTGACGCTGCCGCTCTATTTGCAACTGGTGAAGGGCGCGTCGCCGACGCAGTCGGGCCTGCTCATGCTGCCGCTGGTCGCCGGGTTGATGGGTGCATCACTTGCCTCGGGACAGTTCACCTCCCGCACCGGGCAGTACCGGTGGCTTCCGGTGATCGGAACGGCATTGATGGTGGTGGGGCTGCTGCTCCTGCACACCGTGGGCGCCGACACCCAGCTCGTCGTCACCGACTTGTTCATGTTCGTCTTCGGTGCCGGACTGGGCATGTGCATGCAGACGGTCGTCCTGGCAATGCAGAACGCCGTGCCGGCCTCCGACATCGGCGTGGCGACGTCCTCGGCTACTTTCTTCCGCCAGGTTGGCGGCACCGCCGGCACCGCGGTGTTTCTCTCGATTCTGTTCTCCTCCGTCGGCGGCAAGGTGAAGTCGGCATACACGGCGGCTTTCGCCGGTTCCGACCCCAACTTCGCGGCCGCGATCAAGAACCCGGCTGTACTCGCCAAGCCGGCCAACGCTTCGTTCATCAACGGTTTGAGAAACCCCACCCAGAGTTCGATCGACTTGAACGACACCCGATTCTTGGCCAAGCTCGACTCCGCGATCGCGCATCCGTTCCGAGTCGGTTTCTCCGGGGCCATGGACAATGTGTTCCTCTTTGCGACCGGAATACTCCTGCTCGGCTTCATCGTCGCGCTGTTCCTCAAGCAAGTCGCACTGCGTACGGTGTCGGGACAGCAGGCCGCTCAGGACGAGAGTGCCGCCAAGAAAGCCGATCGCGGCGACGACCAGGGGCCTGGCACCGTAGAAGCGAAACACCCCACGGGCGAGTCCGCCGTCGACGCCTCTCCTGCGCCGCACTGACGCTGACACACCAGCCACGTGCGGCGTAGACCGACGGGCACACGGCGCATACCTTGAGCTCAGTCATCCGGCGACGAAAGAGGCAGTCGTGAAAACGCTCATCATCGTGATCGTTGTCGTGCTCGTCGTGCTTGCTCTTCTCGCCGCGCTGGTGTTGCCCCGAGTGCGCGCCAAGGCGGCGGAGAAGAAGCGGCTGCAGACCGAGCGTGACCAGAACGAGGCCCGGCAAAACCTGATTCGCGCTCAGGAAACCAGCGCCCGCGCCGAGCAGGAGCGCGCGTTAGCTCAGGAGCAGCTGGCTCAGGCCGAGGTCGAACGCGCGGACGTCGAGCTACGGGCGGCACAGGCCAAGCGGGAGGC
This sequence comes from uncultured Jatrophihabitantaceae bacterium, assembly GCA_964236495.1. GTDB lineage: Bacteria > Actinomycetota > Actinomycetes > Mycobacteriales > Jatrophihabitantaceae > CAXSBR01. Next base: position 31,267 of record CAXSBR010000008.1, read on the forward strand.
CGAAGATCGCCTGCGCGCGGCCGACCTGCACAGCAGTCAAGCCGACAAGCTGCGCGCCAAAGCCATCGATCTGGATCCGAGGCTCAACGACACCAGCGCGACCTGAGGTAGCCCTTGCGTCTGACGTCGCCCAGACCCAAGGGTCACGTCACTGCCCCGCTCGGTTTGATGGCGGGAAGCCTCTCCCCGGCTTCGATGCCGATCCCGATGGTGTTGCCTTCGGGTGCCAGCGGGCACTCCCAGGCCTCGCTGTAGCGGCAGGAGGGGTGATACAAGAAGTTGAAGTCGAGTACCAGTTGGCCGTCGGCTGCGGTGCCCAGGTCGGCACCTTTGGCGGTATCGAGCAGGTACCGACCCCCGCCATAGCTACTGGTACCCGCGGTCGCGTCGCGCACCGGCACGAACAATCCGCCGGCGTACTGGTCGAACCACCACACCTCCAGGCCGACGCCCAGTCGGGGCATTGTGACGTGTCCGGTGAGGCGCATCTTGATCGGTCCGTCGCCGACGGTGTCGACGGTGCGGGTCTCGTCCCGGGTGTTCGGTTCCAGTGGCGCAGTCAGCCGTAGCGCCGGGTCGTACGGCCAGTACGGCAGACCGGTGTCGCGCAGCGGGTCGTCAGGTGCCAGTGGACTCTGGCGATGCCGGCGGAACAGCTCGTCGCGCCGCTCGCGCCACAGTGCGTGTGCCCGCTCAGGTTCGCCGGCCGCACGTACGTAGGCATACATCTGAGCGACGTCGCGTCGCCAACTCACCAAGGACAGTGCATCCTGCAACTAGCATCACCATGATCGTGTCAGGGAACTCACCGCGACAGTCCGTAGAGGTGGCCAGGGGCGGGATCGAACCGCCGACCCTCCGCTTTTCAGGCGGATGCTCGTACCAGCTGAGCTACCTGGCCCTGCCCGACACGAACGCCGGCAGATCGTTGCCGGGCAGGGCCGGCAACGCGGCAGAGTCTATCGGACGCCTTGCGCGCCGGCGCGCGTCAATTCCGGCAGCGCATCGTCGTAGCGGCGCAACACCAGCTCCGCCAGCCGAGGGTGTATCGCCAGCGGCGCAGAGATCGTTCGAACACCAGCTGCGGCAGCCGCCGCCCGCAACCGGTCGTAGAACGCGCCTTCGGCAAGCAGGTAGGTGGCGACCTCGACGTCAGGGCTCAACGCGGCATCCAGATCCGCTGACGGCCCGGACATGAAGCACGCCCGGACCGCCCGCTGCAGCTGCGTCTCCAGATCGGCGGCCGCGGCGTCGACGTCAGCGCGGGCGGCGGCATCGGAGGAACCGGTCGCCACCAGCACCACCGATGCCGCCGGGGGACCGGTTCGCGCTTCGGCCAGGCGCAGCACCAGCAGCTCGGACAGCATCCGGTCCGGACCGAGTGCCGGCGTCACCACCACCTCGGACCTGCCGCAGAGCACCCGCGGAATGTCGACGTGCACGTGGTAGCCGGCCGACAGCAGCGCCGGTACCACCACCACCGGTCCAGCCACGCCCGCCACCGCATCGGCGAACGTCGGCTGGGCAACGTCGACGAACGAGACCCGAACGTCGATGTCGGGTCGCAGGCCACGCACCACCTCAGCGAGCCCGTACGTCACGGCCAGTCCAGCCGCCGATTTTGTGCCGTGCGCGGCCAGCAGCAACAGTGGGTGA
>CAXSBR010000008.1:33022-59057 GCA_964236495.1 uncultured Jatrophihabitantaceae bacterium
GCATCGAGCGACGAAGGAGCGAGGCGCGGAGCCCATAGACGATGCAGTGGGTGAGCATCGAGCGACGAAGGAGCGAGGCGCGGAGCCCATAGACGATGCAGTGGGTGAGGATCGAGCGACGTAGGAGCCGATTTCTGAGCGCGCGGAGCCCATGGAGACGTCCCAGACATCAGCGCAGCCCTCGGGCGGTGGCGATCAGCAGCGCCAGATTGATAGCAGTGAGAACCAGGATGCCGAAGAACGAAACCCGGCTCGCGGGCGCGTGCAGCGCGGAGCGCAGCCCGAGCAGCACCAGTACCGGCACCACTACCAGCGCTGCCCAACTCAGCGGCTGAGGGACTCCCGGCGGTCCGAACACCACCAGCAATGTCACCGCGCAGAGCAACGCCGCGGCCACGAGCAGCGACCGGACGGCGCCCAGGCGGTGCGGCAGGCCCTGCACCCCGGCGTCGGCATCCGAGGCAAGATCGGGCAGCGCATTCGTCAGGTTTGCAGCGACCCCCAACAGCGCGCCGGCGGCTACTAGCCATCCGGGCGCCCAGCGCGGGCGCTCGGACGCCAGCGTCGCCAGAACCGGCAGCGCGCCGAACGCCAGCGCATACGGCACCCAGGACGCCAACGTCGCCTTGAGCCCCACGTTGTATGCGACCCCGCAGCCGACCACCCAGACGTTGGCCAACCCGGCGCGCCATCCGAGCAGAACCCAGCAGAGCGCCACACCCGCCAGGGCCACCGCCAGCGCCCCGTCGAGCAACCGGGAACTCAGCGCGCCGGTGGCGAAGGGTTTGTCCAGCCGCCCTGCCGCGGCGTCGCGGTCGACGTCGATACGGTCGTTCGACCAGCCGATGACAAGCTGCCCGCACAACACCGCCAGACCGACGACGGCACATGTCCACCCGGAATTGCGCGCCAGCGCCGCCAGCATGATGCCGAATGCGGTGACCGCGGCCGTCGGCTCGGGATGGCAGGCCCGGACCAGCGCTGCCGCAGCGCCGACCCGATCGGCGGGCTTGAGGACCGGGGACTGCGCTCCCATCGGCATGGATCTCCTTGCGGTGTGCTGGCCGACGAATAGGAGTGGGCCGCCGGCTACGGCTGCGCAGAAGCGTAGCCAGCGTGCAGGACCGTCTACGTCGGTGCCGGCAATCACCCCGGCAACGCAGCTGGGGGACGACGCGCCGTACGCCGATCTCGTAAGGTCGAGAAGGTGACTGTTCTCGCCGGCGTCCACGGTGTTCTGCCGCCGCACCGTTATCCGCAGGCCGAGATCACGGCAGCCTTCGCCGACGTGGTGGGTGCCACCGAACGCAGAGCGGTGCTGCAGCGGCTGCATTCCAATGCCCAGGTCGAGTACCGCCACCTCGCCCTTCCCCTCGAGCGCTACGCCCAGCTGAAAGACTTCGGCGAATCCAACGACGCGTTCATCTCGGTCGCTGTCGAACTTGGAGCGCAGGCGATCTCCGGTGCGCTGGAGCAGGCCGGTCTGGTCCCTGCCGACGTCGACCTTGTTATCTCCACCACGGTCACCGGCATCGCCGTGCCCTCGCTGGAAGCCCGCATCGCGGGCATAATCGGCCTGCGGCCCGACGTCAAGCGGGTGCCGCTGTTCGGCTTGGGCTGCGTCGCGGGCGCAGCCGGAGTAGCGCGCCTGCACGACTACCTGCTCGGCCATCCCGACGAGGTGGCAGTGCTGCTGTCGGTGGAGCTCTGCTCGCTCACCATCCAGCGCGGCGACGCGTCGGTGGCCAACTTCGTGGCCAGCGGCTTGTTCGGCGACGGTGCCGCCGCCGTGGTCGGCGTCGGCGCCAACCGAGCCGCTCCGGGCCCGACGGCGATCGACTCGATCAGCCACCTCTATCCCGACAGCGAGCGAACTATGGGCTGGGACATCGCGCACACCGGCTTCCAGATCGTTCTGGGCGCCGAAGTTCCAGCGGTCGTGGAAACCTACCTACCCGACGACGTCACCGGCTTTCTGGCCCGGCACGGCCTGCGCATCGAGGACATCGGTACGTGGATCTGCCACCCCGGCGGGCCGAAGGTCATCGACGCCATCCAGACGAGCCTGGAACTCAAGCCCGATGCCCTCGACGTCACCCGCCGTTCGCTGACCGCCATCGGCAACCTCTCGTCATCCTCGGTGCTGCACGTCCTGCAGGACACGCTTGCACTGGAACCGGCGGCCGGCCCTGCGCTGATGATGGCGATGGGGCCAGGGTTCTGCTCCGAACTCGTTCTGCTGCGGCTGCCGTGATCTGGTACGTCGCGCTGATCGGCGCGGTCGGACTGGAGCGGCTTGCCGAGCTCGTCGTGGCCAAGCGCAACGCCCGGTGGAGCGCCGAACGAGGCGGTCGGGAGTACGGCGCCTCGCACTATCCGGCGATGGTCGTCCTGCACACCGCCCTGCTGGCCGGAGCGCTCGTCGAGGCCTTCTACCGCCCGTTCGTGCCGGCGCTGGCCTGGCCGATGCTGGCGCTGGTCGTGCTTGCGCAGGCGCTGCGCTGGTGGTGTATCACTACGCTCGGCCCACGCTGGAACACCAAGATCATCGTGGTGTCCGATCTGCCGCTGGTGCACGGCGGTCCCTACCGCTGGTTCCCCCATCCGAACTACATCGCCGTCGTCGTCGAGGGCTTCGCGTTGCCGCTGGTGCACACCGGGTGGACGACGGCGGTGGTCTTCACCGTTCTCAACGCGGTGCTGCTCCGCGTGCGCATCCGAACCGAGGACCGCGCTCTGCACGACATCCAACCGGCGTGAGTCACGCTGACCCGGTGGACGTGGTGATCGCCGGCGGCGGACCGGCCGGCCTGGTGGCTGCTCTCTACGCCGCTCGAGCCGGGCTGCGCGCCGTCGTTGTCGATCCGCGCACCGGCCCGATCGACAAGGCCTGCGGCGAGGGTCTGATGCCCGGAGCGGTCAGGGCGTTGGCCGAGCTAGGTGTGGATCCGGCCGGAGCCTCGATTTCGGGCATCCGCTATCTCGACGCTCGCGGAAACCGAGCTGACGCGACGTTCCGGGCGGGTGCCGGCAGGGGAGTGCGGCGCACCGTCCTGCACGCGGCGCTCACTGCGGCGGTGCGGACAGCGGGCGTGGAGGTGCGCAGCGACAAGGTGCGCGATGTGCGGCAAAGCGCCACCGGCGTGGTCATCGGCCTCGGCAACGGAAGTCTGAACGCCGGATACCTCATTGCCGCCGACGGCCTGCACTCTCCGATCCGCGCTCAGCTGGGCCTGCGCCGACCTGCAGGGGGCGCACGCCGCTGGGGGCTGCGAGCGCATTTCGCGTGCCCCCCGTGGACGAGCTTCGTCGAGGTGCACTGGGGCGGCAATAGCGAGGCCTACGTGACTCCGGTGGGTACCGAGCAGGTAGGGGTGGCGGTGCTCAGCAGTCGGCAGAACGACTTCGCCACCGCGCTGCGTGCCTTTCCCGACCTGCACGCCCGGCTGGCCGGCTTCCACCCGGCCGGCGTGCGCGGTGCGGGACCGCTGCGCCAGCGCGCCGCCACACCGGTTGCCGGTCGCGTTCTCCTGGTCGGCGACGCCGCGGGTTACGTCGACGCTCTGACCGGCGAGGGGCTGGCGATCGCGTTTGCCGGCGCCCGCGTCGCCGTGGATGCCGTCGTCGCCGACGACCCCTCCCGCTACGCCCGCGACTGGCGACGGGTGTCGCGCCGCCCGCGTCTGCTCACCGAGGCCACGCTGTGGGCGAGCGGGCATCAGGTAGCGCGCACCGCAATGGTCCCTGCCGCAGCGCGATTGCCGATGATCTTCAGTCGCGCCGTCAACGAGTTGGCCCGCTGACGCACTGAGGTGGCGCCACCGTAGCTGGGCAATGAGAAATGCGATAGAAACTTGGTCACGATCAGGATGAGGTCCGCTCAGATCGTTCCGTGGAGCTTGTTGTGCTGACTAAGGTGCCAGTCAACCTGCGGAGCGGGTCGCAGTCGCTGACGCCGGACCCGGCGTTCGTCCCGGCGCGAAGGAGGATCGACGATTCATGCAGCGTGGTGATCGACCGGTCGCTACCGGGCCGAGCGTGCGACCAGCACTCTGGACGTGCTGGTGACTGCTCCGCTGGAAGTGTCGCGCGAGGACGTCGAAGCGCCGTCGGACGCCGAGGTGCAAGACCTCGGCAAGGTGATCGAGGGCCGGTCGCTCGGCCAGATCGCGTGGACCCGGCTCAAGCGGGACAAGGTCGCGCTGGGCGGCGGCATCGTCGTGCTGCTGCTGATCGTGATCGCCATCTTCGCGCCGCTGATTGTCAAGTTGCTGGCTCATCCGCCCAACGAGCCCCACTACGAGCAACTCAACGACGTCCAGATGCCGTTGAACAAGCATGGCGGCATAAACGGTCGCTATCTGTTCGGCGTCGAGCCGCAGAACGGCCGGGACCTGTTCAGCCGCACCCTCTACGGTGCGCAGATCTCACTGCTGATCGCATTTCTGTCGACGCTGCTGGCGGTCGTCATCGGCACGGTGCTGGGCATCGTTGCCGGCTATTTCGGCGGCTGGGTGGATACGCTGATCGGCCGGATCATGGACATCTTCCTGGCCTTTCCGTTGCTGTTGTTCGCCATCGCTCTGGTCGGCGTACTACCCACCAAGGCCTTCGGGCTCACCGGCAATCCGCTGCGTATCGCGGTGATGGTTTTCATCATCGGCTTCTTCAGCTGGCCCTACATCGGACGCATCATTCGCGGACAGACGCTGTCCTTGCGCGAGCGCGAGTTCGTCGACGCCGCCCGCAGCCTGGGCGCCCGCAGCCCCTACATCATCTTCCGAGAGCTCCTGCCCAACATCGTCGCGCCCATCCTGATCTACTCGACGCTGCTCATCCCTACCAACATCCTCTTCGAAGCCGGTCTGTCGTACCTGGGCGTCGGCGTCATTCCGCCGCGGGCCAGCTGGGGCGGCATGCTGTCCGACGCCACGAATTTCTACCAGGTGGACCCGGAGTTCCTATTCCCGCCAGGCGTGGCGATCTTTGTCACCGTCCTGGCGTTTAACCTCTTCGGCGACGGGCTGCGAGACGCCTTGGACCCGCGCGCCCGGTAAGCCGGCAACGGCAAGCCGGTAATCAGTAACTGCTATGAGTCATCAAACGAGTAAACGGCAACAAGCCGACCGGGAATACGAGCCCAATCAAACAGATAGGGGTAGCAACACAATGAAGAACACACGATTACTGGTAGGGGTGGCCGCGACAGCGGCTGTGGCTACCGCGCTGTCAGCATGCGGCAGTAGCGGCGGCAAGACGACGGGGCCGAGCACCAGCGGGGGCAGCAGCGCCACCGCCGGTGCTACCAGCGGCACGAGCACCAGCGGCGGGGGGTCAAGCTCAACGTCGACCCCGTCGTCGAATACGTCGAGCATCAAGGGCCAGAACGACGCCTTGGGCAAGGTGTTCCAGGCCTCCGATACCAAGGGTGGCACGCTGCGGATGGCCAACACCGGCGACTGGGATTCGCTGGACCCAGCAGACACCTACTACGCCTATTCCTGGAACTTCATCCGCAACTATGGGCGTTCACTCACGGTATTCAAGTCCGGACCGGGTACACCGGTCGTCGTTCCCGACCTCGCCACGTCGCTGGGTAAGCCCAGCAACGGCAACAAGACCTGGACCTACACCTTGCGCAAGGGTGTCAAGTATGAGGACGGCACCGTCGTCACGTCCAAGGACGTCAAGTACGCCGTCGAGCGCAGCCTGGACAAGACCACCTTCCCGAACGGGCCCACCTACTTCAACGACTACCTCGACCTCAAGGGCTACACCTCGCCCTACAAGGACAAAGACCCCAACAAGCTGGGCCTCAAGGCGATCGAGACGCCCAACGACAGCACGATCATCTTTCATCTGAAGAAGGCGTTCGCCGGCTTCGACTACTTCGCCCAGTTGCCCAGCACCATCCCGGTGCCGCAGAAAAAGGACACCGGCAGCAAGTACAAGCAGCACGTGGTGTCCTCGGGTCCGTACATGTTCAAGTCCAACACCCTGGGCAAGGGCTTTACGATGGTGCGCAATCCGAACTATGACCCCGCCACTGATCCCGCTACCGGTAGGAAGCCGCTGGTCGACGAAATCGACGTGCAGACGAATGTCAACGCCGACGACATCGACAACCGGCTGATGTCGGGCGACCTGGATGTCGACATCGCTGGGACGGGCGTGCAGTCTGCGGCGCAAGCCAAGATCGCCGGTAACCCGTCCCTGGGCGCCAACAGTGATCTCGCGCCCAGCCCGCGCACCTGGTACGCCGGCATCAACGGCGACGTCGCCCCGTTGAACAATATCGACTGCCGCAAGGCCGTCATCTTCGCCGCCGATAAGTCGGCGCTGCTGCGGGCATACGGCGGTAAGACCGGTGGCACGCTCGCCAGCAGTCTGCTGCCGCCGCTGATCCCGGGCTACGCCAAGAACGACCTCTACAACGCCGAGAGCATGCCCAACGGTGACGTCGCCTCGGCCAAGGCCGAGCTGACCAAGTGCGGCAAACCCTCCGGTTTCTCGACCACGATGTCTTATCGCAGCGACCGGCCCAAGGAGAAGTTGGTGGCCGAGGCAATGCAGGCGGCGCTGGATAAGGTCGGCATCAAGCTGTCCCTCAAGGGCTTCCCGCAGGGCGACTACTACAAGCTCTACGCCGGCAAGCCCGCCTACGCCAAGGCCAACGGCCTGGGCATCATGACGTCGGGGTGGGCTGCTGACTGGCCCGACGGCTACGGCTTCCTGGCCCAGATCGTGGACAGCCGCGTCATCCGCGCCGCCGGTGGTAACACCAACCTGACGGTCAAGGACCCGGCCGTGGACGCCATGCTGGACAAGGCGATCAACACCGTGGACAAGCCCGCTCGCGAGGCGCTGTGGGGACAGATCGACAAGGCGGTCATGGGTACCGGCTACGTCTTGCCCTACGTCTGGGGGTCGAGCTTCCTGTACCGGCCGAAGAATCTGACGAACCTTTTCGTCAGCAACGCCTTCGGCATGTACGACTACGCAGCGATCGGTACCAACCGCAAGTAGGGCACTACGTCACTGGCACCGTGTTCGACTCGCCTGGTTCGACTCGCCTGGTTCGACTCGCCTGGATCGAAAGCCTTACCTGAGCGGAAGTGGGTGAAGGCCATCTCGCCGCACCGGGGTTCAGCAGCCGCTGAACCCCGGTGAGGTCCGGCCGTACGCGTGTTTGCATACATCGTCCGGCGCCTGATCGGCGCCCTCATGCTGCTCGTCGTCATCTCTGCGGTGACGTTCGGCATCTTCTTCCTGCTGCCGCGAATAAGTGGTGCCTCGGCCGACGACCTGGCCTCGCGGTACGCGGGCAAGAGCGCTGATGCCGCGCAGATCCACCAGCTGGCCAAGAAGCTCGGGTTCACCGACCCGATCTGGATTCAGTACTGGCACTTCATCAAGTCCATCGTCGTCGGCGCGAACTACAGCACCGGCGCGGGTACCGACCACTGCCCCGCGCCGTGCCTGGGTTATTCGTTCATCACCCAGCAGCCGGTGCTGCCCGACTTGGAGAACCGGATCCCGGTGACCTTGGCGCTGGCTCTGGGTGCGGCCGTCCTATGGCTCGTCGGTGGTGTGGCCGCCGGTGTGCTGTCGGCGCTCAAGCGGGGCAGTATTTTCGACCGCACCGCAATGGGCGTGGCGCTGGCCGGCGTCTCGCTGCCCATCTTCTTCACCGGCCTGCTGTCGCTGTCGGTGTTCAGTTACACCCTGCACTGGACGAAACCCGGTGGCACGAATCCCTTCGACGCCCACACGCCCTGGGGCTTCGTCGAGGCGCTGATCCTGCCGTGGATCACGCTGGCGTTCCTCTACGCGGCGGGCTACGCGCGGCTCACCCGCGCCGGCATGCTCGACACCATGAACGAGGATTATGTGCGCACCGCGCGGGCCAAAGGGCTCAGCGAAAGCGACGTCGTCGTCAAGCACGGCCTGCGCGCGGCACTGACGCCCATCCTCACCATCTTCGGCCTGGACCTCGGGCTACTGCTCGGCGGCGCCGTCCTCACCGAGAGCACATTCTCCTTGCCCGGCATCGGGCAGTACGCGATCGAAGCAATCAAGTCCAACGACCTGCCCAAGGTACTGGGCGTGACGCTCACCGGCGCGTTCTTCATCGTCATAGCGAATCTGGTGGTGGATCTGTTGTATGCCGTCGTAGACCCCCGGGTGCGAGTGCGATGAGCCGGCCTTCCGCCGGCGCGGGCGCCACGGCCCTGACTCCGAACGCCGGCGTCGTGCCGCTGGCCACCGGCAACGATCCGTCGTCCACCGGGCCGGTGCTCGACGTGCGCGACCTGCGCGTGCACTTCAAGACCGAGGACGGCGTCGTCAAATCCGTAGACGGGTTGTCCTTCGCCGTCGAGCGGGGCAAGACGTTGGGCATCGTCGGCGAATCAGGGTCGGGCAAGAGCGTCACCAGCATGTCGATCATGGGCCTGCACGATCGGCGGGCCGCCGAAATCACCGGTGAGATCCGGCTGGCGGGCGAGGAGCTGATCTCGGCCGGCCCTCGTCGCATCCGTCAGCTCCGCGGCAAGAACATGGCGATGATCTTCCAAGACCCACTCTCGGCAATGCACCCCTTCTACACGGTGGGCCACCAGATCATCGAGGCCTACCAGGTGCACAACAAGGTCAGCAAGAAGGCCGCCCGCGACCACGCGATCGACATGCTTGCCAAGGTCGGCATTCCGCAGGCCAAGTCGCGGGTAGACGACTACCCGCACCAGTTCTCCGGCGGAATGCGCCAGCGCGCGATGATTGCGATGGCGCTGTCCTGCGATCCGGAGCTGTTGATTGCCGACGAGCCGACGACGGCGCTGGACGTGACGGTGCAAGCCCAGATCCTGGACCTGATCCGCGATCTGCAGCAGGAGTTCAACTCCGCGGTCATCATCATCACCCACGACCTCGGGGTAGTCGCCGAACTGGCCGACGACATCCTGGTGATGTACGCCGGACGCGCGGTGGAATACGCCAGCGCGACCGAGATCTTCACCCACGCCCAGCACCCCTACACCTGGGGTCTGCTGGCATCGATGCCGCGCCTGGACCGAGACCGCACCGACCGGCTGCAGCCGATACCCGGTTCGCCGCCGAGTCTGATCAACGTGCCCAGCGGCTGCGCTTTTCATCCCCGCTGCGCTTACGACGAACTCAACGGAGGGCTCAGCGAGACCAAGCGCCCAGAACTGCACGACATCGGTGCCGGCCACAAGATCGCCTGCCACCTTCTGGAAGCTGAACGGGAACGAATCTGGGAGACCGACATCAAGGCCAAGCTATGAGTGAGCATCGCAGCGACGAAGGAGCGCGGAGCGGAGCGATTGGAGGCTCTGCGAGTGCGATCGGTAGCTCGAGTGACCACGGCGGGGCGACCAGCTTGAGGAAGGGTGGAAGCGGCGTCAAGGCTGAGCATGGCGAGGCGCTGTTGCAGGTCAGCGGACTGGAGCAACACTTCCCGGTGCGCCGAGGTCTTCTGCAGCGCAAGGTCGGCGCGGTGCGCGCCGTTGACGGCATCGACTTCCAGGTCAAGCGCGGGGAGACCTTCGCCATCGTCGGCGAGTCCGGCTGCGGCAAGACCACGACCGGGCGGATGCTCACCCGACTGATCGAGCCCACGGGCGGGCGCATTGACTTCGACGGCCGCGACATCACCCACCTGTCGACCGGCCAGATGCGCCCGCTACGCCGCGACATGCAGATCATCTTTCAGGATCCGTTCTCTTCGTTGAACCCTCGTCACACCGTGGGCACCATCGTCGGCACGCCCTTCCGCCTCCAGAACATCAAGACCGAGCACGGCACGAAGCGTGCGGTGCAAGACCTGCTGGCGCTGGTGGGCCTGAACCCCGAGCACTACAACCGGTATCCGCACGAGTTCTCCGGCGGGCAGCGTCAGCGCATCGGCATCGCGCGGGCGCTGGCGCTGCGGCCCAAACTGATCGTTGCCGACGAGCCGGTGTCCGCGCTGGACGTGTCGATTCAGGCGCAGGTCGTCAACCTGCTCGAGGATCTACAGAACGAATTCGACCTCACCTACATCGTCATCGCCCACGACCTGTCGGTGGTCCGGCATATGTCTGACACCGTGGCCGTGATGTATCTGGGCAAGCTGGTGGAGATCGCCGATCGCACCAGCCTGTACGAGCGTCCGATGCATCCCTACACCGTCGCGCTGCTGTCGGCTGTCCCGGTGCCCAATCCTGATCGCGAGACGCGCCAGGAACGAATCCGGCTCCAGGGCGACCCGCCCAGCCCGCTCAACCCGCCGCCGGGCTGCCGCTTCCACACCCGGTGTTGGAAGGCTCAGGAGATCTGCAAATCGGCGGAGCCGCCGCTGGCCGCGCTGGACAATCACGCCGTCGATGCCTCCAGGGCAACGCATCGGGTTGCCTGCCACTTCCCCGAGAACGTCGACGACCCGCGTGCCAACGTGCGCCGATCCATCGGCCCGATCGAGGTGCCGGCGTCAGCCGCGGCAACAGCACCGGACCCGGATCCCACGCTCGTGGACCACGTCGACGGCGATGTCTCCACCGCCGATGCCGACCGAAGTCGGAGTGGCGCGGACGTTCCCAACCGGGAGCTCTTTCACGACTGAACCGCCACCAACTGTGCCCGTCGCGAGGTCCGCACCGGCGCCACGAGCTTCGCCGTGGCGGTGCGAACCCGCAGACGAGCTCCAGTAGCCTGTGACCATTCCGAAGCCGTAGTCCGTGGGAGCGCGCATTGTCCAAGAACCGTCATCAGTTCCTCGCGGCGTTGCACGAGCTCGTTCGTCCGCGCACGTACCTCGAGATCGGCGTCAATGACGGGCGCAGCCTGACCTTGTCGCGGGTGCCCACGGTCGGTGTCGATCCGGCATTCAAGGTGACGAGCGAGATACGCACGAACATCCACCTGGCCCGGTCCACGAGCGACGAGTTCTTCGCTCGCCGAGATCCATTGGCGCACCTGCCGATGCCAGTACTCGACCTTGCGTTCATCGACGGTATGCACCTGTCCGATTTCACCCTGCGTGACTTCATGAACGTGGAGCGGTTCTGTAAGCCGGGCTCGGTGATCATCCTGGACGACATGCTCTCGCGCAACATCGACGAAGCGGCGCGCTTACGACACACCGGCCCGTGGACCGGTGACGTCTACAAGGTGCTGACCGCGCTGCGCGAGCTGCGTCCAGACCTCATCACACTCGAGGTCAACACGGTCGGCAGCGGCGTGGGCATGGTGCTGCTGCCCGACCCGACCTCGACGGTGCTGCTCGAGCACTACGACCGACTGGTAGGCGAGATGGTGTCGCCAGACCCACAGGATGTGCCGGCAGAGGTACTGGGCCGGACCCGCGCCGTCGACCCGGACGTCATCGCAGCCAGCCCGATCTGGGCTGACTGGGTGCACCTGCGCAACCGCCACCGGCGTACAGACGCCGCTGAGTACCGGTCGTTGCTGGCCGGTCAAACCTGGGCCCATACCCCGCGCTGACACCCCGCGTCTCAGTCCGCGCCCGCCGCCTCGGCCCTCCAGAGCGGCGCTTGGCTCGGCAGCGACGCACTCTTGCACCCTGCTTCATCCCTGCCGACCGATAGAAGGTCTGACCATGGCAAAGCCAGTCACTACCAGCTGGGCTTACAGCTACGCCCATTACGTCGACGGCGGTCTGCGGCTCGATATGCAGGTGTCTGATCTCGACGCGGCCAACGCCGCCGGGGCCCGCGTGCAGATCCGCCACGAGAAGGCGACCAAGACGGCGCCGGCGATCGTCGGGGCCAACAGTCTGGGCGTGCATATCGAGGCGGCATTCCCGCCGGCGAAACTGCGCACGGGGGTGTGGCAGCTGTGGCTCAGCCCTCGTGCGGGTGCGAAGTACGAACCGGTCGACGCGCGAGTGATAGTCGCTGTCAACAAACCGGTGGCCTTGCTTACCGGCACCATGCCGGCGTCGATGACGCCCGATCCGGTTCACACCGTCACGCAGCGACGCAAGGTTCTACGCAAGCTCGGCACTGCTGCCGATCGCGTGCTCGTCGAACTTCCGCCCAAGCGTGCTCAGCAGGTGCGTGGCGTCCTGCGTACGGCCGCCCGCAAGGCCGTGTCCGTGCTGCCCTGAGGCCAGTCGACGTGCTGATCACCGAACTTCATGGGGTGTTGGCCGCCTCCCCGGACGTCGACTCACCTACCCGTACGCCGTGATTGCGTCGATGCGCCACCTGCTGCGCCGCGGCGACGCAGTGCTTGTCCTCGTGCCATTTGCAGCATTTCTCGCCGCGCTGGGATTGGCGCTGGCTGCGGCCGGGCCCGGCTGGGCAGCGGTCGTCGCGTGGGTGGTTGCCGCATCGATCGTCGGATTGCGCGTTGCCGGCTCGCGGCTCGCCGAAGGCGGCGGTTATGGACGCGAGGTCGCCGCCCGGGCGCTGCTGTTCAGTGCCGCAGCGGTCGGTGCGGTCAGGCACGCGCCCGCCCATCGAGGCGTCGTCTGGGCCGTCACTGCGGTGCTGCTGATCAGCGTGTTGCTCGAGCCGCTGCTGCTGCGTGCGCTTGTGGGCACGCGGGCGGTGCACGCCCTGCCCGGTTATCGGCTGCCACGCGTGGCGGCGCCGGTGCCGCTGTTCGGATGGTCGAGCTTCGCTCTCCTCGTTGCTGCAGGCGTCCTGGGTCTGCTTCATTCGCCCGCCGCCGCATGGCTCGTGTTACTCGCGGTCGCGGTAATTCTTGCAGCAGGGACCGGCGCGATCGGTAGTACGATGTGGCGCGACCGAACCCCTCGACACCGGCGGCTCAGGCAGGCGGTGGAGGCGTATGCGCCCGAGTTCCTGCTCTACACCGGTCGCGACGACGGCGGGGCGTACCAGCTGGCCATGTGGCTGCCCTACCTCGAGCGGCTGGGCGTGCGCTATCTCGTGGTCGTTCGCGCCCAGGGCGCGCTGGACGCGGTTACTTCGCTGACCGGCGCGCCGATCGTGTGCCGGGTGTCATTGCGTGATCTCGACGACGTCATGGTGGACTCGGTGCGCGCGGCGTTCTATCCCAGTTCGGCGGCGAACAACGGCCACGCCGTCGCCTACCGCCACATGTGCCACGTCTACCTAGGTCACGGCGACTCCGACAAGGCGCTGTCGCCGCATCCGCTGCACGCGATCTATGACCGGGTGTTCGTCGCCGGACAGGCAGCTGTCGACCGTTACCACCGCAATGGCGTGCACATCCGTCGTGACGCGTTCGTGGTGATCGGGCGCCCGCAGCTCGATGCCCTACGTCGCGCTGCCAGCCCGATGCCGGCTCGACCTTCGGTGTTGTACGCACCGACGTGGTCCGGGCACAACGCGGCGGGCACCAACTCCTCACTCCCCGACGGTCTGGCGTTGGTGCAGGCGCTGCTGGCGCACGACGTCAACGTGGTTTTCCGACCGCACCCGATCAGTCGCCGCGTTCCTGCTGAGCGGGCAATCGCGGGCTCCATCGACGAGCTGCTGCGTGCCGACGCCGCCCGGTCAGGCCGGGCCCACCGGTTCGGTGCGTCTGTCGACGGTGAACCGTTCATCGACAGTGCCAACAGCTGTGATGTCCTGATCGCGGATATGTCCAGCATTCTGGTGGACTTCCTGGGCGCGGACAAGCCGATGGCGGTCAACGTCCTGGGCGCGGACTCGACGCAGGACTTCCTCGACCGGTTCCCGGTGGCCAACGGCGCGTACCTGCTCGAACCAGGCCTGGTAAATCTGGCCACGGTATTGGACGACATGGTGGGACCGGATCCAATGCGGCCCGGGCGGCACAGGACGCGGGAGTATTACCTGGGCGGTCTGGACGGTCCGGCGGCGGCGCAGGCGTTCGTCGCTGCCGCTCGCGACGCGCTGCACCGGTGAGCTCGGCTCTGTCAGCGGCGGCAAGCCTCGACTCGCCCACTGACGAGCTGCGCCGGCACCCTCAGGCCAAGGTGCCGGGTGCTCCCGGCCGCGGCGCAGCCAGCAGTTCGGCCTCGGACTGGGCTTGCGCCTCGGCAAGCGCGACCGCGATCATCTCGGCGTCGCCGGCGGTTCGGGAGCGGCCCGTGGCGCCGGGTTCGACGCGGCGTACATCGACCACCTGCCCGGACAGATTCGACAGCAGGACGTCCACCGACGTCAGTGCGACGGCCTGCGAGGACAGCAGCGACCCGGTCGGTTCGCGCCCGAACGCAGCAGTACGCATCGGCGTCGACGTGCGCTCAGGGTTCACGCAGTTGACTCGGACATCGGCGGGCGCCCATTCCTCGGCTAGCGCCTGGGTCAGATTGACTACGGCAGCCTTGGTCGAGGAGTAGATGCTGTAGTCCTGCCGGCCGCGGGTGTAGGAGCTGGAGGTGAACAGCAGCAGCTGTCCCCTCGTCTCGCGCAGATAGGCGAACGACTGGCGGGCGACGTCGACCGGTGCCAGATAATTCACCTCGATGGCGTGGGCGACGGTAGCGGGGTCGCTCTCGGCCAGCGGACCGCGGTGCAGCACGCCGGCGGTGAGTATGACGTAGTCGATCCGACCAGCCTTGCCGTGTGCGTCGGCCAAGGCGCGGGTGATGTCGGCGGACCGTTCGACGTGGACGTCGTTGAGCGAGCGGCTGTATGCAGACACGCTCACGCCGAAGCTTTGGAGCAGGGCCGCGATATCGGCGCCGATGCCGTAGCTCCCACCCAGCACGACGGCACTTTTGCCGGCAAGTTCGCGCGCGTAGTCAGCAGGGTCCTGCGATGGCGGCGCACGGTGCGAACCCAGCTGGAAGAGCTTGTCGGCGATGAAGACGTCGATGGGGTGGGTGATCTTCAGGTTCTGTTCCGAGCCGTCGACGACGAAGATCGGCACCTGGGGCAGGTAGCGCAGCACGACGCCGCAGTCGTCGGTTGCGGCGAAGTCAGGATCCCGCGCGGCCAGATCGTAGGCGCGGCGGATCACCGACACCCGGAAGCCCTGCGGCGTCTGCCCGCGGCGCAGCAGCGCGCGGGACGGAATCTCGGTGATGCAGGTGCCATCGGTGACGACGACGGTGTCCGAGGAAGCGATGGCGACGTCGACGGCCTCGTAGTCGGCCAGCGCGTCGATGCACGCGGCGATGGTGTGCTCCTCGAGCAGCGGGCGCACCGCGTCGTGGAACAAGACGTTTCGGTCCGCTTTACCAAGCAGCTCCAGCGCGATTCTGGTGGTGTGGCTGCGGGTGGCTCCACCGGCAACCACCGGGCGAACGCGGGTGAAACCGGCGCGATCCATGATCGCCTGGGCATCGGCGACGAAGTCCGGCGTCATCAGCACGAACACCTCGTCGATACCCACAGCCTGGTCGAACAGTGCCACCGTGTGCTCGAGCACGGTCTTGCCGGCGACCTTCAGCAGCTGCTTGGGAATGGTGAGGCCGATGCGTGAGCCGGTGCCGCCGGCCAGCACGACTGCAACGGTGGGTCGGGAGGCGGTAGGGGCGGGCATCGACGGCCACCCTCCCACTGTTGCCGGCCTGCGCCCACGTCGTCGTTCACTGCGGCGGTGGACCAAACTGGCGACCCTGACGGGACTCGAACCCGCGACCTCCGCCGTGACAGGGCGGCACGCTAACCGACTGCGCTACAGGGCCTAACGTCGCCGACGATGCTGACAGTGCTCACAGCAGCGGATGGCGTACCCCCAACGGGGTTCGAACCCGTGTTACCGCCTTGAAAGGGCAGCGTCCTAGGCCACTAGACGATGGGGGCGGATGTCAACCCGCTCCATCCGCGAGGCTCCGTCGGAGACCTGACGAGCATAGGCGACGAAGCGGGTTGCTTCCAACCTGGGGTGCAGCTCTCGGCGCGGGAAGCATGTGCGGCGCTGTTGACAGGCACTGCCCGCATAGCAGGGTCATGGCGTACTCATAATGCGGCGCGGGCAGCAGCGCCTACTATTCATCGAAGTGTCTTGGCCCGGCCACCGCGTGTCCGGCCCACCGTAACCGCCGGCAGTCCGTCGGCGATGTCGACGCTTTGGCCTGCAAGGGCGGAGCAAGGGGCGAGGATCGCGCACAGTGGCTGGTACGGGCAACGGGTTTGGCACCGGCGCGTCGACGCCGCCGAGGCGGTCGTTCCTGCGGCGACGGCTGGCCGCCATTCTGGCGACGTCGCTGGTGTTCCTGCTGACGCTGGCCGGGATTTCCGCAGCGGTCGGCAAGGTCGGTTACGACCACTACGACAGCGCGATTCAACGAGTACCAGATGTGCTCCAGCCCAGTGATCCGGCCGTCCGGCAGGCGGCGAAGCAGACGCACGCAGAAAACTACCTCGTGATCGGGTCGGACGTGCGCACCGGCAACAGTTCGGTCGTAGGCGCTCGCTCGGACACCACGATGATGGTTCACCTGAGCCCGGACCACAAGAAAGCCATCATCGTCAGCATCCCGCGCGACTCGTGGGTGACGATTCCCAAGTGCACCGACGGCAAAGGTGTCGTGCACCCCGAACACAAGAACCTGTTCAACTCAGCATTCGACGTCGGTGGCGCTGCTTGCACCATCAAGACGGTGCAGCAGTTGACAGGCATCTCGATCAAACACTTCGTGCAGATCGACTTCAGCGGCTTCAAGGCTGTCATCGATGCGCTGGGATCGGTGTCGATATGCAGCCCGACCGCCGTCACCATCACCGACGGTGTGCATCTGAAGTTGAAGGCCGGCTACAACAAGCTCGACGGTGCCGACGCGTTGCGCTACGTCAGGGCCCGGCACGGTCTGGGCGACGGTTCGGATCTGGGCCGGATCAAGCGCCAGCAGCGGTTCCTGGGCGCGGTACTGCAGCAGGCCAGGGGTGGCTCGCTGCTGGCGAGCCCGGCCACACTCAACTCCTTCCTCAGTGCTGCGACCAAGGCGATCGTCGTGGACAAGCAGACCCACATCGGGGACCTGAAGACACTGTTCGACGCGTTGCGCGGGCTCGATCCCAAGCGCGTCACCTTCTACACCGCGCCGATCGCCAATGCCGCCTACAACCCGCAGAACCCCAGTGATCCGCACGGCGCGCACGTTCTGCTCAGTACCACCAAGGGCCGCATCCTCTACGACGAGATCATCAACGACGCCAAGATGACGCCGACGGCGAGTGCGTCGCCCACGCCGACAACTACACCGACGACGACGCTGACCGTGGCCCCATCGACCATCACCGTGGCGGTGACGAACGGAACTCAGAAGGCCGGCCTGGCGGGAAAGGTGCAGACTGCGCTGAGCTCGCTCGGCTTCAAGAAGGGCACCCTGACCAAGACGCCGCAGAACGCGACCGGCACCGTCGTCAAGTACACCGCCGCCCAGGCCGCTGCGGCCCGCACCGTGGCGGCCGCGTTCCCTGACGCCACGATGCAGTTGGATTCCTCGCACAGCGGTTCGATCGAGGTGCTGGCGGGCTCCAAGTACGCCGGCGTTCGATCAGTGGCCGTCGGGCAAGCGGCACCGTCGTGGGTCGCAACTTCGGCGCCAACGGCCGTCCCGACGCCCAGCATCACCGGCGGCATCAGCGCCGCGGACAAGACCTGCACCAACACGCACTGACGACCCCCCATTGCAAAGAATTCTGACAACGAATGCAGTGTTAGCCACCTCGGCGGTGGTGAACACTGCATTCGTTGCTCGGTCACGGGCTCGCGGGGTGCGCGGTTACTTCAGCGGATCGTGACCCCAGTTCATCAGCGAATACCGCCACGGCGTGTCTACTAGCTCGGCCTTCGACTGGTCCGGTCGTTGTGCTAGGTGGCGCGCGACGTAGCCGCTGACCTTCTTCATGTCGGCCCGATCGTCGTCGGTGAGGTCGCCGGCTTTGGTGCCGAGCAGTTCGACGATGCGCCGTCCGTAGTGGTGCCCGGTGCTCTCGCGGCCTGGCTCTGCCTTCTGCCCAACGCCGGCGGATTCGTCGGTGTCGAGCCAGCGCGTCAGTTCCGCGGCGCTCATGTTTACGGCGTCGGTGAAGTCGTCGCGGATCTCAGTGGGATCGTCGTCGGTCATGTCAACCATTCTGGCCCGACAGGGGCAAAGCTATGCCCGAGGGCGATCGACTACGTATTAGCGCGGCCGCGCTGCGATCGCGGCATCAGCAGGTATGCGCCGATGTAGAGCACTGCGGCCACTACCAGCAGCGCTCGGTAGCCGAAGATCAGTGACAGGTACTCCAAGCACCCTCCCACGATCGCGCCGAGAAGGTTGGTGCCGAAAGCCAGCGGTGCGTCAGCGGTGTCGGCGAAGCGCTTGGCGAAAATGACGTTGGCGGCGAAGATCGGCAAGAAGGCAATGACGATCGCGGCCAATGCTCGAAGGGGCAATGCCAGCGACAGCAAAGAGTCTGCCGGGATCAACCAGTTGAGCACCAGCCCGGCCAGCAGCACGCCGTATATCAGTGGCAGCGGCGGCGTCGAGAACCGGTGCGTCACCTCCACCGCCGCTAGCACCGCGAGCAGCACTCCACCGAACACCAGGGAGTTCACCACCCAGGTGGTGCCGAACAGCAACGCGAAGCCGGTGACACTGCGTGTCTCCATCAGCAGGAACGCCGCCCCGAGCAGGAACAGGTCACGGTAGGTCCACAGATCACGCACCTGTGAGCCCAACCGACCCGCGGTGCCACGTCCGCCGACCAGCGCATTGGCCAGTAGCACACCGCCGATACAGAGCACGCTCGCCAGCAGGATGAGCAGCAAGGCCTTTCGATACAGCGACGGGATGTCTGACGTCCGCAGGTAGAGAAACGGCTTGTTGTCGTTGGCCGGCGCGGGCGTGTCCGCGGTCCGCTGCCAGGTCGTGGCGCAGGTCTGGTCGGCCGGCGTGAGCCCCGCCGTCATGACTGCCAGCGCCGTCACCTCCTTGTCGGCGTACAGGCAGGGCGCATGGCCGAAGACCTCGTCCAGCGTGCCGGCGAGCCGGTTCACCAACCAGTCCGCGCGGTAGAAGTTGTACATCGAAAAAGCCCCGCCCGGGGCGAGATGGCGGCGCGCGGATTGCACCGACTGCTTGGTGAACAGGTAGCTCTCCAGCCGCAGCGAGCTGGCCCCCGACACCAACGTCAAGGAGTCGGGAAGCGCGAACATGATCAGGTCGAACTTCTTCGACGTCTTCTCCAGAAACGCTCGACCGTCGTCCACATGGGTCGTGACCCGCGGGTCCTGATAGACGCGGTCGGGGTTGTGCTGCTTGCCGAAGCGCAGCAGGGTTGGGTCGATCTCGACGGCGTCAACGTGCGTGGCGCCCCGCGTCAGCGCGATCGAGGCGTCGGTGCCCGTGCCGGCACCGACGATCAGTACGTTGCCCGGCTTACGGGGCGTCTGCAGGTACGTCTGCAGGTAATACGGCTCCTGCTTGATCCGGGTGGCGGCCGAGGTCAGCCGCTGATGGGGAACGCCGTTGACGGCCACGCCATAGGCGGTTCCGCCATACCCGTCCGCGCCCTTGACCGTCGACACCTTGTAGTACGGCGACCAGAAATCGCCGTGGTTGTGCTTGAGCGGGTACCCGAACATGAGCAGCAGCGCGATCAGCAGTGTCACCGTGACCGATGACGCCGGCCGGCCCAGCAGCACTATGAACAGCACCCCGATGACGCTGAACCACACCAGGGGTGGTGCTCCGAGGTAGGACAGCACCGTGAACGACGCGATGCCCGCGATGCTCCCCAGCAGGTCCAGACGGTAGGACTCCAGACGTGGAAGGCGCCCGAAACAGGATCCGACGATCTCCGCGGGGCCGGCCAGAACCGCAGCCGTTGCCAGAAATATTGCTGGCAGGGTGAGCCAGATCGGCGGCCCGGTGGTGGAGGCGGTGGTGAAGAAGATGACCGACGGATCGGTGCGGTTCACCGTCACCGGATAGGCGCTGACGAACGCAATCAATCCGAGCAGCACCACCAGCGAGTACAGCGGCAGCGGACGTTGCAGATCGCCCAGCCCGCCGCCGCCGACCGGTCGAGAACTGCGCAGGAAGCCCAGGCCGATACCCAGGAAGGAACCCAACAGCACGAAGTTGGAGAAGTAGGCCAGGTGCACGACGTTCGCGCCCAACCAGCGGATCAGCGCCAACTCCAAGAACAGCATGAGCGCGCTGGCCAGTAGTAGCCGCCAGCGCGTCACAGCAGCACCGGCCCCGCCGGCCCCGCCCCTCCCGCCGCCGAGCGCCTGGGTGCCCGCGCGATGGTCGATGTGCTGCTCACGTTCGGTGCTGTTCGTCATCAAGTGGGCAGCATCCCACGAAGATGGACTCCGCCGGCCGTCTCGTGCACGGTGGTCAGCCAGCCGCCCCGCCGGCCGTGGGCGAGCAGCGCCTCGCGCTGGGCGGCAACGTCGACGGGCTGCGCGGTGCGCCGTTCCCAGTTCATCCGGGCCGCGTGCCCGTCGGTGGCCAGCTCAAGCACCGAGCCGCCCTGAGCGAGGGCGTCGCGGGCCTGCGACAACCGCGCCACGACATCATCGAGGGCGCTTGCCAGCGCGTCGTTTCCGTCGCACCAGCTGGCCACGAGATCGGGACGGGTACGCGCAACGCGGGAGCCGGTGGTGTAGGAGCCGGCGGCCAGTGACAGGCCCAACGGCCCGCCGTCGAGTCCGGTCAGCGCAAGCACTTCGGCCAGCATGTGCGGCAGACCGATGACGCGCGCGACGGCTGCGTCCTGGTCGGCGGCGGTGACCGGTACCGGCCGCGCCCCCAGCTCGCACACCAGCGATGCCAGCGCGAGCCAGGCGTCGAGGTCGGTGTCCGGCTCCAGGGTCAGCGTCCAGGGGGCGTCGCGGAAGAGCCCGGCAAATCCCGCGCTCCATCCGCTCTGCTCCACGCCGGCCAGCGGATGGCCGCCGACGAAGGTGGCTTTCGGAATCGCACCTCGGATAGCGGAGAGCACGGGCGCCTTGAGCGTTCCCACGTCGGTGATCAGGACGGCCGGCGCCAACGCCGGCGCAATCGCAGTCATTGCCGATGCCAGCTGGGGCAGCGGCATGGCCAGCACGACGAGCTCTGCGTCGGAGACGGCGTCGACTACTGAATCGGTGACGTCGAAGCCGTCGTCGGCAGCCTGCGCTGCGGCAACGGAGCTGACGTCGTAGCCGACGCAGGTGCGACCCGACGCATGCAGGGCACGCATCAGCGAGCCGCCGATGAGCCCCAGGCCGAGCACCGCGACACGATCGAGCGCAGCGAGCACGCGGCTCACCGTACCGGGGCGGGCAATGGCGGGCAGGCACCCTCCAGGTCGAAGGGGGCACCTTTCGGGCCGGACGAAAGCGTGCCAGTATCTAGGCTCGGTGACCAGCCGCCGACCCACCCGCTGATCAGGACGAGGACGTGAGCGCGATGGCGCGAGGATATGCCGTCGCCGGCTACTTCGAGGGCGGCCAGTGGACCTGCGTGCCGCTGCCCCCGTCAGTACTCGAGGAACTGACGGTGCTGCTGCAGGCGCTGCGCTCCCAGCCACCGGAGAACGGGCCGTTCGTCGTCGCCGCGGTTGCCGACGAGTTCTTCGTGATGGCGCGCCAGTTCGGCGCGCACACCAACCTCATGCTGTCCGACCTCACGGCGTCGGTGGAGTTCCGGTTGGCAGCCCAAGTGCTCACCCGACTGGGCGAGGACCCCCCGAGCGAGGACGAACTCGACGACATCTGGCCGCTGGGTGACTTGGATCTGCTCGAAGACCTGGGCCTGAGCGAGGACGACATGGAGGCGATCCTCGACGACCTCGACGCCTTCCCCGACGAGATGTTGGAGGAGATCGCCGATCGCATCGGCGTCAGCGACACCTTCGCCGCGGCGGCAGCGGCGGCGCGCGTCGACGCGTAAGCGCCGCCTGCGCTGGGCAGATCATGATCGACTGGGCACCGACGATGCGGCTCGCCATCGAACAGGCGAGAGCGGTCCCGGACGGCGATGTTCCCGTCGGTGCTGTCGTCGTCGATGAGCACGGCGCCGTCGTAGCGACCGGTGCAAACGCCCGTGAGGCCACCGACGATCCCACCGCGCACGCCGAGGTGCTGGCGCTGCGATCCGCCGGTACGGCGGTGGGTTCCTGGCGGCTGCGCGGGTTGACGCTCGTCGTCACCCTGGAACCGTGCACGATGTGTGCCGGCGCTGCGGTGCTGGCGCGCGTGGACCGGGTGGTGTTCGGAGCACACGATCCCAAAGCCGGTGCCGCCGGTTCGCTGTGGGACGTCGTGCGCGACCGGCGCCTCAATCACCGGCCCGAGGTGGTGGGTGGTGTGTTGGCATCCGATTGCGGCGCGTTGCTCGACGACTTCTTTCAGACCCGACGGCTGAACCGTTCACACGGCTGACGCTGTGCCGCCGCACCGAGCCGCGAGCGTGTGCGGCCCGCCGAGCGGATCTGGCGCCTGCGGTAGTCTGCTCGGCGGTGGCGTGTCCGAGCGGCCGAAGGAGCACGACTCGAAATCGTGTGAGGGTAAAACCTCCGTGGGTTCAAATCCCACCGCCACCGCCACCGCCACCGCAAAACCGCTCGCCGCCATCAGCGCACGCACCTGGCACCGCCACTAGCGCAGAGACTGCCGCCGGACGGGTGCCCCTGTGTAACTGCTCTTCCGCCCGGGGCGGAACTCGTCCGAGAAAGTGATCACCTGTCGCGCGGGCCCCATTCGCGTTCGCCGCGTACGTGCGCGAAGCTGACCAAAACGAGCATCACCAGCAGCAACGAACACAGGATGAACGTCAGTAGGGTGCCCATCGGCATAACGGTGGGCTTGTCCGGCCGGGCGCGGTAGGTGGCCACCGAGTGCACGGCCAGCACGAAGCCGACAACGTCCAGGCCCAGCAGCGTGCCCGCCACCGGCCAGAAAGGACTCTTGCGCCGGGGGTGATCGGCGGAGTCAGCTCGCAGCGTCACACCGACATCGTCCTCCAGCCCGATTTGCGATCGACGGCCGGGACGGTTTGTCCGACGCCGCTTATAGGGTGGAGACGGCGGCGTCACCGGGGCCGCCAACATTCAGCACCGACGAAGGAGTACCTCGACGATGAGTGCGGTTCCCTCCATCACCCTGAACAACGGCGTCCAGATTCCGCAGCTGGGCTTCGGTGTCTTCCAGATCAAGCCTGAAGACACCAAAGCGGCGACACTGACCGCGCTCGAGGTCGGCTATCGACACATCGACACCGCCGAGATGTACCAGAACGAGAAGGAGGTGGGCCAGGCCGTCGCGGAGTCCGGAATCGATCGCGCCGAACTGTTCGTCACCAGCAAGCTGAACAACGGTTTTCACGCCCACGACGCCGCGCTGGCCGGCTTCGACGGCACCATGGACGCTCTCGCTCTGGACTACCTCGACCTCTTTCTCATCCACTGGCCGCTGCCCACCGTGAGCGACTTCGTCGAGACGTGGCAGGCGATGGAGGAGATCTACGCCACCGGGCGTGTGAAAGCCATCGGCGTCTCCAACTTCCAGGCGCATCATCTGCACCGGCTGATCAACGAGACGACGATCGTTCCGGCCGTCAACCAGATCGAGATTCATCCCTACTTCGTTCAGACCGAGCTGCGCGCCGTCGATGCCGAGCTGGGAATTGCCACCGAGGCTTGGTCACCGATCGCTCAGGGTGCTGTGCTGGACGATCCGGTGATCACGCGCATCGCAGAGTCGGCCAGTAAGACACCGGCGCAGGTGACGTTGCGCTGGCACATTCAACGAGGCGACATCGTGTTCCCCAAGTCGGTCACCCGCTCGCGCGTCGAGGAGAACTTCGACCTGTTCGACTTCGAGCTCGACGCCACCGACATGGCCAGCATCACCGCTTTGAACAAGGCCGACGGACGCACCGGACCCGACCCCGACGTCATGGCCTACGTGCCGTGATCGCGGTCGGCAGCGGGCACTGGGCGCTCGCCTGGGGCATCGAGCGCCGGCCAGGTAAGTCGGTGCCCGGCTCGCTGAACGACAGTGTCCCGGCTTCCCACGGGGGGAGGAAGCCGGGACGAGTTGATCTTGTCCCACAGGCCGTTGCGGCGTCAACCTGATGAGGTGAATATGGCGGACCAACTATCCACACCTCCGGCTACCGAAAGTGTGGACGGGTCAGCCGCCGGGCGGCTAGCAGTGCCGCAAGTCCGATGGCCACTGCGCCGGCGACGGCCACGGCGGTGCGCACGGTGGTGAACTGCGCCAGCGCGCCGCCACCGAGCAGCCCGAGACCCTGCGCGGCCAATAAGCCCGCAGAGGCGAGGCCCAACGCTCTCGCTCGTACGTTGTCGTCGATGGCGTCGACCAGCTCGGTGACGACCTGCACCTGGTACGCGGTGCACACGCCGCTCAGACACCACAGCGCGGCGGTGGCAGGCAGTCCGGTCACGACCGCGCACGCCACAAGCGGAAGGCCGGCTGCAACAGCCAGTGGGCCGACCAAGGCGCTGCGAGTACGGGCTGGAACCCACCGGGAGAACACCACCGAGCCGATCAGGACGCCCGTCGGACCTGCGGCAAGCAGAATGCCGACCGCTCGCGGTCCCGCGCCCAGGTGCGCGGCGTAGGGAGCAGCAAGGCCTTCGGGAACGACGAGCATCCCGAGCAGCCAGGTGAAGGGCAACAGCAGCCTCACCCGATGGTTCTGCCACAGTTGACGCGCACCGTGCAACCAGCCGTCGCGGGCGTCATCGGGCCGGCGGGGCAATGTCGGACGACTTCGCACCCCGATCCGGATGACGACGGCTGACAGCAGGTAGCTGGCTGCGTCGATCGCCAGTGCAGTGCGCGCACCGAATACGGCCACCGCGGCTCCGCCGATCCCGAAACCGATCAGCTGAGCCGCCTGCAGGGTGGCAGCGCGCAGCCCGACCCCAACCGGGTAGTTCCGACCGGGCAGAAGGTCGACGATCAAGGCGGCCTGCGCGGCGCCCCAGGGCGAGCCGAGCAGAACGACGACCACGAGCAGCGCGACCACCAAGGGCAGCGTCGGCGCCAGAAGTGCCATCAACGCGACGAGGACCGCGCGCAGGAGATCGACGCCTACCAGCAGGCGACGACGCGGGATTCGGTCGCCCGCGGCCCCCAGAACAACATTGCCCACGATCGCGGGCAGGAACGTCAGCGCGTACACCGTTGCCGTGGCAAGCCCTGAGCGGGTCCGGTCGTAGACGAGAATCGACAGCGCGACGCGGGCCAGCTGGTCACCGAGCAGGGACTGCGCCTCGGCAAGCCACAGCAGGGTGAACTCGCGCGAGCTCAGCACGCCGCGAAACGTGGCAGCCTCCGAGCTCATGCTCACCTCATCCGGCACCAGGCGTCGCAACGGGCAGCTGCGCCGAAGTTGTCCAACCGCGAACGAAATTACCGCCACCACTTGCGTACCGGGAACCTTCCCGCTAACGTTCCCGGTATGAGTTCCCGGGGTTACGCGGAAACTCACGGCCGAGCGAGAGCAGCAGAATACGCCCGCGGCCGGCGTGAAGAGCTCGGAATGACGCAGGCCGAAGTAGCAATAGCTGCCGGCGTGCGAGATGTGAAAACCATCCGGAACCTGGAGACCGGCCGAAACTGGCCGAACGATCTGACCCGCCGTGGCATTGAGACGGCGTTGCGGATCGAGATCGGCAAGTTGGACCGGATTGGTGATGGCGGCGACACGGGTGAGGTCGACAAGCGCCCAGACGCGCGATTCGGGGGACAGAGCGCGTTGCCTACGGCAATGGAGCTTATCGATCTGTCGTCTGCCATCAGCAAGTTGTCCACCGCGCATGAAGCGATGCTGCGGCGCGGGGATGACGCCAGGGCTGCGACTGTACGAAGTCTGATCGACGCGGTAAGCGCCGTGATGGCCGGCTACGGAGCAGCCATGCAAGAAACGGCCATGCGCGTTGAGCGCATCGACGACCGAGGCGGCAGCATCAGCTGAACCCCGCTTCGCCGGCGTTGGCCGAAGACAGGTGGAGGGTCGCTTTCCGGGCCCTCCACCTGTTCTGTTTCGAGGCGACCAGTTGGCCGCCGGAACGTGAGCGTCACGGCTCTCCAGGATCACAGCTGGGTTGAGGTCAGAGGCTCCAGTGCAGAGACATTGCTGTGGCTCCTT
>CAXSBR010000008.1:59157-154382 GCA_964236495.1 uncultured Jatrophihabitantaceae bacterium
CGGGGGTTGGGGGACGGCGGTGGGTGAGTCGGTGTTCAGAGGCTCCAGTGCAGAGACATTGCTGTGGCTCCTTCGGGGGTTGGGGGACGGCGGTGGGTGAGTCGGTGTTCAGAGGCTCCAGTGCAGAGTCATCGCGGCTTCTCCCTTCAAGAGAGGCGGGTCAAGGCGGTAGTTGAATCACAAACTCCAGTGCAGCGACATCGCCAGGTCCCTTCTAGATTCGATCGATACGGGCGACGGAGTCGAAGTAGTCGCGCTTTGACCGTCAAGTGTGGGAAGATCAATCCGTCCTATCGGTAGTAGTCCCCCCAAGGTTCGGCAGACCTCGTCGGTTGCGCGGTCTTCGATCCGCCGGTGGCGCGTAGCGGAAGCCAAGGGAAGTCATGCCGTGTTGAGCAGCAGAGCGATGCACCCTAGTAGTTGGACGTTGCGGCAGGCGCCGAAGGCTTTCGTCGGCTTGGCGGCGGCCGTCTGGCTTGCCTCCGCGATCTCGGTGTTCCCGCTGACCGGCCTCGACGCAACCACGCTCAGCCGTTTTGCTGCGCTCGCGGCGTTCGCTGCGGTGGCCATGGCGGGTTGTCAGCGCATGGAGCGAGCGCGCAAGTTCATCGACACCGGTGACACGCCGGACCTCGTGGCTACGTGGACCTTCGCCGGCGTTCTGTGTCTTGACCACGTTTTGGCTGTTGCGATGGTGGCTGTGATCTACGGCCTGCAGTGGGTTCCGCAACGCAAGGCGTATGTCGGTCGGCCGCATCGTTATCTGTTCGCCGCTGGCACCGTCGTCGTCGGTGTGCGGGTGGCGCAATTCGCTCACAACCCGCTCCTCAGTGCGGTTTTCCTGGTCGCCGCGAACTCGCTGTTAATCGCCTTGGCGCTCATCGCACTGGGCAAGCCGAGCGACCTTCGACGGATGGCGAACGTCCGCGCGCAGGCCACCGAGCTGGTCACCATCGCGTTAGGGTTTGCGACCGCATCGCTGATCACCTGGCACCTGCTGGCCGGCATTGTGATGGTTCCGGTGGTCGTGGGAGTGCAGTACGTCAGCCTGCGCCGGTCCGTCCGCCAGCCCGGCACGCTCGACAGTGAGACCGGCGTGCTGAGCGCCCGCGCCTGGAACGCACTGGGCGATCTACGGCTGCGCCAAGCCCGCGAAGCAATAGTCATGCAGGTTGTGGTTACCGAACTGGGCATGCGATCTCTCCAGGAATGCGTCGACGTAATTCGGGAATCGGTTCGTCCTGAAGACTTGATCGGTCGGACGATGGATGGATTCGCGGTTCTGGTTGCTGAACCTGGCGGATCCCTATTGGGCCAGATGCTTGCATTGCAGATGCAGGCACGATTGGCCGGCAACGGCATTGACTGCTGCATCGGCATTGCCGTCACGCCCGACTGTGGCTCGTCGGTCGATTTGCAGGGTCTCACGGTGGCTGCGAATGCTGAAGTCATCGTCAGAGCCGCCACCTTGCGTGTGTGAAGCGGGGGGTCGCTTCCCGCGGAGTATATGCATGATCATTAACTGACAGCTACGCAGATTCCGGTTTGAGTGCCGTGGCAAAAGCGTCGCCTTTGTGCCCTTGCGGATGTCGGCACATTTTCTCTGATCTCGGCAGTCGCGCAGAGTGCTGTCCAAGCAACGTCGGGAATCGGCGCTAGGAGTCGAAGCCCAGGCCGGCGCGGTCGAGCGTGCGCAACCAGCGATTGCGCCGCCCTTCGTTGGCGTCGGCCTTCGCGAGGCTGCGCCGGGTGATCTCGATGCCGGCGAACGCCAACGGTTCCGGCGGAAAAGGCAGCGGCTTGGAGCGCACCATCGCCAGCTCGCTACGCTCGGTCGGCCCGCCGTCGAGAAGGTCGAGCATGACGTCGGCCCCGAAGCGTGACGCTCCCACTCCCAGGCCGGTGTAGCCCAGTGCGTACGACACCTGCCCGCGCATCGCGGTTCCGTAAAAGGCGCAGAAGCGGGTGCTGGTGTCGATGGCGCCGCCCCATCGATGCGTGAAGCGCAGGCCCTCCAGCTGCGGAAACGTCGTGAAGAAGTGCTTGGCCAACCGTGCATAGGTTTCTTGCCGGTGGTCGTAGCGCGGATGCATGCGGCGACCGAAATAGTAGATGGCGTCGTAACCGCCCCACAGGATGCGGTTGTCGGCGCTGAGGCGGTAGTAGTGGAACTGGTTGGCGCTGTCGCCGACTCCTTGCCGGTTGCGCCAGCCCAGCGCAGCCAGCTGGGCATCGTTGAGCGGTTCGGTCATCAGCACGTAGTCATAGACCGGCACTGTGAACAGTCGCAGTCTGCGTAGCAATGCCGGGAAAGCGTTCGTGCCCAATGCGACGTGACCGGCGGTCAAGACTCCGCGCTCGGTGCGCACCGCGATGCCAGTTCGCGCGCGTTCCAACCCCAGAACCGGTGTGCCCTCGACTATGCGCACGCCCAGTTGTTCGGCGGCTGCGGCCAGTCCCCAGACCAGCCTGGCCGGATCGACGATCGCACAGCCGGTTCGGTCCCAGGAGCCGGCCAGGTAAGTCGGCGAGTCGAGTTCGGCGCGCACCGCGTCCCGGTCTAGGAAGTCGCCGTCGGAATGCCGGAGTTCCTCGACCTAGTACGGCTCGGTGGCAACGTCCAGCTCACCGGTGCGGCGGAAGTCGCAGTCGATGCCGTAGCGCTGCACAGTCTGTTCGATGCCGTCGAGGTTGGCCATCCCGAGTCGGTGCAGCTCGTCGTAGTCATCAGGCCAGCGTTGGCGTCCGTTAGCGTCGCCATGAGTCAGGCTAGCGGAGCAGAAGCCGCCGTTGCGTCCGCTGGCTGCCCAGCCGACCCGGTCTGCTTCGATGAGGACGACGTCGCGGCCGGGATCGCGTTGCTTGGCCATGAGCGCGGTCCACAGTCCTGTGTACCCGCCGCCGATCACCGCCAGATCGGTGCTGGTGCTGTGCGTCAGGGGTGCGCGCAAGCTCGGTCGAGCCGGGCTGTCCAGCCAGAACGAGCCGGGTTTGGCGTCAGCAAGCGCCTGAGATACGTCGGACCGGGTCACGCCCACATTTTGCCTTGAGGCTCGTCGCATGAGTCGGGCACGGGTTGTCGAAGGCTTCGGCAGGCCGGCCCTCGCAGCTGAGTCCGGTGACGCGACGCCATGCCCGCAGGCACCTGACAACCACCGTTCTCACCCCGTCCTGTAGTCACAGGTCGCGTATCGTTGTTCTGTGACTCCCGGCCAGCCAGCCACAGCGTCCGCACCCACGGTGGACCGGTCCTCGGTAGTGCCTTTCTATCACCAGCTGAAAACGATCCTGCGCGACCGGATCGCTACCGGCGAGCTGTCCAGCGGCGACCCGATACCGGGTGAGTTTCGTCTCTGCGAGCAGTACGACGTTTCCCGGACGGTGGTACGCCAAGCCTTGGTCGAGCTGGAGTTCGAAGGTCTCGTCGACCGGATCAAAGGGCGTGGCACCTTTGTTGCATTCCCCAAGACGCCGCAGGGGCTTGTGCAGTCGCTGACCGGGCAGTATGAAGACCTTGCGCAGCGCGGAGTGCACCTGCGCAGCCAGGTGCGGCGCTTGGAGGAGATCCCCGCCGAAGCTCACATCGCTGAGCACATGCATCTCGGCGAAGGCGCCCCCGTACTTGTTCTCGAGCGATTGCGCCTGGTGGACGGTGAACCCTGGTCGTTGGCGTTCACCTATCTCCCGACGACTCTCCACCAGGCGCTTTCCGACGCTGACCTGGAGAGCGGTTCACTGTATGCCGTGATGGAAAAGCTTGGCCGACGACCGACACACGGCCGCCGGACCGTGGAAGCACGTGAAGCAGGTAAGGCCGTCGCGCTGGAGTTGGGGCTCAAGCGCAAGAGTCCGGTGATGCTGCTGACAAGTGTGGGATACGACGAGTCGAATCAGCCTGTCGAATACTTCCAGGCATTTCACCGGGCCGACCGCAGCATGTTCGAGGTCGAACTCGTCCGCGGTGATGACGGTACAAGTGCAACGACCCGGATGCGCACGCACTCGCAACCCCGACTGCCTCGACGTCGTAAACCCACCGGGCAGGGCGTGCACCCCGCTTCCTGAGACGACGGCCGTGTCTTACCCACAGCAGCAATCACCGTGTGTCACACAGGCGTAACTCCCAGAGCCGCGTAGTTGCTACGGGCGTCGAATCCGCGGGTAGACAGCACGAAGCGGGCGGGAGCGCCTATGCGTTTCCTCCCGCCCGCTTCTGTGCAGTTTAGAAGACGCTCTTCGGGTTGTAGTACTGCTTGACGTTGTCGCAACCGATTCCGACAGCCTTCGTGTACGAGGTGGCCGGGAAGTCGGTGGTTTTCTTCTGACCGGTTGTGACCTGTTCTGCAATCGCCATCACCGCGGTGGTGGCCAGCGACGGTGAATTGAGACCAGTGGATACGTACTGGCCGGTGCAACCGCCGTTGACGATCTCCTGCAGAGCTTCCTTCTGCCCGTCGATACCCGATACCAGGATCGACGTCTTGTGCTTCTGCTTGATCACATCGAGACCACCGAGAGCCATGGCGTCGTTGAGGCCCAGCAGCATGTTGATGTTGGAGTGCGCGGCAAGCATGTTCTCCGCCGCAGGTACGGCCTTGTCCTTCGAGTAGTCACCTTCGGCCGACGCGACGACGTTCACCGTCACCCCGCCCTTCTTCAGCCCATCGAGGAAGCCTTTCTGCCGTCCCGGGCCGACGATCTCGTCGGTCGGCCCTCCGTTGAGGATTGCGAGATTGGCAGTTTTCCCCGACCCGAAACGCTTGGCCATCAGTTGGCCGGCCAGTGTCCCGATCGCTTCGTTGTTCGACTGCACAGCGGTGAACCCGACACCGGGAATTGCGGTATCGATGAACATCAGCGGCGTCTTCTTCGCTACGGCAGTGAGCTGGGACTGCTCGGCTTTCGGGCTGACGGCATTCACCACAATGAGATCGGCGCCTTGAGACACCATGGTGTTGATTTGGTTGATCTGCGCCACCGGGTCACTGGCGGCGTTCTGGACCAGCAGTTTGAACCCTTTCTGCTTGGCGATGTCCTGCGCCTGCTTGACCATCGCCGAATAGTACGGAGCGTCGACCTCGCGCTGGGCGAAGCCGATCGTCACCTTGTTCAGTGGCTTCGAGGACCCACCGGCAGCCGAACCGGTGGCAGGCGCCGAAGATGAGCCCGAGGATGCGGTCGCGGTGTCTGACGACGACGCGGTCGACGAATCCGACGACGGCGAAGAACCAGTCGACTTTGTGGAGGAGCTGCTGCATGCGGCGACGCTGGTCAAGGTGACCGCAGCCAGGATTGCAGCGGATACGCGTGTTGCAGGCATAGTGGTGCTTCCCTTCGATAGGTGATTGAGCACGTGGAAGTTCAGTGGCAATGGACGCAGTACGACACAGCTACTTGGCGCCACCTTTCTTGGACGCAGTCGCGGCAACGGCGAGAAGAATTAGCGCTCCCCGGAACGCGTCCTGCAGAAAGGTCGACACGTTGAGGAGGACCAAGACATTTGTGATGATGCCGAAGATGAAAGTCCCCGCGACTGCTCCGAATACGCGACCGTGTCCACCGGACAACCGTGCTCCGCCGATGACAACGGCGGCTATCGCGTCCAGTTCGTAGTTCGTTCCGGCGGTGGGCGTCCCCGATCCCAACCGCGACGACAACAAGAAACCGCCGAGACCAGCCAGTAGTCCTGCCATCGCGTACACCGCCAACAAGACGCGTCGCACAGGTATGCCCGAACTGTAAGCGGCATTCTGATTACTCCCGACGGCATAGAGCCGACGGCCAAAGACGGTGCGATAGAGCACGAACGCAACGACGGCAATGACAAGGAGCCAGAACAAACCGAGCAGCGGAATCCCGAGCAACGACGCTGTACCGGGGCCAGTGAAATTGGACCCGGTCGGGGTGATAGGCACACCTTCGGTGTAGGCGTATACAAGGCCGCGAGCCAAGGCGAGCATGCCCAGCGTGACGATGAACGGTTCGAGACCGCGATAGGCGACGAGGATGCCATTCACCAGTCCAAGCCCAAGTCCTACGAGAAGACCGGTGAGCAGACCGGTGTAGAGAGAACTGCCGTTCAGCACTCCGGCACTGAGAACTGCCGCCAAGCCCAGCACCGAACCGACGCTGATGTCGATTCCGCCGGATACGACCACCAACAACTCGGCGAGCACGACAATCCCAGTGATGGAGACCTGCCTGATCAGGTTGGTCAGGTTGTCCTGCGTCAGGAATGCGTGGCTCGAGAAGCTCGCGATAATAGTCAACGCAATCAGGATGGCCAGCGGGTACTGCTGCTTCAGCCAATCGAAGAACCGTGAAGATCCCGTCGGCTCCGCACCGGCCGCTGTTGTTTTGGCCTGAGCGCCAGGTGATTCTGGTTGGGACGCGACATGAGTCATGCCGGTCCTCCCAATGCGGCGCGAATGAGATCGTCGGTATCGCAGTTTGTCGGGTCAAACTCACCGACCAACCGTCCGTCTTTGAGAACAAGAATGCGGTGGCTCAATTGCAGCAGCTCCTCGGCTTCGCTGGACACGACGAGTACGGCTCTACCTTGCTCGGCGGTGTCGTGGATCAGGCGGTAAATGTTGGCGCGCGCGCCGACATCGATTCCCTTCGTCGGCTCATCGAGAACGACGAACTGCGGGTCGGCTTGCAGCCACTTGGCAATGCACACCTTCTGCTGATTGCCACCACTGAGGGTTCGCGTATAAGTCCGGGCGCCTCCCTTGACCTGATAGCGCTTAATGAGGTCGGAAACCAAGCCATGTTCTCGCTTTTGATTGACCACACCGTTCTTGGCGAGGTCCTTCGACAACACGACCATCGACAGATTCTCGCCGTTGGTGAAGTCGGGTATGAAGCCCTCGAGCCGCCGGTCCTCGGTCATGTAAGCGACCCCGTGGCGCAGCGCGGCCTGCGGCGAGCGCAGTTCGATGGGTTTGCCGTTCAGCTCGATGGTGCCGCTCGTCGGGCGGTGCTGGCCGGTGATGGAGCGGGCCACCGACGAACGGCCGCTGCCGACCAGCCCGTACAACCCGACGACCTCGCCGGCGTGAACCTCCAACGAGATGTCGTGTGCCGATCCGCCGCTCACGTTGCGGACCGCGACGACCGGACGTTGCATGTGGCCAGGCCGCGTGCTGGGCCGCTCGGCTGCCTTCAGCGATTCGCCGACCATCAGCGTCGTTATCTGCTCGACGTCGGTGTTTCGCGTATCCACCACGTCCACCATTGCGCCGTTGCGCAGCACGGCGATGCGGTTCGACAGGGCAAAAACCTCGGGTAGGCGATGGGAGACGAACACGATGCACGTGCCCGCAGCTCGTTCAGCGGCCACCATCGCCTCGATGTCGCGAAAGTGGTCCTCGGTTGTGGAGGCGGTGGTTTCGTCGAGGATCAGAATCCGATGCGGTGTCACTGCGGCCCGGCTCAACGCGAGCATCTGGCGCTGGCCGGGGCCCAAGCGGTGGGCGAGGGTGCGTGGCGCAATCCCTCCCAACCCCACCGAGCGCAGTACGTCGCGGGTGCGCTGGTCATCGGTGCGGCGGGGCTGGGCCCACGACTTGACCTCACGCCCGCCGTGCAGTTGGAGCAGCCAGACGTTCTGCGCCACGGAGAACTCGTCGATCACCAGCGGTTCCTGATGCATCAGCAGAATGCCGGCGCGCTCGGCATCGGCCGGGCTGTGCACCGGCTGGTCGGTGCCGCTGATGGTGATGGACCCGGCCGACGGTGTTTCCTGCCCGGCGAGCAGGCGCGCGAAGGTGGACTTGCCCGCCCCGTTGGCGCCGCACACGGCCAGGACCTCGCCGGCGTAACCGTCCAGGTCCAGCGCGTCCAGAGCGCGCACACCGGGGTAGGACTTGGTGATGCCGCGGGCAGAGAACGCGATGGTGCCGGCGTCGAGCTGAGCGGAATTTTCGACGATGGATTCGGTCATGACAGGGTGTACCCGCCGTCAATGAGCAGTTCGGTGCCGCAGCAGTAGGCCGCTTCGTCACTGAGCAGCCACCCGACCGCCGCCGCCACCTCGGTGGTGGTGGCAAAGCGCCCCAGCGGCGTCGCGGCCTTCCACTGTTGATGAAGTTCGGTCTTGCTCGCCAGCAGTGGGGTGTCGACGTACCCCGGCGAGACGGCGTTCACACGCACTCCGCGCGAGGCCCACTCGAAAGCCAACGACTTGGTCATTGCTACGACGCCGGCCTTCGAGGCGTTGTAGGCAACCTGTTGCTGCGGACGGTTGACGATGTGGTTGCCCGACATCGAGGCGATCGTCACGATGCGCCCGTGTCCCTGCGCGAGCATGACGCGCCCGAATCCCTGGCACGTGAGGAACGCACCGCGCAGGTTGACGCCGATGGTGCGGTCCCACATGTCCACCGACATGTCCTCGGCGGGCGTCGGCTCCTCGGATAGGCCCGCCGCCGCGACGAGGCCGTCGACGCGTCCGGCGCCGGCGGTGATGGAGGCTACGGCGTTGTCGATGCTGTTCGGATCCGAGACGTCGGTGACGATGAACCGGTCAGACGCTGTCGAGGGCTCGCGAAGGTCGAGGGAGAAGACCGTCGCGCCGGCGTCTTCGAGCCAGCTCACCACTGCGGCGCCGATGCCGCCTGCTGCACCTGTCACAGCGATTACCGAGTCTGCCAACGACTGCATGGACCCCTCCTCCGTCGAAGAACAATGAAGCACTTGTAACTACAGGATGTCAAGCACTTTGCGGCATCGATTCGACATCGAAGCGCGCGAGTAGTCGCTGCGGGTTTTCCTTCACCACTCGGGCGACGAGTTCCTCGCCGGCGGCCGCACGCAGCCGCGGAAGAAACCGCTCGCCGAGGTAACCCAGTCCCGGCATACCGCCGTAGGACACGTACCGGCTGGCCCGGGCGACGTCGCCGCCCAGCACTATGCGACGCCCGGCGCCGCGGTCGACAGCGCCGACCAAGCAGTCGATCAACACTGAGTCCGGCCACGACTTGGCACGCGCGGGGCCGTCGTACCCGAGGTAGGCGCCCCGGGCGGCCAGCTCGGCGTGCAGCTCCGGGTCGGGGTTTCGGTCGACGTGGGCCAGCACGATCGCCGACAATTCCACGCCGTCGAGTTCGAGAATGTCGAGTACCTCATGCGCGGCCGAGCCGTGCTCCAGGTGGATCATGATCGGCGCGTTTGTCGCCGCGTGGCAGGCGGCGACTGCTGCCAGCGTCGTGCGCTCGAACGCCGTGATCGACCAGTAGCCGATCCCCGCCTTCACCACACCGGCTCGGACAGCGGCGCCCGACTGCGTCTCAGCTGCGCCCGACGCGGTGTCGAAGTCGTCCTGGGGCATGCCTTGCTCGATGTCGTGGGTGAACCGCGCCGTCAGCTGCTCGACCGACGACTCGAGCAGCCAGTCGAGGCCGGGGTAGTGCGCCTCGCGGTGGGCACCGGTCGTGGCGACGATGTGGATGCCCAGTGCCTCAGCGATGCGCGCCAATGCCTCGGGACGCCGCCCCAGCGCGATCGGCGTCGCCTCGATCATCGCGTCGAAGCCCGAACGCTGCAGGAGGCGGGCCTCGTCGGTGCTGGCTGCCTCGTCGTCCAGGTCGTCGCTGGGCAGCAGCGGTGTCACCTGGAACAGATGCTCGTGGTAGTCGACGGCGCCGAGCTGTCCCACGTCCACATCGCCCAGAACAGTTCGCGCGCGCGTCATTTCACCGCGGCGGCCGCTGCCGACAGTTGCGCCACCCGATCGGGCGGCATCGGGACGTCGAAGACGTCGGCGACCACCTGCGACCAGCCGTGGATGAAGTAGCGCCAGCCGTCTTCCAGGGTGAGTTCGTTGCGCGCGGCCTGGGCGCGTGCCTGGTGGAAGAACTCGAGCGAGCCCCGGTAGTTGAAGTCCCAGACGTAGCTGTGCCGGGGGAACTCCACCGCGTCGGACAACGGCGATCCCGGCCGGTCCTTGCCCAAACCGGTGGCGTTGACGACGAGACTCCCCGGCGCCAGCGACGACACCAGCGCGTCGACTTCCTCCGGACCGGAGGTGACGATGTAGCGGAACAGCTCGGCCGGCAACTCGGCGCGCTCGTGCAGTTCGCGCAGATGGTCCAGTCGCACAGTGCTCGTCGCCGTACAGACGACGCTGGCGGGGCGATCGGAGCGCCGGCCCAGCTGATGGGTCAGCGCCATCCCCGAACCGCCCGAACCCAGGCACAGCACGTCGGCCCCGGTCTCGGCGAAGTGCGTCGGCGGCAGGAACTCCTCCAGAGCTAGCCGGACCGTGATCGGGTCGCGGGCGGCGCCGTGCAGAGCGCCGTCGCGCTTGTAGATCGATGAGATCTCGCCGAAGGTGGTCGCCAGTTCGTCCAAGTCGTCGAACAGGTCGCGGGTCGCGCTGTACAGGTTGACCTTGTGCGTCGTCACCAGCGCACCGAGGTATTCCGGCGTGCGCGCAATGTCGGCGACCAGTTCGCGATAGACACCCGGTTCGGTGTTCAGCGCCAGATCGTGGCCGACCAGTTGCCGGGTCGGCAGCCCGAGCAGGTCCGCCCAGGCCGGGAACACCCTGCGGATCGACGAGTTCTGCGTGCTGACACCGATGAAGCCCATGTGGGCGCTCACGGCGTACCCCGGTACGCGAGCAGCGCCGAGGTGAACGTTCTGGCCGCAGACTCGATCGTCGCGTAGTCCCCCGCTTGCAGCGCCGCGGCGTTGCACAGCTCGCCGCCGGCGCCCACCGCCACCGCGCCCGCGTCGAACCACGTGGCCAAGTTCGCCGGGTTGACGCCGCCGGTCGGCATTAACGGCACGTCGGGGAACGGTCCGCGCAGCGCCTTGAGGAACGCCGGACCACCCAGCGATGCCGGGAAGATTTTCACCACTGCCGCTCCCAGTTCGGCGGCGCGCATCACTTCGGTCGGCGTCAGCGCGCCCAGCAGGACCGACGCACCGGTGTGGAGCATGGCGCGCGCCAGACTGTCGGTGGTACCGGGGCTGACAAGGAAGCGAGCGCCGGCGCGGACGGCCTGTTCTGCCTGCTCCGGGGTGGTGACAGTGCCGGCGCCGAGGTAGATCCGATCGCCATAGCGGGCGTCGAGTTCGGCGATGACGGTTGCCGCGTCGGGAGTCGAGTAGGTGATCTCGATGCCGGTCACCCCGCCGCGCACCAGTGCCTCGACGGCCCCCAGTGCAGCTGCCGGCGATGGTGCTCGGATCACCGCAACCACGCCGACGTCGGACAGTGAGCGGAGAGCGGGAGATGTGTGCATGTGAACTCCTCGAGGCAGGTGGGGCAGTGCAAAGGCTGAGTCAGCAGGCACAGAGGTCAGCAGGCACAGAGGTCAGCCGGCACAGTTGTCAGCCGGCCGATGTTCAGCCGGCCGATGTTCAGCCGGCAGGGTCGACAAGATTTTGTGGAAGTCGGCCGGCCAGCACGGCCAGCACCGCCTCGGTGGCTGCAGCGCCCATGTTGTCGACGGCTTCGACCGTCTGCGCGGCACTGTGCGGTGTGAGGATCACCCGGTCGGCGATGTCGTCGGCCAGCAGCGGGCTCGTCGCGGCTGACTCGCTCGGGTCGCTGTCGACGTCGACGCCGTGGGAGGAAATGTCGTCGGCTGCGTACGTGCCCAGCCGTCCGTCGCGCAGCGCGTCCGCCACAGCCTGCTCGTCGACCAGCGACGCCCGGGCGGTATTGACCAGGATGAGGTGAGCCGGCGTCCTGCTCAGCCACTCTCGATCCACCAGCCGGCGGCCGCCCGGTGCGTGCAGCGATACGACGTCGACCTCGTCCGGAAGCTGCTCCCACGACGTGGCGCGCACTCCCGCCTGCTCGATCTGCACCGTGGTGAGCACGGGATCCACGGCTGACACGCTCGTGCCGAAGGGCTGCAGTCGCGCGGCCAGAGCACGCCCGATGCGTCCGAAGCCGACGATTCCCACCCGGACGTTCTTGAGCTCGGCGGTGCGCTGCACCGACCAGTCGCCCGCGCGCACCGCACGATCACCTGCAACCAGGCGGCGGAGCGCGGCGAAGATGAGGGCAAAGGCGTGTTCGGCCACCGCGTCACTGTTCGCGCCCGGAGTGTTGGTCACCAGCAGCCCGTGCTGCCGGGCAGCGGCGAGGTCGACGGCGTCGGTTCCGACGCCGTACCGCGCGACGATCTTCAGCTTGGGCGCGCGGTCGAGGTGCTCGGCGGTGACCGGACCGGTGCCGGCGATCCAGGCGACTGCGTCGGCCAGGTGTGGAGCGAGACGGTCGAGGTCGTGGTCCGGTCCTGCCCGCACGACGTCGGCTCCTGCGTCGGCGAGTTGCTGCATGAGGTCGAGGTGACCGGAGGAATACGAGCGCGAGGTGACGACAACCAGGGGCCGACTCATCGCGGCGCTCCGTCGAACCATGGTTCGAGGCGGTGGTAGGCGTCGAGGAAGCGCTGGTGCGCGGCGGTGTAGGCGACGGTGCGGTCGCGGTCGGGTTCGAAGGTCGCCGTGACCGTCGACAGGCTGCGCGCGACCGAGAAGTCGGGCAGCAGGCCCAAGCCCACCCCCGTGGTGACCGCGGCGCCCAGGCTGTTGGCCTCCTCGACGATGGAGCGGCGGGCCACCGTGGCGCCGTAGACGTCGGCCATGATCTGCAGCCAGGTGTCACTGGCCGCGCCGCCGCCGATCGCGTCGATGTGGTCGATGGGGCCCAGGTGTGTCCGGAAGACGTCGAGACACGTCGACAGGTTGAACGCGACTCCTTCGAGCACCGCGCGGGTGAGGTGGGCTGGACCGTGCTGGCGCCCGATGCCGACGAACGCGCCGCGCGCATGCGGGTTCCAATACGGCGAGCGCTCGCCGAGCAGGTGCGGCAGGAAGAACAGCCCGCTCTCGGACGCATCCGCCGCGTCCGCCGCGCTGACCAGCCGCTCGAAGCGCTCGACGTCGTGGGAGCCGGCGAGCAGGTCGGCGATCCAGCCGAGCGATCCGCCGCCGGCCTGCATCGTCGCGGTTGGCACGAAGCGGCCGGGCACGACATGGTCGAATGTCATCGTCTGCATGAGCGGGAGGTCGGCCAGCGGCGCGTCGGAGGCAACCGAGATCCACGACGACGACCCGAGGTAGGCGTACGCGCCATCGCCCGGCTCGATGATGCCGGCGCCGATAGCTGCCATCGGACCGTCGCCGCCGCCCAGCACCACTGGCGTGCCGGCGAGCAAGCCAGTAGCCGCAGCCGCGTCTGCCATCACCCCGCCGACGATCGTCGTGGACGGCACGATCTCGGGGAACAGCGACTCGGGCAGCTCCGCGGCTGCGATCAGCTCCGCCGACCAAGTCCCTCGTTGCTGGTCGAAGGCGTTCGTGCTGGATGCGTCGGACGGGTCGGTGACAAGCCTGCCGGTGAGCTTGTGCACCACGTAGTCCTTGGCCAGGCAGAACTGTCGAGAGCGGCCGAACACCTCGGGCTCGTTGTCACGCACCCACATCAACTTGCTCAACGAATAGGTGGGATTGAGTCGGTGACCGAGCACCCGGTAGGCCGCCTCGGCGCCGATCTGCTTCTCGAGCCGCCGGCACTGCTCGCTGCTGCGGGTGTCCGCCCAGATCAGCGACGGCAGGACCGGATCGCCGGCACCGTCGAGCAGGACGACGCCCATCATCTGGCCCGAGAATCCCACGCCCCGGATCTGCTCCGCGCCCACCGACG
This sequence comes from uncultured Jatrophihabitantaceae bacterium, assembly GCA_964236495.1. Classification (GTDB taxonomy): domain Bacteria; phylum Actinomycetota; class Actinomycetes; order Mycobacteriales; family Jatrophihabitantaceae; genus CAXSBR01. Next base: position 72,830 of record CAXSBR010000008.1, read on the forward strand.
CCGCGCTCAGCAGCTCCCGGGTTGCGCTGCACACGGCCGTCCACCAGTGCTGCGGGTCCTGCTCGACGACGCCGTCGCGGCCGTAGTGGGTGGGATAGGTCTTGGTGACCGCGTGCAGCAGCCGGCCGTCGTCGTCGTGCAGTGACGCCTTGTCGCCGGTGGTGCCGAGGTCATGGGCGAGCAGCATCGTCAGCCACCGTTGTAGGGGCGCAGATCGACCCCGCCGGCGGTGGCGTAGGCCCGCTTGCCCATGCCGTGTTCCAGGACCCAGCCGTAGTCGTGACCGGCCGAACCGGGGTACACGGCGAGGAATAGGTACGGCTCGGACCCGGTGTTGACGCTGCGATGTGCCCATCCTGGCGGTATGTAGCCGATGATGCCCTCGGCCATGTCCAACCACTCGGTGTGCTCGCCGTCGAACATCAGCAGGCCACCGACGCCGCCCAGGCCGAGGTAGATCTCGCCCTGCGGATCCGGGTGCTGGTGGCCCTTGGTCATGAAGAATTCGCCGTCGATGTCGCCGGGCAGGATCGTCGTGATCGACTGCGGGAGTTCGCGAGCAGTCTCCGGCACAGGCGAGGAGACGACGGAGTAGACGATCGGATTGTCCGCCAGCGCAGAGGCCGCGCGCATGCTCTCGGCGGCGAACAGACCTTCCAGGTCCGACATTCGGCGGGTTAGCGTGGGTCCCTCCGGGGCGAGCGATCCCGCGGTGCGATCCAGAGTGATGCGAAACGGTGCCAGCGGTGGAACGGCGTACTGAGTCACGACATCGGCCCCTCATGTGCGAACGCCTGGACAGGCAGGGCCATCCTGACATCCTGTAGTTACAAGTGCAAGACCTGATGCGAGGAGAGTTGCGCAGCGCAAGGTGGCTGTGCGCCCCGTGGGACTCGAACCCACAACCTACGGATTAAAAGTCCGCAGCTCTGCCGATTGAGCTAGAGGCGCTCGACTTGAGCGAGGGTAGTCGAGCCCCTGCGTGATCTCGCTCGAACCTGCGCGGGACAGCGATTCGAGCGAGATTGCGACGTGAATAGGCGTGGAGGGTGCCGTAAACTCTGCTTGTTCGGTAGAGGTTGCAGAGTTGCCCTGTGGCGCGGCATACTCGAGGGCGTGACACCGGGTCGGGAACCGCAGCAGCACCTCCTCGACCTGTTCTGGACCGGCCGGCGAGCCGACGCGTTCGACGAGATGTGTCCGCGCTTCTAGTTACGCGCGCGCATCCATCCGTCCAGTCGAGAAATCCCGATCCAGAGAGCCCTTCCCATGACTGCCGTGCTCAACCGCGCTACCACGCGTCCGTCTGCACCCGCGCGTCCCCTCGCCGAACCGCTCGACCCGGTCCAGCTCGTCGAGCTGACCCGCTTCTACGCCGACGAAGTGCGCTCGGGCAGCTATCCCTACGTCCGCTACGACGAGCACTACCGCTGGCACCTGCGCCTGCACCGCGACCAGCGCGTCGACGTGTGGCTGATCAGCTGGCTGCCTTCCCAGGCGACCCAGCTGCACGACCACGGCAGTTCGGCCGGTGCGTTCACCGTCATCACCGGCGAGTTGGACGAGGCCGTGTATGTGCACGCGGGCCGGGGCGCCGGCGGCCTGCGGGAGCGGGTGCACCACACCGGCAGCAGCGTCGGCTTCGACGCCCGTTACGTACACGACGTCCGCAACACCTCGATCGCGCCTGCGGTCAGTGTGCACGCCTACTCACGGCCGCTGACGTCGATGACGTTCTACGACTTTGATGGCGGCGGTTTGCAGAGGATCGCCGCGCTGGCAACCGACGACCCGGAACCGGACTTCGCCCGATGACCGCAGCCAAGCTCGCATTTGAGGCCGAGCCGGAGATAGCCGGCCTTCCCGCCGCCCGCTTCGATTCCGTTGATGCGCTGCTCGAGGACGCACGCAGCCGGCTCGACCGGCTCACGCCTCTACAGGCAAGGCAAGCCGTGGCCGACGGTGCGCAACTGGTCGACATCCGCCCGGACGCGCAGCGGCGCCACGAAGGCGAGGTGCCCGGCTCGGTGATCGTGGAGCGCAACCATCTCGAGTGGCGCCTGCACCCGCGCTCGGACGCGCGCCTGGACATCGCCGTCGAGGGCCGACGTTGGATTGTGCTCTGTTCTGCGGGCTACACCTCGTCGCTCGCTGCTGACGCGCTGCGGTCGCTGGGCATCTCGGCCACCGACGTGGTGGGGGGTTTCAGCGCCTGGCAGAAGGCCGATTTGCCGACCGTCAGCGGCGGGACATCGGTGGAGAGCGAGGTGTCGGCGCGGCGATGAGCTCGAATGCGCTGCCCGGCGCGAGTGTCTGGCGGACAATGACCCGATGACCGAGAACGGAGCGGGTTTCGGACCCGACTTCTTCGTAGCCGGCTTCAAGGACGCGATGGCCGAGCTGGCATCGGGCGTGTCGCTGCTGACAGTCACGGTCCCTGCCGAACAGCTGGATCTGGGCATGGTCATCACGTCGTTGACCTCGGCCTCGCTCGAACCGCCGATGGTGGCCGCGGCGATCGGGCGGGGGACGTCGCTCGCGCCCTACCTCTATCCCGGCGCCCGCGTCGGGCTGTCGATCCTCGCGGCCGACCAGTACGAGCTCGCCGCAGATTTCAGCCGCAAGGGCCGGCCGTCGGCCGCCGAGATGCTGAAAGGCCGCCCGCATCGCCGCGGCCTACTGACCGACGCGTTGCTTGCCGACGGCGCACTCGCCCAGCTCGAGGGCGTCGTCGAGCAGAACCTCGCCGCGGGCGACCACTCCCTGGTGGTGATCGGGGTGCTTGGCACCCAGGCGTCGACGGACCGGGCTGGGGCGCTGGCCTACCACCGCCGCGCCTATACGCGCACCGATTGCTGAGCACCGCGTGGGTTACAACGACGCGTTCAGCTGATCGACGCCGACCGGCGCGACGGCGGACCAGGCGAGCGTCACCTCACCCCGGCGCCATTGCCGCGGCGTGTCCAGCACCGGCCAGGCGGTTGCCACTATCGCGCAGGTCGACAGCCAGCGCTGGCGCGCACCGAACGGTGCCAGCGACGCCGCCGACGCCCAAGCCGCGTCGAGGTCAGCCAGCAGCGCATGCACCGGCTGCCCGGGCACGTTGTGATGGATGAGCGCCTTCGGTAGCCGTGCGGCGACGTCGCTCGGGGTGGTCAACGACGCCAGGCGGCACGCGATGGTGAGACTCACCGGGCCGTTGCAGTCCAGCAGCACCCAGCTGCCCAGCCGGCCGAGCTCGTCGCAGGTGCCTTCGACGAGCAGGCCGCCGTCGGCAAGCCCCGTCTGCATGGTGTGCCATGCGCGCAGCGCAGCCGCCTCGTCGTACTGACGCAGGACGTTGGCCGCGCGCACGAGCAGCGGGCGTCGGCCGGCGAACTCGAATCCGCCGCGCGCGAAGTTCAGGTGCGGCGCGTCGACGGCGTCTGCGGCGGCCGCGACCCGGGTCGGATCTATCTCCAGCCCCAGCACGCGCACGTCAGGCACCAGTGTGCGTAGCCGGCGCGCCAGCTCGACGGTCGTGACCGGCGATGCGCCATAGCCGAGATCGACCACCAGGGGCTCGGCCACCGAGCGCAGCAGCCTGCCGCAGCGCTCGCCGATCCAGCGATCCATCCGCCGCAGCCGGTTCGGTGCGGTGGTGCCGCGGGTCGGCTCGCCGAGTGCCCGAGCGCGGCCCGCGGCCAGGCGCACCATCCCGACCGCCTCCCTGATCTTGCAGTTACCTACAAGTTATTGCACGGAACCGCATGATCACGGACACCGTGCAGCAGGTGGGTAGCGTTGTCCGACGTGCCAGCACTGCTGTCCGACCTCACGACGCTGCGTCTGGGCGGCCCGATCGCGGACCTCGTCGAAGCCCGGTCGAACGAAGAGATCGTCGAAGCGATAGCCGGCGCACCCGGCCCGCTGCTGGTGCTGGGCGGCGGCAGCAACCTGGTCGCCGCCGACGCCGGCTGGCCCGGTCGAGTCGTCCTGATCCGCAGCCGCGGCATCACCGCGCGCGACGTCGCGTCAGACGGCGACGCCGCCGGCGTGGACGTCACCGCGGCGGCGGGCGAGCCGTGGGACGGGCTGGTCGAGCAGACGCTGGCCGAAGGGCTGTCCGGGCTGGAGACGATGTCGGGAATCCCCGGCCTCACCGGCGCGACGCCCATCCAGAATGTCGGTGCCTACGGCGCCGAGATCGCCGACGTGCTGACGAACCTGACCGTCCATGACCGCCAGACCGGGCGGACGCGGACCTGGACGGCGGCCGAGTGTGGCTTCGCGTTCCGGTCCAGCGCCTTCAAGCACACCGACCGTTACGTCGTCCTGGACGTGACGATGCGGCTGGCGCGCCGCTGCGCGTCGGTGCCGATCCGCTACGCCGAACTGGCCCGAACGCTGGGCATCGAGCCGGGCCGGTCGGCGCCGCCGGCCGACGTGCGCGCCGCGGTACTGTCCCTGCGGCACAGCAAGGGCATGGTGTCCGATCCGGCGGATCCGGACAGCTGGAGCGTCGGGTCGTTCTTTGTCAACCCGCTGCTCGATGTCGTACCCGACGCCGCCCGCGACTGCCCGCAGTGGGCTACGGACGGTAAAACGAAGCTGTCCGCGGCCTGGCTGATCGAGCACGCCGGCTTCTCGCGCGGGTACGGCAACGCGCGCGTCAGCCTGTCCACCAAGCACACGCTTGCGCTGACCAATCGCGGCGGCGCCACCACGGCGGACCTGCTGGCGCTGGCCGCAGAGATCCGCGCCGGCGTGCAAGCAGCGTTCGGCATCCGGCTGCGGCCAGAAGCCCACCTGGCCGACAACATCGACTGGCCGCTGTAGCGCACCCGTTCCCGAAGCGCAGCCGGCGCCGTCCTGATCCACCCCGAGGACCGGTGTCGACCGTCGTAACCTGGCAGGGTGCTACCTCGCCGCGTGGCCGTGCTCAGCGTGCATACCTCGCCGCTGGAGCAACCCGGTGGCGGCGACGCAGGCGGTCTGAACGTCTATGTCGTGGAAACCGCGACCCGGCTGGCCGAGCGCGGAGTCGCGGTGGAGATTTTCACTCGCGCGACCGCGGGGTCCCAGCCGCCGACGGTGCAGTTGTGTCCGGGCGTGGTTGTACGCCATGTGATGGCTGGGCCGTTCGAGGGACTGGGCAAGAACGATCTGCCCGCTCAGCTATGCGCCTTCACCGCCGGAGTGTTGCGCGAGGAAGCAGCCCGCGGCCCAGGCGTCTTCGACGTCATCCACTCCCACTACTGGCTCTCGGGTCAGGTCGGCTGGCTCGCCCGTGATCGCTGGCGGGTGCCGCTGGTGCACTCGGCACACACCTTGGCCAAGGTCAAGAACGCCGCGCTTGCCGACGGTGAACGGCCCGAGCCGCTGTCGCGGATCGTAGGAGAGGAGCAGGTCGTAGCCGAGGCGGACCGGCTCGTCGCGCCCACCTACGCCGAGGCCCGCCAGCTCACCGACCTGTACGACGCCGAGCCGGGCAAGGTCGTCACCGTTCCGCCCGGCGTCGATCTCGCCACCTTCAGCCCAGGTGATCGCACGCAGGCCAAGCAGGCGCTGGGAATGCCGACCGACGGTGTCCTGCTTCTCTTCGTGGGCCGCCTGCAGCCACTCAAGGCGCCCGACGTTGTCGTGCGGGTCGCCGCGGAACTCCTGGCCCAGCGACCCGAGTTGGCCGGCCGCCTGCACGTCGCGATCCTGGGTGCCCCTAGCGGCGCGGACGCAGCTGGATACCTGGACCAGCTGCGCCGGCTGGCCGTCTCACTGGGCGTCGAGCAGCTGGTGCGATTCGTCGGGCCACAGCTCCGCTCCGACCTTGCGACCTACTACCGTGCCGCCGACGTCACCGTGGTGCCCAGCTACAACGAGTCGTTCGGCCTTGTCGCCTTGGAATCTTCGGCCTGCGGCACCCCGGTGGTGGCTACCGACGTAGGAGGTCTGCGGACCACGGTGGACGACGGGGTATCCGGCCGCCTGGTTTCCGGGCATTCGGCGCGGGAGTGGAGCAACGTCGTGGGCGACGTGCTGGCTGACGACGAGCAGCGGGCCAAACTGGGTCAGGGCGCCCGTCAGCACGCCGAGCGGTTCTCCTGGGAGCGCACCACCGACGAATTGCTCGATGTATATGCCGACGCGATGGCGTACTTCCCCGATGCGCTTGCACTGGGCTGAGTGCGGCTCGGGCAAAATGAGCCGGTGACCACTGACATCTCCGCAGCGACTGACAACAACATCGCCCGCCTGGTGCTGCTGCGCCACGGCGAGAGCGACTGGAACCAGCGCAACCTGTTCACCGGCTGGGTGGACGTCGACCTGACCCCAACCGGGGAGGCCGAGGGTCGCCGCGGTGGCGAACTGCTGGCAGACAACGATCTGCTGCCCGACGTCGTGCACACCTCGATGCTGCGACGCGCGATCGGCACGTCGGTTATCGCACTCGACGCCTGCGACCGGCACTGGATCCCGGTACACCGCTCCTGGCGTCTCAACGAGCGCCACTACGGAGCGCTGCAGGGCAAGGACAAGGCGCAGGTGCGCGCGGAGTTCGGCGACGAGCAGTTCATGCGCTGGCGCCGGTCCTACGACACGCCGCCGCCACCGCTGGCCGACGACGACGAGTTCAGCCAGGCCGCCGATCCCCGCTACGCCGACCTGCTGGAGACGCTGCCCCGCTCGGAGTGCCTCAAGGACGTCGTCGCCCGGATGTTGCCCTACTGGTTCGATGCGCTCGTACCCGAGCTGCGACTCGGGAAAACGGTGTTGGTGGCAGCGCACGGCAACTCGATGCGCGCGTTGATCAAGTACCTCGAGAACATCAGCGACGACGACATCGTCGAGCTCAACGTCCCCACCGGGATCCCGCTGGCCTACGAACTGGACGCAGCGACACTGCGTCCTACCAGTCCGGGCCGCTACCTGGATCCCGACGCCGCCAAGACCGCCATCGAGGCCGTCGCCCAGCAGGGCAAGGCTGCGCCGCAGACCACCACGACGGTGGATGATGCCGTCATCACGACGGACGCGAGCTGAGCTCGCTCGTCCGCTCGTGCCGCACCGAGCTGCCTCCGGAACCCCAGTAGGTGACTGTCACTACCCGCTCGTAGGGTGAGTTCCACGGCTCGCATAGGCGGTTGAGTCAACAGCGCAGCAGCGGGCGATGCGCGTAATCGATGCGAGGAGGACCTGTGAAGGCTCTGACGTGGCAAGGCAACATGGACGTCCAGGTGGTGGACGTTCCCGATCCCAGGATCGAGAAGCCCAACGACGCCATCATCAAGGTGACGTCGACCGCGATCTGCGGCTCGGACCTGCATCTGTACGGCGTGCTGGGCCCCTACCTCAAGCCCGGTGACATCCTGGGCCACGAGCCGATGGGCATCGTGCAGGAAGTCGGCTCCGAGATCGACAATTTGAAGGTGGGCGACCGGGTCGTCATCCCGTTCAACATCTCCTGCGGGCACTGCTGGATGTGCACGCGCGGCTTCTTCGCCCAGTGCGAGACGACGCAGAACTACGACACGGGCAAGGGAGCCTCGCTGTTCGGCTATACCTCGCTCTACGGCGCTGTGCCCGGCGGGCAGGCCGAGTACCTGCGGGTGCCCGAGGCGCAGTTCGGCCCCATCAAGGTGCCCAACGACGGCCCGGACGATAAGTACCTGTTCATGTCCGACGTCCTGCCCACCGCCTGGCAGGCGGTGGCTTACGCCGATGTGCAGCCCGGCAGCACCGTGGCCGTCTTCGGTCTCGGTCCGATCGGGCAGATGGCGGTACGCATCGCCAAACACCAGGGTGCGGCGCGCGTGCTGGGCATCGATATGGTGCCCGAGCGGCTGGCGCTCGCGGCCAAGTACGGCGCGGAAACACTGGACTTCACCAGCGTGAAGGACGTGCCGGGCACGCTGATCGAGTTGTTCGACGGCCGCGGTCCCGACGCCACGATCGAGGCCGTCGGCATGGAGGCGCACGGCAACCGCGGCGTCTCGGCCATGCAGAAGGCGACCGGACTGCTGCCTGATGCCGTCGCCAAGCGGCTTGTCGACAAGTTTGCCCTGGATCGGATGGACGCCCTGGTCGCTGCGCTGAAGGGTGTGCGCCGCGGTGGCACGGTGTCGGTGAGCGGCGTGTACGGCGGGGAGAAGGACCCGATGCCGATGATGGAGATGTTCGACCGCGGTGCCCAGATTCGGATGGGGCAGGCGCACGTCAAGCGCTGGATTCCCGACGTGCTGCCGTTGACGCTGGACGACAGTGACCCGCTGGGCACGCTGGACCTCACGACGCACACTGTGCCGCTGAGTGAGGCACCCGATGCGTACAAGATGTTCCGCGAGAAGACCGACGGCTGCATCAAGGTCGTCCTCAAGCCTTAGCCGGAGTTCGTGTCGGGAGTGCGTAGGCGGCGCACTCCCGGCACGGTCGCTGGCAGACCGAACTCAGTCGGTAACAGGAATCTGTCGCTCCCCGACGGTCGGTTCCACCTGGGTCCGGGCTCCGGGCCGATTGGTCCACACATCGCGGGCAATCACCTGGATCATGCTCGCGATCGGGATCGCCAGCAGCGCGCCCAGGATGCCGGCCAACTCGACGGCCACCAGGATCGCGATCAGCACGGTCAGCGGGTTGACCTTCACTGTTCGGGAGAAGATCAACGGCTGGAGCAGGTGGTTCTCGAGCTGCTGGTACACCAGGAAGAACACGATCGCCACGATGCCCGCGGGCACGGAGTGGATGAACGCGGCAGCCACGGCCACCACCGCGCCCAGCGTCGCACCCACCAGTGGAATCAGGTCCGCAATGGCCACGAACAGCGCCAGCAGTCCGGCGTACGGCACGCCCATGATCTTCAGCGCGGCGAACGTGAGCAGGCCACAGATGACGCTGATGGCCAGGTTGCCGGTGATGTAGCCGCTGACGGACTTGGCGCAGTCGGCGGCGACGCGCTGGATGCGATGCGCGCGGCGCGGGGGGAACAGGCCTAACGTGCCGTCGACGAGCTTGGGGCCTTCGAGCACCATGAGGAATGCCAGCACGAAGATGGTGAGCGCCCCGGCGACACCGGTAGCCACGCCGCGCAGCACGCCGACGGCAGGACTGGTGAGCCCGGACGCCGCCTTCTTGAGCTGGTCTTGATGCGAGCGCAGGTAGCTCAGCGCGTGGGTCCGGTTCAGCAAGTCGCCCACCGGGCCCTTACCTGCCTTGGCCTGGTCGATCAGAGTGGGCAGCTGCTTGGACAACGTGCTGCCCTCGGTCGCCAGCGGCACCGCAAACACCGCGATCACGCCCAGCAGCACGATGACGAGAAGCACGAACACCAGCAGGGTCGCCAAAGAACGCCGCTTCCCGCCGAACAGACGCCGTTGCACGAATGCCACGGCAGGCGCGAGTGCAACGGCGAAGAACGCCGCGATGATGATCCACACAACGACGCGCTCGGCAGTGTGCAGAATCCACAGCACTGCTGCGGTGGCGAGCACGAGACCGATGACGGTCAAGATGGTGCGCACCGGTACGCGCTCGGAGGAGCGGCCCGCGGTCTCGTGGGACACTGACGGCTGGGACGCCGGCAGGGGTCTGTCCGGTGGCGTTGTGTCGTGGGGCAGCAGCGAACTGGACATCGGGTGAACCTCACAGAAGGCGTGCGCAGGAGACGGCCGGCGGCCTTTGATTGGCCGGCGTCCGGTGGGCAGTGCCGTCGAGTGTGCCAGTCGGGCAAGCCCCAGTGGTTGAAACAGGGGTTTGAAACAGTGGTCGAAACCTGCCACAAGTAGGCCGGCGTCAGCCGGTGTGGATCAGAAGCTGGTGGCCTGCAAGGGTTCGGGCATCTGGCCGGTGACGATGAAGACGACGCGGCGCGCTACGGCAACGGCGTGATCGGCGTAACGCTCGTAGTAGCGCCCGATCAGCGTGAGGTCGATGGCCGCCTCGGTGTCGTGATTCCAGTTGGGCGAGAGCAGCAGGGTGAACAGCTTGCGGTGCAGCGCGTCCATCGAGTCGTCCTCGGCTTCGATGGCTTGCGCCAGCGCGATGTCGCGGCCCTCGATGACCTGACCAACCTTGCTCACCAGCGACAGCGCGACCGCGCCCATCTGGGCGATGACGTCGCGGATGTCCACCGGCACCGCAATCTCGGGATAGCGCATCCGTGCCACCTTGGCTACATGCAGCGCCAGGTCGCCCATCCGCTCCAGGTCGGCAACCAGGTGCAGAGTTGTGATCAAAACCCGAAGGTCGGATGCAACGGGCTGCTGACGAGCCATCAGCTGGAAGGTACGTTCCTCGAGATCCTTGCCCAGCGCATCAATCTCGACGTCGGCGCTCATGACGCGCTCCGCGCCGGCCAGGTCGCCGTCGAGCAAGGCGTTAGTGGCGCGCTCGATAGCGGTGCCGGTCATAGCCGTCATCGTGACCAGAGACGTACCGATGGCTCGCAGATCGTCGTGGTAGATGTCGCGCATGTCGATGGCTCCTCTGCCTTGCCTTCACGGCCTGCCTGTGCTCGGCGCGCCATTGCACCGCACGCCCGTGACGGCCGCGCTCTGCCAAGATTAATACGGTATCGATGGTCGCTCTTCGATTGCGGTAAACGTCTGTGCAACGCCGGGTGAACAGTCGGTGTGCAACAGCTCGAGCAGGCAGCGACCGGTACAGACGCCAGACGATCGCGGCTTACCATCCGCACTGTGTACGTCCTCGCCATCGCAGCCCTGATCGTCGGGCTCACTGTGGGCGGCGTTGTGGCCACGATTGCACGTCGTCGCGCGACGCGCACTCGCGCGCCGGCATCGCAGGCGGCGCCACCCGGCGGGCAGGCAGCGCCCAGATCGCTGTCGGGTCAGGTGCTCGACGCCCTGGCTGAGGGCGTGATCGTCGTCGATCGCGGCGACAACGTGCTGCTGGCCAATCCGTCGGCGCACACGCTGGGAGCGATGTCGGGAGACCGACTGCGCACCGACGATCTGCGCCAGGTCGCGCACACCGCCATCGACAGCGGGACGATCGAGCACGTCATAGCCGAGCTCCGTCAGGGGCCCGCGGGTCGGGAGTCGACCTGCGTCGCGGTGTCGGCGGTTCCGCTGGGCCACGACGAGATCGGCCGCGTCAGCGCGGTCGCCTTACTACTTACCGACATGACCGAGGCCCGCAGGCTCGAGGCGGTGCGCCGCGACTTCGTCGCGAACGTCTCCCACGAGCTCAAGACGCCGGTCGGCGCGCTCACGCTGTTGGCCGAAGCCATCCAGAGTGCGGCCGACGACGCCGAGGCCGTGGAGCGCTTCGCCGGCCGAATACAGCACGAGGGTCAGCGGCTCGGACGCCTTGTCGGCGAGCTGATCGCGCTGTCGCGGGTGCAGGGCGCCGAAGCCCTGCCCGAAGTGCAGACGGTGGCGGTGGAGCGCCTGTTTGCCGAGGCGATCGACCGGACCCGACTGGCTGCCGACCGGACGGGCATCACTCTGGCCGCCAGCGTGCCGGCCGGTCTGGCAGTGCTGGGCGACGAGGTGCAGCTGACGACGGCGGTGGCGAATCTGGCCGACAATGCGGTGTCCTACAGCCCCGAGGGCACCCGCGTCGTGTTGTCGGCTCGCGCGTTGGCCGAGGACGTCGACGACCCGGGCGGCCCGCCGCTGGCCGAACTGGCCATCACCGATCAGGGCATCGGCATCGCCGAGGCCGATCAGGACCGGATCTTCGAGCGCTTCTACCGCGTGGACGCCGCCCGATCCCGCGCTACCGGCGGCACCGGGCTGGGCCTGGCCATCGTCAAGCACATCGTCACCAACCACGGCGGATCGGTGCACGTGTGGAGCTCCGAAGGCTCCGGCTCCACCTTTTTCATCCGGCTGCCCCGCGCCGGAGATCCCGTTCCGACCGCCGCTGCATCGGCGCTTTCGAAAGGACACCGGTGACCCGGCTGCTGGTAGTGGAGGACGAGGAATCGTTCTCCGACGTTCTGTCGTTCATGCTGCGCCGCGAGGGCTATGAGGTGGCCGTGGCCGCCACCGGCCCCGAAGCGCTGACGATGTTCGATCGCAGCGGCGCCGATCTGGTGCTGCTCGACCTCATGCTGCCCGGGCTCTCGGGCACCGAGGTGTGCCGGGAACTGCGCCAGCGCTCCAACGTTCCGATCATCATCGTCACCGCCCGCGACGCCGAGGTGGACAAGGTAGTGGGTCTGGAGTTGGGTGCCGACGACTACGTCACCAAGCCTTACTCGGCCCGCGAACTGCTGGCCCGGGTGCGCGCGGTGCTGCGCCGGCGCGGTGAGAACGCCGACGACTCCGACGGCGCGGTGATCGAGGGGGGGAACGTCCGGATGGATGTCGATCGCCACTCGGTGACCGTCGACGGCCAGGCGGTCAGCCTGCCGCTCAAGGAATTCGACCTGCTCGAGCTGTTGATGCGCAACAGCGGCCGGGTGTTGACGCGCGCGCAGCTGATCGACCGGGTGTGGGGCTCGGACTACGTCGGTGACACCAAGACCCTCGACGTCCACGTCAAACGGCTGCGCTCCAAGATCGAGCTGGAGCCCGCCGAACCCAAGCACCTGTTGACCGTGCGCGGGCTGGGCTACAAGTTCGAGCTCTGAGCCGCCTACCCCCTAGGCGGCCAGCCGCCGGGCGCACGAATGCAGCGTTGACCACCGGATAGGTGGCTAACACTGCATTCGTTTCATCCGAAGCCCGCACGCTCGGGATGGATAGGCTTCCATACATGTTGAGGGCTCCGATCCTGCTGGCGGCGCGCAACCCGCGGATCGAGCGCGCGGTGACCAATTGGCGTCCGTCGCGGGCGGTGGTGGACCGGTTCGTCGGGGGCGCGGACTATCCGACTGCGGTCGCGGTTGCGGCTGAGCTGGTACAGCGCGGGCTGACGGTGACGATGGATCACCTCGGTGAGGACACCACCGACGCCAGCAAGGCGGCCGACATCGTCACCGCATATCTCAACTTGCTGACCGCGCTGCATCGGGCTGGGCTCACCGGGCTCGTCGACGGCCGGACACTGACGGCTCGCGCGGAAGTGAGCGTCAAGCTCTCCGCGGTGGGGCAGGCACTGCCCGGCGAAGGGGAGAAGATCGCGTTGGACAACGTCCGCACGATCTGTGCCGCGGCGCAGCGGGTCGGTGCCACGGTCACCCTCGACATGGAGGACCACACCACCACCGACTCGACGCTGAGCATTCTGGCTCAGGTGCGCGAGGACTTTCCCGCCACCGCCGCGGTGCTGCAGGCGTATCTGCGCCGTACCGAGGGTGACTGCCGTGACCTGGCTACCGCCGGCAGCCGGGTGCGCCTGTGCAAGGGCGCCTACGCCGAACCGGAGTCGGTCGCGTTCGGGCCGAAAGTCGACATCGACCTGTCCTACGTGCGGTGCATGAATGTCCTGCTCGCTGGCGACGGCTACCCGATGTTCGCCACGCACGATCCCCGCATGATCGCCATCGCCGAGCAGCGCAGCGCGTTCTACGGCAGAACCGCCGAGCAGGCGGAATTCCAGTTCCTCTACGGCATTCGGCCCGAGGAGCAACGCCGACTGGCTGCAGCCGGCCGAACGGTGCGTATCTACCTGCCCTACGGCAGCCAGTGGTTCGGCTATCTCATGCGCCGACTGGCCGAGCGGCCGGCAAACCTGACTTTCTTCGCCCGAGCCCTGGCCACCCGGTCATGACGGAGTCGCGCCCTGCCCGGGCCCCTGTCGGCGCCCAAGCCGGAATCCATGTCGGGTCCGGAGCTGATGCGCCGGCTGGTGTCCGGGCGCTGGGTCGGGTGGCGGTGGTCGGTCCAGGTCGGCTCGGCGAGGCGTTGCTCGGTGGAATGCTGCGCGCCGGCTTGGCGCCTGCGGACGCCGCGGTGGTCGTCCGCCGTGCGGTCCAAGGAGAGCGGCTGACACAGAAGTACGGCGTGGCAGTGCTGAGTGCTGCAGAAGCGGCAGCGTTCGCCGACGTCGTCCTGCTGGCCGTCAAGCCACAGGATGTCGCCAAGGCCGTCGACGAGTTCGCCGTTCTGTCGCGCCTGCCATTGATGATCAGTGCTGCCGCCGGCATACCGACCACGTTCTTCGAGAAGCGACTGCCGGCCCGAACGGCTGTCATCCGAGTCATGCCCAACACTCCGGTTCTGGTCGACGAGGCGATGACTGTCGCCAGCGCCGGCGCAGACGCCTCTGACCGCGACATGGAGCAAGCCCGGCAGCTCTTCGCCGCCGTCGGCAAGTTCCTGGTACTGCCGGAGTATCAGCTCGACGCGGTGACGGCGCTCTCGGGATCCGGACCTGCCTACTTCTTCTACCTAGTCGAGGCGATGACCGACGCCGGCATCCTGCTGGGCCTGCCGCGCGCGGTCGCGGCCGAGCTGCTGGTGCAAACGGCCTTGGGTGCGGCGGTGATGCTGCGCGACTCCGGCGAGCACCCCGTCCAGCTTCGCGAAAGCGTCACCAGTCCGGCCGGTACGACGATCTCGGCCATCGTGGAACTGGAGAAGCACGGCGTGCGGGCGGCGCTGATCGCTGCGATCTCCGCCGCTCGGGACCGCAGCCGTGAGCTGGGCGCGGCGCTGGACTGACGGGCCGGCACGGGACTGTCTCCTGCCGGCGAACTTGTCGGCCGCTCCCTGCGGCGGACTCGATTTCACCACATTGTGCGACACGCCGAGTCGGGTGCTTGCCACCTCGGTAATGATGCGGTATCGCGCTGGCCCCAGGAGTACCGCTAGTGTCCACTCAGCACGTGCGTGTCCTTTTCGCTGGTGGGCAAGCCGGCGTACCGACGCGTGCCGGAAGTTCGAGGATGCGATGAGCACGTCTGAACCACGACCACGGCCCAGCGGCTCGGCGCGCGCCGCATCCCCGCGCGCTGACAGCCTGGCCACCGGCCCGACGGCGGTGCGATTCATGACCGTCGCCGAGGTTGCCGCCACGATGCGGGTCTCGAAGATGACGGTCTACCGGCTGGTACACAGCGGTGAACTGCCCGCTGTGCGCGTCGGGCGCTCTTTCCGCGTCCACGAGCGCGCGGTTCACGAGTATCTAGACAACTCCTACATCGAAGCCGGATGACGTCGCATCAGGTACTGGCATCGTCGGCCGCAGCGCGACGGGCCTACGGCCGGGGTGTGGGTATCCTGATGGCACTCGTCTGAGAAGATTCGCCCGGTTGCCGGTTCCTCGGGCGTTGCGTTCCGACATCCGGCACTCCGACATCCACTCGATTCGCGCGCCGCTCGCCGGCGTCAGTGAGGTATGCACATGGGTTCAGTAATCAAGAAGCGCCGCAAGCGGATGGCCAAGAAGAAGCATCGCAAGCTGCTCAAGCGCACCCGAGTGCAGCGCCGCAACAAGAAGTAAGGCGAGCTGATCGCGCAGTCTTGACGTTGGTTCTTGCGTCTCGTTCGCGCGCAATCGTTGGTCTGTTGGTCGCCGACGGGTTGCCCAACGCGTTGGCTCACTCCGCGCAGTCTTGACGTTGTTGCTTGCGTTTCGTCCGCGCGCAATCGTTGGTCTGTTGGTCGCCGATGGGTTGCCCAACGCGCTTGCTCACTCCGCGCAGTCTTGACGTTGGTTCTTGCGTCTCGTCCGCGCGCAATCGTTGGTCTGTTGGTCGCCGATGGGTTGCCCAACGCGTTTGCTCACTCCGCGCAGTCTTGACGTTGGGCTAGCGTCGTCCGCGCGCAATCGTGGGTTCGTGGTTGCCGATGGGTTGCCCAACGCGTTGGCGCTAGACCTGGACCCGTCGGGTAAGAAGGCGCTGTGGCCAACTTTGTAGGCGCGATTGACCAGGGCACCACCAGCTGCCGCTTCATGATCTTCGATCATGACGGCAACGAGGTCGCGCGCCACCAGATTGAGCACCAGCAGATCTTGCTCAAGTCCGGCTGGGTGGAACACGACGCTGTGGAGATCTGGGAGAAGACGGCGCAGTGCATCGAGCAGGCGCTGGAGACGGCGAACCTGCCGGGTTCGGACCTGGTGTCGATCGGCATCACCAACCAGCGTGAGACCACCGTCGTCTGGAACAAGGTCACCGGCGCGCCTTACTGCAACGCGATCGTCTGGCAGGACACCCGCACCGACCGGATCGCCAGCAAGCTCGAGCGCGACGGGCACGGCGACACCATTCGGCACAAGGCCGGACTGCCGCCGGCGACGTACTTCTCCGGTGCCAAGATCCGCTGGATCCTCGACAACGTCGACGGCGTCCAGGCCGCAGCCGACAAAGGTGACGCCTTGTTCGGCACCATCGATACCTGGCTGCTGTGGAACTTGACCGGCGGCGCGGGCGACGGTGACGGCTCGGGCGGCGGCGTGCACGTCACCGATCCGACCAATGCCAGCCGCACCATGCTGATGGATCTGGAATCGCTGGACTGGGACGCCGAGCTGCTCGAGATCTTCGGCATTCCGCGCTCGATGCTGCCCGAGATCAAAGCGTCGTCGTCGGCCGAGGGCTACGGCGCGATCGTCGCGCCTATGGCCGTCGAAGGCGTCACCGTGAACGGCATCCTGGGCGACCAGCAGGCGGCGATGGTGGGGCAGGTGTGCCTGACTCCCGGGGAGGCCAAGAACACCTACGGCACCGGCAACTTCCTGCTGCTCAACACCG
Organism: uncultured Jatrophihabitantaceae bacterium; assembly: GCA_964236495.1. Taxonomy (GTDB): domain Bacteria; phylum Actinomycetota; class Actinomycetes; order Mycobacteriales; family Jatrophihabitantaceae; genus CAXSBR01. The sequence goes on from CAXSBR010000008.1 coordinate 89,415, forward strand.
GCGAGCGCTTGGTGCGCAGCGAGAACGGACTGCTCACCACGGTCTGCTATCGGTTCAGCGAGGACAAGCCGGTGTACGCGTTGGAGGGTTCGATCGCGGTCACCGGATCGGCGGTCCAGTGGCTGCGCGACCAGCTCGGGTTGTTTGCCGAGGCGCCCGAGATCGAGGACCTGGCCAGAAGCGTCGAGGACAACGGTGGCATCTACTTCGTGCCGGCGTTCTCAGGCCTCTTCGCGCCCTACTGGCGCAGCGACGCCCGCGGTGCCATCGTCGGGCTGTCGCGTTACAACACCAAGGCCCACCTGGCCCGGGCGACCCTGGAGGCCATCTGCTACCAGAGCCGCGACGTCGCCGAGGCAATGGAAAAGGACTCCGGCGTGCACGTCGAGGTGCTCAAAGTCGACGGCGGCGTCACCGCCAACGACCTGTGCATGCAGATGCAGGCCGACATCCTCGGCGTCCCGGTCTCGCGGCCGGTGGTAGCCGAGACCACGGCGCTGGGAGCCGCGTACGCGGCTGGGTTGGCAGTCGGATTCTGGAGCGACGTCGACGAACTGCGCGAACACTGGAACGAGTCGAGGCGCTGGGAGCCCGAGTGGGACGATGAACAGCGAGCGGCCGGCCTGGCAGGGTGGAACAAGGCCGTCGAACGGACGATGGATTGGGTGGAGGTCGACTAGGCATGCCGATTGCCGAGCTCTCGCCGCAGGCGCGCGCCGAGGCGCTGGCCGCGATGGAGGCAACGCCCGAGCTCGACATCCTGGTTGTCGGTGGCGGTGTGGTCGGCGGCGGAGCGGCGCTCGACGCGGCCACCCGTGGGCTGAGCACGGCCATCGTCGAGGCCCGGGACTGGGCAAGCGGTACGTCGAGCCGGTCCAGCAAGTTGATCCATGGCGGCTTGCGGTACCTGGAGATGCTCGACTTCGGCCTGGTGCGCGAGGCGCTGCGGGAGCGCGCGATCATGCTCAGCCGGACGGCACCGCACCTCGTCCATCCGGTCCCGTTCCTCTACCCGCTGACCCACCGCGGCTGGGAACGTCCCTACGTCGGCAGCGGAATCCTGCTCTACGACGTGATGGCCGCGATCGGCGGTAAGGGTTACCGGGTGCCCCACCATCGGCATTTGTCGAAGCGACGCGCGCTGCGTGAGGCGCCATGTCTGTCGTCGAAGAACTTCGCCGGCGCCATCCAGTACTACGACGCACAGGTCGACGACGCCCGCCACACGATGATGATCGTGCGCACCGCCGCGTCCTACGGCGCGCTGGCCGCCAACCGGACCGCAGTGCTGGACTTCGTGCGCCAGGGCGAGCGGGTCACCGGTGCGGTGCTGGTGGATTTGGAGACCGGGCACGAGTTCACGGTGCGGGCCAAGCAGGTGATCAACGCCACCGGCGTGTGGACCGATGACACCCAGTCGTTGGCCGACACCCGCGGGCAGTTCCACGTCCGGGCATCCAAGGGCATCCACCTCGTCGTCCCGAGGGACCGTTTGCAGTCCAACACCGGCATGATCCTGCGCACGGAGAAGAGCGTGCTGTTCGTCATTCCGTGGGGTCGGCACTGGATCATCGGCACCACCGACACCGACTGGAAGCTGGACAAGGCCCATCCGGCTGCGTCGGCCGGCGACATCGACTACCTGCTCGAGCACGTCAACTCGGTGCTGTCCTCGCCGCTGACGCGCGCGGACGTCGAGGGTGTCTACGCCGGCTTGCGGCCGCTGCTGACCGGTGAGTCGGAGTCGACGTCCAAGCTGTCGCGCGAGCACGTCGTGGGCCATCCGGCGCCCGGGCTCGTCGTCGTGGCCGGCGGCAAGTACACGACGTATCGCGTGATGGCGGCCGACGCGGTGGACGAGGCCGTGCGCAGCTTCGACGCGCGCGTGCCGGTCTCGATCACTGCAGACGTGCCGCTGGTGGGGGCCGAGGGGTACCAGGCGATGCGCAACCGACGGCACGAACTCGCGGCGTCGTCCGGCCTGCATGTTGCTCGCATCGACCACCTGCTGGGCCGCTATGGCTCGGCGATCACCGAGGTGCTGGCGCTGCTGGCGCCCGATCCGGCGCTGGCCGAACCGTTGCCCGGCGCGGACGACTACCTGCGCGTGGAGGCCCTGTATGCGGTGACCCACGAAGGTGCCCGGCACGTCGAGGACGTGCTGGCTCGGCGGACGCGAATCTCCATCGAGGCGTGGGACCGCGGCGTCGCGGCGGCGCCTGTTGTCGCCGCGCTGATGGCCAGCACGCTGGGCTGGTCTGCGTCGGTGGTCGAGGAAGAGGTCGCGCACTACATCGCGCGAGTGGAAGCCGAACGCAAATCGCAGGACCAGCCTGACGACGAGAGCGCCGACGCCATTCGGCTGGGGGCCGGGGACATCGTTCCGGTCTGAGCGACGAGCCGCATCGCTGATATAGCCGTCCCACGTCTGGACGGGTGCTGCCTATATCAGTAGGGGCTGGTTTCGGGGATCCTGTGCACGACTGCCCTCGCCGTCCACAGCTGTGTCCGACGTGAGCCCCGGCCGAGCTTCCCGCGTCACGCTGAGTACATGCACACGTTGTCGGCAGCCCGGGTCGCCGAGTTTCGTCGCGGCGAATCGCTGACCGTCTTCGGTCGTCGTTCGCTGGCGATGTCCGGCTTCACGTGGTCACGCGTCGAGGCCAACATCCGTGCCGCCCGCTGGCAGCGGCTCGGATCAGCCATCGTGGTACACAGCGGGCCGCTGAGCGTCGACGAGCAATGCCAGGCAGCCCTGCTGAACTGCGGTCCGCGGGCTGCGCTGACCTCCTTCACCGCGTTACGTAGCTGCGGTTTGGGTGGCTGGGATCGAGAGGGAATTCACGTGATCGCTCCGCTGGGCGTTGCCAGACCGGTCGTGCGCGGACTCGACATTCGCATGCACTGGACGCGGCGGCCGCTGGCGCCGGAATTGATCCGCAACGGATCGTGCCATGCCCCCGCGCCGGCAGTGGTGCTCGCGGCATCATCGCTGAACAGTCCGCGATCGGCGTGCGGCATAGCGATCGCTGCAGTGCAGCAGCGGCTGATCAGCGCAGCACAGCTCACCCAGGCGATAGACAACGCGGTGGGTGCTCGGCACCGGCGGGCGCTGCGTGCGGCTGCTGCCGACGTGGCAATGGGATCCGAAGCGCTCAGTGAGATCGACTTCGTGCGGCTGTGCCGTCGGGCTGGGCTGCCCGAACCGACGCGCCAAGCGGTACGGACTGACAGCCTGGGACGGCGGCGGTATGTAGATGCCGAATGGGAGCTGGCCGATGGACGAACAGTCGCGGTGGAAGTCGACGGTGCTCTGCATCTGGCCGTGTCGCAGTGGTGGTCGGATCAGCTTCGGCAGAACGAGTTGGTGCTTGCCGGCAGCGTCGTGTTGCGGTTTCCTTCCGTGGTGGTCCGAACAGAGCCGACCGTTGTCACCGGTCAGCTCCACAAGGCTCTGCGATGAGGCCTGGCACCTCGTGCTGATATAGCCACAGCACGCCCGGACCTGTGCTCGATATATCAGTCGGCGGCGGCTGGCGCGGCGGACCGCGCAGCCGGGGCCGGTTGTTCTGGTCGCTGTTCCGGTCGCTGCTCTGGCCTCCAGGACTTCGTGTGCAGCAGGGGGCGGCGTCCGGCATAGCGGCGGGCGTCGAGCAGGGCGACGTCGGCATCCAGCGCCGAACTCATCGGCGCCCGCTCCCGCATGATCCAGCCCACCGCGCGCAGCGTCAGCAGCACACCGCGGGCATAATCGCGGTTTTTCGGAGTGTCGGCCAGTGTGAAAACCGTCCAGCGCACCGCGCTGCGCAGTGGCCGGTGCAGCCACGCGTTGACCAGAGTGTTGCGCATGCCGTGCGCTCGCAGCGTCGTGGCGTTGGCAAGACTGGGGTAGTGGTGCATCAACACCGCGGGGACGTAGCGCATCTGCCAGCCCAGCTTGGCCAGCGGAAACGCCAGCGTCTCCTCTTCCCCGCCCATGAAGAAACGTTCGTCGTAGCCACCGGCCGCGCGGTACGCCGACGCCCGCACGATGGCGGCACCAGCCATGAAGCTGAGCAGCACGGCACCGGGGAGGTCGAAGCGCTCGGGTATCGGGCTGTCGGCCATCTCGATCGAGATGGGATCGAGGCGCTGCTCGGCGCGCACGAGAATGCGCGCGTTGATCAGCCCCAGCTGCGGATGGGTGTCGAACAGGTCGCAGGCGAGGTCCAGTCCGTCGCGTTCGTACCACCCGTCGTCGTCGCAGAATGCGATGTAGGGCGTATCTACGCGCGCGGCGCCTGCGTTGCGACCCGCGGCCCCGATGTTGTGCGGCAGCTCCACCACGTCAACGCCGGCGAACGTTCGCAACACGGCGGCGGTACCGTCGCCGGACGCGTTGTCCACGGCGACGATGTCAACGTCGAGCTCCAGCAGATGTTGCACAACGCCGGCAATCCGGTGAGCGCAGTTGTACGTCAGCAGCACAACTGTGAGCCGCTGGCGCAGAGCACGACCGCAGTGGGCTTCAGCCGCGTCAGGCAAAGGCGCGTCAGGCAAAGGCGCGTCAGATAGAGACAGGCCGGCCGAAGGCTGGTCGGGCAAGGACGGATCAGGCAAAACCGGGCCGGGCGAAACCGGGCCGGGCGAAGGCGGGTTGGGTGATGACAGGAGATCAGGCATAGGAAAACAATGGTGCCCTATCGCAGCGCGACAGCCTCCAACGTCCTCGGCGACGGACTTACCCACCCCACCCTGTCTCGTACACCATCCGGCGCCGACGGCCACCGGTGAGCGCAGTCGCACTCGCGGCGGGCGACGGTGCAGGCGCAGTAGGAGCGGTCCTGGAGGGCTTGGGACACTGCTTGCTGGGATGTTGCATGGGGTACTGATCGATCATCGCAGGCTCCGGCTGTTCAGAACGACGCTGGTGGCTTCAGCTGCGCACAGCATAATCTGGCGAGAACCGTCTGCCGGGGGAAGGCGCCGATGAGCACGCAAGGCACTCCGACGACGCGGTTCGTCGAGCTGATCACCCGTGCGGATTGCCACCTGTGTGCCCAGGCCGAGGCGACGTTGGCCCGGCTGGCACCTCAGCTCGGGTTTCGCTGGCAGACCCTGGATGTGGACGCCGATCCCGACCGTCAGGACGAGTTCGGAGACCGGGTACCGGTGATTCTCATAGACGGCCGAGAGCACGGGTACTGGCGCATCGAGGAAGATCGTTTCCGCGCTGCCGTCACGGGCTGATCTCGCGCTGCGGACGTCGCCGAGCACCGTCTTGGAGGCACTTCGAAACGGTCGACCACCAGGTCAAAGGCGATTTGTGAAGACGTTCACAAGCGCGTAGCGTTTCTCCTGTTCAGGGCCCTACCACAGCCTCTTGCCGACGGTGGAGTCGACCCGATGACGCCGGTTTTCCACGCACGTCTACGGCACTGGGGAGCGGATGGCGACGCGCTACGACGGACCTGGCCGACAAGGTTCCGTTGCTTCCTCGATCGAAGTGCACGGCGTCGAAAGTTCTGAACCAACCCTGGACCGTGCGGCCGCACGCACCGCACCGTCCACCGGCGGGCTCGGGGCCAATCTGTCTGAGCTGGCCGGTTTTGACGCCCATGATTCCGACGTCGATCCTGCTGTTGCAGCTGCGCGCGCCGTTCCGGACGCCACCGTTGCTCGGCTGGCCGTCTATCTGCGGGTGCTGACCGATCTGCGTGCCGACGGCGTCGACACCGTCTCCTCCGAGGAGCTGGCCAATGCCGCCGGCGTGAACTCGGCCAAGCTGCGCAAGGACCTGTCTCACCTGGGCTCCTACGGCGTGCGCGGCGTCGGGTACGGCGTGAAGACCCTGATCGGCCAGCTGGCCGACACCCTGGGTCTGCGCGAGGACCGCGCCGTCGTCCTCATCGGCATCGGCAACTTGGGCCAGGCGCTGGCCGGATATGGCGGATTCGCGTCGCGCGGTTTCCGCATCGCTGCTCTGGTCGACGCCGATCCGGCCCGCGTCGGCACTGTCGTCGGCGGTCAGACTGTCGAGCACATCGACGCGCTCACCGACATCGTGCGGGAACGCGACGTCTCCATCGCAGTGATCGCTACTCCGGCCGAGGTCGCGCAGGAGATCAGCGAGCGGCTCGCCGACGCAGGTGTCACCGCGATCCTCAACTTTGCCCCGACCGTGCTGTCGGTGCCCGACTCGGTCAACGTGCGCAAGGTCGATCTCGCCGCCGAGCTGCAGATCCTGTCCTTCCACGAGCACCGCAAGTCCCACCTCCACTTCGGCGCCTCCGGCGACCGCAGCGTCATCGCGCGGGTCGGTTCATGACGATTCTGGCGGTCGGGCTCTCCTATCGGTCGGCGCCGGTGGCCGTCCTGGAGCGGGCGGCCGTGGGTGGTTCCGACCTGGTCAAGCTGCTCGACGAGCTGTCGGCCAGCGACTCGATCAGCGAGGTTCTGGTGCTGTCCACGTGCAATCGGGTCGAGGTGTACGCCGACGTCTCCCGGTTCCATCCGGCGCTGGCCGATGTCACTGCTGTGCTGGGACGCGTCACGGGCATCGATGTCACCGCGCTTGCCGATCACCTGTACGTCCACTTCGCCGAGGCCGCGGTGGAGCACCTGTTCTCCGTCGCGGCCGGCTTGGACTCGATGGTTGTGGGCGAGTCGCAGATCCTCGGCCAGCTTCGCGCGGCCTATGCCGTGGGCACCGACGCCGGAACTGTGGGCCGGACGTTGCACGAGCTGGTGCAACACGCACTGCGCACGGGCAAGAGCGTGCATGCCGGTACCGGCATCGATTCGGCCGGCGCGTCGGTGATCTCGGTCGCCTTGGACGAGGCGCAACGCCTGCTCGGCCCGCTGGCGGGACTGCGGGTGTTGATCGTCGGCGCGGGATCGATGGGCGCCCTGGGCGCGGCGACCGTGCACCGGCGCGGCGTTACCGACCTGGTCGTCACCAGCCGCACCTTGGCCTCCGCTCAGCGCATCGCCGCGGCCGTCGACGGACGGGCGATCTCCTTCGACGACGCAGCCGCGCTGCGCGCGGAGATCTCGGCGGCCGACATCGTGATCAGCTGCACCGGTGCGGTCGCCACCGTGCTGCATGCCGACGACCTCGATCCGCGCGACGGGCACCCACTGGTCGTGCTCGACCTCGCGCTGCCCCACGACGTCGATCATGCGGTGCGTGCACTCCGCGACGTGCACTACGTCGACCTCGACGCGTTGCGTGCGGCCGGTGCCTTGGCAAGCGACGCCGACGTCGAGGCTGCCACCGGGCTGGTTGCGGCCGAGCTGCGCCGCTACTTGGACCAACAACACGCGTTGGCCGTCGCGCCGACGGTTACCGCGCTGCGCGCCCGCGCCACCGCCGTGATCGACGCCGAACTGCAGCGGCTGGACACCCGCCTGCCCGAACTGGACGCCGGCGCGCGCGCCGAGGTGGCGCAGGCCGTGCGACGGGCCGTGGACAAGGTGCTGCATGCGCCTACCGTGCGCGTCAAAGAGCTTGCCGCGACACCCGATGGCGACCGGTACGCCGCAGCGTTGCGGGCACTGTTCGATCTGGACCCGGCCAAGGCTGAAACGGTCGTCGCGGTCAAGTCGGCGCTGGAGTCCTCGGTGCTGAATCGAGCGGGTGTCGACGGCGGTTCGCTCGACAGTGCTCCACTCGATGACCGTCCTGGCGTCGGTCCCGGTTTCGGAACGGACAGCCGGTGACGACGGCGACAACGCAGCTGCGCGTCGGCACCCGGGCCAGTCTGCTCGCGCGCGCCCAGACCGCCGCCGTTGTTGCCGCAGTGACCGATCCGCAGGCGCACGCAGACGCCGCGCGCCTGGAGATCAGCACCGTGCTCATCAGCACCGAAGGTGACCGCTCCCGAGCGGCGCTGGCGCAGATCGGCGGCACCGGTGTCTTCGTCTCGGCACTGCGCGAGGCGCTGCTGCAGGGCTCGATCGATGTCGCCGTGCACTCCTACAAGGACCTGCCCACGGTGCCCGCACCAGGGGTGAGCGTCGCGGCGGTGCCGTTGCGCGGCGATCCCCGCGACGCACTCGTGACCCGCGACGGCCGCACGCTCGGTGAACTGCCTGCCGGATCGACGGTGGGCACCGGCTCGCCGCGCCGGGCGGCGCAGCTGCGGGCGCTCGGTCTCGGTTTGGAGGTCGTGGACATCCGCGGCAACGTCGATTCGCGCCTGGCCAAGGTGCACGACGGCGTGCTGGACGCCGTCGTTCTCGCCTACGCCGGCCTGCACCGTCTCGGACGCACCGAGGAGGTCGCCGAGATTCTGGACCCGATCCAGATGCTGCCTGCCCCCGGGCAGGGCGCGCTGGCCGTCGAGTGCCGAGCCGACGACGACGCGACCCGCGCACTGCTCGTCGCTGTCCACGATTACCCGACCGCGACTGCGGTGAACGCCGAGCGGAGCCTGCTCTACGCCCTGGAAGCCGGGTGCAGTTCGCCGATCGGCGCGCTGGGCGAGATCGCCGAGGGCGACGACGGACCCGAGATCTACCTGCGTGCCTCGGTGACGGCAGCGGACGGCAGCGATGCTGTCCGGCTGTCCGCGACCGGGCCCACCACCCGATCCATCGAGCTAGGACAGACGCTGGCGGCCGAACTTCTCGACGCCGGCGCAGACAAGATAATGGAGCGCTCGACATGACCCGAGCTCGTAAGCCCGTCGGACGATTGAGCTTCGTGGGAGCAGGCCCGGGTGATCCGGAGCTGGTGAGTATTCGCGCGGCTCGCCTGCTCGCCTCAGCCGACGTCGTGTTCGCCGACGGCGGCGTGTGCTCGCCGATCCGGGCGATGGCCGGCGGTGAGGTACGCACCGAGGACCCCGACCTGGGCAAGGCCGCGCTGGCCGAAGCCCGCGCCGGCGCTGTAGTGGTGCGCCTTGTCACCGGCGATCCGTTCACCGACGACGATCTGGTTCGAGAGGTGGCAGTCGCCGCCCGCAGCTCGGTGACGCTGGAGATCGTGCCCGGCATCAGTTGTGGCGCCGGCGCGGCGGCATACGCCGGTATTCCGCTGGGCAACATCTCCACCCAGGCTCGTCTCAGCGAGGGTTCCACTGCCGATCTCGACGCCCTGCCCGGCGCGCCGGGCACCGTAGTGGTCTCCGTCGCCGCGTCCGACGTCGCTCGCCTGGGTGAGCAGCTCGTTGCCGGTGGAATGAAGCCCGATCTTCTCGTGGCGGTCATCTCCGAGGGCACGTCGACCAACCAGCAGACCGTTCCCGGCACCCTCGGTGACCTGGACCTGGCCGCGGTGGGTATGTCGGGCCGCGTGGTCGTCGTCGTGGGCAAGGCTGTTGCGCAGCGCGACAAGCTGGGCTGGTGGGAGAACCGGCCGCTCTACGGCTGGCGGGTGCTGGTGCCGCGCACCAAGGAGCAGGCCGGCGAGATGAGCGACCGGCTGCGCGCGTTCGGCGCGGTGCCGGTGGAGGTGCCCACGATCGCTGTAGAGCCGCCGCGGACACCGACGCAGATGGAGCGTGCGGTCAAGGGCCTGGTGACCGGGCGCTACGAGTGGGTCGTGTTCACCTCGACCAACGCGGTGCGCGCGGTGTGGGACAAGTTCGCCGAGTTCGGCCTCGATGCGCGCGCGTTCGCCGGCGTCAAGATCGCTTGTGTGGGCGAGGCAACGGCAGACTCGGTACGGGCCTTCGGCATCAAGCCTGAGCTGGTCCCCACGGGTGAGCAGTCCAGTGAGGGCCTGCTGGCCGAGTTCCCGCCCTTCGACGCCGTGCTGGACCCGATCGACCGGGTGCTGCTCCCGCGCGCCGACATCGCCACCGAGACTCTGGCCGCGGGCCTGCGTGAGCGTGGTTGGGCCATCGACGACGTCACCGCCTACCGGACCGTGCGCGCCGCGCCACCGGCTGCAGACATCCGCGATGCCATCAAGTCCGGTGGCTTTCAGGCGGTGTGCTTCACCTCGTCGTCGACGGTGCGCAACCTCGTCGGAATCGCGGGCAAGCCGCATCCCAAGACGGTTGTGGTCGCGATCGGGCCGAACACCGCCGCCACCGCCGCTGAATTCGGCCTGCGTGTCGACGTGCAGGCCGAGGTCGCCACGATTCCGGCGCTGGTGGATGCCCTGTCGGCCTTCGCGCTGCAGCGGGCGGAGGAGGACCGGGAGAAGGCGGTGGAGCTGGCTGCCAAGAAGTCGGCCCGCACGTCGAGCCGCCGGTCCACCAGCTGAGGCGAGGAATCAGGCGGTCTACGGCTGGACCGAAAACCCAAACATGGACGACCCGACACCGTAAAACAGTTGGGCCAGTCCGTCACGCCACTTCGTCGCAGTCCGCCCGGCGTAACGTCGGGGCCATGGCTGTTCTGCCCGCACTGCCCAGCCTGCCCGGCTTTCCGACCAGCCGGCCGCGCCGGCTGCGCAGCACGACGGCGCTGCGCCGGCTCAGCAGCGAGGTCGCCGTCCGACCGGGTGATCTGATCCTGCCGATGTTCGTGCGCGAAGGCGCCGTCGAACCTCGGCCGATCACATCGATGCCCGGCGTCGTACAACACAGCCTGGAGTCGTTGCGCAAAGCCGCGTCGCAGGCGGTGGAGGCAGGCGTCGGCGGCCTGATGCTCTTCGGCGTTCCTACTTCCAAGGACGCCCGCGGCAGCGGCGCCGACGACCCGGCCGGCATCCTGAACGTCGCGCTGCGCACGCTGCGCGACGAGCTGGGCGACGCAACGGTGCTGATGGCCGACCTGTGCCTCGACGAGTTCACCGACCACGGCCACTGCGGCGTGCTCGACGCAGACGGCCGGGTGGACAACGACGCCACCCTCGAGCGGTACGCGTCGATGGGTGTGGCGCAGGCGCAAGCGGGTGCGCACGTCGTGGCCACCAGCGGCATGATGGACGGCCAGGTCGGCGTCGTGCGGGCCGCGCTGGAGGCTGCTGGGCACGTCGACACCGTCGTGATGGCGTACTCCGCCAAGTACGCCTCTGCCTTCTACGGACCATTTCGTGAGGCCGTGGACTCGTCACTGCAGGGCGATCGCAAGGGCTATCAGCAGGACTACTCGCGCACCGCCCGGGAAGCCCTGGTCGAAACCGCGTTGGACGTCGCTGAGGGCGCCGACATCGTGATGGTCAAACCCGCGTTGCCCTATCTGGATATTCTGGCCGCCGTCGCCGACGCATCCCCGGTGCCGGTAGCTGCCTACCAGGTGAGCGGCGAGTACGCGATGGTGCAGGCCGCCGCCGAGCGCGGCTGGTTGGATCGCGACCGGGTGATCGTCGAGACGTTGACAGCCATCAGGCGGGCCGGAGCGTCGATGATCCTGACCTATTGGGCCGTCGATGCGGCCGAGCTGCTGAGAGGCTGACCCGATGGCTGCGGAGACGATCGACGCTCGCACCGCCGCGGAGATGGCGCGCGCCGGGGACACGATCATCGACGTCCGTACACCCGAGGAATACCGGCGCGGGCACATCCAGGGCGCGCGCAACATCCCGATCGACACGATTCCCGGTGCTGCACTGCCCGACGGGCCGATCATCACCACCTGCACGATGGGCGGGCGCGCCGGACGCGCGGCCGAGATCCTCGATGCCCTGGGCCGGGAGGCGTTCTCGATCCGCGGCGGTACCCAGCTGTGGCAGTCCGCCGGCCTGCCCGTCGTCCTGGGCGACGAGCCCGGCTGACCCAGCAGCTCGCCCGCCTGGCCGACGGTTTTGGCGGCGCAGCATCGGATGGATGATCCAGCCACCAAGAACGGCGCCCCAACGCGTCGGTGGGAGACTGACGGGGTGACCGACGCGCCGGTATCAAGGGACTTGTTCGAGCGGGCGCAGCGGCTGACGCCGGGCGGCGTCAATTCCCCCGTGCGGGCCTTCCGCTCGGTCGGCGGCACGCCACGGTTCATGGTGTCGGCGCAGGGCGCGTACCTCACCGATGCCGACGGGCGCACGTACGTCGACTGCGTCGCTTCCTGGGGCCCGATGGTGCTCGGGCATGCGCACCCTGCTGTGGTCGAGGCCGTGCAGCAGGCGGCGGCGAAGGGTTTGTCGTTCGGCACGCCCACCGAGGGCGAGATCGACCTGGCGCAGGAGATCGTCAGCCGGGTCGCACCGGTGGAGCAGGTTCGGCTGGTCAATTCGGGCACCGAAGCGACGATGAGCGCAATCCGGCTGGCTCGCGGCTTCACCGGCCGACGGCGGATCGTCAAGTTCGCCGGCTGCTACCACGGGCACGTCGACGCGCTGCTCGCAGCGGCCGGCTCGGGCGTCATCGCCTCTTCTCCTTCGGGGCCCGCCGTCGCCCCTTCTTCGGGGCCTGCCACCGCCGCTGCCGCTGCGCGCCCCGACACCGAGGGCGTCACCGGCGCCGAGACCAGCGAGACGATCGTGCTGCCCTACAACGACCTGGCCGCAGTGGAGGCCGCTTTCGCTGCGGCGGGCGACGACATCGCGTGCGTGATCACCGAGGCCGCCGCGGGCAACATGGGCGCCATCGCACCGCGGCCGGGCTACAACGCCGGCCTGCGCGAGATCACAGCCCGCTACGGCGCGCTGCTGATCTCCGACGAGGTGATGACGGGCTTCCGGGTGAGCGGCGCCGGCTGGTACGGCCTCGAGCCCGTGGACGCCGATCTGTTCACCTTCGGCAAGGTGATGAGCGGTGGACTGCCGGCGGCAGCGTTCGGCGGTCGAGCCGAGGTGATGCAGCGGCTGGCGCCGCTCGGGCCCGTGTATCAGGCCGGCACGCTCAGCGGCAATCCGGTCGCGGTCGCAGCGGGGCTGACGACGCTGCGCCATTGCACGCCCGACATCTACGACCGCCTGAACTCCGCCGCGCAGACGATCGGCGCGCTGGTGGGCGACGCGTTCACTGCCGCCGGCGTTGCGCACCGGGTGCAGTTCGCAGGCAACCTGTTCTCGGTGTTCTTCACCGAGGACGAGGTCGTCGACTTTGCCGGCGCGCAGGCTGCCCAGGGACCGAATTCGGGGCGCTACGCCGCGTTCTTCCACTCCATGCTGGACAGCGGCGTCTACCTGCCCCCCAGTGCATACGAGGCCTGGTTCGTCACCGCGTGCCACGACGACGACGTGATCGCGCGGATCGCCGACGTTCTACCCGCCGCCGCCCGAGCTGCCGCCGCGGCGCAGGAGTCGGCGCCGCCTTAGCCGTAACCTCACAAAACAGACCCCTTTACGATGAACCCTCAACCATTCGAAAAGCGGGGTCTTCGTGCGCAGCATCGTCCATGTAGTACGCCACGGTGAGGTCTACAACCCCGGCCGCATCCTCTACGGTCGCCTGCCCGGGTACCGGCTCTCGGGCTTCGGTATCGACCAGGCGGCCATGACGGCGAAGTACCTGGCCGACACTTACGGCGCCGACATCGGCCATCTCGCCGCCAGCCCGCTGGAGCGCGCGCAGCAGACGGCCCAGCCGATCGCGCGGGACTTGAACCTCGACGTCGCCGTGGACGATCGGCTGATCGAGGCCGGCAACCGGTTCGAAGGCCAGCAGGTCGCCGGTGGCGCCAAGCGCATCTTCGCCCCGCAGAACTGGCCGCTGCTGTGGAATCCGCTGCGCCCGTCGTGGGGCGAACCGTACCGGCAGATCGCGCATCGGATGGTGGCCGCGGTCAAGGCGGCCGCCGCGGCGGCCGACGGACGGGAAGCTGTCTGCGTCACCCACCAGCTGCCCGTCGTCGTGCTGCGCCGGCTCACCCTCGGCCAGCGTCTGTGGCACGATCCACGCCACCGTAACTGCGCGCTGGCATCGGTGACGACGTTCGCCGTCGAGGGCGGCACGGTGGCCTATGTCGGTTACGCCGAACCGGCCGGCGCGACCCCCCGCGACGCCGTCGCCGGCGCCTGAGTTAGAGAGTCGCCGAAAGTCCGAGTCGACCGAGAGCCGCACAGAGCGCCGATGCGGCCGTGACGGCGATTACCCAGTCCTGTACCGCTGAAGGCCGGCGCAGAGGTGCCGGGCACACTAGAGCTATGATCGCGCGCCGTATCCGCAGCTCGGTCGGGGCGGCGCTCACCGTGGGCGCGCTTGGGTTGACCAGCTGCACCGGCGGCTCGAATGCGGTCGTTCAAACCAATGGCGCCCAGTACCGCTACGTCGGTGCGACCAAGAGCGGCACCTTGATCCCCATCGGCAAGCGGAAGGTTGCTGGCAACGTCACCGCCGGGCTGCTGGATGGCAAGGGCGACTTCTCGTTGTCGGCTCAGCGCGGCAAGGTGGTGGTGCTGAACTTCTGGGCCACCTGGTGCCCGCCATGCCAGGTCGAGACGCCGCAGTTCGACGCGCTGTACCGCCAGCTCAAGAACCCGGCCATGGAGTTCGTCGGCGTCACCGTGAAGGACGTCAACAAGAGCAGCGTGCAGAGCTTTGTGCAGGACAACGACATCACCTACCCCGTCGTCTACGACCAGCCGGGGAAGACCGCGGTGCAGCTAGGCAAGCTCCCTCTGGTCGGCCTGCCTGACACCGTCGTTGTCGACAAGCAGGGCCGGGTCGCCGCGGTGTACGTCGGGCCGCTCACCCCCGGCGACCTCAAGCCGATCCTGGCAGCGCTGGCCAAAGAGCCGTGAGTAGCACCGGCCTGGCTTCCACAGTCACCGACGGTCCGCTTCTCGTGGCCGCCGGCGTCGCAGCGCTGGCCGGGGTGATCGGATTCCTGTCTCCGTGCGTGCTGCCGCTGGTGCCGGGTTACCTCGCCTACGTCGCCGGCCTCAACGGCGTTGAGGACCGGCCGTCGGTGCGTCGCTCGGTAAGCGGAGCGGTGCTGTTCGTACTCGGCTTCACCGTCGTCTTCGTCTCCCTCGGCCTGGTCTTCGGTAGCCTGGGCGGCCAGATCAAGGAGCACACCCTCGACCTGGAACGGGTATTCGGCGTCCTTACGATCGTCTTCGGGCTGGCATTCCTGGGCTGGATTCCATTCCTGCAGCGCGAAGTGAAGTTCCACGCTCGCCCGGCCGCCGGACTGATCGGTGCGCCGCTGCTGGGACTCACCTTCGGGCTGGCATGGACGCCCTGCCTCACTCCGACCCTGCTCGCTGCGGTGTCGCAGTCCCAGCTCTCCGGCACCGCCGGGCGCGGGGCGTTCCTGTGCTTCGTCTACTGCCTCGGACTCGGTGTTCCGTTTGTTCTAGTCGCGTTCGGTTTGAGCTGGGTCAGTGGCGCGCTGACGTTCCTGCGCCGCCACATCGGTGTGATCAGTCGCATCGGCGGCGCGCTGCTGGTGCTGTTCGGCGTGCTACTGGTCAGTGGCGTCTGGGACTCCTGGATGACACAGCTGGCGCAGTGGGCCGGCACGAACCAGGGGATAAGCGTATGACGACGGCAGTCAAACCCCGGCCGACGACCGCTGCCGGACCGCCGTCTCCCCGGCGTGGCCCGACGCGGACGTCTCCGCTCTACTGGGTTCGCCGGGGCTGGCGACGGCTGGTGTCGATGCGCACGGCCCTGGTGCTGCTGTTCCTGCTCGCCGTCGCCGCCGTGCCGGGTTCGCTGCTGCCGCAGCACTCACTCAACGAGACCAAGGTCGCGCAGTACCGCGCCGCACATTCCTTCCTGGGCCCGATCCTGGACCGACTCGGTTTCTTCAACGTCTTCAGTGCGCCGTGGTTCGCCGCCATCTACCTGCTGCTGGGCATCTCGCTGATCGGCTGCCTGACGCCCCGAATCCGGCTGCATGCCCGCGCCGCGACGGCCACCCCGCTGCCTGCGCCCAAGAACCTGAGCCGGCTGCCGGAGTCGGCGCAGTTCACTGTCGACGGCGAGGTCGACACGGTGGCCGCTGAACTGCGCGACACGCTGGGCCGACGCTGGCGCACCGTCGTGCGCGCCGAGGACGGCGGCGGATCGGCGATCTCGGCGGAGAAGGGGTATCTGCGCGAGACCGGCAACCTGGTGTTCCACGTCGCCCTGCTCGGCGCGCTGATCTCCATCGCGGCGGGCAAGCTGTATGGCTACAGCGCGTCGGTCGTCGTCGACGAGGGCGCCGGATTCTGCAACGCGGTTCTCAACTACGACTCGTGGCGTCCGGGGCATTTCGTCCGCGACGGCGACGTCGCTCCGTTCTGCATCGACAACGTCGACAAGTTCACCGCCCGCTATCTTCCCGGCGGGGAGCCCAGCCAGTTCGATGCTGACGTCACCTACTCCCGTGGGACCAACGGCTCGCCCGAGAAGGCGTCGATCTCGGTCAACCATCCGTTGCGGCTTGAAGGTGACCGGGTCTACCTGATCGGGCACGGGTTCGCCCCGCGGATTACCGTGGTGCAGCCCGACGGACGCAGGCAGAAGCTGTCGGCGGACTACATCCCGCAGGATCCGAACACCTTCTTCAGCGAAGGCGCCTTCCAGATCCAGGGCGCGACCGACGCCAAGGGCAAGCCCACCGATGCCAAGGTCAAGCACACCGACGACATCGGCATCGACGGCTTCTTCGCTCCGACGCCGCTGCGCAATCCCGACGGCACCTACACCTCGGCCGCTCCGCAGGCGAACAACCCGGTGCTGGGTGTGTTCGTGTACCAGGGTGATCTGGGCATCACCGGACTGCCTCGCTCGGTGTACAGCCTCGACCAGGCCCAGATCAAGAGCGGCAAGCTCAACAAGGTCGCGGCGGCCAACCTGCGGCAGGGCCAAACGGTGACGCTGCCCAGCGGGGCCAAGGTCACCTTCGACGGCTGGAAACAGTGGGTCAGCATCCAGGTCTCCCACGACCCGACGCAGCAGTACATCTTGATCAGTGCGGTGGCCATGGTGGTGGGTCTGATCGGCTCGCTTGCGGTGCGTCGACGCCGGCTCTGGTTGCGTCTGACCCCGGCCGATGCGAGCATGTCCCCGGGCACTGGAATGCCCGGTAAGCGGCCCGGGTCGGCGCCTCGCAGCGAGGCTCGTACCGTGGTCCAGGTAGGTGGTCTGGCCCGTAGCGATGCCGGCAGTTTCACCACCGAGTTCTCTGCGTTGGCAGCGCGGCTGGCAGGCGCATGTACGAATGCCTGCGTCGACGACAGGCCGGATGCGGTTGGACCGGAACGTGTTGGACCGGACTCTGTTCAGAAGGGAACGAGGCCATGAACGCCGAGCTCGCGCATTTGTCCGACGTCTTGTTCACCACCGCGATCGCGACGTACTCGCTGGCGATGGTCGGCTACTGCGCGGAATATGCGTTCGGCCGCAAGGGTCGGATCGCCGAGACGGCCACTGTCCGTCCGAGCGCACGCCCGGCTGCTCCCGCGGTCGTGCGGGTGCCTGCCCTCGTCGGCGCTGGGTCCAACGCTAGTTCGGCCAGATCGACGGTAGTCGGGCCGCCCGCTGTACCACTGGATCCGCCGTCGGCCGAGCACGGCCGGCGCCCTCGGGCCGACCTGGCCGGTCGGCTGGCTGTTCTGGTGACCGCCCTCGGCGCGCTGATCCACCTGACCTCGATCGTGCTGCGCGGCACGGCGGTCGACCGGGTGCCGTGGGGCAACATGTACGAGTTCTCCGCGGTGGCGGGCCTGATCGCCGTCGTGGCCTGGCTGGTGGTGCTCTACCGGCTGCCGATGCTGCGCTATCTCGGGCTGTTCGTTCTGCTGCCCGTCATCGTGCTGATGTTTCTGGCTGGCAACGTGCTCTACGCCAAGGCCCAGCCGTTGGTGCCGGCGCTGCAGTCCTACTGGCTGGCCATCCACGTCTCGGCCGCGGCCAGCGGCGAGGGCATGCTGATGACGTCTGCAGTGCTGGCAATCCTGTACCTGGTACGGACCCGTTACGACGTTGCACTTGCCGCAGGCAAGGCGGTGCGCGCGAACGGCCTGGGCGCACGTCTGCCGGCGGCCGCGGTGCTGGACAAAGCCTCCTACCGCATCGTCGCGTTCGCGTTCCCGATCTACACCTTCGGCGTCATCTGCGGCGCCATCTGGGCTGAAGCCGCCTGGGGCCGGTATTGGGGCTGGGACCCCAAGGAGACATGGGCATTCATCGCCTGGGTGGTGTACGCGGCCTACCTGCACGCGCGGGCCACTGCGGGCTGGAAGGGTCGTAACGCCGCCTTCATCAACATCCTCGGGTTCGCCGCCATGACGTTCAACTTCTTCGTCGTCAACATCTTCGTCACCGGCCTGCACTCCTACGCCGGGCTGAACTGATGTTGTTCGCTGCCGGCGGTGTTGTCGGGATCATCTCTATTGGCTTTTGGTTGTTCTGCATCTTCGATGTGATCACCGCCCCGGCCGAGCACGTGCGCAACCTGCAGAAAGTGCTCTGGGTGCTGATCGTGTTGGTGGGCGTCGAGTTCGGCGGCATCTTCTGGCTGATCTACGGCCGGCCGAAGGTCGGTGTGACGGCCGGCGCGCGGCCGCCTGGGCGGTCGGCCGGGAATCGACCCACCGTCGCTCCGGATGACGACGTCGACTTTCTGCGCAGCCTGAACAAGCCCCGTCGCGACGACGGCGACGCACCCGCCCGCTGACGTCGCCGTCCACTCGCCTGTGACCACGACGACCAAACCGGTCGCCGGCTTCGATCCGTGCAGTGCCTTACAGCGATACTGGATCGGTGGCCTTCACCGATCTGCAGGAGTTTCTCGCCGAGCTGGACCGCCGCGGTGAGCTGACCCGGATCAGCGTGCCGGTGGACCCGCAGCTGGAAGTCACCGGCATCGTCGAACGCGTCGTGCGGGCCCAGGGGCCGGCGCTCCTGTTCGAACACCCGACGCGCGGAACGATGCCGTTGGCGATCAACCTGTTCGGCACCGAAGCTCGGATGGCGCTCGCGCTGGGCGTGGAACGGCTCGACGAGATCGGCGAGCGCATCGCAGAGCTGCTCAAGCCCGAGCTTCCGCAGGGCTTCGGCGGCTTCGTCGACGCCCTGGGCAAGGTCTGCCAGCTGCGCGCCGCGCCGCCCAAGAAGGTCAGCCGCGCGCCCGTGCAGGACGTCGTACTCACCGGCGACGATGTCGACCTGGACCTGCTGCCCGGCATCAAGTCGTGGCCCGAGGACGGCGGCGTCTTTCTCAACTTGGGCCTGACTCACACCAAGCATCCGACGACGGGCGCGCGCAATCTGGGCATGTACCGGCTGCAGCAGCAGGACAAGCGCACCGTGAGCCTGCACTGGCAGATTCACAAGGACTCCACGTCGCATGCCGCGATGGCCGAGCGGGCCGGGGAACGGCTGCCGGTGGCGATCGCTTTCGGCTGCCCGCCCGCGGTCACCTACGCCGCGTCGGCGCCGCTGCCTGGCGACATCGACGAATACCTGTTCGCGGGCTTCTTGCAGCGCGAGCGCGTAGAGATGGTGGATTGCGTCAGCGTTCCGCTGCAGGTGCCCGCGCACGCCCAGGTGGTGCTCGAGGGCTGGGTCGAGCCCGGCAAGCGACTGCCTGAAGGGCCGTTTGGCGACCACACCGGCTTCTACACCCCGGTCGAGCCGTTTCCCTACCTTCGCGTCGAGACGATGACGATGCGCCGGGACCCGATCTACCAGTCGATCATCGTCGGCCGTCCGCCGCAGGAAGACGGGCCGCTGGGCAAGGCGACCGAGCGCATCTTTTTGCCGCTGCTACGCCTGAGCGTGCCCGACATCGTCGACTACGACCTGCCCACTGCGGGGGTGTTTCACAACTGCGCGATCGTCAGCATCGACAAGAAGTTCCCCAAGCACGCGCAGAAGGTGATGCACGCGATCTGGGGTGCCGGGCTGATGTCGCTGACCAAGCTGGTCGTGATCATCGACGCCGACTGCGATGTCCACGACTACACCGAGGTCGCCTGGCGCGCTTTGGGCAACGTCGACTACTCGCGCGACATCATGCAGACGATCGGTCCTGTCGACCACCTCGACCACTCGGCCTACGAACAGTTCTACGGCGGCAAGCTGGGCATCGACGCGACCCGCAAGCTGCCCACCGAGGGGTATCTGCGCGCGGGCGGCTGGCCGTCGGAGTGCGTGCTGGACGAGGCGACCGCGCAGCTGGTGCAGCGCCGGTGGGCCGAGTACGGCATCGATACGAGCTCCGAACCGGTGTCTCGAGCTGGATCGAAACCGGCGAAGCAACACGGCTCGAAGCCGGCGTTGCAAGCGCCTTCGGCGCGCAGCAGATGGCGCCGATGACCGCGTCGTCAGCAGTGGCAGAAACGCCCGCGCCGGGCACGGTGCGTGCCTTCCTGCGACTGGTGATGATCGAGCATTCGATCTTCGCGCTGCCCTTCGCGTACACCGCGGCGCTGACGGCGATGTGGCAGCAGACGCGCTCGGTGCACTGGGTGCAGCTGTTGTTGATCACAGTGGCGATGGTGTCGGCGCGCACCGTCGCGATGGGCGCCAACCGGATCCTCGACCGTCGCTACGACGCGCTGAACCCTCGGACCGCCCGTCGGGAGCTGGTCACCGGGGCGCTCAGCGTGCGTACCGCGACCACCGGCACTCTGGTGGCGCTGGTCGTCTTCCTGGCCGCTTCTTTGGCGCTGCGCCCGCTGTGCCTGCTGCTCGCCCCCATCGCGGTCGGCCTGCTGGTGCTGTATTCCTACGGCAAACGTTTCACCCACTACCCGCAGGCCCTGCTGGCGCTGGCGCAGTTCGTCGCGCCGGTTGGGGCGTGGATCGCGGTCACCGGCTCGCCGTCGTGGGCGTCAGTGTGGCTGGGCGTCGCGGTGGGGACTTGGATCGGCGGGTTCGACCTCATCTACGCCTGCCAGGACGTCGAGGTCGACCGCCGCACCGGCACTCGCTCCTTCCCTGCGCACCGAGGGGTGCTCAACGCGCTGCGGGCGTCATCGGCAACGCACGTCGTCGCCGTCGCCGCCTACTTCCTGTTCGGCGTGGCAGCCGGATTGGGTTGGCTGTGGTTCATCGGCGTCGGCCTCACCGGCGTGGTGCTGGTGTACGAACACAGCATCGTCAGCGAGCACGACTTGTCCCGGGTGAACCGCGCCTTCTTCACCGCCAACGGAGCCATCGGCCTCGGCCTGTTCGCTTTTGCGTTGGCCGATCTGATCGTGCACGGCCTCGGCGTATGACCAGTGTGGCCGCCGGCTGACGTGGTCGAACGCAACCGGCTGAGTCTGCCGCGACCGTAGGCACCATTGCAGTCTCCGCACCGAGGACAGGCGCTTTGCTGCTCTTACTGCCGGTAGCAGGTCGGCGATGCGCAAGGTCGAGCAGCAAAGCAGGCGTCCGCAAGGTCGAGCAGCAAAGCAGGCGTCGCACGCGACGGCCGGCCCGCGCGAGCGGTACGTCGTCGAACCAGGCGAGCACCTAACCTGGCTGTCGTGAGCGACACAGGAGGCCGACGGCCGTGGGTGGTCGGCATGACCGGGGCGTCGGGCAGTCCGTACGCCCGCTCGGTGCTGAACGGATTGCTCGACGCCGGGGAGCCGGTGGACCTGATCGTCTCGCGCGCCGCCCGGCTTACCCTGCTCGACGAGACTGGCCTGGGTATGCGCGACAACCACTGGCCCGAGGACCTGCAGACGTGGCTGGGCCGCACCGTGGACGACGACCGCACGCTTGACGACAACCCCACCGCAGACGGCCGTCCAGCCGACGACCTGCGATATTGGACTGCCAACGACTTCGCGGCCGGCCCGTCCTCGGGCAGCTATCCGGCGGCGGGAATGATCGTCGTACCCGCCAGTGCCGCAGCCGTAGCCGGCATAGCGCTGGGACTGTCGAAGGACCTGCTGCAGCGGGCGGCGTCGGTGATGCTCAAGGAACGCCGGCCGCTGATCGTCGTGCCGCGCGAGGCTCCCTACACCGGTGAGCTCCTGCGCCAGATGCTCGCCCTGCACGACGAAGGCGCGGTGATCGTGCCGGCCAGCCCGGGTTTTTACGCGGGTTCGGACTCGGTGCAGCGGCTGGTCGACTTCGTCGCCGCCAAGGTGCTGGACCTGGCCGGCGTGAACCACGATCTGGTCACCCGATGGACCGGCGAGCTGGGCGCAGCTCGGCAGGTCGGCGCAGCCGCGCACGCCGACGCGGCTGGGCAGGTCGGCGGGGCCTCGCACGTCCACGGGCCGCGGACGGAGGGACAACGATGAGAGCGTTGCTGGTGCGCGAGTTCGGTGTCGAGGGGCTGGTGGAGGACGTCGATCGGCCCGTCTGCCCTCCCGACGGCGTCATACTGGACGTACATGCCACTGGCGTCTGCCGCAGTGACTGGCACGGCTGGATCGGCCATGACTCCGACGTCGGGCTGCCGCACGTGCCCGGCCATGAGTTGGCCGGTGTCATCGCCGAGCGCGGCGCACATGTCACCGGCTGGCAAGTAGGCGACCGTGTCACCGTGCCGTTCGTCTGCGCGTGCGGGCGGTGCGAGCAGTGCCGCGCCGGGCAGCAGCAGGTGTGCCTGGAGCAGCGCCAGCCCGGCTTCACCGACTGGGGCTCCTTCGCCGAGCAGGTGATAATCCCGCAGGCGCAGCCGAACCTGGTGCGCATTCCCGACGCCGTCAACTTCGCGTCCGCGGCAGCACTGGGGTGCCGGTTCAGCACCGCCTTCCACGCGCTCACCGCTCAGGCGCCGGTTGCGGCCGGGCAGTGGGTCGCGGTGCACGGCTGCGGCGGCGTGGGTTTGTCCGCGGTGCAGATCGCGACGGCGTTGGGCGCCCGCGTCGTCGCGGTGGACATTTCAGCCCAGGCGCTGGCGGCTGCGGCTGCCCAGGGGGCCGAGGCCTGCGTGCAGGCCGACCCCGGCGTCGACGTGGTGGCGCGGATCGTCGAGGTCACGGGCGGCGGAGCGCACGTGTCGATGGACGCGCTGGGCTCGACAGCGACCTGCGTCAACTCGGTGCGCTGCCTGCGGGTGCGCGGCACGCACGTCCAGGTCGGGCTGATGCTGGATCGGCACAGTCACCCCGGCCTGCCGATGGACATCGTCGTACCGCGCGAGCTGCGCATCGTCGGCTCGCACGGCATGTCCGCCCGCGACTTCCCGCCGATGCTGGCGATGATTGCCGACGGACGGCTCGCGCCGCAGCAACTTATTCGAGACCGCATCGGGCTGGACGAGGCCGGTGCCGCGCTGGTGGCCATGGGCGGCCAGCCTGGCCATGGCGGTATCACGGTGGTAGAGGTGGGGTCATGACTGCACCCGACGTCCGGTTCCTGGCCGCGATCCCGTCACTTCCGGTGTCCGACGAAGCCCGCGCCATCCGGTTCCTGGAGGACGCGCTGGGGCTAATCCCCCTGCAGCACGAGGGCAAGACCCTGGGCATCTGCCGCCGCGATGGGGTGGAGATCCACATCTGGGTTGCCGACGGCAACGCCAAGGGAGCGGAAACCTATCTGGCGGGCAGTGCGTCGTGCCGGATCGAGCTCACCGGCGTCGACGCGTTGAATAAGCGCTGCCAGGAGTTGCGAGTCGTACATCCCAACGGAGCACTACGCGACACCGCGTGGGGCACTCGTGAGTTCGACGTGCTCGATCCCGACGGCAACCTGATCACGCTGTTCGAACGGCTGGCAAGCTGATTTAATACGGGCTACGTCGCTAGGGAGTCAGCTCCTTCGTTGCTGCGATGCTCGCTGCTGACTGTCTACGGCATACAACGCCAGCCGGTCAGGCGACCCCGACCGGCCGGCGCTTGCTCACTACAACCGACTCAGACCGACGGCGGCACCGCCGACGCCATTACCGCATCCGCCCGCGCCCAGGCCCGGTGCAGGCCGATCGCGGCGAACAGCTTGGCCTCGAAGTCCTCGCCTGCTGCACCGCCGACGACGATGCCCGGCAGACCCAGGTCCACGCCGGCCGCGGTGAGGCCCGCGGCTCCGTCGCCCCAGGCGCCGAGTGCCTTGGAATGGCGCAGCATCTCCTGCACGAAGATGACTGCCTTGATGTCCGCGCTGGGCGTGGTACCGCCGGCGATGACCAACGCGTCGAACTCGATCGAGCGCGACGTCAGGAACGTCCGGTCGACGACGAGCTTCTTGCCCCCGCTGCCCACGAACCCGCCCTTGGCGGCGAGTATGAAGACGGTGGCGCCCAGTGCAACAGCAGCTGCACGCAACGCCTCGATGCCGGCGATGTCGGAGCCGTCGTCGGCCAGCACCACGATCTTGCGTCCCGCGATAGGCCCGGGCACGGTGACGATCTGCGACAGTGCCGGTGACGGCGTGACGTCGGTGGCCGGACTGCCGGTCGGCGCGGGCAGGCCCAGACCGGCCGCCACCGCAGCGCACAGATCGGCGTCCACGTTGGCCAGTACGGCAAGCTCACGTTCCTTGATGGCCTGCTCGTAGACCTTGCCAAGCTCGAAGGTGAACGCCTCGATGATGTGCGCTTGCTCGACCGGCGTCATGCTCCGGTAGAACAGCGTGGCCTGGGTGAAGTGGTCGTCGAAGGAGACCGGGTTGGCGCGCTCGACGTTGCCCTCGACGGGCCGAGCGGTCTGCACATATCCGCCTTCAGCCTCAGTTGCGACTGCGGGCAGTCCGCCGTCCAAGGTGTTGGGGGAGTATGGCGCGATACCGGTGTGGATGGCGGTCTGGTGCATGCCGTCGCGCAGCATGTCGTTCACCGGTGCCTCGGGGCGGTTGATCGGCAACTGCATGAAGTTCGGACCACCCAGACGCGTCAGCTGCGTGTCGAGGTAGGAGAACAGCCGCGCCTGCATCAGCGGGTCGTTCGTGAACTCGATCCCGGGCACCACATGGCTGGTGCAGAAGGCCACCTGCTCGGTCTCGGCAAAGTAGTTCGTCGGGTTGCGATTCAAGGTCAGCTTGCCGACCAGCTGCACCGGTGCCAGCTCCTCGGGCACGAACTTGGTCGGGTCCAGCAGATCGATGCCCTCGAAAGTCTCGGTGCCGTCGTCGGGCAAGACCTGAAGGCCCAGCTCATATTCCAGGAATGCGCCGTTTTCGATGCCGTCGGCCATGTCGCGGCGGTGATAGTCGGGGTCCATGCCGGCCGCGATCTGCGCCTCCTCCCACACCAGGGAGTGCACGCCGGCGACGGGCTTCCAGTGGAACTTCACCAAACTCGTCTCGCCGGCCTCGTTCACCAGGCGGAACGTGTGGACGCCGAAGCCTTCCATGGTGCGAAACGAGCGCGGGATACCGCGGTCGCTCATGTTCCAAAACACGTGGTGGGTGGCTTCGGTGTGCAGGGACACGAAGTCCCAGAAGGTGTCGTGGGCGGACTGCGCCTGCGGAATCTCCCGGTCGGGCTGGGGCTTGCCGGCGTGGATGACGTCGGGGAACTTGATGCCGTCCTGGATGAAGAACACCGGGATGTTGTTACCCACCAGGTCGAAGGTGCCCTCGTCGGTGTAGAACTTCACCGCAAAGCCGCGGGTGTCGCGCACGGTGTCGGCAGAGCCACGCGAACCCAGCACGGTCGAGAAGCGGGTGAACACCCGGGTCTGCTTGCCCTTCTCGGACAGGAAGCCGGCCTTGGTGACCGACGAGGCGTTGCCGTAGGCCTCGAACACGCCGTGTGCTGCTGCGCCACGAGCGTGCACCACTCGCTCGGGGATGCGCTCGTGGTCGAAGTGGGAGATCTTTTCGCGCAGATGGAAATCCTCGAGCAGAGTGGGGCCCCGCTTGCCGGCCTTGAGAGAGTGGTCGGTGTCGGGCAGCCGCAGGCCCTCGGCGGTGGTCAGCTTGTCGCCGGATTGGGCGAACACGCTTCCCGCGCCGTCGACGGGATCGACCTTCGCCAGGCCGACAGGGCTGAGCGGCTCGGGAGCCGCCTGATCGGGGTTGCGTCGTGTCGCCATGGTGAACTCCGGGGTGTCGATTTGGATGTGTGGATTGGATGTGTCGAGTGGTATGAGGCGTTGTCTTGACCTGTGCAATCGACCCTAACTCGCCGGACGGATCGTGTCCGCCAGATGCCGGCCTGTCCGGGCTGCCGGTAGATCGGATCTGCACCGGGGACCGGCGGCGCACGAGTCCTGGCCGTCGCGCCCATCAACGAATACAGACCCCTTCCGCGTAGGCTTTCCAACAATTCGCGGGTGGGTCGACCTTCTGTGCTCGCCCGCTGCCCCAATCGAAGCACGTGCCCTATGCACCCAACGCATATATCCGAGGAGCCCCGCGTTGACCAAGCCCGTTCGTGCCAACCGGCGGGAGCTGCGTCTGGAGCGTGACGAGGACAGCACCAAGACAGTCGACGTGTTCTTCGACGAACACCGGGTGTGGTCCACGCGCGTTCCGGCGGCGCATCCTCGCACGGGTGCGCGACGGATTCGGTGGCCCGTCGCGATGGTGCCCTACCTGCACGGCAGCTCCACCGTTGTCGTTCGCAGCTCAGCCACCGGCGCGGATCTGGCCGCCGGTGAGGTCAACTTCGGTGGTCCTGGCCGGGTGTCGATCACCGACGCGCAGGGCCGTTGGCTGGCGATCAACAAGTGGAACCGGTTCGGCCCGTCCTTCGAGGGAGATCCTTCCGGTGTGCAGCACCGGCTGGTCGCCAGCGCCGCAGACGTCGCGGTGCTGATGCAGCAGTGGGGCTATCCGGTGTACATGGTCGGCGGCTCACTGTTGGGCGCGATGCGCACCGGAGAGCTGCTGCCGCACGACGACGACATCGACTTCGCCTTCTGGTGTGGCAAGACCGATCCGCAGGACGTCACGCTGGTCGGTTTCGAGGTGCAACGCCAGCTGGAAGCCGCCGGCTACACGATCGTGCGGCACAGCCACGCGCATCTGGAAATCGTGTTCCTGACCGACGAGGGCAGCACCGACTATTACATCGACGTGTTCACCGGCTACCACGACGCCGACGGTCTATACAACCAGCCGTTCGCGCTGTGCGGTGAGCTGGCGGTGGAAGATCTGGTGCCTACCAAGGCGATGGACGTCAACGGATTCAACCTGCCCGCACCCGCCGCTCCCGAGGCGTGGCTGGAGTTCGCCTACGGTCCGGACTGGCTGGTGCCCGATCCGTCGTTCCGCTGGGTGACGCCGCGCTCGACGCTGCGCTTGTTCGAGAACACCTTTGGCGTGTTTAACCGGCAGCGTGTGTTCTGGGAGAAGACGTGGCAGAAGGTGGACAAGCGCGCGGCGCTGGACACCGAGGACTTCGCTGACGTCGACCGCTTCCTGACGCTGTTGCCCGAGCGCGCGTACGTCGTGGACCTGGGCTGCGGGGACGGCCGGCAGGCCGAACGCATCGCCGCGGCCGGACATCAGGTGTTGGGCGTGGATTACAGCTTCGAGGCGCTGCGAGTGGCGCGACAGACGCAGCCCGCGAACGTCGACTACCGCTTCCTCAACCTCAATGACCGTCATGATCTGCTGGCGTTCGGGCTCGAGCTGATCGACGCGGGACGGCACCCGTTCTTCTTCGCCCGCAACGTGCTGCACGAGATCCCCCTGTTGGGCCGCGCGGATCTGCTCGTCACCCTGCGCGGCGTGCTCGAACCGGGCACGTTCCTGTACGCCACGATGTTCAATACACCGCCGGTTCGACGGATCGCGAGCAATCCCGAGACCTGGACGCTCGGAATCCGCACCCTGCGGCGGGAAGCTTGGCGCTGGCGATTGGCGACGACGGTGCTGACCGACCGACGTCTGCAAACTCCCTACGGCGTGCGGCGCCATGTCACCGTTCTGGTGTGGCCGTGAGTGTGCGGGCTGACGACTACGGCGACGATCTGCCTCCAGGCGGCATGACCGCAGACGGCGCCGTGCCACTGGACGACACCGCTGGAGCGGATAACACCGTGCCCGCCCTGCTGAAAAGGACCCGTCAGTGAATATCTCCAAGTCCTCCCGCCGGATTGCTGCGAAGGCCGTGCGGCAGATGGCGCCCCGCACGGTGTCCAAGCTGCGGTTGGTGTCGACGCTGGACCCGGCGTTCGGCTACGGCGCGGCCCGCTTCATTGCCTACGAGCGAGAGCTGCGGGCGCTGCGGCGCGAGATCGATGCACTGCGGCGCGACAACCGTCGGGTGGCAGAGCTGTACGACGTGGTGTTCGAGTGGGCCAAGAGCAACGCCGGCGGGCAGGGCAAGGCTGCAGGAAGTAGCGCTTTCTCTGCGCCCGACGCCGACGCGACCGTGGAGCGGGTTGCAGCAGCACTCGCCGAGCACGACCGGGTGTCGCCTGCGCCCAGCTGAATTAGGCTGGCCGGCTCTGGCAGGTAGCTGCGTGCGGAGGCGGCGCGTCGTTGATCTTGCCGAATCTGCCAGGCGGCCACCGCTGCGGCGCCAGGCGGCCACCGCTGCGGCGAGACGGTCTGGCAGCCGGCTAAGGCAAGGTCAGTGAGCCTGCGTGGTGCGGTGTCAGCTCGGCAACGAATTGATAGCCGAATATGGTTGGTCGAAGGCGAACAAGGGCACGGTCGAGGCGCCGCATCATTCGGGTTCTCCTGGTATCACTTCGGGAAAGAACGTCGAATGGTAGGCCCGTGTACTCCAGTGCAAGCAGGTCCAGACCGCTGCTGAGGAATAGTCGCCGCAGGCTTTTCCGGGTAAAGAACCGAAGGTGGGTCTGGTCGAGGATGCCGCGCCTGTCGTAATCGAAGGCGCCGGCCACCACGCGACCGCGCGGGTACCAGTGCCCGAAGTTGGGTGTAGAGATCAAAATAACGCCGCCGGGCGCCAGCACTTGAGCCATCTCGCGGAGCAGCTTTTCCGGGTTTCGTACGTGCTCGATCACATCTGCAGCAACGACGACATCGAAATCCTTCCCTGCCGCCACCGGAACTCCGTCTTCCAGATCACCCGGGTAGAAACTGTCAAGCCGTTCCCGTACCCCTGGAATCTCGATGTTGTCGACGCCGGTGACGTGGTGTCCTCGCTCGCGCATGCGCTGGGACAGCTGAGCACCCGAACACCCTAAGTCGAGTACTCGACCAGGTGCGGTGTCTGCCAGCAATTCCATGATGGCGGTATGCGAAGTGCCTTCGCCTTCTTTCAGCGCGTACTCTGCGTCAGTTGGAACCCAATTATGCGTGCCAATGCCGACCTTGGTGAGGCGGTACTGCACAACATCGCGGATGACGTCGCGTGCGTACTTGAGTCCGTCGACATAACAGATTTCGTCTCCGTAGTACGTCGGTATCGGAATTTCGACGATGCGCTTGCCGGCGTCGAGAAGTTGCACGATGATCTGGGTGTCGAAGTCGAAGCCGTCAGTATTTGAGTTGAAAGGTATCTCGGCCAGGGCGGAGACCCGGTACGCACGGTAACCGGAGTGAAACTCGGTCAACGAGGAGGAGAGCAGCCGGTTCTCCACCGACGTCAGGATCTTATTACCGACGTATTTGTACAGCGGCATGCCGCCAGCAAGTGCCGACCCAGGCTGCATCATCCGCGAACCGAAGACGGCATCGGCTTGACCGTTGACCAATGGCGCGACCATTTCCGGAAGACATTCCGGAGCATACTGACCATCTCCATGCAAGAGCACCACGATGTCAAGTCCACGATCTATCGCGGCGAGGTAGCCCTGTTTCTGATTACCGCCGTAGCCCAGGTTGCGCCGATGCTGGACGACGGTCGTAGAGACGTGGTCGTTGTCGGCGCGCCACGCCAGGCCGTGATCGATGGTGGCGTCCGGGCTGGCATCATCGAAGATCAAGATCTCATCGATCTGCGGTCGGAAGTCGACCGGAATGCGGTCCAGAGTGGCCTGCAGGGTGGACGCCGCGTTGTACGTCACGACCAGGATGCCGATCCGAAGTCGCCGGGTCGCAGTTGTGACGTCGCCCGACGTCAAGGAGTTGGGCGTGATGTGTTCGGGCACGGACTGTAATTCTACTCCATTCCAGAGCGACGCACATCAAACGTGCCGGGTGTCCAGGTACTGTTTCAAGTCATGCATCAAACATCCGGCATGGCCTCGTGGACGCGGCGCGCATTCCGGTCAGGACACGTGATGCGCTATCTGCGGATCGGCATGATGGCCGCAGCCCTTGCGTTGCTGCTGTTGGCAGTTGTCGGCAACTGGGCACGTTTCAGCGACGACCTGAGCAAGGTCGGCTTGGTGCGCACGCTGCTGTCAGTGCCCCTGCTCATCGGCGGTCTTGCCGCTGGCATGCTGGCATGGCGCCAAATATTGGGCGGCCTGGGCAGTCGCTTGAACTTACCAACCGCGAGCAAGATCTACTTCCTCGGCCAGCTGGGCAAGTACCTCCCGGGCTCGGTGTGGCCGGTTCTCGCGCAGATGGAGTTGGGTCGCGATCACGGCGTCGCGCGACGGCGTTCTCTGGTTGCTGTTGTCGCGGCCACAGTATTGAGCTTGACAACGGCGCTGACTCTGGCCGGCTTGACCGTTGCGGTACTGCCCGACCATTACCGCGCCCGCCTCTGGTGGCTGATGCTGCCGGTACCATTTCTCGCCACCTTGCTGCACCCGCGGGTTCTATGGGCTGCACTCCGTCGAGTGCCGCGGCTACGCCTCCTGGACGGCCAGCCCGAACCGCCCCCGATGTCGGCGATGCTCAAAGCCACCGGGTGGTCCCTAGCCGGGTGGGCCTGTTACGGGCTCCATATCGCAGTTCTAGCGCTGGCTTTTCATCCGCGAAACTTGGCCACGCTGTTTGTTGTGTGCATCGGTGGCTACGCACTTGCCTGGTGCGCCGGCCTGGTCGTGTTCTTGTTGCCCGCCGGCGCTGGAGCCCGGGATCTGGCTCTCGTCGTCGCCTTGTCGACCGTGCTTCCTACCGGGCCCGCGCTGGCTGTTGCGGTCATCTCCCGCATGGTGACCACCGCCTGCGACTTGGGCTGCGCCGGGGTAGCTTTTGCGACCTCGCACAGAGCACTGCCATGGAAGGTCGCACGCACCGCTGACGCCACCCCTCCGGAACCCGAAAACGGTGCAATGGTCGGTTCTATGTCCGAGCTCGCTCGGGTCCAGCAGTGACCAGCCATGCTGTGTCCGGACCGGTCACGTCGACCAGTACGCGTGCTAGCGACCCGCGCATTGGGCGGGCCCGGTGGACGGTACTCATCGTCGCCGTCCTTGTACTCGTTCCAAAACTGATTTTGGCCTGGCGCACCGGCGGAACCCGAGATGTCGGAACGTGGCAGATCTTCGCCGCCGGCGTCAAAAGCAAAGGTCCCGTCGGCGTGTACTCAATCAACTTCCATACCAGTCACCGCCTCTACAACCATCCGCCGCTGGTGGGCTGGTTGCTCGAGCTGTTGAATTATCTGTCGTCAGTGGGCATCCGACTTCGATTCAGCTTGCGGGCGATCGCAAGCGTTGCCGATGTCGGTTCAGCCCTACTCACGTTTGAGATCGTGCGGCGCCGCTCATCGCTGCTTCGGGCTGTCGCCGCAGGCATGATCGTCGGCGCAAGTCCTGTTCTGGTGTTGATCTCGGGCTATCACGGCAACACCGACCCGATCTTCGTCGCACTCGTCCTGCTCGGAACGTTCCTACTAGTTGACATGGAGATGGCAATCCTCGGCGGGGCCGCACTGGCGCTTGCCCTAAGCATCAAAATAGTTCCGGTGGTCGTTTTACCGGCTTTGGTCGTGTATGTCGTGAAATATCGCAGGCCATTATTGGCCAAGACAACTGCTGGTTTCGGCGTCGTGTTTATCGCCCTGTGGGCAGTGCCGGTGCTGACCCAGTGGAAGAGCATCAAAGACAACGTCCTCGGTTATTCCGGCGTGGGAGCGCGCCAGTGGGGTCCGATCCAGATTGCTAGGCAGGCGCATGACGCCGGCCTGGTGCAGTTCCTCAGCGGGCCGGGCAAAAACCTGTCCCTTATTCTCGCCTGCCTGATCCCGGCGGCTATCGTCTGGCAACGAGGAGATTATGCCGTCCAGGGCGTATGCCTGGCTCTGGTCGTGTTCTTGGCGCTCAGCCCCGCCTTCGGTGTTCAGTACCTCGCCTGGGCATTGGCCGCGTCTTGCATTCTCAGCGTATGGCTCGGAACGTTGTACAACGTATTTGCTGGAACCCTCCTATTCTTGACCTACAACCATTGGAATAAGGGGTTTCCATGGACGCGCATCGTCAGTGGGCATCTCACCCCATTCGAAGTAAATGTCGGTCTTGTAGCCTGGTTTGTTCTCGTTGTGCTAGTGGGTTATGAGCTTTTCGTAGGATCAGGCCTGCGCCGCGTGCGTTGAGCGACGTGATCCGCGTCGGCGGCCCTACCCGCGGCTTACTTGGTGCTGGGCCGGTCGATGCACTCCTCGCCGGCGTCTGCCAACTCAGTTGAAGCAGCTTGTGGCACCCTGTTCCCGTGTCCGTCGATGTGAGCGAGCCCGAGGTCGGTACGCCCAGGGTCAGCGTTGTCGTTCCGACCTACGCCCCGGGCGAGCGCATCACTGGGCTGGTTCGATCGCTGGAGAATCAGACCCTGCCGGCCTCTGAGTTCGAGGTGATCTTCGTCGACGACGGCTCGCCGGGGAAGGACACCTGGACGCGTCTGCAGCAGATCCGCGACACCCACGACAACGTGCGGATCGAACGCATCGAGAATTCCGGCTGGCCGAGCCGGCCACGCAACGTCGGGTTGGAACTAGCGCGCGGGCAGTACGTGCTGTTCATGGATCATGACGACGAGCTGTACCCCCGAGCGCTCGAAGCAGGCTATGCGATGGCCGCGCGCACCGGTGCCGACGTCCTGAACGGCAAGGAGACCCGCACCGACCAGCCGAAATGGGCGTTGGAGGTCTATACGGAGAACTTTGACAACGCCATTGATCGCCAGGACATTCATCCGCTGATCCCGACGAACCCGCACAAATTGTTCCGTCGCGCGCTGCTTATGAAGCACGGCATCCGATTTCCCGAAGGACGCCGGGTGCTCTGGGAAGACGTATTCTTCGCTCTCGACGTCGCCCAGCACGCCAAAGTCATCTCGGTGATGTCTGACACGCCTTTCTATCACTGGGTGCGCAAGGGCAAGACGGCGTCGTCGTCGTATCAGGAGAACATCGACGAGTACTGGCGCTGGGTTCGCGAGATTGTCCTGCAGACCAACGAAAAGCTTGCCGCACCGGAGCTGCGCGGGCAGTGGCGGCTGATGCTGCTGCATCAGTACCGCAGCCGCATCCTGGCCGTGCTGGGGACGTCGTTGTTCAAGGCGCCGGCTGAGGACTTCGAACTCGTTCGGCGGACCGTCGACGAGCTGATCGGCAACCACATCCCGGCCGAACTCGACCAGTACCTGACGCCCACGCAGCTGGGCCGGGCCGCGCTGTTGCGCAAGGGCCGCTGGGATTTGCTCAAGAAGCTTGTGGCGGTGGATTCGGGACTGCTCGGCGTAAGCACTGCGACATCGCTGAAGTGGACGCAGGGCACTCTGCAGATGACTGCGGAGTCACGCTGGAGCAGCGTTGGTGCTGCTGGGCTGGCTATCCGCTACGACGCCGACCGACTGGTACGCGACCTTCCCGGTGACGTGATGGCCGAACTGCCGCCGCAGGCGATCGACATGGAAGACGCGGTGCACGCGGCGAGCACCGGCTTCGCCATTCGCGCGCGCGACACCGGCCTGACCTGGATGCTCCCCGGCCAGTGCGAGCCGCGAATCGACGTAGTGGACGGTCGGCCGGAGCTGGTCGTGAGTGCCACCGGCCTTCTAGATCCGCAGACAGCCGTCTTCGGCCGCCCACTGGATGAGACGTCGTGGGACGTCACCACCCGCAATGAACTCGTGGGCACAATCAATCAACGGGGGCTGCGCACGTCGATCGGCGCGCGCCCTTGCGTGCGCAACGGCCGGGTCTACATCGCCTATCGGGCTAAGACCAAGACGCTGAGCCTGGACGTCGACGAGCGGTATCGAAGTTTGGTGGGCTCGGCCAGACTCGACCCGAAGCGCGTGCGGGTCACCGTCTCCGCGCCTGGCCGGATCGGCGCGCTGCTGGCGCACCGTCCGATTTCGACGTTCGAGCTGCCCTTCACCGGCGTGGCCACCAGCGACGACATCGCAGTCGCTGCTGACATACTGCTGCAACCAAGCCCGCAGGGGCAGACTCCGGTGATCGAGAAAATTTCCGGTAAGGGTCTTGAGGCGCAGGTATGGCCAGCCAAGATTGTGCCCGCAGAGGATGGCGTTTGGCTGGTGGCGACGATCCGTAAGTCGCCTGGGACGTACCTGCTGACCTTGCTGGCCCACGCCCGCTCTCTGGACACCGGCCTCGATGTCACGGTGGCTGTAGACGGCAATCTGAGTTTTGCAGAGCGCGCGGGCTGACCGTATGCGGCCCGCCTACTGCTGACTCGTGCCGCCACTGCCGCCCAGCTAACCCAAGTTCACTACTCCCAATCTGCTTGGGCCATGATCTGGTCGGCGATCAGCAGATCAGTTCGAGTAGTGATCTTGATGTTGTAGTCCTCGCCACGCACGATCTTGACGCGGTGGCCGGTGTACTCGGCTACCAGGTCGGCGTCATCGCTGACCCGGGCGTACTGATTGGCGACGGCGCCTGCGTAGGCACGCTCGAGCAACTCGCGCTGGAACACCTGCGGCGTCTGGCCGAGCCAGCTGTGTGCCCGGTCCAGCGAGCCGGTGATGAACTCGTCGTCGTCGACAACCTTGAGCTGCACCACCGTGGGCGTGCCCAGCATGGCCGCGCCGTGCTCCACACCGGCGTCGAGCGCCCGCGTGATCAATTCGGCGTTGATGAATGGCCGCACGCCGTCGTGCACCAGAATCATCGAGCCCGTGGTGGCCTGAAGGCCGTTACGGGCGGAGATGAAGCGTTCCGCGCCACCGTCGACGAGCGTCACGGGCAGCTTCGCCTTGTCGATCAAGATGTAGGCGTACTCGTCCCGGTTCTCCGGGCTGATCGTCACAACAATCTCGTCCACGACGGGGTGGACGAACTCGCGCACCGTCTTCTCCAGCACGGTGATCCCGTTCATCTTGACCAGCAGTTTGTTGCCGCCGAAGCGCACTCCACGCCCGGCACATGTCACGATGGCCGAGACTTTGTGGGACTTGTACATGCCTGGAATCCTCGCTGATCAGACGGTCAAAGGCGGGCAGGGGGATCAGCGCGTTGGTGCCGATGCGCCTTGGACGTCGGCGACGAAGGCGCGCAGTGCCGCCAATTCGGCGGCTTCGTCCATGAGGTACCCCGGCGGTCCACCGAACAGCTCGGCGTGCACGGTGCGCATGTCGCGGGTGTACATCTGCGCAAACGCGTTGGGCGCGCCAGGAACCGTCTGGGCGCTGATGTCGCGGTCGAAGCACTCCGCCGCCACCCGGGCGCTGGTCAATGCGGGCGTGGCCACGTTGAGCGTCGCCAGCCCGGCGTCCAGCGCTATTTCGACGTCGCCCCACAGCCGGCGCAGGTCGTAGTACTGGAACCGATCGTCAGGCCGAATGTATTCGACGCGGTAGTCGTGCAGCAGGTCGTAGACGATGCCCTTCTTCAGCGCCGCGCCGTAGAGCTGCGGCAACCGGACGGCGAGGGTAGGGAATCGGGCAGCAAGCCGGCGTTCCATCTGGAGGCGATTCGCTCCGTAGGGCGTCAAACCGTCCACGCTGAGCGCAGTGGTTTCGTCGGGCGACGTCCCGCCGGGATAGATGCAGACGGTGGAGACGAACACCAACTGGGCAATGTGCACAGTGGACAGCACGGCGAGGTACTGCTCGATGGCGGCCAGGTCTTGCGCGCTGTGCTGGTTCACCCAGTGCGAGTCCGCCCGGCTGGCCGCGCTGACTACGAGGTCGTAGGACTGCCCGCGGAGCTCGTCGATGTTGGCGGTGTTGTAGCAGTCGGTGAAGGAATGTGCCGCGCGCACGTTGGAGCCGACGAACCCGGTGTATCCGATCAGGGCAGTTCTCACCGCGCGACAGCTCCGATCATCGCTCGTTCTCCTCTTCCGTCGCCGTCATCCTAGAGGCGCCGGCGGGCGCAGCTGCGCGGTTCGTGCGCCCGGTTGCGGCAGCACGCCGGCCGGGCGCAGCCACGTTTGACGTGGCTGCGTCGATCCGGTCGACTTGACGACTGTGGATTCCCTCGATCTTCAACTGGTGAACGCGCTTCGCCGCAATGCTCGCGCGAGCTACGCCGAGCTGGCCCGCACAGTCGGATTGTCGGCGCCTTCGGTGCACGAACGCGTCAGCAAGCTGGAGAGCTCGGGCGTTCTACGCGGTTACCACGCCTTGGTGTCGCCCGAAGCACTGGGCAACGCCATGAGCGCCTTGATCGGCATCTTCCTCACCGACAAGGGCGACGTGGACAAGGTCAGTACCGCGCTGGGTGAGGTGGCCCAAGTCGAGGACTGCTGGTTCGTCGCCGGCGAAGAAGCATTCATGATCAAGGTCCGGGTACCTGACGTTGCCGAGCTGGAGCAGCTGATCGGCACCGTAACGCGCATCGAGGGCGTTGCTCGAACCCGTACGACGGTGGTGCTGTCGACGAAGTTCGAGGGCCGGCTGAATGTCGCTGGCGCACGAGACAGCGAAGCGGACAGCCAGCTCATCGGCGCAGATCAAACCGGCTAGTGCCACCTACGTGCCTGGACGGCACGTAGGTGGCAGGTAGGCAGCGCCGCTGAGCTATCTCGTTGGTGACCGAATTAGAACGAGGTGAAGAGGTAGGAAATGACCGGGTCGTGGTCAGAAGGCATTACCCCGATGTACTTCCCGCCGGACACGTGCAATGCGTGCCGGATGGAGTAGAAGGCAACGCCCTGTGAGGCGTAGATGTGATCGATGCTGTCGCCGAAGGCCGGAGCGGTGCGCAGGTACTGATTTGCGCTGTTGTACTGGGTGTTCGACTGCACTTGTGCTGCCTCGGCCGCGTCGGCCATGTGGTTCTTGGCTGCTACCACGGCCGGCGCATCCAGAGCATGCAAACTCTGGGAGTTGAAGTCACCGGCATACACGACCGGCACGCCGTAGCTTGCGGCGTAGGCCGTCGCCTGGGATACCAGGCTTGTCATCTCGCTCTGGCGCACGTAGTCGTAGTTCAGACCCTGGGCGGAAATGAGGTGCGGGGAGACGGCAAGGAATCGTGCGCCGCTGGCGCGATTCTGGAGGACTTGATACGCGGCGGTGCGTGGGTCGGCCAAAGTGAAGTTGCCACCCGGGCCGACGGCGTCGTACGTCGCGGTCCTGTACAGGATGTAGTTACCGGTGCGCCTCCAGCCTGGCGAGCCAGGCGGAATCTCGGTCCGGGCGAGGGAGTAGTCGACGCCCATACTTGCCAGCGTCTTGCGCAACGTGTCGATCATGCGGTCACCCATGTACGCGCTGGTCCAGTCGGCGGCCTCCTGGATGGCAACGACGTCGGGAACGCGTTCTTTGATCAGGGTCGCCGCCGCGATCACCCGCTGGTCCCAGGGTGCGACGATCTGGCCGCCTTCCGGTGTTCCGTCGAAGTGGTTTTCGAGCAAGTTGTAGGTCATCACCCGAACGCCCTGTTGTTGGGTGATGGGCTTGACGGTGACGCGCGGCGACCATGCCGACGCCGATCCGGTGTTGACCGCGCGGACGCGGAAGTAATACGTAGTGCCCTTGGCCAGGTAAAACGGGGAGAACTGCGGGGTTGCGTCACGCGTGGTGTAGATGTGGCGACCAGCGGTCTGTGTGTAATCGGTGCCTTGGGCGATTTGAAACCCTGTTGCGCCGGTACTCGCCCAGGTGAGGTACGTGCCGGTGACCGATGCCATCGCGCGCGCCGCGGTGGGCATCGCAGGCTTCAGCCCGACTGTCAGAACCTCCGACCACGTCCGCCAGGTCGTAGTGCGCATAGCCTCGAGGCGGTAGTAGTAGGGCGTCGTCGAGAACGGCAAACCCGACACGGTCAGCTTGGGCGAGGTGGTCAGCGCGGTGTATCTGGCCTTGGCGATGTTTGCGACATAGACGTCGCTCTTGGTCGTGGAGTAGAACAGCCGGTAGTGCAGCGCGTTAGCGGTTGTGTCGGCCGACACCGTGAACGACGATGGCGTGACCGCTGAGACGTGGACGCCACTGGGCGTGGCCAGGACGGTGGCGGCGTGCGCCGGTGCAAGTGCTGCGACGGCGAGAGAGCCGGTGACGGCCAGCGTGACTGCGCAGGCGCGAAGTGACCGGGGGGTCGACCGGAGGGTTTGGAGCATCGCGGGGGACTCCTTCAAAGACCCCCGTGTGCCGTTCGACAGACCCCGCGTTGGTTACCGGTGGACGCCGAACTGGATGAAACGTCGGGCGCAAAGTATCCCTTTCGCCCGAAACAGAACGTACCCTACGACGGCTGGTGATGCGACACTTGCACCTCCACCGATGAACCACAGGCCTGTGTCAGTGCATATCACGCAGCCTCAGTCCAAGCGCATGGCGCGGGTCAAAACGCTGTCGTGGAGGCCGGCCACCACTCCGGTGCGGTCGGCCGCCGATCGGTTCTGGCTCAGCTTGGCCTTCGCCTCCACTCTGGTGATGCGCAGCTCAATGCCGACGATCGCGCGCAGCTGGCCGTCGATGTACGGCCCCGGCGCGTCGCTCACCTGCCAGGGTCGCTGCCCGTCGTCTGCGGCCCGGGTGGCCTCGTAGGTGTCGGTGAGTCGGGTGACGAGCCCGCGCAGCCACTCGACGTCGTCGTGAATGATCAGATCGCCGTAGACGTGCGCGGTGACGTAGTTCCAGGTAGGCACTACCCGGCCGTGCTCGCGCTTGGTCGCATACCACTGCGGGGAAATGTAGGCGTCCGGGCCGCGCACGATCGCCATCGACTCCCCGCTCCCTGCGACCGACCAGTGCGGATTGTTACGGGCGACATGCCCGAGCAGGGCGCCGCAATCGTGAAGCATGGGCAGCGGGGTGGCGACGAGGCCGCCCGCGCGCGTCGGCGACACCAGATCGACCAGCCCGGCGTTGCTCAGCAGCGCCTCCACGGCGGCGTCGTCGGCCTGGAAGTGGGCGGGCACGTACATGTGCTCACGGTATCGAGCGGCGCTGTGTTTCCCGCGCTACTGGTCGGCACGTGCTGTTCCGGCGCTGTGCGCGGAGCCCGATGAAGCCCTTGCGTACCCTGAAACGATGCTGTCCGACACGCGCAAGGCCGAACTGACCGACAAGATCGAGGCGGGACAGCGGCTGTCCTACGACGATGGCGTCGACCTGTACGCAAGCGACGATCTGGCCTGGCTCGGGGGCCTGGCGCACGGCGTGCGGACGGCCAAAAACGGCGATGCCACCTACTTCAACGTCAACCGGCATCTGAACCTGACCAACGTCTGCCGGGCGTCGTGCGCGTACTGCTCTTTCCAGCGCAAGCCGGGCCAGAAGGATGCCTACACGATGCGCGTGGAGGAGGCCGTCGAGAAGGCGGTGGCAATGCAGGGCGAGGGGTTGACCGAACTGCACATCGTCAACGGCCTGCACCCGACGCTGCCGTGGAAGTACTACCCACGGGTGCTGCGTGAGCTCAAGGTCGCGCTGCCCGGCGTCGCGCTCAAGGCGTTCACCGCCACCGAGGTGCACTTCTTCGAAGAGCTCAGCGGGCTCTCGGCATCAGACATCCTGGACGAACTCATCGACGCCGGCCTGGAATCGCTCACCGGCGGCGGCGCGGAAATCTTCGACTGGGAGGTGCGCAAGCAGATCGTCGACCACGACACGCACTGGGAGGACTGGTCGCGCATCCACCGTCTCGCGCACCAG
The DNA here is from genome assembly GCA_964236495.1 of uncultured Jatrophihabitantaceae bacterium. GTDB lineage: Bacteria > Actinomycetota > Actinomycetes > Mycobacteriales > Jatrophihabitantaceae > CAXSBR01. The sequence goes on from CAXSBR010000008.1 coordinate 128,885, forward strand.
AAGGGGCTGAAGACGCCGGCCACGATGCTGTACGGACACATCGAGGAGCCGCGCCACCGCGTCGATCACGTGCTGCGTCTGCGTGAGCTGCAGGACGAGACCGGCGGTTTTCGGGTGTTCATCCCGCTGCGTTTCCACAACGACAACAACCGGCTGTCGCACCTACCGATGGCACAGCCCGTCGACGTGCTCAAGACGTTCGCGGTGTCGCGGTTGATGCTGGACAACTTCGCGCACGTCAAGGTGTTCTGGGTGATGCACGGGCTGTCGACGTCGCAGCTGGCGCTGAACTACGGCGCCGACGACATGGACGGCTCCGTCGTCGAATACAAGATCACCCATGACGCGGACCACTTCGGCACGCCCGACAAGCTGACCCGCGACGACCTGCTCAACCTGATTCGCGATGCGGGATTCCAGCCCAAGGAACGCAACACCCGCTACGAAATCCTGCGCGAGTACGACCCGCCGGTGTCGCTGGCGCAGCGGCGGCTCGAGCCGCAAGCCGTCTGGGCGTAACCGCTATGGCCGCAGCGTTTGCGCGAGGCGGAAGGAAGATCCACCCGCTGGCGTGGTTCTGGACCTACACCGCGCTGCGGCTCGCGTTGCTGCTGGCAATTTACGGTTTGCTGTGGTTGTGCGGCTTGGACGGGTTCGTCGGTGCAGCCGTCGCGCTGCTGTTGACCATTCCGCTGTCCTACGTGGTGCTGGCCCGTCCGCGGGCGGCGATGGTGGCGTCGATGGATCTGCTGCGCGAGCAGCGGCGCGCGCGCACCAACGCCCTGGACGAGCAGCTGAACACCGACACAGCGGAACCGACCGCGGTGGGGCAGCTCGGCAGCGATTCGGTCCAAGCCGCGGCGGCCGATCGGTCTGCGATAGAGGCCGACAGCGCCGACGCTGTGCAGCCGACCAGGCCACGTCGCAAGAACCGCAGCTGAGTGCGTTGCTGTAGTTTCCGCTCCACTTGTCGTGGGAAGGGCCGAAGGCGATGGCCCCGCGCGCCTATGCCCGACCGTCGTCTACTGCGTGTTGTTCGGCGGCCAGTTGATGCGTTCGAACTGGTCGCGCAGCCGTGCACCGCGTGCAGGGTCCAGGCTGTTGAACCAGGCAACCTGCCCGGCGAGCTGGTCGCGGAACTGCGCCGCTGTGCGTCCGCGCGCCTGCTCCTGCCAGCCCGTCACCGCGCAGTTGTGCAGGATCGCGCGCAGCCGGTCGACGTCCGGGCGGGCGCCCCCCACCTTGTCGTTGATCACTGCACCCAGCACCTGCTGACGGCCCCCTCGGGAGAGCACGACGCTCTTGCGCTCGGCCAGCCGGAAACCTTCGTCGGCAACCAGGTCGCTCACCGCGGTCAGGAGCCGGCGTCCCCGCAGCGTCGGCCCGCTGAACACCAGGTCGTCGACGTAGCGGGTATAGCGGGCGCCGAAGCTGGCCGCGAGGCCGTTCAGCCGCCGGTCGAGGGAGAAGGTGACCAGGTTCGCCAGTGCGGCCGACGTCGGCGCTCCCTGCGGTAGATGCGGGAACGCCAGCGCGCGTCCGAGCCGGCGACGCTGCTCGCCCGAGCCTGGAACCGCTCGCCACTGATCCAACGACAGCACCGTGGTGGTGAGGCCGGTGAGCAGGTGCGCGACCGGCTCCGGATAGCCCGCCGTGCGCAGGACGCCGTAGATGCGACCGGCGCTGACGGAGGCGAAGAACGACTCCAGATCGGCGCGCACCACGATGCCGTGCCCAGCATGCGGTGCCACCGCGGTGGCCACCGAGCTTCCCGCGACGCTGCCGTGCGAGGCCGGATGCACGGGAATCGGCATCAGCACGTGGCGCAGGATGCGGCGCTGGATCTCGCGCAGGCGCGGCTTGGGCACCTCCAGCACGCGCACGCCGCCGGCCTTGGGGCGGGTCACGACCGTGTAGTGGCGCAGCGTCGAGGACGTGCGTCGTTCCTGGCTGCGCACGTCGGCGAACCAGGCCAGCTCGGCGGTGTCGATATCGAGCAGAGCGGCCAGTGCTGCGGCAGTGGGCAGCGGTGTGACCGGCCAGCGCCCGGGTGCCATCGCGGTCGGCGTCGGTTCCCAACGCAGCGGACGCAGGGGGTCGACCGGCGGTTGGAGCCCGCCCCGTTTGCGTCGTTGTGGCGGGCGGGCGAGGACTCGCGCTGCACGGCCGGCTTCCCACGCCGGTAGGAGCAGGAGTAGGTCGCGCAACAGCCGGGGTGCATCCTGCGGCGGATCGCGGAAGTAGTCAACAACCTCTGCGGTCAACGCCTCGATCCACGCCGGGACGGCGTCGAGTCCAATTGAATCTGCGCAGCGTGCTGCCATCTCCGGCGCGCTCCAGGCGCCGGCCAGCATGGCAGTGCTGAGGGCGTGCGCCAGGTGCTGTTCGACGGCCCGCGGCACGGACGAAGCCACCAGAGCTTCGTCGTTGCCCGGCTGGTTAATACTCATGGCGGGCAGCTGGTGCTCACGCCGGGCGGAAGGACGATCGATGCGGTGTGCCGGCGTGGCCGTCCGGTGCAGTACGCGCCCTGTGTTGCGTCTTGTGCAATCTTGGGCGGGTGCCGCCATGCGTGAACTGGTGTACTGAGCTCGGGGTAACCCCGAACTGATCGGCTGAAATTACCGCGCTCCGTTGCCTCAGCTCTCCCGGGCAGCATTACGCCCGGCAACGTCGCGCGGACCGATCGTCCCGCGCCGACACACCGCATTCGCGAGACGATACCCATAGTCGGAACCTTGGCGAGCGGGGTGACAATCCGTGCGGTGGTGGAACCTGACCGCGCACCGCAGCCGAATGCAACTACCGCTTCCTATTTCAAAGCCAGTCTCCGATGCGGCATAGTTTCGCAGCACAATAATGTGGCGGTCCGCTGGGCGCAAAGCACGAGTAAGCCTGGCGTCCGCATGCGGACGCGCTGCACGCTATCGGCGACCCCTACTACGTGGAGACGGAGTTCGACGAGCCGCGGCCGCCGCAGCCCGTGCGCCCGACGCTCTACATCGGCCCACCGCGACAGTTGGGTGGCGCGCTGCTGGAGGTCATGGTCGCGGTCGTGCCGCCGCGCGATCTGGTGACCTTTCATGTGATGCCCGCCCGTCAGAAACACCTGGAACTAATGAACGGAGAACTGTGATGACAACCGACGAGCAGTATCAAGCCGCCGCCGACTGGGCAGAGAACTCAATGATCGTGAACTCGCGCTCAGCGAGCGCGCTGCATGGCGACGCCGCCGCCGGACACGGTCGCGCCGCGCTCGAACGGGCCACGGGTGGCAGACCGTCGATCGACCCGGCCGCACAGCGAGGGAAGCACTCGCGCGTGCGTCAAGTCCGGTTGCCGGCCGATCTGGACCCGAAGCTCGACCAGCGGGCCGCTCTGCAGCACACCCGCCCGAGTCAGATCATGCGCGAGGCGCTTCAGGCCTACCTCGCCGACGCCTGACATCACAGACGCGATATGTGGCCGTGAGCACGCGGCCTGTGCGTTGGGATGCTGTCAACGATGGCGTGCACGGTGCTGATCGACCGGTCGCGGTCTGTACCTGAACTGGTGAAGTGCGCTTGGAGGTTTCGTTGGATCATGCTCTACCCGTGACCTGAATGGTTGCTGGGTCGCTGATGATGCCGTCGTCGGATCGTTCGTCAGGTTTGAACACCACTACAAGTTGGTAGGCCCCGCTCGGCAGCGGCGTGGCCTCGCCGCCCGCCGGAAGGACATTGACGCCGTGTTGCGCGGTGCAGATAGTCAGCTGGAGTGGCGCAGTCGGCAGCGTGCGGGGTGAGCCGGCCAATCTGAAGATGTATCCGGTCCCGCGTTGTGGACCGCTGTGTGCCTTCACAATGCCGTCCTGGAGGAGGAAGACGGCTGCGGGTTGCGCGGCGTCGGGCAGGGTGATCGGCAGGCCGGTAGCGGTGAGACTCGCGTGAACGGACACGCTGTCACCCGTGGTGGCTTGGGCGGGAGCGGCGATGGTGAGGCCGACGCTGCTGGCGTAACGACGGGTGGCACGGGGCAGTGCGGGGCAGTTCGTGGCCGACGTTCGACTCGCCGGAGGGGCCGTCGTTGAGGAAGTGTGCCTGGCGCGGTGCAAGTGTCCGATCGTCAGTGCGGTGGCGACCACGGCAATGACGGCTGCCGCGGCGGCGGCCATCTGGGCGGGATAGCGCTGTTGGCGCTTTTCGGACGTGTCCATCACCGCCCGGCTGAGGGCGGTGCGAAAAGACGGCTCTGCCTGCCGGTGGGTGCGCCACTGAGCGGCGTCCTGATGTAGACGGTCCTCGATGTCGGTCATCGTGCATCTTCCCTGAGTTCGGTGCGTAACCCAGCCCGGGCGCTGGCGAGGGTGGACTTGACGGTCCCCTCGCGACAATTCATCACTTGGGCGGCTTCGCGAAGGGGTAGTTGCAGGTAATAGACGAGTTCGACGGCGAGGCGCTGCCGTCGCGGTAGAGCGATCACTGCTGCGTGCAAGTCGCTATCGGGGTAATGGTCGGTGACACTCGTCAAGTCGGCTGCGGCGGGTGCAGGCTGTCGAGCCTGGTGGCGCCGTAGCCGGCGGGCGTGATCGGCGGTCAGCGCGAGTAGCCACGCCCGGGGGCTACCCCGCTCAGGGTCGAAACGGTCGCGTTTCTGCCACGCGGTGATGAGGGCGCTCTGGGCGACGTCGTCGGCGTCGCCGACTGGTACTAGGCGTCGAGCCAATGCGTTCATCGCCGGCCACCACGGCTCAACCCAAGCCGCAAACTCGCGTTCGGCATCGCGCGTCGAGGAAGGAACTCCGCGGCTCAGCAAGTTGGTCACACTATCTATAGACGCAAGGCAGCGGATCGGTTCAGTCGAATCCCAGCGTTAGAGGTGGAGCAACCGTTTCGACGCAGCGTCGTGCGTCCGAAGGGCACCTCATCGAATCGGCCGTCGAATGAGATGGTGGAGAACTAACGCGCGATCGCAGAAGAACGCGCCGCGCAACGATTCAGGCGCCGCGGACGATCCTCTCCATCTCCTCGACCACCGAGGCATTTCCGGCCAGGTGCCAGCGGTGACCGTGCAGCTCGAACACCGTCGTCGCCCCGCCCGCGGCGAGCACGATCGCTGCGCCGGGCAGCCAGTCCCAGGGCAGGCAGTCGGTCTGGACGTAGGCGCCCAGCCGACCGCCGGCGATCGCGGACAGCTCCACCGAGCCGCTGCCCAGCATCCGCACCGTCGCGGCGCCCTGCATGACCTCGAGCAACGGCAGGCGGACGCCGTCGTCGGGCAGAGTCGTCGGATGGATATAAGTGACTAGGCTGCAGTCGGCCAGCCGCCGCGGCTGCAGTTGGGCGACCGGCTCGCCGTTGCATGTCGTCGGCGCGTCGCGCCCGCCCAGCCACAGGCAGTCCGCGGAGGGTTGGTAGATCGCGCCGATGTCCGGACCGTCAGCATCGGCGCGACCGACCGCTGCGCACCACTCGTCCAAGCCCCACGCGAAGTTGTATGTGCCGTCGACCGGATCGAGGTACCAGGTGCGTCCGCTGTCGCCTTCCTGGGCAGCACCTTCCTCTCCGACGACGCTGTCGCGTGCGCGCTCAGCCCGCAGCCGCTGCGCGATGTAAGCCTCAGCAGCGTGGTCGGCGTCGGTGACGATGTCTGAGATCGACGTCTTCTCCGTCGTGGACAGTCCGGCCGCCCGCATCCGAGCTGCCATCCGGCCGGCCTCGGTGACCAGCTCACCAGCCAGAACGAGATCTGCCCGCGACGTTTCGACGCTCATGGAAGTGAACCCTATGCATTGCGGCGAGTGCGGCGAACTTTCAACCGCCCGCCGTGGCCGGGCGTGCGTCCAGAACCCAGTGCGCGATCGCGCCGGTCAAGCCGATCAGGATGGCTAGAACAACTGCGAAGCCAGCAATCGCAAGTCCTGTTCCCAGGTGCGGATGGGAGTAGCAGTCGAAGTTGGTCGTCCCCTCTGGAAAGAAATGGCCGTCCTCGCAGTCGGCGACGCGTCGCTGCGCGACCGTGACTATTCCGTCGACTAAGCCTGCCGTAGCGAAAGCCAGGCCTACGACGACGGCCATGGAGACGCGCATTCGCAGCTTGTCGGCGTCTCGAATCGTCGAAACTCTTACTGCCGGCTGCACTGCCGGCTGCACTGCCGGTTGCACTACCGGCTGCACAGCGGACCGAACAGCGGCCTGCTCAGCTGGCTCGTGCGGTCGTGCGTCTTCGTCGGTGTCCATCAGGGCCCCTCCTCTTTGCCGCGAACCCTGCCACCAATTCAGCCGACCCAGCGGTGGCTCGCCACTCCGGGCGGGTGCCTAGGGTGGATGGCATGAACTCGCCGTCGGTCGGCCAACGCCACCGTGTCGTCATTGTCGGGTCCGGCTTCGGTGGCCTGTTCGCCGCCAAGCACCTCAGCTCCGCCGACGTCGACATCACGCTGATCAGTCGCACCACCCATCACCTGTTCCAGCCACTGCTATATCAGGTCGCGACGGGCATTCTCAGCGAGGGCGAGATCGCGCCGCCCACCCGTGAGATTCTGCGCAGGAAACGCAACATCACCGTGCTGCTGGGCGAGGTCAAGCACATCGACGTCGACGCTCGCACCGTCACCTCAGGCACGGCCGAAGGAGTCACCGTCACGCCGTATGACTCCCTCATCGTGTCCGCCGGCGCGGACACCGCCTACTTCGGCCATGACGAGTTCGCCAAGTCCTCCACCGGCCTGAAATCCATCGACGACGCCCTCGCCCTGCGCGGAAAGATCTTCAACAGCTTCGAGATGGCCGAGCTGGAGAAAGACCCGGCACTGCGCACGGAATGGATGACCTTCGTCGTCGTCGGCGCGGGGGCGACCGGTGTGGAGATGGCCGGCCAGATCATCGAGGCCGCGCACCGCACACTGCGTGGCAACTTTCGATCCATCGATCCTGCCGATGCGCGCGTGGTTCTGCTCGATGCAGGGTCGTCGGTCCTGGGAACTTTCGGTCACAAGCTGTCGGCACGTGCGGCGCGCCAACTCGAGGGCCTGGGCATCCAGGTGTGGCTCAACGCCAAGGTCGTCGACGTCGACGACCGCTCGATCTCGCTGGTCGACGATCAGGGCGAACACCACCGCATCGCAACGCGCTGCACGGTATGGGCGGCCGGTGTGCAAGCGTCACCGCTGGGACGCCAGTTGGGCGAGGCGACCGGCACGCCGGTGGACCGCGGCGGGCGACTGGAAGTGAAGCCCGACCTGACCCTCAACGGCCATCCCGAGATCTTCGTGCTGGGCGACATGGCGTCGATCAAGCACTATCCCGGCGTGGCGCAGGTGGCAATGCAGGGTGCGCACTACGCCTCGGACGCAATCCAACGTCGCCTCGCCGGCCGGGCGCCGCAGGAGCCGTTCCACTATTTCGACAAGGGCAGCATGGCCACCATCTCGCGTTTCAAGGCGGTGGCGTCGGTCGGGCCGCTGCGCTTCAGCGGTCTGCTGGCGTGGTTGCTGTGGCTGGCAATCCACATCGTCTATCTGGTCGGCTTCAAGAACCGAGTGGCGACGCTGGGCCACTGGGCGGTCAGCTTCTTGGGCAACGGACGCTCCCAGCGCACCAGCGTGCAGCAGCAGAACTACGCGTCCAAACCTTTGTGAGCTCACGCCCGCGCGTCGGTCATATTCAGTTCCTGAACTGCCTGCCTATCTACTGGGGACTCGTCCACAGCGGTGCGCTGCTCGACGTGGAGCTGACGAAGGACACACCTGACCGGCTCAACGACCTGCTCGTCGACGGTCGGCTCGACATCGGTCCAATCTCGCTGGTCGAGTACCTGCGCCACGCCGAGGACCTGCTGCTACTGCCTGACATCGCCGTGGGCTCCGACGGTCCGGTGTTGTCGGTGAACCTGGTGTCGCAGGTCCCGCTCGGCCAGCTGGACCGCCGCCGGGTGGCGCTGGGCTCCACCTCGCGGACGTCGGTGCTGCTGGCGCGGATGTGGCTGGAACAGGTGCATGGCGTGCGGCCGTCCTACTTCGAATGCCCGCCCGATCTCACTGCGATGCTCGCCGAAGCCGACGCGGCGGTGCTGATCGGCGATGCCGCGTTACGGGCAACCTACGATGCCCCACGGCGCGGACTGGCCGTACACGATCTGGGTCAGGCCTGGCGCGACTGGACGGGCCTGCCGATGGTCTTTGCCGTCTGGGCCGTACGTCGCTCGTTCGCCGCCGCCCAGCCTGAGCGGGTTCGCGAGGTGCATCAGGCCTTTCTCCACAGTCGCGACGACGCGCTGGCGCACGTCGATGAGATCGCCGCGCAGGCCACTCGCTGGGAGGTCTTCGACGCAGCGACCCTGGCGACGTACTTCCGCACGCTGGACTTCTCCCTGGGTGAGCGACAGCTGCAGGGCCTGCAGGAGTTTGCGCGTCGAGCGGGGGAAACGGGCGCCGTGCGCGCCGACATTAACCCAGTGTTCTTTGCCGCCTGACGACGCGGTGCTTCCTGACGGGCAAGTGCTTGCCCACAGCGGTCCGCTGCCTGCCAGAATTGCGCAGTGACCTCCGCTGACGAGCTGCATCCGGCCATCGATGCCGACATCCGCAAGTTCCTGGTTCTGACCAGTTCAGCGAACCAGCCGAAAACTGTGGACGAGGCGCGGGAAGAGACCCGCGTCATGAACGCGGCGGCGACTGCGGCGATGAGCCCGCTGCTGATTCCGGCCTCGGAGGTCGACGACGCTCTCGACGTCGACGGTCGCTCGATTCCGGTTCGGGTGCTGCGTCCGAGCGCCGACGGCCCGCTGCCTACGGTCGTCTACTTCCATGGTGGCGGCTGGACCGTCGGCGACATCGACACCCACCTTGGCCACGCCCGCCGGATTTGCACGCAGCTAGGCGCCGTCGTCGTCTCGGTGGGGTACCGGCTGGCGCCCGAGCACCGCTTTCCGGCCGCGTTCGACGACGCGGTGGCAGCGACCACCTACATCGGCGAGCGCCTGGAGCAGTACGGCGGATCGGATCAACTCGTGACGGCCGGCGACAGTGCCGGCGGCCAGCTGGCCACCTCGGTCGCGATCGCTCGCCGCGACGCGGGCCAGTCGCTGGGGGCGCAGCTGCTGCTGTACCCCGTCACCGACGTGGCCGGGCGCTATCGCGATCCGACGATCAACGCCCACTACATGTCCAGGCGGACGAGCCAGCACGGCTACGGCCTGACGATCGAGGGCATGGTGGCCTACGCAGATCTCTATGTCGACGAGACCGATGCGGCCGACTGGCGGGTGTCGCCGATCCGCTGCACCGACCTGGCCGGAGTCGCACCGGCGGTCATCCACACCGCGACGCTGGACGTGCTGCGTACCGAGGGCAACTTCTACGGTGACGCGCTGCGGGCGGCAGGCGTGCGCGTCATCTCCCGGGAGTTCCCGACGCTGAACCACTCCTACTTCGGCCTGGGTGGCGTGTCCGCGGTGGCCGACGCCGCGGCGGCGGAAGCGGCCAGCGACGTGCTGGAGCTGCTGAACCCAGCCTGAGAGCCAGATGCAACGCGCGCCATTGCGCAGCTCAGTGCTCGGCTGCCGCTGCCGTGCGCAGTTTGGCGAGGATGGACGCGACCTGCTCGGTGGTACCGGCCAACTGCCCAACCACGGCCGCTGCATCGGACTTGGACGACCAGTACGGCTCGTACTGCTGTACGGCCGCGGCAACCGTCATCGCCTCGGCCACCGACAATTCGACGAGGAGATGGTCGCCGTCCGAAACCCGGGCCATCGCCGAAGCGTAGGCCCGACGGGCCGCTCGGGCAACGAGCGTCGGGAGCGACCGTGCCGCGGTGTTCGTAGACACTCCCGCACGACGGATCGGGCCATCACCGAGGCGGCTGCCCCGGTGATGGCCCGCTGTGGACGTCGGGTTCAGCTGGCCGTGGCGGGGCTGGTGGTGTTGTTCATGCCCAGGCCGGTGTCGGTGATGTGGCCGGTGTTGGTCCAGGTGTAGAGGCGTCCGGTGTTGGTTTGGAAGGCGACGTGGAAGGTGTTGGTGGTGGTGCCGGTGATGGCGGGGCTGGTGCCGGTTTTCATGCCTTGGCCGGTGTTGGCGCGTGCGGCGGCGCCGATGACGATGAGGTAGCCGGTGTTGGCTTGGAACGCGATTTCGGTTCCGCCGGTGACGGCGGTGATGGCGGGGGAGGTGGCGTCTTTCATGCCTTGGCCCTGGTTGACCGCGGCGTTACCGGGGATCCAGGTGCGCAGGTTGCCATCGCTGCCTTGGTAGGCGACTTGGAAGGTGGATCCGGTTGCGGTGATGGCGGGGTTGGTGGCGGCCCGCATCGGTTGGGAGGTGTTGAAGCGGGTGGGGCCGATGACGATGAGGATGCCGGTGTTGGCTTGGAGCGCGATCTCGTAGCCGCCGCGGACGGCGGTGATGGCGGGGGAGGTGCCGGGTTTCATTCCTTGGCCTTGGTTGACTGCGCCGCCGGTGGGGGTCCAGGTTCGTAGGTTGCCGTCGCTGCCCTGGTAGGCGACTTCGAAGCTGGAACCGGACGCAGCGATCGCGGGGTTGGTGCCGGCTCGCATGGGTTGGCCGGTGTTGGCGCGGACCGGGCCGATGACGATGAGGTTGCCGGTGTTGGCTTGGAACGCGGTCTCGTGCTGACCGGACACGGTGGTCATCGCCGGTGATGTGCCGGCATGCATCCCTTGCCCCTGGTTCGTGCCGACTCCACCGGCCTCCGTCCACAAGTAACCCGTATTCGCCTGGAACGCCGACCCGAACGACGATGCAGGTGGAGGTGCTGTGCCGCCGTAAAGGCTCAGGGCGTCGTTGGCGAACGTCAGTCGCTTACTCTGTTCACAATCTGTCGCACTTCCGCACTGTTCGTATTTGTTCTGAAAGGCGAGCGTGGCATCTGTCACTGTTGTAGCCTGGTTTAGCGCGACCGTCCCGAATTGCGAGGGAAACGTCTGCAGTTCGTACCAGATGAAATCCAATTGCAAATTCAGCGAATATTTGTCCTGACCATGCACAGACGCGAACCAGATCACATTGTCTTGAGGCTCGGTGTCCCATCTGCCATTGATCGACCACTGTGCGATGCCGTGGCCGTAGCCGCCGTTCCACTGGGTTGGATTAATCTGCGGATACGATTCTTCCTGCAAGTTTCCCACGATGCCAGCGGCCTGGACCTTCGTCAGACCTTTGGCGGTGAAGTAGTCGAACGCCGTCTTCGCGTTCGGGTAGGCGGCTGTCGTCGCTGCCGCGGCAGTGAGATTTATGCCGACGCTACACACGGCCCCGACAGCCGCAGCAGTGACGCACGTCGCTAACTTGGTGAACTTCATTCTGAACACGTGCTCTCCTCAATTGGTCGAATGATTGCTTGCCCTGCACAAAGGCAGAGTTCTACTTATGCCGCCTTTCAGTAAAAGTTTTGGACGCAGCACAAGAAGTGCGTTACTGCGGGTTCTCCGTCAGACGGTTGGTCGCTGGGCCGCCGACGGGCTCAGTGAAGGAGACGCCGGCTGCGGCAGATCACGCTGCGTTGCGGCAGAGCCCATCCCAGCCAAGCCCACCTTTGATTGTGTGCGAGGCGACGCAGGTGGAAGGGGACGCGGTGGCAGCATTCGCGTGCGTGCTGCCCGACGCTGACGAGGCAAGCGTGCCGTGGCCGATGACGGCCGCGAACGCAGCAGTGGCGCTCAGTACGCCGATCCGACGGATGGTGCGGGCGATCTGCTCGTTCATGCGATTCTCCTGGGGTCTGGATTTGGCCTTGGTCCGTGTTTGGAGACGAAGTGGATGCACTGATCACACCGTTGGTGAAACGCCGAAACAAGACCCCGGCGCGTCAACATCCGGACATGTCCGGAGCAGGAACATGACGAGCCCGAATGCAACCTTTAGAGCCAGCCCCGCCGGGCCGCTTCCGCGCCGGCTTCGAACCGGCTCCCGGCGCCGAGCTCGGTCATGAGTCGCGAAATGTGGCGGCGTAGATGCCGCACCGAGATTCCGATCTCGCGTGCAGCGACCTCGTCGGTGGTGCCTGAGGCGAGCAGCCGCAACAGCCGCAAATCGGTTTCAGGCGCCTCGACGATGCTCTCGGGCGCGCCGCCACCGGCATCGGGCAGAGCTTGAGAATCAGCCCAGACACGGTGGAACAGGTCGAGGAATCCGGCGATCAGACCCGGCTGTCGCACAATCAGGGCGCCACGGCTGCTGTTGGTCGGATCGACAGCGACGACGGCACACTCCTCGTCCATGATGATCATCCGTTCGATGTGTTTGTCGGTCAACCGCACCGTTGCCCCCCTCGCCGTGAGGTCACGCAGATATTCGCGGTTTGGCTCGTCGGCCAGGACGGTCGTTTCATGAATGAGGCGCAAATCCACCCGTCGTCTCAGCAGCCGTCGGTCCAACGGCCGACTCGCCTCGAGCGACGCGGCACTCTGCGGTCCTCCAGGCTGGACGGAGAACACCGAGCGGCTGGCAGCGAAGGACAATTCCTCGAGCCGAGCACGAACCTCGGTGAGGTCGTCCAGGTGCTCGATCGCATCGTTCGACGGTGCGGCGGCGACGTGCTCGAAAGTGGCGTCCAACTCAGGTAGGTCGCTTCGGGCGGCGGACACCGCGCGGTAGGCATGCAACAAGTCTTCTTCGCGGCGCTCGATGATGTCACCGATCGCCACCGACGGCCGCCGAACCTCCAGAGCGACGCCGTGTACACGCACGACGCCCAGATCGGCCAAGGCGGCGAGCGCCGCTTCTACCTCGCCCAGCGAGAGAGCGAGTCGCTCACACACATCGTGCGGGCTCAGGCCCGGTGCACTGATCAAGGCGCGGTAGACCCGCTCCTGGTCGGCGCTGAAGCCCAGATCGCGCAGCGCCACTCAGACTCCCATGACTGGTTCCTGACACGGTGATGTCCAGGATCTGCCGCCCGCACCTAGGTCCGCCGCTGCGGTCCAGTTACATGATGGCAGTCACACACCGTGACAGGGAGGCTGATGTCTGGCAATGCGCACATCGCGGTGAGGCGTGCCGCGGCGACTGCACAACCGGCGGTGTTCGTCGCCGCGTGGTTGCTGGCCGCCATTCCAGCGCAGCCAGGGCTGGGCGTCTACGTCGTCGACGAGGACGAGATCGGCGTCGGGAGCACGCCGGTGACCCGCGAGGCGCTGCTCGCCATCGTGGCAGGGGTGCTCACAGAGGTGCGCTTCGCCGGCTGGCGCATCGCCGGCGCCGGGGACTCAAAGTCCGAGCCCTACCCTGGAGGTCATGACGACCAGCTCCACGGCAACGCATGACCTGCTGCAGCATGCGGCCGACGGTGGGCGGATTGCCCCCGACGAGGCCCTGCACCTGTACACCGACGCGCCGCTGCATGCCCTGGGCGAGGCGGCGGACGCCGTGCGCCGCCGCCGCTACCCCGACAACGTCGCCACCTACATCATCGATCGCAACATCAACTACACCAACGTCTGCCTGACGGCCTGCAAGTTCTGCGCCTTTTACCGCTCACCCAAGCACGCCGAGGGTTGGACGCACCAGATCAGCGAGATCCTGCGTCGCAGCGGCGAGGCCGTCTCCCTCGGCGCCACCCAGATCATGCTGCAGGGCGGGCACTCACCCGATCTGGGCATCCAGTGGTACGAGGAGGCGTTCAGCTCGATCAAGGCCGAGTACCCGATGTTGACGCTGCACTCGCTCGGTGCGTCCGAAGTCGTGCACATCGGGCGCGTGTCGGGCCTGTCCGACGACGACGTCATCCGACGGCTGCACGCCGCCGGCCTCGACTCCTTCGCCGGTGCAGGGGCAGAGATTCTGGTAGCCCGCCCCCGCACCGCGATCGCGCCGCTCAAGGAGTCCGGCGAGGTGTGGCTGTCGGTGATGGAGGCCGCGCATCGCCAGGGCGTGGAGTCCACCGCGACATTCATGATGGGCACCGGGGAGACCAACGCAGAGCGCATCGAGCATCTGCGGATGATCCGCGACGTACAGGACCGCACCGGCGGTTTCCGCTCGTTCATTCCGTGGACGTACCAGGCCGAGAACAACCACCTCAAGGGCCGCACCCAGGCGACGTCACTGGAATACCTGCGGATGATCGCGGTGGCACGGCTGTTCTTCGACAACGTCAACCATCTGCAGGGTTCCTGGTTGACGACGGGCAAGGACATCGGCCAGTTGACGTTGCACTACGGCGCCGACGACCTGGGCTCGATCATGCTGGAGGAGAACGTCGTCAGCTCCGCCGGGGCGCGGCACCGCTCGAACCGCACCGAGCTGATCGAGCTGATCCGCGGCGCCGGCCGCATCCCGGCCCAGCGCGACACCCTCTACCGCCACCTCGTCGTGCACGCCGACCCTGCCGACGATCCGGTGGACGCCCGCGTGCATTCGCACTTCTCCTCCACCGCTCTCGACGAGCCGGCGCTTGACCAGCCCTCCCCGGGGCCATCGGCACTGACATTGACCGCAGTGGGCGCTCGAAGCTGAAAACCGGCGCCGCCAGTTACCGCTGCGGGTAATCCACTTTTCGCATCGAGCGGTCGTGGAATCGCTGCAATCACGACCGTTCGACGCGCAAGGTGACTGGCTGGACGCGGTGGTGTTGAGCTGGGAGCAGGGCCCGTAGCGTGAGCGCCCGTGCCGCTCTGGGTCGCAATTGCGTGTGCCGTCGCGGCCGCGATCGTCTACGGCGCGGCAACAGCGGTGCAGCATGCCGCCGCTGCGCGCACGGCCGGCGAGGGAGTGCGCGGGTTGACGGCGCTCCTGCGCGATCCACGCTGGCTGCTGTCGGTGGGCGGCGACGGGCTGGGGCTGCTGCTGCAGGTTATCGCCCTTGCGTTCGGCCCGGTTGTGCTGATCCAACCGCTGCTCGTGCTGGCGCTGCCGGCCGCGCTCGCCGTCGGCTGGCTGCTCGGCGGCCCGCGCCCACGCGGCGCCGACATAGGCGCCGTCGCTGCCATCGTCGCCGCGCTGGCCGTGTTCTTCGTGCTGATCGGTGATCCCGGCACTGGTACGCCGGTGCGCGTCGTTCCGGCTCTGATTGCGGCTGCTGCGTGCCTGACCGCGCTGTCAGTGGCCATCGCGGTACGGGGACGCTCGCCGCTGCGGGCGGCGCTGCTCGGTGCGGCCGCCGGGGCAGGGTTCGGGCTGGCTGGCGTTCTGATCAACGCATTGGCGCTCGAAGTCGACAATGCGGGCTTGTCGGGCTTGGGCACCGCGCGAGGCATCACCGCGCTGGCGGCGACGCTGTTCGTGGGTGCCGGGGCTGTCGCCGCCACCCAGCTGTCGTTCCAATTGGGCGCACTGGGCGCAAGCTTTCCCGCGAACGAATCCGTCGCGCCGGTGGCCGCGGTAGCCCTGGGCGCGGCTCTGCTGCACGAACACGTTCCGGCGGCGTTGCCGTTTTTGTTGGCCTACCTGGCCTGCGCCGGGGCCGTCGTGGCGGCGACGGTCCGGCTGGCCCGCGCACAAACGTGAACGCGCCCACGAACGTGAAGCCGCGCACAAACGTGAACCCGCGCACGAACGTGAAGCCGCGCACATCGGCGAAGCAGTCCGGTGGTCGGCGCAGCGGCCGTCGTCTCAGCGCCCGGCGGTCGCCGTAGCAATTGATCTGTGGCGGATGCCCAGGTCGAATACTGACACACAATTCTTGCCGGCACCCTTGGCCAGATACATGGCGTTGTCGGCCTTGCGCAGCACGTCGTCGGCATCATCGGTGCTCGTTCCGAAGCTGACCCCGACGCTGCAGGTCACTGTGTGGACGACGTCGTCGTAGGCGATGGGCTCGGCGAGTCTTTCTCGCAGTCGATCGGAGATCGACCGAGCCAATGCATCGACTGCGATGCTGCCGGCTCGTTCCAGGATGACCACGAACTCGTCGCCGCCCATGCGCCCGACGGTGTCGGTGGGGCGGATGACCTCCTTGAGCCGGTTGGCGGTCGCGACCAGGACGGCGTCGCCGGCGGCATGGCCGTAGGCATCGTTGATCGGTTTGAAGCCGTCGAGGTCCAAATACAGGACAGCGACGTGGCCGCCGCGCGATGTGGTCGCCAGCGCGGTCTGCAGTCGGTCGAGGACAAGTCGGCGATTGGGTAGGGAGGTCAACGGGTCGTGCAGGGCGACGTACTCGAGCTGCTGCTGGGCCTCCACGACGCTGGTCACATCGCGCACCACCGCCAACGACTGGGTTACAACGCCGGTGCTGGAGCGGGAGAAGGGCGTCAGCCGTCGAGAGATCCATCGCCACGTACCGTCGCGGTGCCGCGTCTTGTACACCGCCTGGACGACCTGCCCGGTTTCGGCTTCGCGCGCAGCCTGCTCCAGATCGCGGAAAGTGTCCTTGCAGTCGGCGTGCACGAATTGCTCCAAGGGCGCGTCGCCCAGTGCCTGCAGGTCTTGCAAGCTCCATCCCAGCAATTCCTCCACCGGCCGCGATGCCCAGGTGACCCGGCCCGAAGCGCTGTCGACCAAGGAGATGACGTCGGGCGTGGTGCGGATCACCGCCTCCTGGAAGGCGCGCCGCTCGTCGAGCTCGGCGGTCGCATCTCGTTGCGCGGTGACGTCGCGGCTCATGTTCAAAACCTCGACCACACTGCCGGCATCATCGCGCCGGAACGGTGTGCTGCGCTGTTCGAAGGTGCGCCACGTCCCGTCTGCGTGCAAGACGCGGATCTCGTACACCGACACCTGCCCGACGTCGAGCAGTTTCGAGCACTCCGTGGCGCGCTGGTACGAGGCCAGATCTTCTGGATGAATGAGGCTGTTTACCCCGTCCTGCTGCATCTCGCGAAGGACTTCCAGAGAAGTCCCTAGCACCTCGAGCAGTGAGCGTGACGCCCACATCGTCTTCATCGAATCGAGGTCGTAGACGGAGACGATATCGGGCGAGGAGGTGAGAACCGCCTCCTGGAAGGCCAAGACATCGCGAAATTCCGCCTCTGTGGCAACCTGGTCGGTGACGTCACGGGTGATACCGACGTAGAGCTCGACCTTGCCGCTGGGATCGCGTCGAAATGGTGTCTTGCGACGGTCCAGCCAGCGCAGCGAACCATCGGCGGCCATCGCCCGGTGTCGCACGTTGACGACCGCGCCGTCGTCCGCCAGGGCGACGGCGTGGATGCTGTCCTGCAATATTGACTCGTCGTCCGGATGCACCGTGGGCAGGGTGTCGCTGTTGTTGGTATGCCAGACGTGTGCGCCGGTCTCGACCTTGGCGACGTGGATGGGGTCGGGGATGACTTTGAGCACTGCTTCCTGCAACAACAACGCTTCCCGCAGTTGGGCGTCGGCGTGTTTGACCGCAGTGACATCGGCGAAGTGAGCGAAACCGCGGGGCCCACCCGAGTCGTCGAACAACGTGGCCGTGATCGTCACGTGTTTGGTGGAGCCGTCCTTCATCACTAGCGCCCGCTCGAGAGTGGCTCCCTGTCCACTGTTGACGGCGTCGAACTGTGGATTGAGGCTCGCTGCATCGTGGGTTTGGAGCAGCTCGTTCTTCGGCGTGGCCAGTATCTGTTCCCGGCTCATCTCCAGCAGGTCGCAGAGCGCGGTATTGACGTCGGTCAGCCGACCGTCGGCGCCCGGAACGGACAGCCACATCCCGGTCGGGGCGTCGTGGAATAACTGCCGCCAACGATCGCGTGCCTGCTTGGCCGCCAAGCCGTCCTGGTGCGGCTGCGTCACGTCGTCGGTCACGGCCAGGCCGGCTATGACCGCCCCGCTCGAACGCACCGGGGTGATCCGCACCCGGTACATCCGCGACTCGTCCTGTCCGGCGTGTTCGAGCTCGACGTCCTCACCGGCCAACGCGCGCCGGTATGCCGGCTCCAGAACAGCCCATGCTGGCGCGTCGACCAACTCACTGACAGACCGTCCGCGTACCGCTTCGGTGCCCAATTCGCCCAGCCGCAACGCCTGGCCGGTGGCAACCAACAACCGCAGGTCCGGGTCGAACAGGAACACCGCGGACTGTGGCAGGTTGTCGACGAGCAGCTGGAACAGCTCGTCGTTCGACGCGCTCGCGCAGGCCTGCGCCACCGCCGCCGAGGACACCTGCGCCGCCGAGGACACCGCCGAGGATGCTGACGCCGCAGACGACGATGTCGACGACGTGGCCGTGGAAGCGGCGCGCACACGCTTACTCGCTTCTGCAAAGGCCGCCATACGCTGCCCATCGTCACCCAACTGCTGAACTTGAGCAGGAATGACGGCGTCGGACGTCAAAAGGTTGAGCAGACCCGCACCGGCTTAGCCCGTGTCAGCCCAGTCCCGCTCCGATCGGCTGATCTTCCGACGATCTGCCGGTGGCAGGCGCTCGACGCCGCGCAGACGGATCGGTGCCCGAGAGCAGGCACAATGGAGCTCGTCATGAGCAGAGCCACCCTGGACAAGCAGCCCCGCGACATCGCTTCCATGTTCGACGCAGTCTCGCGCCGTTACGACCTCACCAACACCGTGCTGAGCCTGGGCTTGGACCGGCGCTGGCGGCGGGCAACGCGGCGCTCTGTGGACCCTCGACCCGGCCAGCTGGTGCTCGATCTGGCCGCGGGAACCGCGGTGTCGACGGCCGAACTGGCCACCAGCGGCGCTGGTGTCGTCGCATGCGACTTCTCGCTGGGCATGCTGCAGGCCGGTCGGCGTCGCAGTGGCCGCCGCGATCTTCCCTTCGTTGCCGGTGACGCTCTGAACCTCCCGTTCGCAGACGACGCCTTCGACGCGGTGACCATCTCGTTCGGACTGCGCAACGTGGCAGACGTGCCGGCCGCCCTACGCGAAATGGCGCGGGTGACGCGGCCAGGCGGTCGACTCGTGATCTGCGAGTTCAGCCGGCCCGTGCTGAAGCCGCTGTGCCGGATCTACCTCCAGGCGCTGATGCGGGTGGTGCCCGCTACTGCTGCTCGAGTTGCCAGCAACCCTGAGGCCTACGTCTATCTCGCCGAGTCGATTCAAGCGTGGCCGGACCAGTCGGAGTTAGCCCGCATCGTCGCCGGCGCGGGCTGGACCGAGGTGAGCTGGCGCAACATGACTTTGGGCGTCGTAGCACTGCATCGCGCCACCCGCGCCACCCACGCCAGTAGTTGAACGCGCGACGGCTTCGAGACCACGTCGGTCCACGCTCCGGACAGCAAGACGCTCACAGCCAACTGATCCCGGGTGAGTCGGCCGCGACACCGCCTGACAGGCACGGGCTATCGCTGGTGCACGGAGCATAGTGGACGGCGACGCCCGGACCGGGTGTCGTCCGTGATCGCCTCGGGTACGCCAGTCGGCGTACACGACGTCAGGAGGTCGCCCGATGACCATGCCACCGCTGCAGCCCGAACCGACGCCCGCTCCGGCTCCGTCCCCAGAGCCGGGACCGCCCCAGCCGACGCCGACGCCCACACCGCCGACACCATCGCCGCCTCTACCTCAGCCAGGACCCAGCCCGAGCCCCTCACCGGCGCCCCTTCCCTCGCCGATGCCCGATCCCGGCGGCGTGCCGCCGCTGGCCCCGCCGCCGCTGCCCGGACCGCTGGGCGGTATCTGACGCTGATGCCTGTATCAGCAAGTGGCGCCGGCCCTTCCTGGTAGAAGGTGCCGGCGCCATCTCGCGTCTCAGTGCTTGATCAGTACTTACGTCAGTGCAGATCAGTACCTGTTCAGTGCAGATCAGTACCTGTTCAGTGCAGATCAGTACCTGTTCAGTGCAGAACTGTGCCGAATCGAACGTTCGTCGTCCAGATCGGCTGGTACTTGACGCCTTCGCCGTATGTTGCGGCTGCGACGATCATGTTGTTTCCCTCATACACGGCCACGTGGTATGCGCGTCCGCCGCTGAGAAAGAACACCAGGTCACCGGGGCGTGCTGAGCTCCGGGCGAGCTTGCGGAAGTGGCTGTACTGCTGGTCAGCCGAGTGTGCCAGCGCGATGCCTTGCTTGCCGTACACGTAACGGGTCAGGCCAGAGCAGTCGAAGCCGGTTCTGGGCGACGTGCCGGCGGTGACGAAAGGCACCCGTCCCACGAAAGTCTTCGCCATTGCCGCAATCTGGCTGTTCTTGCTCGACCCCCCGATCGTGCTCGACGGCCGAGCGCTTGCCGGCCGAGCGAACGTGACCGTCTTGCACCCGAGCGTCGGGCTGGACGATCCGGCCTTGACGTTGATCGCCTTGGCACACACCGTGGCCTTGCCGTAGCCGAACTTGACGGTCTTGGTGTAGCCGTGCGCGCCACTGATCTTGAACCGGTGGTCGAACGCGAAACTCGAGTCGTTGGCTGTCACCAACGCCGTCTTGTGCGCGGTAGCGCTCACCGCAACCTGGATTGCTGACTGCCGGGCGTCAGGATCGTATGCAGCACCGCGCACCGTCATGGAGCGCGCCGCCCGGTTGACAGTGAACTTCGCGGTGCCGCGCGGCTTGTGCAGATCGCGCACGGTGATCTTCTGGCAGGTCAGGCGCGCCGACGCGCCGAGGCCGGTGTTCAAGCCGTACAGACAAACCCGGTGGGTGCCGTAGGCAGCCCGGAACGAGGCGACGTAGCCGGGTGTGGTGATCGCTCGGTGGTAGTAGCGGTTGACGTCCGTGCGCACGTACGACGTGCGGGCCGTCGCGACGCGAGCGCCGTCCGACCGCACCAGGACCTGGATCGGGTGCGTCACAGCATCCGGGTCATAGGTCCAGCCGGTCAAGGTAACGGTGTGATTCGAGATTTGGATGCGGTCCAGGTAGCCCACCGGGTTGTGCTTGCGGGCGACGCTGTGGTGGGTAACTCCGGCAATGCCGGCGGCGTTGGCACCGTGTCCGGTGAGTGCAACTCCGGCAGAAACGCTGACGGCGGCGGCCGCGCAGGTGGCGGCGGCGACAAGCTTCTTACGTGATGGCGACATAGCGGTCATGCCCGTGTCTGTCGTGCGCAATAGAAAGCTCCTCGTTGGCTGCGGAGGTGAAGACTCGGCGCCGATCGCCGCTGGCCGGCAGGTGTTCACCACTTGTTATCGCGCCGTTACCGTAACCCAGTCGTTACCAAACCCGAAATCCTGCTGTCGGCCGCCCGCGACGGCAGCCGCCCGCCACCGGGTGTCTACCGCTGCTGCGAGCAGGTCGCTAGCGTGGGTGGCAAGCCCGCAGCAGGGCTCGTGGCCGGCGCCGACAGAATCGTCGCCTGCCGCAATCGGATGAGATGGTCACGACGAAAAGGAGATGCCATGAGCTTGAGCGACGACGACATCCGCAGTGGTTCGGTCGGTCACGACGGACCGGCCGACGGTGGTGCGCACGGCGTGCCCGGCCAGCACGACGGCGGGGCTGATGGCGGCGCCGACGGCGGTGCCGGACACGATGGCGGCGCCGACGGCGGCGCCGGACACGATGGCGGCGCAGATGGCGGGGCTGGCGGCGGTGCCGGGCACGGTAGCGCTGACGGCGGTGCAGACGGCGGTGCAGACGGCGGTGCTGACGGCGGGGCTGACGGCGGCGCAGGCGGTCCGCGCACCGGCGTGGCAGGTGCCGACGGCGCGTGATCCTGACGTCTGACACGGCTCAGCGCGGCCCCGGCTCCGGTACGGGGCCGCGCTCGGCCTTGGGGCCGGTTCGCCGGTCCGGCGTCACCGCCTTCCCTGCAGTCGAGCCCAGTGCGCTCGCACGCTGCATCGGCGTGGACACAGCGACGTTCGCCGGCCGGTACTGGGGCCGTCAGCCGCTGCTGACTGGCGCAGCTGACACTGACTTCGCCGACCTGCTCGATGCCCGCGGCGTCGACGAACTGGTGTCCACCCGCGGCTTGCGCACACCGTTCCTGCGGATGGCGAACAAGGGCGACGTGCTGGCTGCGAGCCGGTTCACGCGGTCGGGCGGATCGGGCGCGGGCATCGGCGATCAGGTCGCCGACGACAAGGTGCTGGCCGAGCTGAGCGCGGGATCCACCTTGGTGTTGCAAGCACTGCATCGCACCTGGCCGCCACTGATCCGCTTCGCCGCAGCGCTCAGCGCCGAACTCGGTCATCCCGTCCAGATCAACGCCTACATCACGCCGCCGCAGAATCAGGGCTTCGCAGCGCACTACGACAACCACGACGTCTTCGTTCTCCAGGTTGCCGGCGGCAAGCGATGGACGGTTCACGAGCCGGTGTTGCGCGATCCGCTGCCCGAGCAGAAGTGGGAGCAGTACCGCGTAGAAGTCGCCGCTCGGGCCGCCGAGGCGCCGGTACTGGACACTGTTCTGCGGCCCGGGGATGCGCTGTACCTGCCGCGCGGTTATCTGCACTCGGCAGCGGCGCTGGGGGAGCTGAGCATCCATCTCACCGTGGGGGTGCATCCGGTCACCCGGATGACGTTGCTTCGCGAACTGCTGGAGTCGTCGTCGGTCGATTCCGCGCTACGTACGTCACTTCCGCTGGGGGTGGATCTGAGCGACCCCGCGGTGTTGGCACCGCACTTGGCGGCAGCCGCGTCGGCTCTGGCTCAGTTCGCGGCACAAGTCGACGCCACCCCCGACGCCGCGCTTACGAAGTCGCTCGCCGCTCAGATGGGCATCGGGCTGGCCGAGTCCACCCGGCCCGAGCCGATCTCGCCGCTGGCCCAGAGCGCGGCGGTGGCCGCGCTGCAATCAGATACCGTGCTGCGTGCTCGCGCCGGTTTGCGCTTCAGCAGCGTGGAACGAGGGGGCGAGCTGGTGCTCCGATACCTCGACCAAACGCTGAGCCTTCCTGTCGTCGCCACCGACGCGGTGCTGTACGCGCTGAGCGCTGAGTTCTTCGTACCGGCGGACCTGCCCGGCCTGGACGCCGACGAGCAGTTGGTGCTCGCCCGCCGACTGCTGCGCGAGGCGCTGGCGGTGCCGGTGGGCTCGCTGCCGCAGTGACTTCGGCTCCTGACGCAGGCCCCGTGCATCCGGCGGAGACCGCGCTACAACTTGCTGCCCGCGCCCGCGACAGTCTGGATCGTTGCGCGCTGCGAGCCCAGCTGCGCGGTGACCCCATGATCGGCACCGCCTTTCCCGCCGCTCGGGTGCTGCTGGTGGAGCAGCCCGGTCCGTGGGGACGCGGTGGCCTGCGCGAATCCCGCTTCGATTCCGCGGTGGCCGGCGAGCTGGAGACCAGGCTGGGCAAACAGGGAGTGCGCGTGCTGGCGATTCGGCGGCCCGGCCGGGCTCGGGTCGAAGAGCGCCGACGGTGGGCGTTCGCCGACTGCCGCCAAGGACGCGAGCGCATGGTCTGGGGAGACTTCGGCGTCGACGACGAGCTGCTGCGCCTGGATCCCCAAGCCATCGACGGCAGGACCGACATCAACGCGGCCGATGGGGGCATGACCGGCACCATCCACACCCGCATGGCCAGCACCGGCACGGCCGGCACAGTCGACACCGGCACGGCCGACACTAACCAGTCGTTCTTCGCGTGCGCCCACAGCAAGCACGACACCTGTTGTGCGTTGCGCGGCCGACCGATGGCGGCGGCCCTGGCCGAGGTGCGTCCTGGCCGAGCGTGGGAGTGCAGCCATCTGGGCGGGGAACGCTTCGCCGCCAACGTGCTGGTGCTGCCGCTGGGCCAGATGTACGGGCGCGTGTTGCCCTTCGCTGCTGCCGAGTTCGCCGCCGCCGCCGACGCCGGCGAGGTAGTGCCAGCACTGCTGCGTGGTCGCATCGGGCTGTCACCGGCTGCGCAGGCTGGGGTTGCCTTTGCGCACAGCCAGCTGGCGATCTCGCGGGCCGGCGACATCGGCGTGCGCGGGATGCGAGCGGTCAGCGGCGGGGAGGCGGAGATCACCCTCGCTACCCCGCACGGCCTGATGAACGTGACGGTCGAGGTCGAGCAACGCCCAGCCCATCGGCTCACCTGCACCGCGGCGCAGTCGGCGCCCTATCTGGCCTACCGTGCCGTGCGCATCGTTCCCGCGCCCGCCTTAGGTATCCAGTGATCTGCGCCGCCGCCCCCCGAGTGGAAGCACCGACCGCCGGCAGTTGCGTTCACCTCGGCACCGGCCAGCGTTCGGCGGCGGCGGTCTTGAACTCGGTGAACCTGTCCATCGCCACGGTGTCGATGCCGTCGCGCAACGCCGTGCTCTGAGCAGCCAGCCAGGTATAAAACAACTGGTGGGAACGGCCTTTCGACGATGTCGAGCAGCCGTGCCGGAGCGGCGCCCTCACGAACCGGGGTCAGATCGACGATCACGGTGACGAACCGTTGCGGTGGCCGGTACCGCCGCGGGGGTGGCGCCAGCAGTGCCCGTCCACGCGATGATCCTGACGCCGTCGAAACGGTGCGGAGTCGTCCGTGAGCAGTCCCAGCCAGCAGCCAGAACGGCAACGTTGACCGCATGCCACGCGGCGCCGAAGCAGGCAGCGACCCGGGCGATCGCGACCCTGTCGATGACCACCGCCCGCAGGCGGCGACTGCCGGGTTGCCCTTCCGAACAGCGGGCCTGGTAGCACAGAGGTACGGTCGCTGGGTAGGACAATTTTCTGTAGGCCTGCATACGGTGGCTCGAGGTAATCAGCGTGGATTGCCTCGACCAAAACGGAATGGTCGCACTGACACATCATGCTGCGCCGTCGCTGTGTACGGGCAGCCTGTTTGCCGGGTGGAACATAGACGCCGCCGGAGGTTGTCATTCCACCGACCAGCGAGGATGATCATCCTCACAGTGTTTGATTGCACCGGAACTATTCGTTCGGGGAAGGGTGTTGCATGTCGTCTCATAAGGAAGCGCCGGCGATCTCTAATGATGCTGCGGCCGACAACACGGACGTGTATGCGTTCGTGAGCCCCGACCGTCCGGATACGGTGACGTTGATCGCGAATTTCGTGCCGTTGGAGGATCCGGCGGGTGGGCCGAACTTCTCGGAGTTCGGTGATGACGTGTTGTATGAGATCCACGTCGACAACAATGGTGACGCCCGTCCCGAGATCACCTATCAGTTCACGTTTGCGACGCGGTATCAGAATCCGGACACGTTTCTCTATAACACGGGCCCGATCGAGTCGTTGGCGTCGAAGAACTGGAACCGGCGTCAGTTCGCGACGGTGAAGCGGGTGCAGGGTGGGAAGACGACCACGTTGGGGTCGGATCTGCCGTGCCCGCCGTGCAATATCGGGCCCAGTTCGACGCCGGATTATCCGGCGTTGGCGAAGGCCGCGATTCATTCCCTGCCTGGTGGTTTGACGGTGTACACCGGTCAGCGGGCGGAGGGTTTCTACGTCGATGTTGGCGCGATCTTCGATCTGGGCACGTTGCGCCCGTTCCAGAACGCGCACCTGTCGAAGATGCCGAAGGCGCCGGGGGTGAACAGTTTGTTGGCGAAGAACATCCACTCCATCGCTCTGCAGATTCCCAAGACGGCGCTGACGTCGGATGGCAAGGCACCGACGGACAAGACGAAGGCGTCGTCGACGATCGCGGTGTACGCGTCGGCGAGTCGACAACGGTCGAAGGTGTACGGCGCGGATGGGGTCGTTTCCCACAGTGGCGCTTACGTGCAGGTGTCGCGGCAGGCGAATCCGTTGTTCAACGAGGTGTTGATCCCGATTCCGATGAAGGATCGGTTCAACG
>CAXSBR010000009.1:0-84852 GCA_964236495.1 uncultured Jatrophihabitantaceae bacterium
CGACCCGCAGGCGGCCAAGTCCACCGGCGACCGGGCACTGGCCACCGCAGACAGCACAACGACCGGATAAAGGTTAAGGCGCCAGCGCGGGAAAGGATCCGGCTCTACACGCCTGTAACGCGGTACGGGTGCTTACGTTGGAGAGATCGGGAGGCTCGACAAGCCGGTTCCGTCGTCTCTGATGGCCTGGCCCGCGGACGAGTTGGCGCTAGGGTGCGGCCGCCGCGGGTCAGCCGAAGGTGGCGGTGTCGATGACGAAGCGGTAGCGGACGTCGCTCGCCACGACGCGGTCCCACGCCTCGTCGATCTGGTCGCCGGAGATGACCTCGATCTCGGCGCCCAAGCCGTGCTGGGCGCAGAAGTCCAGCATTTCCTGGGTTTGGGCGATACCGCCGATCGACGAACCGGCCCAACTTCGGCGCCGACCCATCAAGGTGAAGGCGTGCACGGACAGCGGATCAGACGGCGCGCCGACGTTGACCATCGTGCCGTTGAGGCGCAGCAGCGACAGATAGCTGTCCATCGGCAGGGTCGCCGACACTGTGTTGATGATCAGGTCGAAGGTCCCGGCCAGGTCGGTGAACGTCTTGTCGTCGCTGGTCGCGTAGTAGTGGTCGGCGCCGAATTTGAGGCCGTCGTCCTTCTTGGACAGCGTCTGCGACAGCACGGTGACCTCGGCGCCCAGGGCGTGAGCCAGCTTGACACCCATGTGTCCCAGACCGCCGAGCCCGACGATCGCCACCTTCGTGCCCGGACCCGCATGCCAGTGCTTGAGCGGTGAGTACAGCGTGATTCCGGCGCACAGCAGGGGCGCCGCTACGTCGAGCCCGACGCCCTCGGGAATGGTGAGCACGAAGTCCTGGTCGACGACGACGTGCGTGCTGTAGCCGCCCTCGGTGGGGCGCCCGTCCTTGCCGATCGAGTTGTAGGTGCCCACGTTGCCGTTGAGGCAATACTGCTCCTCACCGGCCAGGCAGTTCTCACACTCGCGGCAGGAATCGACCATGCAGCCCACCCCGACCCGGTCGCCCACACTGTGCTTGTCCACCTCGGAACCGATCTCGGCGATGGTGCCGGCGATCTCGTGACCGGGCACCAGCGGGAAGATCGCGTCGCCCCACTCTTCACGACCGGTGTGGATGTCGGAGTGGCAGATGCCGGCGAACGCGATCTCGATCAGCACATCGCGCGGGCCCAGATCGCGACGTTGGATCGTGGTCTTCTCGAACGGAGCCTTCGCGGCGGGCGTGGCGTACGCGGTGACAGATCGCATGGAACGAAAGCTCCTCAGATGGTTGGTTCTTCCAACCTAGCTGTCGGGGAGGCCGCCTCGGTGGCGCCGAATAGGCCGTTGGCGCTCAGGTGTTGCCATCTGCGCAGTTGAACTGTGAAGTTAGGCGGTATGCGACGGACGACGCGGCAACGCGGCGGTACCTGGGCTCTGCTCACGTCGACGCCGTGCCTTCGGGCTCCGGTTCTGCTGCGCGCTCCGGGCGTGCTGCTCGCAGTGGCGTTGTCCGCGGCGGTGCTGGCCGTCGCATCGGGTTCTGGCGCGTTGTTCTTGGCCTCGGCGACGACGGGGTCTTTGCACAGCTCGGCATCGTCGGAGTGTGCCCAGCGTTCGCAGCCGGCGATCAGCAACTCACGCACGGCGCGTCAGATGCCGACGTCGCAGCAATCCCCACGCGGTGTACAGCTAGCCCGTCCCGTCGTCTCCGCGGTGTTGACCGGACGCGGTCTTCCGGCGCCGGACATGGTGGCGACCAGTCAGGTCCGCCTGCCCACGGAGTCCGACTCGAATCTCTCGTCAGCAACCTTGTTCGCGCGGACCGGTGCGTTGGACCATGTCGACGTCGTCGCGTCGGCGGGCGGCTCGGGGGTGTGGGTGCCGCAAAGGTTCGCTGCCGCCAGCCATATCCAGGCAGGTATGTCGCTGCCGATCGGCACGTCAGCCTTGCGCGTGGCCGGGGTCTACCGGGACTTGGCACCGTCGGGATTCGTGCCGTTGTTCGCCCTGCCCCGGTACTGGTGCGCCTGGAGCGCCCAGATCGTGCCGACTCCGTTCAACCGGCCGCCACCGCTGTTCCTCACCGACCTGACGACTCTCGAGTCGGTGTCGAACCTGATCGACGCGACGTGGTTCGTTCCCGGCTCGGCGATCGGGTTCACCGTGCCACAAGCCCAGTCTCGCCTCGATGCAACCAGCGCCGCGTTGGCAGACCTGACTCATCGGGGCTTCAGCGACTATCGGGCGGTGTCAGACCTGCCCGACATGATCGCCAAGGCCCACCGGGTCCACGCCGGTCTGCGCGGCGCCGTGGTGCCGATCGAGGTGGCCGGCATCGTGGTGGCGCTGATGTTGGTCGCCGGTTCCGGGCAGTACTGGGCGCTGCGCAGACGAAGCGAGATCTCGCTACTCACCTCCCGCGGTGTTTCGGCTACCGCGTTGGGCTGCAAAGCGGTGTTGGAAGTCGCGCCGGCCGTCACAGCCGGGACAGTGCTGGGCTGGCTCGCCGCGATCGGCTTGACACAGAGGCTCGGGCCGTCTGCGCTGCTCGATCCTGGCGCACCGACGCTCGCGCTGAAACTGGTGGCTGCAAGCGCGGGCTTGGCGCTGCTGGTCGTGGCCGCGATCGGCACCTTCGCTGCCCGCACCGAGGCGCGCCCGATGTCTCGGGCTCGGTGGCTGAGTGCGGTGCCGTGGGAGCTGTCGTTGGTCGTCGCGGCAGGGGTGACGTACTGGTTCGTGCGTCGCAACGGTGCCGTGCACGTAGTCAAGGCGACGGTGCAGATCAACTCAGCGGTGTTCACGTTCCCCCTGCTTGCTCTGGCCGGCGCGATCGTGCTCATCGCCCGCGGCAGCAACGGGCTGCTACGTCCTTTGGCGCGAACAAGCAGGATTCTGCCGCCGGCTGGGTACCTCGCGATGCAACGGATGGCCGGCACACCTGCGGTGGCGCTGGGCGTGATCGTCGGCACTGCCCTGCCATGCGGGATGCTCCTGTATTCCTCGGCGTTGACCGGTGCCACCAGCGCGGACGTGCAAGCCAAGTACCAGACCAACGTGGGTGCCGATGACGCGTTCGGCACCCTGGCCGCACCCGGCACGTCACCGAATCTTGGCGGCCACGCAACGATCGTCAGCGTCTTCCAGGATGACGTCGACACCACCACGGGCAGTGGAGCGCAGATCCAGGTGCTCGGCGTCGATCCGGCCGGCTTCACCCGGTTCGCCCACCAAGGCCGCACCCTGCGCCCGTTCGTCGACCGGCTCAGTGCTCCCGGGACCGGCCCGGCGCCGGCGCTGCTGATCAACGCACCACCCTCGTTGCAGGTCAGCTCGTTGCACCTACGACACACCACAGTGCCGGTCACGGTCATCGCACGCAGAGCCAGCTTCCCCGGTCTGCGCGACGGGTTCCTACCGATGATCGTCGTCAACCGGGCGGCACTCAGGCACGTCGATCCGTTGGCCGAACGGGTGGAGGAACTGTGGACCACCAGCGCGCAGGTCACCCCGGCGCTGGCCGCGCTACGCGCTGACGGCGTGGACGCCAACTATCAGATCAGCACCGACACATTTCTGGACAGCAGCGGTCTGCGGCCGGTCACCTGGATCTTCGATTACCTTCGAGCATTGGCCTTGCTGACCGGGCTCGTTGCGGTGACCGGGCTCACGCTCGCCCTCGCCGCCCGCACCCGCCAGCAGGCTCTGGCGTACCACATGGCCCGCAGGATGGGACTCGGGCGAGCCCAGAACCTGCGCTCACTGTGCGTGGAACTCGGCATTCTTCTCGGCTTGGGCTGCGGCGCGGGCTTCGCCGTAGCGTCCGGGGCAGTCGCGAGTGTCTACCAGCTCGTCGACCTCTACCGCGACCTCCCTCCGCCCCCGACCTATCCCGTGCCCATCACGGCCGCTCTCGCCATCGCCCTGGCTGCAGCGGTTCTGACGATCGTCGGGGCGCTGTCGCTACAACGGCTGTACGAACGCAGCACACCGAGCACACTCCTCCGGCAATAGACGGCACGGCCAGCGACGCGGTCTCAGGCGCGGACGGGGGACCAGCCGGGCTCGGCAATCGCCCACCGGCAATGATGAGCGTTGTGACCACTGAGCCCGGACCGTTGCCCGGGCACGAGCGATGGCTGCGCCGCGAGGGCGACGCAGTGCCGGCGTGGCTTCGTCCCCACCAGGGTGATCAACGCTGGCAGGCGTTGGCCGCTGTCGTCGTCGCGATCGTGATCCAACTAGTGCTGCCCGACGGGTTCGTACTGCAGCCACGGCTGCTCTCACCGATCCTCGAGGCGCTGCTGTGCGTGGCCCTGGTGGTGGCCAACCCCGGTCGGATGGCCAAGAAGCTCATGCCGCTGCGAGTGCTCAGCCTGACCCTCAGCGGGCTGCTGGCGCTCACGAACGCGGTGTCGGTCGTGCTGCTCGTCCGCATCATCATCACCGGTCGGCATGCCGATGCCACCAGCATCCTGGCCGCCGGCGCGGCGATCTGGCTCACCAACGTCATCGCGTTCGCGCTGTTCTACTGGGAGTACGACCGCGGCGGTCCCGTCGACCGCGCCCTGACCCCCGACCCGACGCCGGACTTTCTGTTCGCCCAGATGACCGACGATCGGCTCGACCCGCACTGGCGAGCCACCTTCGTCGACTACTTCTACCTGTCGTTCACCAACTCCACCGCGTTCTCCCCGACCGACACCCTGCCGCTGTCGCGGTGGGCCAAGATGCTGATGCTTGTGCAGTCTGCGGTTGCGCTGGTAACGGTGGCGCTGGTGGCGGCGAGGGCGGTCAACGTCTTACCGCAGCATTGACCTGGTCAGGCGGTCTCTGCTCACCCCCGCGCGTCTTCGCCTCGGCCCTCCCGGGCAGCGCTTCGCCCGGCAAAGACGCGCTCAGCTCACCCCGAACGGGTTGCGGCGGCGCGGACTGCGTCGGCGACCTCGATCGCGACGGCGGGGTCGAACACGCTGGGCACGATGTAGCTCTCGTTGAGCTGCTCGGCCGACACCGCGGCGGCGATAGCGGTGGCCGCGGCCAGCAGGCACTCGTCGGTGATCTCGTGCGCGCCCGCGTCCAGCATTGCCCCGGAAGAAGCCGGGAAAGGCCAGCACATTGTTGATCTGGTTCGGGTAGTCCGATCGCCCGGTGGCGACGACGGCGGCGTGTTGGCCTGCTTGGAGCGGGTCCACCTCCGGGTCGGGGTTGGCCAGTGCGAACACGATCGCACCCTCTGCCATGGTTGCGATGTCGGCGCCGGTGAGCAGGTTGGGCGCGGAGACGCCGATGAAGACGTCGGCACCGGCCAACATCTGCGCCAGGGACCCCTGCCGGCGCTCGGGATTGGTGTTCTCAGCGATCCAGCGGCGGAACTCGTCGGTCTCGGCCCGGTCGGCGTGCACCGCACCGCCGCGACCGCAGCCGATGATGTGCGCGGCACCCTGTGCCTGCAGCAGCCGTATGATCGCGTTGCCCGCCGCCCCGACACCCGACACCACGATGCGGATCTCGCCAATCGACTTGCCGACCACCTTCAGCGCGTTCGTGAGCGCGGCCAGCACGACGATGGCGGTGCCGTGCTGGTCGTCGTGGAACACCGGAATGTCGAGCAGTTCGCGCAGCCGACGCTCCACCTCGAAGCAGCGCGGCGCCGAGATGTCTTCGAGGTTCACGCCGCCGTACACCGGCGCCAGCACCTGCACGGTGCGCACGATCTCGTCGACGTCCTGGGTGTCGAGGCACACCGGCCACGCGTCCACGCCGGCGAAGCGCTTGAACAGCGCGGCCTTGCCCTCCATCACCGGCAGTGCGGCGGCCGGGCCGATGTTGCCCAATCCGAGGACGGCCGACCCGTCGGTGACGATGGCTACGGTGTTGCGTTTGATCGTCAGCCGCCGGGCGTCCTCGGGCTTCTCGGCAATGGCCATGCACACCCGCGCCACACCGGGGGTGTAGGCGCGGGACAGGTCGTCGCGGTTTTTCAGCGACACCGTGGGCGTCACCTCCAGTTTGCCGCCCAGGTGGATCAGGAACGTCCGGTCGCTGACGCGGCGCACGTCGACGCCGGGCACATCGCGCACCGCCTGGGTGATCGCCTCGGCGTGGGCGACGTCGGCGGCGTCGCAGGTGACGTCGACGACCATGTGCTTGGGATGGGATTCCACGACGTCCAGCGCCGTCAGCGCGCCACCGGCCGCGGCGACCGCGGTGGTGAGTTCGGACGTCGCGTTCATCGACGTGGGCGCATCGACGCGCAGCGTGACCGAATAGCCCGGGCTCGGATTGGCCATCGCAGAACTATGGCACACGTCCTATAGCGAACGGCCGAGCCAGCACCCCGCGGACCTACCCCTTCGTGCATACGACGCCAGGCCCAACTGTGGTCGAGCGACTGATGCCCGGGCCGGCTGTGCCTACCTACGGTCGACAGGACAGCTACGTCAAGGGAGATAACGATGATCGAAGTAACCGGTCTCACCAAGAGTTACGGCGACAAGACCGCAGTCCAGGATCTGAGCTTCACCGTCGAGCCGGGCATCGTCACCGGTTTCCTCGGTCCGAACGGCGCCGGCAAGTCCACGACGATGCGGATGATCGCCGGCCTGGACGCGCCCACTTCGGGCTCGGTGCGGGTGAACCATGCCGACTACCACCGGGCCCGGGTGCCGATGGCCGAGCTGGGCATCCTGCTCGAGGCCAAGGCCGTCCACACCAGCCGGTCGGCCTACAACCATCTGCTCGCACTGGCTCAGACCAACGGCGTGCCGCGCCGCCGGGTTGACGAGGTGATCGAGCTGGTGGGCCTGGGCGAGGTTGCTCGCAAGCGCGCCGGCGGCTTCTCCCTGGGCATGGGCCAGCGACTGGGCATCGCCTCGGCGCTGCTGGGCG
The DNA here is from genome assembly GCA_964236495.1 of uncultured Jatrophihabitantaceae bacterium. Lineage (GTDB taxonomy): Bacteria > Actinomycetota > Actinomycetes > Mycobacteriales > Jatrophihabitantaceae > CAXSBR01. The sequence goes on from CAXSBR010000009.1 coordinate 6,899, forward strand.
ACCCGCAGACGATCGTGCTCGACGAACCCATCAACGGCCTGGACCCCGAGGGCATCCTCTGGGTGCGCAACCTGCTCAAGGGCCTGGCCGCCGAGGGCCGCACCGTGTTCATCTCCTCGCATCTGATGAGCGAGATGGCGCTTACGGCGCATCATTTGATCGTCGTCGGGCGGGGCAAGCTGATCGCCGATCTGGACGTCGCGGAGTTCGTCGCGCTGGCCTCCACCAACGTCGTCGTCGTCCGCTCACCCCAGGCCGCCCAGCTGCGCGACCTGCTCCTCGGGCCCGACGTCACCGTCACGAGCCAGGAAGCCGGGACGCTCGAGATCCGCGGCGTCAGCGCCGAGACCGTCGGCGACCTGGCCTTCGAGCACCGCCTGCGCCTGCACGAGTTGACCGTGCAGCAGGCCTCGCTGGAGGAGGCATTCATGGAGATGACGCACGACTCGGTCGAGTTCCATGCACGTACCGACACAGCTCGTACCGACACAACTGCTACCGACACTGGAGCCAACCAACCCACGTCGACCAGCGGCAGCACCTCCACCACAGACACCAGCGCGCCGGCACGGCACGCCGAAACCGCAGGAGACCGACGATGACCACCCTGACCGCTGTCAGCCCGCACGCGGGCGTGACGCCTCGCTTCCCTGGCATGAAAGTGACCCAGCTAAGGGTCATCCAATCCGAGTGGACGAAGTTCCGGTCGCTGCGTTCCACGCTCATCACGTTGGCAGTCAGCGTTCTGCTCACCGTCGGACTGGGCGCGCTCATCAGCGCTGTCACCGCATCGCACTGGGCGCAGGCCTCGCCGGAGGACCGCGCCGGCTTCAACGCCGCCGTCACCAGCCTGGACGGCGTCAACATCTCCCAGCTCGCCGTGGGCGTGCTGGGCGTGCTGCTCATCAGCGGTGAATACGCCACCGGCATGATCCGGGCGTCGCTGACGGCGGTGCCCCGCCGGCTGCCGGTGCTGTGGGCCAAGTTGACCGTGTTCACCGGCGTCGTGGGCGTCGTGTCGTTGATCTCGACGTTCGCCGCCTTCTTCCTGGGCCAGTCCCTGCTGTCGAGCAAGCATCTGAACACCACGATCTCCAGCGGTTCGGCACTGCGGATGGTCGTCGGCGCGGGGCTCTACCTCGTGCTGATCGGCGTCATCGGCATGGCGCTGGGCGGCATCTTGCGCAACACCGCGGCGGGTATCTCCGCTCTGGTGGCCGTCTTCTTCGTCATTCCGCCGGTACTGCAGTTGCTGCCCAAGAGCTGGTCTGACAACGTCGGTCCCTATCTGCCCTCGAACGCGGGCAGCGCCTTCTGGGGCCACCCGGACACCGCGCACCTGTCCGCCGGCGCCGGGTTCCTGGTGCTGTGCGCCTGGGCCGCCGCCGCGGTCGCGGGAGCTGCTTTCCGGCTGACCACGCGCGACGCATAAGCCCGCGCTACGCCGCCGCGGCGCTCAGCTGCCCGGCGTGATCAAGCCGGACTCGTAGGCCAGCACGACGGCCTGAACCCGGTCGCGCAATCCCAGCTTGGCCAGGATCCGCCCCACGTGGATCTTGACGGTTCCTTCCGAGACGTGCAGCTCCACGGCGATCTCTCGATTGGAACGCCCGACCGCGAGCAGGCCGAACACGGCCCGCTCGCGGTCGGTCAGTTCGTCGAGCACGGCGTCGGGCCGCGGCCGGTCGATCGGATCGTCAGCCAGTAGTGGCAGAAATTGGTCGATCAGCCGACGGGTGGCGGTGGGCGCGAGCACGGCGTCGCCGGCGGCGACGGTGCGGATTGCGCCCAGTAATTCCGTCGGCGGTGCGTCCTTGAGCAGGAAGCCGCTGGCACCGGCCTTCAGGCCCGCCACTACGTACTGGTCCAGATCGAAGGTCGTCAGGATCAGCACCCGGCTGGCTGGTGACTGCGCTGCGATCGCCGCCGTTGCCTGGATGCCGTCCATCCCCGGCATCCGCACGTCCATCAGCACGACGTCGGGACGAAGTGCTGCGGTCATGGCCGCGCCGGTGGCGCCGTCGCCCGCTTCGCCCACCACCTCCAGATCGGCCTCGGCGTCGAGTATCAGCCGGAACCCCATCCGCAGCAGTGACTGGTCGTCGACCAGCAGCACCCGGATCATCGGACGTCGCTCGCAGTTGTAGCGGGCAGGTCAGCGGTGCCCTTGGCGCTGTCCTTGACTGTGTCCTTGGCTCTGTCAGTCGTACTGTCCTTGGCACTGTCCTTGGCGCTATTCGTCGCAGTGTCCTCGGCACTGTTCTCGGAGGTGTCGACGTGCAGGCGCGCCGACACCCGCCACCCGGCGCTGCGGCGCGGCCCGGCCTTCACCTCGCCGCCGTAGGCGTGCACCCGGTCGCGCATCCCGCGCAGGCCGCCGCCGACGCTGGACTGGTCGGCGGCCGCCGCGCCGGCGCCGTCGTCGTCCACCTCCACCAAGACCTCGTCGGGCTGGTAGCGCAGCCGCACCGAGGCGTGTGCATCGGCGCCGCCGTGCTTGAGGGTGTTGGTCAGAGCCTCCTGCACGATTCGGTAGATCGTCAGCTGAACTCCGGCCGGCACGTCAGGTACAGCTCCGTGCACCTCCACCGTGGTGGCCAGTCCGGCGGCTCGTACCCGCTCGATGAGTGCGTCGATCTGGGCCAGATCGGGTACCGGCTGCAGCGCGTCGGAGTCTGAGCCGGCGTCGTCTTCATCGTGCCTCAGCACACCCAGCAACCGACGGGTGTCTGCCAGCGCGCTGCGCCCGGTTGCCGACACTGTTCGCATCACCTCGATGCCGCGTTCGGGGGAGGTTGCAGTCGCGGCGATGGCGCCCTCGCTCAGCGCCACCATGACGGTGAGGTGATGGGCGACTATGTCGTGCATCTCGCGGGCAATGCGCGAGCGTTCCGCAGCTGCGGCCAGCGCACCCTGCTGATCGCGCTCGCGTTCCAGGCGCTCGGCCCGATCCCGCAACTCGGCAAGATAGGCCCGCCGGGTGGCGACGTACAGGCCCAGTCCCAGCGCGGCGGCGGCCAGGCCGAACAGGAAGATCGAGTTGTACCACCAACCGCCACCCGCCTCGCGCACCGTTGCGCCGACGATCACCACGCCCAGCACGCCGGTGGCCGCCAGCGCAGCCTGGCGGGCCTGGGTGGCAGCGACGGTGTACAGGGCGATCAGGACAGCGAACCCGGCGATCACGTGCGAGTTGGCCAGCGCGGCCAGAGTGGCGCCGGCGATCACCCAGGCAAAGACCGGCAGCGGGTAACGGCGGCGCAGCGTCAACGGCGCAACGATCACCACGAGCGCCACCAGCGCTGCGGCCGGAACGCCATAGTCGTCGCGATAGAGCGCCGGCAGCGCCGTCGCCAGCGCGACCAATGCGATTGCGGCGTCGAAGAGCAACCGGCGCGGCCTGCCGTCGACCCGCGCAAGCGTCGTGGATAGGCGCGTGCTCACTGGGACCCTCGTTTCGCGCCTACGTGGGACGCGGACGCAGGCGGCGGCGGGCGCCGTCGCCGTCCGCGCACCGCCAAGTCCTCACGCTGTGACCGACGCGCTGTCGTCGACGGGCAGGCCGGGGGACTCGGGCGGTTGGAAACCGCGTTTGGCGTCCTCGTTGTACAGGTCCACAACCTCGTCGATGGATCCGTCGCCGCGCAGTTCACCGGCTTCCAGATACAACCCGCGTTGGCAGAACTGTTTGAGGTTAGCGTCCGAGTGCGACACCAGGAACAGCGTCTGCCCGGCGCTGAGCAGCGATTCGATCCTCTTGTAGCACTTTTCGCGGAACGCCTTGTCACCCACGGCAAGGATCTCGTCGACGAGCAGGATCGGCTCGCTGAGCTGGGACACCACGGCAAAGGCTAGGCGCACCTTCATGCCCGAGGAGAAGTGTCGGTACGGGGTGTCCAGGAACTTGCCGACTTCGGCAAACTCGACGATGGAGTCGAAATTCTCGGCAATCTCGGCCTTACGCATGCCGTGCAATCCGGCTACCAAATTGATGTTGTCGCGCGCAGTGAGGTCGCCCACGAAGCCGCCAGTGATCTCGATCAGCGGCGCCACTCCCTGGCGAACCGACACTCGCCCCTCGTCGGGCATCAGCACGCCGGCGATGAGCTTGAGCAGCGTGGACTTGCCCTGTCCGTTGCGCCCCACCACACCGACGGCCTCGCCGGCACGCACGTCGAACGAGACGCCGCGGAAGGGCCAGAACTCGTCGGCCGGTGTGCCGGTGTGGCCGTGGGTGAGGAACTCGCGAGCGCGACGATGCCGGCGACGGTTGCGCGAGAAACGCACTCCGACATCGGTCAAGGTGATGACCGGTTGGGCGAGGACGGACTGCTCGTACGCGACCGCGGCGGCCATCAGATCTCCTTCAAAACCGGCGACTCGAGCCGATTGAATACCCACACGCCGAGAACGAAGACGAGCAGGGTACCCACGGCGGATTCGGCGACGAAGTGCCACTTGAGCTCGCGCGGGAAAAACGCCGATCGATACAGCGACAGGATGCCTGTCATCGGATTGAAGCCGAAGATGTTCTGCACCGCCTTCGGGACCTGGCTGTGCGTCACCGTCCCGTTCTTGGTGGTGGTGGTGACGTCTGCTACTCCGTAGAGCACCGGGGACAGGTAGAACATCACCCGCAGCAAGATCTTCACGATCCGCTCCACGTCGGGCACCAGCACCGACAGCGGCGCGAACAGCAGGCCGAGCCCGGTGATCAGGACGAACTCCATGACGAAGGCCAGCGGAAAGAGCACGACATCGCCGTGCAGGGACTTGCGGTACAAGATCGCAACAATTGCCACCACCGGCAGCGACAGCATGAACTCGACGGCTTTGGAGCAGGTGATGCGCAGAATCCATATCTCGCGCGGCAAGTTGGTCGAACGGATCAGCGCCGCCTCGCCTCGCAGCGCACGCAGATTGGACGACACGCCGGCGTTGAACCACGTCCAGGCGAGGTTCGCACTGAGCAGGAAGAGCAGGTAGGGCGCTTCACCGCTCTTGCGGACCAAGATCTGCGTGAAGACGAACCAGTAGACGAGGCTCATCAGCAGCGGCTCGAGCACTGACCACAGGTAACCCAGCGTCGAATCCGAGTAACGAACCTTGAGGTCGCGCAGCACCAGCAGGCCCAGGATGCGGCGCCCGGCGTAGATCCGGCCGAGCTTGGGGCCGTCCTCGATCAGAATCACGGGGCACACCTGTCGGCGAGACGTCCGGCTGCAGCCGGTAAGGGCTGCAGAAGGGACGAAGGAAAGGACAACGTCACCGCAACAGCGTACGAGCTTGGCGGACCGGTGCCCTGCTGGCGCCGGCATCCACGGGCGTGCCGGCGCTGTCGAGGGGCTGGCTTGCGAACGGATCGCGCCGTCCGCGCTCGGCCACGGTCCGGGCAGTTCGGGCGGCTACGATCTGCAACCGTGCCATCCCCCCAGTCACGGCGCCCGCGAGCGCAGGAATGAGCAGCGGCAAGAGCGGCGGCGGGATAATCGGCAGTGGTGAGAACACCAGCGCAACCGCGGCGCGCATCCTCCACCGGGTGACGGGCTGGGTCGTCGTCGGCGTCGCCCGGGCGGCGGTCCCGGCGATGGCCGCCCTGTACGCGGTGCTCAAGCGGCTGCCTACGCAGGACAAGGTCGTGCTGATGTCGCGGCTGTACACGTCGACGTCGCACGACTTCGCCGCGGTGCAGGCCGAGATCGCTGCGCAGAGCCCGTCCACGCGGACGGTCGTGCTCAACCACCGCAACCTGGCGCCGGCGCGGGTGCCGCTACAGATGCTGCAAGAGATGTATCACCTGGCGACGTCGCGAGCATGCATCACCGACAGCTACATGGCCGCGATCAGCGCGCTGCAGCACAAGAACGACCTCGTCGTCGTACAGATGTGGCATGCCCTTGGTGCGATCAAGCGCTTCGGCCTGGCCGCCGTCGACAGCCCCGAGGGCAGGCCCGGCGGCTTGGCCAGGGTGATGCACATGCACCGCGGCTACGACTGGGTGATCGCCGGCGGCCAGGCGATGGTGGAGCCGTTCGCGCAGGCCTTCGGCGTCACGCCGGCGCAGGTGCTGCCGCTGGGCACCCCGCGCGTGGACAACCTCGTCGATCCGGCGGCGCGCGCGGCCCGCCGCGCGCGGGTCACTACGGCCTATCCGCTGCTGGGGCGCCGGCCCGTGGTGCTGTACGCGCCCACGTTTCGCGCCGTCGAGCCGGTCCGGGTCGACGCCGTCCTGGGTGCTGTGGGCGCCGACGAGTTCGACGTCGTCGTGTCGCTGCACCCGCTGGACGGACGCGACTTCTCCGGGCGGCCGGGGGTCGTGCAGGATCCCCGGTTTTCCACGCTGGACTGGCTCAGCGTGGCCGACGCCGTCATCACCGACTACTCCGCCATCGTCTTCGACGCAGCCATCGTCGGCGTACCGCTGTACTTCTTCGCCTACGACCTCGACGAGTACCGCGAGCGGCGCGGCTTCTTCCTGGACTACGAGGCGGTGATGCCGGGGCCGATCTCAGCTGATGCCGCGCCGCTGATGGCCTCTATCCGTGCCGATACGTCGGCCGGCGCGACGGCCGCCGACACACAACGGCTGCAGCGTTTTCGCGCGGACTTCGTCGATCACGTCGACGGCTCCTGCACCCGTCGCATCGTCGACCTGCTCGGGTTGGATGCCCGATGAACGCACGGATCAAAGCGCTCGGCGTGGCAGTACTGAAACGCAACGCAGGCCTGCGCAGCCTTTACCGGCGCGGGCGAACCCGGGTGCGCTCGGCGGGTGCGCGCCGGCACGGTCGCGCGGGGGTGGAGCAGCGCTGCGTCGTCTTCGAGTCTTTCATGGGGCGCAGCTACGCCGGCTCACCTCGGGCGCTGTACGAGGCGATGCTCGCCGACGAGCGGTTCGCCGACTGGTGCTTCGTCTGGGTGTTTCGCGACGTCGCCCATCCCGCGCACTTCCCTGCGCTGGGCGATCCGCGCACCACGGTGGCCCTGTTCCGCTCGCCCGACTACTACCGCACCTACGGGCGGGCAGCGGTGTGGATCAGCAACTCCATTCTCGCCCCCGAACTGGTGCCGCGAGCGGGACAGACGTACCTGCAGACGTGGCACGGCACGCCGCTCAAGCGGATCGGGCTCGACGTCATCGATACCACGCAGACGGCCATGAACGGCAAGGCCGAGATCGATCAGCGTTACCGCGACGAGGCCGGCAAGATCGGCGTGTTCCTCTCGGCCGGCTCGTTCACCACGCGGGCGTTCGCCAGCGCGTTCGGCCTGCCTGCCCACGGCCCGCGATCACCGCTGGTGGAGACGGGTAATCCGCGCAACGACGTGCTGGCCACCGCCACCGAGGCCGACCGCGCGGCGGCGCGCGAGCGACTGGGCATCCAGGCGGGCAAGCGGGTTCTTCTGTACGCACCGACCTGGCGCGACGATCAGCACGATTCCCGCTCGGGCTACGTCTACGAGCAGCCGCTCGACGTCGCCGCGTTGCGGGCCGAGCTCGGTGAGGAGTGCGTGCTGCTGTTCCGCGCGCACTACCTCGTCACCAACGTGATCGATTTCGACGCCTACGGCGGCTTCGTTCGCGACGTCTCCGGTGTCGACGACATCAACGAGCTGTGCCTGGCCGGCGACGTGCTCATCACCGACTACTCCAGCGTCTTGTTCGACTTCGCGCTGCTGGACCGTCCGATGATCTTCTACATGTATGACCTGGACCGCTACGAGAACGCGCTGCGGGGTTTCTACCTGCCGGTGACCGACGTACCGGGCCCGATCGTGCGCACCCAGGATGAGCTGCACGCCGCCCTGCGGGCACCGGACCTCGGTGCCGCCGACAGAGAACGCCGCGCGGAGCTGAATCGGCGGATGTCACCGCACGACGACGGCGCCGTCTGTGGGCGAGTACTCGATCTGATCCTTGCTTCGAGCTCCGACGGCACGCCCGGCGATTGACCGACGAGAGGCTGACGGCTACCGACGTCGCGCGAACGGTTCAGCTGTCGGCGGGACGTCCGAACCGGGCGAACAACTGCGCGGCAGCGTCGGCAAAGCCGGCCGGCTCGCCGGCAGCGGCGAAGGTCTCGGCGATCTGACGCATCTCCTCCTCCCACCGCCAGCCTTTCTTACGAACGGCAGCCAGCGCCGAACTGTGCTGGCCGGCGAGCTGCGGCTGCGACAACGCCCACTCTGTCTGCAGCGCGTCGCCGACGCCGAGCTCGTCGGCGGCTGCCCGGCTGGCCACCAGCAGGCCGGCACTGATCTTCGTCCAGGCCGCGTAGGTCATCTTCAACGCTGACGCGGCGTAGGTATCGGTGGCCAGAACCCGACCTTCGATCAGCGCGCCGTCGAACAGAGCGGCTGCGACGGACGCCTGCGGACCGGACAGGTACAGCCGCGTCGTCCCTGCTCGGGTGGGGGGTGTTCCGATGACCGCCCCGTCGATGTACTGGGCCCCCGAGCGGCTGACCTGTGCGGCCACGGCGGCGGCGGTGGCCGGACTGATGGCGTTGGCGTCGACGTACATTCGGCTGAAGCCCTCGACCGAGCGCGCTGTGTCCAGTGCGAACGCCGGCGGGCAGATCGAGAGAACTACGTCGCAGCCATCCACGCTGTTCCGCCCGACGAGGCCGGCCTGCTCGGCCCGCCGGTGCGTCGCCGGGCCGCGACCGGATGGCAGCCAGAAGACGTCGTGGCCGACGCCGACCAACGCCGCACCGATGGCCGCGCCCATCTCACCGGGATGCAGCATCGCGATCCGTGCCATGGCAGCAGTCTCCTCTGATCAGCGCGCGGCTTGCCGATCGAATGGCGAGCCACCTCCCCTTACTGGGGTGACGTCCCTTTCCATCGAGATATGCGGGCTGGCCTATGCGATTGGACGGTTGTGGGGGGTTAGGAGGGCGGTTCGGTGGGCGGCGGGACGCCTGCGAGTTGGCTTCGAACGTCTCGTGGTGCGCGTATACCGCGAGTGTGCAGGTTGTGGACGAACCGGGCAGCGAGCGGGTCGAGCGAGGCGGGGCTGATTGCCACCAGTTGACGGACCCAGCGTGGGGAGAACGATCGCACTGCTCCGGGGAATCCTGCGCTCAGCGCGCTGACGGGACACACCGCGACGCCTAGACCGGCGGCGGCGAGCTGCGGCGCCGCGGCGGTCACCGACGTCCTCATCACTGGTTCCGGTGTTGCCTGGTCATTGTGTCGAGTGTCGGCCACGGCGGGCCCTCGCGGAGCGAACGCAAGAACTCCTGTCCCCATCGCCTCCTGTTCGGAAACTCGTCGCCAACCCTCCAGCGCCAAGCTGCGACCATCGCGAGGACGAGCTGCCGGCAGTCGTCCAAGAGTTCTCGATCCACCCCCGGGTAGTGCTCGCACACTGCCTCCGGAACGTAGGCGAGATCGAACTCAATGGGTCCATGGCAGCTGGTCTCAAAGTCAATAAACAACGGGCCGTTGGTCGTGCTGAGCACATTGCCTGGATGTGGCTCTCCGTGGAGCAGCTGCTCCACGGCCCCTCGGTCGAGGATCGCTCGGCGCAGGCTTCTTAGCCTGCTGGTAAGCAACACGCGGTCTGCGTCGACGAGCTCAGGCGAGAGATCCGGTTTGTCGACGACCTGTTCCGCGTCCGCGATTCGATTTGTGAACCGGGGACTGGCCAACTCAACCGTGCGCATGCCTGCGTGCAGCCGCTTCAAAGCCATGGCGTAGTCGCCCGGCGAGACCTGAGGTGCGACGGGCTCGTAGTAGGTCCACAGCGTCACTGCGAAGCCGCCGCGCGTGTACACGAGCGGGTCCACATGAGGCTCGACAGCGCCCACCGGGCACCCGGCCGCGGCTAGCCGTTGAGCGCAATCCACTTCGAGTTGTGCACCCTCTTGCCCCGCGTGAGCAACCCGGGCGAGGACGTCGCCCGGTGTCAGCCGCAGCGCCACCCTGTTCGAGTTGTTGAGAATGATGGCGTTGTTAGCTGGCAAGCCGAGCGATTCAGCGACCGCAGTCGCAGCGGCGATCGCACGCGTGACGTCGTACGGCTCCATCCCCGGACCTTAACCACCAGCCTGCGGCGCTCCGGTCGAGTTGTGATTACTCCATTCGGTCAGCCAGGCAATCCTCACGACGTCTGTCTGACTTGCTCTAGGACGCAGAGTGCTCTATACCTGACACATGCCATCCGATGAGCTACTGGCCGCCCGACTAGCGCTGGCCGAAGCGGATGCTGCTGCGGCGCTCACGCGCCGTAAGGCCCGAGCAACCTCGACGCCCCTGCTCATCGCGGGAGTGATCGGCACAGCTGCATCGCTGATTCAGTGGGCCACCGGAGACATGTACACGACCGAGCTTCTGATCGGTCCGGTAACGATCGCGGTCCTAGCCGGACTTAGTGCGGTCGAACGTCGCAGGTGGCGACGAACTGGCCTGTCGGGCGTCGCCGATTACAGCCTTGCCGCGCTCGTACTGCTGGCCGTGGGCCTGCTCGTCCTGCCGGTGGCGTTCTTCGGCCTGGCTGGGCCGTTCCTTGGCCTCGCCATCGTCCTGGTTGTCTTCGGGATACGCGATCGCCGCCAGCGCCTGGTCATCTGGACGGCACTGCTTGCCACGCTGGGAACGGCGGAGAACTATTACGCCTTCACCAACCGGCTGGCCTATACCTCCTCGAATGAATCTCTGCACTTCGCGATCCTGGTCGCGGTCGGAGTGCTGTTCCTCGTAGCAGGCCTGCTCGAGCGGCAACACGGGAATTGATCGTGACCCAGCCCGACCTACCAACTTTCAACGAAGTTGCCCACCAACGGCACCGACTGTCCATCCTGGCGGCGCTGGCCGAGTCTGACCGTGCGGATTTTCCCTTCCTTAAACGCACGCTGGGCCTGACCGACGGCAACCTCGGCCGCCACCTGGAGATCCTCAACGACGCTGACATGATCACCCTGGTTAAAGGCTACGAAGGCAGGCGCCCAAGAACATGGGCCAAGATCACGCCGACGGGACGCCAGGCACTACGCGATGAGCTTGCCGCGATGCGCCGACTCATCGCCCGACTCGACACCGCACCGGCCCCCGACGCCGCGAGCGCCCTGTGACCGGGTCAGCGTTAGCCGACGGAACGCCCCTGAAGCAACGCGAACAAAAGTCAGATGCCCGCTCGACGTTGGTCTGTGCGACTGAGCGGGCTGTGTTCGGCGCGTTGGCCTGCCAACCTGACGGGGTGGATGTCTGGTACAGCGAGTGGCGCCTGGGCGCGGACATGAGGCGACGTACCTGGCGATGATCGATCGGCTGGTGCACCGGCGCGCGGCTGGCCAAGAAGAATGAACGCCGCAGGACAGCGGAATGCAAAGCTAGGCACATGGCTGAGAAGCGGAACCTTCACGATGTCCTCGACCAGGTGCCCGAGCTGTGGTCTCCGCAGATCGTCGGCGAGGTCAACGACTACGACATCAAGGCGGCGAACATCGCGGGCGAGTTCCCCGAGCACGTGCACGACGACACCGACGAGGTCTTTCTCGTCGTCGCCGGGCGACTGCACCTGGATCTGCCCGACCGCACCGTGACGTTGGAATCGATGGACCTGTTCACGGTGCCACGCGGCGTGAGGCATCGTCCGCGGGCTGAGCCGGGCACCCGCATCGTCATGGTCGAGCCGCGGGGCACCAGCCAGGACGGCAGCGCGCAGGGCAACCCCGGGCGGCGGCTGTAGTGAAGCTCGCTCGTTCGGCACAGGTCGTCGAAACGTTGGCCGCAGCACCTCAGGGTTGACCGGAAAGTGGATCAGTCTCCGTTAGCGCACGCAACGATGCCGCTTAGGCGCGAAATCGTTGGAATCGCTAGACGAAGCGAACGGTGTCCTCGTGCTCGAGGCGGGGGAGCCGTCCGAACCAAGGGTCCGGACCGGGGTGCCCGATGTTGACGACGAGGATGGAGTGGAGACGGCCGTCGGGGAAGAATTCGGCGTCTACTCCGGCAGCGTCGAAACCTGCCATCGGTCCTGCGGCGAGACCGTGCGCGCGGACTGAGAGGATGAAGTAGCCGGCCTGCAGGGTGGCGTTGAACAGTCCGCTGGTTGCGCGCATCGACTCGTCGGCCTCGAACACGTCTTTCAGCTCGGGCCGGAAGGGCAGCAGGGTGGGAATGTGTTCGTGGAATTGAGTGTCGACGGCCAGGATTGCGACGGCGGGCACTGCCGCGGTCTTGGCCCGGTTGCCTTCGTTCATGTGCCGCGTCAGCCGGTCCCGGCCTGGCCCGGGTCGAACGTAGACGATCCTCAGTGGCTGGGTGTTGGCTGCGGTGGGCGCCCATTTCGCGAGTTCCCAGATGTCGGACAGTTCTTGGTCGGTAACCGGTGTGGGCGCGAAAGTGTTCGCGGTCCGCGCATCGGTGAACAGCGTCGCCCGACCCTCGGCGTCGAGCTTGGAGAGAGTCGTCGTTTCGGTACTGACGGTCGTGGTCATGAATGCCTCCTGGATGTCGACGGAGCGACTCCGCTCATTGTGGTTCACGTGTTAACAACGCTACGCCGCAGTGGTTAACACGTCAACTAGAAGTAGGATGCTTTGTTATGACAGAGCCATGGTTGGACCAGCGCGAACAGCGGGCCTGGCGCGCCTTGATGACCATGCAGGAAGGCATCTTGGAGTTCATCGACCGGCAGCTGCGCACTCGATGCGGCCTGTCCCACGCCGACTACCAGGTTCTGGCCCATCTGTCCGAAGCGCCCGAGGGTCGATTGAGGTCGTTCGAACTCGGCCACCGGCTGCATTGGGAGAAGAGCCGGTTGTCTCAGCACCTGGGCCGAATGCAGGATCGCGGGTTCGTGGTTCGGGAGCGCTGCCTCACTGACCAGCGCGGGGCGGTTATCGCTATCTCGCCTCGGGGCCGCGAGCTGATAGTGGCTGCGGCTCCGCAGCACGTGGCCGACGTCCGCGCGGTGCTCATCGACCATCTCACTACAGCCGAGCTGGAGATGCTCGACGCCATCGGCCGCACCGTGCACGACCGCCTGGAAGCGCTGGAACAGCAGCCTGAGCAAGCCCCGACCTAAGTAGCCTGGTTTGCATCGCCGAACTCATTGCCGATTCCGACGCTGCTCCTTCGTTGCCACGCGTCTCAGGCGTCGGTCTTGACAACCGCTCGGCGTAGTCCCGCTGCCCGCCGCGCCGCGGACCAGGACCGGCTGCCATGGGCGGCGTTGCTCGTGTTGGCGTTCAGCGGCTTCGTCATGATCATGACCGAGACGCTGCCGGCTGGGTTGCTGCCCCAGATTTCGCAGGGTCTGGGTGTGGGCACGAGCACGGCCGGCCAGCTGGTGTCGGTGTACGCCGCCGGAACGGTGCTTGCGTCGGTACCGGCTATCGCGGCTACCCGAAGGCGGTCGCGCAAACCGCTGCTGTTGCTCGGGATCGCCGGCTTCATCCTGGTCAACGCGGCTACCGCGCTCAGCTCGAACATTCCCGCGACTCTCGCGTTCCGGTTCGTTGCCGGCTGCCTGTCGGGGTTGGTATGGGGACTGATTCCGGGCTACGCGCAACGGATCGTGCCGCCGGCGCTGACCGGCCGCGGGCTGGCCGTTGCGATGGTCGGAACTCCGGTTGCCCTGGCGTTCGGCACTCCACTGGGTACCTTTGCCGGAACGCTGCTCGGGTGGCGCTGGGCGTTTGCCGGCCTGGCAGTGGCCTCATCGGCCCTACTGTTGTGGGCGCTCGTCCTCATGCCCGCCGCTCTTGGCCAGTCCGCCGCGACACAGACACCGGCTCGGAACGTGTTGGCCAAAGCCGGCATCCCGTCGGTCCTCGCCATCGTCGTGACGTGGATGCTGGCGCACAATATTCTCTACACCTACATCGCGCCCTACCTTGCTGCTACCAACACCGGCGCCGGCGTCGACGCCGTCTTGCTGGTGTTCGGCATTGCCGCGCTTGCAGGAATCTGGATCACCGGCGTTCTTGTCGACCGCATGCGTCGAGGACTTCTGATTCTCAGCCTCGTCACGTTCGCACTCGCGGCCACGGCGCTGGCGCTGGCGGGTTCGGTGCCTGCGGTCCTGATCGCCGCAGTCGTCTCCTGGGGCCTCAGTTTCGGCGGCGCCTCGACTTTGTTGAATACCGCCGCGACCGCAGCAGCCGCCGACGACCGCGACGTGGCCGCGGCGTGGGTCTCCACGACGTGGAACCTTGCCATTCTGGGCGGAAGTGCCGGCGGCGGACTGCTGCTCGCCTACACCGGAGCCCGCGCATTCCCATTGACGCTGCTGCCTCTGATCCTCGCGGCGCTGGTCGTCGCCGTGGCACCGCGGCGGCCTTCTCGCCCCCGTGGCTCTCGGTTGCGACTCTGGCCGGCGTCCTGATCCGACAGCTGCACACGCGACAGCTGCACGTGCGACAGCTGAGCGCGGGAAAGGATAGTGCGAACCGGCGCCGCAGCCGCTGCCGGCGTGCGTCCACATCAGGACTGAGCTGTGGCGGACAATGGCCGTGATGCCAAACGAATATCTCGAACGAGAAGACAAGTACGACGTCGATGCCGCCTTCGTAGTGCCCGACCTTTCCTCAGCGTTGCCTGCCGGTGCAACCGTGGACGTCCACGTGCATCAGCTGAACAGCACCTACTACGACACCGCGGCGCAGGACCTGCGGCGTAATCGGCTCACCCTGCGCCGACGCTCCGGCACGACGGACACTGGCTGGCAGCTCAAGCTGCCTGGGGAGAAGGTCGACGAGAAGGTCGGCGAAAAGATCGGGGCTCAGCCCCCCAGCAGTAAAGCCGACCGCGGCGGCGCCCGAACCGAGTTGTCGGTCGACCTCGACAAAAACGACGCTATCGCTACAGTCCCCGACGAGCTGGCCGGACTACTCGTCGGAGTTCGTCGAGGCGCAGAGCTCGAGCCTCTCGCCCAGCTGGACACCCAGCGCACCGTGCACCGCGTCCTCGACGCCGAAGGTGTGCTGCTGCTCGAGGTGGCCGACGACGTCGTGTACGCCGCAGCGCTGACGACGACCGATTCTTCTACCGCCCGGCTGACGCAGTGGCGGGAGGTGGAGGTCGAGCTGGGATCGAGCGGGTCACCTGAGCTGCTGGCCGCAGTGGGATCGGCGCTGACTTCTGCAGGCGCGCAAGCGTCTGCGCGCGCGTCGAAGCTAGAACTCGCGGTCGGCACACTGCCGGCTCGGCCCGAGCTCACCGTCGGCAGTACCGTCGGCGACGCGGCAGCTGCCTATATCGACGCGCAGGTTGCTGCCATCGTGGCCGGCGATCTGGGGCTACGCCGCGGCAAGAACGTCGTCCACCCCACCCGGGTGGCGATCCGCCGGCTGCGCAGCACGCTACGGACGTTGAATCCGGTCTTCGATGCCGGCGCCGTCGCAGAGCTGGAGGCCGACCTGGTGTGGCTGGCCGGCCTCCTCGGCGGAGTGCGCGACGCCGATGTCCTGCGAGCCCGGCTCCGTTCGCTGGTGTCGGCGCTCGCTCCGGAGCATGTGCTCGGCCCGGTCGCGGCGCGCATAGACTCCGAGCTGCTCGCCGATCGCACTGAGCATCTGCAGGTGCTGACGGCCGGCATGGACTCTCCCCGCATGTTGACTTTGCTGGACCGGTTGGAGCAGTGGCGAGTTGCTCCGCCGATGACTGCCCTGGCGGAAGGTTCGGGAAAGGACCTGCGACGCTCTCTGCGCAAGGCTCGGCGCAAGCTCGACGCCCGCCTGCATACCGCGGCCGCGCAACACGCCCGGCTCGCCGCCGCTAACACCGATCCGGCCGGCCTGGCGCAGACGGCACTGAGCGACAAGGAGACCGAGCTCGTCCACAGCGCGCGCAAAGCCGGCAAGCGGTTCCGATATGCCGCCGAGCTGGCCGCACCGGTACTGGGGGAGAACGCGCGCGCCGAGGTGCGCCGCGGCGAGGAGCTGCAGGATCTGCTGGGCGAGCACCAGGACAGCGTCGTCAGCGCCGCTGCGCTGCGTCGGCTCGGCGTCGCCGCCGGTGCCGCGCCGGGCGAGAACGGTTACACCTTCGGACTGCTGACCCAACAGGAACTGACTCGCGGCAACGAAATCCGAAGCAAAATCAACATCTTGCTGTCCTAGCTCCATCCGATTTACCGGCTGTGAGGTGAATTCACGGTGTCGTTGCGTGGAATCGCTTGGAGATCCCCAGTTGCGCTAAAGGCCGGCTGCCCTCAAGATTGAAGTGCACACCGAACTTCCGCTCGTCAAAGCCGTGACCCTGCTGATGCCGCGTCGATTCGACGCAGAGCCACATGGTCCTGGGCGCCGCTTCCGCTGTAAAAAGCGAGCGGCATCGAGCGGATTGACACCGTGGTGGTGGGTTCCATTGGGGGATGGTCCCACCACCACGGGTGTTGTCTGATCGGCCGCTGGCTGAATGCCGCGCTGTTCGGCAGCGATGTAATCAGACCGGTGTGTCAGCGCTGAGCTTGCGCCAACAGCGGCCGGATCTGCTCTGCACCGATCGCGGTCGGATGGTCGAAATCGCCGTCGTGGACGTAGGCCGAGGCGTACGCCGGCTGGTCGCGCTCGTAGCGCCAGCTTTCGGCAAGCGTTCCCGCGTCGTAGGCGTCGTAACCGATCGCGTCGAGGAACTCGACCGCGGACTTCTTGGCGGCGGCGTCATTGCCGGCGACGATCAGCGTGTTGCGGTCGGGCGCGCCAGCCGGGCGGGCCATCGACAGCAGGTTCTTGAAGAAGATGTTGTTGAAGACTTTGATCACGTGCGCGTCGGGCAGATGCGCCTGCAACAGCTCACTCGTGGTGGTCGTCTTCGCCTCGAGCTCCGGGAACACCCCGTCTCGCTCCGGGTAGTAGTTGTTGGTGTCCAGCACCACCTTGCCCGCCAGCTGATCGACCGGGACGGACTCATAGGACTTCAGCGGGACGCTGACGAGCACGATGTCCCCGGCAGCGGCCGCCTCTTCGGCCGTAGCGGCCCTGGCAGAGGAACCCAGATCGGCCACCAGACCAGCCAGCGTCTCCGGTCCGCGCGAGTTGGACAGCACTACGTCGTAGCCGGCGTTGACCGCCAGTCGCGCTACCGTGCCGCCGATATTGCCGCTGCCGATCAGTCCCAAAGTCGTCATGTGGCCAGAAGTCCCCGGCGGCGACAGAAATTCCGAACGCAGAGGTTCGCCGACGCGCAGGCGGCTGAGGGCGACCGGGAATGCTGGCCGAACGGTCAGCCGAACCGACCGCTGATGTAGTCCTCGGTGCGCTGCTCACGGGGGTTGGAGAAGATCCGCTCGGTGTCGTTCATCTCGACCAACTGCCCGGGCTTGCCCTGTCCGGACAGGTTGAAGAACGCCGTCTTCTCACTTACCCGGGCGGCCTGCTGCATGTTGTGGGTGACGATCACGATCGTGTACTTCGTCTTGAGCTCCTGGATGAGATCTTCGATCGCCAGCGTCGAGATGGGATCCAGCGCCGAGCACGGCTCGTCCATCAGCAGAACTTGGGGCTCCACCGCGATCGCGCGTGCGATGCACAGCCGCTGCTGCTGGCCACCGGACAGGCCGCCCCCAGGACGGTCGAGCCGGTCGTTGACCTCGTTCCACAGATTTGCACCGCGCAGCGAGTTCTCCACCACACCGTCGAGGTCGGCCTTCTTGGTGCGACCGCCCTGCAGCTTGAGCCCCGCCACGACGTTGTCATAGATCGACATGGTGGGGAACGGATTAGGCCGCTGGAACACCATGCCGATGGTGCGCCGCACGTCGACGGGGTCGATGGCGCTGCCGTAGATGTCCTCGCCGTCCAGGAGCACCTCACCCTCCACGCGCGCACCGGCGACCACCTCGTGCAGCCGGTTCAGCGTGCGCAGCACCGTCGATTTGCCACACCCGGACGGGCCGATGAACGCGGTGACGCTGCGCGGTTCGATGGTGAGGTTGACATCGGACACGGCGAGGAACTTGCCGTAGTAGATGTTGACGTTCTTGGCGTCGATGCGCTTGGCCATGGTGTTGCGTTCCGATCCGTGGGAAGAGTCGTTGGAGACGGTCGTCGTGAATCTGAGAGTCAGGTAGAGACTTTGCTGCGCCGCGCGAACAACCGGGCAATCAGGTTCAGCGCCATCACCAGGATGATCAGCGTCAGCGCCGCACCCCACATGCGATCGGCGGCGTAATTGTGCAGTGCCACGCGTTGACCGGCGGCATTGAGTCCGTAACTGCTGCCCAGGTTGGCCGACTGGTCGTAGATCATGGCCGGCAGCGAGCCCTGGTTGCTGGAGAACGGGTTGCGGTTCGTGCTCTGCGAGTAGCCCACCAGCACCAGAAGCGGAGCGGTCTCACCGGCCACTCGCGCGATACCCAACACAATGCCGGTGATCACGCCGCTGAGCGCGGTGGGCAGAACGACGCGCAGGATGGTCTTCCACTTCGGTACGCCCAGGGCGTAGGCCGCCTCGCGAAGCTCGTTGGGAACCAGCTTCAGCATCTCTTCGGTGGTGCGCACGATGACCGGAACCATGAGCAGAACGATCGCCAGCGACACCAGCCAGCCGGCCCGGTCGAACCCGAACGTCGTGACGAAGGCTGCATAGATGAACAGCGCCGCCACGATGGAGGGAAGACCAGAGAGGATGTCGACCATGAAGGTGGTCGCGCGTGCCAAGGGGCTACGGCCGCCGTACTCGACGAGGTAGACCGCCACCGCGATCGCCAGCGGAATGGAGATCGCCGAGCAGATCGCGACCTGCTCGACCGTGCCGATGATGGCGTGGGTGGCACCGCCGCCGGCGGTCTTGGGGTCGGTACCGCGCTGGGACGACGTCCACCAGGTGCTCGAGGTGACGGCGCGCCAGCCGCGGCTGACGACGGTCCAGAGCAACCACGCCAACGGGATCATCGCCACCACGAACGCACTCGCCGTGAGCACGGTGGCTGCGTTGTTCTTCAGCTTGCGAAGGCCGGCTCCCGGCGAGGCGCTGAGGCTCAGATTGGGCCGTTCTACAGCGATACTCATGCAAACTCCCGACGGCGGCCGACCACATACCTGGCCGCGGCATTGACGGCGAAGGTGAGAAGAAACAGCACCAGACCGGCCACGATGTAGGGGCCGGTCTGCTTGGGGTTGTTGAACTCCGACTGCGCCAGCGCGATTTTTGAGGCGAAGGTCGCGCCGCCGTCGAAGATCGACCAGCTGAACTGGGTGCCGTTACCTCTGCCCGACAAGATCAACGTGATGGCGATCGTCTCGCCCAGCGCGCGGCCCAGGCCCAGCATTGCGCCGCTGATCACGCCGGGCTTGCCGTAGGGGAGTACGGCCAGGCGGATCATCTCCCAGCGGGTTGCGCCCAGAGCCCACGCGGCCTCGACGTTGGTGGTGGGCGTGCGCTCGAATACGTCGCGGGAGATGGCCGTGATGATCGGCAGAATCATGATCGCCAGCACGACGCCGGCGTTGAAGATGGTGCCCGACTGCACGTTCTTGTCGCCGAACAGCGGGATGAAGTGCAGGTGGTACAGCAGGGTCTGCACCGGCTTGAGATGCGGTGCCAGCACGATGATTCCCCAGATGCCGAAGATGATCGAGGGAACGGCGGCCAGCAGATCCACCAAATACGCCACGGGCTTGGCCAGTCGCTTGGGCGCGTACTGCGTGATGAACAGTGCGATCCCGATGGCGATCGGAACGGCGATGATCATAGCGATAACGGCGATGGCGACAGTGACCGAGAGCAGGTCGACCACGCCGAAGTTCAGCGCATCGCCGTTGACGCTCCAGCCGCGGGAGAAGAGAAAGAATTCTTTGTCCGACCGGATCGCCGGTGCCGCCTTGGCAATCAGGAACAGTGCGATCAGCGCGATGACCAGCACGGTGAATGCACCCGCGCCGGCCGCCGTGCCGGCAAAGAGACGGTCGGCGATGCGGCGGTGGCCACCGGCGGCGAAGCCGCTGGTTCCGGCACCGAACACCGGTGGCGTGTCGTCTAGGGTGCTCACGGCGTTCGGGATGGTCGAACCGATGATGACCGGTGCTTCGGCGAACTCCGACTCCACCGCGTCCGGCTCGTGCACCGGCGGCCCGCCGCTGTCGCGAGAGACGTCCTCGGCCCGCACTTGATCGGAATGCGCTCTGGGCGTCGACATCGCGCGGGGCAGGGCGCTCGACCCGTGCCGTTCGCGGTCCGTACCGGTGGTATCGGTAAGCGGAGTAGCCGTACCGGGACTAGCTAGGTCTGGTTCAGTCATATCCTCGTCCGCCATGTCGGAAGTCCGCTTCACCGTCTCAGAACATCGATCGGCCCCGCCGCCGGGAAGTCAGGTCAGTGTGCCCGAATTCGCCGCCGGCGGGGTCCGTCGAGGTGGTGCTCGTCGAGAGGTTCTTGTCGAGATGTTCCTGTCGAGAAGTGCTGGTGCTGCCCGACCTAGCTGATAGCCGCGATCGCGGCGTCGACCTTGGCCTTGACCGATGCGGGGATCGGGGCGTAGCCCAAGGGGTTCAACAGGCTCTGACCGTCGCTGGCCGTGTAGGTCAGGAACGACTTGACGAACGAGCCAATCTTGGCGTCCTTGTACTTGGTGCAGGCGATCTCGTAAGTGACCAGCACGATCGGGTAGGCGCCGGCAGCCTTGGTTGCGTAGTCGAGCTTCAGCGTGACGTCCTTGCCGGTACCGACGACCTTGGCAGCCGCTGCGGCCGCAGAGGCGGTCGCCGGGCTGAGCGCTACCGCGCCGCCGCCGTTGTCGACCTTCGCAGCAGACAGGTTCCCGCTGAGGACGAAGGAGTACTCCTCATAGGCAATGCTGCCCTCGGTGGCGCCGACCGCCTGGAGGATGCCCTGCGACTTCGCTTTGCCCTGGCCGACCTTGCCGGCCCAGATCTTGCTCGGTGCAGCGGTGAAGTCGGTGGGATCGTTGGCTGCCATGTACTTCTCGAAGTTGGAGGTGGTACCGGACTCATCGGAGCGGAAGAACACGGTGATCGGCGTGCTGGGCAGATTCACGCCCTTGTTGGCCGCCGCGAGCGCCGGGTCGTTCCAGGTCTTGATCTTGCCGAGGAAGATCTGGGTGATCAGCTTGGGCGTCAAGGTCAAGCCCTGGTCGGGCACGCCTTTGAGTTTGTAGGCGACTGCGATCGGTCCCACCACCATCGGCAGGTCCAGGGCCGGTGACGCGCACCGCTTGGCTGCCGCGGCATCCTCTCCGGCCTTTGGGTCGAGGGCTGAGTCCGAGCCGGCGAAGTCGACCTGGTTGCCGTTGAACTGCTTGACGCCCGCGCCCGAGCCGGTCGGGTTGTAGTTGATCGTCGTGCCGGTGCACTTCTTTTGGTAGGCGTTGATCCACGCCGTCATCGCGTTGGTCTGCGCGGTGGATCCCTCGGCCTTGAGCGTGCCGCTGGGGCAGCCGCCGGGGGTGGCGCCGCCGCCGCTGGCAGTGTCGCTGGCCGACGTGGTTGCGGTGTCGCTGCTGCTCGCGCTGGCCGAAGTGGTGTCGCTGGCGCTGCTGGTCGCACCGCTGGAACTCGAACTTGTGTCGGTCTTCTTACTGCTGCCCCCGCAGGCGGTGAGCAGAGTTGCGCCGGCTATCGCGATGGCGATGGCGGACGTGGCCATGCGGCCTCGATTGGGGCTCGGCACGGATTTGTCTCCTCTGTCGATGATATTCACGGCGCTGACAGTAGAAGGCGCGGATGGCCGGTTGCGGTGCAGCGGGTGAACGCAGGATGAACGTCGCCCTACCTCGCCGTCTGGCGGGCGATCAGTTCGACCGTGACCCTGAGGTGGCTGGTACATCGCCCGTGCGGCATGCTCGGAGCATGGCGACGGCGATCAATGCGGCGTCGGCCAACGCGACGTACGCACCTGCGCAGGCCGACCGGTGACCGCTAAGCGCAACAGCACCCGGATCAAACTGCTTACTGCCGCGGCGCAAAGCCTGCGTGACGACGGCCTGGCCGCGTTGTCCGCGCGGGTCGTCGCGGCTCGCGCCGGTGTCAATCAGGCGCTGATCTTCTACCACTTCGGCAGTGTCGCCGAACTCGTGCAGGCGGCCAGCCGGGAGTCCGTCGACGCCACCGCGGCCTTCTATCACGACAAGTTCGCCCAGGTGACGACGTTCAACGAGCTGCTCGCCCTGGGCCGCGAACTGCACGACCGTGAGCGCGCCGCGGGCAACGTGGCAATGATGGCGCAGCTTATGTCGGGCGCGCAGTGGAACGAGACGCTGGCCGGCGCGGCCCGCTATGCCATGCATCGGTGGAACGAGGAGATCGAGGTCGTCGTCCGGCGGGTGCTGGAAGGTAACCCGCTGGCTGAGATCTGCGACCCGGCCGGCCTCGCGCGCGCCATCAGTGCCGGCTTCATCGGCCTGGAACTGTATGAGGGAGTGGACAAGGCCGGCGCCGAGGCCGCCCTGGAAGCGCTGGAGCGCCTGGGTGATCTGGTTGCGGTGATGGACGATCTCGGGCCGATCGCGGCCCGGGTCATGCGTAGCAAGGTGCGCGCCGTTCCGCAGTAGCTGCTGCGCCTGCAGCCAGCGGATGGCCGCGTGGCGACTGACTTTGCGCGTCGTAGCGTCGTACAGCGGCTCATCAGCGACCGCCCGACGCGCGAAGCGGGGCCGCCGCTTGCGCAACGTGGCCTTAGCTGGTTCGAGCCGTGCCTTGCGGCCTAAACGAGGTTTCTGCGGTGGCCGGCTCGTGTCGGCGCTGGCCGGAGTGGGACGCCAAGCTTCCGCGCTTGGTCATCTGGGCTCTTGCTGGTAGACCCCGTTCATTCACCTGGGTTACCTAGCGTCGCCGCCGTGATCATCCACGTCGTCGCCGACTCGGACTCGCGCTGGAAGTGGGGCGCCTCATTGGCTGCCCGCCTGCTCGACGATGACGCCCCGACGCGATGCGAAGCATCCGAGCCTGCCGAGCTCGAGCTTGCCGCGCCTCTACTTGCGAAGCCCGTGCCTGCTGAGGCCGAGCTTGCCGCGCCAGTGCTTGCCGCGCCGGTGCTTGCGGAGCCCGGCCTTATCGAGGCCGCACTCGCGCTTGCCGGGCGCGCGCTTGCCGGGCCCGCACTGGCCGAACACCGTGCACTCACCGACCACAGCGTCTTCGGGCATCTGGTCTTCGGGCGATCGACGCCCACTCAGCAGCAGGTCGACGACGTCGGCGTGGATGCCTACCCGGTGCGTCGGGTGCGGCTGGGCGCTGTGGTCACCGATCCTGCTCTGGCCGAGGCCGACGTGGTGATCCTGGCGTGCACCGGTGGCAACATCCAGTCGGCGTTGCGCGGGTTCGCCCACGCCTGGGCCAATCGGCCCAGCCGGCCCTGCGTCGTCACCGGCTATGTCGGGCTGGTGTTCGAGCGGTTTGTCGACGGCCTGCTGCTACGCGTGGGCGCGGACATCGTGCTGGCCAATTCCGCGAACGATGCCGCCGCCTTCAGGGGCGTATATGCAGCGATCGGAGCCGAGTCCGATGCAGTCGTGCAGACGGCGCTGCCGTTCCTGGACGGGGCGCCGTACGACCGCCGTCTCGTGGAGAGCGGGCAGCGGCCGTTCACCGTGTGCTTTGTCACCCAGCCCACGGTGCCGCTTCGCCGAAACGAGCGCCGCTATGCCCTGGACCGCGTATTGGCTCACGCGCGCGCTCACCCGCAGCGCCGAGTGTTGATCAAGCTGCGGGCGCGCCCAGGCGATCAGACGACGCACATCGAGCGACACCATTTCGCCAAGCTGGCGCACCGGCGCGACGTGCCCGCCAACGTCCACTTCTTGTATGGCTCCATGGCTGACGTGCTGGACGAAACCGATCTGTGTGTGACGGTCAGCTCGACCGCAGCACTGGAGGCGTTGCAGCGGGGTATTCCCACTGCCGTCCTCACCGACTTCGGCATCCGGGAAAGCCTAGGTAATCACGTGTTCCTCAACTCGGGTTTGTTCACGTCGTGGTCGGCGCTGGACGCCGGCGTGACGCCGGTTCCCGACCCGGATTGGCTCGCCGCGAACGGCGTGGGCGACCCCGAGCCGTACACCTTGCTGCGCGAGCGGGTGGGCAAGATGGTGGCGGAGAAGGCGCTGTTGGCGCCGTTGCTGCCGTGGTACGACGCCGACAGTGCCGCCGGGTACCTGCCGGCCCTGCTCGCCCGGCACGACCTTGCTCCCGACGGCGCGCCGCTGGCCGACATCGATGCCGGCGACCCTACGGCGTCACCGGGGCGGCGGCTGGCGCGCCGGTCGGCGCGCGCGGTGTACCAGTTCGGCGTCAACAAAGTCGCTCCGCCGCTACGTCGGCTGGCACAGCAGTGAACGCCACGGGACTTGCCACGACAGAACAGGCCACCGCGGGCAGTCGCAGCGTCGCGCGGGTGCTCTGCGTGATTCCCGCCCGCGGCGGCTCCAAGGGCGTGCCGGGCAAGAATCTGGCAATCGTGGGCAGGCGGTCGTTGCTGGCCCGTGCGGTTCAGGCAGCCCAGGCTGCCCGATGGGTGGACCAAGTCGTTGTCTCGACCGACGACGACGCGATCGCCGCCGCCGCCCAGGCCGTCGGCGCCGGGGTGGTGCGTCGTCCCGCCGAACTGGCCGGTGATCTGGCCAGCTCGGAATCGGCCGTTCTGCATGCGGTGCACGAGGTCGAGGTCGGCGGCAGCGAGGTGGACGTCGTCGTGCTCGTCCAGTGCACCAGTCCGTTCGTCACCGCCGCGGATATCGACGGCGTTGCCGAGGCCGTGCTGAATGGCGCGGATTCGGCGCTGACCGCGTCGGCGACCCATGGGTTTCTCTGGCGGGCGAGCATCGCAGCGACGCAGGAGCGAGGAGCGGAGCGCGTAGACGGTCGGCGCGCGAGCATCGCAGTGACGCAGGAGCTGGTAGTTCAGCGAGCGGAGCACGTAGACGGTCAGCGCGCGAGCATCGAAGCGACGCAGGAGCTGGTGGTTCAGCGAGCGGAGCGCGTAGACGACCAGCCTGCGACCGCAGGCGTGAACCATGACCCGTCGACGCGCCCACGCCGTCAGGACCGTCCGCAGGACCTGCTCGAGACCGGCGCCGCCTACGCCATGACCGTCGACGGCTTACGCCGGCACGGTCACCGCTTCTTCGGCCGCATCGAGGTTGTTGCCGTTGATCCCGCCCGCACGCTGGAAGTGGA
Source organism: uncultured Jatrophihabitantaceae bacterium (assembly GCA_964236495.1). Classification (GTDB taxonomy): domain Bacteria; phylum Actinomycetota; class Actinomycetes; order Mycobacteriales; family Jatrophihabitantaceae; genus CAXSBR01. The sequence continues at coordinate 31,984 of CAXSBR010000009.1, forward strand.
CGAACCGGCCGATCTGGCTCGGGCCCGACTGCTGGCGCCGCTGCTCGACGCGCCACTAAACGCGGACAGCAGCGGGCGGCCCGCATCGGCCGATGTCGACGCAGTGGTGCTCGACTTCGACGGCACGCAGACCGACGACCGGGTGGTGATCGACCAAGACGGCCGCGAGACCGTGACCGTGCATCGCGGCGACGGTCTGGGCGTGGCCGCGCTGCGTCGGGCCGGCATCGGAGTGCTCATTCTGTCCGCCGAGCGCAACGGCGTCGTCAGCGCCCGGGCCCGCAAGCTCGGCGTTCCCGTCCGCCATGGCGTCGAGGCCAAGGGCCCGGCGCTGGCCCAATGGTGCACCGAGCAGGGCCATGCCCTGCACCGAACCGTCTACGTGGGCAACGACGTCAACGATCTGCCCTGTTTCGACCTTGTCGGCTGGCCTGTGGCCGTGGCCGACGCGCACGACGCGGTGCGGGCCCGAGCCCGCGTCGTGACCACCGCCACCGGCGGGAACGGCGCGGTCCGCGAGGTCGCGTCCTGGCTCCTCGGAGAGGAACTCGATCATGGATCTGAATCGCCTTCGCTACATCGGTGACCGCCCCGTCGGGCCCGACTACCCCGTCTTCATCACCGCCGAGATCGGCATCAACCACAACGGCAGCCTCGACGACGCCCTGGCGCTGATCGATGTCGCGGCCGACGCCGGCTGCGATGCGGTCAAGTTCCAGAAGCGCACGCCCGAGCTGTGCGTGCCCCGCGACCAGTGGGACGTGCGCCGCGACACCCCGTGGGGCCGGATGAGCTACCTGGAGTACCGCCACCGGGTGGAATTCTCCGCCGCGCAGTACCAGGCCATCAGCCATCACTGCATGGTGCGCCACATCGCCTGGTTCGCCTCGCCCTGGGACGTGCCCAGCGTCGACTTCCTCGAGCTGATGGACCCGCCCGCGCACAAGATCGCATCGGCGTGCCTGACCGACGACGAGCTGCTGAACCGCGTCCGCGAGACCCAGCGCACCGTCATCCTGTCCACCGGCATGTCCACGCCGACCCAGATCCGCCATGCGATCGACGTGCTCGGCCGCGAACGGCTGATCCTGTGCCACACCACAAGCTCCTACCCCGCACCGGCCGACGAACTGAACCTGCGGGTGCTGCAGACCCTGGCGCGTACCTATCCCGACGTGGCGATCGGATACTCCGGGCACGAGATCGGGCTGCAGACGACGCTGGCCGCGGTGGCGTTGGGCGCCTGCTTCGTCGAGCGGCACATCACGCTGGACCGCGCCAAGTGGGGTTCGGACCAGGCTGCGTCGGTGGAACCGGGCGGCCTGACCCGGCTGGTGCGCGACATCCGCGTCGTCGAGGCCGCGCTGGGCGACGGCGTCAAGCGGGTGTACGAGAGTGAGCTGCCCTCGCTGCGCAAGCTGCGCCGGGTGTCAGCGGGATCGCCCGTCGCCGGATGAATCAATGACTGCACCGAGCGCGCTGGACGCCCTGCCGTCCGGTGTCGTCGCCGCGGCGGCTCAAGCCGCAGCGAAAGCCGAGGCCGCACCGTCCGCTGCTACCGCATCGGCGCTTGGGCGTCACCGCGGTCGGGCCGATGCGGGCGCGGTAGCCGCGACGGCAATGGTGATGCTGTTAGTGGGCCTGTGGCGTCTGAACCGCGGCTCGCTGTGGGGCGACGAGGCGGTGACGACCTACGCGGCACACCTTTCCCGCCGGCACCTGCTGCATCTGCTGGCGCACGTCGACGCGGTGCACGGGCTCTACTACGCGCTGATGCACGTCGTAGTGAAGTTCGGCGACGGTGAGGTGGTGCTGCGGCTGCCGTCGGTGCTGGGTATGGCTGTCGCGGTCGCCTTGACGACGCTGCTCGGAATCCGGCTCGCCTCGCGTGCAGTCGGCGTGCTGGCCGGCCTGCTGATGGCCTGCACTCCGCTGGTGAGCTCCTACGCCCAGGACGCCCGTTCCTACGCCCTGGTCACCGCCGCAGCGATGGGCGCGTGCGTGGCGTTCGCCGCAGCGCTCAAGCCACGGGCCCCGGTTCGCACCTGGGTGACCTACGGCGCACTACTCACCCTTGCCGGGTATCTGAACGAGATATCGCTGCTGGTCGTGCTGGCCCACGCCGCGACGCTGCTGCTCATGAGGACGGCGGCGCTCACGTGGCGGCGCTGGGCGGCGGCTGCAACGGCGGGCTGCATGTTGGTTGTGCCGCTACTGGTGCTCAGCACCCGCCAGGCCAAGGCAGTGCAGCGGATCCATCGACCGCAGCTGTCGACGCTGTTCGATGTGCTGCGTTCGTTCTTCGGAACGTCGGCTCCGGTCTGCGTGCTCCTGGCCGGCTGCGCGGTGCTGGGGGCGGTACCGGTCGCAACCGGCCGTCGACGGCGCACCGAGCTGTCCCTGCCGCTTCTGGCCGTTCCGCTGGCCTTGGTGCCGCCGGTGGTGCTGTTCGTCCAGTCCGTGCTCACCCAGCCCCTGTTCGTGCCGCGCTACCTGCTCTACAGCCAGCCCGGCGCGGCCCTGCTCGCCGCCGCCGGCCTGTACCGGCTGGGTCGTATGCTGCCAGCACGCGCCACCTGGACACCGGGCGTGGCGGCCTGCCTGTGTTGCGTCGCATTACAGGGCGCAGCCTTGGCCAACATCCGAACACCCGACGGCTGGCGGCAAAATTTTGCCGCCGCGGCTAATTACGTCGCCCACCGTGGGCAACACGGCGACGCTGTGATCTTCGTGCCGCACAGTTTCCGTTGGGCCCGGCTGGGCTACCCGCGGCAATACCGTCAACTCGACGACGTCGCGCTCTCCCGTTCCCCGCAGCGGTCCGGCACCCTGAACGGCACCAACAAGACCCACGCGCAAGCTACCAAGGACATGCTCACGCACCAGCGGATCTGGGTGATCGGGCGCCCGATGAACAACCTGACGCCCTTCGACGCGCTCCAACTGAACCTGGTGCAGACGCGATACCACCTGATCAGCGACAAGCACTTCCACGGCGTCGAGGTGCGCCGCTACGACCGCTGAGCGCACCTCTCTGTGCAGTCGTCCGCGTAGCTAGGACCGGCGGGTAGTGCCCCTGACGCCGGAATGTCCCTCGAACCTGACCAACGGGAAGTCAGGCCAGTTGACTCGTCGACCTGGCGCCGCTACGCAGTGCCTGCAGGCGGGTATACCGCTGACCCAACGTCCATGCCCACGGTCGCCCTGACGCGGCGACGGTGTCGTTGGCGATGGCATGGTCAAGCCGAACCGTCTCTGGTGCCTCTGGTCCGGAGACCAATAATATGTCGTATAGCTCGTCCTCGGTACGTGAGCCGTCGGCGAGCAACACGTCGATGACGTCGGCGACATCGTCGTCGGCCGCCGCCCGGCGCTCCGCAGCCTCGCTCGGCGTAAACGGAACAGCCACGACGTGGCGGTGTAACGCGGCAATCAGCGGCTGTATCGCGCCCTCGGCGTAGAAGCCGAGGTGGGTCAGACCGCTCTTGAACGACCGATTGGGCTGGCAGACGTAGACGCCACGCTGGAGGTACTCGGGCCAGGCAGCGCGTGCCGCGACGATGACCGTGTCGTCGAAGGACAGCAGGCCGTCGGACTCGTACAAGGCGATGAGTTCAGCCAGAAGAAACCGCGTCTGTTCACCTAGAATGCGGGTGGGATCGCTGATCAGCCGGGTTACGGCATCGCGGAGGTCGCGGAAGCCGATCCAGAGGACGCGCGGTCGCACGGACTCGTCGATGCCGTCGAGTTGGTCCAGCCACACTGGTCGGACCGGATCGGGTGTGAGCACGAACAGCACAGCGTCCGGGTCGTCCAGGCGTTGTGCGTGCGCCCGCAGCTGCGCGCGGCCGTGCCCCTCGCGCACGTAGGCGTTGGCTTCGGTCTTCGTCTCGAACCACCAGGTGAACCGGCCAGAGATGCGGGCGTCGGGCACCGAATCGCTACCAGTCACCTGGTTGGTGAAGGTCACGGCCATCAGCTCGGACCCAGCGCCGGAGGCTTCTGCGAGCAGCTCGCGCACCAGCTCGAGGTCGACCCGCTCGAACACCGCCATCGTCGAGCTAGTGACGCGGTTCTCGCCGGTGCGGTAGGTCGAAAACAGAGGGTTGGGCACCTGCGAGAACCTAGTCCAGAGCAGGGTGCCGGAGACGACCGGTGGCACGGCGGCGGCGCGACTCCAGTCGGGTTAGTCTGCCGAGCGTGATAACCGGCGAGCTCAAGAGCAAGGTCGACCGCGTCTGGGACGCCTTCTGGACCGGCGGGATCTCCAACCCGCTAGAGGTGATGGAACAGATCACTTACCTGCTTTTCCTGCGCCGCCTGGACACGCTGCAGACGCGGGCCGAGAACCGGGCCAACCAGACACACGAAGCGCTGGAGCGGGTGATCTTCGCCGACGGCCCGGCCGACGAGCGGCGCTGGCACAACTTCAAGAACTCCGACGCCGCGACGATGTACGCCACGGTCGCGGACAAGGTGTTCCCGTGGCTGCGCGGTCTGGGCGGCGAGGGTTCGACGTATTCGACGCACATGCGCGATGCCCGCTTCACGATTCCGACGCCCGGGCTGCTCTCCCGGGTTGTGGACATGCTCGATGACATCCCGATGGACAACCGCGACACCAACGGCGACCTCTACGAGTACATGTTGGGCAAGATCGCGACCGCCGGCCAGAACGGCCAGTTCCGCACGCCGCGGCACATCATCGCCTTGATGGTCGAGATGATGGCGCCCAAGCCGACTGACGACATCTGCGACCCGGCGTGCGGCACAGCCGGCTTCCTCGTCGGCGCCGCGGAGTACCTGCGCCGCGAGAACCCGACGATGCTGATGGATGCTGTGGCCAGCCGGCACTTCAACTCCAGCATGTTCCACGGCTACGACTTCGACAGCGTGATGCTGCGCATCGGGTCGATGAACATGCTGCTGCACGGCATCGAGTCGCCCGACATCCGCTACCGCGACTCGCTGTCTTCCGGCGCGGAGAGCGAGGCCGATCTCTACTCGCTGATCTTGGCAAACCCGCCGTTCGCCGGCTCGCTGGACTACGAGTCGACGGCCGCGGACCTGCAACGCGTGGTGAAGACGAAGAAGACCGAGCTGCTCTTCCTGGCGTTGTTCCTGCGGCTGCTCCGTACGGGTGGTCGGGCGGCTGTGATCGTGCCCGACGGTGTGCTGTTCGGTTCATCTAAGGCGCACAAGGAGCTACGCCGCACGCTGGTGGAGGACCACAAGCTCGACGGCATCGTGAAGCTGCCGTCCGGGGTGTTTCGGCCCTACGCCGGCGTCTCGACGGCGATCCTGCTGTTCACCAAGACCGGTGTGGGTGGACCGACTCGGTGTGGTTCTACGAGGTGACTGCCGACGGCTGGTCGCTCGACGACAAGCGCACGCCGCTGCTCCCCGAGAGCAAGCTCGGCCTCACACCGGAGTTCGGGTTGGCACCGGAGGAGCAGGCCAAGAACAACTTGCCCGACGCACTGTCTCGGTGGTGGGCTCGCGACACGACCGAACTTGCTCGCGGTCGAACTCTGCAGTCGTTCTGCGTTTCGAAGGACGACATCGGCGCGCAGGGCTATGACTTGTCGCTCAACCGCTATAGGGAAGTCATGCATGACGAAATGGAGTTCCGCTCGCCACTTGATATCATTACCGACCTGGAGCAATTGGAGGCCGATATCGCGCGTGGCCTGGGCGCGCTCAAGGCCATGCTATGAGCTTCACTGACGTGGCTCTCGGCGACGTCGTAAGCATCGACCGAGTAGCCGTCCACCCTGCGATGATCATGCCGGGAACTCCATACGTCGGTCTTGAGAATATTGAACGGGGTGGACGCCTAGTCGGCGTTGCAGATACACAGGCGGGGCAGCTTGCGAGTGCCAAGTTTCAATTCTCCGACGAGCACGTGTTGTTTGGTAAGTTGCGACCCAATCTTGCCAAGGTTGCGCGGCCCGACTTCAAAGGAATCTGTAGCACAGACATACTCCCCATCAGGCCTCACGCAAGTCTCGATAGAAGGTATCTAGCTCATTGGCTACTTGCCCCTCGAACGGTAGCCCGGGCGACATCTCGGGCCACTGGCGTCAATCTGCCGCGACTGAGCCCGACTGAGCTTTTGCGTTTCCCGATACCGCTGCCGGCGATCCAGGAGCAGCGGCGGATCGCCGACATCCTAGACCGCGCCGACGCGCTCCGCGCCAAACGCCGTCAAACTCAAGCTCTCCTTGACGACCTTACGCGATCATTGTTTATTCAGACATTCGGAGATTTTCGGTCGAGTTCGTTCACTACCAGGTTGGGCTACGTCGTTCGACCGGCCACTGGTGGTACTCCAAGTCGTGGGGAACCTCGGAACTTTGGAGGAACTACGCCCTGGGTGAAGACCGCAGAGGTAACCGGCGGCACAGTGACATCAACGGAAGAAGCGATCACTGAGCGAGGATTAGCCAGCGCCAGACTGCGCGTATTTCCAGTCGACTCGATTTTAATCGCGCTTTATGGACAGGGGAGGACTCGTGGCCAATGTGCGGTTCTGGGTATTCCCGCTGCGACGAATCAAGCATGTGCTGTATTGGTACCGGGCGATTATGACTCAGCGTTCTTGTTCGTTCAGTTACGACTCGCCTACGAGCGCCTACGGGCAATGGCGCGAGGCGGTAACCAGGCGAACTTGAACCTAGAGTTGGTTGGATCGCTTCCAGTCATCATGCCACCACGGGCCGCTCAACATGCGTTTTCTGAGCGTTCGAGCGCCATCGTAGCTCTACACTCCAAGTCCGCGGGGCAACTCGGATGTGCCGACACCTTATTCGCCGCACTTCAGCAGGGCGCGTTTGCAGGTGCGCTGTAGTGGCAGACGTCTACATGTATGCGGATGAAACTGGTAACCTTGATTACGACTTTGCCGGTAAGTCTGGGGCAACCGAATACTTCGGGTTTGGAACTGCAACGTTTCGTGGCCCACACGGTGATGCACTCTTCACCGGTCTCCAACTGCGCGTCGAGCTGGAGCGAGCTGGGGTACAACTTCCTCGTGGCTTTCATGCCAAGAATGACAGCGCAGCGGTCCGATCTCAGGTGTTTGAGCTGATCGCCGATCAGCGGCCGCGGTTTGACACCACCTTCTTGTACAAACCGAACGCCTACCGACAAGTCGTCGAGCGCGGCAGATTTACTTGTACAAGAAGGCGTGGTTTGTGCACTTCAAGGAGATCGCAACGCAAGTCAGCAAACTGCACGACACGCTGTACGTCGCAGCCGGCACGTTGGGCACCAATAAGCGTAGGTCGGAGGCGCGCGCAGCACTCGCTGATGTGTGCGGCCAAGTGGACCGGAACATCGTGCTGTGCGTGTGGGACGCCTCAACTGCCTGGGGACTGCAGGTGGCCGACTATGGCTTGTGAGCAACCCAACGCGTGCTCGCCGGTCGGCCCACGCCCTGCTACGACCAGTGCGTCAAACCATCGCTTCGGTCGATGTTCACCCGTGGGGCAGCAAGTAGGCGCCGACTATCCCGAACGGGAAGAGATCCCTTGGACCTCTTGTCATCGGCTCTCCCTAGCGTAGTGCAGGAGCGAGCATCGAGGAAGGCGTTTATCGCTCGGATGAAGACATTTGTTGGCACGCACGGCCAGGCGCGCCACAACGGCGCGTAGGCGACGGCGGCGTGGATGGCGTGATCGACCAGGATCGCCTCGGCCTGCAACGCATCTACGTGCAGGCCAAGCGCTACGCCGCGGACAACCCCGTCGGCCGGGAAGCCATCCAAGCGTTCGTCGGCGCCCTGCACGGCCGCAACGTCAGCCAAGGCGTCTTCATCACCACCAGCCGGTTCACACCAGGCGCCGCCGAGTACGCCGCAAGTATCGGGACCCGCATCGTCCTCATCGACGGCGTCCGACTAGCCGAGCTGATGATCGCCTACGGCGTTGGAGTGCAGACCAAGCAGACCTATCAGGTCGTCGAACTCGACGAGGACTACTTCGAGTAGTGGCTTCCGGTATCCGTGCCAAGTTGCGCACAAGCGCAACTTGACGCCAAACAATGTCAGTTTTTGGCCTTAGAGTGACATTGTGCAGGCCGAAATGTTTGTCAACAGCCCAACCGGGGTAGTCGTACCGATCAGTGGCACCGGTCGGGATGGACCGTGGAAGCACATCGCCTTCCTGCCGCACCCACTGCCGTCCGAGCCGCCAGCCGTGTCGTCGGCAACTGTGTCGGCGATTGGCGACGCTCGCGCGATGCTTGCCGCACTAGATGCCAGAGCCACCTTGCTGCCCGATCCAGCGTTCCTCCGTCGAGCCACCCTGCGCGTCGAAGCTCAGAGCACGTCCGCTCTGGAGGGCACCTACGCTCCCTTGGAGACGATCCTCAGTGCTGACGAGGACGTCGTTGCCAGTGACTCGAACGTGCGCGAAGTCGTGAATTACATCGTCGTCGCGGAGTTGGCCTTCGCGTCGATCGGTGAGGGCCACTCCGTCACGGTCGGCCTCCTGGAGGACCTCCAAAAGCGGTTGATTCAAGGCACCAAGGCCGACACGGCGCAGGCAGGTCGCATCCGAACGACTCAGGTGTTCGTCGGGTCTGGTCACAGTGCCCAGGTGCACACCGCTCGCTTCGTGCCGCCCCCACCGGGTCTGGAACTCGAGACGCTGCTCGGCGACTGGACGCGATGGATTAACCGACACGACACCGAACCGTTCGACCCGGTAGTCGCCGCCGCCATCGGTCACTACCACTTCGAGACATTGCATCCCTTCAATGACGGCAATGGCCGGCTGGGTCGACTCGCTGTCGTTCTTCAGCTGATGCGGTCAGGGACGCTGGCCGAACCCACGCTGTCAGTGTCTCCGTGGTTCGAGGCGCGCCGCCCGGAGTACTACGACCGGCTGTTGGCTGTCAGCACCGACGGAGCGTGGGACGACTGGATTCGCTTCTTCGCGCTGGGCCTGGCCGAGTCCGCATCGTCGACTCTGGAGCTGCTGCGCCGTCTACTGGAAGTCAGTGAGAAGCTCAAGCAACGGGCACGCGACCGTGGCTTGCGCGCGCACACCGCGATGTCGCTGATCGACTTGGCCGTGAGCCGGACGACGTTCACCCTTCGCCAGGTCAAGCAGGAACTCGGTATCGGCTACTCCCGAGCCAGGACGTTGGTCACGCAGTTGATCGAAGCCGGCGTGCTCGCGCAGTACGGCAACGATGCCTACAACCGCCGGTTCCTGGCGCCAGCGGTGCGAGACGTCCTCCTCGGGCGTGCGTCCGAGGAATGACGCCCTCATTGCACGTAGTCGGTGTCGCGCAGATGACCAAGGCGTGTGGTGTGGCGGGCAAGTAAGAGCGCGAGCTGTAACGCCTACTCTAAAAATCCTGTTAGAGCAGCGTTAGAGTAGCCGTCGACTGGAGGCCCGTGACCAACTTCGCCTTCCTGCGCGCGCAGTGGCCGGCGCTGTATGAGGAGACGCTGCGCGCCGAACGCGCCGGCGTGGCCGATCCGCGCACATGTTGCTTTTACGCCCGGCGCGCCGTCGAGCTGACCGTGAACTGGCTCTACGAGATCGACCGCAACCTGCAAATGCCCTACAAAGACGACCTGGCCGGGCGGCTGCACGAGCCGTCCTTTCGTCGACTGGTCGGGCAGGACATCGCCACCAAGGCCGACCTCGTCCGTCGGCAGGGCAACATCGCTGTCCATCGCAGCACCCGCGTCACCGAGGTCGACTCCTTGGCCGTGCTGCGTCAGCTCTATCAAGTGATGTTCTGGCTCGCCCGTACGTACGCCACCACCACCGGCAGTCGTCCGGCTGACGACCAACAATTCGACCCGAAGTTCGTGCCGCGTCCAATTCCAGCAGAGGTGCGAATCCGCCGGCAGGCCGAGCTGGCCGAACAAGAAGTACGCAACACCGAACGCGACCGGCAGCTCGCAGAGGAGCGCGAAGCCAACCAGTCGTTGCAGGCGGAGCTTGTCACGCTGCGTAAGCAGATCGCCCAGGCTCAAGCCGAGGCGCAGCCCGATCGGCACAACTACGACGAGGCCGAGACCCGCACGTTATTCATCGACGTCATGCTCAAGGAGGTCGGCTGGCCTCTCGACCGGCCCGAGGACTGCGAGTATCCGGTCACCGGCATGCCCAATCGCCAGGGCACCGGCTTCGTCGACTACGTGCTGTGGGGGGCGGACGGCTTACCGCTCGGGCTCGTCGAAGCCAAACGTACCCAGCGCGACGCCACGGTCGGCCAACAGCAGGCCAAGCTCTACGCCGACTGTTTGGAGCAGCAGTTGCACCAGCGGCCGGTGATCTTCTATAGCAACGGCTACGAGAACTGGATCTGGGACGACACCACCAGCCCGCCGCGGCAGGTCGCCGGCTTCTATAGCCACGATGAACTTGCGCTACTCGTGCAGCGCCGCACCACCGGCAAGCCGCTGGCCGAACTGCCCGTCGACGCCACGATTATCGAGCGGCACTACCAGCACCGCGCCATCCGGCGCATCGGCGAAGCGTTCGACAACGGCCAGCGCGACGCTCTGGTCGTCATGGCCACCGGCGCCGGCAAGACCCGCACCGTCGTCGCACTCGCCGACATTCTGATGCGCGCAAACCGCTGCAAGCGCGTGCTTTTCCTGGCCGACCGCGTGGCTTTGGTGACCCAGACCGTCAACGTCTTCAAGGCCCACCTGCCCGACGCGACCACCGTCAACCTCGTTACCGAGAAGAACACCGACGGGCGCATCTACGTCTCGACCTACCCGACGATGATGGGCTTGATCGACCAGATGACCGAGGGCCGGCGCCGCTTCGGGCCGGGGTTCTTCGATCTAGTCGTCATCGACGAGGCACACCGGTCGGTATACCAGAAATATGGCGCGATCTTCGACTACTTCGACTCGTTGCTCGTCGGGCTGACCGCCACGCCGAAAGACGAAGTCGACCGCAACACCTACCGGCTGTTCCACCTCGAAGACGGCGTTCCCACCGACGCCTACGGTCTGGACGAGGCTGTTGCGGAGCATTACCTGGTACCGCCGCGGCCGGTGTCGGTGGCCTTGCGCTTTCCGCGCGAGGGCATTCGCTACGCCGACCTGTCCGACGAGGAAAAGGACGACTGGGACTCGCGCGAGTGGACCGAGGACGGCGAGGTACCCGACGTCGTTGCCTCCGATGCGGTGAACAAGTGGTTGTTCAACCGCGACACCGTCGAGAAGATGCTGAAGACGTTGATGGAGACCGGGCACACGGTGGCCGGCGGCGACCGAATCGGAAAGACGATCGTTTTCGCCCGCAACAACGCCCACGCCGAATTCATTCGCGAGGTTTTCGACGACAACTACCCGCAGTACCACGGTGCGTTCGCCCGAGTGATCACCTACAAGACCGAGTACGCCCAGTCACTCATCGACGCTTTCGCGACGCCGGACAAGGCCCCGCACATCGCCATCTCGGTGGACATGCTCGACACCGGCATCGACGTGCCCGACGTGGTGAACCTCGTCTTCGCCAAGCCGGTCCGGTCGAAAACGAAGTTTTGGCAGATGCTCGGCCGTGGCACCCGGCTGCGGCCGGACCTCTACGGCCCCGGCGAAGACAAGGCAGACTTCCTCCTGTTCGACTTCTGCGGGAACCTGGAATTCTTCAACGCCGACACCGGAGTGTCGGAAACTCGGATGGCGGCCTCGCTGGCCGAGCGGTTGTTCGCGGCTCGGCTCGAGCTGATCACCGGGTTGGACACCGCCGAGCTGAGCGATGCGGAACCCGAAGGTGACGGGACGCGCAATGAGCGCGGGCTGCGCATGGACGTCGCGCACACGTTGCACGACATCGTCGTCGGCATGAACGTCGACAACTTCGTCGTCCGACCGCACCGGCGTTGGGTCGAGATCTACGCCGAGCCAGGCCGCTGGTACAGCCTCACTCCCGACGACGCCCGCGAGGTCGCTGAGCACTTGGCCGGTCTGCCCAGCACCGTGCGCGACGACGACGAAGCGGCCAAGCGGTTCGACTTGCTTGTGCTCAGTCTGCAGCTCAGCGTGTTGAAGGCCGAACCCAGCTTCGGGCGATTGCGTGATCAGGTCCGTGAGATCGCCTCGGCGCTGCTAGAGGTGGTCAACATTCCCGCCGTGGCCTACGAGCGGGAACTACTTGACGACGTTGCGGGCGAGTCGTGGTGGGTTGACGTCACCCTGCCGATGCTGGAGCTGCTGCGACGCCGGGTCCGCGGCCTCGTGCGGCTGTTACCGCCGAAGATGGCGCGCACGCTGCATTACACCGACTACCAGGACGTCATCGGTCCCACCGTCGACATCGCCTTCCCCGGCATACCCACTTCCTACATCGATCAGCATCGTTTCGAGGCGAAAGCTCGTTCGTACTTGAGGGCACACGCTGACCACGTCGCCTTACAGAAGCTGCGCCGGAACCGAGCTCTGTCTGCCATGGATCTCGACGAACTCCAGCGAATGCTCACCGCAGCCGGTGTTGGCGAGCCGGCCGATGTCGACCGGGCCGCACAGCAGGCCCACGGCCTCGGCTTGTTCATCCGTGGCCTTATCGGGCTGGACCGCGATGCTGCCACCAACGCATTGTCGACGTTTATCTCCGGACGGACGTTGACGGCCAACCAGCTCGACTTCGTCAACCTGGTCATCGCCTACCTGACCGAACACGGAGTCATGGACGTCGGGCGGCTTTACGACCCGCCGTTCACCGACCTCGCGCCCGAAGGTCCGGAGGGCTTGTTCAGCGGCGCCGACATCGACGACCTGATAGCCGCACTCGACAGCGTGCGCGCAGCCGCAACGGTGGCGTAGACCTGAACCATTGCTATGGCCGGCGATACTGCACCTGGCGTCGGAAGACCTCGAACCCGCTGCGCTGGTAGAGCCGCACCGCCGCCCCGTTGGCCTCGTCCACGTACAGGATGACTTCTTTTGCGCCGGCCTGGTGAAGGTAGGCGAGCCCGGCAGCGAGCAACGCGCGGGCGATGCCACGGCCCTGAGCGGCGGGCGCGGTGCCCAGCACGTACACCTCACCGGTCCGCGGCGTGCCTGGATGCAGCTTGGTCCAGTGGAAGCCCAGCAGCGTTGCATCGGACGGCGTCGAATCAGTCGTCGATGCGGTCCGTGATGCGTCGGCGTCGACGGCTAGTAAGAAGCCGGCCGGGTTGAACCACGGCTGCGCCATCCGCTGTTCCAGGTCGGTAGCAGTCCAGGCTCCCTGCTCGGGATGGTCGGCGAACGCGGCAGCGTTGAGCGACAGCCAGGCCGCGTCGTCGCGACCGGGCCGGAACGGCCGCAGCACGACGCCAGGGACAGCGCCGGCAATCGCGTCAGCGCTGGTGAGCGGGCGCGACATCGTCAACAGCGCCCGGTCGGTCGAATACCTGCGACGTGCCGCAGCCGGCCCGACCGGCGAGGCATCGCTGCGACTCCACAGCACCAGCCGACCCGGTGCGCTGGCAGCCTCTGCGCCGAGCAACAGGTCGTTGGCAATATCACCGCGGGAAACGTCGTCAAATGCTTGCCCGACGACTAATCCGGCCGAGACGTCGGCGGTACGCGGGTCCGGCGCCGCTACCTGTAGGTAGCCGTGCAAGTTGGCATCGGCGTCGAGCAGCACCGAATGCCGGGACAGGTTAGAACGCACCGCCAAGATCTGCGCCTCGTCCAGGGCGTCGGCACCGTCGAGCTGGGCAGCGGCAATCATCAGCGCCGAGACCGCCAGCTGGTCCAGCTGCGCGACCGACCGTTCCTCCAGCCGCGCCGGGCGACCCACTCAGACGCTCGAGCGGGCCTGCGGCTCGGGTGCGTCTACGTCGGCGGCGGCGTGGTCGGTAGCCACGTCTGAACTCGTGGCGGCAGCCGAACCCTCGTTGGGCTGGACGAACTTATACCCGACATTGCGAACGGTGCCGATGAAACTCTCGTGCTCCGGGCCCAGTTTCGCGCGCAGCCGCCGCACGTGGACGTCGACGGTGCGGGTGCCGCCGAAGTAGTCGTATCCCCAGACCTCCTGCAGCAGCCTGGCGCGGGTGAAGACCCGCGACGGGTGCTGAGCCAGATACTTGAGGAGCTCGAACTCCTTGTACGTCAGGTCCAGAGCCACGTTGCGCAGCTTGGCGCTGTAGGTGGTCTCGTCGATCACCAGGTCGCCGGCGCGGACCACATCGGGCGAGCCCTCGATCTCGGGAATCGTCTGGCGGACCACCGCCATGCGGAGCCGGGCGTCGAGCTCAGCGGGCCCGGCGGTGTCCAGGATGACGTCGTCGACATCCCATTCCGCTGACAGCGCGACCAGGCCACCCTCGGTGAGCACGGCGATCACCGGAACGCCTGAACCGAGGGTGCGCAGAATGCGGGAGAATGCGCGCGCCTGACCGAGATCGCGGCGGGCGTCCAACAGCATTGCATTGCCCAGCGGCCGATCGAGAAGCTGACCGATGTCACACGGGGCAACACTGACCCGATGAGCGAGCAGTCCGAGAGCCGGCAGAACTTCCGTCGTCGGCTGTGCGGCCGAGGTCAACAGAGTTATGTCCATGTCGGGTTACCCCTTACTTAGTACGTGCACGTGGACAGTGCGGCAGTACCGAAAGGTGATCGTAACCGCATTGCGCTTCTGAACCGATTGAGATCGGTGTGCAACAGGCCACATTCGCTGGTGGCTGTCCATGCGGATGTGACTGGTCGCGGCTTCGACACCTACGGAGCGACATCGAGAAGGTCAGCGTCCGAGGCGACCGCCCCGATGTGGATATCGACGAGCCGTCGAACCGCCCTCGCCGCGGCCCGGTGATATCCACAAGTCCGGCGGAGACTTCTGCGGCCGTTCGGCGCGTCAGCACGCGGCGCTGCTATGGGACCATTCGTGCGTGTCCGAGGTCGACGTACGTCCCCTTGGGGTGCGCGGCGGCTCGCTGGGCGCGCGCTCCGAAGCGGTCGGGTGCGCGCTGGCGGCCACGGCCGCCACTGCACTGCTCGCCGCCGCTGCCGCGGCAGGGGCGCTGGAACTGCTGATCGCGGTCGCGGTGGTGCAGGGGCTACTCGTACTGACGTGGGCACTGAGCTGCGGTCCGCCGCAGCAATTGACTGCAACGCGCTCGGACGACGGCCGCGCCGGCACCGTCGAGAGCGAACCGCTCGACGTCAACCTGAACAGCCCTGACCAGGGCGGCCCTGACCTGGATCGGTTCGACTTAGATCGGTTCGAGCTGGAGAGCGTCAATCCGGGTAGCGCAGTGCCCGGGCGGATCGGAACTGTTCTCATCGGCGGCGCCGCAGCTGCGGGTGCGGACATCGCGGCGTCGGTGCGTCCGCACGACGCGCTGGCACCGATGCTCGTCGTGCTCGGCCTGGCCATCCCGGCGATGTTCGTGCACCAGCTGACCCGCGGGGTGGTGCGTACCCGCGTCGTCGAGTCGCTGTCGGGTATTTCCGTGATCGTCGCGGCTGTGGTCGCCCTGACGGCGTTGCTGCAACTGCGCCACGAGTTCGACGGCGACCGGATGACGGTGGCGGCGGCCGCTGTCGCCGGCGTCGCCACCGTGTTGGCCGGCCTGGTGGACGTGGCCTGGTCGCGCCCCCGCTTCGATCCGACGGTTGCGCGTGGGCTCACCGGCGTGGTGGTCGGCATCGTCGCCGCGACAGTGGTCGGCGTGCTGGTGTTGCGGCCGCTGACGCAGTACGGCAACCCGGTCGCTGCGCTGCTGTGCGCCATCATCGCTGCAGTGGCCGCGCTGCTGTCCGTCAGTGCCGGCATGGTCGCCGCCGGCATCGGCACCACCAGCTCGGCCGGGCAGCAGCAGAGAACAGGCGCTCGGCTACGTCCGGTGGCGCTGGCGATTCTGCCGGTATGTCTGGTGGCGCCAGTGGCCTATCTTCTACTGTTGGTGCGATGAGCCAGCCCACGCAGGCTTCCCCGGAGCCCGCAACGAGTGCTCCGGGCGACGGCATGGCCGACGACCGGGCCGCCCGCAGGAAGCGCCGACGGCGGCGCCGCTTCCTTCGCGCAGCGATCTGGCTGACCTGCGTCGTGGTATTCCTGGGCTGCATCTTCGTTCTCATCGACAAGACTGTGACGTCCGTTGCGCAGGACAAGGTCGCCACCAAGCTGACCGGTCAGCAGCCGTTCACCGGCCGGCCGAAGGTGGTCATCCACGGCTTTCCGTTCCTGACTCAGGCGGCGCGCGGCAAGTACTCCGACATCGAGGTCACCGGGCCCGGCCAACCCGTCGCCAAGCTCGGCATCGCCCAGATCGACGCGCACTTGCATGGCGTGCACATTCCGCTGTCCGCGGTCGGCACCGGCGTCGGCTCGGTCCCTGTGGATCACGCCGACGTCAGCGTGACCCTGCCGGCCAGCCGGCTCGGGCCAGCATTCGGTGTGCCGGGCCTGAAATTGAGCCAGAGCGGACGCAACGTGCGCGTGCTTGCGCCGCTGCTGATCGCCGGGCTGGCCAGCGTCAAAGTCGATGCCCTCGCGCGGCTCACGGTTCGGGCCAACGCGATTGCGGTGATGATCGTGTCGGTCAAGATTGGGGGCGCCGCCGCGCCGGCGGCGGTGGTCGAGGCGGCCAAGCAAGGGTTGGGGCTGAACCTGCCGCTGGGCAACCTGGGTCTGAACGTGCATGCTGCCACCGCGCGGGTGGTCGGCAGCAACTTGGTCATCTCGGGCTCCGCGGACAACGTCACCCTGCACTGAACCAGCACTGCCCTGCACCAGCACTGCCCTGCACCAGCACTGCCCTGAACCAGCACTGCCCCGAACCCTCAACCGCGCCCGACCTCGCGTCCGATTCACCGAGCGCAGCGCCCGCGCGGTACGGTTCTGCCATGTTCGTGAGCCTGCTGCTCACCTCGCGCCGCGCGGTCGACCTGTGCCGCGTGGGCAGCTGCCTGTGTCTGCCTAGCTGACACTCTCGCTCGGCCGTTCGCCGAGGACCGCCCCGCCGCGCCCCCTTGCAACGCTGCGTTGTCAGCGTCTCAGCCGGGTGGCAATTATTTGCCCCGCGGCGTCGTTGCACCCGACACCATAAGATTTCCCGCCCGCGTTGCAGCAACGGTGGAATACCTGCACGACCACCCGACATGACCCCGCGAACACCACTGACACATCACCACTCCGGCACGACCACTGCACACCATCCAAGGGAGCACACATCATGAGCCGCGCAGACGCGCTCGTCTCGGCCGATTGGGCCGAACAAAACCTGAACACCGATGGCGTCGTCCTCGTCGAGGTCGACGAAGACACCTCCGCCTACGACGGCGGCCATCTCTCCGGCGCGGTGAAGCTGGACTGGAAGACCGAACTGCAGGATCAGGTCCGCCGTGATTTCGTCAGCAAGGAGCAGTTCGAGGCGCTGCTGTCGAGCAAGGGCATCGGCAACGACGACACCGTCGTCCTCTACGGCGGCAACAACAACTGGTTCGCCGCCTACGCGTACTGGTATTTCAAGCTCTACGGTCACACCGACGTCAAGCTGCTCGACGGCGGCCGCAAGAAGTGGGAACTCGACGGCCGTGAGCTGAGCAAGGACGAGGTCACCAGGCCGGCGACGCAGTACAGCGCGCACGAGCCCGACACCTCGATCCGTGCCTTCCGCGACGAGGTCGTCGCCTCAATCGGCGTTCAGAACCTCGTCGACGTCCGCTCACCCGACGAGTTCTCGGGCAAGTTGCTCGCACCCGCGCACCTGCCCCAGGAGCAGTCCCAGCGCGCCGGCCACATTCCGACTGCGGTGAACGTGCCATGGAGCAAGACCGCCAATGAGGACGGGACGTTCAAGTCCGACGACGAGATAACGACTCTGTACGCCGACGCCGGCCTGGACGACGCGAAGGACACCATCGCCTACTGCCGCATCGGTGAGCGTTCCAGCCACACCTGGTTCGCACTGCACGAGCTCCTGGGCAAGCAAAACGTCAAGAACTACGACGGCTCGTGGACCGAATACGGCTCGCTGGTCGGCGTCCCGGTCGAGAAGACGGCCTGAGCCGTGAGCATCGAAGCGAGCGTCAGCGAGCGAGGAGCGGAGCGGCTCAGCGATGAGCGCTCGCGCGAAGAGTCGGAGGAATCGCCGTGAGCATCGAAGCGAGCGTCAGCGAGCGAGGAGCGGAGCGGCTCAGCGATGAGCGCTCGCGCGAAGAGTCGGAGGAATCGCCGTGAGCATCGAAGCGAGCGTCAGCGAGCGAGGAGCGGAGCGGCTCAGCGATGAGCGCTCGCGCGAAGAGTCGGAGGAATCGCCGTGAGCATCGAAGCGAGCGTCAGCGAGCGAGGAGCGGAGCGGCTCAGCGATGAGCGCTCGCGCGAAGAGTTAGGAGCCTGACATGTGTGCAGCACCAACTCAGACGCCGACGTTGCCAGCGCACATCGATCTGAGCAAGGAAACCGTCATCTACGGCAAGGTCACCAACGGATCGGCCGAGGTTCCCTCGGCCTACGTCCGGCTGCTCGACGGCAACGGCGAGTTCACCGCGGAGGTCGTCACCTCGGCCACCGGCGATTTCCGCTTCTATGCCGCCCCGGGCGAATGGACGCTGTCGGTCCTGGCGCCGGGCGCCTCGGGCCGCAAGCAGGTCCACGCGCTGGAGCCGGGCCTGGTCGAGGTTCAGCTCCAGGTCACCTGAGGCTGCTGCCCAACACGCAGAGCTGCTGCTCCACACGCAGCGCCGCCGCTGACCCAGCTGGGGTTGGCGGCGGCTTCGCGCGTTCGGCGGCACGGTCGCGGTTCAGAGCTGCGCGAGAACGGCCGCGGCGAGCTCGTGCATCGATTCCGTCGTCAGTGCGGGGTGGTCCTGGGACAGCGTCACGAACACGCCGGTCCCACTCTTGATGAGCATTATGAAGGCGTTGCTGTCACCGCCGACGGTCTTGGTGACGTAGCCGCGGTCCGCGCCTGGGATCGGACTGGACCCCGGCGGTGTTCCATAGGCTTGCTCGGACAGGTACGCGGTGGGGTTCGCGGTGGTCTCCACCAGGATGTTGACCGCGGACTTGGCCGTCACCTTCGTGAAGCGGCAGCCGGTGCCGATCACCGTTTGCGCTACTGATTTCCCAGCCGGTGCGTCTGTGCCGAGGGGTTGCTTGAGCAGCGCGGGCGTCACCAGCGTGCTCGGTTTGATCGCCTTTGCGGCTGAGAGCGTCCAAGTTGGACGCCAGCACGGCGGCGAATCCACAGTGGCATGTGCACTCCTCAGACGGGTGTACGCCCGATGGCGGTCCTAGGCCCGGCGGACGGGTCAGCACCCAAAGAGCGCGGCACGGCCGCTGTGATACGTCGGTGATACGAAGCGACGGAGGCACGACGCCGACATCCGGATCTTGACGCCGCCGGCGGGCACGCTGCTCGTCGATTAGCGGGTCGGCGGTCAGCCGACGGTCCGCGTCACCCGGTCGAGAATCCACGAATAGATGAAGGCAGTCTCGCGCCACCTCTCGTACCGCCCGCTCTTACCGGCGTGCCCGGCCACCATCTCCGTGCGCAGCAGCACCGGCGCGTCGCCGGTTGCGGTGTGGCGCAGCTGCGCGACCCACTTGGCCGGTTCGACGTAGAAGACGCGGGTGTCGTTCAGGCTCGTCGTCGCGAGAATCGCCGGATAAGGCCGGGCGGCCACGTTCTCGTACGGTGCGTAGGACTTCATGTAGGCGTAGACGTCGGCGTCGTGCAGCGGATCTCCCCACTCCTCCCACTCACCGACGGTCAGCGGCAGGCTCGGGTCGAGGATGGTCGTCAGCGCATCGACGAACGGCACGCCGGCATGGATCGCTGCGAACGCGTCGGGGGCCAGGTTGGCCACCGCGCCCATCAGCAGGCCGCCGGCGGACCGGCCGTCGGCGGCCAACCGGTCGGGTGAGGTGTACCCCGCCTCGACGAGGTGCTGCGCGCACGCGACGAAGTCGGTGAAGGTGTTGCGCTTGGCCAGCAACTTGCCCTGGTCGTACCAGCTGCGGCCCAGCTCGCCGCCGCCCCGAATGTGGGCGATCGCGTAGACCACGCCGCGGTCGAGCAGCGACAGCATCGGGATCGCGAAGTCCGGGTCGATCGATACCTCGTAGGACCCGTAGCCGTACAGCAGCGCCGGCGCCGAACCGTCAAGCGCCACATCGGCGCGGCGCACGATCGACAGCGGAATGCGCGTGCCGTCGGCGGCAGTGGCCCACGAGCGCTCCTGCACGTAGCGGTCCGCCACGTAGGGCCCCCACGTCGGGTCGGCCAGCACCGGCCGGCGCTTGCGCAGCGTCAGCTCGCCGGTGGCCAGGTCGCAGTCGTAGGTGGTGTCAGGTGTGCGAAACGACGAGTAGTGCACCCGCACCGTGCGTGCGTCGTACTCCGGGCTGCCCGACGTGGCGACGTCGTACAGCGGCTCGTCGAAGTCCAGATCGCGGCCGGCTCCGAAGTCGCCGATGTCGTCGCGGGGAAGGATGTGCAGCCCGCTCAGCCCGTCGCGGCGTAGTGAAAGTACGGCGAATCCTTCGTAGGCGTCGACGCCGAGGATCCGCACGCCAGCTTGCTCGGTCGACGATGCGCCGAGCACGGGTGTCCACTGTGCTGCGTCGGTGGCATCGATCGGCGCCTGCGCCAGCGCAAAGTCAACAGCGCCCTCGTTGTGGACGATCAGCAGCCGGTCGCCCGCCGGCTCGACGGCGTATTCGACGCCTTGGCGGCGCGGCGCGACCACGCGTGGCTCGGCCTCGGGTTGCGCGCGAGGGATCAGGCGGACCTCGGACGTGAGCTTGCTGTCGGCGGTGATAACGATCCAGGCGTCGTCCCGGCTGGAGCCGACGCCGACGGAGAAGCGCTCGTCGGGCTCGCTGTAAACCTCGACGTCGTCGGTGCCGGGCGAGCCGAGCCGGTGCCTACAGACGACGTAGCTGCGCCAGGCGTCGTCGTTGCGGGTGTAGAACAGGTGGCTCGTGCTGGCCCAGGTCGCGCCGTAGCCGGTGTCTTCCACGGTGTCCGGGCGGTGCTCGCCGGTGCCCAGGTCGAGCACGCGCAGGGTGAACCGCTCCGCGCCGGTGGTGTCGGTCGAGTACGCCAGCAGGCTGCCGTCGGGAGAGACGCTGAACGCGCCGAGGGAGAAGAAGTCCTGCCCGGCAGCTGCGTCGTTGGCGTCCAGCAGCACCTGCTCGCCTTCGATAGCGGCGTCGCTGTCGGGTGGTGCGTCCGCCGCTGAGGCCGCCGGCGCGCGGCAGAAGATCGGGTACTGCGAGCCCTCGACGGTGCGCTGGTAGTACCAGTAGGCGACGCGGCCGCCCGCGTCGTCGGCCGCGTCGTCGCCCGTCGGATCCGTGATCCGTGCGGTGCGTGCGGTACACCGGCACGCTCAGGTCCGTCTCCTGCGTGCGCGCCTTGATCTCGCCGAAGATCGCCTCCTGCAGCTGCTTCAGCTCGCTGGTCTGCGCCTCAGTCCAGGTGTTCTCCGCTTCCAGATAGGCGATCACCTCGGGATCGGACTTGTCTCGCAGCCACTCGTAGCAGTCGACGAACTCGTCGCCGTGGTGGGAACGGGTGATCGGCTTGCGGGCGGCGACGGGCGCAGCCGACGGCTTCTCGATAGGCACCGACTCAGTCTGCCCTGCCGGGTGGGCCCGGATTGAACCATGGCGCGTGTATACCTGACGGGTATACACAGTGGTACGGTATCAGCCATGTCCGTTCCGCATCTGCTCCTGGGCTTGCTCGAACCGCAGCCCACCCACGGTTACCAGCTGAAATCGGGCTACGACGAACGCTTCGGCCGCGATCGGCCACTGCGTTTCGGCCAGGTGTACGCCACGCTCGCCCGCCTGCAGCGAGAGGGCTGGGCCGAGGAGGTAGCCATCGAGGCCGGTGCAGGCCCGGACCGCAAGACCTACGCCATTACCGGCCGCGGAATCCAAGAACTGGCTTCGTGGCTGGCCACGCCGGAGCCGCCGACGACGTACGCCAGCAGCGTCCTGTTCGCCAAGACCGTGCTGGCCTTGGGCTCGGGCCGGCCCGCCACGCAGATCCTGGACGCGCAGCGCCGGGTGCACGTGGCTCGTATGCGCGAGGTGCTGCGTACGGCTCGCGCCGGCGACGTCCTGGACGCGATCGCGGCGGACTTCGAGGTGGCACACCTGGAAGCAGATCTCGCGTGGATAGAGCGGACGTCGTCGCGCCTGGACGACGCCGCTAGCGTCGTCAATGCAGGAGCCGGCCGATGAGCGCCGCGGTCGTCGAAGCGCACGACCTGCGGCTGATGCTCGGTGCAACGCAAGCGCTACGCGGTGTGTCCGTCGAGATCCAGCCGGGCGAGGTTCTCGCGGTGATGGGATCCAGCGGCTCGGGCAAATCGACGCTTCTGCACTGCCTGGCCGGCCTGCTACGTCCTGATTCGGGCACCGTGCTAGTCCTCGACACCGACCTGGGTTCGCTGTCGGACCGGGCCCGCAGCCGGCTGCGTCTCGAGCGGATGGGTTTCGTGTCCCAGTTCGGCGACCTCGTGCCCGAGTTGACGCTGCGCGAGAACGTCGAGCTGCCGATGCGGTTGCTGCGTCGCTCCGGGCGGGAGATCCGCCGCGACAGCCGAGAGCTTCTGGAGCGAATGGGTATTGCCGACGTCGCCGAGCGGCGTGCCGGTGAGGCCAGCGGCGGACAGGTGCAGCGGGCCGCCGTCGCCCGCGCGCTGGTTCACCGGCCGCCTGTCGTGCTCGCCGACGAACCGACCGGTGCGCTGGACACCGCCACCGGCGACCGCGTGTTGGAGACGCTGCTGCAGCAGGCACGTGTGGGCGGTGCGGCGGTGCTACTGGTCACCCACGAGGCTCGAGTGGCCGCGCACGCCGACCGGGAAGTGATTCTGCGCGACGGGGAGGCTGTTGCCGATCAGAGCGCCGCATTCGACAGCGCCGCCGCCGCACTGCTCGCCGGCCGATGATCGCCACCGGCCGGTGATCGCCATCGTGCGGCTCGCGTGGATGTTGGTGCGCGCCGGCGGACGGCTGCGCTCGGGCCTCGTAGTCACCGGCGCCGCCGTCGCCACGGTGGTGCTGCTGGTGGCCGCGGCCGTCCCGAGCACGCTGGAACACCCCGACGATGACATGCGACGTTTCGTCGGCGTCGTTGTTCTGGTGCTGACGATGCCGGTAGTGACGCTGCTGGCCGCCGTCACGCGACTCTCGGCGGCGGTGCGCGACCGTCGGCTGTCTGCTCTGCGGATCCTCGGCGTCGGTGCGGGCACCACTCGTGCGGTCGCGGCTCTCGAGGCGGCGTTGCTCAGCGTGGCCGGCTTGGTCGTCGGGGCGGTGGCTTTCCTCGCCCTACGCCCGGCCCTGGCGCGCATAGGCGCCGACCGGCACTGGTTCGACGCCGCCCGCCTCTGGCCGTCGACGTCGGGCTGGGCACTGGCTTTCGCAGGCGTGTTGGCGGTCAGCCTTGTCGTCGCGATCCTGCCGGCCCGGGCAGTGACGTCCTCGCCGCTGGCCGTGCGCAGGCAGGCGGCAGCCACCCGTCCAGGCTGGTGGCGGGTCGTGCCGTTACTGGCTGGCGCAGGCGTGCTGACGTTCACCGTGACCCGCCGGTTCGACCCCGACGGTGCGATTCCTAAGTCCGTGGTGATCACGTTCTTCGTCGGGACGGCTTTGCTCGGGTTGGGTCTGCCGCTCGCCGCGCCGGTGGCCATCCGACTGCTGGCCGACGCGATGGTGGGCGTGACTGCTCGGCCCAGCGTGCGATTAGCGGCGCGCCGCCTGCAGCAGGAGCCGGCTGGTACCAACCGGTTGGTGACGTCGCTACTGGTGGCGTTGTTTGTCGTTGTCGGGGCGCGCTGCGTGCTCGTTGCCTGGGAGACGACGCCGCAAGCGCTACGCGCCGAGAAGGCGCTGCACCGCGGTCCGCAAGCCGCCCAGATCGTGGTTACGGAACGACAGCAGGTAGACCTGGACGCCATCCGAGCGGTGCCACATGTGTCGGGCGCCGCCTTCAACGACGCCTTCACCACGCAGTGTTCTGCGTCGACGTTCGACTGTGCGGGGGTGCTGGTCGCGCGCTGTCAGGATCTGCCGGTGTTGCGGATTTACCTAAATCGATGCGTCGAAGGGCAACCGACCTGGCTGATGCCGTGGTCCTCGGCCCAGCGCGGCAGCGGCAACGTCGGGCATCCTGTGACGGCCGTCGAGACGAACGAGGCCGGCACCGCAACGCTGGCGCAGCTGCGGCTGCCGGCGGTGCAGGCCACCGCCGCCCAGGTCGACCCGTCGGACAAGCTCGACTCGAACTGGCCGCGGTACCTGCCCTCGACGTTGCTTCTACCACCGGACTACCCCGGCGCGGCGAAGTTGGTGGCCAGCCAGCCAGCAACAACGAACGATCAGCGTCGTGCTCGACCGCGGCGGAGTTCCGGCCTACGACCGGTTGGCGGCGGCAGCTCAGGATCAGCATCTGCTGACATTCAGCGAGGAAACGCCCGCGGATTGGCGGGCGGTCGAAAACTATCGTGCCATCCTCTACGCCATCGCCGCAGTGCTGCTGTCGGTGGGTTTGGCCGCGCTGCTGATCACCGCCCTGGACGCCGCTGTGCAGCGCCGTCGCCATCTGGCGTCCTTGAGCGTGCTGGGCGTACCGCTTTCCTTGAGTCGCGGCAGCCAGTTGATCCAGGTTGCAGTGCCGTTGCTCATCGGGCTCCCGGCCGCCGCGGCCGCAGGCCTGCTTGCTGGTCGCGCATACCTGATGCTCAGCTCCGAGCAAGCACCAGTGCCATGGCCGTCGGTCGGTGTGCTGGTGGGCGTGGCGCTGCTGGCGTCGTTCGGCGTCGCCGGGTTGACGGTGCCCGGCCTCGGTCGAGCCGTTCGAGCAGAAGACCTGCGGCGCGAATAGCAGCCGCCCGGCCGTAGCGCCTACCGCGACTGCGGAAGCTTGGGCACGCGCCGGGTCGGGCGCGGTGCGGACGGCGGCGGAACCATCGGGCCGATGTCGCCGTCGGGCGCCTCGTCGAGGTCGACGATCACCGGCGCATGATCACTGGGCCCGGTTCCTTTGCGCGCCAGCCGGTCGATCCACGCCGCCTGCACGCGCGCGGCCACGTCGGGCCCGGCCAGGGCCAGGTCGATGCGCATGCCCAGGTTCTGATGGAACATGCCCGCGCGGTAGTCCCAATAGCTGAACACCCGCTCGGTGGGCCAGCGCTCGCGCACGACGTCGTGCAGTCCGAGCGCATACAGCTCAGCCAGAGCAGCTCGTTCCGGTGCGGTGACGTGGGTGTGGCCGGCGAATGCGGCGGCGTCGAACACGTCGAGGTCGGCGGGGGCGATGTTGACGTCGCCGCATACCAGCGCGTCGGCCGGTCCGGCCTGCACCATCTCGCGCAGCGCAGCCAGCCACGTCAACTTGTATGCGTAGTGGTCGGAGTCCGGCGTGCGCCCGTTCGGCACGTACACCGACGTCACACGCACGCCGCCGCACGTCGCCGACACCGCGCGCGCTTCCTCGTCGGGAAAGCCGGGACCGCCGGGCAGCCCGCGCACGACGTCGTCCAGACCGACGCGCGACAGCACCGCCACGCCGTTCCACTGAGCTTGGCCGTAGTAGCCGATCGCATAGCCACGGCCGGCGAGCTCATCGCCGAGAAGGTCGGCGAACGCGTCGTCAGACAGCTTCGTTTCCTGCAGGCAGACGACGTCCGGGCGTCGTTGGTCCAACCACGGCAGGAATCGGGGAAGCCGCTGCTTGATCGAATTGACATTCCACGTCGCGACTCGCACCGCAGCGAATCTAGTCGGAACCACTGACAGGCTCGCCCCTGGCGCCGGCACGACCTCGGCACGTCACGGCGGCACGTCACGGCGGCACACGCAGCGCCGCTATGTGTAGAAGAGGGCGACTGGGCGGCTCAGGCGATGGCGTACAGGACGTACGCGCCCATGATCGCCAGCGCGACTACAGCAACGGCGATCAGCCCGATGCCGATGGTCCACTTGGTGTCGGGACGTTCTTCGGCGGCGGTTCCCTTGCGGCTGCGCACCTCGTTGCAGCGGGCGCGCAGAGTGGGCAGCAGCCACCAGTAGTCCAACGTGGGACCGGGTAGGGCAACCATGCGCTCGGCAATCCACAGCTGCAGATCGTCGAACACCGCCTTGGCGGGCCGGCGGCCGAAGAAAAACGCGGCACCGTATCCGACGAGCTTGTCGTCGAAACTGCTCTGCCAGAACGTGTGCACCCGAGTCCAGATGAACGAGACGTGGTGGATGACGAAGACGAGCACCTCGCCGCCGAGGTAGCCGGGAACGGCGTAAAGCGGTACGACGACGATCAGTAGGAAGAACGCGCGAGCGGTCAGCGGTGCGGTGTCCTTCACGTTGGCGATGCTGAGCTTCATCTCCAGCGCGTCGTACCACTTCACCGGCCTGCGCTTGCGGTAGTGGTTCCACACCGCAGCAACGCCGAACAGGCCGCCGAACAGTCCTTCGCCGTGATCGCGCAGGCTGTGGCGCAGGGTGCGATCGTGCACCGCTGTGTGCCACGCCGCGTTGATGTTGGGGTCGATCTCGAACACGAGATAGTAGATCGCGACGAACACGAGCTGACCGATGTAGGCCAGCGCGACAGCCGCGACCAGCAGCTGGAACTTGTTCCACACCCAGCGGACCGGATCGTCGGCGAGGCGGACCAGCGGCGGCGGCAGCGGGTCACGCAGCGATCTGGAACGCGGACGGCGAGTCAGCGACGGCATGCCGGGCTCCTCACCTGCATGGGGGCAGTGCGTGGCGGGCAATGTGGCTCGCCCGTAGGCCGCCTTCGCTGCGCGGTATCGATCCTAACCCGGGCCCGCAGGTGTCAGGCTTTGTCCACCGACGAAGCTTTGTGCGCAGCCTTCTTGCCCGACTTGTCGGATTCGACGATCACGTACGGGTCGTCGTCGGCGGCGTTGAAGTTCTGACCGTCGAAAGTGAAGTGTTCGGTGCGCACGTCGACGACCGTGCCGTGCGTGCTGCCCTGAGGCGTGTTCCAGCTGACGTGGTCACCCTTGCTGATCGTTGCCATAGCCCCACGGTAGGTGGTAGCTCGGGAGGTAGCTCGGTGCGCGTGCAGCCCTGCTCGCCATACAGCCGGCATGCCGGCACCGCGTGCGGGCCGTAGCGTCGCCGGGTGATGTCCACGCTCGAGCTCCCTGCCGGTCGGCGGCTGTGGCGATGGCAGTGGTGCTTACTGGTTGTGGGAGTGCTGTTCGGACTCCAGCTGGCATTAGCGGCAACGGCGTCTGCGCACGCGACGGTGGTGCGCTCGGATCCTGTGGACGGCTCGCGGGTGCAGGCCTCACCCGCCCAGGTGTCGATCACCTTCGACGAGTCGGTCGACATCAGCGTGGGCTACCTGCACGTGATCAGCGCTACCGGAACCCGGGTGGACACCGGTTCGGTGAGCCATCCCGGCGGTCGCGGTGATGTGATCGGCGTCGCGCTGCAGCCGTCCCTCCCGCCCAACACCTACTTCGAGAGCTGGCGGGTCCTGTCCGCGGATTCCCATCCGGTTGCCGGCACCGTGCGTTTCGTCGTGGGCAACGGACCGCTCAACGCCGTGGCCGCCCCACCGGTGGTGCCGGCCGAGCACACCGTTCGGGTCGCCGTGGACGTCACGCGCGCGTTCAGCTACTTCGGGCTCGCCCTGTTCGGGGGCGCCTGGCTGGTCTTCACCGCGTGGCCTGCCGGTCGCGCGGACCGCCGCGCGCGGCGCCTGCTAGCCATCGGATGGGCCGTGCTGCTGGCCGCGGCGGTGGCAGAGGTGCTATTGCAGGGCGTGTACGCCGCGGGCACGGGCTTCTCGCATCTCCTCGACGACGACCTCGTCGCTTCGACGTCGAGTTCGACCTTCGGCCGTCTGCATGCCTTTCGTCTCGTGCTCCTGTCGGCGCTGGGCATCGTCGTGTTTGCGTTTCCGACGCCGCCGCAGGCTCGCAACCGACGCATCGACCGAGGTGTCGCGGCGGCTCTGGGTCTGGGCGTCGTGCTGACGTTTTCTGGCAGCGGGCACGACTCGGTGCTCAGCCCGCGCTGGCTGATGATCGCCAGTGACGCCGCCCATCTGAGCGCGGCTTCGGCCTGGGTCGGCGGGCTGGCGTTGGTTGGTGCAGCGTTGCTCCGCAGGCGCGCCGACGCCGGCGCTGCCAGTGCGGCGCAGCCCAGTGCGCTCCTGCCCAGTGCGCTCCCGCATAGTGCGGCCGAGCCCAGCACGGTGGTGGCCGTGTTCTCGAAGGTGGCCGCCGCGTGTGTAGCGGTAATTACGGTGACCGGGACCTACCAGGCGTGGCGGCAGGTGGGCACCGTCGGTGCACTGTTCGACACCG
The DNA here is from genome assembly GCA_964236495.1 of uncultured Jatrophihabitantaceae bacterium. Taxonomy (GTDB): domain Bacteria; phylum Actinomycetota; class Actinomycetes; order Mycobacteriales; family Jatrophihabitantaceae; genus CAXSBR01. The sequence continues at coordinate 60,281 of CAXSBR010000009.1, forward strand.
GGTACGGACGCCTGATCCTGGTCAAGGTCGCGCTGCTGGCAGCGCTGGTGGCGGTCGCGGCAGGCTCGCGGCGGATCGTGCGGCTCGCAAGCGGCCTGACCGGGCTGCGTCGCCGGGTGCTCGTCGAGACCGGCCTGGCGGTGGTCGTGCTGGCCGTCACCGCGGTGCTCGTCACCGAGCCGCCAGGTCGCGACGCGATCTCCACTGCCTCGCGTTCGGCAACGGCGTCGCTGGGAACGGGCCGCTCGGCCACGGTGCGCGTCGATCCTGCTCGGTCCGGGCCGGTGGCCGTGGAGCTGACGCTCACGCCGCCGGGGCCTGCCACGGTGACGATGACGGCTGCGCTGCCCGCCGCAGGCATCGGTCCGCTTCCGGTGCCGCTGATTCGCCAATCCGACGGGCGCTACAGCGCGTCGGCGGTGACGCTGCCGCACAACGGCCGCTGGACGTTCGCGCTGGTGGTGCGCCGCTCGGAGTTCGACGCGGTGACTGCCGACGTTACGATCAAGATCGACTGAAACGTCAGGATCTACTGATGCGGGGCGGTCAGCCCGTCGGCGTCGGATCGAGCACGCCGATCACCGGCGCGTCCACCTGCACCGACGTACCACCGTCGAAGCGCAGTGTGAGTACAACGGTGCGGCCTTTGGTCACGCCGTGTGGCGAGTTGAGCATCAGATGAGCAGCGTCGGGTTTGAGCATGCGTGACCCATGCCCCGGAACGGTCAACGTGGTGTCGGTCATCGCGCCCTGAAGCTCGGTCATGACATGCGCCGAGCGCGCCGACGTCGAGGTGATCGACGTCAACGTCAGTGCCTCGTGGGTGTGGTTGGTGATGGTCAGGTAGGCCGCGGCCACATCAGGCGATGCAGGCTCGCGAACATAGGCGTCGGAGACGGTGACTACCGGCCCGGTGGCGCCGGGAGCGAGGCTGTAGACCAGCGCGCCGCCGGCCAGGATGAGCAGCGTCAGCCCCGCAACGAGCCAGCCCCGGGATACACCGGGCAGCTGCGCCGTCGGCCGCTCACCGGCGGAGTCGGTCGCAGGCTCGACGACGGCGGCTGGTGCTACGTCCACAGGCAGGCAGTCCTTCGTCGGCAGTGCGGGCAGCGGAGTCCAGTGTGCGCCGAAGCCGATTCCGCAGCGATTGCGCCGGGCAGGGCTGGGCTGCTCGCGTATCGTCGAACCCATGCTGGAGGGCTTCTACCTGGTCGTGCTCATCGGAGCGTTCCTGCTCATCGCGCTGATGAGCGTGTTCATCGTCTACAAATTGTTCGCCGGCCAGGAGTGAGCTCGCAACTGAGCTGACGGTGAGCGTGGCAATGAACCCGACCGAACGAGGCGAAGCGGCGACCAGGTCGCCCATCGACGCGCACTTTCTCGATACGACCGATCTCCGCGCCGGCCCGCCGATCAACGACGAGCTGCTGGCGCTGCTGCCGTTGGTCGGCACCTGGAGCGGATCGGGGCGTGGCATCAAACCCGCGACGGGTGCGGAGTTCAGCTACTTCCAACAACTCAGTTTCGCTCATGACGGCCGGCCGTTCCTGGCATACCAATCGCAGACCTGGCTGGTCGACGCCGATGGTCAGATCGAGCGGTGCGCCGCGCGGGAGAGCGGATTCTGGCGCCCGGGAGCCGGCCCGGACGACGTCGAGGTCGTCCTCGCTCTCAACACCGGGCTCACGCTGGTGCTCACCGGCGTCGCCGGGGACCAGCGTTGGGAGCTGGCGGCCCAGTTGCTGTCCGCCGCGCCGACCGCGAAGGCGGTCGAGGACACCCGGCGGTTCTATGCCCTCGACGGCAACGACCTCGTCTACGCACACGAGCTCGCGCCCGCCGGCCGGCCGATGCAAGCCCATCTGAACGCTCGGCTGCACCGCCAGTAGCGCCATCCACTTGGCCGCACGTCGGGTCCAGCGACTTGGCAGCTTGGTTTGCGGTGCGTCACAGGTTCCGCCTTGACGCTGAATTGTGCACGCGGTGCACATCTCAGCCGCCGCCCGCGGGCGGCCATCTCGAAGGAGGAACCATGCAGAACAGTCCCGAACCGAAGACCAAGGGCAGGCTGATCGGCGTCAAGCTGGCACTGGTCGGCGCCGGAGTGGCGGTCGGCGCCATCACCGCTACCACCGTCGGCGCCAATGCACTCCCGGTGGTCTAGACAGCTTTGTCGTCGACCAGTGCGTCGTCGACTAGTTCGTCGTCGACCGGCTCGTCGTCGACCGGTTCGATCGACGCCGCGCCGACGACGAACGGACAGCGGCCGGCCGGTGCTCACGGCGCAGGGCCGGTGCGCGGCGATGAGAAGTCGGTTTCCGCGGCGACAGCCGCCAAGCTCAAGGCTGCAGCAGTGCAGGCGGTGCCCGGCGGCACGGTCAACCGGGTGGAAACCGACTCCGGCGACGCGACCTACGAGGCGCACATGACCAAGGCCGACGGCACGCAGGTCACCGTCAAGTTCAAGAAGAACCTCGCCGTCACCGGCGTCGAGGCGGGAATGGGCAAGTAACACCGGCACCGGCGTCTCAGCGCGAGCGGGGTCTGTCCGAAGTTGCGGCGACCCCGCTTGCGACTCCCGGCGCCGTGCCGCCGGGAGGCCGACGCAGAACTCAAAGGAATTTGATGCGGACATAGGTCGACCCCCGAACATTGGCCTGCGGATGCAGGGCCGGCTGGACTGGGCCGACGGTTCGGGGGCCGGGTGACTGTCTGGTATTCGCCGCCCACATCGGGTGGGAGCTCTACCGTCGAGGCAGGTCCGTACTACCTGGTGCGGCTAGCGGACAGCCACCTCACGAGTCCAAGTTATATGCACTGATGGACCACCTCCCTTCGCGTGTAATACCAATCTAGGCGCGCTCCGCAGCGGCTGCAACGCAAATTCTGTTGCTGTTCGAACGGCTCTTTCAGAAGCCGGCATAGCCGTTGAGAGTGGCGGTGCGGCCTTGATCGCAAGGCAGCTCCTGGCCGTCGACGGACAGCACCTGGGCCACGCCTCGCACCGACGACACCAGCCAGATACCGTGCACGGTTCCGATATCGGCCGCGGCCAGAAACCCCCGGGCGCAGCGCACGCCGTCGGCAGTCGCACCGTCGAACAACGCCTGCACAGTCGTGCTGGCCAGGATTCCGGTCGCCTCGTCAGGTGTGGTGAACAGGGCGCCGCCGCGCTGCCAGACGACCGCCGACGTGGGTGCTTCCAGCACGATGCCGTCGCTGCTCAGCCAGATGGCGTCGTCGGCGCCGAGGCGACGGGCTTCGCGCAGCGCCGCCATGTTCAGCGCGTAGGACAACGACTTGACGCCGCCGAGCAACCAGGGCGCGCCGGTGTAGGCGTCGCAGGCTGTGCCGCGCGCGAGCGTGACCACGCCGATGCCAATGGAGCGTTGCCGCACTGCGTCCGGATTCACTGCCCGGACGACGGCAAGCACGGTGGGCTCCTCGCTGCCCTCGACGCCGTGGGTCACCATCAGCTTGACCGACGCCTCACCTGGAGTTGTCCAGGCGGCACAGACCTGCTCGATCAAGGCGCGGCAGGCCCCAAGGTCGACGACGATGCCCAGCGCGTCGGTGGAGCGCGCCAGGCGCTGCAGATGGGCGTCGAGGTTGTTCACCGTGGACCGGCCGTCGGCGTCAGTCACTACCCGAGCGGTCTCGAAGCAGCCGTCGCCGCGGGAAAGGCCCAGATCGTCGGCGCGTACCACTGGGGCCGACGGATCGACGATGCCCCGGCCGAGCACGCCAACGACCACCGCGGTTCTTGCTAGGACGTCGGCATCGGCAGTCGTCATCAGGAGAATCTAACCGAGTGATGGGCGGGTCCTGGTCGCGTACACGCCCAGCCACGGTGCCGGTGAGCATCGAAGCGACGACGGAGCGAGGAGCGGAGCCGGTAGACAACCAGCAGGAGTTCTACCCTCGACGTCATGCCCGCTGTGGCCAGCGCAGACGCCCTGACCGAGGCGTTGCGCGCGCGCGGAATGCGAGTGACGCCGCAGCGGCGCGACGTGCTGGCGGCGGTGCAAAGCCTCGGGCATGCCACCGCCGAGCAGATCGCGGCACAGGTTTCGGGCATCGATCTGACGACGGTCTACCGCACGGTGCAGCTGCTCGAGGACATCGGCCTCGTTGCCCACACCCATCTGGGCCACGGCGCACCGTCCTATCGGCCGGCAGACGACGCGCACGTCCACGTCATCTGCCACAGCTGCGGATCGGTGCTCGACACGCCGCCGAAACTGACCGACGATCTGGCTCGACGGCTGTCCAGCGAGCTCGGCTTCACCCTCGACGTCGCGCACTTCACCGTGTTCGGCCACTGCGCGGACTGCGTCACTGCAGCGGCGGCGATGCCGGCCGATCCGGCGCCAACGGACGGGGTGTCGGCGTCGAGCGCTCCAGTTCTTCGGGAACACCAGCACGCGCACGGAGCTTGAGACGATGTGACCCTTGTATCGCCTGATGCCGCACCCCTGTTACGCCCCGGCTACGAGTCTCCGCTGCTGCAGTCGGCCGGCGCGGTTGCCGCGGACGGCCTGGATGCAGGAACGGCACTGCACTACGGCGATCCGCTGGGCGAGCAACGGGTGCTCGAGAACGGCGCCGGACTGGTCGACCGTTCGAACCGCGGCGTACTCACTGTCGCCGGGGTCGATCGGCTGGACTGGCTGCACTCCATCTGCTCGCAGTTCGTCAGCGACCTTGTCGACGGCGAGTCCACCCGCGCGCTGGTGCTCTCGCCCCACGGGCACGTCGAGCAGGACTGGCAGCTGACCGAGCTGGACGGGCAGGTGTGGCTCGACGTGGAACCCGGTACAGCCGAGGCGGTCCTGGCGTACCTGCTCAAGATGCGGTTTATGAAGCGGGTGGAACCAGTCGATCTGTCGGACTCCTTTGCCGTGCTGTCGGTGCTCGGTCCGTCCGCAGCCGCCACTCTGGCGCGAGCCGGCGAGCCGGTGCCTAGGTCGACTTCCGAGCCCACCGAGTCGGTGGCGGTCGGACGGATAGTGGCCGGCGCTCCTACCGCTGCCGGCGGACGCGCGCCCGTAACGCCGGCCGTCGCGAGGTCGGCCGGCGGGTTCGTGCGCGCCCGAGCCGACGGCTTCGATCTGCTCCTACCGCGCACCGATGTCATTGAGGTAACCGATGCGCTGCGGACGGCGGGTGCCCGGCCCGTCGGCTCCTGGGCGGCGTCCGCGGTGCGGGTGGAGCGCCGTCAAGTCCGGCTCGGCTGGGACACCGACCACCGCACCCTGCCGCACGAGATCGGCTGGATCGGCGTGTCGGTGCACCTGAACAAGGGCTGCTACCGCGGGCAGGAGACGGTGGCGCGCGTGCACAATCTGGGCCGTCCGCCCCGCAGTCTGGTGCTTCTGCACCTGTCCGGCGAGCGCGACGAGTTGCCCGAGCCAGCTACGGCGGTAGAGCTCGACGGCCGTAGCGTCGGTTTCCTGGGCACCGCCGTGCATCACCACGAGCTGGGGCCGATTGCGCTGGCCGTCGTCAAACGCGCGGTCGCCGAACGGGGTGAGCGTGGCCTTGTCGTCGCAGGCATGTCGGCGGCCGTCGACGTCTGAGCCAGCACCCCCTACCGAAGGCCTTGCGCCGTTTGAGCATAAGCTCAGCTTGCTCACCCACAGCGGCGCTCGGAGGTCACATGACCGCTTCCCCCGCGTACCCGCCTACCGCTCTCAGCGCTGGCGGCAAGCCGCTGAACGGCAGCCGTCGACGGCTGGTGCTCGCAGCGACGGCGTGGGCGGTGCTGATCTTCCTGATTGCCGCGGTCACGCTGCCGTGGACCCACGGCTACGGAGTGCTGTACTTCGCTGCTGTTCCGCTGGTGTTGAGTGCCGTGGTCGCAACGCTGCTCAGCGCACGCGGGCGCAGGGGTCAGCGGGTGGGACGGATTGTCTCGGCTGGGCTGTGCGGACTGATCCTCCTGGCCGTGGCGACCAGTTTCATCGCAGTGTCGTTCCTGATGCTGCCCACGGTTGTGCTGCTGTTCGCTGCGACTGTTCGGCCTGCGTCGGCGTATCGCTAGCTCCGCCGGCGGCCCCGGTAGTGGTGCGGCTACATCCGCGGGTGGCAGGGTGTTTGTCATGCGCATTCTTGTCACCGGAGCCCGCGGCAAGGTCGGCCGGGCCACCGTTACCGCCCTGCAGTCAGCCGGCCATGACGTGGTGGCCTCCGATCTCGCCCGACCGACCTACGAACGCGGCGAGCCTGGCGCTGCTGCCTACATGCAGGCCGACCTGACCGACGCCGGTTCCTGCTTCGCCCTGGTGCGCGGTTGCGACGCCGTCGTGCATGCGGCTGCCATTCCCGAGCCGACGCAGAACGTTCCAGATGTGGTGTTCAGCAACAACTTGATGTCACTGTTCAACCTTCTCGAGGCCTCCGTGCGCATGGGCGTAGGGCGGCTGGTGAACCTGTCGTCGGAGACCGTCCCGGGCATGATCTTCCCCGAACGGCCTTTCGACCCGACGTACTTCCCGATCGACGAAGACCATCCGGCACGCCCGCAGGATCCGTATGCGCTGGCGAAGCTGTTCGGTGAGCAGTTGTGCACCGCTGCCACGCAACGCAGCGATCTACGCTGCATCAGTATCCGTCCCACCTGGGTGCAGGACGAGACCAACTATGCCGGCAATCTCGGTCCGCAGATCCGGGCTGCGCTGGCCGGCACGCCGGAACCGACGGTCAACGGCTGGTCCTACATCGATGCCTACGACCTCGCCGAGGCGATCCGACTTGCCTGTGAGTCCGACCTGCCTGGGCACGAGGTCTTCTACATCTCCTCACCCGACGCGCCCGGCATCGCCGACACCGCAGCCGCGTTGCGCGCGCAGTACGGCGACCGGGTGGAGCTGCGGGCCTTCGACCGGGTTGATGGCTGCGGTACCTCGACGGCGAAGGCGCAGCGGTTGCTGGGTTGGACGCCGACCCGCTCGTGGCGCGACTACCTCACTGCCGAGGGCGACCCTCTGGGCTGAGTCAGGCGTTGACCAGGTCCCGCCTGTCATCAGGGTTATCCGAGCGGGCCGCACTCGGCTCGTCCGGCGCTTCGAGTGAGAACCGCGGCGTCACCTTGTCCAGCGCCGCCGGGTACCACCAGTTCGCCTTACCCAGCTTGTGCATGAGCGCGGGCACCAGGAAGGTCCGCACGATGAACGCGTCGAGGAAGATGGCGCTGGCCAGACATCTTGGTTTCCATCGTGCCGGCAACCTCGGGGCGGGCGATCATCTGCGAAGACTAAGTGTGACCTCTGACAACGTCGCCAGAATTGTGCGCAGGCAACGAGTGAAACGCCGGCAGGGGGCGGGCTTGCCGGCTGCTCGACGTAGGCGTTGCACGGAGTCCAGTGCCGCGTCGAGTGCCGCGTCGTCGAGGCAGTGGCAAGATGGACCCGTAAATCCCGCCCGTTCGGGCCCGCGGACGCCTGCCCCGTACCTGGACTTGCTCCGGTGCGGGGCAGTGCCCGGGTGGCTGCCGCGTCGGTCTCACAGCGAATGCTGCGGGTGTGGCCGAGTCGACCAGTCGATACTCTGGCCAAGTGCACGTCATCGCCAACATCGAAGCCGGGCTCTTCGATGTCCTGTACTGGGCGCTGCTTGCCGTGCGGCTGTGGGCGCTGGGTGACTGCGTGACCCGCAAGGCCGCGGCTTTTCCCGCAGCCGGAAAGCTGACCAAGCCGGCGTGGGGTCTACTGACGGCGCTCAGCCTCGTGGTCGGCTACCTCTTCCACAACTCCCTGTCGCTGCCGCCACTGGCGTTCCTGATCGTGTCGCTGGTGTACCTGACCGACGTGCGGCCAGCGGTGCGCGAGGTGTCGGGCGGAAAGCGCTGGTAGAGCTCGCGGCCCGCTCGTACTGACGTGCCAGCGAGTACCCGAGAACGGCTCCTGCGGCATTGAACCCGCCGGGGGACAGTGGCGGAGGATAGGGGATTTGAACCCCTGAGGGATCGCTCCCAACCCGCTTTCCAAGCGAGCGCCATAGGCCACTAGGCGAATCCTCCGCCGTGGACGATACGGGGTGCGGCACGTGCCGCGGACACCGCCGTCAGCGCACCAAGATATTTCAGTTCGATAACGGCTCGCCTGGTGAAGCGATACACCGTTCCGGCGTACGGGTCCAACGTGGCAGCCTCGTAATCGGTTTGGGTCGACCGACCGAACCACTGGTCGCAGCGCCGCCGTCCTCGGTTCTGGCGCTTCAACAGGCCACCGGCTTGAGCGCGGCCACGAAGACGGCTCAGCCGGACAACAGCGTTGAGGGCAACTGTCGTAGCCGCGGGGTAGGAACACCGTATGAACACCGGCGGAAGCGCGCGCGGTCGCGCCGCCGCTGAGCCGGCCGGCTCACCCCGGCCCTAGACGCAGATTGGACCACAGTGATCCGCTTCGATTCGGTGTCCAAGGTGTACGGCGACGGCGCCCCAGCGGTCGACGATCTCAGCCTGGTGGCTCCGTCGGGCCAGATCACGGTGCTCGTCGGCCCGTCGGGCTGCGGTAAGACGACGTCGCTGCGCATGATCAACCGGATGATCGCACCGTCCAGCGGGCACATCTACATCGACGATCTAGACACCGGCAAGGGATCGGCGGCCAAGCTGCGCCGCGGCATCGGATATGTCATCCAGCACGCCGGGCTGTTCCCGCACCGAACGATTCTCGACAACGTCGCCACCGTGCCGTTCCTGTTGGGCACCGGGCGGCGCGAGGCGCGCCGTAACGCCCATGAACTGCTGGAGCGAGTAGGTCTCGACGCCTCGTTCGCCGACCGATACCCGGCTCAGCTGTCGGGCGGACAGCAGCAACGCGTCGGCGTCGCGCGGGCGTTGGCCGCCGATCCGCCGGTAATGCTGATGGACGAGCCCTTCAGCGCCGTCGACCCGGTGGTGCGCGAGCAGCTGCAGAACGAGTTCCTGCGCCTGCAGGGCGAGCTGGGCAAGACCATCGTGTTCGTCACTCATGACATCGACGAAGCCATCAAGCTCGGCGATCAAGTGGCCGTCCTGCGCGTGGGCGGACGGCTGGCGCAGATGGCCACGCCCGCCGAGCTGCTCTCCCGCCCGGCCGATCCGTTCGTCGCCGGTTTCGTGGGGCGCGACCGCGGCTACCGGGCGTTGGGCTTCACCGCTGCGGGGCGGCTGCCGCTGGACACCGAGCCTGCCCTGCGGTTGGGCACTCCGCTGGCAGAGGCCCGCGAAAAGACGCACGACGGCTGGACGCTCGTCGTCGACGAGGAGAACCGCCCGTTGGGCTGGTTGGCCACTCAGGGACTGTCAGAGGACCGGCTGCACGGTTCGGTCACCGCGGATCTTCTGAACCTGGGCGGCACGCTGGCACCGGCCGACGGCACGTTACGCGAGGTGCTCGACGCGGCGTTGTCCTCGCCGAGCGGCCACGGTGTCGTCGTCGATCCCGACGGGCGGCTGCTGGGCACCATCACTGCCGGCGCGGTGCTCGAGCAGATCGAGTCGCAAGGCGCCGGCGGCGTCGCACACGCGCGCAAGCGTGCGCACGCCGATGCACGGAGCGAGACCGTCGGAACGCCGGCGCCCTCAGTCACCGACAGCACCGACAACACGGACGGCAGCACCGACAGCACCGACAGCAGCACTAACGGCGGCACCGGCAGCAGCACCGGGTCCGGCGCTGGCGCGACCGCTCTCAGCCCGAGCGTCGGAGCGAAACGGTGAACCCGCCGATCGACGCCCTGGCCGACGGCGCGCCGAGTTCGTCACCGCTGCACTTCTTCCAGTACTTCCTCGACCATCGGTCCCAGGACCTGGGTTGGCTGTGGGCGCACACGTGGCTCTCGATCGTTCCTGTGATCGCCGGCCTGGTGATCGCGCTGCCCTTGGGATGGCTGGCTCGTCGCTTCCGTTGGATTGCGCCCCCGATGATCACCATTACCGGATTGCTGTACACCATTCCGTCGTTGGCCCTTTTCATCATCGTGCCGCCGCTGTTCGGTCTGTCACCGTTGAGCGCGCTGCAGGTACCGATTGCGTTGACGATCTACTCCGTCGCGCTGCTGGTCCGCGTGGTCACCGACGGGCTGGCTTCGGTGGCGGATGAGACGCTGCAGGCGGCGACCGCGACGGGGTTCGGGCCGTTGAGGCGGCTGTTCCAGGTGGAACTGCCCATCGCCGTTCCGGTAATCGCAACCGGTCTTCGGGTGGCCACGGTGTCCAACGTCAGCATGGTGGCCATCGCGGGCACGATCGGTCAGGCCAACTTGGGCGAGCTTTTCACCAGCGAGGGCTTCCAGCTCTCGACGCCCGATCCGTACTACCCACCCATCGTGCTGGGGATCATGCTGTGCGTTCTGCTGGCACTGGTGTTCGATGTCGCCATCGTGTTGGGCAGCCGCGCGCTCACGCCGTGGCGACGGGCGGTGAAGTGATGTTCGCCGACGTCTACAAGTGGCTCAATGATCCGGCGCACTGGCGCGATACCCCGGACATGGTCGGGATACGGTCGGAGCTGCTCAAGCACCTCGAGTACAGCGCGGTGGCGTTGGCGATCGCCGCCCTAATAGCCCTGCCGCTGGGGCTGGCGATCGGACACTACGGAAGAGGCACATCGGTGGTCGCAGTGGCCAACGCCGTGCGCTCGCTGCCGACGCTGGGCGTGCTGATCCTGCTGGCGGTGATCATCGCCCCGCACTTCACCGGCAAAACCGACACCGGTTACCTCATTCCGACTGAGATCGTGTTGGTTCTGTTGGCCGTGCCGCCCATCCTGTCCAACGCCTACGCAGGTATCGACAATGTGGCGCCCGCGGTACGTGACGCGGCGCGGGGGATGGGCATGCGCGGTGGTGAGGTGCTGCGCCAGGTCGAGATACCGGTGGCACTGCCACTGATCCTGTCCGGCCTGCGTAGTGCCACGCTTCAGGTCATCGCTACGGCAACCGTCGCCTCCTATCTACCGTTGGGCGGATTGGGACGCTTCATTTTCGACGGCATCGCCCAGAACGACTTCCCACAGGCAATTGGCGGAGGTGTCTTGGTTGCGGCGCTGGCGTTGGCTCTGGACTTCGGCTGGGCATTGCTGCAGCGCTTCGCGGTCTCTCGCGGGGTGTCCGGACGGTATCGGCGCCGCACGGCGCGCACCGGGGCGCCCGACGCCGGCCTTGTCCAAGCGGAGGTGGGCGTCGCCTGATCCACCGGTCCCCAAGCCTGGACCAGCTAGGAACCCACACCGCAGTCGTTACTCGTGCACACATCATTTCGATTACGTGTATTCCGTGACCAAGTATCCCGCAACCAAGGAGACAGCATGAAGCGCGCTTACGTAGTACCCTCAGCAATCGCAGCGGCGACATTGGCCCTGACGGCATGCGGTAGCGACAGCCAGAAGGCTGCGCAGTCCAGTTCGGCCTCGCCAGGAGCATCGTCGGCCATCACAACGGCCGGCGGATCCACCTCCCCGGCGGGTGTGCCGACGTCGAGCCCGGCCTCGTCCGCCCCGGCCGGAGCAACGAAGAACGTCGCCAGCACGCTGGTGTTCGGCGGGCCGGCGCAATTCAAAACCCGATCCGACGGCATCGCCGGGCTGACCAAGCACTACGGCGTGACGTTCAAGTCGGTGCAGTCGCTCGATGTCGGTGGACCGGTCACGGTGTCGGCGCTCAAGACCGGCCGTGTCGACGTAGCGGACTTATTCACTACCGACCCGGCGATCAAGTCCAACGGCTTTGTCATCCTCAAGGACGACAAGAATAACTTCGGCGCGCAGAACGTGGTGCCGATCCTGACCAAGAGCAAGGCCAAGCCCGGCGTGCTCACAACGCTCAATGCCGTCTCTGCCAAGCTCACGACCGTTGCCCTGCAGGGGCTGCGCACCGAGGTCGAAGTCAACAAGAAGGACCCCGATGCGGTGGCAAAGGCATGGCTGAAGACCAATGCCCTCGACGCCACCGGTACCGATGCAGGCGGTGTCAGCATCAAGGTCGGTTCGGCCGGGTTCCCGGAGAACGTTGTCATCGCCGACATCTATGCCAATGCGTTGAAGGCCAACGGCGCGTCGATTTCCACCAAGCTCAACATCGGTGAGCGCTCGAAGTACTTCCCGGCGCTCAAGAGTGGCGACATCGACCTCATCCCCGAGTACAACGGCTCGATCCTGTTCTACCTGGACAAGAACGCGACGGCGACGATGCCATCGGCAGTTCTGGGCGCCTTGAAGAAAGCCCTGCCGGCGAGCCTGGTGGCGGGCAACAACGCACCGGGCCAGGACAGTGACGCACTGGTAGTCACAAAGACGACCGCAGCAAAGTTCAAGCTGGCAACCATTTCCGATCTTGACAGGGCCGTCTGAGGAGTCATACAGTAGCTTACGGTCGGTTGCTCCAATATAGGAGGTCTGAATGAGGAAATCTGTACGCCTCGCGGTGATCGGAGGCGCAGCAATAACCGCCCAGGTGGTTGGTATCGCGCCTTCATTTGCGGGGCCAACGCAGCCGCCAACGACCTGGGGCTGTGCGGTCGGACGACCGAACAATTATAGTGGGCTCACGTTTTGCCAGGCCCTACCCTCCGGCAAGAGAGTACGGGTCGCAATCTACTGCTATGAGGGCGTTCGTGGCACGCACTTCTACGTTTACGGTCCATGGGTTTATAAGTCTGGCGCGCAGTCGTCCACAGATTGCGGTAGCCAGCATGACGTCGCCGAAATGGTTTACGCGTCGACAACCTAAGTCGGCGGATCGCCGGCCAAGGACATTATGGTTGTGGTTGAGCTGGGTGGGCGCGTCTTGGATTCGTGCGGATGCTGACATCTAATAAGTCCACGGTGTGTCACATCGCGATCGACCGGCATGGTTGGCTCGGCAGTTCGGTCAGTGGCTGCGCGGGCGCCATGGCATAACATCTCTTCGCTTAACGGTGGCCGTGTATTTCCCTCACCGATGGACCGGCGCTCCCGCCCGGAAAGTCAATGCAACCGCAGGCTCACGGGATAGCCCGCCAAGCCGGAACGGCCGTTGTGGCGAAGGCTGCCTTCGCGTCCTTTCGAAACCTCCCGGGTCGCCGTACTCGCTCGCCAACCGCCTTGCCGCCGCCATGTACGTGGTGACGTTGGTACGTTGCGCGACTGCTTTGCCGCATCGGAACAGGCGCGAACTTGTGCCATCGAATAGGCGGCCACTCTGGCGCGACTGCTCGCGGTGAGCGCCACCGGGAGTCAATCCCCGGACATTGGCAGGAACGGCCGTCGCCCGGCGGACCGTTGTTCGACCGGCGGACCGTTGTTCGATCCGCAGATCACCTGTTGCCGGTGCAGGATAGCGAGGGTGAGCGCTTTCCCAGCGCCGTGACGGGGCAGCCTGTGGCGGACGGCCCGCGCTGGCGCTGGGTTTCGCGGACACAGCTCTGGCTCAATGGGCGGGCACTTGAGGTAGAGGTGGCCGTCGGCCAGGTGGACGCAGCCGCGCTCGACCACCCGCCAGCAGGTGATACATCCTCAAGCACGGCACCACACCTCCGTCGCCACGTGCCGTCGAGGCGGCCCATCGGTGATCGTCGAGATAGCTGCCACCGTGGCGCCGCGCTCGAGGACATCCAGGCCGGCGATGTTCGGTACCGGCAAGTTGCTGCGGCACAGCTCTGGCATGGTTAAGCCGGGCAGTGTGCAATCAGCAGATGCAAACAACGACTCCAGCGCCCGTCACGGTCGGCATCGAGGCGCTGGTGATGGCGGATGTCGTGGCCGTCGCTCGACGCAACGCGCAGGTCGAGATCTCGGCCGAATCGCTGGCCGAGACCGTTCGTAGCCGCAGCGTCGTCGAGGCCGCTGCCGCCGACGACGATCCCCACTACGGCGTCTCCACCGGGTTCGGCGCGCTAGCGACCAAGCGCATTGAGCCCGAGCTGCGCGCCCAGCTGCAACGGAGCCTGATCCGCTCGCACGCCGCCGGCAGCGGTGCCGAGGTCGAGCGTGAAGTGGTGCGGGCGCTGCTCCTGCTGAGACTGTCCACACTGGCCAGCGGGCGAACCGGCGTCCGCCCGACGACGGTGCAGGCCTACGCCGCCCTGCTCAACGCCGGTATCACCCCGGTGGTGTACGAATTCGGCTCGCTGGGATGCTCGGGGGATCTGGCGCCGCTGGCCCACTGCGCACTCGCCGCGATGGGCGAAGGCGACGTCCGCGACGTCGACGGCACGCTGATGCCCGCCGCCCAGGCATTGTCGGCCGCCGGGCTACACCCGCTCGTGCTGGCCGAGAAAGAAGGCCTCGCGCTGATCAACGGCACCGACGGCATGCTCGGCATGCTCGTGCTGGCCTGCGCGGACCTGCAGATGTTGCTGCGAACCGCCGACATCACCGCGGCGATGAGCGTGGAGGCGCAACTGGGCACCGACGCAGTGTTCGCCGAAGATCTCCAACAGCTTCGCCCGCACCCCGGGCAGGCCGCCAGTGCTGCCAACCTGCGGGCGCTGCTCGCCGGCTCGCCGATCATGGCCAGCCACCGCGCACCGCATGCGTGCACCCGCGTCCAGGACGCGTACTCACTGCGCTGCTCGCCCCAGGTGCACGGCGCCGCCCGCGACACTGTGGCGCACGCCGAGTCGGTCGCCGACCGTGAGCTCGCGAGTGTCATCGACAATCCGGTGGTGACCCTGGACGGGCGGATCGAGAGCAACGGCAACTTCCATGGCGCGCCGATCGGGTACGTGCTCGACTTTCTCGCGATCGTCGCGGCCGACGTCGCCTCGATCTCCGAGCGGCGCACGGACCGTTTCCTCGACGTGGCGCGCAACCGTGGTTTGCACGCCTTCCTTGCCGACGACCCGGGCGTCGATTCCGGGCACATGATTGCCCAGTACACCCAGGCTGCGATTGTGTCGGAACTCAAGCGGCTGGCCAATCCGGCCAGCGTCGACTCGATTCCGTCCAGTGCGATGCAGGAGGACCACGTGTCGATGGGCTGGTCCGCGGCGCGCAAACTGCGCCGGTCCGTCGACGGACTCAGCCGGGTGCTGGCCATCGAGCTGCTGACGGCGGCGCGGGCGCTCGATCTGCGAGCACCGTTGCAGCCGGCGGCCGGCACCGCCGCGGTGCTGGCCGGGCTGCGGCGCACCGTCGAGCCGCCCGGCCCGGATCGATATCTCGCGCCGGAGATCGCCGCCGCCGTCCGCTACGTCGCAACCGGAGAAGCGGTGGCCGCCGCCGAGACCGTCATCGGCGAGCTTCACTGACCAGTCGCGCGCACCGCCCGAGCCGACTCGAACCCCGAACCCGACTCCCGAGCGAGAAGGAGCATGCAATGCACGGTGCCCGACCCGTCCGCGCGAACCGCGGCAGTGACCTCACCGCACGCAGCTGGCAGACCGAAGCGCCGCTGCGGATGCTGCAGAACAATCTCGATCCGGAGGTAGCCGAGCGTCCCGACGACCTGGTGGTCTACGGCGGCACCGGGCGCGCCGCGCGCAATTGGGCCGCCTACGACGCCATGATCCGAACGCTGACGACGCTGGCGCCCGACGAAACCATGCTGGTGCAATCCGGCAAGCCGGTCGGGGTGCTGCGCACGCACGAGTGGGCGCCGCGGGTGCTCATTGCGAACTCCAACCTGGTGGGGGACTGGCAGAACTGGCCGGAGTTCCGGCGCCTGGAGCACCTGGGTCTGACGATGTACGGGCAGATGACGGCCGGCTCGTGGATCTACATCGGCACCCAGGGCATCCTTCAGGGCACCTACGAGACCTTCGCCGCAGTAGCGGCAAAGAAGTTCGGCGGCACTCTGACCGGCACCCTCACCGTCACCGGCGGCTGCGGTGGCATGGGCGGCGCCCAGCCGCTGGCGGTCACGCTCAACGGCGGCGTCTGCCTGGTGATCGACGTGCACGGTTGGCGGTTGCGCCGACGCGTCGAGCACCGCTACCTCGACGAGGTGGCCGACGACCTCGACGACGCGGTGCGCCGCTGCGAACAGGCCAAGCGGGACAGCCGCGCGCTGAGCGTCGGCCTGGTCGGCAACTGCGCCACCGTCCTGCCCGAATTGCTGCGCCGCGGCGTCGACGTCGACATCGTCACCGACCAGACGTCGGCGCACGATCCACTGTCCTACCTTCCCGAGGGCATCGATCCCGACGACTGGGACGATTACGCCGCCGCCAAGCCCGAGGAGTTCACCAAGCGGGCCCAGGCATCGATGGCCACACACGTCGAGGCGATGGTCGGGTTCCTCGACGCCGGCGCTGAAGTGTTCGACTACGGCAACTCGATCCGCGACGAAGCGCGCCAGGGCGGCTACGAGCGCGCCTTCGCCTTCCCGGGCTTCGTTCCGGCCTACATCCGGCCGCTGTTCGCCGAGGGCAAGGGGCCGTTCCGCTGGGTCGCGCTGTCGGGCGATCCGGCCGACATCCATGCCACCGACGAGGCGGTGCTCGACCTGTTCCCGGACAACGACCATCTGCACCGCTGGATCCGTGCCGCCCAGGACCGGGTGGCCTTCCAAGGACTGCCGGCGAGGATCTGCTGGCTGGGCTATGGCGAGCGGGACCGGGCCGGGGTGAAATTCAACGACATGGTCGCCCGCGGGGAGGTGAGCGCACCGATCGTCATCGGCCGCGACCATCTGGACGCGGGCTCGGTGGCCTCTCCGTACCGCGAGACCGAAGCGATGGCCGACGGCTCGGACGCAATCGCTGACTGGCCGCTGCTCAACGCGCTGGTCAACACCGCCAGCGGCGCCTCGTGGGTGTCGATCCATCAGGGCGGCGGCGTGGGCATGGGCCGCTCGCTGCATGCCGGGCAGGTCTGCGTGGCCGACGGCACCGAGCTGGCTGCCCAGAAGCTGGAGCGGGTGCTCACCAACGATCCCGGCATGGGCGTGCTCCGCCACGTCGACGCCGGCTACGACCGTGCCGACGAGGTGGCCGCAGAGCATGGCATACGGGTGCCGATACGCGAGCCATCGTGAACTACGCCGCCGCGGGCCAAGACTCCGCCGACGAGTGCAGTGTTGGCCACCTTCACGGTGGCGAACACTGCACTCGTCAGCAGCTTGCAGGGATCTTCGCTCGGCACGCCTGGCTGCCGACCGGTCTGACAGAGAACGTGCGGATGGTGATCGAGAACGGCCGGTTCACCACCGTGCAGACGGGCGTCGAGCCGGGCAACGGCGACGAGGTGCTGCCCGGTGTCGTCCTGCCCGGAATGGCGAACACCCACAGCCACGCGTTCCATCGGGCGCTGCGCGGACGCACCGATCCGAATGGCGGCGAGACGTTCTGGGGCTGGCGCGAGCAGATGTTCGCCCTGGCGTCCCGGCTGAATCCCGACACTTACTACGCACTCGCGCGGGCGGTGTTTGCCGAAATGGCGGCCAGCGGCATCACCACGGTCGGGGAGTTCCATTACGTCCACCATCGCCCCGACGCCGAGCCCGCTGCCAAGCCCGCCAGCAGGCCCTATACCGATCCCAACGCGATGGGCACCGCGCTCCTGGACGCGGCTCGGGCCGCCGGAATCCGGATCACCCTGCTCGACACCTGCTACCTGGCCGGCGGCCTTGGCCCGCACGGTCCGCTTCCGCTGGAGCGCGCCCAGCGCCGGTTCAGCGACGGGTCGGTGCAACGATGGGCGCAGCGCATGCACCTGCTCGAGGACCGTAGCGACGCCCGTATCGGCGCGGCGATCCACTCCGTGCGCGCCGTCGCCGCCGGTGACATTGCCGCGATGATGCACGAGGTCGGGACCCGGCCGCTGCACGTCCACCTGTCCGAGCAGATCCAGGAGAACGTCGCCTGCGAACGCGCCTACGGTCTGTCCCCGACCCGCTTGCTGGACGAACTCGGCGTGCTGAGTCCGGCCACAACCGTGGTGCACGCAACGCACGTGGACTCCGCCGACATCGCCCGGCTGGGCGCGGTGGGCGTGACAGTGAGCATGTGCCCGACCACCGAGCGCGACCTGGCCGACGGTATCGGCCCCGCGCGCGACCTCGCCGATGCCGGCGCCACCCTCACCCTGGGTAGCGATTCGAACGTGGTGGTAGATCTGCTGGAGGAGGCGCGCGCACTGGAGATGAACGAGCGGCTGACCAGCCACCGCCGCGGGCGCTTCACCCCCGCGCAGTTGGTTGCGATGCTCACCGAGCACGGCCACCGCGCACTCGGCTGGCCCGACGCCGGCCGAATCGAGCCCGGGGCGCGCGCGGACCTGGTAGCGGTTCGCGCCGACTCGCTCCGCACCGCCGGCGCCGAGCCCGAGCAGCTGCTGCTGACCGCGTCAGCCGCCGACGTCGACACCGTCATCGTCGACGGGCGCACCGTGGTGCGAGCAGGGCGTCACCGCACCGTCGAGGTGGAGGCGGAACTGGCCACCGCAATCGGCGCAGTCAGCTCCAGCTCGTGCGGGAATCTGGGCGGCGGCCGTCGCGACGCCAGCGCGTGAACAGCTCGGCAGTCAGCGCCCGAGCAAGGTCTGCGGTACAGCAAGGTCAGCGCCCGAGCAAGGTCTGCGGTACAAGGTCAGCGCCCGAGCAAGCCACCGGCAATGCCACCGAGGCCCTGGATGCCGTTGCGCGGCGTCTCGCCCGGAGCCAACGATGCGGCCCACTGCGCAAACGCCTCGGGGTTGCGCGACTGCAGCAGCACCCGCCCAGGACCGACGAAGTCGAACACCCAGCCCTCGCCGGACTTCATCGACTGGATGGATCGGCCCTCTACAGCCCGGCGCATGCGGAACTGGATCTGCAGGTCGTAGGCGACCACGTGCCCGGTGTCGATAGTCACGACCTCGCCCTGCTCCAAGTCGAAGTAGTCGACCGCGCCGTAGACGCTGCAGATCGCCTGCCCCTGCCCGCTGGCGCGATAGCCGAAGCCACCTTCGCCGCCGAACAGGTTGGCCATGCCGCCCCACTGGCTGTCCACCTGTACTCCGGCCGCGTTGGCGATCCAGTTGCCGCGGTTGAGGAAAAACGGCCGGTCAGGCGTGATGTTCAGCGATACCGTGTCTCCGGGCAGTACTCCCGCGACGTCCACCCAGCCGCCCTGCGCCGGAGCGGTGTAGGTCGTCACGAAGAATGAGCCGCCCGACAACACGCTGCGCTTGAGCCCGGCCATAATGCCGCCCTGAGCCTGCGCCTGGAGCGTCACGCCGGCGGAGTTGGCGAGCATCGCCCCGCCCTCCACCCGAACCGGCTCGCCGGGGGACAGCAGGCACCGGGCGATGGTGAACGATGGATTGTGGCGAAGGTGTACTTGCATACCCGGAACCGTACCGAGCCGCCTTGGGCGTGCACCAGTGTCAGCCGTCGCTAAATGGCGATGTAACACAACCGTCGCCACCGAGCCAGAACAACCTGTTACGTTGAGTTCTGGTCGGGCACGCGGCCCATTGTCGCAACGGTTGGATATGTTATGCCTTCGAACGGAAACGACGGTAGCACTGCGGCTACTCCCACGCAGATGAAGAAGGAGTCGTGGATCAGCGTCCTCAAACGGACGTTCAAAGAGTTCAGCAACGACAACATCTCCGACTGGGCGGCCGCGCTCACCTATCGCGCGGTGATGGCGCTGGCGCCGGGCTTGCTCGTGCTGGTCTCGATTCTCGGTTTCCTGCCCAAGGGCACCACCACCAAGTTGCTGGACAACGTCGGCAAGCTTGCACCCGGCGGTGTCACCAGCGTGCTCAAGACGTTGATCACGAACACCCAGGGCAAGGCGGGCGCGGCCAGCATCGCCGGCATCATCGGCATTGTTTTGGCGTTGTATTCGGCGTCGAGCTACATTGCCGCATTCATGCGCGCATCCAACGCCATTTACGAGGTGGGCGAAGGACGTCCTATCTACAAGACGTTGCCGATCCGCCTCGCCGTCACGATCGTGCTCGTCATCTTCACCGTAATCAGCGTTGCCATCGTCGTGCTCAGCGGCAGCATCGCCAAATCGGTGGGCAGCACGATCGGGCTGGGCAGCACCGCTGTCACAGTATGGAACATCGCCAAGTGGCCGGTGCTGATCATCCTGGTCGGCTTGATGCTAGCGATTCTGTACTACGCGGCACCCAACGCCAAGCAGCCGGGCTTCAAGTGGATCAGCCCCGGCGGCCTGCTCGGTGTTCTGATCTGGCTAATCGCGTCCGCCGCATTCGCGTTCTATGTGAGCCAGTTCGGCTCCTACAACAAGACCTACGGCTCGCTCGCCAGCGTGATCATCTTCCTGGTATGGCTATGGATCACCAACGTCGCCATCCTGGTCGGTGCTGAATTCAACGCCGAGATGCAGCACACTCGCGCCGTCGAGGCGGGCAAGCCCGAGGACGCACCATTCGCTGAACCGCGCGACACAAAGAAGCTCGACGCCGATGCACAGAAGAAAGCCACAGCGCTGGAGAACAAGAAAACCATTGACTCCAAGTAGCAGTATTGCCAGGTCGCAACGCTGCTCAACAGGCTGAGGCGACCGCCGTGCGGGAAACGCACTAGTCCTGGCCGGTAGTTCGAGCATCGAATATTCGCGAACAGGAAAGGAGCCACTGACATGAGCACATCGTCGACATCGATCAACGCAACTCCGACCGGTTCCGCCGGCACCAGCGACTCATCTGACTCTGCGTCGGCCGGCGAGCTCGTCTCGCGGCTGTCCACCCAGCTCACGACGCTGGTGCGTGACGAGATGCGCCTGGGCCAGGCCGAATTGGCGCAGAAGGGCAAGAGAGCCGGTCTCGGCGCCGGGTTGTTCGGTGGTGCGGGAGTGGTTGCTCTCTACGGCGTGGGGGCCTTGGTCGCGTGCGCCATCCTCGGTCTCGCCAGCGCGATGAGTGCCTGGCTGGCTGCGTTGATCGTCGGTGTCGTGCTGCTGGTGCTGGCCGGTGTCCTCGCGTTGGTAGGCAAGAAAGAAGTCGCTCAGGTCGGTTCGCCGGTTCCCCAAGAAGCCGTTGCCGGCGTGAAGCGAGACGTAGCCACAGTGAGAGAGAGCGCCAAGCGATGACCGACTCCACCAGCCCCACGCCCGATGAACTTCGCGCCGAGATCGACCAGACTCGTCTCGAGCTGGCCGAGACCGTCGATGCGCTGACAGCAAAGCTCGACGTCAAGGCGCAGGCACGGTCCAAGGTCGCCGACGTGCGCGCGCAGGCGTCGCAGAAGGTCACCGACGCGCGAACCCAGGCCACGCACAAGGTCACCGACGTCCGCAGCACGGTTTACGGCAGGGTGACGACGGCCAAGCAGTCGGCGCCGGTGCCGGTGCGCAACGCACTCGACAGGGCCGGCACCGCTGCGGCGCCCTACGTCGACAAGGCCGTACAGAAGGCCAAGCCGTTCAGCAAGCAGATCGCGGCGGCCGCTGCGGCGCTCCTAGGTCTGGTCGTGCTGGTTCGTCGCCGGTCGTCGCCGTAACGTTCCTCTGACAAGCGCCTGGGCGTGTTGTCCAGCGTCTACTTGGCCCGCTCGATGCGTCAATTCAACTGAACAGCAGCGGCTTCACAGCGGCTGATTCGCGGGTGTCTGCGGATTGGCCGCTGTCGTCGTTACTGGGTGTCAATGACGGCCGTCACAGTGAGATCTGACCTACACCGAGCCGCCGGTAAACGCTTGCACGCAGTTAATCTCCAGCCACACCCCCGCCGGGACGGCAGTGCGCCGCGATCGCCGCCGATGCGCCGCTCGCGGGGTCGACACAGTGTGGAGGCGGTGGCCGTGGCCAAGCTCGTGTACGACTTCTCCGAGGGCAACAAGGACCTCAAGGACCTGCTGGGCGGCAAGGGCGCGAACCTGGCCGAGATGACGAACCTCGGCTTGCCGGTGCCGCCGGGGTTCACCATCTCCACCGAGGCCTGCCGTACGTATTTGCTGAACGGCCGCCAACCACCCGAGCTGTCGGCCGAGATCGACGCGCACCTGGCCGCCCTGGAAAAGACGATGGGCAAGCGACTGGGGCAGTCCGACGACCCGCTGCTGGTCTCGGTGCGCTCCGGGGCAAAGTTCTCCATGCCGGGAATGATGGACACGGTCCTCAACATTGGGCTGAACGACGCGTCCGTGCGGGGTCTGGCCGCACAGGCGGACAACGAACGGTTCGCCTTCGACTCCTACCGTCGACTGATCCAGATGTTCGGCAAGACGGTCCTGGGCATCGACGGCGCCCACTTCGAGGAGATCCTGGACGCAGCCAAGCACAGCCTGGGTACCACGAACGACTTAGATCTGGATGCGGCACAACTGCGCAGCCTGGTGGAAGCCTTCAAGCGGGTCGTTCTCGAGCATGCCGGCCAAGAGTTTCCACAGGATCCGCGCGAGCAGCTCGATCTGGCGGTGCGCGCGGTGTGGGAGTCCTGGAACTCCGCACGGGCCATCCTTTACCGCCGTCAGGAACGCATTCCTTCCGATCTGGGCACCGCGGTCAACATCTGCACGATGGTGTTCGGCAACCTGGACATGAAGTCGGGCACCGGCGTCGCGTTCACCCGCGATCCCGCCACCGGTGCGCAAGGAATTTACGGTGACTATCTGCAAAATGCCCAAGGCGAGGACGTCGTGGCGGGCGTGCGCAACACGATGCTGCTGCCCGAGCTGGAAGCGCTGGACGCCAAGTCCTACCACGAGCTGATCGACATCATGGCGACTCTGGAGGGGCACTACCGCGACCTGTGCGACATCGAGTTCACCATCGAGCGCGGCAAGCTGTGGATGCTGCAAACTCGGGTCGGCAAGCGCACCGCCGCGGCCGCGTTCCGGATCGCGACCCAGCTGGTGGACCAAGGTCTGATCGACCTGGACGAGGCGGTGCAACGGGTCACCGGTGCCCAGCTGGCGCAGCTGATGTTTCCGCGCTTCGAGACGACGTCGGAGAAGCCGGTGGTTACGGGGCTCGCCGCCTCGCCCGGCGCGGCGGTGGGCAAGGTCGTCTTCGACTCCTACACCGCGATCAAGTGGTCACGGTCGGGGGAGAAGGTCATTCTGGTTCGCCGGGAGACCAATCCCGACGACCTCGACGGCATGATCGCTGCCCAGGGCATTCTCACCAGCCGCGGCGGCAAGACTTCCCACGCAGCCGTCGTCGCGCGCGGCATGGGCAAGACGTGCGTCTGCGGCGTCGAGGGCCTGGACGTCGACACGAAGGGCCGCAGCTTTCGCGCGCCGGGCGGAGTGACGGTGGTCGAGGGCGACGTCATTTCGATCGACGGCACCTCTGGTGAGGTGTTCCTCGGCGAACGTCCGGTGGTTGATTCGCCGGTGGTGCGCTACTTCGAGGGCGACGAGACCGCCGCCGGTGACGAGCTGGTGCTGGCGGTGCAGCGGCTGATGGCGCACGCCGACGGAATTCGGCGAATGGCAGTGCGCGCCAATGCCGACAACGGTCCGGACGCCGAGCGTGCCCGCCGGTTCGGCGCCCAGGGCATCGGGCTGTGCCGCACCGAGCACATGTTTCTGGGTGATCGGCGCGCGCTGGTGGAGGCCCTGATCCTCGCCGACACCGACGACGAGCGCGAGAAACAACTGGACAGCCTGCTTCCGCTGCAGCGCGAGGACTTCGTCGAGCTGTTCGAGGCCATGGACGGCCTGCCCGTCACCATCCGGCTGCTCGATCCTCCGCTGCACGAGTTCCTGCCCAACCTCACCGACCTCTCGGTGCGGGTGGCGGTTGCGGAGTCGCGCGGTGAACCACGCGAGAACGATCTGCGCCTGCTGCAGGCGGTGTCGCGGCTGCACGAGGAGAACCCAATGCTGGGCCTGCGCGGTGTCCGTCTGGGCGTGGTGGTGCCCGGACTGTTCGCCATGCAGTCGCGCGCGATTCTGGAGGCGGCGGCGCTGCGGATCAAGGCCGGTGGCGTGCCGCGAGTGGAGATCATGGTGCCGCTGGTGGGCGCTGTGCAGGAGTTCGAGACCGTCAAGCAGGACATCATCGCCGTCGCGCGCGACGTGCGCGCCGAGACCGGTGTGCACCTTGAGTTCCTGATCGGCACGATGATCGAGCTACCCCGCGCCGCTCTCACGGCCGACCAGATCGCCGAGCCGGCCGAGTTCTTCTCCTTCGGCACCAACGATCTGACTCAAACCACGTGGGGCTTCTCCCGCGACGACGTCGAGGGCGCCTTCTTCTCCGACTATCTGGAGCGAGGCATCTTCGGTGTGTCGCCCTTCGAGTCCATCGACGTCGACGGCGTGGGAGAGCTGGTGCGCATAGGCGTCACCAAGGGTCGATCGGTGCGTGGGGACCTGAAGGTCGGCGTGTGCGGTGAGCACGGCGGCGACCCGGAGTCGGTGCACTTCTTCGACAAGGTCGGCTTGAACTACGTCTCCTGCTCGCCGTTCCGGGTGCCGATCGCACGATTAGAAGCCGGTCGGGCGCGGCTCAGCGCCACCGGCTCCACCGCCTGACCGTGAGGCCGGGCGCCGCAGCCCCTAGGCGCACGAGTCGGGCGACGGTGACCGGGGTCACCGTGGGCGCGGGAACTTGAGCGGAATGGACTCAGTTCTACTGACAGATGCTCCAGCAAGGAGCATGCTGGTAGGAGAGGCAAGCTAGTAACGTCAAGCCACCTCGGCGTCGAGGTGGAGAGGAGCTGTAACCATGGCACGAGCGGTCGGAATCGACCTCGGAA
>CAXSBR010000009.1:84952-105808 GCA_964236495.1 uncultured Jatrophihabitantaceae bacterium
TCGAGGTGGAGAGGAGCTGTAACCATGGCACGAGCGGTCGGAATCGACCTCGGAACCACAAACTCTGTCGTCGCCGTCCTCACCGGTGGCGAGCCTGAGGTCATCGCCAACAGTGAGGGTGCGCGCACCACTCCGTCGGTAGTCGCCTTCGCCAAGAACGGTGAGGTGCTCGTCGGCGAGGTCGCCAAGCGCCAGGCCGTCACCAACGTCGATCGCACGATCCGTTCGGTGAAGCGCCACATGGGCGAGAACTGGTCTGTCGACATCGATGGCAAGCCCTACACCCCCCAGGAGATCAGCGCGCGCGTGCTGCAGAAGCTCAAGCGCGACGCCGAGTCCTACCTCGGTGAGCCGATCTCCGACGCCGTCATCACGGTGCCGGCATACTTCAACGACGCCCAACGCCAGGCCACGCAGGAGGCCGGCCAGATTGCCGGACTCAACGTGCTGCGGATCATCAACGAGCCCACCGCTGCCGCGCTCGCGTACGGGTTGGACAAGGGCGACAAAGAGCAGACGATCCTGGTGTTCGACCTCGGCGGCGGCACGTTCGACGTGTCGCTGCTCGAGATCGGTGACGGAGTCATCGAGGTCAAGGCCACCAGCGGTGACAACCACCTCGGTGGCGACGACTGGGACCAGCGCGTCGTCGACTGGCTGGTCAACAAGTTCAAGTCCGCGCACGGCATTGACCTCACCAAGGACAAGATGGCCATGCAGCGCCTGCGCGAGGGTGCAGAGAAGGCGAAGATCGAGCTGAGCTCGGGCCAGCAGACGTCGATCAACCTGCCCTACATCACCGTCGATTCGGACAAGAACCCGCTGTTCCTGGACGAGACGCTGACCCGCTCGGAGTTCCAGAAGATCACTGCGGATCTGCTCGAGCGCACCAAGACCCCGTTCCGCAACGTCATCAAGGACGGCGGCGTCACCGTCGACAAGATCGACCACGTCGTTCTCGTCGGTGGCTCGACCCGGATGCCGGCAGTGGCCGACACCGTGCGGGAGCTCACCGGCGGTCGCGAGCCGAACAAGGGCGTCAACCCTGACGAGGTCGTCGCCGTCGGCGCGGCACTCCAGGCCGGCGTTCTCAAGGGCGAGGTCAAGGACGTCCTGCTGCTCGACGTCACCCCATTGAGCCTGGGCATCGAGACCAAGGGCGGCATCATGACCCGTCTGATCGAGCGCAACACCACTATCCCGACGAAGCGCTCGGAGATCTTCACCACGGCTGACGACAACCAGCCCTCGGTGCAGATCCAGGTCTATCAGGGCGAGCGCGAGATCGCGTCCTACAACAAAAAGCTGGGCATGTTCGAGCTGACCGGCATCGCACCGGCCCCGCGAGGCGTACCGCAGGTCGAGGTCACCTTCGACATCGATGCAAACGGCATCGTGCACGTTTCGGCCAAGGACCTGGCCACCCAGAAGGAACAGGGCATGACGATCACCGGCGGCTCAGGCCTGAGCAAGGACGAGATCGACCGGATGATGGCCGAGGCCGAATCCCACGCCGAGGAGGACCGCAAGCGCAAGGAAGAGGCAGAGGTCCGCAACACCGCCGAGTCGCTGCAGTACCAGACGCAGAAGTTCCTGTCCGAGAGCGGCGACAAGCTGCCCGAGGACAAGCGCGACGAGGTACAGGGTGCTCTGGCGTCACTGCAGGCGGCGATGGGTGGAAGCGATCTGGAGGCCATCAAGTCCGCGCAGGAGAAGCTGTCTCAGGTCTCGCAGGAGGCCGGTTCGGCGATGTACGAGGCAGCCAACGCCGCACAGCAGGCCGGTCCGGCCGACGAGTCGGCTCCGGGTGCTGAGTCCGGGCCGGGCGCCGACGACAACGTCGTGGACGCCGAGGTCGTCGACGAGGGCGAGACGAAATGAGC
This sequence comes from uncultured Jatrophihabitantaceae bacterium, assembly GCA_964236495.1. Classification (GTDB taxonomy): domain Bacteria; phylum Actinomycetota; class Actinomycetes; order Mycobacteriales; family Jatrophihabitantaceae; genus CAXSBR01. The sequence continues at coordinate 86,836 of CAXSBR010000009.1, forward strand.
CCAGATCGGGACCGGCGCGGCTTCGAGGAGGAGCCGCCGCCGGTCGTGATCCGCGACAAGCGCAAGTTCGACGCGCAGGGCAATCCGCGCCAACCCGACGCCGAACCGGCCTCGGGCGGTGCGGCTCCCGCCCCGAGCATTCCAGCAACCGGTCCGTCGACGCCCTCTTCTCCAGCGTCGGCAGAGCAGGCAGCACAGCAATCGGCAGGAAGTGCGATGAGCCAGAGCGACGTCGATGTCCAGGTCCAGCTGCTGGACCTGCAAACCCAGCTCGACGAGCGGACTGCGGACCTACAGCGGCTGACGGCCGAGTACGCCAACTATCGCAAGCGGGTGGACCGCGACCGCGTCAGCGTGGGCGAACTTGCCACCGGTCGGGTTGTCGAGGCGTTCCTGCCGGTGCTCGACGACATCGAGCGCGCGGGTGCACACGGCGATTTGACCGGCGCGTTCAAGGCGGTGGCCGACAAGGTGATCGAGGCCCTCAGCAAGTTGGGCCTCGAACCGTTCGGCGAGCCCGGCGACGGGTTTGATCCCGTGCTGCACGAGGCCGTGCAGCATGAGGAGTCCGACGACGTCACCAGCCCGACGGCAACGACGGTGATGCGGCGCGGTTATCGGCTGGGTGAGCGGTTGTTGCGTCCCGCCATGGTCGCCGTGACGGCCCCCGCTACGGCTCCTGCAACTCCGCTTGCCGCGACCGACGAGAACGTAACCGAGAACTGACCGAAGGGAGGGCGGCGCCGCAGTGAGCACCAAGGACTGGATCGAAAAAGATTTCTACAAGGAACTGGGCGTCGCCAAGGGCGCTTCGGCGGCCGACATCAAAAAGAGCTACCGCAAGCTGGCGCAGAAGTTCCACCCGGACAAGAACCCGGGCAATGCGCAGGCCGAACAACGCTTCAAGGACGTGTCCGAGGCTTACGACGTCCTGAGCGACGACGCCAAGCGCAAGGAGTACGACGAGGCGCGCGCCCTGTTCGCAGGCGGCGCCTACCGCGGTGGGTTCGGCGGCGGGTATCCGCCGCCGAACTCCGGTGGTGCCCCTCGTGCGGGCGGCACGACTTTTGACATGTCCGATCTCTTCGCCCAGGCCGGACAGGGCAGCCAGACCAACTTCGATGACCTACTGGGCGGGCTGTTCAGCCAGACCGGCGCCGCCCGGCGCACCACCCGCTCACCGCAGGGTCCCGCACGCGGGCGCGACGCCGAGGCCGAGCTGACGCTGTCCTTCGACGAGGCCATCAGCGGCGCGCAGGTATCAGTACAGCTGTCCGGGCCGGCCACCTGCCAGACCTGTCACGGTTCGGGCGCGAAACCCGGCACCGCACCGCACCAATGCCCGGCCTGTTCGGGTACCGGCTTCATCAGCTCCAACCAGGGCGCGTTCGGCTTCAGCGAACCGTGCCGGCAGTGCCAGGGCAGCGGACAGGTCATCGACGACCCGTGTCCCACCTGCGCCGGCACCGGTGCCACTACCCAGACGCGCACGATCACCGTTCGGGTGCCGGCGGGCGTCAAGGACGGCGCAAAGCTCCGCATCGCCGGCAAAGGCGCACCGGGTGCTCGCGGCGGACCGGCCGGCGACCTGAACGTCGTCGTCCACGTCAAGGCCGACAAGTTGTTCGGCCGTAGCGGTGACGACCTCACCATCACCGTGCCGATCAGCTTCGTCGAAGCTGCCCTCGGTACGGACCTCCGGGTTCCGACCCCGGACGGCTCGGTGTTGCTCAAAGTCGCACCGGGCACGCCCAGCGGACGCACCATGCGGGTGCGCGGACGCGGTGCAGCCAAACGCGGCGGCAGCGTCGGCGATCTGCTCGTCACTATCGCCGTCGCCGTTCCGGCCCGGTTGTCCGCCGAGGCCAAGGCCGCGTTGGACGTCTTCGCCGCAGCACAGCTCGACGACCCACGCCCTGACATCACCGCCGCCTTGGCTGCAAAGGTGAGCTGACGATGGTCGATTACGCATTTCCTGCCGACGACGCACCCGTGTTCGTGATTTCGGTGGCGGCTCAGCTGGCCGGGATGCACGCGCAGACGTTGCGCCAGTACGACCGGCTCGGCTTGGTGACGCCAGGACGCACGGGCGGCGGCGCGCGCCGCTATTCGGCTCGCGACGTCGCTCTGCTTCGCGAAGTCCAGCGCCTGTCCCAGGACGAGGGCGTCAACCTGGCCGGCATCAAACGGATCATCGAGCTCGAGTCGCAGGTGGACGCGTTGCAACACCGCGTTGCCGAACTCGCCGACGAGGTCCGTCGCTGCTATGCCGACCTGGCGGCGATGCCCGCGCGGCCGTCGACGGCGTTGATGGTGTGGCGCCCGAATCGCGCGCGGGTATGACACCGCGAAGTACCGCGACGACGCCCGTCAGCTATGCCACGGCAACGATGGGCGCTTGACAGACCTGTGCTGCCAGCTCGTCGGCCACCGCGTCCAAAGACTGCGTGGACGCGAATGCCGAGCGCTGTGCCGGAGCGCCCACCTCACCGCGTAGGAACGACTCGACCAATACGCTGACCAGGTTCGTGTCGCCCGTGTCAGCCAGCGATTCGGCCACGAGGTTAAGCAGAGCGCGCACCACCTCGGTGGCCGGTGCGAGGGTCGTGCACCGGGTGCGCGGATCGAGCAGGTCGGCGGTCAATCCGTAGCGTGCGGCGTGCCAGCTTGCCGCACTCATCAGCACGTCCGATACCGCCGCCACCCGGTTGCCGCGCGACCAGTCGGCAACCGCCCACGACACCAACGCCCGGCACAGCGCGGCCGACAGCACCGACGTGCCGATGCCGGCGCCGACATCGCCCACTCGGATCTCCACGGTCGGAAACCGCGCCGAGAGCCGGGCGTCGTAGTAAAACATTCCGGCGTCGAAGGCGACGCCGGTGTCGATGAGCCCGCGGATCGCGGCGTCGTAGCCCGAGGTGGTGTGCCACAGCGGTGCTGGGCCGGAGTTGGGCAGCTGACTGAGAATTATGCTGCGCCAGCTCGCGTGCCCGCTGTCGACGCCGTGCGCGAACGGCGAGTTGGCGCTGATGGCGCGCAATACCGGCAGCCAGGCACGGATGCGGTCGAGAACGGCTATTCCCTCCACCCGGTTGGCTATGCCGACATGCACGTGCACACCGCAGGTGAGTTGGTCGCGCGCGAGCAGCCCGAACGTATGCCCGATCCGGTCGTAGCGTTCGCCGGGGTAGGGCGTCGGCCGCTCGTCGAGCAGGTGTGTGCCGACCCCCACCAGTCGCGCGCCGTGGCGCAGGGCGGCGGCCGTGGCGACCCTGCGACGGGCCAGCAGATCCGCGGAGAGCTCCGCCAGGTCGGTGTGCACCGCGGACACGAGCTCGATCTGGTCGGCCTTCAGCTCGTTGACGACGCCAGGGATGGCCTCGGTACAGATCAGCTGCGCGACGCCGACGATCCGCGCGCTGTCCGGTGCCAGCAGCAGCAGTTCCTCTTCGACGCCCACCGTGCGCGGCCCCGCCACAGCCATGAACCGACCCCTCGACCGCTGGTTGCGCAGTGCCGTTCACCAGCGTAAATCATGGCCGTCGGCGAGAGGTCGAGCCTGCGCTGTAGGGCGGCGATCATCCGGCTACGAAGCGGCCCGTCAACGCGTCGGAGCGCGCGCCTGAATTGACCGCGCGCAGTGTCCACGACGCCGGATAGGTGCTGGGGAAGCCGACGGCCGGGATGTAGGGGTCGGTCGTCACCGGGTAGGCCTTGGCTCCTACGGTCAGCAGCCATCCCGTCGCTCCGGCCGGTAATGCCGGAAACGTGAACACCGCGCCGGTGCTCACCGGCGTGATCGTGGGCAGCGCCGGCGTTGCCACCGTCGTGAACGATGACGACGAGGCGGCACCGATCGCACCCCAGCCGCTTGAAGCGGCAGGTCCGCCGGTTCCGGATACCGGCGCGAAGCTCCAGCTGTGCAGGTCACCGGGTGTCAAGTTGGCCACGCTGAAGTTCGTCACCGACGTCGGCACCGTCATCGTCTGCCCGTCGACGGTCAGCAGCCACGCCTGCGTACCTGCCGGCACGATGCGCGGCAGCTGGAACAGCGCGGTGCTGCCGGTGATGACGACGTAGGGCGTCGACGGCCCTTTCAGGGGTGAGGCGGTAAGGCTGACCGGTGGCGAGGCAAGGGTGACAGCGGGCGTGATGTCAGCGGCACGCAGCGTGATCTGATACTGCTGACCGGCGGTCAGGCCGGTCAACGGGTAGGTAGCGGTGCCAACCGGAACGGGCACGTAATTGACGTTGTCGCGCGTGATCAACCAGTGCGTAGCGCCGAAAGGCACCGGTGGAAAGGTCATCGTCAGCCCGGTGTTGCTCGCAACGATCGCAGGCGCGGCAGGAGTCGCGGGAGTGGCCATGACGCTGCCGGCTGCAGCTGACCATGAGTTCACCGCTGCCACCGAGTTGACCGCGCGGCTGCGATAGCGCAGGTACTTGGTCCAGTCCGCGGCTACCGGGGTGTAGGTGGTGTCGGCGGCGGCAGGAATCGCCACGCAGTCGGTAGTGGAGGCGGCATCAGGGCAGCGGTACCAGTGGCCGCTCACCGTGGCAGTGCCACCTGCGGACTTGAGTGAGCGGAACGCTCCCGGTGTGGCGGTCAGTGATCCGTCCACCGCCGCGGAGCCGGTGACTACCGGCAGCGCCTGCGACAGCGGCGGAAGCAGGCGGATGCCCGTTGCACCGGGCTGGGTGAACCATGGGTTGGCAAGCTGAGCCGCCATTGCGTTCAGCGCTGCGGAGTCGTCGTCGACGCGCCAGTCGTAACGGCCGGGCTCGTCGAACCACGAGATGCCGACGAGCCGGGGCGTGCGCAGCAGCCCGCTGAACAGATCGGTGATCTGCGCGGCCCGGTTGGGGCCGGGCGTCACCCCGGTTTCGGCGATGAAGATCGGCTTGTCGCCGGCGATCCGGTCCAGCTCGGCTTGGGCAGCGGGCCACACCGCGCCCACGGTGTCTGTGGGGTGGTCCAGGTACAGATCGGGCGCCACCCAGTCGACGTAGTTCGAGCCCGGATACAGCGTGTCCAGCGCAGTCGGGGTCGCGACGACCGCGGGTGACCACGCCCAGATGATGTTGGTTGCACCCGCGGCGGCAAGAACGGCGTGCACGTGCTGATACGCCGCGACGTACTGGGCGTCGGTGTTGCCGTTGACGCCTCGTCCCCACGGGAACCAGTTGCCGTTCATCTCGTGCGCGAAGCGCACCACCACCTTGCCCGGCACCGTCGCCAACGCCCGTCCTTGACGGGTCAGATAGGTGTCGAACGTGCCGTTCGCGATCGAGGCCAGCGGATAGGGGTTCAGTCCGAGGTTGCCTTTCACGTCCGGTGACCACGTCACCATCGGCAACCGCTTGTTCGCCGCGAGGGTCGCCATTCCGGCGACGTCGAGCTGATCGCCGAACGCGGCGAAGTAGTTGCCCACTGTGGGCTGCCTACCCACGGCGGTGCCGAGCGCTTTCAGACCGACAAGGTTGCGGGGCATGCCGGGAACCGAGGCACCGAAATAGATCGCGGACGGACACGTCACCGTAGACGGCGTGCAGGCAGCGTCTGCATGCGCGGACGTAGTGACGCCCAGTACCGGGATAACCACCCCGACCAGCGCGGCTGCTGCAGCACTGGCGCGAAGGCGCGGTCTGCGGGGGCGAGGGGGGGCTGTGCTGGACTGCCCGAACATGGATGCTCCTGCGCCGTGCTAGCCACAACGATGCACCGGCTCGTGGGATCGGCCTCGCACGTTCATTGCTGCACGTTCAACGACCCCGTGCGCAAAGCGTACCCCGGCACTGCTCGTTCCGTACAACTGACGCGAAAGCGGCGCGCCCACCAGGTGTGGGCGCGCCGGTTCGGCATCGTCACTGCTTAGTGGCTGGACCGTTCGCGGTCGTCCGCACGTCGCGACGGGTCTTCAACCCGGGGAGGGGATCGTCAGCGCGTCGCGCTTGGCATCCCTGGGCCCCATGGGCCCCAGCCGCCGGGGCCGTGCTTGCCGGCTCCGGCAACAAGCTTCGGGAGCACGGTGACGGTGTCTGCTTTCAGATGGGTGAGCGTGTCCTGCGCACCCTCGGCGACGATGCGACTGCCGACCTTCACCGCGGCCGCGGTCGACTTCGTCGTGCCGTCGTAATACTTGGTCGAGCTGCTGACGTTGATCGTGAGCAGCGCACCGGAGCGGCCGACAACGGTGTACTTGCCGGCGGCCACCGCTGTAACGCGCCCGCCCAGCGTGGGCAGAACCACGTCGACTCCGATGGCGGTGACCGTGCCGGTTCCGGGCACGGCGGTGGCAGTGGTCGGACGGGGCGCCGCGATGCGGACGACGTCGCCGACCTTGATCTGGGCGAAGGTGATGCTCTGGCGCTCCTTGGCGTACTTCGTTGCCGATGTCGTCTTGACCGTCTCGGTGCCGTTCTCCGTGCGCAGCGTCAACGTGCTGCCGCTGATCGCGGTGACCGTTCCCTGTCCGCCACCGCCGCGTCCGAAACCGCCGAAACCGCCGAACCCACCAGGTCCGCCGAACCCGCCGTGTCTGCCGAACCCACCGCGTCCGCCGGGCCCAGCCGGTGCGCTGGGCGTTGTCGTGGGAGCAGCGGTCGAGGCGGCAGTCGTCGTGGTGGACGTGCTGGTCGAGGCGGCGCTGTTCGAGGCAGACGAGATACCGGTGACTGCGGCGAAACCGCCCCCTGCGGCCAGACCGGTGATCAGCACGAGGCCGGCCGGCCTGGTAACGGCGCGGTGCAGCAGTGCGCGGCGGGAGCTGCCACCGGTACCGGCCTGGACGAGGTGGTCGGGGTAGTCGTTGTCTGGGGTCATACCGTGTGGGCTCATACCTGAGACGGTAGGAACAGTGCCTGGGAGGAGCCGCGGCGCAACCTAGCCATCGGATAAGCGTCGCCAGCCCCTTCTGATGAACGGCTCGTGCCCACGTTGAGCGGAATACACTCAACTTCGCTCGGCTTTGCAACAGCAAAGTAGTGATCACTGATCTCGAAGTGGAGTGCACCCTTCATGGACCTCACCACCCGCAGTCAGCAGGCCGTGTCCGACGCCGTACGCGCCGCAGCGTCGGCGGGCAATCCGGCAGTGGAGCCCGCCCATCTGCTTGCCGCCCTTCTCGCCGACTCCGACGGCATCGCCCGAACGTTGCTGCAGGCTGTGGGTGCCGGCGCAGGCGTCGGCACCAGCACGGTGCAGAGTGCTGCCGGTCGGCTGGTGTCGGGCCTGCCAAGCGCCAGCGGCGCTAATGTTGCCGCGCCCCAGCCCTCCCGGTTGCTGCTCAGCGTGCTGTCCGGGGCCGAGCAGCAGGCCCGTGACCTCGATGACGACTACGTGTCCACCGAGCACCTGCTGGTCTCGCTGGCAACGGTGGACAGCGACGTCCGGCGACTGCTCGCCGAGTCCGGGGTCACCGCGGCTGCGTTGCAGGAGGCGCTGACGACGGTGCGCGGCTCCCGCCGCGTCACCAGCCCCGATCCGGAAGCGACCTTCCAGGCGCTGGAGAAGTACAGCATCGACCTCACCGCACGCGCCCGCGAAGGGGGCCTGGACCCCGTCATCGGCCGCGACGCCGAGATCCGACGGGTGGTGCAGGTGCTCAGCCGGCGCACCAAGAACAACCCCGTCCTGATCGGCGAGCCCGGAGTGGGCAAGACCGCCGTGGTGGAAGGACTTGCGCAGCGGATCGTCGCCGGTGACGTGCCCGAATCCCTACGCGGCAAGCGGCTGATGTCGCTGGACCTGGCAGCGATGGTTGCCGGTGCGAAGTACCGCGGTGAGTTCGAGGAGCGGCTCAAGGCCGTGCTCGGAGAGATCAAGGACAGCAACGGCCAGGTGATCACCTTCATCGACGAGCTGCACACCGTCGTTGGTGCCGGCGCGTCGGGTGAGGGTGCGATGGACGCGGGCAACATGCTCAAGCCGATGCTGGCGCGCGGCGAGCTGCGCATGGTCGGTGCGACCACGCTCGACGAGTTCCGCGAGCACATCGAGAAGGATCCCGCGTTGGAGCGGCGTTTCCAGCAGGTGCTGGTGGGCGAGCCGACGGTGGCGGACACCATCGCGATCCTGCGCGGGCTCAAGGGCCGCTACGAGGCTCATCACAAGGTTCAGATCGAGGACAGTGCCCTGGTCGCTGCGGCCACGCTGAGCGACCGCTACATCACGTCGCGATTCCTGCCCGACAAGGCCATCGACCTGATCGACGAGGCGGCCTCCCGGTTGCGGATGGAGATCGATTCGTCGCCCGTCGAGATCGACGAGCTGCAGCGTGTAGTGGACCGTCTTCGGATGGAGGAGCTGGCGCTGGGTAACGAGGTCAAGTCGCGCTCCATTGCCGACGCGTCGGCGGCCGCGGTGCGCGAGCGGCTGGACCGGCTGCATGCCGAGCTAGCTGATCGCACCGAGCAGCTGAACGCGCTGCTGGCGCGTTGGGAGCGGGAGAAGTCGGGCCTGAACCGCGTGGGTGAGCTCAAGGAGCGCTTGGACACTTTGCGTGGGCAGGCCGAGCGCGCCCAGCGCGACGGTGATCTGGAGACGGCGTCACGGCTGATGTACGTCGAGGTGCCGGCCGCGGAAAAGTCGTTGGCCGACGCCGCCAGCACCGAGGTCGCCACCGATGTCATGGTCAAGGAGCAGGTGACCGCAGACGACATCGCCGAGGTCGTCGCGGCCTGGACCGGCATTCCGGCCGGACGGCTGATGCAGGGCGAGACGGCCAAGCTGCTGCGGATGGAGGACGAGATCGGGCGCCGCGTCATCGGACAGCGCGAGGCGGTGCAGGCGGTGTCGGACGCGGTGCGCCGTACTCGCGCAGGTATCGCCGACCCCAACCGGCCCACCGGCTCGTTCCTGTTCCTGGGCCCGACCGGCGTCGGCAAGACCGAGCTGGCCAAGGCGCTGGCGGAGTTCCTGTTCGACGACGAGCGGGCGATGGTGCGCATCGACATGAGCGAGTACAGCGAGAAGCACTCCGTCGCGCGCCTGGTCGGTGCGCCGCCGGGCTACGTCGGTTACGACGAGGGCGGCCAGCTGACCGAGGCCGTGCGCCGACGGCCCTACAGCGTGGTGCTGTTCGACGAGGTGGAGAAGGCCCATCCCGACGTGTTCGACATCCTGCTGCAGGTGCTCGACGACGGTCGGCTGACCGACGGCCAGGGCCGCACCGTCGATTTCCGCAACGTGATCCTGGTGTTGACGTCGAACCTGGGTTCACACGTGCTGGTCGGCGACCTGCCGACCGAGATGAAGAAGGACGCGGTGCTCTCGATCGTGCGCGAGCACTTCAAGCCCGAGTTCCTCAATCGCCTCGACGACATCGTGGTGTTCGACGCGCTGACGATGGCCGAGCTGGCTCCCATCGTCGACAACCAGATCGCCGCGCTGGCCCGCCGGCTGGAAGCGCGCCGCCTCACGCTGACCGTCTCGGATGCCGCGCGGGAATGGCTGGCAATGAACGGCTTCGACCCTCTCTACGGCGCTCGGCCGCTGCGCCGGCTGGTGCAGACGAGCTTGGGCGATCAGCTGGCTCGGGCGCTGCTGGCCGACGAGATCGTCGACGGCGACACGGTGGCGGTGGACCTGCGCGAGGACCGGTCCGGGCTGACGGTTCGCGCCGCCCAGCCCGTGGGCGTGTAGCTCACTCGCACGCATTGAAGTCGTCAGTCACGGTGCGCGCCCCGGCCGTAGCTGACTTCAGTCTGGCAATGGCGGGTGGGGCGCCAGGCCGTCAGCGCGGGCGCGGCAGTTGCAGCCAGGCGTTGACCGACCGGCCGAAGGCCAGGCAGGCCGTGATGGCGGGCATCGTCAGAAAGGCGATTGCCCACACGACGATGCCGCCGGCGTGAAAGCGGATCACCCAGAACAGTGCCGTCACCGCGGTCAGCGTGATCGCCGCGACCAGTAGGACGCGACCGGTCGGGTTAGCGCCGGTGAACATCGCGCCGCCGGCGATGAACAGTGCAGCAGCGATCAAATTTGCCATACCCGCCAGGACGAATTGAGCGGTGATGCCGCCGTCCCCGGCGCTCAAGGCGCTGGCGGTGTCGTTGACGATCGAGGCGCCCGCGAAGACGAACAGTGAGCTGATCATCAGCAGGCCGGCTTCGACGTAGCCCAGCACCGCCGCGCCCGTCACCTGCCCGGGACGCTGCGGGCCGCCCCATCCAGGCTGCGGATAGGCACCACCCCATCCGATCTGCGGGTTGGAAGCACCCCATCCGGGCTGCGGATAGGGGGAAGATCCCGGCGTCGGGTATGCAGCGCTGTACTGGCCTGGAAACGGCGCGTCGAACTGGCTGGGGTATGGGCCGGGATACGGGCCGGAGTACGAGCCGGGGTTCGGGCCGGAGTAAGAGCCGGGGTCTTGCTCGGAATACGACCCGGGTAAGGGCGCGGTGGCAGACGATTGGCCAGGGTAGGGCTCGGTCAGGTAGGAAGGCGCTGCGTCAGCCGGATAGCTCGCCGGACCCTGAAGGTGGTAGGGCGCACCGGCGCTGGGGTCCATCGGTTCAGGCCCGGAGCCAGCGGGACGGCGCGGGTCGTAGTCGCTCACGACACTGCGCTCACGAGACTGCCCTCACGACGCTGTCGAACATTTCAATCGCCAGCCGTCGGCCGAAGAGGGCGCGGGCCATCAGTTGAGGTGGAGCAGGCAGTTGTTGTATCCGGTCGACCCTCGGTCGTAGCGCTGCTCGCAGGTGTGCCCGCGCGAGACCACATAGGTCAGCGCCACGGTGACCACGACAGCAGCTACGAGGGAGCAGATCAGGCCGGCCAGCGCCATTGCGCGCCTGCCCTCACCGCGTCGCGCCGTGCGCAGGCCGAGCACGCTGAACACTATGCCCAGTACGACCAGCGGAATGTCGAGCAGAGTGAGGAAGAAGAAACCGATCGAGACGATGCCCAGCACCAGCCCCGCAATCGCCTTGCCGTTGGTGGCCTGCGGACCCGGATAGTGCGCGACCGGGTACTGGGCACCGGGGTACGGGGTACCGGGGTACTGGGCACCGGGGTACTGGGCACCGGGGTACTGGGCGGGATAGCCGGGCGGATAACCCGGTACCGGAGGTCCGTAACCTGGCGCCTGCTGCGGCGCGGGGTAGGGCGGCTGCGGCATCCATGGCTGAGACAGTGGTAGCTGCGACGTTGGCTGCTGTGGTGTCGGCTGCTGTGTCGTCGACTGCTGTGGTGTCGGCTGCTGTGGTGTCGGCTGCTGTGGTGTCTGCTGCTGTGGTGTCGGCTGCTGGGAGGAGGGTTGAGCCCACGGCGGCGCCGACGGCTGGGGATAGGGAGCACCGCTCGGCGGCTGGTAGGAGTCGGCGACGGGCGAAGAGGCTGGATAAAGCTCGGGGAAGGCGGCTGCCACCGGGGAGTCGGGGGTAGGCGCTCCGAACGGAAACGGATTGAAGGCCGCTGGAATCGGACCCGGGTCCGCTGGAACCGGACTGGACGCCGTCGACACCGCACGGGCGTCACCCGCGCCTGCCTGCCCGGCTGGCGGCGGAGTGCGGGCGGCGTCGGAGTCCGTTGCGTCGTCCACTGCTACACCGCCTCTTCCTGTCATCTGACCGAGCCTGGGAGCGGCCGGAGTCGGGCGCCGGTAATCGGCATCGCCCGCGCCCAACTGTATCGGTCAGTGACCCCACGCCCTTGAGGGATACGCGGCGCTGTGGACAACGGCCGTACGAGGCAGCGCTGGTAGCGCTGAGTAGCGCTGCGTGGCGCTGCGTGGCGCTGCGTGGCGCTGCGCAACGCTGATAGCTCAGTACTCTGTTGCCAATGACACCACCCGACGTCGACACCCCGGCCCGGCCCGCTCGGCTGAACTGGCTGCGCCCGGCGGTAGCGGCGTGGGGTGCCTTCACCGTCCTGGCCGCGCTCGCCATGCTGAGCCAGCACGATTACCTCGCCAGGGTGCTGATCAAGGCCAATGCCAAGGCCGACAAGCCCAAGGCCAACTACACCGGGCAGGTCGTCGACAACGACGTGTCGCGCATCATGCACTACGACGTCATCCAGTCGGTGCTGATCAGCGTCATTCTGGCGATGGTCACGTTCGCCGTGCTGCGCGGACGCACCTGGGCGCGATGGCTGCTGGTCGGGCTGGCGACGCTGCTTCCCCTCGTTCTTCCGGTACTGGGCATCGGGGTTGTCGTGCAGTTGCTGCTCGGGCTGCTGACGTCGTTCCCGGCGGTGTACAAAACGCTGGAAGTATTGGCCGGGCTGGCTTCGCTTGCTGTGGTCGTCATCCTGTTCCTGCCCGAGGTGCGTTCTTATTTCCGCGGCATCCGCACCGCGGACAGGGTGGAGCGAGGACAGCTGTACAGCAAGGCGGGTCGGTCGGCGCGTCCGGTGAGCCCGCTCGGTCTGCTGATCGGTCGGCGAGCAGCACGGGCGCAGTCCCCGGCCGACGTGGTGCCCGAGCCGGCGCCGGGATCGACGGCAGTGCTGCCGCCGATGGGTTCGGCTCCTCCACGCGGCGGCGGTGCGTCCGCCCTCGACGATTCGCGCAACGATGTTCCTGCTGACGACGTCTCGGCTGATGCGCCGCCTTCAGCGCCGGGATGGACCCGATCCCGGCGAGTGGCGCCCAAGTCGCGGGAGCAGTGACCGGTCCTCAACCGCGCGCTCACTAGGATTTCCGGCGTGGCTGATGTCGACGACCTGCGCGAACTGATCAACGACCTCGCCGTGGTCCACGGCACGGTCGTGCTCTCCAGCGGGCAGGAGGCCGACTACTACATCGATCTACGCCGGCTCACACTGGCCGGCGCCGCGGCGCCCCTGGTGGGCCGCGTGCTGCGAGAACTTACCGCGGACTGGGTGTACGACGCCGTCGGCGGGTTGACCCTCGGTGCCGATCCGGTCGCGATCGCCGTGATGCATGCCGCGGGCGTCGAGATGAGTGTCGACGCGGGCGCCTCGGGCCACCAGAAGATCGACGCCTTCGTGGTGCGTAAGAGCGACAAGGAGCACGGACTCCAGCAGCGCATCGAGGGCCCGTCGATCTCGGGCAAGCGGGTGTTGATCGTCGAGGACGTGTCGACGACGGGCTCCTCGCCGCTGTCGGCGGTCGAGGCCGCTCGCGCGGGCGGCGCCGATGTCGTCGGCGTCGCGCTGGTAGTCGACCGCGGTGGTGTGACGGCCATTCGCGCCGCGGGCCTGGAATGCCGGGCGGCTTACACGCTGGCCGATCTCGGCCTGGGCTGAGCGGGCAGCGGCCCCGGATGCACGACGCACGCCGCGCGTTTGGTCGGGACGGCAGCGCGCAACGCGGCATCCCCGATTCTGGCCCGAATGATTCCGGTCTTGCCGGCTCTGACCCTGCCGATTCTGGCCCTGCGGATTCCAGTGCTGCAAAGTTCGGCCCTGCCGACTTCGGCGTTCTCGATCGCGTCACAGCGAAATCCGTCACAGCGAGATCCGGCACAGCGGAGGCCGGTACAGCGGAACGCGGCGCAGTAGAGGCCGGTGCAGCGGAAGTCAGCACCGCGGGAACACCCACGTATGGCGACGACGCGACGCCAGATCTTGGCGTCGGCGTGGGGCCGCATGCCTTTCCATGGCCTGCCGACGTCCGGCTCGACCCGGCGCTACTGGCCGACGGTGACCGGCGCAACGTCGCCGATCGCTATCGGTACTGGCGGATCGAGGCCATCGTGGCCGAGCTGGACACCCGTCGCCACGACTTCGCCGTCGCGATCGAGAATTGGCAGCACGACGCCAACATCGGCACCGTGGTGCGAACCGCGAACGCGTTCAATGCCGCCGAGGTGGTGATCGTCGGGCGGCGGCGGTGGAATCGGCGCGGGGCGATGGTGACCGACCGCTATCTGCACGTGCAGCACGTTCCCGACGTCGCCGCACTGAGCCGGCACGCGGTGACGACCGGCCGGACGATCGTTGCTGTCGATAACCTGCCTGGCGCGGTGCCGATCGAGACCGCCTCGCTGCCGCGTCGGGCGCTGCTGCTGTTCGGGCAGGAGGGGCCGGGCCTGAGCGACGAGGCACGAGCGGCGGCGGAGATGGGTCTGGCCATCGCGCAGTTCGGCTCCACCCGGTCGATCAATGCCGGCGTCGCCGCAGGTATCGCCATGCACGCGTGGATTCGCCAGCACGCCGCGGCACCACCGTCCTGACCCGCCGAGTTGCCTGCTTGTTGTCTCGGTTCGGGGCCCGTCCAACTACGGCAGGGTGAGGATCTCGACGCCGTTGTCGGTGACCACCACGGTGTGTTCCCACTGCGCCACCCAGGAACCGTCGGTTGTCACAACCGTCCAGCCGTCTTTCCAGAGCCGCCACTCGGTGCCGCCCAGAGTGATCATCGGCTCGACGGTCAACGTCATTCCCGGCTCGAACTGCGGCGAGGGCTGCGGGGAGTCGTAGTGCAGCACGGTCGGCCTGGTGTGGAACGACGGGCCGACGCCGTGCCCGGTGTAGTCGCGCACGACCCCGTAGCCGAACCGCTTGGCGTAGGACTCGATGACGCGGCCGATGACGTTCACTTCCCGCCCAGGGCGAACCGCGCGGATACCGCGCATCATCGCCTCGTGGGTGCGCTCGACCAGCGCAACCACCTCCGGTGCACCGTTGCCGGCGACGAAGGAGGCACAGGTGTCGCCGTGCACGCCGCCGATGTAGGCGGTGATGTCGACCTTGACGAGATCGCCGTCCTCGATGCGGGTCGAGTCCGGAATGCCATGACAGATCGACTCGTTGAGCGACGTGCACAGCGACTTGGGGAAGTTTTTGTATCCCAGTGTCGAGGGATAGGCCCCGTGCTCGAGCAGGAACTCGTGCCCGATCCGGTCCAGCTGGTCGGTGGTAACGCCGGGCGCGACGTGCCGGCCAACCTCCACCAGCGCCTGGGCGGCGATGCGGCCGGCTATCCGCATCGCTTCGATGGTTGCGGCGTCCTTGACCATCGGGTCGTCGAAGTCGGCGGGGCCGGGCTTCGAGCGGCCGTGCTGGTCGACGTAGTGCGGCCGAGCGATGCTCGCCGGCACGCGACGGTGCGGTGAGATTGCGCCGGGGCGCAGCGGGGCTCGGGTGGTCGTCGTCATGGTGTCCATTGTCGCCCCGACTGCCGCCGGAGGCAGCTGCCTCCTAGTTGTGGATATCAACGGGCCGCTTGGCGCAGCGTGCAACAGCCGGTTGATATCCACAACTCGTCGGCGTACTTCGGGCGCAGCGAGCGGCTTTCGACGGCCGGTTGATATCCACAACCCCTATGGAAGCGGCGCGACGACGGTCAGTCGCGAAGTTGACTTGCCGTCCGAGGACAGTCGGCCACCCTGGCGTGCGGGGAGCGAGTTGCGGATATCGACGGGCCGCTGCGCGTGGCTTACAACGGCCGGTGGATGTCCACACCTCGTCGCACAGTTGCTGTGGTCCGCGAGAGGAATCGGGTTGGTCGACCTTTCAGCGGGAGACGTCATCACCGCCGGGAATGAGCAGGCCCAGTTCGGAACGCGTCGGCAGCCCCTCCCAGTCCCCGGCCGTCGACACGCAGAACGCTCCGGCAGTGGCGCCCCGTGCCAGGCGCACGTCGACGTCGAGCCCGTCCAGGCGAGCCGACAGGTAGCCGGCCACGAACGCGTCGCCGGCCCCCACCGGCTCCACCACCGTCACCGCGACTGCCGGCGCGGCCCAGAAGCCGGCCGCCGTGCGTACCGACGCCCCGGCAGCGCCGTCCTTGACCACCACCTCTGACACTCCCGCGGCCAGCAGCGAGGCTTCTCCACCGACGAGCTCCAGCTCCGCCGGCCCGCCGAACACCAACTGCGCCTGTTCGGCCAGCGGGCGCAACGCTGCCGCAGCGTCGGCGGTGGACCACAGCGCGCTGCGGTAGTTGACGTCCATGCTCACCGTCACGTCCACTTCGCGTGCCCGGGCGACGGCCCGAACGACGGCGTCGGCTGCGGACGTACTCAGCGCCGGCGTAATGCCGGTGATGTGCAGCAGGTCCGCGCCGGCGAAGGCGTCTGCGGGCACGTCGGACCAGCTCAATCGCGATCCGGCCGACCCGGCGCGCCAGTACTTCACCGCGGTGCGGTCAGCCGTACGCCGGTGCCGCGTCATGAGTGCAGTGGTCGCCGAAGCGTCGACCACCACCCGAGCCTCGACCTGCTCCGCGCGCAGCTGCGTCGCGATCAGCCGGCCGACCTCGTCGTCGCCGACGCGGCCGATCCACGTCACGCTGTGTCCGAGCCGCGCCAGGCCGACCGCCATGTTCGACTCGGCGCCGGCGAACGACAGCCGGGCCGCCGCGCCCATTCGCAGCGGCCCGACGTCTACGACGGCGACCAGACCGAGTGTCTCGCCCAACGTCACGACCCGGCCGCTACTGGCTGCAACATCTGCTGACTGCGTCACCATGAAGCAGACTCTGCATTGCTGGGCCGGCAAAGCGAGCTACGCCATTCGGTGGCCGCTGCGGGTGTAATCGACCTCACGGGGCGTTTTGGGCAGCCGCTGCCCGCACGGCCCGGCGGGTCCGTTCCGCGAGCGCGTCCACCTCGTCCGACGACGATGGCGCCGTTCGCCCGACCAGGTCCGAACCCAACGCCACCGCAAACGCACCCGTGTCGAGCCAGGTTCTCACCGCGTCGATCGCGATCCCGCCGGTGGGCACGAAGTCGACGTCGGCGAACGGCCCGCGCAGCTGCGAGAGGTACGCGATGCCCAGCGCACCCGCCGGGAAAAGCTTGAACAGCGCAACGCCGGCGCGCTGAGCGGTCAAAACCTCCGTGGCGGTGGCGACGCCGGGCAGCGGCTCGATGCCCCGCTCAAGTGCGGCGCGGGCCAGCTCGACGTCCAGTCCGGGGGAGACGATGAAGGTTGCTCCGGCCGCCGCGGCGTCATCGAGCTGCGCCAGCGTCGTCACCGTTCCCACCCCGGCGGTCAGACCGTCGGAGACGGCTGCCGCGACGACAGACGGCCAGTCAGGCGTGTGCGTGGTGACCTCGACCGTCGACAGACCGGCCGCAGCCATCGTCCGGATTGCCCCGACGGTGTCGCCACCGCCTCGGTACCGCACGATCGCCAGCAGCCGAGACCTTCGCAGCTCCTCGATTATTTGCACGGCTCTCACTGTGGTCTCCTCCTGCGCAGAACGCCACGGCCCGCCCCGACGGCTGAACTGTCGATCAGGTGTAGGGGGTCGGTGCGCTGGAGGTACGCGAAGCCGAATTGGGCTCGCCTGCACACGCCAACGCGTAGGCTGTCAAGAGCGTGATTCCGGTAAACCGTTCACCGGACTCGACCAGGCGGAGGTCGGCACGCTGGACCACTCGGTGGCGGCCGCTCCACAGCGGTCCCCGGTCTCCTACGTCGACCGACCGAGACATGGTCCTGGTTCAGGACTCGAGCGTCCGAACCTTCCCGGCCAAGGACGATTCATACGTCAGTGTGTTCGATCAGTGAGCACGGCACCCCAGATAGAAGGAGCAGTCATGGCGACCAATAACCGCCGCAGAGGAAACAACTCGAGAAACACTGCGCGAAACAGCCCCCAGCGAACGGGCAGCAGCGCATTGCGTGGAGGCAACGGCGGCACCCGCGGCGTGGCACGTCGTAGTACCGAGACGAAAGCGTCGTTCAAGACGACCGAATTCATCGCCTATGTGCTGGCCGTGATCGGTGTCTTGATCGCCTCCTACGTGGTGAAGACGAACGCTCATCACGCCGACTACTTCCGCGCCGACAAGGCGTGGTTCTACATCGTCCTGCTCACGCTGGGATACATGATCAGCCGCGGTCTGGCCAAGTCCGGCAGCCGCGAGTTCTACGACGATAACAACAATGGCTCCAGCGGCAACAGTGGCAGGGGCGGCAACAACAGCCGGGGCGGCAGCACCAGTCGCAGCGATTACGACGATCTGGACTACCAAGGCCACGACAACCACAAGGACTCCGAGGGCAACGACCTCTCCTCGTAGTTGAGGAGCCGCTCCACCCGTCGACTTCCCGCCGGCGGGGTGGGCGGGCGTCGGGCGCGCCGACGACGACGGTGTGCCGGCAGGTCAGGCCGGCGTCGGCCGCGCAGGGGAACAATCAGTCCTGAGCGCGCCAGTGCGCTGAGAAAGCGTGGTGGGAGACGCGCTCAGCCTCCGGCGGCAGATCTCGGTAGTCGCCGTAGACCTCGGTGAGCACCGCATCCGGATTTGCCGGCGCCGGCAGCATCAAGTGCTCGAAGGGTAGTTCGCTGGGGGTGCCCAGCGCGCTGGCCTCCACCGACCAGTCGAACGAACCAACTCGCACTCCCACCCGATCCGCGGGTAGACGACCGCTGCGGACAACTCGAGTCATAGCTGCCATCAGCGTTGAGGCCGGCAGCAGCCGAATAAGAGGCTTGGCAACCGAGATCGCCAGCGCACTGTGCCAGCCACGACCACGCTCGGGAGCGATGTAGTGCAGCTCCCCCGCCCAGCGCAATAGCTCCAGCGCCGCCGAATGGACCGCGCCGATCAACCTGTTGGAAGGCAGGGCATCGAGCGGGAAGACGTCAAGGTTCACTCCCAGCGCAAGCGGATCCTGCAGTGGCTCGATCAGTTCGGTGCGGTCGTCGCCGACCTTGGCCCAGGGGAACGGCCAGTCGGCCCGCGTGTCCGAATTGCCCAAGCTGAGATGCGAGGGTGCCGAAGCCGGGAAGACCTCGGTCAGCCTGTCGTAGTCCGCACGCGGCATCATCACGTCGATGTCGTCGTCCCACGGGATGTAGCCGCCGTGGCGAACCGCCCCGAGCAGAGTGCCGAACGCCAGGTAATAGACCAGCCCATGAGCGCGGCAGAGGCGATCGAAGTCGGCCAGCACTGAGAGCTGCACTTCGCGCAGGTCTGCCTTGTTCAGCTCGCCGTTCCTCGTTCGCAACATTCTGTTAACACTAATCGAAGCATTGAGCATGTGCTTCAGTCGATCAGTCGATCAGTCGATCAGTCGATCAGTCGATCAGTCGATCAGTCG
>CAXSBR010000009.1:105908-109035 GCA_964236495.1 uncultured Jatrophihabitantaceae bacterium
TCAGTCGATCAGTCGATCAGTCGATCAGTCGATCAGTCGATCAGTCGATCAGTCGTGCAGGTCCGTCTCCGCAGGCGCGGCAGCAGAGTCAGGCGAGCAAAGCCTGGCCGGCATGGCGGTCGAGTTTCACGACATCCCCGGCGGCGAGGACGGTCAACACCGCCAACACGATGAACGCGACCCGGAATTCGGGCGTCGTGCCGCCAGCATGCAGCCCCGAGCCGGTCAGCACACCAAGCCGCAGCGCCAGCGCACCGAGCGCGACGCCCATGCCCAGCGCCAGCTGGCTCACCGTCGCCGACAAAGTGTTCGGCGACGTCATCTGCTGCAGGTCGACGTCGGCGAACGTTACCGTGTTCAACGCCGTCAGCCCGACCGAACGGGCCGCGCCGCTTACCATCAGCACTCCCGCGAACACCACCAGGGGCGTGGCGCGACCCAGCAGGCCAATGACGACCATGGTCGTTGCCAGGCACAGGCAGGAGCCGACGAGGACGCGACGAAAACCGTATCGGCGCAGCTGCCACGTCGTCGTCGGCTTGATGGCCAGATTGCCGACGAACAGCCACAGCACCAGCGAGCCCGCGCGCACCGGCGTCCAACGCAGGCCGTCCTGGAAGAACAGCGGCAGCAGGAATGGCACCGCGTTGATCGTCATGCGCAGCAGCGAGCCGCCGGCCGCTGCCACCCGGAAGGTGTGAATGCGCAGCAGTCGCAGATCGATCAGCGGCCGGGCGGTACGCAGCAGATGACGCACGGCGCCCATGCCGGCGACCACCGCGCACGCCGCTGCTGCCAGAACCACCCACTGATGCACGTGCGTGCGGCCCAGCGCATCGGCGGCCACCACCACCGCCGACGAACAGACGGTGCACAGCACGAACCCCGACCAGTCCAGCCGCCTAGCCACAGGTGCGCGCAGCTGAGGAACCAGCCGCACGGCTGCTGGCACCGCCAGCAGTCCGAGGGGCACGTTGACGAGGAAGATCCACCGCCACGACGCCACCGACACGATCCAACCGCCCGCCAGAGGCGCGACGATGGGCGCGACCAGCGCGGGCCACGTCACGAACGCCACCGCCCGCACAATCGCCGACCGCGCCGTACCGCGCAGCACCACCAACCGCCCGACCGGCACCATCATCGCCGCGCCCGCGCCCTGTACTACCCGCAGCGCCGCCAGTTCGCCCAGGCTGGTGCTGGCCGCGCACGCCGCGGACGCCACCGTGAACACCACGATCGCTGCGACGAACACCGTCCGGGTGCCCCAGCGGTCGCAGAGCCAGCCACTCACCGGGATCAGGATGGCGAGGGTGATCAGGTAGGCCGTGATCGGCAGCGACAGATCACCCGAAGGCACCGCGAACGTCCGCGCGATCGCCGGTGCGACGTTGGCCAGGATGGTTCCGTCGAGGATCTCCATGAACGCAGTCGCCGCGACGAGCAGCATCAGCGCCCGGCTCGGGGCGCCTACGCCGGCGGCGTCGTCAGTCAACTGCCCGGTCGCCGTCTCTACAGCGGACCCGTCGTTCATGGAAGAGTCAGACGCTGATTACCAGCGGCAGCAGCATCGGCCGGCGGCGGTACTTCTGGTCCACCCACCGCCCGACGGTGCGCCGCAGGGTGTGCTCGATCGCCTCGGCGTCCTGCGCACCGTCGGCGACGGCTTTCTCCACCGCGTCCACCAGCTCGGCGAGAATCGGATCCAGTGCATGCGGATCCTCGGTGAACCCGCGCGCGGTGATCTCGGGACCGAACACCACCTTGCCCACCTGGAAATCGACGGCGACGAGCATAGAGATGAAGCCCTCCTCGCCCAGTATTTGCCGGTCTTTGATGGCCAGTTCGCCGATGTCGCCCACCGCCAGACCGTCGACGAAGACGTGCCCGACCGGAATGATGCCCACGATCGACGCGCGACCCTTGACCAGATCGACGACGGTGCCGTTCTCCGCCAGCACGGTCTGCTCGGGCGAGAGACCCATCGAGTGCCCGATGGCGGCGTGCGCACGCAGGTGGCGCCATTCGCCGTGCACCGGCATCAGGTTCTTGGGCTTCACCGCGTTGAGCAGGTAGCGCAGCTCGCCGGCGGGCGCATGGCCTGAGACGTGCACCAGCGCGGTGGACTTGTGCACGACGGTCGCGCCCAGGCGCGAGAGCCCATTGATGATGCGGAAGACGGCGTTTTCGTTGCCCGGAATGAGCGAAGACGCCAGCAGGATGGTGTCGTCGGGCACCACCCGGATCGTCTGATGCTCTCGGTTAGCCATCCGCGACAGCGCCGACAGCGGTTCGCCCTGCGATCCGGTGCAGACGAGCAGGGTGTGCGCCGAGGGCAGCTGGTCGAGATCGCGCAGCTCCATGAGCAGCCCGTCGGGCACCTTGAGCAGACCCAGATCGCGGGCGATCTGCATGTTGCGCACCATCGAACGGCCCACCAGGGCAACTTGCCGGCCTGAGTCGACGGCCGCGTCCAGCACCTGCTGCACGCGGTGCACATGGGAGGCGAAGCAGGCCACGATCACCCGGCCCTGGGCCTTGAGTATGACGTCGTCGACGACCCGGCCGACGTCGCGCTCGCTGGGGATGAAGCCGGGTACCTCGGCGTTGGTGGAGTCGGCCAGCAGCATGTCGACGCCCTGGGCGCCCAGCCGGCTGAATCCGGGCAGGTCGGTGAGGCGGCCGTCCAGCGGCGTCTGGTCCATCTTGAAGTCACCGGTGTGCAGCAGCGTGTGCGGACCGGCCTTGATCGCCACCGCCAGCGCATCGGGGATGGAGTGGTTGACAGCGAAGAACTCCAGCTCCCACCCGCCGACGGTGAGCTTGTCGGTCTCGCGCACCGTCTGCAGAACCGGACGGATGCGATGCTGCTCGAGCTTGGCGCTGATCAGGGCCAGCGTGAGCCGGGAGCCGATGAGTGGGATGTCGGCGCGCTCGCGCAGTAGATAGGGCAGCGCGCCGATGTGGTCCTCGTGGCCGTGGGTGAGCACGATGGCGTCGATGTCGTCGAGCCGGTCGCGGAAGAACGACCAGTCGGGCAGGGCCAGGTCGACGCCGGGTGCGTTGGTTTTGCCCAGCAGCATGCCGCAGTCGACGACGAGGAGGCGGCTCTTACCCGTTCCGAGCG
>CAXSBR010000009.1:109135-121053 GCA_964236495.1 uncultured Jatrophihabitantaceae bacterium
CGTCTCCGCCGGGCGAAGCGCCGCCCGGGAGGGCCGAGGCGGAGTCGCGCGGGCCAGCACCGAGCGCGTCTCCGCCGGGCGAAGCGCCGCCCGGGAGGGCCGAGGCGGAGTCGCGCGGGCCGCCAGCACCATATTCGAAGACCGTCATGTTGCGGCCGATCTCGCTGATGCCGCCCAGAGCGACGACGCGCAGCGCTTCAGGCGGAAGCGGCGGCGGAAGCGTGAGCGTCTTCGCCGCGGTGGAGCGGGGCTGCTCGGTGGCAGGCGGAGGTCCGCTGGGGCTGCCGGAGCGTCGTCTGGATCTGGTCGGGACGGGCGGTGCGGACATGATGGGTCCGACTCCTTACTGACTGCTGGGAGGAACACTGGGCGTACGTGGATGGTGGCGAAGCTTGCTGCGGCCGCATGCACGGGCCAACAGGAATCGGTCGCGGAGCGCGGAATCGGTTCCATGGGAAGGCTAATGGCATCGCCGCCGACGTTGCGGCCGCAGCTGTGGTGACCTTTACTGTGCACACCATGTCTGCCGCGGCTCTGGACACCGATCAGGCCAAGACGATCGGCGCAATCCTCGTCGTCGGCCTCATTGTTCTTGCGGTGCTGATCAGCATGATCGTGAAGGCGATCCTCAAGCGGGTTGTGGTGATCGTTTTGGCGCTGGTACTGGCCGGCGTCGTCTACAGCCAGCGAGTGTCCATCCAGTCCGCTGCGCGCAAGTGTGATGCGACGTTCTTCGGCACCCATCTCACCCCGGCGAACCCAACGCTCAGGAAGCGCTGTCAGCGGCTTACCTCCCGCTGACGCCGGCTGTCAGCGCCGCGCCGCCGCGGCCCGCCGACCGCGCAGGTAGTGCACTGCCGCAGGAACGAGCGACAACACCACGACGCCGATGATCAGCGGATCGATCAGCGGCTCGACGGTATTGCGGACGAAAGCGATGTGACCCAGCCAGTAACCCAGCAGGATGACGCCCGCCGCCCACACGATCCCGCCGATCACCGAGTACAGCGCGTACAGCGAAAACCGCATCCGGCCCACGCCGGCCAGCACGGTGGCCACTGTGCGCACGATCGGTACGAAGCGCGCCAGCACGATGGCCCGAGCGCCATACCGGTCGAAGAATCGCTGCGAGCGAACCACGTACTCAGGTTTGAACAGCCGTGAGTTGGGCCGGTCGAACACCTTCGGACCGGCCTGATAGCCGATGCCGTACCCCACCAGATTGCCCAATACAGCAGCCAGCGGAACCAGGATGACGACCAGCCAGATGGAAAGGTCGAGCTTGCCGGTCGCGATGAGGAGCCCGGCACTGAACAGCAAGGTGTCACCGGGCAGGAAAAAGCCGACGAGCAGGCCGCATTCGGCAAAGATGATGAGCATCAGCCCGATCAGGCCGTAGCTGCTGAGCAGATGGTTGGCGTCGAGGAACGACGGCACGGCCAGAACTGCGCTCGATAGCGCGGATGCGGGCATGGCGCAATTCTAGGTTCGCCAGGCCGACTGGGTTGCCAGGCGACCAGAGTGGAGTTCTGAGCGCCGTGCGATTCTGGTTGGGACGCGACATGAAGGAGGGCTCGAACCGCTCCGGTATGACGTGGGACGCTCTGTGGCTGCGCCAGCTCGGCGAAGGCGGTGCCATCGGCGAAGCCGAGGCGGAGGCTTACGTTTGTGGCACGCTAGAACCCGACGCCTACCAGCATGACCTGATGGCGCAGGCCATCAACGAGCGTTTCCGCGAAAACGGCCAGCACCACCCCGTCGCCTATTGGTGTCCGATCGCCAATAAGCAGGAGCGCGGTCCGAGCAGATAGCCGTAGACGACGATCAGCTCAGGCGCTGACAGTGACGCCTTTCCAGAAAGCGACCCGGTCGGTGATCTCCCGAGCGGCAGGGAGCGGCTGCGGGTAGTACCAGGCGGCGTCGGGATTGGTCTGGCCGTCCACGCTCAGCGTGTAATACGAGGCCGTGCCCTTCCACGGGCAGACGCTGGTGTGCTGTGAGGGCTTCAGCACGCCGTCGCTCACCGCGGACAGCGGAAAGTAGTGGTTGCCCTCGACGACGACGGTGTCGTCGCTCTCGGCGATGACGGTGCCGTTCCAGGTCGCAGTAGCCATCGGAAATCTCTTCTCATCGGTCGGCAAGTGGTAGGCGCATAACGCCGCGGCGCCGGCCTTCTGTTCCCCCGACTCTGGTCCGATGGCCCCGGGGCCTGGTTCTGCGTCGTGCTGGTAAGCGATACTTTCGCAACGACGCGCGACCGCTCAGCGCGCAGCACCGCAGACGCCGTTCCCCGCACTCAAACTGTCAACTGTCAGCGTTTTCGCCGAGCACGACTCGATCACCACCCCATCCAGGAGACAGACACGATGCCGATCGCAACGCCCGAGGTCTACGCCCAGATGTTCGACCGCGCAAAAGCGGGCGGGTTCGCCTATCCGGCGATCAACTGCACGTCCTCGGAGACCGTCAACGCCGCACTCAAGGGCTTTGCCGACGCGGGCAGCGACGGCATCATCCAGGTGTCGACCGGCGGTGCGGAGTTCGCCTCCGGCACGGGCATCAAGGACATGGTCACCGGCGCGGTGGCATTGGCCGAGTTCGCGCACGTGGTCGCCGCCAAGTACCCGATCAGCGTCGGGCTGCACACCGACCACTGCCCGAAGGACAAGTTGGACTCCTACGTGCGGCCGCTGATCGCGGTCAGCCAGGAGCGCGTCGACCGGGGCGAGAACCCCCTGTTCCAGTCGCACATGTGGGACGGCTCGGCCGTGCCGCTGGGTGAGAACTTGGAGATTGCCAAGGAGCTCCTAGCCAAGGCCGCAGCGGCCCGGATCATCCTCGAGATCGAGATCGGCGTCGTCGGTGGCGAGGAGGACGGCGTCGCCAACGAGATCAACGAAAAGCTCTACACCTCCGAGGCCGACTTCCAGGACACCATCGACGCTCTGGGCGCCGGGGACCAGGGCAGTCGGTACCTGCTCGCGGCGACGTTCGGCAACGTGCACGGCGTCTACAAGCCGGGCAACGTCAAGCTGCGTCCCGACGTGCTTGCCAAGGGCCAGGCCGTGGCGGCCAAACAGCTGGGCCTGCCCGAGGGTTCCAAGCCGTTCGACCTGGTGTTCCACGGCGGCTCGGGCTCGGCGCTGGAGGAGATCCGGGAGGCGCTGGGCTACGGCGTGGTGAAGATGAACATCGACACCGACACGCAATACGCGTTCACCCGGCCCATCGTCGGGCACATGTTCACCAACTACGACGGCGTGCTCAAGATCGACGGCGAGGTCGGCAACAAGAAGGTGTACGACCCGCGCTCCTACATGAAAGCGGCCGAGGGCGGCATGGTCGCCCGCGTGACCGAGGCCTGCGAGGACCTCAAGTCCGCAGGGACGGCCGGCACGTGAGCATCGCAGCGAGCGTCAGCGAGCGAGAAGCGGAGCGGGCCGGCGATGAGCGCTGGCGCGAAGTGCGGGGAGTGCGCGTGAGCATCGCAGCGAGCGTCAGCGAGCGGGGAGCGGAGCGGGCCGGCGATGAGCGCTGGCGCGAAGAGCGGGGAGTGCCTGTGAGCATCGCAGCGAGCGTCAGCGAGCGGGGAGCGGAGCGGGCCGGCGATGAGCGCTGGCGCGAAGAGCGGGGAGTGCCTGTGAGCATCGCAGCGAGCGTCAGCGAGCGAGGAGCGGAGCGGGCCGGCGATGAGCGCTGGCGCGAAGAGCGGGGAGTGCGCGTGAGCATCGCAGCGAGCGCTAGCGAGCGGGGAGTGCGATGACGTCGTTCGGGAATTTGATGGCGGTGCCGACGCAGCTGCCGACAGATCCGGGCGCCGCGGAGCTGGCAGCCGGGCAGGCGCCGGCTGCGGTGGCCAGCGCGCATCCGGACTCGTTGGCCGCCTGGGGTGCGCTGGCGGAGTTGGCGCTCGACGATGCACGCGTCGTCGAGGGTTATGCCTATGCCCGCACCGGCTACCACCGCGGCTTGGACGCGTTGCGCCGCTCGGGCTGGAAGGGCAACGGGCCGGTGCCGTGGTCGCACGAGCCCAACCGGGGGTTCCTGCGCTCGCTGAATGCCCTCGCCGTCTCGTCGGCGTTGCTCGGCGATCAGGTGGAGGCGGACAGGTGCGCAGCGTTCCTGCGCGACAGCGATCCGGCCGCGGTCGTCGCGCTCGCCGGCTAGCCCCCTACCGATCGTCATCGGCGTTGGTGCGTTCGGTCGGGCGCCGGGTATGAACATCGCCGACCGACGCAGACTGCGATCGGCTGTGCGATGACCGGCCCGACGGCGCTGCTGGGCGCCGACGGCCAGGCGTTACTGGCGCGGATCGCGATGTCGGATCTGCCCGAGCTCCGCCTGGGCGCCGAGCTGCGGCAGAGTTACCCGGGCGACCTCGTCGCCGCGGCGATGCTGCAGCACGAGCTGCGAACAGCGGCCCGGGCCAAGTTCACCCGCGCGGATCAGATGTACTTCACGCGCGCCGGCTTGGAGCAGGCCTCGGCTGAGCCGGTGGCGCGGCTGCGGGCGTCCAGGCTCGCCGGTGTCGATCGGCTGGCCGATCTGTGCTGCGGCATCGGCGGCGACCTCGTCAGCCTGGGTCGCGCCGCACCCGTGCGTGCCGTCGACATCGACCCGGTACATCTGCAGCTCGCTACTCGGAACGCGGCGGTCTACAGCGTCGGGGTCCAGCTGGTGCAGGCCGATGTGCGCGACGTCGACCTGTCCGATCTAGGTGCCGTCTTCATCGACCCGGCGCGGCGCACCGTGCGCTCGCAGCACACCTCGGGCCACCGGATGGCCGCCGGGGCCAGCGAGCCGCCGTTGACGTGGTGCTTCGGGCTCGCCGATCGGGTAACGGCGGTGTGCGTCAAGGCATCGCCGGCGCTGGATAGAGCCGTAGTGCCGACCGACTGGGAGGTCGAGTTCGTCGCCCTGGGTACGGAGCTGAAGGAAGCCGCGCTGTGGTCGCCCGCGCTGGCCACCTCCACCACGCGGGCCTCGGTGATCGTCGACGGCCACGTCTGGGCCTTGACCGCCGATTACGAGCATCCGGCGCCGGAGTCCCGGGTCGACGCTCCAGGGGCGTTCCTGCTCGATCCCAATCCGGCTGTCACCCGAGCGGGGTTGGTGGCTGAACTCGCAGCCCAGCTGGGCGCCTGGCAGATCGACGCCCGGATCGCGTTCCTGTCCGCCGACCGGCCCATTGTGACGCCGTTCGGCCGGTCGCTGCAGGTGCTGGACTCCGGTCCCTGGCACGAGAAGCGACTGGCGGCCCGGCTGCGCGAGCTCGACATCGGCGCTCTCGACATCCGGCGCCGCGGCCTGGCCGGAGACGTCGAGCAGATCCGCCGTCGGTTCCGCCTCGCGGGCTCGCGGCGGGCGACCGTCCTGATGACGCGCGTGCGCGACCAGCCGTGGGGCTTCATCTGCGACGACGGTTGACGCTCCGCACTGTAATCCGGCACAATTTTCCACATGTTCGGTCAATACCCCACGGATACGGTCGGCAATGTTGGCCGTTGAGCGGCACGCGCGCCTGCTCGACGTCGTCGAGGCGCGCCGCATCGTGAGCACCGAGGACCTTGCCTCCGCCTTGGCGGTATCGACAGAGACGGTGCGACGCGATCTGCTGCATCTGGGCAGCGCGGGCGCTGTGTGTCGAGTGCGCGGTGGTGCGGCGGCGCGCGGGGCGCACGTCAGCGCCGAGGCTGCCTTCGACGACCGCAGCGATCTGGCGGTGGACGCCAAGGTCGCCATCGGCGGAACCGCCGCGGCGTTGGTGTCCAGCGGGCAGACCATCGCGTTCGACGTCGGCACCACCGTTGCGCAGGTCGCCCGTTCGCTGCCCGACACCTTCACCGGCACCGTCGCCACCTGCTCGCTGCTGGTCGCGGCCGAACTGGCCGGCCGGTCCGGCATCGAGGTGCTGGTCTGCGGCGGCCGAGTTCGGCGCGGCGACCTAGCCGTGTCGGGCGCGCAGGCGGTGCGTTTCTTCGCCGACCTCCACCCGGACATCGCGTTCCTGGGCTGCGGCGGCGTGGACGTCGAGGCGGGGCTCACCGATTTCTACCTCGACGAAGCCGACACCCGCCGTGTGATCGTCGCCAACGCGGCGAAGTCCTATGTGCTGGCCGATGCGAGCAAGCTTGCCCGGGTGACTCCGCACCGGGTCTGCGCGTTGGACGAGCTGACCGGGCTGGTCACCGAGCAGCAGCCGCCGGCAGCGGTGCGGCGTGCTGCGCGCAGCGCCGGCGTCGAGATCCACGTTGCGCGACGGTCGGCATGAACGACGGCGCGATCCTGGCGATCGACCAGGGCACGTCGGCAACCAAGGCGATCGTCGTCGATCCCGTCGACGGTGTCGTCGCGGTCGCCGTCGAGGCGGTGCGTCCTACCTACCTTCACGGCGGCGGCGTGGAACAGGACCCCGACGAGCTGCTGAACTCCGTGCTGGGCGCCGGCCGACGCGCGATCGCCGATGCCGGCCGGGCGGTGTCCGCGGTCGCGCTGGCGAACCAGGGCGAGACGGTGCTGGCCTGGGATCGCGACACCGGCCGCGCGCTGTCGCAGGCGATCGGCTGGCAGGACCGTCGATCCGAGTCGGTGCTGGCTCCGCTGCAATCCGCGCGCGAGTGGGTCGCCCAGCGAACCGGCCTGGTGCTCGACCCCTACTTCTCGGCGCCGAAGATGGCCTGGCTGCGCCGCAACGTCACCGGCGAGGGCGTCGTCACCACCAGCGACACCTGGCTGATCCACCGCCTCAGTGGCGAGTTCGTCACCGACGTCGCGACGGCCAGCCGGTCGCTGCTGACGGGGCTGGACAGCGCCGACTGGGACCCCGAGATGCTCGAGCTGTTCGACTGGCAGGACGAGGCGCTGCCGCGGATCGTCGCCTGCGACGAGCAGTTCGCCACCACAGCGGCCTTCGGTATGGAGATGGCGTTGGCCGGTCTGGTCGTCGATCAGCAGGCCGCGTTGCTCGGCGAAGGATGCACCGAGCCGGGCACCGCCAAGTGCACCTTCGGAACCGGGGCGTTCCTGCTCGCCAACACCGGGCCGGTTGCGGTGCGATCCACCGCGGGCTTGACCAGCTCGATCGCCTGGCGCGCCCGCGGCAAGCTGTCCTACTGCCTGGACGGGCAGGTGTACACCGCCGCGGCCGCGGTCCGCTGGCTGCAGAACCTGGGCCTGATCGGCGAACCGGCGGATCTGGACCGGCTCGCCGCCGATGACAGCGAGGGCACCCTGTGCGTGCCGGCGCTGGCTGGGCTGGGTGCGCCCTGGTGGCGCTCGGACGCCACGGCGGTGCTCACCGGAATGACGCTCTCCACCGGGCCCGAGCACGTCATCCTCGCCGTCCTGCAGGGCATCGCCGCGCAGGTAGCCGCACTGTCGAGCTCGGTCGCCGCCGACCTGGGTGCGCCGCTGCGCCGACTGCGCGTCGACGGCGGGCTGACCCGCTGCGCGACGCTGATGCAGTGCACCGCGGACTTGCTGCAGATGCCCGTCGACGTCTATCCCTCCGAGCACGCCACCGCGCTGGGCGCCGCCGCCCTGGCTCGTCTGGCCCTCGATCCCACGCTCTCCCCGGGCCAGGCCGTGCCGGCTTGGACGCCGGCTCACACCTTTGAACCCGCCTGGTCGCCCGATCGTGCGCAAGATTTTCGGGCGCGGTGGCGCGTTGCCGTCGAAGCCGCCGTCGAGGCTGCCGTGCCCCACGCTCTACCGAAGGAGGATCGGTGACGACACCAGCTCGATCCCTGGCAACGAGGTCGGCTTCGGGCGGCTCGCCCGAACACACCGTCTACGACGTCGCGGTCATCGGTGCCGGTGTCGTGGGTGCCGCCATCGCGCGCGAACTGCTGGGCTACGACCTCACCCTCGCCGTCGTGGAAGCCCGCGACGACGTGGGCGACGGCACCAGCAAGGCCAACACCGCGATCCTGCACACCGGCTTCGACGCCACCCCGGGAACGTTGGAATCGCGGTTGGTGCGTCGCGGGGCGGAGCTGCTGCGCCGGTATGCCCAGGACGTCGGCATTCCGGTCGAGCGCACCGGGGCGTTGCTGGTGGCCTGGACAGATGAGGAACTGGCCAGCCTGCCGGGGCTGCGGGACAAGGCTGTGCGCAACGGCTACGACGCGTGTCGGCTGGCGGATGCCGAGGAGGTGTACCGCCAGGTTCCGGCCCTGGGCGCCGGCGCGCGGGGCGGCCTGACCGTGCCCGATGAGTCCATTACCTGCACCTGGACCGCCACGCTGGCTCTGGCCACCGACGCCGTCCGGCGCGGCGCGGACCTGCTGCTCAACCGGCGGGTGACAAGTTTGGACATCGGAGGCAACAACTCCGGCGCGGTGACCGTGGTGCGCACCGGTCGCGGCGATGTCCTCGCTCGCTGGGTGATCAACGCCGCCGGATTGGGCTGCGACCTCATTGACGCGATGGCGGGCTACGACCGGTTCACCGTCACTCCGCGCCGTGGTGAACTGCTGGTGTTCGACAAGCTCGCCCGCCCGCTGGTGGACAAGATCGTGCTTCCGGTGCCGTCGAAGGTGGGCAAGGGCGTGCTGGTCAGCCCCACCATCTACGGCAACGTCATGCTCGGGCCCACCGCCGAGGATCTTACCGATCGCACCGCCACCGGCACCTCCGAGCAAGGGTTCGAGTTTCTGCTGACCAAGGGCCGAGCGCTGATGCCGCGCCTGCTCAGCGAGGAGGTGACGGCGAGTTACGCCGGGCTGCGAGCGGCCGTCGACGCCGGTGACTACCTGATTGAGGTAGATCGAGAGCAGCGCTACGTGCTCGTCGGCGGTATCCGTTCCACCGGGCTGACCTCGTCGATGGCGGTTGCCGAACATGTGGTCGGCCTGCTCGCCGACGCCGGACTTGCCCTGGAACCTCGCACGGACCTGCCCGAGCCGGCGCGGATGCCCAATCTGGGCGAGGCATTCCCACGCCCGTACCAGGACGGCGCCCGCATCGCCGCCGATCCCGCCTACGGCAGCATCGTCTGCTTCTGTGAGCGCGTCACCGCCGGCGAGATCCGCGACACCTTCGCCTCGACGATTCCACCCGCCGACCTGGACGGGCTGCGCCGCCGCACCCGAGCGATGAACGGCCGATGTCAGGGCTTCTACTGCGGCGCCGAGGTGGACGCCCTCCTGCAACGCCGCGGCGCCGAGGCTGCCGACTCCTCGGCGAGGCCGTCATGACCGGTATCGATGTACCGGACCTGACCGGTGTATCAGTGCCGGACCTGTCCGGCGACGCCGTGCCCGTCCTGGGCGGCGTCGCTGTGCCGGAGTTAGGCGCCGACGCTGTGCTGCGACCGGACGTGCTGATCATCGGCGGCGGCCCGGCCGGTCTCACCGCCGCCGCCGAACTCCGGCGGCTCGGCGTCCGGGACGTGCTGGTGCTCGAGCGCGAGCGGGACGCCGGCGGCATCCCGCGTTCCAGCGACCATCCGGGCTACGGCATCCGAGATCTGCGGCGCTTCATGACCGGTCCGGACTACGCCCGCCGCCTCGTCGATAGCACCCAGAGCGCGGGCGCGACCATCCAGACTCGGGCGATGGTCACCGACTGGACCACCGACGGTGCCGCGCACATCACCGCTCCTGACGGTCGCTTCCGGGTGAGCGCGGGCGCGACGGTGCTGGCCACCGGCGCTCGCGAGCGTCCCCGATCGGCCCGGCTCGTGCCCGGCGATCGGCCGCGCGGTGTTTACACCACCGGACAGCTGCAGAATATGGTGCACCTGCACTCGGGCGTCGTCGGCACCCGGGCGGTGGTGGTCGGCGCGGAGCTGGTCAGCTGGTCGGCCGTGCTCACGCTGCGCGAGGCGGGCTGCCGCACGGTGCTGATGACCAGCCAGCACGGCTCGCCGGAGTCGTACGCCGCGTTCACGCTGGCCGGCCGGCTGGCGCTGCGGGTACCCGTCGCCCCTCGCACCCGCGTGGTCGGCATCGTCGGGCACGGCCGCGTCGAGGCCGTCGAGGTGCAGAACACGGCCACCGGCCAGCGGCGCACGATCGCGTGCGACACCGTCATCTTCACCGGCGACTGGATACCCGACAACGAGCTGGCCTGCTCGGCCGGGTTGGAGATCGATCCGCACACGCTCGGCCCGACCGTCGACGGCGCCCTGCAGACCAGCACGCCGGGCATCTTCGCCGCCGGCAACCTCGTGCATCCCGTCGACACCGCCGACATCGCCGCGCTGGACGGCCGTCACGTCGCCCGTCAGGTGCAGGCCTACCTCGACGGCGCCCGAGCCCAGCCGGACGCCGCGGGCATCGTCGCTGCCGCGCCCCTGCGCTGGATATCGCCGAATCTGCTGCGCGCGGGCGCGCCGGCCCCGGCGCGCAAGCGGCTGCTGCTATGGACTTCGGAACTCGTGCGCAGCCCCACCGTCATCGTGGCTCAGGACGGGCGGGAGATCGCGGCACGCCGGCTGCCGTGGCCGGCCTCGCCGGGCCGGGTCTTCCGGATTCCGTCCAGTCTGCTCGAACACGCAGATCCAGGCGGCGGGAACATCACCATCGGCCTGCGCTGAGTCGCTGCTCGTCGGGCCTGTCTACTCCGTGGAATTCCATAGCGGCTTCACCCCGGCAGTCAGGCGTACATCAGCGAACCTGGCGTGGTGAGAACGTCGCCGACCTCGATCCAGGTCTTGAGGCCCGACAGCATCATCGGCCAGCCGCCGTAGATCTGGTTGTTCGCACCGTCGCGCATCTGGTCGTGGGTGACAACCAGGCAGCAGGAGTCCTCAACCGGGGTGATCTCCCACGTCACCCGCGTGACACCCTCCGCCTCGACATCGGCGTCCCAGTGCGCCTGCATCGTCTGCACAAGCCGTCGCGGCGGGTCGCTTTCCAGTATCTCGCCGTCGCCGATCACCATGCCCGGCGCCTTCGGGTTGGTGTACTCGAAGTGCGACCCGACCGTCCAGTCGGAGTTTGCGCGGTTGCCGAACTGCCATTGGGGCTGCTCGACCGGAACGGTGATCGCCTGCCACAGCCGCTCCGGCGTGGTGCGGATGTAGATCTCGTAGACCTTTTCCATCATCTTCACAGTCTCCAATCGGGTTTTGAGGTCGCTCAGGGTGGCGACCCACGGTTCGGCGTACTTGCTGACCCAGCGGTCGTGCACCAGCCGGATTGGGACGGCATTGAGGAAGTGCAACTTCTCCCGGCCGCGTCGGCGCGTGACGATCAGGCCGGCCTCCTCGAGCAGCTTCAGGTGCTTCATCACGCCGAAACGGCTGATGTCGAAGAGTGCGTCCAGAGCGCTGAGCGTCTGCCCGTCTTCTTGAAACAGTGCGTCAAGCAGCGCGCGACGGGTGGGATCGGCCAGCGCTCGGAACACCGCGTCCATGCCGGCAATTTAGGTGACCTTACGGTCACCTGTCAACGGATGGGAGCCGAGCGGCGCTCAGTGGCTCGGGATGGTTATGGTCGAAAGACCAGCGACGAAAAGATGGTGACGATGTGACAGCAGTGACAGGGCCCGATCCGGATCCGGACACGACGACGGGTCTCGAGCCCGGCGGCGGTGTTCCGCCGGGCGAGACGCCGCCCGGTGAGTCGGCCATTGCCGGAGTGTCCTCCCCGCAGAAGCCGCCCGGGCGGTCAGTCGGACCGATCGTATTGGGCGTCGTCGGCGTCCTGGTGCTGATGGTTCTCCTCTTCCTCGTCTTCAAGGTCGTTGCTCTCTGAACGCCACTGCAATCCACAACCGCAATTCCCCAACGGCAAAGGACCCAGATAAATGACTGACAACGCAGACGGCGTCGCAAAGGTCGCCGAACTCGCAAAGGACATGCGCTTTGCCATGCTCACCACTGTCGACGCACAGGGCGAGTTCATCAGCCGCCCGATGGCGACGCAGGAGGTCGAGTTCGACGGCGACCTGTGGTTCTTCGCCAGCCGCTC
>CAXSBR010000010.1:0-114655 GCA_964236495.1 uncultured Jatrophihabitantaceae bacterium
GGGTGGGGACTTTCACTTGGCCACCAGCGGGGACCTCAACTTGGCCGTTGACACAGTGGCGACCGCTCGTCGTAGCGTCGTACAGCTGCTCGACAGCGACCGTCCGCCGCGCAAAGCGGGACCACCGCCTGGGCGACGTGGCGGTTAGCTCGGATCAGCCGGTCTACGCGGAGAGCTCGCTATGCCCGTGCGTCGCCATCGCGCAAACAGTGGATCATGCTCTGCAGAATCCGGAACGCTTCTGACTGCTCGGTCTCGGTCATGCCGGCGAGCATCCTGACCTCGACAGAACGGACCGCTCGGGTCGCCTTTTCCAGGCTCCGTCGGCCGCGTGGCGTAAGCCGCGCGGGGAGAACCTTGCCGACGGGTGCGTCTGCCGGCCGGGTCACGTAACCCTCTCGTTCCAGGGCCTGTAGCAGGACGTTCATCGACTGCCGTGTGACGAACGCGCCCCGCGCGAGCTCGGAGTTCGACAAGCCCGGTCGTTGGGCCAGCAGCTCGAGGCAGGAGTAGTGCGTGACGGTCATTCCAAGTGGTCGCAGCACTTCTTCCATGGCGGCGCGAAGAGCGCTGGACGCCTCTTTGAGCAGGTAGCCCAGTGACGTCTCCAGGTGGACACCGACACCGCCTTGACTCATGTCAGTATTCTGACATAAAGTGGCTGTGTGTCAGAAGACTGACACACCTGAAGGGAGCACCACCATGCCCGCCACCGGCCCCGACTTCATCTCGCTCCAAGCGCGCGACCTCGACGCCTCGCAGGCGTTCTACCAGCAGTACCTCGGCCTCGTCCGCTCGCAAGCCGGACCTCCGCACGCCGTCGTCTTCGAGACCAAGCCGATCGCATTCGCACTCCGCGAGGTCGTCGCCGGCACCGATCTAACATCGGTTGCCCAGCCCGGCATCGGTGCCGCGATCTGGCTGCACGCCACCGACGTCCAGGCCATTCACGACGCCCTCGTCACCGACGGTCACACCATCGTCTCTGCACCGATCGACGGCCCCTTCGGTCGCACCTTCACCTTCGCCGACCCCGACGGCTACCAGATCACCCTCCACGACCGCGCCTGATCGGGCCGAACGACACCCGCAGCCTGGTTGATACCGGCGGATCCAAAACCGGATGCACCCGTCATCTCTGTGATCACACACTCAGTCGTGAGCAGGACCGCCGCAGCCGACCAACTCGCCCGACACCTCTTGTTTGTGACGCGGTACCGCAGTGGTCACAGCCGGGGAAAGAGCCGGTTGGGCTGCTCACCGTGTTCGTACACGCTGGCCGCCGGCCCGACGATCAGCGGGTCCGGCGATCCGACGAGGTCGGTGTCCTTGTCGGCGTAGTCCAGGCTGTGCAGGATGTGGTGCAAGGTCGCGATCCGCGCGCGCTTCTTGTCGTTGCTCTTGATCACCGTCCACGGCGCGTCGGCGGTGTCGGTGTAGAAGAACATCGCCTCCTTGGCCTCGGTGTAGGCATCCCACTTGTCCAGTGACGCAAGGTCCATCGGGCTGAGTTTCCACTGCCGCACGGCGTCGACCTCGCGGGCGGCGAACCGGGTGCGCTGCTCGGCCTGGGACACCGAGAACCACAGCTTGACCAGATGGATGCCGCTGCGGGTCAGCATCCGCTCGAACTCCGGCGCCTCCCGCATGAACTCCAGATACTCACCCGGCGTGCAGAACTGCATCACTCGCTCGACGCCTGCCCGGTTGTACCAGGACCGGTCGAACAGCACGATCTCCCCAGCAGCGGGCAGGTGGGCAATGTAGCGCTGGAAGTACCACTGAGTGCGTTCTCGTTCGGACGGCTTCTCCAGCGCCACCACTCGAGCGCCGCGTGGATTGAGGTGTTCGGTAATGCGCTTGATGGTGCCGCCCTTGCCGGCGGCGTCGCGTCCCTCGAACAGCAGTACCAGCTTCTGCCCGGTGTCCTTCACCCAGTTCTGCAGCTTCAACAGCTCGATCTGCAGATCTCGCTTGGTCCGCTCGTACTCCTTGCGGCTCATCTTCTCGGTGTAGGGATAGCCCTGACGCCAGGTTTCCGCCTCCGCGTCCGCCGCAGCTCCCTTTGGTGCGGTCGAGATCGTGGACGACGTCGGTTCAGCGGGCGATGACGACTCCGACGGCGGCGGCTCTGTGGGCGACGTCGATTGATCCGGTGCGTCTGACTGTGGTGCGTCCGAAGACTGCTCAGTCTTGGCGGGCGCTTGTACGGAATTGGTCACCTTGTCATCCTGACCCTGGCCGGTGGCAACGGACAAGAGGCTGCCGTCGATGAACTCGTCGCGCGGGCGGTGAGTCCGGGTTGAGGGCAGGGTATGTGGTGGTGCAGTCGCCGGCCAGGCCACCCAGCTTGCCGTCCTAGCGGGGGCGCCGCCAATTGGGACAGCAGTTCGGTGAGCGGGCTGCTTCGAGCGGCTCCGGCTTTCGGCGCTGGGCCTCGATGAGGGTGACGACGTCTGGCATGGCGCTCCTCGGCGAGGTAGCGCGACGTCCCGACGCCGCGATTAGGGTTGCCGGCATGGAGTTGACACACGTCGATGCCGCTGGTTCGGCCCGGATGGTCGACGTCTCGGGCAAGGACGTGACGGCGCGCACCGCTCGGGCGCGCGGGCGCCTGAGCACGACTGCTGAGGTCATCGAGTTGCTTCGTCGCGACGGACTTCCCAAAGGAGACGCGCTGGCGGTGGCGCGGATCGGTGGCATCACCGCAGCGAAGCGGACTGCTGACCTGATTCCGCTGTGCCAT
Organism: uncultured Jatrophihabitantaceae bacterium; assembly: GCA_964236495.1. GTDB lineage: Bacteria > Actinomycetota > Actinomycetes > Mycobacteriales > Jatrophihabitantaceae > CAXSBR01. The sequence goes on from CAXSBR010000010.1 coordinate 2,747, forward strand.
CCGATTCCGCTACACGGTGTGACGGTCGACCTCGAGCTCGACCACGATGCCGTAGTCATCACCGCAACCACCAGAACGACCGATCGGACCGGCGTGGAGATGGAGGCACTGACCGCTGTAGCGGTCGCTGGACTCACGTTGTACGACATGGTCAAGGCAGTGGACCGGTCGGCGGTGCTGGGCGACATCCGGCTGCTGTCCAAGGCGGGCGGTCGCACCGGTGCCTGGTCCCGTGACCCGGCATGAAGGCTGCAGTAATCACCTGTTCGAACCGTTCGGCGGCCGGTATACGAGCCGACGAATCGGGACAACTGGCCGCAAGCAGGCTGACCGACGCCGGCTACGAGGTGATCAGTCAGGTGGTCGTTGCCGATGACGTGGCGCAGATCCGCGCCGCGGTGACCTCGGCCGTTACCCATGGCGCGCGGATCGTGCTGACGACTGGTGGAACCGGACTCACGCCCACCGACGTCACGCCCGAGGCCGTTACTCCGTTGCTGGATCTGCAGATTCCGGGGATAGCGGAGGCGCTGCGCCAAGCTAACCGTGACGAGGTTCCTACGGCGATTCTGTCGCGGGGGGTGGCTGGGGTGATCGGCTCCGCTCTGGTGGTGACGATGCCGGGATCACCGGGCGGTGTTCGGGACGCGATGCAGCTGTTGCTACCCATTCTCGATCACGTGCTGGACCAGATCGGTGGTGGCGACCACCGCGCCGGCGGCGGAGTAGACGTCGACGCCATGGAGTCCCCAGCCTCGGAGTCCCCAGCGTGACGGGCACAGTCGCGCTCTGTGCTATTTCGGCCGACCCGCTCGACGTGGCGGCACACCGGCGCGCGGTCAGCGGCGATCACGCCGGTGCCGAGGTGGTCTTCTGCGGAGTGGTGCGCGATCAGGACGCAGGGCGCGTCGTCACTGCGTTGGAGTACCAAGCCCATACCTCGGCAGCCGATCTACTGGCCGAGGTGGCAGCGCAGTTCGCCGGTCGAGCTGACGTCCACGCGGTGGCGGTCAGTCACCGCGTCGGCACCCTCGCCATCGGCGATGTCGCTCTGGTCGCCGCCGTGAGCACGGCGCATCGCGACGAAGCATTCGCCACATGCGCCGCGCTCGTCGACGAGGTCAAGCGCCGGCTGCCGGTCTGGAAGCGGCAGATCTTCGTCGACGGAACCGAGGAATGGGTCAACTGCCCCTGACAGATTCGCCGGATCCGCCGACCGACCAGCTCAGATCGTCGAACCCGGAGCCGGCGGCAGCGTCGGCGGGTAGGGCTCGATGATCTCGTCGCGGATGGGGTTGCCGGCGTAGGTCGCATCCGTCGGCGCTGCAGCGGTGAGCGGGTCGGTGTGCAGCGGGTCGGTGTGCAGAGGATTCGTGTACAGCGGATCGGTGTGCAGGGGGTCGGTCACCGTCACCGGCGGCGCGTCGAACGGAGACGTTGAGGACTGCCCCTTCGTGCCCAGGCGGTCACTCACCGAGCCGATCTTGTCCGAGTACTTGCCACCGGTGGCGGAGTCCACCTTGTCGGCGGCGCGATCAACACCCTTGGCTGCGGCGTCCTTCGCCTTGCCGACCAGCGGCGTCGCCTTCTCTTTGGCCTGCGCTGCGAGAGGCCCGGCCTTTTCCTTCGCTTGCGCGGCAAGCGGGCCGGCTTTCTCCTTGGCCTGCGCGGCAAGAGGGCCGGCCTTTTCCTTGGCTTGCGCCGCCAGGGGGCCGGCCTTGCCGATCAGGTCGTTACCCAATGCCTTGAGCTGATTGAAGCTAACCATCGAACGTCTCCTTCGTTCTCATGCCGATCAGTCCCCGCGGATTGATCGACGTGCGAGGCAGCCGTCGCGCGGCGCTGTCGTCGTGCGGCCGGCTCCTCGTGGGGGTTGTGCGGTTCTGCCGTCCATCAAAGCACTTCCCGGGGGTAGGACGGAACGCCGAAACCTGAACGTCACGCGCCTGGCGTGCCTCGGGGCAGGCAGACTACGTCGGTGAGCTCTGCAGCCAAGGAAGACGCGTCCACGATGCCAGCGGGCCACTTGCCGGCTGGTGCCCCCGCAACTGCGTCGGCTGAGGCTGACCCCTGGACCGACGTCAGCGGTGACGATCGCGACGAGGGATGGGGCGAGCGCACCGAATCCTCGGAAGGACAGACCGACGACTGGTACCTCAGTGAACGGCCACCGCATCACGGTTGAGCCGAAGACGGGTGAGCCGGAGGACGGTCGAGCTGTGATGCGCTGGGCAACCTTCACCTGTACGGCGGCCAGAAGCCGGAGGACGGGCGAGCCGACAGCGGTTGACGTGCATGACGATCGCACCCGCGGCGCCGCGTTGCTCGAGTATCGCGTTGTTCCGGTCACGGCGGTGCTCGAACTGTCACGGTCAGCGGCTGACCAATCGCGGCTGCCAGAACCAACGCGGTGTGCTGCCCGACCGCGACGACCACGCTGCCCACCGGTCGCGCAGCGGTAGCCGGTAACACGGCGAGTACGCGCACTGAGCTGGCGACAACGCGGGCAGGAAGCGGAACCACGGCGTCAGAGGTGGCTCCGGCGACGAGATCGACGGTGTCTCCGGGCTGCACCAGCGTCAGCGCGGCCGCGTCCTGGACCGTCACCGTGGTGGCTACGGCACCCTTGGTCAGCCCTACGGCGATGCCGCGGCCCTGTAGGCGGGTGGCGGTGATGGGCTCGCCGGCCGACATCGCCGCTCCGAGTGCACGACCGACGACCTGGCCGGGTGATGTCAGCGCTGTGCGAGGCGCCAACGCACTGGGCCAGGGTCGCATCCGGACGTCGCCGCTGCGCAGCGTGCGCCCGGCACCCAGATCGTGCGCCGCAGTTGCCACTGCAACCGTTGCCGGAGTGACCGGCGACCGGCGGCCGGCGAGCAGACTCGCGACTGCGAGCAGCAGACACGCCCCAGCCGCCACTCGTCGTGGCCAGCCACCCAGGCGATAACCGATGCCGAGTGCCGCCCGGCGCACTGCGAAGGGAACCTTCATACCGGCCGACGCTAGGGCGCTCGGTGGCGCCGCCCGACGGATCAGTGGCGGCTGTGGACAGTGGATTGCCGCTGTGGACGGCGACACGCAGAGCTTGCCGGTGTGCTAGGTCAGCTCGCCTTGCTGGTCGGCGCAGCTGCGCCTGACTTCGATGAGCGCGACGACGACTCGGTGCCAGATCCGGTGCCAGAACCCGACGATCCGGAGCCACCTTTGGCGGCCGCCCCGGCGTTGACCTTCGACTCCGAACCGCCCTTCGGCGCCGAACCGGTGGATCCGGAGTCCGAGGATCCCGTCGACTTGGATCCGGCGTCGCCTGAGCTCGACGCCGCGTCCTTGGATCCATCGGATGCCGGCTTGTCGCCTGACTTGTCCGCCGACGAGCCCTCAGCAGCGCCGGCGCGGCTGTCGTTGCGATAGAAGCCCGATCCCTTGAACACGACGCCCACCGAGCCGAACACCTTGCGCACCCGCTGCCCGCACACCGGGCATGCGGTCAGCGCGTCGTCGGTAAACGCCTGGACCGCCTCGAAACGGTGACCGCAGTCAGGATTGGTGCATGCATAGACGTAGGTAGGCATGTTGCTCCGATCGCAAGTACGACGAATTGACGGCGGTTCGCCACGAGCGCTCCCCTTGACTGAGTCGCCCGGGCCGGCAGCGGCCGTCAGCGGTGGTAGTCCTTGGCACTCAACGCGTCCGACTGCCAATTATGCCCGAGTCGGGCAAGGGCAGTGGGAAGTCGAACCATCCGCCGGGGCTGACAGCGGAGCGGACGGGGCGATCCCAATCATCGGCCGGTACGTCGGTGAGCACTTCGCCGGCGTGCAGCAGCGCCACCAGAACCGCGTCAGGGGAGACCCGCGACAGAACTTTGTCGTAGGAGCCGCCGCCTCGACCCAGGCGCATCCCACGCCGATCGACGGCAAAGGCAGGCACCAACACCGCCTCGGCCGAGGCGGCGAAGTCAACGCTGTGCGCTGTACCGCCGTCGAGGGCTGTCCACTCCAGGTCGCGGTCGGCGCGCAGCACCGGCACGTATACCGCGCATCCACGCTCGCGCAGGCCGTCGAGCAATTGCGTCGAGCACGGCTCGGTGGGCAGCGGCTGATAGGCGAGCACGATGTGCCAGGTTCGGTCGGCGTCGGCGTCGGCGTCGGCGTCGCAGCGGGCCAGCACGATCTCGGCAACCGCCTGTCGGGCTTCGGCAAGTTGAACCGACGTCAGCGCGCGCCGGGCCGTAGCGACTATGACCCGCAGTCGCTGCTTCGCTTCATGCGCGTCGGTTTTGTCATCCATCCCCGATAGTGTTTGCCCATGACCTCTCCCGCCGCCAATCGCCCCGGCACGGACGGCGCGTCCGGCGCTCATGGCGCGCCGGGCGTGCGTGCGCGCAAGGCCGTGATCCCGGCCGCGGGGATGGGCACCCGGTTCCTGCCGGCGACCAAGGCGGTGCCCAAGGAACTGCTGCCCGTAGTCGACAAGCCGGCACTGGAATACATAGTCGCCGAAGCCGCTGGGGAGCAACTGCGCGACGTTCTCATCATTACCAGTGCGGGCAAGGACGCCATTGCCGATCACTTCGATTCGGCACCGCTGGTGGAAGCCGCCTTGGAACGCAAGGGCGACGACGTGCGGCTGGCGGCGGTGCGTGCGTCGAGTGAGATGGCGCGACTGACGTTCGTGCGCCAGCACGTCCAGAACGGCCTTGGCGGTGCGATCGCCTACGCCGAGACCTTCGCTGCGGGCGAACCGTTCGCCGTGCTGCTGGGCGACGACATGATCGACGCCGACGATCCGCTGCTACGAGCGATGCTGGACCTTGCCCAGGAACGCGGGGGAGCGGTTCTGGCGTTGCAGGAGGTGGATCCGGCCGACGTCAGCAAGTACGGGTGCGTGACCCCAGGCACGGACTGGGATGGAACGTCGGACGTGGTCCCCGTGATCGGGCTTGTGGAGAAGCCGGCGCGCGACGTAGCGCCGAGCAATCTGGTGATCATCGGACGTTACATTCTGCCGCCGGAGATCTTCGACCAGATCCGCTCGGTCGGCGTCGGTGCGCGCGGCGAGGTGGAGATCACCGACGCTATTCGCGCACTGGCCGAGAGCGGCGTTCCGGTGCATGGCATCGTCTTTCGCGGCCGCCGCTTCGACACCGGAGACCGTCAGCAGTATCTGCGCGCGGTGGTGCAGCTGGCCTGCGAACACCCCGAGGTGGGCGCCGATTTCGCCGGCTGGCTTGCGGAGTACGTCGACCAGAACCGAGCAAAGGGGACTCTCGACTCGTGAAAGGTTTCCGCCGGAACCGACCCGCCGATGGGGCACCGGACCGGACGCCAGATCCCGACAGCCCGGCTCGTTATCGCCTGGACGAGTTACGGCCGGCGCCTGCTTCGCAGTCGGCGGCCGAAGCTCGGCCGGCTCTTGAAGCTCAGCCGGCGCCCGACGCTCGGCCGGCGACGGTCGAGGCGACCCATATCGATCCGGTGCTCGAAGCGCCGGAACAGCAGGCACCGTCCGAGGTCGGCGAAGGCTCCAGTGGCGCGCCCGACGCAGCAAATCTTGACGGTGCGGCGACAACTGCGCTCGCCGGGCCCGTCGATACCCGTCGGCCGGTGGAGGACCATCTGGCTACGGTGCTCGACGGCATCGGCGTACTCGAGCCCATCGAGCTGACGATTCTGGACGCGCAGGGGTTGACGCTGGCCGAGGATGTCAGCTCCACCCGTGCCCTGCCCGGCTTCGACAACTCGGCAATGGACGGATACGCAGTACGCGCGGTGGACGTCGCCGCGGCCAGCGAAACCGAACCGGTGGCGCTGCCGGTGGTCGGTGACATCGCCGCCGGCGCCCGTTCGGTGTCGGGCATGGGCCCCGGCCTGGCCATGCGAATCATGACCGGTGCGCCGATGCCGGCCGGCGCCGATGCCGTCGTCAAACTGGAGGACACCGATCGCGGCGTGGCGCAGGTGAGCGTGCGGGTGCCGGTCGGTTCGGGTCGGTCGGTTCGTCGGGCCGGCGAGGACATGCCCGCCGGCCGGCTGGCGCTGGGCTCGGGTGCGTCGCTGGGTCCGCAGCAGATCGGCCTGCTCGCAGCCATCGGGCGCGAGCGGGTGTATGTGCGACCTCGGCCACGGGTGGTCGTCATTTCCACCGGCGACGAACTGGTCGACATCGGCCGCGAGCCTGCCTTCGGCCAGGTGCCCGACTGCAACAGCTACCTGCTCACCGCGGCGGCGCGCGAGGCCGGCGCGGATGCCTACCGGGTTGGGATCGTCGCCGACGACCACGCCGCGTTGCTGGAGCTGCTGGAGTCCCAATTGCTGCGTGCCGACGTGATCGTCACCAGCGGCGGCGTCAGCATGGGCGCCTTCGACGTGGTGAAGGAAGCGCTGGGCGAGCTGGGCACGGTGGACTTCACGCAGGTGGCGATGCAGCCGGGCAAGCCGCAGGGCTTCGGCCATCTTGGCCCGGACTGGACGCCGATCTTCTGCTTGCCGGGCAATCCGGTGAGCGCGCTGGTGTCGTTCGAAGTCTTCGTTCGTCCAGCGATCCGCAAACTGCTGGGCAAGCGGCGGCTGCAGCGGGCAACCGTGCCGGCGACAGCGTTAGACCGGATACCGGGCGTGCACGGCACCCGGCAGTACCGCCGTGGGCTCTTGCATCGAGAGGCCGACGGCACCTACAGCGTGTCGACGGTCGGCGGTACCGGCTCGCACCTGGTGGCGTCTCTTGCCGCGTCGAACTGCCTGATCGTCGTGGCCGAGGATCTGGCCGAGGTCGTGCCCGGCTCGCAGGTGCCGGTTCTTCCGCTGCTGATGTCGCAGCGCTGAGCGGGGCGGGCGCGCCTCGTGGCTGACTACGGCCGGCATCCCGGTTGGCCGGCGACGCTCAATGCCGGACCGGTGCTGCTGCGTCCACCGCGGCTGCGCGACGGCGCCCAGTGGAGCGAGGCCCGCTCGCGCAACCGGCACTGGCTGGAGCAGTGGGAGCCCACGTCGCCTGCGCCGTGGTGGCAGCGTAGTTCGCCGGCGAGCTGGCGGGCGCTGGCACGCAGCCTGAAGCGCTCGGCGGACGTAGGGTCGGCGCTGCCGTTCGTCATCGAGTACGGCGGCAGGCTGGTCGGTCAGATGAGCGTCAGCAACATCGTGCGTGGAGCGCTACAGAGCGCGACGGTGGGGTACTGGATCGACGAGGCCGTCGCCGGGCGCGGCATCACTCCTACCGCGCTGGCGTTGGCGATTGACCACAGCTTCGGCCCGGTCGGCCTGCACCGCATCGAGGTCGACATCCGTCCCGAGAACGCTGCGAGCCGGCGCGTCGTGGAGAAATTGGGACTTCGCCAGGAGGGGTACTACCAGCACTTCCTGAGCATCAACGGTACCTGGAGTGATCATCTGGCCTTCGCCGTCACTGCCGAGGAGGTGCACGGAACGTCCCTGCTCGCGCGACTGGCGCGGTTGCCCGCGCAACCCTGACCGCGTCTCTACGGGCTCCGCTCCTCGCTTCGCTCGATGCTCACCCGCTATTGCTCGGCTCACGTTGCGCCGGACACGCCGCAAAGGGTCCCCGTCGGTGCCAGAAGTGCTGGCTACGGTTGCCGTGGCGTAACGGATGTGACTGGAGGGACAATGACGGAGCCCGTTGTAACGGTGGCCATTCTGGCCGTGCTGTGGCTGATCGTCGTTGTTCCGATGTTTTTGCAGAGCCGCGATGCGCGGGCGGGTACACGGTCTGCAGAGCGGTTCCGCTCGACGATGGCAGTGCTTTCCCGGCGCAGCGTCGTCGACCGAGCAGCTCCGCATCCACAAGCCGACGCAACACCTGCGCTCAGCGTCAGCGGAGCAGTGAGCCGGCGACCTGTACCAGCTTCCGAGGAGTCTTTGATGTATGAGCCGGACCGCTCCGAACTGTCGCAGGCTCGGCTTGCGATGATGGCCCGTCGGCGCCGGGCACTCGGCGTGTTGACGATCGGTTTGGCGGTTGCGGCGCTGGTCGGGTCGTTGTCCGGCTCGGTGCTCGCGTGGCTGGTGACGGCCTTGTTCGCCCTCGGCCTGGCGCTCTACCTCGTGTCGCTGCAGAGCCAGGCGCAGCACGATCGCGCCCGCCGCGAGCAGCGACTGCACCGGGCGCCGGTCGCGTCTGCACGCGACTACGAGGCGACGGCGGCCCCCGAGCGCTTCAGCGCCCGTCCCGAGGCTGTCGTGCCGATCGACGCCGACGACGTGGCCCTGGACCACTTCGACACCATCGACCTGACCGGGCTGTACACCGACGAGGACATGCGCGGACATGATCTGCGGCGGGCGAGCTGAGCCTGCGTTGTGAGGTTGCCGCACCGAGCCGCTTTGGGCTCAGACAGGTAGAACGAGCGTTGCTCGAAGTGGATGTGGCTCAAGCCGTCGGACGAGCGGACCGTGGTAGGCGGAGTTAGCGCCGGCCCACGTCGGCCGGCATCTGCAAGCCGCCTGCCTGATAGCCTGATCGACGGCCCTGACGGGCTGGTTGGGGCTGTAGCGCAGTTGGTAGCGCACCTCGTTCGCATCGAGGGGGTCAGGGGTTCGAATCCCCTCAGCTCCACAAATCTAACTCAGTATTTCCGCGCCTTCTGAGGCGTCGCGCCGTCCGGTGGGAGCGCTCTGAGGCATCGATTTTCACTCCGAGCCAACGGCGGCTCGGCCTCACGAGAGACGTTGACGCTGGCAAGGTGGTAACGCTTCGTGTCGAGGCAGATTCCGCCGTTCGCTCCGTCCGAGCCGGCGCGCTCAACCGCAGAACGCCGAGTTTGTAAGTGGTCTTCGGACTTCCGTAGGTGGTACGTGCGCTGCTCGGTGGCCGCCTCGCGAAGTTTGCTGAACCCGTGGCGGCTCGCGGCGTGGAGAGTCGCGCTGGCCTCGACCTCGATCGCGACCAGGTCGCCGTTGCCACGCTCTGGGCCAGCGGCCAGAGGGTGATGATCTCCATTCGTCCGGTGAGTGCGTCCTTGAGATTGCGGTTGCTCAGGACGTTTGCCGAGCCGGTGAGCAGGAACTGCCCGGGTCGCGTATCGCGGTCCACCGTCTCCTTGATGGAGTAGGAGGTCGGGCGCGGCGGTGGACCTCATCGAGGACCAGCGACCGATCGAGGCCGGACGAAACCAGTCGCGTCAGCGAGGGCGGCGTCGCGAGTCGCTTGGTCGCCAGTGTGAGGAGCCGAGGGGGATAGTCCCTTGAAGCCCACGCCGCTGACGGGGGTGCTCTTACCGGCTTGGCGGGCACCCGTGACGAAGACGACCCTGGTGTCGGCCAGTGCCTTCGCCACCAGCGGCAGCACAGCCCACGCGCTCAGCGAATCAGCCGCGTGCAGAAGTCGGGAGCGTGTGGGCGGTTTTCCAAACCCAGCTGCGCTAATATCCACGTCGCCGGTCACGCCGGCACCCGTGCGTCCACTCAGATCTCTAAGCCAATGGCAGCCGATCCTCAGATCGGCCGAGAGGCCGCCGATGGGTCTGTGTGACGTTTGTTGCCTGCCTGCAGCCGTTGCTTGCGCGTGGCGATGTGACCGGAGCCGTCGCTCTTCTGCGGTCTCTGTCCACGAACGAACTCCGTGAAGGCAGGGCTTGGTTCGCCAGGAAGCGAGCTGTCGAAGAACTCGACACCACCTCTTCATTCGAGAACAACGATCAAGGAATGGTCGCCTGGTCGAACCAGTGGTGGATCGTCGCACTGTGCGCGGTGCGATTCTGCGGGCCGAAGACGGCCGCGGCGCGGGTCCCCTGGCTGTTCCTGCATGACTGGCGAGACGATACCGGCGCGCAGGCTCTCGTTCACGCATTGGAGCAAGCGGATCGTGAGTGGGCGCGGGAGTTCATCGAGGTGGCGTCCGCACTGCCGATGAGTGGCACGCACTATTCGATGTTGACCACTGTGCTCAGAGCGGCCTTGATCCATCACAGGTTGCCCAGCCCCAGCGGACACGCTTTCTACCTGCATTGGCGCGCGGGTGGACCGGCGGCCCGAGTGCCCACGGGCGACGGACCAGGCGTCGACGCGGACCTGATGGCGAGCGATCCGTTGATGCCAGAACTGTTATTCGGCTACCTCGCGTCTGGCCACTGCGGTCAGGATCTGTGGCTGCCGGCCGTCGTCGGCGTGCTCGTCGAACGCGGGGCTGTTGACCGCCAAGCTTTGCTCGATTGTGTGCTGAGCTTGCTCACCTCGCCGCAGCGTCCCAAGAGCCAAGCCGTGTTGGCCAGAATCACGGCAAGTGCCGAGCTGCGTGCGAACGAAGTTCCCGGTGGCCTGACCTACCTGCTTGGTGTCATGGCGACTAGCCCGGGGGAAGTGAGCGGGGTCTTGCTTGCGTTGGCCATTGATTCAATCGCCACCGGTGCAGATCTCGTCGCGCTCACCACAGTCATCGTCGGACGCAAGGAACGCAAGCAGAAGAAGGACCTCCTTCACGCGGTAACCACCGATGACATCTGCAGGACCGTCGGCGACGAGTCCGTCGCCGTTGCGCTGAGTCTGTTGGCCGACTCAGACGACACGGCTTTTGTCGCACGCGTCGACCGCGCCCGGCGACGCCTCGGCTTCGAGCCGGTGTCGTCGCAGCACCTATCCCCGACGACGGGGCTTTGGGATTTGGAGCCAACAGCTGTCCCGTCCCGACGAATACCCAATGACCGGCGGCAGAGCACCAAAGAACAGTCATGGTGCGCGGCGCTCGACTCCTCCCACGCCTACACCGATATGCGCACGGAACAGATAATGGGCGACGAGATACTCACCGATATGGCCAACGGGGAGCTCGACTCCACGCTGCTGGTCGGAATCGTTCGGGACCTGCTCGAAAAGGGCTCCTTCTCTGCCGTCGTTTTCACCAGAGTTTTCGGTGACCTGTTCCTCGCCGGCGGGCTACAGCAAGGTTGGCCGGTTGCCCTGGAGGTGGCCGACGCCGCTTGCGCGGCTCCCCGAAGGCCCGCTGGCCTGCACCTACTTCTGGCCATGCTCGCCTCGGTGGCCCACGAAGTACCGGAACAGGCGATGCCGCCCGCGATATCGATGCTGGCCGCAGAGCGCGGCGAAACGAAGCTGCGTGTCGAAGCGCGCCGGCTGGGTGCAAGTCTGGTGCGGGGCGCCGCCAGCGCGTCGGCGCCGCGTTCGACAGCCTCCTCGGCCCGGGGCCTGTGGCGGGACGACCGGGGCGTCACGCCGCTGCCTTCCCAGCGGCGCGTGACGCCCGCGAGCCACGATCTGGATCGACTACGGACAGTGCTGGATCAGGAGTACCTGCCTGGTGCGACCGACGTGTGCTTCGTTCCCTCGCAGCACTCGAGGCAGTTCGATTACGTGACGCTCACGAGCCCCGAGATTGCGCTGGCGGCAACAGTGCGCGCCGTCAACGAGCATGGGCAGGGGGCGGTGCGTTCCGCGCTGGTGGGCATCACCAGGCAGTATCCCGCGATGGACGTGATCGCAGCCATCGACTACTGGGTCGCGGGTCACTTGAGCTTCGAGTCCTATTGGCAGACCGCGCGCTTGCCCAGCGACTACGACGCTGTGGAGCGATCGATCAGACGGGGCGGCCCGACTCCTTCGGTGTGTCCATCAGAAGTCCTCGAGACATTGAACCTCCCGTACGCGGCCGGAACGCCCAGCGGGCGACTGTCCTTCCTGCGGGCGTGTGAGTCCCTGCTGTTGGCCGAGGCGCACCCAGTGGTGCTCGCGACCCCGACGTGGGCCGACGGCACGCTTGACATCACAGATCTCATCGCGCGGCTGCGGTCGCTGGACGGCGGCGCTGTCGGGCCGCTCGACCTGATCCAGGCGCTGTACCGATTGCGCGAAGTTGACCTCGCCGACCTCGCCGACCTGGCCGACGTCGGCAGTTTGCAAGACGTACGCACCAGCGCGCGCCTCACCAGCCCCGAGGGAGAGGAAACCTGGGACGTCGTGGAGATCGTCGGAGAGTGGGTGGCCGCCGGCGGTCTGCCTCCCCTCGTGCCGGTCCTGATCGACAACGAGTGGACCACGCAGACGGCCGCCCCCGTGACATGGTCGCGTTGCGCGGCGTTGCCCGAGCTGCTCCGCGCCGACCCGTGGTGCTGGTCGATCAACGTGCCCACGCAGGTTCGTCTGATGCCGAGATGGGCCGACCGGACGATCCGAATCGGTCATTACGACGGGTTCTACTTCGAACCGATGCACGTTCCCGGCCTGGCGTCGGCGCCCCTCGGGGAGCCCTTTCACGATCAGGCGCTCGCGTTACTGGGCGGCGCTCCCAATGGATCCAACTCACGCAAGATCGAGGTGCTGCTTGATCTGGCCCAGCGTGACCGGTTCGACGCAACCTTGTCGGCCCGGGCCGCACTTGGCCGACACGCTGCCGGCGCCCTCGCGTTAGGCCGGCTGAGCCAAGGCATCGCCGACGTGGTCGCGCAAGGCGGTTTGCGGGGAATGTGGCCGTCGGCGCTGGCCATCGCAGCCGCACTGTTAGAAGTACCCGCCAAGCCGTCTGGCCTGCCGCAGTTGCTGCGGTTGCTGACGTCCTACGTGCCCGACGTGCCTAACCCGCAAACGCCGCCGACGCTGCGGCGATTCGCCGAATCCGCCGGGTCCACGCGCAGCCATCATGAGGCCCGCGCTCTCGTCGCCGCCCTGGACCGACGATGACGTACCGCACCCGATCCACCCTGACCAGGGACGACGCAGGCTCACATCTCGATCTAGCCACGGCGCTGGCGATGACACCTGACGGGCCCGTCGCGAACCCGCACTTCTTCTCCGGCAACCTGACCCGGCCCGAGGTTGCGGCCGCTGGGCTTCTCGCAGTCGCCGATGTCGCCGCGCACCGGTATGCCGACGTCGGGCTGATGCGACGGTTAGCCAGCATGGACCCGGTCGTGACGGCAGGCGGAGACCGTCTGCGCTTCGAGTCGTTCTCAGCCTGCAACGGGGTGCACGCCCGCCTGGACCTGCTCAGCGACGCCCTGGGCAACGCCGACGTGGGAGCCGGCAGCACGAACATCGACATCAATCTGCCGTTGCGGACGGCATTGGCTCGCATCAACGGCAGCCAGCCGTTGCACTTATCGGTGGGGCGCGACCAGTTGCGCGCGACGGCTGCGGCCGAGACGCACGTCGAGGAGAAGGTCAACCTCCCCGATCGCTGGGTGCGCGGCTTTGCCGAGATGCCGGCGCTGACCCGCCAAATGGCTTTCCGCGGCGAACTTCGCGGCGGCGCAATCCCCCAGTTCTTCAGCGCGCTGCCACGCGTCGCGCCGCCAGGGCCGACGATCCACATCCTCACCGATCGTCTCCCGTGGCGTTTTTCCAACCGGCCGATCGACGGAGCGGTCCGGTTGGCGGGTGCGAGCCGGTTGAGAGCTGTCGACCGGATCGCCCGGCACACCGTCGCGCTATCGGTGTACGTCGGTGACAATGGCACGACGTCGTGGATCTTCGATCTTGCCGACTCTCGGCTGACGCTGGTAGTGAGCCCGGATCCGTACCGCGGATTCTCCGGCGAGGGGACTTTGCTCGCGTACCTGACCCAGCCCGACGGCGAGATTCTGGGCCGTCGTCTGCTGCCGTCGTTGAGCTGGTCGCCGGTGATCGACCCGGAAGAACTTGCCCGGTCAGCCGGGATGCCAACCCGAGACATCAACACTGGTCTGGGGTGGCTGTCGGCGGCCGGTCGTTTGGGCTGGGACCAGACCGAAGCGGCTTGGTTCCATCGCGAACTTCCTATCGACACCGACCGCATCCTCCGGCGTAATCCACGTCTCGTGTCCGCCAACGCGCTGGTCGCCGGTGGCGGAGTGACAGCAGTCAAGGAGGGCTGGAAGGTCCGGAGTGCGTCCGAGCTTGCATGCTGCGCGCCGGGCGAGAACTGGCCGTTCTACCTCGTCACCCCAGAACTGGTGTGCGACTGCACGTGGTACCGCGAGAACGCTGGAACCCGCGGACCGTGTAAGCACATACTCGCTGCGCTCATTGTTGGTCGCTCGACGAGGACCGGAACAACTTGCACCTGACGCGCGTCCGACGGCACGTCGATCAGCCTGTGGGGCCGCGCGCCGCGCGGAAGCGAACCGGTTCATAACCGGCGCCCCCAGCCGCGGCACGACATTCGCCCGGCCGATTCACAAGGCTTAATCAGATCTTGTCTGCGCGAGGCGGCGGACGCCTGCCGCCGCAGATAACGACGGATATCGCGTGCCGATGGCGGTTCCGGGGCTCTCGACTGGAGGGACAGACAGCGTAGGGCGCATCACTGACTCCGTGGTCAGCTACGCCGGCAAGGAGTAGCACAGCTGCTACAATTGGATCGTGGACACAGTGGGGCTACGAGAATTGCGCCAGGACGCCTCGGAGCTGGTGCGTCGGGTCGAGAACGGGGAGCACATCGACATCACCGTATCGGGACGCTTGGCAGCGCGGCTCGTCCCCGCGGCGCCGAAGACTTGGCGGCGCTGGGAAGATGTCGCCGATGCCTTCTCCGGGCCGGGCGATCCCGGCTGGCAACAAGACCGAGACCTCGTTGATCAGTCACTGGCCAACGCCTGGGAACCGGGCGCGTGAAAGCAATCTTGGACACGAGCGTGCTGGTCGCATCGGAGGTCCCGCCGCTGGAAGGCGAGCTGGCCATCAGCGCAGCCGCTCTGGCCGAACTGCATTTCGGGGTGCTCGTCACGTCGGATCCGGTAACCCGGGCCGAGCGGCTACGCCGACTTTCAGAATTCCAGCGGCGATTTACGGCATTACCCGTCGACGATGCCGTGGCTATCAGCTACGGCCGTCTCGCCGCCGCGGTTGTTGCGGCCGGGCGGCAGCCGCGAGCGCGAGTGATGGACCTACTCATCGCAGCGACGGCTCACGCTCATTCCGCTCGCCTCTACACCCGCAACGCCCGCGATCTGGCAGGCATAGAACATCTCGTCGAGATCGTGTCGGTCTGACAAACCTGTGACGGCCACCGTCACCCACCCGGACCGGACAGCTCCCAGTGAATAGCCAGCCACTGCTGACCCTGATTCAGCACCGAACGACACGCTGGCTGTGGTCAGCACCACCAAGGTGAGGTCACACCCGACAGCTGAACACTGCTGCGTAGGGCAAGCAGAGCGTCACGGTTCAGTACGGCGCAGCAGGGACTCACGTTGAATCACGGTTGGCATCGAGAGGGTCAGGGGCTCCACTCCTTCAGCTCCACTGATCTCGAAGGCTTGGGCCTTCGCAAGATCGACCAGCTGGATGACAACGGTTGCCGGCAGGCTCGCCGCGATGGCTCCCGCCCGGTCGGCCGCTTCCAGCGCCAGAGCGGGCACGACATGACGGTGGATGTTCATGGGTTGTCAGGATCCGCGAGAGACGTCGCAGACTGAGTGCGGTACGCACAGCACTGGCGCGCGTCCACGCTCACTAGTGTCGAGACCTGACCTGCCTAGTGTGCTGATTCGGGGGTCCGTCCTGATGCGTGATGTGCTGTTGCTGTTGGCGGTGTTCGCCGCCTGCGTGGTGGAGTCGGTGGAAGCGCTGACCATCGTGTTGGCCGTCGGTATCACTCGCGGCTGGCGTTCGACGCTGCGCGGGGTTGGCGCCGGGCTGGTTGTGCTGGTGGCGATCGTCGTTGCGCTGGGTCCGGCGTTGACCGTGATCCCGATTGGTTCGTTGCGTTTGGTCGTGGGCGGCCTGTTGCTCATTTTCGGGCTCGGTTGGCTCCGCAAGGCGGTGCTGCGCGCGGCCGGATTCAAGGCTCTGCACGATGAGGATGCCATCTACGCCCGGCAACGTGCCGCCGCCCAGCAGGCCGCGACTGCGGGGACGGGGCTGATGGGGGACGCGTACGCGTTCACGCTGGCGTTCAAGGGTGTGCTGTTGGAGGGGTTGGAGGTGGTGTTCATCGTGCTCACCTTCGGCTCCAACCAGCACAACATTCCGTTGGCCGCCGCGGGCGCGGCGGGCGCCGTGCTGCTGGTCACCGGCGTCGGGATCGCGGTCCGGGCGCCGCTGGCGCGGGTACCGGAGAACACGCTGAAGTTCGCGGTGGGGGTGTTACTGACAGCGTTCGGCACCTTCTGGGCCGTAGAAGGCGCCGGCGCGTCCTGGCCAGGTTCGGATCTGGCCCTGGTCGGGCTGATTGCCGCAGTGATCGTGATGGCGCTCGCCGCGGTGGAGGCGCTGCGGCGCAGCTCCCACATTCCCGCCCGCAATCGCGCTGCGGACGTCGCAGGCACGGCTGCGGCTGGTCGGCCGTGACCGGACTGGCAGCTGCGCTGCGTGGCTTCGGCGCGTTCTGGTGGGACTTCATCGTCGGCGACGACTGGCGCATCGCCGCTGGCATCATCGTGGCCCTGGCCGCCACCGCCATCGCCGCTCACAACAGCGACATCGCCGTGTGGTGGCTGCTGCCCGCAGCGGTTCCGGTCGTCTTCGGCTTCTCCCTTTGGCGCGCGGCGCGGCACCCTTCGTGACTCCACTTCCGACGTCCGGATCGCTGGCTCGGCCGACGTACCGACCAATTGTTCAGCCAGGTTCTGAGGGCGTCGCGGTGGCGTCGAGTCGGCCGAGTTGGATCACCGATGCTGCCAGCAGCAGCAGCAAGCCGAGTAGGAGCGCGCCGCTGAACGGGCCGCGGTGCAGTTGTTCGTCGTACACGGTGACGCCGATGGCCACGCTGAGCAGCGGGTCGACTGTGGTCATCGCCGGCAGGCTCGCCGTCAACGGCCCGGCCTGATAGGCGACTTGGGCGAGGAACAGTCCGGCGGCACCCAGGGCGAGCACGGCGTAGAGCTGCCAGCTCAGTAGCAGCGAGCCAAGTCCGGAGTTGCTCAGCACGTTGGTGGCGGCTTTGATCAGTGCTGCGGTGGCGGCGTAGATCGCGCCCACTGCTATCCCGATCAGTGCCGCTCGTCCGGCCGCCGGCACCGCGCGCTGGGCCAGGATGAGACAGGCAGTGGCGGTGAGGAGTCCGGCTGCACCGGCGATCGCGGCAGGAAGTCGGTCGGCAGTCGACAGTGACGAGGTCCCCGATGCCGCACCCGATGCGCTCAGGAACCCGATCAGACAGCCCACCAGCACCAGTGCCCACACGATCTCGCGGGTGTCGATGCGGCGGGCGGTGCGGTGGCGCAGCAGGAGCGCGAACAGCAAACCGGACACCAGCAGCGGTTGGACGATGGTCAACGTACCCAGATGCAGAGCGGTGACTTGCAAGGCCAAGCCGGTGATGTCGGCCACCGTCGCGCCCAGCCACAACGGATGCCGCAGCGTCGCGGTAACGAACCGGGCAACCCCGCCGGTACGCGGCTGGCGGATGTCAGGAACCTGCGAGGCGAGTGCCTTCTTCAACGTCGTGGACACCGCGAACGCCACCGCAGCCGTAACGCTCAGACCCACGACCAGCCAATCGACGTTCATCCTGGCCTTTCTCGAGCCGGTCTCTTCGCTTCCCTCCATGTTCCGCCATCGATCGCCGAGGCGGGCGCACGGCCAGCCAGGTACCCACCCGGACAGGTGCATGGGTAAGCCGCGCGCGTCCGCCGGACACGGTCGAACGCCGTGTCCGCAACCTGTGCGGCCCCGCTCGACCGAGTCGAGGGAATTGATCAGCTGGCCAGCCCGTCCGTTCGGCCGTGCTGGCCACCCTGCCGGTGCCGGCGCGGTGCGAGTGCCGGCCAGGTGGCTTCAGAAGCCGGTGACGCCCCGCGGGGTGCCGTTGCCGGTCGGGCCGTCGTAGCCGGGCGTGCCTGTGCACAGATAAGCGTTGCTGCTTGTCCGTCCCTTGACGCACCGGCCGTTGCTTCCACTGACGACGTCGTACAGAGATCCCGCCGAGCCGTAGCTCAGTGCGGCTGGAACGCCGGTGGTGTTGCCCGACAGGGCGTAGACCGCGCCGATGAGCGGCGCGGCTACGCTGGTGCCGCCGAAGACCATCCAGTTCGCGCCGCCGGTGCTGCCGTAGCTGTCGTACACCGCGACACCGGTGGCCGGGTCGGCGACGGCGGCGACGTCGGCGATCGTGCGCCTGGCGCAGCCGGTGTCGGTCTGCCATGAGGGCTTTGCGACGTAGGCCGAGCAACCGCTGCCGGCACCGCTCCACACCGTCTCACTCTGGCGGATGTTGCCGCTGGCCAGGGTGAGACTGGTTCCACCGACGGCGGTGACGGTGTTGAACGCCGCGGGGCTTTGGGCGCCGTAGCCGCTGTCACCCGAGCTGACCGTGATAGCGACGCCCGGGTGGTTGTAGTACTTGGCGTAAGCGGTCACCTCGTTCGACGTCTCGCTGCCGCCGTAGGAGTTCGACACCACCTTGGCACCGTTGGCCACCGCCGTGTTGACAGCGGTGCCCAGGTCGGCAAAGGAAGTCGAGTTGGCGCCGACGTAGAGAATGCTGCAGCTCGGGCAGATGGCCGAGACCATCTCCAGATCGAGCATCTCCTCCTGGCCCCAGCCGGAGTCGCCGGCGGGCATAACGGAACCGCCGGTCTGGTTGACCTGAGTCAGCTTTGCCGCGCCGAGCCCGAACTGATTGCGGTAGACGGCCAGATCGGCGGCGGCGTTGGGATTGGCGTAGGCATCGACGATGGCCACCGTGGTGGTGCCCGTCGCTCCGTCCAACCCGTAGGCGGTCGTAAGTTGAGCTGGGGAGTATCCGCTCTGGTAGGACGAGGTTGCCAGCGGCTTGAGTGCGGCGTCGGTAACGACGTGCGCGTCGCACGCGGCGTGGCCGGTGACAGCGCGAGCGCAGACGCGCTTGTTGCTGTGAGTGGCGCTCGCTCCGCCGGGGGCGGCGGAAGCTTCGCCGGCGACAGCGAAGGACAGCGCCGCGACGGTCGCGGTGACGGCTAGTACTACACGTGAGCGCATGGGCATCCTGTTCTGGCGACGAGGGGGCGTCGCGACGGGTGCCGAGACGGTTCGATCCTCTTGGAAACATTGTCAGCAACGCAAGCACGCATGCCAATGCTTCGTGCGATGTTTTCTCGGCGAAGATCATCTGCTGTTGGCAGCAGCGAAGTCGGTACATCGCGGCATGGACGTCGGCCGGACAGACGTCTTCACTTTTTCCACTGCTTGTAACATCTCGTTAACCGTGGCAGAGTGACCCAGGTCACCGACTGGCGCCACACGTTCGGCGCGAAAGTCAGCCCAAGCCCGTAGCGGCACAGTCCCCCAGGAGCCTGCATGCGTGTCAGACGTCGTCCTACGTTGTTCACCCGGTCGCCGCTCGGCGCGGTGGTCGTTGTCCTGGCCGGAAGCCTGATCGGGCTGGCCGGCGCCGCCAATCCCGTCGCCGCCGGCGCCGCCATTCCAGGCGCGCCGGCAGGTTTCACCACGACATGGAGCGACGACTTCAGCGGCGCGGCCAACACCGGTGTGCCCACGAGCACCTGGAAGTACGACGCCGCCGCGGGCAGCACGTTCGGCACCGGCGAGATCGAGACGACGACCACCAGCACCTCCAACGTGTACCAGGACGGCGCGGGCCATCTCGTCCTTCGGGCCCTGCACACCGGTACCGACCCGGGCTCGGGGTGGACTTCGGGTCGTATCGAGACCCAGGCCGCCACCTTCGGCGCGTCGGCCGGCGGTGTGGTGCGGATGGAGGCGTCGATCCAGCAGCCGAACCTGACCACCGCCAACGGTGCCGGGTACTGGCCGGCGTTCTGGATGCTCGGCTCGACCCTGCGCACCGGCACCGGCTGGCCGCACTCGGGCGAGGTGGACATCCTCGAAGACATCAACGCTCGCAGTTCGGTGTTCGGCACCCTGCACTGCGGTGTTCCCCAGGGCGGCCCGTGCAACGAGACCACGGGCATCGGCAGTGGCGAACGCGCCTGCTCCGGCTGCCAGACCGGCTACCACAACTATGCCGTCGAGATCGACCGCTCCACCTCGCCCGAGCAGATCCGCTGGTACCTCGACGGCGCCAACTACTTCACCGTCAAGGCCAGTCAGGTCGACGCCACGACCTGGGCCGACGCGGTCGACCATCCCTTCTTCATCATCTTCGATCTGGCCATCGGCGGCGGGTTCCCCAACGCATTCGGCGGTGGCCCGAACTCCAGTACCGCTTCGGGCGGTGCGATGAACGTCGACTGGGTGGCCGTCTACAACAAGGCGCCCGGCACCGCAGCGCCGACAAGCACCGATCTCGCCCAGGGCAAGCCGACGACAGCGTCGTCGGTCGAGAACGCAGGCACGCCGGCGTCCGCGGCGACCGACGGCAACTCCGGCACGCGCTGGTCGAGCGCCTTCAGCGATCCGCAGTGGCTGCAGGTCGACCTGGGTGCCTCGCACTCCATCAATCGGGTCGTCCTGAACTGGGAAAACGCCTACGCCAAGACCTTCAGTATCCAGACGTCGACCACCGGCACCGGCGGCTGGACCGACATCACGCCGGTGACCACCGGTCAGGCAGGAATGCAGACGCTGAACGTGACCGGCTCGGGCCGATACGTACGCGTCAACGGCCTCACGAGGGCCACCCCATGGGGCTACTCGCTGTGGGACTTCCAGGTCTACGGCACCTGATATCGCTCGGCCCACCCATCCGACTACCCGAACAGGCAGGCACATGGACACACTCCCTCGCTCGCGCCGCACCCGGCGGTTGACCCGGTTCACCGTCGTAGCGGCGGTGACGGCGGTGGCGGCTCTTGCCGTGACACCGTTCTCCGGCACCGCCCAAGCGGCGGCGGCGCTGCTGTCGCAGGGCAAACCCACCACCGCGTCGTCGATCGAGAACTCCGGCACGGTGGCGGCCAACGCGACCGACGGCAACTCCGGCACCCGCTGGTCGAGCGCCTTCAGCGATCCGCAGTGGCTGCAGGTGGATCTTGGCGCCAGCGCCAGCATCTCGCAGGTGGTGCTGAACTGGGAGACCGCCTACGCCAAGACGTTCACCATCCAGACCTCGGCCACCGGCACCGGCGGCTGGACCGACATCACGCCGGTCACCACCGGTCAGGCGGGCGTCCAGACGCTGAACGTCAGCGGCACCGGGGAGTTCGTGCGCATGAACGGCCTCACCCGGGCCACCCCGTGGGGCTATTCGCTCTGGGAATTCCAGGTCTACGGAACGCTGGGCAGTACGACGCCACCGAACACGGGAGTGTGCCCCGCCCAGCCCGATATCCCCAACTTCGGTTCGAACGTTCACATCTTCGATCCATCGATGTCCAACGCCACCATTCAGGCCCAGCTCGACACCGACTTCGCCAACCAGAAGAGCACCAGCACCGCGCAGTTCTCGAACACCCGGATCGCGGAGCTGTACAAGCCGGGTACGTACAAGGTCGAAGACAACGTCGGCTTCTACAACTCGGTGGCCGGCCTCGGACAGAATCCCGACGACGTCACCATCCAGGGTGACGTGACCGTGGACGCGTTCAACAGCGAGGACGCAGGCAACGCCACCCAGAACTTCTGGCGTTCGGCGGAGAACCTGGCCATCGAACCCAGCCAGAACCAGACCGACCGGTGGGCGGTGGCCCAGGCCGCGCCGTTTCGGCGGATCGACGTCCGTGGATCGCTGAACCTGTTCCCGGCGAGCTACGGCTGGTCCAGCGGCGGCTACATCTCCGACACCAAGGTGTCGGGCACGGTGGCGTCGGGCTCGCAGCAGCAGTGGTACTCCAAGGATAGCAGCTACGGCGCCTGGGACGGTTCGAACTGGAACATGGTGTTCTCCGGCGTCACCGGCGCCGGCGTCACGCAGAACTTCTCCACCGCGCCCACCGGCAAACACCTCACCGTGCTGCCTACCACGCCGGTCTCACGCGACGTTCCCTACCTCTACGTCACCTCCGACGGCAAGTACCACGTGTTCGAGCCGTCCCTGCGCACCAACGCCAGCGGGCCCAGCTGGGCCAACGGCCCGACACCGGGCACCTCGGTACCGATGAGCCAGTTCTACGTCGTCAAGTCCGGTGACACCGCCAGCACGATCAACGCCGCGCTGGCCAACGGCTGCAACCTGTTCTTCACCCCCGGCATCTACCACCTCAGCCAGACGCTGAACGTGACCAAGGCCGGCACCGTCATCCTGGGCATCGGCTACCCGACGCTCATCCCCGACAACGGCGTCAACGCCATGCAGGTCGCCGACGTCGACGGCGTGCGACTCAAGGGCCTGCTCTTCGACGCGGGCACCACCAACTCCAACGCGCTGCTCACCGTCGGCCCGACCGGCTCCACCGCCTCCCACGCCGGGAATCCGACCACCATCCAGGACGTGTTCTTCCGCATCGGCGGCCAGGTCGCGGGCAAGGCGACGAACAGTCTGATCGTCAACAGCAACAACGTGATCATCGATCACATCTGGGCCTGGCGGGCCGATCACGGAGCCGGCGTCGGGTGGACGAGCAACACCGCAGATCAGGGTGTGGTCGTCAACGGCAACAACGTGCTGGCAACCGGCCTGTTCGTCGAGCACTACCAGAAGTACGAGGTGGTGTGGAATGGCCAGAACGGCGAGGTGATCTTCTTCCAGAACGAGAACCCGTACGACCCGCCGAACCAGGCGGCGTGGATGAACGGCGCGCTCAAGGGGTATGCCGCCCTCAAGGTGGCCAACACCGTCACGTCGTTCGCCGGGTACGGCATGGGCGCCTACGTGGTGTTCAACGCCGATCACAGCATCACGAACTATCACGAGTTCGAGGTGCCCAACGTCAGCGGTGTCCGGTTGACCGACCTCGCGGTGGTGTCGCTGGGCGGCCAAGGAATCGTCACCCACGTCGTCAACGACACCGGGGCCCAAGCCGACGCCACGACGAACAACGTGTACGTAACCAGCTACCCGTAACCGTCCGAGGTCTGCTTCCGTTAGCGCAACGACGACTGCCGCACGGCCGGCGCACACATGCCGGCCGTGCGGCAGCACACACGATGTGCTCACCGCGCGGTCGCGCGCCGCCCACCGTCGCCCGCAGAGGCGGCCACTTCTGGAATCATGATTCGCATGCAACGCGTCGTCGCCAGGAGCTTTCCGGTCGTTGCGCGCCTGGACGCGTCTTTCGACCTGCTGGCCGGCGTCGGGATGGTCGGCAGCGTGCTGATGGCGGTGTCTTCGTGGTGGGCGGGCGCTACGCCGGTGTCCGCTGTTACCGATCCACCCGCCGTTGTGTCAGTGCTCTCCCCCAACTCGGCCTGGGCGGTGGGTGCGTTCTGGATCGGCCTGGTGGTGACCATCGGCGCCTGGCTGCTGATCGGGCACCAGTTGCTCGAGGGCGGCTCGGTGAGCCTTCGACATCTACGCTTCGCCGGAGCCGCGTGGGCTAGCCCGTTCGTGATTTCTATGCCACTTGCCAGCCGGGATGCCTGGGCGTACGCAGCTCAAGGCCACCTCGCTGCCACCGGCCACAACCCCTACACCGTGACCCCGCTGGATCAGTTCGACGTGTTCAGCGCCAACGTCTCGCCACGGTGGCAGGGCTCTGCGTCGCCATACGGTCCGCTGTGGACGTGGCTCAACCGCAGTGTCAACCAGTTCACCGGTTTGCATCTGTCCCTCACGGTCCTGGTTCTGCGCGTGGTTTCGCTGGCGGGATTGGCAATGCTCGTGTGGACAGTGCCGGTGCTCGCCGCGCGCCTGGGTGGCAGGCCGTCGATCGCTGTGTGGGCGGTGGTGTTGAATCCGCTCACCGTGCTGCACCTAGTCGGCGGCGCGCACAACGATCTGCTGATGATCGGTCTGCTGTCGGTGGCGTTGTATGTGGCCACCGGGCCGGGCAATCGCTGGCTGGCGCTTGCGCTGGCCGGAGCGTTGGCGGCGATGGCGGCGGCGATCAAGCTGCCCGCGATCATCGCGGTGCCGTTCCTGCCGCTGCTGTGGGCTTCCACCCACTCGGCGATCCGGCCGGTGCGGCGCTGGCAGGACGTGCGCGCGCGCCTGCCCGAGCTGGGCACCGGGTTGGCAGCGGCGGGCGGCGCGGCGGTCGCGGTCACCGCGGCTGCCACGCTGCTCGCCGGTTACGGCCTCACTTGGGCGGACAACTTGAACACCGGCGGTCACGGCGGCGGCCTCGTCGGGGGTATCAGCATTCTGGTGGCTCTGGTTGCGGCCTGGGTGCTGGCTCTGCGGTGGCCACCGGCGCCGATGCTCGCTGTGGCGCTGAGCGCCGTCGTGCTGATCACGCCAACAGCGCTGCCCTGGTACTGGATGTGGGTGATTGCGATCGCGGGTTGTGTTGTGTCCCAGCGCGCGGCCGCGTTGGCGATGGCGGTGTGGTCGCTAGCGCTGCTCGGACAGACCAATCCCAGCGGCATCGGCACGCATCTGCGCCTCGATCTGGGCCTGGCGCTGGCCGCCCTTGTCTGCTGGGTGCTGCTGGATCGCCGCTGGCGCCCGTTCACCGCCTACCGTTCGACGACGATATCGCGCGCCGGTGAGCCGGTGCGCTGAGGCGGATCGGGCACAGCCTCACCGAATGGGACTGAGCCTGAAGTGCCGCGTCGCCGCGACGCCTGCCACGCCGCCACGCACGCGAGAACGGTCAGCCACACCATCAACGCGTTGCGGCCCAGCAGCGCAGCGGTGACGTAGGGCCGGCTGGTGGCTGATGCACCGTCGATGCCGCTGTAGAAGATCGGGTAGATCAGCTGACTGACGCCGGCGGTTCCCAGCAGAATGGTGGCGACACGGCGTAGCTCGCGATCCAGCGGGGCCCGCACCAGCATTACCGCAATCGGGCCGCCCAGCCAGAGGATGTACTGCGGGCTCAGCGTCTTGTTCGTCACGGTCATCAGCGCCACCGTGGCCACGCAGATCCAGCCCGTCAGCTGCGGATCGATCACATGCCCAGACGGCATGGCACGGAACGCCCGTACCCATAGTGCGACGCAGAAGGCGACGGCGGCGAGCTGCAGCAGGCTACTGACGGTGATAGCTGCTGCCGAGCCGGCGCCGTGAATCTCAAACGCCTTGAAGCGGCTCCTGAAGATCCGCCACTCGCCGTGCGGATGCAGCGCATGGGCGACCATCAACGGCGTGGCCGGTACCGACTCGATCTGCAGCCCGCGCCGGCTCTGCCAGCGCAGCGGTGACACCAACCGGTGCACTCCGCCGACTGCGACACTGGCTGCGACCAGCACGGCTCCGGTCACCACAAACGCGCCGACAGTGGCGCGCCAGCGCCTCCGATCGACGACCATCGCCGGCAGCAGCAGTCCGGGCCACAACTTCAAAGCAGCGCCGACAGCGACGAACAGCCCGGTCTTGGCCGGTCGCGACAGCGCGCTCAACATGGCGATGCCGGTCAGCACGGCCGGGAGAAGGTCGAAACGGAAGTAGGACAGCGAGCCCATCACCGGCACGAAGGCGATCCAGAAGGCGACCGCGGGTGACCATTGCCGCTTCTGGCGCCCCGGATATGCATCCGCCGCGCGCATCAAAGTACGGAGGAACCAGGCGTCCACCGCCAGCATGCTGGCCGCGTACAGCACCAGCATGACGTTCGCGTTGCCCATGGCGAGCAGGTACTGCGGCAGCATCGTGAGCAGCACCGGCAGGGGGTATTCGCGCAACGTCTGGGAAACCGGCGTGCCGCCGAACATGGAGGACAAGCTGCGCCAGTAGTAAAGGACGTCGTGGCGGACGGCATACTCCCAGATCGCGAATACGACGAACGTCAGGGCCCGCGTCGCCACCCAGGCCATCGCCGGCGAGATGGCCGGCCGGGCGAAACCGGTTCGCCGTGAGGTCACGGCACCGGCGTCGAGCATGACCTGAAGCCTATCGGCCAGCGAGTGAGCATCGAGCGAAGCGAGGAGCGGAGCTCGTAGAAAGCCAGAGTGAGCATCGAGCGGAGCGAGGAGCGGAGCTCGTAGAAAGCCAGAGTGAGCATCGAGCGGAGCGAGGAGCGGAGCTCGTAGATAATCGGCCAACCCCAGCAGGCAGTTGCTCGTAGCGCAGGATGTAGCGATGCGAGCCGCCCCCGCCGCTGCCCATGCCCGCGCCGAACCCCGTCTCGAGGGCCTGTCCAGCGAGCGGCGCGAGCTGTTCGAGCTTCGCCTGGACCGGTGGTGGAGCGATCTGCACGACGCGCTGGTTGCCGTCTACCCGGCCGCGTCAGCCGATGATCTTGCCTACCGACTCGTCGAACTCGCCGCGGCGAAGTATGCCCAGCGCGATCCGGCGCTGCACCGGCTGGACCAGCGCCGCCTGCTGGGCCCGGACTGGTTCCAGGCTCCAAGCATGCTCGGCTACGCCGCCTATGCCGACCGCTTCGCAGGCGACCTGGCCGGCGTGGCCGCCCACATCGACTACCTGCGCGATCTGGGCGTCACCTACCTGCACCTGATGCCGCTGCTGCAGCCGCGCAAGGGCGACAGCGACGGTGGCTACGCGGTTGCCGACTACCGGCGGGTGCGTAGCGATCTGGGCACGATGGACGATCTGCGCGCGCTCGCGGCGACACTGCGCGAGAACGGCATCAGCCTGGTGCTGGATCTGGTGCTCAACCACGTCGCGCGAGAACACGAATGGGCGCAGCGGGCGCGCGCCGGCGACGGCCGGTACCGCGACTACTTCCACTGGTTCGCCGACCGGACCCTGCCCGACGCCTACGAGCGCACGCTGCCCGAGGTGTTTCCCGACTTCGCACCCGGCAACTTCAGCTGGGACGAAGAGCTGGGCGCATGGGTGTGGACGACGTTCAACGAGTGGCAGTGGGACGTCAACTGGGCCAATCCCGACGTGTTCTACGAGTACGCCGACCTGGTGCTGTTCCTGGCCAACGTGGGCGTCGAGGTCGTCCGGCTTGACGCGATCGCCTTCGTGTGGAAGCGGCTGGGCACCGACGGCCAGAACCAGCCCGAGGTCCACGTCATCACCCAGGCGCTGCGGATGGTTGCGCGTATCGCCTGCCCGGCCCTGGCGTTCAAAGCCGAGGCGATCGTCGGGCCGGCCGACCTGGTGCAGTACCTGGGGCAGGGGCGTCATCACGGCAAGGTGAGCGATCTGGCTTATCACAACAGCCTGATGGTGCAGATCTGGTCGATGCTGGCCGCCGGCGACGCCACTCTGGCCGCGACCGCGTTGCGCAGTCTGCCGCCCGCGCCCTCGACGACGGCGTGGATCACCTATCTGCGGTGTCACGACGACATCGGCTGGGCCATCGACGACGCCGACGCAGCCGCGGTGGGCCTGGACGGCTCGGCGCACCGCAGGTTTCTTTCCGACTACTACGCCGGGCTGTATCCCGGCTCGCCGGCGCGGGGACTGGTGTTCCAGGCCAATCCCGCTACCGGAGACCGGCGGATATCGGGCACCGCGGCCAGCCTGGCCGGACTGGAAGCGGCGGGCGACGCGGCCGAGACGACGCCGGCGAAGCTGGCCCTGGCGCGGGTCCTGCTCGCCACGAGTCTGGTGCTGGGCTGGGGCGGTATTCCGGTGCTCTGGAGTGGCGACGAACTCGCCCTGCTCAACGACCCGGACTGGGCCCGCGAGCCGGGCCACGAAACCGACAACCGGTGGGTGCACCGGGCGCGGTTGCCGTGGCACGTTGCCCGGGCGGCGACCAGCGGGCGCATCGACACCGCGTCGGGCCTGCTGTACCAGGCGATCCGCTCCGCCGCCGGGGTGCGCGCGACGCTGCCGCATCTGCACGCCTCCGTCGCGGCCGAGGTACTGCACCTGTCCGATCCGGCTGTGCTGCCGGTGCTCCGCCGCCATCCGGTCGGGCCGCTCCTGGGTCTCTACAACGTCAGCGACCGGTGGCGTGGGTGGCCAGTGGAGCGCACCCACGCCCTGGGACTGAGCGCACCCGTGGACGCACTCACCGGCTCTGCTCCCGATGTCGGCGACGACGGCAACGTCTGGCTCGCCCCGTATCAGGCTGCCTGGTTGATTCAGCGAACCTAGCCGCCGGCTGCCGAGCGGCTCGTCCGGAACTGTCAGAGGCAGCGCATACCGTCACCGCACGCGATAGATGACGCTCCGGGAGTTGCTCATGACCACGCTTACCGATCGACCCAACACCGCACTGCTTGTCGTCGACGTCCAGAACGGCGTGCTGGCCGGCACCCACAACCGTGATGTCGTGGTAGCCAACATCGCCTCGCTGGTCGATCAGGCCAGGGCGGCCGACGTCCCCGTCGTGTGGGTCCAGCATTCCTCGGGCCAGCTGCCCCAGGGCAGCGAGGGCTGGCACTATGCCGACGAGCTCACGCCGCAGACCGCCGAGCCGGTGGTCCACAAGCGCTACGGCGACGCCTTCGAGGAGACCGATCTCGAGGCGGTGCTGGCCAAGGGGGGCATCGGCCGGCTGATCGTCGCCGGCGCGCAGACCGACGAGTGCATCCGTTCCACCCTGCACGGCGCTATCGTGCGCGGCTACGACGCGACGCTCGTCGGCGACGCCCACACCACTGAGGACCTCAGCGAGTGGGGCGCCCCACCGCCGGACGCGGTGATCGCCCATACGAACCTGTATTGGGCCAACCACACCGCGCCCGGACGGCAAGCGGGCACCGTCACGACGGACTCCGTCGACTTCGCCTAGCGCTGGTAGTTGGGCCGATCTGCCCCCGTCGGTGATATCCGTGCTGCCAGATCAGGTAGCCGATGCGTGCTATCGAAGCTCAGGCGGCGTGGGCGACCGAGGCCAGCCGGGTGCCGTGCTGGGTTGCGCTGGCGTGCGCCTCGGTCAGCGCCAGTGCGGCCGCATCCTTCAGATGTGCCATCGCGGGGTTGACATCGGCCAGCGTCAGATCGGCGATCACGGTGTCGACGGTCATGCCGAAGTTGTCGCCGAAGATCCGCTCGAGGTAGGCGGTGGCGTGGTCCCAGCCGTGGCGGGGAGTGCCCGCACGGTAACCGCCGCCCTGGGCCACGACAACCAACGCCGACTTACCGGCCAGCGCCGTCGTACCGGGGCCGAGCCGGGGGTCGGTGATGAGCAGGTCGATCCATGTCTTGGTGTACTGGCTGGTCCCGAAGTTGTACAGCGGCGATGCCAGCACGAGCACGTCGGCGTTGATGAGCTCGTCGGCGAGGGTGGCGGCCAGTTCCTTCGCGGTGCGTTGCTCGGGGCTCCAGTTCTCCGTCGGAACGTAGGTAGCGCCCACGCTCAGCGCCCAGGCGTCTACGGGCAGCGGGTGGGCGGACAGGTCGCGGCGGACGACGACACCGTCGCTGTGGTCGGCCAGCCAGGCGTTGGTGGCGCTGTCGGCAACTGCGCGTCCGACCGAACCTTCGGTACGGAAGCTCGCGTCGACGCGGAGCAGTGTGGTCATGTTGTGTCCTTCGCTGGTGTGAGACGGCGATACACCCGAGGAGCGTTCACCGTCGAACGGTTGAGGTTTCAACCCGACGGTACAGGGTCATTTGAACGGTCAAACAACCTAGACTGCAGCCATGGTCACCGCAGCAGAGGCAGGCGCCCTGGAACCAGCCGAAGCCGACGGCTCGGCGGAGCGCGATGTTCGCTGGCTCAGCTCCTCCGAGCAGGCCAGCTGGCTCGCGCTGGGCGCCCTGGTGACTCGCTTGCCCGCAGCGCTGGACGCGGATTTACACGCCACCGCTGGGCTGTCGCTGTTCGACTACATGGTGTTGGCGCACCTGTCCGAAGCGCCAGGTCGCACTTTGCGGATGAGCGCGCTGGGATCGAGGGTGAATGCGTCACCGTCGCGTCTGTCTCACTGCGTTGCCCGCCTCGAGCGGCGCGGCTGGGTCTCCCGCTCGCCGTTGCCTGAGGACGGGCGGCAGATCGTCGCGCATCTGAGCGCCACGGGCCACCGCAAGGTGGTCGACAGCGCTGCCAAGCATGTCGACTTCGTGCGACGGGTGGTGATCGACGTCCTCGCTGCAGATCAGCTGGAGCAGTTGCATACGGTCGCTCGCTCGATCGTGGACAGCATCGACGATCAACTCGCAGGATGCGGCAACTCCGTCGAAACGCTCGAGTCTCCGCCGACCCCGTGCCCGCCGACATCGCATCCGGCCACATCGCATCCGGCCGACCCGCTCCAGCGCGGACAGCGCGCTCAAGACGTAGCCGACAGCGCCCGGACGTAATCAGCGAAACCGGGAATCGGAAAGGACAGCTCACCGCGCGCCGCCACGTCGATCAGGCCTTTGTCGAGCAGTCGAGCGCGGGGCACCGACACGTCGCGACTGCTGAGCGACAGCGCGGCGGCAATGTCGGCGCGCCGCACCGGGCCGTTGCCCAGCGCTGCCATCGCGTGCAGGAATCGTCGCTCGGCCGGGGTCGTCTTCTCCCAGCGCGCGCGAAACAGCGAGTCCAGGTCGTCGCGCATCGCGAGTCGCCCGCGGTCCAGCTCGCCGACGCCGAGCACGGAGCCCGGTGGCGGGTATCCGGCCGCCGCCCACGTCGCGTCGCCGATGAGTTGGACGGTGTAGGGATATCCGGCTGCGATAGACACCGCACCGTCCAGAGCGCTGCGTTCCCATTCCACGCCCAGCGCGCGGGCCGGACCGCCGAGGGCCACCATCGCCGCCTCGTCGCTGAGCCGCTCCAGCGGTCGATAGGCGAACCGTTCGCTGAAAGTGATCACCGAGGAAATGACCTCGGGCGTGTTGGGCAGGCCGGCGGCGAAGACGGCGGCCGGGATGTCGGCGCCCTCGCACTGCAAATGCTGCCAGGCATACCCGAGGGTGCGTAGCCCACCAGCATCGGCGGACTGGATCTCGTCGATGAACAGCACCAGGCCACCGTGGTTCTCCGACCGGGCGCTGGTGACCGTCTCGCGCAGGACGTCTTCGAACTCGCGCACACCGCGCGCGCCGGCGTCGTCACCGCGGGTCCAGGCCAACAGCGGGTGAGCATCGAGCGGAGCGAGGAGCGGAGCCCGTGAAGAGCACGTCGCGACCCCCGGCACGCCGACCGAGACGGTGAGGTGTTCGAGCAACGCCAGCAGGCGGTGACGCGCCTCGGACTGCCAGCCGTGGACGCGGCGACCGATCTCCTGGGCGATAGCAGGCACCAGCGGCAGCTCGTCGCCGGCGGTCACCCAGATCGTGAGCGCTCCGCGTGCCTCCGCTCGCCGCTGGGCCTCGCGCAGGAGCGAGGTCTTACCGATGCCGCGTGGTGCAACGTCGACCCGGATACGGCCCACGAGTCGTTGCAGGTCGATCAAGTAGGACAGGCGCTCATCCATCTGCCCCAGCTGCACCGCGCGGCCGGGAACGCCGCGCGCTACCTCGCCGGGGGTGTAGGGACTCGGCTGCATCGATCGGCTCCATATGCTTTGTTATCTTTTGCAAGACTGTATAAAGCAGTATACGAAGCAGGAGGAGACAATCAGATCCAGCTGGTGAACCACATGCGCTGCTGCCAAGCGGCCATCGTCAGGTTCATATCGGTGTAGACGGGAAACATGAACACGAAGTCGGCCACGATCGCGCCCACGAGTAACGCCCCGCCCGCCACTCGCCAGTCCACTCGCCGACCGAAACGACCGAAACGGGTGAGCACTGAAGCGACCAAAGCGCCCTTCCAGCGAGCGGATCCGGGAAACTTTTCCTTCACCGGCAAGGCAGTTGGGCGCGCCGAGCCGACCAGCGCGCCGATGGCCAGTGCCAGCCCGAGGGCGAGGAACGGCATCAGCGGCGTCATGTAAAACAGGAACGCGGTGCGCTCAGGATGGTCGAGCCACACGGCCCAGCCGGCGACGAAGGCCACCAGCACCGTGCCCGCGCGCCAGTCCCGGGTGGTCGCCCAGTGCCACCCGAGCCACAGCAGCATCGGCAAGAACGCGTACCACATCACCGGTGTGCCGATCAGCAGAATCGAGTCGACGCACTTGGCCGCGCCGCAGGTGCTGTGCCCATCGCTCTTGTCGGGAGTCTGGTTGTAGGTGTAGAGCACCGGCCGTCCCAGGATCAGCCAGCCCCAGGCCGTGGACTTGTAAGGGTGGTAACTGGTCAGCTTGACGTGGAAGTCGTAGGCGTTGGTGTGAATATCGATCAGGTCGCGCACCCATCCGGGCACGTGCTTGGCCAGGCCGGTGGCTGGATGGCTCTGCGACCAGTGCCGGTTGTAGGAGTTCTCGCCGACGAACCAGCCGACCCAGGTCAGCGTGTACGTCACGATCGCGCCGACGCCCATGGTGAACGCGCCGGGCAGCCAGCAGCGCCGCCACGCGCTGCGCCACGGCCGTCGCACCCCTGCCGAGCGCAGCGCGCCCACGTCCCAGACCAGCGACATCAACGCAAACAGGGCGAGGAAAGACGCCGCGCTCCACTTCACGCCGCAGGCCAGCGCGAGCAGCACTGCGCCCAACAGCCGCCAGGGCCGCGGGCCCAGCGCCGCAACACCGTGGGCAAGATTGCCGCCATCGGTGACGAAGTCGGCCAGCCGAGATCGGAATTGATCGCGGTCCAATACCAACGCCGCGAAGCCGGCCAGCACGAACAGCTGCAGGAAGATGTCGAGCAGCGCGACCCGCGACTGCACCATCGACACGCCGTCCATCGCCAGTAGCAGCCCGGCCAGCGCGCCGAAGATGTTCGAACGCAACATCCGCCGCGCTACCCGCACCAGGATGAACACGCTCACCGTGCCCGCGATCGCCGGTGCCGCGCGCCAGCCCACCTCGTTGTTGCCGAAGACCGCCGACGTCACTGCAATGGCCCATTTGCCCACCGAGGGATGAACGATGAACAGGTAGCCGGGATTGTGCTCGTAGCCGTAGCGCAGCATCTCCTGCGCCTCGGTGGCGTAGTAGACCTCGTCGAACTGCTTGCCCTGCGTGTATCCGAGTCGCCAGAACCGGGTGAAGGCAGCCAGTGCGGTCACCATCACCGTGAGGTACCAGCCGACCAGCGGATCGGTGCCCGTCCAGCGTCGTAGTGGCGCGGGAATCGAATGCTGATCGGTCTGGTCGGCAAGAGCAGCGACGGGCTGCGGGCCCGGTGCCACCACTGACAGCTCCGGGTCGGCGTCGCCCACCGGCGCCGGCGCGGTCATCGTCACGGCACCGATGGTAGGGCTCGTCGCAGCGGCGAGCAGATGTCGCCACAGCTCGCACGCCGTAGCCGACAGCTCGCACCGCGCCGGAGAACGGCTACTGTCTGCCTGCGTGAACGACGCCGGACGGGTACTTCTGGCCGCCACGCCGTTGGGCCGCCCAGATGATGCCTCCCGACGGCTGATCGAGGCGCTGGGCTCCACCGCCGTAATCGCCGCCGAGGACACCCGGCGCCTGCACCGGCTGGCCCGCGACTGCGACGTGACGATCACCGGCCGCGTGGTGTCATTTTTCGAGGCGAACGAGCGCGCCCGGGTGCCGCTGCTGCTGGATGCGCTGCGCTCAGGACAGGACGTACTGGTCGTCACCGACGCCGGTATGCCCTCGGTGTCTGATCCCGGCTATGCGCTGGTCCGCGCCGCGATCGACGCCGGAATCATCGTCACCTGCCTGCCCGGCCCGTCGGCGGTGCTGACCGCGCTGGCGGTGTCGGGCCTGCCGGTGGACCGGTTCTGCTTCGAGGGGTTCCTGCCGCGCAAGGCCGGTGGGCGCGCCGCCGCGTTGGCGGAGCTGGCCGGCGAGCGCCGCACGATGGTCTTTTTCGAGGCACCGCATCGGCTTGCCGAGATGCTGGCCGCCTGCGTCGACGTCCTGGGTGCCGACCGGCACGCTGCGGTCTGCCGCGAGCTGACCAAGACTTACGAGGAGGTACGTCGCGGGCCGCTGGGCGAGTTGGCGCGCTGGGCGCTGGGCGACGTGCGCGGCGAAATCACCGTCGTCGTGGCCGGATCGTCGGCAGCTGGGGCGGGCGATGATCCCGCCGACCTCGCCCGAGCCGTGCTGGAGTACGAGCGGGCCGGCGGGCTGACGCGCAAGGAAGCCATCGCCGCCGTCGCGGCGCAGCGTGGCGTTCCCAAACGTGCCGTCTTCGACGCCGTCGTGGCCGCTAAAGGCGGAATTTCACGATAGCTGTCAAGAGGTTTCACTAGGCTGGCGCGCGTGAATCAGCACATCCTGACCGCGGTTGCCTGGCCCTACGCCAACGGCCCGCGCCACATCGGCCACGTCGCGGGCTTCGGGGTGCCCTCGGACATCTTCAGCCGCTACCAGCGCATGGCCGGCAACAAGGTGCTGATGGTCAGCGGCACCGACGAGCACGGCACGCCCATCCAGGTCCAGGCCGACGCCGAAGGCGTCAGCCCGCGCGAACTGGCCGACCGCAACAGCCTGCTGATCGCCCAGGACCTGCGGCAACTCGGGCTGTCCTACGACCTGTTCACTCGCACCACGACGAAGAACCACTACGCGGTCGTGCAGGAGATTTTTCTGGGCCTGCTGGCCAACGGCTACGTCTTTGCCCAGAAGCAGCTGGGCGCCATCAGTCCGTCCACCGGACGCACGCTGCCTGACCGCTACATCGAGGGCACCTGCCCGATCTGTGGCTATCCCGACGCGCGCGGCGATCAGTGCGACAACTGTGGCAACCAGCTCGACCCGATCGACCTGATCGACCCGCGCTCGAAGATCAACGGCGAGACGCCGATC
Source organism: uncultured Jatrophihabitantaceae bacterium (assembly GCA_964236495.1). Lineage (GTDB taxonomy): Bacteria > Actinomycetota > Actinomycetes > Mycobacteriales > Jatrophihabitantaceae > CAXSBR01. The sequence goes on from CAXSBR010000010.1 coordinate 37,207, forward strand.
TTCGCCGAGACCGAGCAGATGATGCTCGACCTGCCCGCCTTCGGCGAGGTGCTGGCCGACTGGATGAAGAGGCAGGACCACTGGCGCCCGAATGTGCAGCGGTTCAGCCTCAACCTGCTCGACGATCTCAAGCCGCGCTCCTACACCCGTGATCTCGAGTGGGGCGTCCCGGTGCCGCTGGACGGCTGGCGCGACCGCACCGACAAGTCCATCTACGTGTGGTTCGACGCCGTCGTGGGCTACCTGTCCGCGTCCATCGAGTGGGCGCAGCGCACCGGGGATCCGGAGGCCTGGCGCGCCTGGTGGCAGCCCGATGCCGACGGTCGGTCTCCGCGCGGCTACTACTTCATGGGCAAGGACAACATCGTCTTCCACGCCGAGATCTGGCCGGCGATGCTGATGGGCTACTCCGGCGTCGGCGCGCGCGGAGGCACACCGGGCTCGCTCGGCGCGCTGGAGCGTCCGTATGAGGTGGTGTCGAGCGAGTTCTTGCAGATGGAGGGCCGCAAGTTTTCCTCCTCCCGCAACGTCGTCATCTACGTGCGCGACATGCTCGCCCGCTACGACGCCGACGCGCTGCGCTACTACCTGTCCGCGGCCGGCCCGGAGAACCAGGACACCGACTTCACCTGGGCCGAGTTCGTGCGCCGCAACAACGACGAGTTGGTGGCCGGCTGGGGCAACCTGGTGAACCGGACGGTGTCGATGGCGGCCAAGAACATCGGCAGCATCCCCGCCGCCGGCGATCTCAACGACGACGACCGCGCGTTGTTGGCGACGGCCCGGGCCGGCTTCGACAAGGTCGGCGTGCAGCTGGAGCGGTCGCGCTTCAAGGCCGGCCTGGCCGAGGCGATGTCGATCGTCGGCGAGGCAAACAAGTACCTGTCCGACCAGGAGCCGTGGAAGCTCAAGAACGCCGACCCCGACCGAATGGCCACGGTGTTGCACACCGCGCTGCAGGTCGTCGACGACTGCAAGACGTTGCTGACGCCGTTCTTGCCCTCGTCGTCCACCCGGGTGCAGCAGGCGTTGGGCGGAGACGGGGTCTGGGCGCCGATGCCCGAACTGGTCGAGGTGGACGAGCCGACCGCACCGGGCTCACCGTCGTACTCCGTGCTCACCGGCGACTACTCCGCGACGCCGCGGTGGGAGTCGGTCGCACTGCCCGTCGGACGCCCGCTCGCCGCACCCACACCGGTGTTCGCCAAGTTGGACACCGGCGTGGTCGAAGAGGAGTTGGCGCGGCTTGCGCAGTGACGTCGCTTGTGGCGGCGCAGCCCGCCCGGGGATGTCGGCGCCGCCAAAAGCGGGCCGGCGGGGCTGAGATCGGTGAGTAAGCGCCAGCGCGATTCCTCGCCGCCGCCGCTGCCCGAGCCACTTCCCACCCGGGCTTTCGACGCGCACTGCCACCTCGACGCAATCGCGCACCGGCTTGGGCGTCCTGCGGACGCTGACTTCGTCGCCGAGGCGATGGCGGCGGCGCGCTCGGTCGGCGTGACGCGCGTGATCACCGTCGGCGACAGCGTCGCGGCGTCGCGGTGGTGCGTCGAGGCCGCCCACAGCCACCCCGATGTGTACGCAGCGGTGGCCGTACATCCGACCGAGGTCAACGGTCTGGACGACGCCGGTTACGCCGAACTCGCCGAACTTGCCGCCGATCCGAGCGTGGTGGCGATCGGTGAGACCGGGCTGGACTACTACTGGGACACCGTCGAGCCGGCCGTCCAGGCGCACCACTTCCGCCGGCACATCGACCTGGCGCACGCCGCCGGCAAGCCGCTGATGATTCACGATCGCGACGCGCACGACGACGTTCTGCGCATCGTGGCCGAGCAGGGCGCCCCCGCGGCCGGAGTGATCTTCCATGCCTTCTCCGGCGATGCCGCGATGGCCGCCTCGTGCGTCGAGTTGGGCTACACCCTGAGCTTTCCCGGCGTGGTGACGTTCACCAACGCGCCGGCGCTACGAACGGCCCTAGAGGCAGTGCCGTTGACGTCACTGCTGGTGGAGACCGACGCTCCGTTCCTGACGCCATCGCCCTACCGCGGCCGACCGAATGCGCCCTACCTTCTGCCGCTGACGGCGACCGCTGTGAGTGAGGTCATAGAGAAGCCGCTGGCCACCGTGTTGGCTGCCCTCTGGACTACCGGAGAACGCCTGTTCCGCTGGTAAGCGTGATCATTTCGTGACCTCGTCTTGTTCCTTTCAGGATGGTGTTGTTACGTTGTCGTGACCTTCGCGCAGTGTTGCGCGCCGCTATATCTGCCATTCGGCACGCTCGCGGACCCCCACCGCTTGAGTTCGGTCGATCAAGGAGAGTTTGTGCGCCTCAGCGCCAAGATCGGTCTTTACACCGCAGTCCTCGCCGGCGTCGTCGGTGGCACCAGTGCCTGGGCTATCACGGACAAGGCAGTTGCCCTCAGCGTGGACGGGCAGGTTCGCACCGTTCACACTCGCGCCGGAACCGTCGGCGGTGCGCTCGAGCAGGCGCACCTTGCCGTTGCCCAGCATGACGCCGTCGCGCCGGCGGTCTCGGCATCGGTCCACGACGGCAGCACCATCGTTCTTCGCCGCGGACGTCAACTCGAGCTGACCGTCGACGGCGCCAGCCGCAACGTCTGGACCACCGCACCCACCGTCGACGATGCGCTGGGCGAACTGGGATACGGCACCGCCAAGACCGTCAGTGTTCCCCGCGCCGCCCGGCTGCCGCTCACGAAGACTCAGATCACACTGCTTACGCCCAGGCACATCTCGGTGCGGGTGGACGGCAAGACGCTCACGCTGATCACCACCGAGAAAACCGTGGCAACCGCCCTCGGTGCCGCCCACATCGCGCTGGGCTTCAACGACACCGTGTCGGCGCCGTTGTCCGCCCCAATCACCGACGGCCAGATTCTCACCGTCAAGCGCATCCGACTTGCCACCACAACGACGACGACCAAGCTGCCGTATTCCCACGAGGTGCGCAAGGACGACAAGCGCCTGATCGGTACCACGATCGTCGTACAGCATGGCAAGTCCGGACTGGAAACACAGAGCTTCCAGTTCGTCTACGTCGACGGCAAGCTCGCCGGCAAGCGGCTGATCTCCACCGTGGTCACGCACAAGCCCGTACCTGAGATCACCAAGGTGGGCACCAGGAGCAAGCCTGTCGTCGTTGCTGCGCCCCCGGCCGCCAAGCCCGCGACTGGCGCACAGAAGTCGAGTACCACGAAGTCCGACAGCACGTCGTCGGAGAAGTCGGGCGCGAAAAAGCTCAGGGTGAGGACCACGAAGCACCAGACGACTGCCCAGTCCGCCACGAAGTCGAGCAGCGGGAAGTCATCCGCCAGGCAAGCGCATAACTCCACCGAGAAGACGTCGTCTGGTTCTTCGACGTCGTCAGGATCCAGTGGCGGCTCACCCAAGACGATCGCCAGGCGCCTGCTCGACGATCGCGGCTGGGGAGGTTCCCAGTACACCTGCCTGGTCAACCTGTGGAACCGGGAGAGCGGGTGGAATGTGCACGCCCACAACGGCAGCGGTGCATACGGCATCCCGCAGGCTCTGCCGGGCTCGAAGATGGCGTCGGCCGGCCCGAACTGGCAGGACAACGCGGCGACGCAGATCGAATGGGGTCTTGGGTATATCAGCTCGCGCTACAACACGCCCTGCGGCGCCTGGGGGCACTCGCAGTCCCACGGCTGGTACTGACCTAGAACAGAAACGACTGCAGCGTTGGCCACCGTATAGGTGGCGAACGCTGCATCCGTTTGCGGAGGGCGGGCACTCGGCACAGCGTCCGGTGCGCGCGTGCCCGGCTGCGACGTCTCAAGCTGACAGCAACGACTGACGACTAGCTACGATCTCCAGATCGATGACATCAGTGGTACAGGCCGCGCCGGCCACGTCTCCCTGGGGCCGTTGCTGCTGGGGCCGGCAGAGATCCGCGCGCTGGCGGCCGCTTCTGGCCTCACCCCCACCAAGCGGTGGGGCCAGAACTTCTTGCACGACGCCAACACCATCCAGCGCATCGTGCGCACCGCCGGCGTGCAACCCGGCGCACACGTGCTCGAGGTCGGCCCAGGATTCGGTTCGCTGACGTTCGGGTTGATCGAGGCCGGCGCGCACGTCACGGCCGTTGAGATCGACCCGGTGCTGGCGGCCGCCCTCGCCGCTCGGGCAGATCGCCACCGCGTCGCCGACCGGCTCACCGTCGTCGTTGCCGACGCGCTGCAGCTGCACGAACTGCCTGGCCCGACGCCCGAGCTGTTGGTCGCCAACCTGCCTTACAACATCTCGGTGCCCGTCGTGTTGCACCTGCTGGAAGCATTCCCGGCTCTGTCGAGCGCACTGGTACTGGTGCAGGCCGAGGTGGGACAACGGCTGGCGGCCGGGCCCGGCACCAAGATCTACGGCGTGCCCAGCGTCAAGGCCGCCTGGTACGCCGACGTCACTCTGGCCGGATCCGTCGCGCGCAGCGTGTTCTGGCCGGCACCCAACGTCGACTCGGTTCTGGTCCGTCTCGTCCGCCGTCCGCCGCCTGACACCATCGCAGCGCGCACCGAAGTGTTCAGCCTTGTCGACGCCGCCTTCGCGCAGCGGCGCAAGATGCTGCGCAGCACGATCGCTGCACACGCCGGTTCGCCCGATGCGGCCGCTAGCGCGCTTGAAGCGGCCGGAATCGACCCCACCGCCCGCGGCGAGACGCTGGGCGTCGAGGACTTCGCTCGGCTGGCCCGGGCGCTGGCCGGCTTCCAAAGCGATCCGAACTGACCTATCGGTCCGTCTGTCGGGCGTGCTCGTCATGTTCGCTGAGCGCGGCCACGACCGCGGCCCCAGCATCGGTCCAGGCCCGTCGCGTCGCCGGCTGGAGTTCGGTCCACTCCATCGGACCGCCCAGTGCGATGGTCGGGTCGTACGGGATCTCGACAACGGCGCGGGTGCGGGCCCGGAAATGGTCGAGCAACTCCCTGCGCACGGTCGGGTCTGTTCGTTGATCGGCGGCGGTCAGCACCGTGATGGCTGAGCTGACAAGGTGCCCACGGCCGGTCTCGGTGAGGTGGTCCAACACCCACGAGCCCGAGTAACCGACGTCGCGCTGGTAGGTCGACACCACGACCACGAGGTCCGCGGCATTGACGGCAGCCTGCCAGTTCGTCGAGCGCACATTGTTGCCGGTGTCGATGACGATCTGACGGTAGAAGCGCTGCAGCACCGCATGGATGCGCTCGAACTCACCGGCACCGATCTGGGCCATGTTGCCCGGGTTGTCGTCGCTGACGAGTGCGTCGAACTGGGCCGGGCCCTGCCCGCGCACGTAGTGGCTCAGGTCGCCGACCCGGGCGTCGGTGCGTTCGAACGCGGGCAGGTCGCGCAGCAGGTCCCACACCGTGGTGGTCTGGCTGTCAGCGTTGGCGACCCGCACCGCCAGCGTGCCGCGAGTTTCGTTGTTGTCCCAGCCCACGACGTAGCCGCCGCGGTGCACCCCCAGCGCCGCGGCCAGCCCGATCGTGGTCGGCGTCTTGCCTGCGCCGCCTTTGGGCTGCACCACCACGATCGTCATCGGCTTGGAAAAGGTACGTCGGATCCCGAGCTCGGCTCTGCGGGCGGCCAACTCGTCGGCCGACGGTTTCGGCTTGATCAGCCCGGCGGTGACCCGGCGAATCCAGCCCTGCCACCCGGTCTGGGCGAGCAGGTTCGACAGCGGCGAGCGTGCCGGCGCCAGCAGGGACTCCGGTCGCGGGGTCGGCGTGGACAGTGCGTGAGCCGGCTGTTCCGGGCGCGACGTCGGGCCCGAAACGGCGTGGGCCGGGCGTTGTAGGGCGACCGCAGGCTGAGCTTCAGGTGGTTGCGGGGGCGGTGCCGACTGTGGTGCCGTTGGCGCCGTGACCGCGCTCTCTGCCCTGCGTGGCGTGTAGTCGCTGACCGCAACGTCGAGGTGACGACTCGACGACGGTTCCGGTACCGGCGGCGCAGATGCGGGCGGTGTTTGTTCAACAGCCGGTGGCTCAACAGCCGGCGGCTCAGCAGCTGATTTCTCAGCAGCCGGTGCCTGCGCCGACGGAGCGATCGCGTCGGTGCGGATCGGCCCGAACCGGGGCTCGGCAAGCGGCACGGATGCCTCGTCGGGAAACTGTGGCGTGGCGGTGTCGCCCGGAGTCCGATGGTTCAGCGCACTCATACGGAAGATCTTTCCTCGTCGTCGCAGGGTTACCCGAACGCCTCGGGCGCTCAGGTGTCCCGCGGCGTCGAGCGACGCGGGCCGGACGGCTCAGCCGCTGCCTTCGAACATGCTCGTGACAGAGCCGTCGTCGAAAACTGCGCGAATCGCCGTAGCGATCATGGGCGCAATTGACAAAACAGTCAATTTGGGAAAATCTTGGGCCGGCCTGATCGGGAGCGTGTTGGTGATGACAACCTCGCTGACCTTGCTGGCCGCAAGCAGTTCGGTGGCCGGCGGAGACAACACGCCGTGCGTAGCGACGACGACCACGTCGGCGGCCCCGGCGTCGTAGAGAACTTCGGAGGCTCTGACGATCGTGCGACCGGTGTCGATCATGTCGTCGACCAGGATGCAGGTGCGCCCTTGCACGTCGCCGACCACACGGTTGGCGACGACCTGATTGGGGACCATCGGGTCGCGGGTCTTGTGCACGAAGGCCAGCGGCGTTCCACCCAGGCGGTCGGCCCACTGCTCAGCCACCCGCACCCGACCGGTGTCGGGGGACACCACGGTGATGTCGTCGCTCGCGTACCGCGCCTGGACGTACCTCGACAGCAACGGCAGCGCGAACAGGTGGTCGACGGGGCCGTCGAAGAAACCCTGGATCTGCGCAGTGTGCAGGTCGATCGCCATGATCCGGTCGGCACCCGCGGTTTTGAACATGTTGGCGACCAGCCGGGCGGAGATCGGTTCGCGGCCGCGGTGCTTCTTGTCCTGCCGGGCGTAGGGATAGAACGGGGCCACCACGGTGATGCGTTTGGCCGAGGCCCGTTTGAGGGCGTCGACAAGGATCAGCGACTCGACCAACCACTCGTTGATGGGACTGGTGTAGGACTGGATGACGAAGGCGTCGCTGCCACGCACCGATTCGTCCGGGCGGATGAAGATCTCACCGTTGGCAAAGGTTCGTGCCGTCGTCGGGGTGACGGTGACTCCGATCTCGGCTGCGATCTCGTCGGCCAGCTCGGGAAACGCCCGGCCCGAGAACAGCATCATGCTCTTGCGACCGACGGCCTCGATAGTGCTCACGGGTCAACCCTGCTGTTCGGTGTCGTCTGGCTTGTGGACGGTAGACGGATCATCGGCAGCCGGCATTGGAGGCATCGAACCGCAGGCGATCCGCGCGCGGCGGGCACTGGCCCAGTTCTCGATGTTGCGTTGACGCCCGGCGCTGACGGCCAGCGCGTCGGCGGGCACGTCGTCGCGCACGACGGTGCCCGCGCCGGTGTAGGCACCGTCGCCGATCGACACCGGTGCGACGAGGGTGGTGTCGGAGCTGATCCGCACGTCGTCGCCGACTTGGCTGCGGTTCTTCGTAACTCCGTCGTAGTTGGCGAAGACCGTCGATGCGCCGATGTTGCTGCGTCGGCCGATGGTGGCGTCGCCGACATAGCTCAGGTGCGGGACCTTGGATCCGCTGCCGATGGTGCTGTTCTTGACCTCGACGAATGTGCCCACCTTCACCGACTCGGCCAGTTCGGCGCCGCCGCGCAAGTAGGCGAACGGACCGATGGTGCAGTCGGCACCGATCGTCACTCCGACGGCGACCGAGCGCTCGACCGACGTTCGCGCCCCGACGGAGGTGTCGCGCAGGGTGGTGTCCGGGCCGATCACCGCCGCCGTGCCGATGCGCGAGCGGCCCTGGAGGTGCACTCCGGGCCACAACACCACGTCGGGTTCGATCAGCACGTCGGCGTCGATCCAGGTCGTCGCCGGATCGTAGACGGTGACGCCGTTGCGCTGGTGGCCCTCGACGATGCGTGCGTTGTGAGTGCGGTAGGCCGCCGCCAGCTGTACTCGATCATTGACGCCGGCGGTCTCGGCGGCGGCAGCAAGCACCGCCTGTACCTCGTGCCCGTCCGCGCGCAGCAGGCCGATGACGTCGGGCAGGTACTCCTCGCCCTGGGCGTTGTCGGTGCTCAGGTCGCGTACCGACTTGCGCAGCAGTTCGCCGTCGAAGGCGTAAACCAGTGCCGACACCTCGTCGACAAGGCGCTGCTCGTCGGTGGCGTCCTTGTGTTCCACTACGGCCTGCACTGCACCGTCGCCGGCACGCAGAACTCGGCCGTAGCCGGTTGGGTCCGTGACGCGCGATGTCAGCAGGGTGGCCGCTGCGCCGGTGGTGCGGTGCGTGGCGAGCAGTTCGAGCAACGTCGCAGACGTCAGCAGCGGAGCGTCGCCGGGCAGCACCAGTACCGTGCTCGGCGCTTCGGGCCGGGCCTGCTCAGCCGAGGCGGAGTCCAGCGCCGCCAAGGCCACGCGCACGGCGTGCCCGGTTCCGCGCTGTTCTTCCTGCACCACGGCAACGGCCTCGGCGGCTGTGTCTGCAATGTCGGCGAGGTGGGCGGTGACCTGGTCTCGGCCGTGACCGACGACGACTGCGGTGCGCGCCGCGTGCAGCGCAGCGGTAGCCGCGAGAACGTGCTCGAGCATCGAACGGCCCGCGAATCCGTGCAAAACCTTGGGTAAGGCGGAGCGCATCCGGGTGCCCTCACCGGCGGCCAGGATGACCACGGCCAGGTTTGCGGCAGAGGGGTCGTCGGACTCGTCGGATCCGGGGTCGGCGGAACCTTCGAACGACACCGTCACGCCGACAGCCTAAACGCAGCGACCTGGCCCGGCGCCGCCTCGGCGGGCGTGGGTGCACGGGTCACGACGAGGCGTCGCGCGGCAGCGCCAACCGATAGCCCACGCCTGGCTCGGTGAGCAGATGGCGCGGTCGCGACGGGTCCGGTTCGAGCTTGCGGCGCAGCTGACGCACGTGGAAGCGCAGGTAGGCCGACTCGTTGCGGTACTGCGGTCCCCAGATCTCCTGCAGCAGCTGCGCCTGAGTGATCAGCTGGCCAGGGTGACGGCCCAGCAGGCCCAGGATTGCCCACTCCGTCGGGGTCAGCCGTAGCGTGCTGCCCGCGTTGTCCTCCACCTGGTGGCTTGTGAAGTCGACGTGCCACTGCCCGATGGTCATGCCCGGCTGTCCCGGCTGAGGCTCGCTCGTCTGGCGGCGGACTATGGCCCTCAGCCGCGCGAACAGCTCCTCGATCGCGAACGGCTTGTCGATGTAGTCGTCGGCGCCGGCATCCAGGGCGGCCACCTTGGCCTCGGTGTCGGTGCGCCCGGACAGAACGAGGATGGGCACCGCGCTCCAGCCGCGGATACCGGCGATGACGTCCAGGCCGTCCATGTCGGGCAGCCCCAGGTCGACGATCACCGCGTCGGGGCGGTGCCGCGCTGCCAGGATCAGGGCTTGTGCGCCGGACGAGGCGACCAGCACCTCGTCGCCGCGCGCCCGGATGTTGATCTGCAGCGCACGCGAGATCTGCGGTTCGTCGTCGACGACGAGAACCTTCATCCTGGCAAGACCGTCCAGGCGGCGGCATGTTCCTCGTTCAGTTGTCGTTCGACCGCATCCGCCTCTGTCTCCGCGCTCGCGATCTGCAGCACCATGCTCATTCCACCTGCGTTCGGAGTCCGCGGTTCGAGACTGCCGCCCATCGCCTCGGTCAGGCCGCGCGCGATCGCCAGCCCGAGGCCGACGCCGGTGCTGGTGTCGCTGTCGCCCAGGCGTTGGAAGGGCGCGAACATCAGCGCCTGGTCGGCAATCGGTACGCCCGGCCCCGAGTCGGTGACGGCCACCTCGATTGCGCCGTTGCCATTGCCCTTCCCGCCGGCAAGGCGCCGTGCGTCCACGCGCGGATAGCGCCCAGGCGGGCTGAATCGCAACGCGTTGGCCAGCAGATTGGCCAGCACCCGCTCCAGCAGGGCTTCGTCGGCCCACACCGTCGCCGCGTCCGGGGCGACGCCAACATCGACGACACCGGTGGGCACGCGCAGGAACTCCAGCGCCGCGGCAATCGCGGTCGCCACGTCGACCTCTTCCATGCTCACCGCGAGTGCGCCGGCACGCAGGCGCGACATCTGCAGCAGGTCCTCCACCAGTCCGACCAGCCGGTCCACCGACTCCTCCGCGGTGAGCAGCAGCTCGCGGGTGTCGGCGGCGTCGAAGGAGACCGCGGGTGACAGCAGGCTGTCCAGCGCCGCCTTCGCCGAGGCCAGCGGCGAGCGCAGGTCGTGACTGACGGCCGCGAGCAGCGCGCTGCGGGTGCGATCGCCCGCGATCGCGATCTCGGCCTCCGCTGCTCTGATCTCGGCGGCGGCCGCCTGCTCGGTGTTGCGCCGGACCTGGTCGGTGCGCGCGGCAAGGACTACGACGACGCCCGACACCAGCGCTGCCACCGCAACGAACACCGCCAGGGCCAGCACGTTGTTGCCGTCCTCGATACGCAGGGTGTGCCGGGGTGCGGTGAAGTAGTAGTTGACCAGCCCGGCGGCGGCGAAGGCGGAGGTCAGCGCGGGCCACGGCCCGCCCACCACGCTGACGAGCACGACGACGGCCAGGAACAGCAGCAGCACGCTGGACAGGTTGAGCCTGGCGCGCAACGGCAGCGCCGCCGCGGTGAGCCCGACCAGGCCGGCGGCGGCCAGCAGAAATCCCGTGCGCACCCGAGCGGCAGGCAGCGCACGCAGAGGCAGTAAGTCGGCCATGGCAGGTCGAGTCTGGCAGCTCGCGTCCGGCAGGCAGACCAAATCCTTTCCGATGGCCAGGCTCCGCGAGCACACCATGGTCAGCAGGCTCCGCTTGCTCGGTTTTATTTGAGTCACCGGGTCGTGGACGTCGGCGGCGTGTGAGGGAGTGTGAGCCGGCGTGAGGACGGCGTGAGGACGGCCGCACCGACCCCTGCTGCGCACCTACGGTTCGCTCGGATGGTCGCTCACACGGGTGACCACGGAGTGAAATGGGCTGTGGCGGATGTCGACGACGGTGATAGCTCAACCCGACGTGGAGCCACCTCCTGAGCGGGGGTCAGCGCAAGGTGGACCCGGCACCGCAGACACCACAGACCTCACAGCCCCCACAGGCAGCGCAGCGCCCACCGCGACCGCGCTTTCTCCGGCACTGCCCTCGGTGAACCTGCCCGAGCGCCTGGGCTATCGGATGAAGAAGTGGGCGTTGGGGTCTCCGTTGATCAGCGCCCGCGTGCACGAGGAGAAGCTGTCGAAGAAAGCGGCGTTGGGCGTGCTGTCCAGCGACTGCATCTCCTCCTCCGCCTACGGCACCGAGGAAATGCTGATCAGCCTGCTGGCCGTGTTCGGCCTGACCGGGTTCACCATTCTGCTGCCCCTGACCGCGGTCGTGCTGGTCGTATTGATCCTGATGACGCTGTCCTATCGCGAGGTCGTCAGCGTCTACACCAAAGCCGGCGGCTCCTACGTCGTGGCCCGGGAAAATTTCGGGCCCAAGGTCGCGCAGATCGCCTCGGTCGCTCTGCTGATCGACTACGTCGTCACGGTGGCAGTTCAGGCGGCGGCCGGGACCGCCGCAATCACCTCCCTCGTGCCCAGCCTGACCCACGTGCACGACCTGCCTAAGGCGATCACCATCGCCGTCGTGCTCCTGCTCGCCTACGGCAATTTGCGCGGCATCCGCGAGGCGGGCAAGGCATTTGCCTTTCCCACCTACTTCTTCGTTATCTCTGCGGGGCTCGTCGTCGCCGTCGGCGTCGTGCGGGAGATCTTCGGCGATCTACCGCGCTACGCCATCGACCGACCGCATCTGCTGCCCATCACCAACGAACACCACGCCATCTTCACCGTGGCCGCCATCTACGTCCTGCTCAAAGCCTTTGCCAACGGTGGCTCCTCGCTCACCGGGCTGGAAGCGATATCTAACGGGGTGAGCGCGTTCAAGAAGCCCGAGGGCCGGAACGCTCGCCGCACGCTGACGACGATGAGCGTCCTGCTCGGAACGCTGGTCGCCGGCATCTCCTACCTCGCCTACGAAACCCACGCCGCACCGTATGCCAGCGGTTCGCCCACCGTGATCAGCCAGGTCGCCCAGGCCGCCTTCGGCAACGCCTGGTACGGCCACGCCGGCTTCGTCGTGGTCCAGATCGCCACCGCGCTGATCTTGATCGCCGGTGCCAACACACCGTTCACGGGCTTTCCGTTCCTGGCCAGCTTCATTGCCGAGGACTCGTTCCTACCGCGCCAGCTGACCCGTCGCGGGCACCGGCTGGCGTTCAGCAACGGCATCATCGTGCTCACCGTCGTCTCGGTCGCACTGCTACTCGTGGTGGGGACCAACGTCAACAGCCTGGTGCCCTTCTACGCCATCGGTGTTTTTACCGGCTTCACCATGGCGGGGCTCGGGATGGCGAAATACCACCGAACGCATCAGGAGTCGGGATGGCGGCGCAGAAGGGCCATCAACTTCAGCGGCGGCATCGTGTCCGCGCTCGTCGTGGTGATCTTCGCCGTCGTCAAGTTCACCGAAGGCGCGTGGCTGGTGATCCTGCTCTTTCCGATTCTGTGGCTGGCGTTGATGCGGCTCAACCGCAACTACGGGCGAGAATCGCGTTCCCTGGATCTGGTGTACGCCGCACAGAAGAAACTGAGCGCGACCGGCGCAACGACAGCTCTCACCGACGAGCTCGAGGTCTACTCACGTGACGTGATGATCGTGATGGTCGACCGCGTCGACCTGTCGGTACTGCGCGCGCTGCGCTACGCACGAACGTTGCGCCCCAGCCAGCTGCGCGCGGTGCACATTGCGCTCGACGCGCAACTAGCCGAACGGCTGGAACGCGAATGGATAGACCGCGGACTCAGCGAACGCGTCCCCCTACAGGTGGTTGCCTGCCCCGATCGGCGCATAGTGCGAGCCGCCGCTGAGTTGGCTCTTCGCACCGTGGTCGAAGAGCATGCCGAAGTCACCGTTCTGCTGCCCCGACGCACCTACGGCCGACTGTCTCAGCGACTGCTCCACGACCGCACCGCCGACCGCATCGCCGCCGCGAGTTCCCGGATCCCGCACGTCGCGGCCACCATCGTCCCCTTCGACACCACCCTGGCCGAAGACGTCGAAACCGCTCTAACCCAACGCCTGAAATCGCGCAACGAAGTCACGCCCACCCACGCAGTCGAACGAGTAGCATCAGGCGCCGTCCGCCAGGGCACTGAAGCGCCGGTTGGTCCTCCTATGCTGGCGCACCGCTCTCGGGACGCGACCCCCATCGGCACCGTGCAGCCCCACCAAGCAGTCACCGTCGAAGGCCGCATCGTCTCGGTCCAAGTCGGCAGCGTGGCCGGCCGATCACTGCAGGTCCGGGTCTTCGACGAAACCGGTGGCATCCAAGTCCTGTTCTTCGGCCGAGTCCGCATCCCCGGCATCCAACCCGGCCAAGCCATCCGCGTGACCGGCCGCGCCGGGCTACTCCGAGGCCACCTCGTCATCTCGAACCCCCGCTACGAACTACTAGCGGAGTGACCCTCACTGGATTGGCGGGGACGCTGGGGGACTCGGACTCGAACCGAGACTGCACGGCACCAAAGGCCGGCGGGCTGCCGATTACCCCATCCCCCACTGCGACGGGCGCACCGGAAGCCTAGGGGATCACCATCTTGCGCGGAGCTCGAGTTCACCTGCGCGGTCGAAGTAGTGGCTAGCTACGCAACCGTAGGTTACGTTGGCGTAACCTCCTCCCGCCTCTGAAAGGCTGTCCATGACGCTGCTCGACGACTCGCCGCCCACCGCCGCTACCGGACGAGTTGCGACGCCAGTGACGGCGTCCATCGCGGCGCCCAAGCCGATGATCGTCGGCGAGAAGGGCTCCTTCGAGCAGGTGGTGCTCTACATCTTCGTCGTGGTGCCGTTCCTGGCCGTACTGGCCGCGGTTCCTGTCGCCTGGGGATGGGGTCTGGGCTGGACCGACATCGCCCTGTTCTTCGCGTTCTACGTCGTCAGCGGGCTAGGAATCACCGTCGGCTTTCACCGCTACTTCACCCATGCGGCATTCAAGGCCAACCGTCCGCTGCGCATTGCGCTGGCCATCGCCGGCACGCTCGCCGTCGAAGGTCCGGTCACTACCTGGGTCGCCGATCACCGCCGTCATCACGCCTTCAGCGATCGGGAGGGTGACCCGCACTCGCCATGGCGCTTCGGTACGTCGACCGGCGCGTTGATGAAGGGTTTGTTCTGGGCGCACATGGGCTGGCTGTTTGATGTCGAAATGACGAACAAGGACAAGTACGCACCCGACCTGCTGGCCGACAAGGCCATCAATCGCATCGGAAAGCTGTTCCCGGTGATCGCGGGTGTGTCGTTCTTCGCGCCGGCCATTCTCGGCGGCCTGATCACGTGGTCCTGGACCGGCGCGTTGACCGCGTTCTTCTGGGCCTCTCTGGTTCGTATCGCGCTGCTGCACCACGTCACCTGGGCCATCAACTCGATCTGCCACACCATCGGTGAGCGTCCGTACAACTCGCGCGACAAGAGCGCCAACTTCTGGCCGCTGGCGCTGCTGAGCTTCGGCGAGAGCTGGCACAACAGCCACCACGCCGACCCGACCTGTGCTCGCCACGGTGTCCGGCGCGGCCAGCTCGACATCTCCGCCCGCGTCATCTGGGGCTTCGAGAAGCTGGGCTGGGCGAGTGCGGTGCGCTGGCCCAAGGCCGAGCGCTTCGCCAAGCTCGCCGTCAAGTAAGCGTCCGGCGGCGCTGGCGGCCCCGACCTTTTGGCGGCAACTATTCGGTGACCGCCTCTACCGGGCTGCGCCGTCTTCATCCCGCCTAGTGCCGGTTCAGACCAAGGAACCGGTACGAGGCGGGACGAAGCGACTTAGACGATCTCCACGGCTCAGGTGACTGTGGAGCGCACCGCGAACCGCGGGTCGGCCCACTCCTCGGTGGTCAGGACGTCGCGCAGGTGCCCCATCGCGTCCCAGACGTCGACGTAGCGCAGGTAGAGCGGCGTGACGCCCAGACGCAAGAGATCGGGCGCGCGGAAGTCACCGATCACGCCGCGAGCGATGAGAGCCTGGCACACCTCATAGGCGTGCGGCAAGGACAGCGACACGTGCGAGCCGCGGCGCGCCGGCTCCCGCGGCGTCGCTACGGTCACCCCGTCGTCGGCCAGCTCCCGGTCGACGAAGTCGATGATCAGCGACGTCAAGGCCAGCGACTTCTCGCGCACCGCGGCCAGTTCCACGCCGTCCCACACGTCCAACGCAGCCTCCAGGGCCAGCATCGACAGCAGCGGCGGCGTTCCTAGCCGGGCCTGGCCGATGCCGAAGGCGGCGGCGAACTGCTCGTGCAAGCCGAACGGATCCTCGTGTCCGTGCCAGCCGACCAGCGGCAACGCCTGACTCGCCTGATGGCGCGCCGCGATGTAGATGAACGCCGGCGCGCCGGGACCGCCATTGAGGTACTTGTACGTGCAGCCGACGGCGAAGTCCGCGCCGATCACGTCGAGCTCGATCGGTACCGCACCGATGGCATGCGACAGGTCCCACACCACGCTCGCGCCGGCGGCATGTGCGGCCGCGGTGACGGCCGCGACGTCGTGGAACTCGCCGCTGCGGTAGTCCACCGCGCTGAACAGGACGACCGCGACGTCGGTGAGGTCGGCAGATCCGGGCTCGCCGGTGCGCACGGTCAGGCCGGTCGCCGCCGCCACCGCGTCGACGACGTAGCGGTCGGTGGGAAACGCGCCGGCATCCACCAGCAGCACCTGCCCGTAGACCGACGGCCGGGCGGTGCCCTCGGGCGTCACCCGTGAGGCGGCTGTGACCGCCTGGTACAGCTGCACGGTCGTCGATTCGCCGCACATCACCTGCCCTGATGCCGCCCCGACCAGCGCGCCGAGGCGCTCGCCCAGTCGGGTGGGCAGCGTCCACCAGTCGTTGACGTTCCACGACGTGATCAGGTCTCGACCCCACTGCCGGGTGACGGCGTCGGCCACGACCGCGGGCACAGTGGCAGGCAGCGCGCCCAGTGAGTTGCCGTCCAGATACAGCACGTCGGCAGGCACCACGAAACGCTCCCGGATCGCGGCCAGTGGATCTGCGGCGTCGGCGACTTGCGCGTCGGCGCGAGAGCGGATCGGGGCGGCGGGCGTAGTCATCAATGTCTCTCCAGCGGTCAGCAGGTGGCGCAGCTCATCGTGCCCGACGCGCGCGGAACCGCGCGCAGGCGCTGCCGCGGACCGGTGGCGAGCAGAATGGGGCTCATCATGGTCGAAGTACACCCCCGCACCCGCGTCCGCATGAGTGGCAAAGAACGGCGCGAGCAACTGCTCGACGTCGGCCGATCGCTGTTCGCGGAGAAAGGGTTCGACGCCACCAGCATCGAGGAGATCGCGGCGCGGGCCAACGTCAGCAAGCCCGTCGTCTATGAGCACTTCGGCGGCAAGGAGGGCCTCTACGCCGTCGTGGTGGATCGCGAGATGCAGTCGCTGATGCAGAAGGTGAACTCTGCGCTCACCGGGGGACACGCGCGGGTCCTGGTCGAACAGGCGGCGCTGGCGCTGCTGACCTACATCGAACAGGAGACCGACGGCTTCCGGGTATTGACCCGCGACTCCCCGGTGGTGACGGGCAGCGGCACGTTTTCCTCACTGCTCAACGACATCGCCTCCCAGGTCGAGTACATCCTGGCCAACGAGTTCAGCGAGCGCGGCTTCGATCCGAGCCTGGCCGGTATGTATGCGCAGATGCTGGTTGGCATGGTGGCGCTGACCGGGCAGTGGTGGCTGGAGGTGCGCACACCCAGCCGGGAGGTCGTCGCCGCGCACCTGGTCAACCTGGGCTGGCACGGCCTGGCCGGACTGCGTCCTGACCCCGTGCTGGTCGGCCAGCTGGAGAAGGCAGCGGGTGAGCATCGACCGACGAAGGAGGCAGGAGCGGAGCCCGTAGGGAGCGCAGCGGGTGAGCATCGACCGACGAAGGAGGGAGGAGCGGAGCCCGTAGAGGGCGCAGCGGGTGAGCATCGACCGACGAAGGAGGGAGGAGCGGAGCCCGTAGGGAGCGCAGCGGGTGAGCATCGACCGACGAAGGAGGCAGGAGCGGAGCCCGTAGGGAGCGCAGCGGGTGAGCATCGACCGAAGAAGGAGGCAGGAGCGGAGCCCGTAGAGAGCACCGTTGCGGACTAGCGCGGCTTTCATCGCTGACGGAGGGCGGTCGGCGTTGGTAGCCCAGGACCGTCGTCGTCAGTCGAGTGACAGTTCCAGCCAGGCGGTCTCGGCTTCGTCGCGTTGGGAAAGGACGTCGCGCAGCTCGGCATCCAACGCCTGTACCCGGGCGTAGTCGGTGGCGCTGGCCGTCATGTCGTCGTGCAGGCCCCGTTCCCGCTCGTCGAGTTTGGCGATGCGTCGTTCCAGCTTCCCCAGTTCCTTACGAGCCGCTCGTGGGTCGCTGGTCGACTTTTCTTGGATGAGGCCGGTCGACGCCGGGCCGGTCGTCGCAGCGCCGGCCGTCGGGGTGAGCGGCGTGGCGACGGCGGCGCGGCGGCGGGCCAGGTAGTCCTCCACGCCACCGGGCAGCGCGGCCAGCGACCCGTCGCCGAGCAGGGCCACGGTGCTGTCGCAGACCCGCTCGATGAGGTACCGGTCGTGGCTGACGACGACGATCGTGCCCGGCCAGGAGTCCAGCAGATCCTCCAGCCCGGCCAGGGTGTCGGTGTCGAGGTCGTTGGTCGGCTCGTCCAACAGCAGCACGTTGGGTTCTGCCAGTAGCAGGCGCAGCAGCTGCAGGCGCCGACGCTCTCCGCCGGACAGGTCGGCCACCGGCGTCCACTGCCGCTCGTTGGCGAAGCCGAACCGCTCGGCCAGTTGCCCGGCCGAGAGTTCCACGCCGTTGAGCTCGGCGGTGGTGCGTACTTCCTGCACCGCCTCGATCACCCGCAGGCCCACCGGCAGCTCGGTGACGTGCTGGCTCAGGTGTCCGACGTGCACAGTTTTACCGATGGCGATGCGGCCCGCGTCAGGCTGCAGTTCGCCGGCCAGCAGGCGCATCAGGTGCGTCTTGCCCGAGCCGTTGACGCCGATGATGGCGATCCGGTCGCCCGGGCCGACGTGCCAGGTGACGTGCTCGAGCAGCGTCTTGTCACCGGCGCGCAGGGTGACGTCCTCGACGTCGTAGACGCTGCGCCCGAGCCGGCGTTGGGCCAGCGCCTGCAGCGCGGTCTGATCCCGTGGCGGTGGCTCGTCGGCTATCAGTGCGGTGGCGGCCTCGATGCGGAACTTGGGTTTCGACGTGCGCGCCGGCGCGCCGCGCCGCAGCCAAGCCAGCTCCTTGCGCATCAGGTTCTGCCGGCGCGTCTCGCTGGCGTCGGCCTGGCGATCGCGCTCGGCACGCGCCAGTACGTAGGCGGCGTAACCGCCGTCGAACCCGCGCACCGAGCCGCCGGCGACCTCCCAGGTGCGCGTGCACACCGCGTCGAGGAACCAGCGGTCGTGGGTGACGACGAGCACCGCTACGTTGCGCCGGCGGTTGAGGTGGTTGGCCAGCCAGTCGACACCCTCGACGTCGAGATGGTTGGTCGGCTCGTCGAGCACCAGCAGGTCCGCGGGCTGGACGAGGGCGGCGGCCAGCGACACCCGCCGCCGCTCACCGCCCGACAGCCGCGACACCGGTGCGTCCAGCCCGACTGCGGACAAGCCCAGGCCGGTGAGGATCTCGCGGATCGTCGCGTCGCCGGCCCACTCGTGCTCAGCGGCGTCACCGACCACGACGTCGCGTACCGACGCGCCCTCGGGCAGGTCACCGCGCTGGGCGACGGTCGCAATGTGCACGCCGCCGGTGCGGGTGACGCGACCTGAATCCGGGAGTTCCAGCCCGGTGATGAGGCGCAGCAGCGTGCTCTTGCCATCGCCGTTACGGCCCACGACGCCGATGCGCTCGTTGGCAGCGACCCCCAGCGACACGTCGGTAAGCACGGTCGTCGTCGCGTACGCCTTGGACACCGACTCCAGATTGACGAGGTTGGCCATCTGGGTCAGCCCTGGTCTGCCGGGTTAGTTGCTAGGTCGGCTGCCCGCTCGGCTGTGTGGTTGCGTGCTTGTTCCGGTACCTGATGGCCCGGCCGGTCGGAGACGGCGCCGGCCACCGGTCCGGTGACGACGCAGGCATGCCGGCAGGTACCCGACCCACTCAGCTCCCGCGCCAGCCGGCGAGCGGCAGCGGCGTCAGAGACCAGAAAAGCGCAGGTAGGGCCGGAGCCGGAGACGATGCCACCCAACGCACCGAGTCGGCGCCCGCTGGCCAACGTGTCGGCCAGCGCGGGCGCCATCGCCAGCGCGGCGGGCTGCAGATCGTTGTCCAGCGCCGCGCCTATCGCGGCGACGTCGCCGAGCCGCAACGCCTCGATCAGCGCCCGCGGCTCGGGCAGCGTCGGATCGGGCGTCAGCTCGTCGAAACCGCCGTACACCACCGGCGTGGACAGCTCGCCGGCCGAGATCGCCAGCACCCAGTGCAGCCGTGCACCGACCTGGATCGGACGAAGTCGTTCGCCACGCCCGGTGCCCTCCGCCGTCGTCCCGGTCAGCGCGAACGTCACGTCACTGCCCAGGTCCGCGGCCATGGCGGCCAGCTGCTCGACGCCCAGCTGCGCTCCCCACAGGCGGTCGGCCGCAACGAGGGCCGCCGCGGCGTCGGCCGATCCACCGGCCAGACCGGCGGCGACCGGAATGGCCTTGTGCAGCGTGATTGCCACGTCGCCCGCGCGGCCGTACTGCTCTGCGACCATGTCGACAGCACGCCAGACCAGGTTGCGACGGTCGGTGGGCAGGGTGGCGGCACCCTCGCCGGTGATCGTCAACCACGGCGTGGATGCGGTTGTGATCGTCAGGGTGTCGTACAGCGATACGGCGTGAAAGATCGTCAGCAGCTCGTGGAACCCGTCCGCGCGCCGCGAACCGACGCCCAGATGCAGATTGATCTTGGCAGGCACATCAACTCGAACAGCGTTGTGCGCACGGGTGGGATTAGTGGCATTCACCGAGATCGCTCCGCGGCCGGGGATTGAGGTGGGCTGCGAATGCAATGAGGGCGGCGGGGAATTCAGCGGCAGGTTGAGCGCCGGTCTGGATGGGGCAGGGCGGGTTGGAGCAGGGTTGATCGGAACGCTCACGCTTGAAAGCGTAGGTGGTGCGCGACGGGCACCACGCGCTTGTAGACTGGTGGCGTTGCCCCGGCGAGGGACCGACGATGCCCAGTTGACGCAGTTCGGACGTCAGCATCATCGTCGCACCGATCGATTGCGTCGATCGGTGTTAGTCCGTCATCGACGCGGTGTGCGTAGGCCTGCACAGTGCCTGTGGCGACACCGCGTTGTCCGACCGTCCGCCAGAGACAGCAAGCGCCCGCACGTCGATGAGGGTGCAGCACCCGAGCAGTGAACAAGGAGCCTTCCCGTGGCCGAACTTCGTCTGTCCGCCGAGCGCCGTACCGAGTTCGGCAAGGGGTTTGCCCGCCGCACCCGCCGCGCCGGCATGATTCCCGCCGTTCTGTACGGCCACGGCGCCGATCCTGCGCACCTGGCCCTGCCCGCGCACGAGTTCACCCTCGCGGTTCGGCGTAGCGGTGCGAACGTGCTGCTCACCGTCGACGTCGAGGGCACCGAGTTCCTGGCCATTCCCAAGGCGATCCAGCGCAATGCCCTCAAGGGCACCTTCGACCACGTCGACCTGCTCGCCGTGCGCCGAGGCGAGAAGGTCGGCGTCGACGTCGCACTGGTGCTACAGGGCGAGATCGCCCGCGGCGCATTGCTGCAGCAGGAAATCAGCACGCTGAGCATCGAGGCGGAGGCGACGCACATCCCCACCGAGATCGTGCTCGATGTCGAAGGCTTGAGCGCGGGCGCACAGATCACCGCCGGCGACGTCGTTCTGCCCGAGGGCGCCGTGCTCGTCGGCGATCCGGAGCAGATCCTCGTCGTCGTCTCCGAAGCTCCCACCGAAGCGCAGCTCGACGCCGAGGTTGCGGCGTCCGAGGATGAGCTGGGCATCGTGGAGGACAAGCCGCAGGTCGAGAACGATTCCGAGTCGGGCGCCTCAGCCGAGTAGCATCTCCGGCGTCCACGCATCTGACATCCCAGACACCTCGTCAGTCCGGACACCCCTGCCCATGAGCGACGGCGACCGGATTCTCGTCGTCGGTCTGGGCAATCCCGGCGCCCGCTATGAGGCGACCCGGCACAACGCCGGGTTCATGGTCGCCGACGTGCTCGCCGGCCGTATCGGCGGCCGGTTCAAGTCCCATCGCGCGAATGCCGACGTGCTCGAGGGGCGCCTGGCTGGTTGCCAACTCGTAGTGGGCAAACCGCGCAGCTTCATGAACGACTCGGGCGGCCCGGTGGTGAACCTGGCGCGGTTTTACAAGATCGCCCCCGAGAACGTCGTCGTCGTGCACGACGAGCTCGACATCCCGTTCGGAACGCTGAAACTCAAGCGCGGCGGCGGCGACGGCGGCCACAACGGCCTGAAGTCGATCACTTCCGCGCTGGGCAGCAAGGAGTACGTCCGAGTCCGGGTGGGTATCGGCCGTCCGCCGGGTCGCCAGGACGTGATCGATTACGTCCTGCGCGACTTCGGCGCCACCGAGCGCAAGTCGCTGCCGCTGGAACTCGAACTGGCCGCCGATGCCGTCGAACTGATATTGACCGACGGTCTGGAAGCCGCCCAAAATCGGTTCCACGCCTGACGCGGCCTTTGTGCGCAGCCCACCAACAGCCGCGCAGCCCAGCAACAGCCGCCCAGCACAGCGACGGCCGCCCAGCACAGCGATCGATCAGCGCAAAAGCGGTGCCACCTGCTCACCGACGAAGCGCACGAACGCCGCCGGATCGGGCTCATCCAGCGTTGGCTGCAGCACGACGGTGTCCGCGCCGGCGTCCACCCAGCGTGCGATCTGGCCTGCGATCTCGTCGGCGTCACCGCTGACGCTGCGGTCCTGCGCGGCGAACTTCCAGCGCTCGGCTT
Source organism: uncultured Jatrophihabitantaceae bacterium (assembly GCA_964236495.1). GTDB lineage: Bacteria > Actinomycetota > Actinomycetes > Mycobacteriales > Jatrophihabitantaceae > CAXSBR01. Next base: position 59,226 of record CAXSBR010000010.1, read on the forward strand.
CCCGCTCGATGCGCTGGGCGGCGTCCTCGCCGGTTGCGGCGACGAGATAGACGACGACCTCGTGCGGGTCGGTTCGACCGGCCGCGGCTCGGGCGTCGTCAATGGCCGCGCGGGCCGCGCGGACATCGTCGGCGGAGGTGCCACCGGTCAAGATGGTTCCGTCTGCCACCGCGCCGGCAAGTTCCAGCGTGCGCGGCTTGACCGCGCCGACGTAGACGGGCGGAGCGGCTGCCGGTGGCCAATCGAGCGCGACGTCGGTCAGGGTCACGTAGCGTCCGGCCACGGTGACGGTGTCCCCGCGCAACAAGGCGCGCAGGGCGACGACGTACTCGCGCAGCAGCGTCATCGGCGAGTCGGCGCGCACACCGATCTGCTGCATCCAGTCCTGCACTCCGTGCCCCACGCCGGGCAGGATGCGCCCTGGGAACAGCCGGTCCAGCGTCGCCACTTCCATCGCCGTCAGCGCGACGTTGCGTAGCGGCGCCGGCATCAACCCGATGCCCAGCTTCAGGCGCTGTGTCCAGGCCAGCGCCGCGGACGCCGCTGCGATCCCGCTGTAGAGAAAGCAGTCCTCCCACAGCCAGAGCTGATCGAGGCCACTGTCGTCGGCAGCCTGCGCCACCGACTGCAGCTGCTGTGGAGGTAGTTGAGGCAGGTACACCGCACCGAGAGTTGTCACGCCTGACATCCTCGCATCGCGTGTGTCTGTAGGTCGGCGGCCCGGTCGGCTCGACAGCTATGCGCTGGCGTCTTGCTCAGACCCACCGCTGACGTGGCGCAGTTCGTGCTCGAGCAGCCATCGCTTGGCGGTCATGCCGCCGGCGTATCCGGTGAGGGTGCCATTGGCGCCCACGACACGGTGGCAGGGCACCAATATCGAGATTGGATTGCGCCCGTTCGCTCCGCCGACTGCGCGCATCGCGGTGGGGGAGTCGATCGACGAGGCGATCCAGCCGTAGGTCACCGTGCTGCCATAGTCCACCGTGCGCAGGGCCTGCCAAACCCGCTGCTGGAATGCAGTGCCCACTGGCCGCAGCACGACGTCGAAGTCGTGGCGGTCACCGGCGAAGTACTGCTCGAGCTGAGTGCGGACACCGTCGAGCTCGCGGTCGGCGCGGCCACGCTCGGTCGCGGGCCGGCGCACGTTGCCATCGGTCCACAGGCCGGTGATCTGCGGGCCGTCCGCGGCGGCATCGGCGGTCACGAGCAGCTCGCCGATGGGTGAGTCGAGCACGGTGTAGATCATGCGGTACCTCCTGCGCTAGTGGCTGACGACGGATGCGTGGCGGGCAGCGCGTCCAGCGCCACCGCCCACAGGTGCTGGGTGACGTAACTGCGCCAGGGTGCCCACCGCTGGCTCTGCGTCAGGTCGATCGCGTGCTGGGTGGCTACCCGACGCACGGCCAAGTCGCTGGACAGCAGTATGTCGGGATCGCCGAGTGCCCGCATCGCGATGTAGTCCGCCGTCCACGGCCCGATCCCGGGCAACGCCATCAGCCCGGCTCGCGTCTCGACGCGATCCGCACCGGCGTCGACCGTCACCTCGCCCGCGGCGAGGGCCTGCGCGAGGCGCACGACGGTACGGCCACGGGCGCGCGGCATCGGCAGCGTCGCCGGATCGACCTCTGCCAACCGTTGTACCGACGGAAAGACCCAACTCGGGTCGTCGGCGAACTGCTGGGTGCCGTACTGCGCGACGATGCGCGCAGCGACCGCCCGGGCGCCACGCAAGCTCACCTGCTGGCCGATAACGGTGCGCACGGCGAGCTCGGCGCCGTCCACCGCACCCGGCGAGCGCAGGCCCGGGCGGGTGGCCACCAGCGGTGCCAGGTCCGCGTCCACGGCCAATGCCGCGTCGACGGAAATGGGGTCGGCGTCGAGGTCCAACATCCGCCGTACCCGCGTCACTGCCGCGGCCAGATCGCGATGATCGGTCAGCTCCACTCGCGCCCGCACCCACCCCGGCTCGCCCGGCGACAGCGCAACCCGTCCCGGCGCATGCGGCAGTGCCAACGTCTGCGTGAGCACCGGCGACAGTGCGTCGTCGTCGAAACGCTCGATCCCGGCGACGGCGTGCAGACCGTGCCAGCGCAGCAGCCCGACGACGTCGAGCGGCTCGCGGTAGGCCAGTCGCAACTCCAGCGCTCCGGCGGTTACCGAGCCAGGTGCAGTGCGACCTGCACGCAGCTGCAGCGGTGACGACGCGAACACCTCGCGGATGGTGTCGTTGAACTGCCGAATGCTGGCAAATCCCGCCGCGAACGCGACCTGCGCTGCGGGTAGCGCAGTGGTCTCCAGCAAGACGCGCGCCGTGCGCGCCCGTTGCGCACGCGCCAGTGCCAGCGGGCCGGCGCCGACCTCTGCGGTAAGGCTGCGATGCAACTGGCGCACCGAGTAGCCCAGTCTGCGAGCCAGGCCGTCCACCCCGTCGCGGTCGACGACGCCGTCGGCGATCAGCCGCAGCGCCCGTCCCGTCAGATCGGCGCGCACGTCCCAGTCCGGCGAGCCGGGTGAAGCGTCGGGGCGGCACCGTTTGCAGGCGCGGAAACCGTGCCGTTGGGCCCCGGCCGCGGTGGGAAAGAACCGGACGTTGTGCCGGCCCGGCGTGCGAGCTGGGCAGGACGGACGGCAGTAGATGCCGGTGGAGGTGACCGCGGTGAAAAACCAGCCGTCGAAGCGACGGTCCCGGCCGGCGACGGCGCGGTAACAGGTGTCTTCGGCGGGCATCACCCCACCCATTCTGCCGCTCCCTGCGCTCGCGCACTGGCGGTTTTCGGACGTCACCATCAAGCGACGGGGCGTGCAGCCCGGGACGCGCTCAGCCGGTGTTGCGCAGCCCGGCGGCGACACCGTTCATGGTCAGCAACAGGGCCCGGCGGATCTCGTCGTTCTCGTCACCCGCTCGGATCCGGGCCAGTAGATCGACTTGCAGGTACGAGATCGGATCGAGGTACTGGTCGCGCACGCCCAGCGTGCGTTGCAAGCCGGGCTGAAGATCGAGCAGCTGCTGCTCACCGGTTACTCGGAGCAGCTCGGCGATGGTGATCGCGTGCTCGTCGCGGATGACGTCGAACAGGTGCTGCAACGGCTCGGGCACCAACGTAGACACGTAGTACCCGGCGATGTCGAGATCGGTCTTGGCCATCGTCATCTCGACGTTGGACAGGAACGTGTCGAAGAAGTGCCAGTGCTGGTACATGTCGCTCAACGTGTCGCCGTAACCGGCCTTGCGGGCCGCGGCCAGGCCCGCACCGACGCCGAACCAGCCCGGCACGATCTGGCGCGACTGCGTCCAGCCGAACACCCACGGAATCGCGCGCAGCCCCTCGATGCCACCACCGGTGGACGGCCGCCGGGACGGCCGGGAGCCGATGTTGAGCGATCCGAGCTGTTCCACCGGAGTGGAGGCCAAGAAGTAGGCAGCGAGGTCGGGATCGTCGATCAGTGAGCGGTACTTGGCGAAGGCGGCGTCGCTGACGATCTCCATGCAGGCATCCCAGCTGGCCAGCTGCGAACTACCCACCCTCGGGCTGCGGTGCAATGTGGACGCGCGCAGCACCGCGGCCATCGTCAGCTCGAGATTCTCCCGCGCCAACTCGGGCAGGGCGTACTTGTCGCTGATCACCTCGCCCTGCTCGGTGAACTTGATCTCCCCGTCCAGGACGCCGTAAGGCTGCGCCAGGATCGAGTCATAGGTGGGGCCGCCACCTCGCCCGACCGTGCCGCCGCGACCGTGGAACAGGCGCAGGCGCACGCCGTGACGCGCCGCGACGTCGCGCAGGGTGCGCTGGGCCTTATGGATCTCCCACTGCGAGGTGCTGATCCCGGCTTCCTTGTTGGAGTCGGAGTACCCCAGCATCACCTCCTGCACGTCCCCGCGCAGCCGCACGATCAGCCGATACGAAGGATCGGAAAGCAGCTCGTCGACGACCTCGCCGGCGCGCCTGAGCTCCTCCACCGTCTCCAGCAGCGGCACGAAGTCGATGCGCGCGCGGCCGCCGGCGCGCAGGTCGATCAGCCCGACCTCGCGGGCCAGCACCGCAGCGGCGAGGATGTCATCCGCGCCCTTGGTCATCGACACGATGTAGGTCTCGATGACGTCCTCGCCGTAGGTGTCCAGGGCGTCGCGGATCGCGGTGAACACCGAGTAGGTCTTGGTGCCGTCGGCATCCAACGACGGCGGGGTCGGGGCGAGTGGACGGCGCGAGGTCAGCTCCCTGCCGAGCAGCCCGAGGCGGGTGTCGCGGGGCAGGTCGGCGTAGAGCCACTGCTGCTCACCGAGCCGATCGACGAGCTGACCTACGGCATGGTGGTGGGCGTCGGCGTGTTCGCGGATGTCCATCGTGGCAAGGTGCAGCCCGCTGGCGGCGACGGTGCGGATGGCGCGGGCTACCACGCCGTCGGCGGCGAGCTCGGCGCTGTGGGACCGCAACGAGTCCGCGAGCAGCGCGAGCTCGTCCAACAGCTCGCGGTGGCCGAGGTAGTCGCGACCCGGCACATGGGCGGAGCCGCTCTGAATGCGGCGCCCGGTGTTACCCACCTTGAGCTTCATGCACGAGAGCTTGAGTCGGTAGGGCTCGTCGGCGTTGATCTGGCGCACCCGCTCGGACAGCTCGGGCAGCGCGTCCAGGTCCGCGGCCAGGGAAGCCTTCAGCTCCTCGGAGGCGTCGACGACCAACGTCGAGGCCGACAGCGCATCGACCAGGACGTCCAGTACGCCCTGGACCAGACGGCTCGCCTCGACGAACTGCAGCCGCAGCACGTCGCTGGTGATCTGTGCGGTGACGTTGGGGTTGCCGTCGCGATCGCCGCCGATCCAGGTGCCGAAGCTCAACGGCCGAATCCGCGCAGGCAGTACTGCATCGCGAGCGCGCGCGTCGTCGGACAGGTCGGTGAGCAGATCGGGCAGTGTGTCGCGCACGTTGGACGCCAGGTAGTACAGCGCATTGCGGGCCTCGTCGATGGGTGTGGGCCGGTGTCCGCGCAGCTCGTCGGTCTGCCAGATCAGGTCGACCAGCTCGGCCAGCCGCCGGTCCTGCCGCTCGCGGTGCGCCGAGCCGGCCGCACTGGGTACCGACAGCACCTGCGCCACGGCGCGCAACTTGCTCAAGATGGTGCGGCGGCTGGCCTCGGTGGGGTGTGCGGTGAAGACGGGCCGGACCTCGAGTGCCTCGATCGCCTTGATCAAGGCCTTGGGGCCGCCGTCGGCGACGACCTCGCGCACCGCGCTGGCCAACCAGCCGTCCTCGGCGGAGCGCTCGCGCAGGCTGCGCACCCGGTCCACCTGCTCGGCGACGTTGGCCAGGTAGAAGTAGGCCGAGAACGCGCGCACGAGGGAGATCGCACGGTCGAGCGGGCTGTCGGCGAGCAGGCGACGGAGCTCGGCTCGCGCCTTATCGGCGTTGACCGCACTGTCCGTACCGGCCCCATCGGCGTCGGCGTTGTCCGCACTGTCCCCATCGGCGTCGGCACTGCCGGCACTGGAGTTGTCGACTGTGCCCTTGGCGCCGCTGGCGTGGTCGCCGTCGGCGGCTTTGCTCTGCTTGGCCAGCGCCCGAACCTGCTCCACCTGGTCGAGCAGGTCCGCGCCGTGCTGTCGGACCAGGCTGTCGCCGAGCAAACTGCCCACTCTGCGTACGTCGGCGCGCAGCTCGGACTCCTGTCCGCGTGAAGGGGCGGAAGAGCCTGAAGCGTCGGTCGGATCCGAGCCGGTGGATGCAGCAACGATGGACGAACCTGAAGTGCCCTGGAACTCAATCACCGGGCAATCCTCGTCCATCGATATTGCGGGCTGATGTCGCCCCCGAGCGGGGCGGTCAGCTACTCGCAATCCGGGTAAGGAAAGATCATTCCAAAGGCTATCGCCGGCGGTACATGTGGGGTTAACCTCCGCTTCAGCGAAGGTTCAGGAGGAAGCGAAGGAAGGGCTGACTACGCAAGTTGCGACTTCAGCTTGCTATGTCCGATTTCGACCCCCATACTTAATCAGCGTCTTGATCTTGAACTGAAGGCGTACGGGGAACGGGGATCGTCGATAGAAGCTGCCTGCGGGCGGTTCGGTCGGCAAACGGGGGATCAATGGACGGCGTCGTCATTGAGCCGGATTCTGCCACTTTGGTGGCGGACTCTGCGCGGCTGGGCTCTGTCGAGCCTGCACCGCTGGACCAGGGCGAGCACGTGGGGCTCGAACTAGAGCCAGTCTCCAGCGAGTCGGCGACCTCCTCGCATTCGCTGGGCGCTGTACGGACTCGGCCATCACGCGGGCCGGTGCGTGCCGACGCTGCGGTTCGAGGCAACGCGTGGATCCAGCCCTACCTGCGGCGTCTGGTCACGGCCGATCTGGTCGCTGCGCTTCTCGCCGCTCTGACGGCGTTCGTGGTGCGCCTTCCTGACGGTGCCGGCGGTTCACAGTTCAGCCGGAACTACCTTCCAGCGGCATTGCTGCTGCCACTGTTCTGGGTCGCGGCGCTGGTTGCGGCCGACGCCTACGACAAGCGGATCTTCAGCCTGGGCCCGGACGAGTTCCAGCGCACGGGACGTGCGTTCGTTCTGCTGATGGCCTTGGTGGGCTTCGGCTCGTATGCACTGCGGGCCGGCGTCGCCCGCGGTTTCGTTGTCATCGCGTTGCCACTGGCGGCACTGCTGTCCCTGCTGGCCCGGTTCCTGCTTCGCAAGCGGCTACACCGAGCGCGCACGAAGGGCACGGTCCGCACCTCGGTCGTGGCAGTCGGCGACGCCGAGTCGGTGATCGAGTTGGTGCAGGGAATCCACCGCGAGGCGTACATGGGCATGCACGTCGTCGGTGCATGCATTCCCCGCGACGAACTGGCCGACGCCGACGTTCTCACGCGGCTCAGCAATGCTGGTATCGCCTCGCTCGGTGATCTGGACTCCGTGGTCACCGCTGTCCAACGCGCGAAGGCCGACACGGTGGCTGTTGCCTGCTCGCCGGCAATGTCGCCTCCGCGCTTGCGAGAATTGTCGTGGGCACTGGAACCGCTGGACGCCGACCTGATCGTCGCTCCGGGCCTGATGGAGGTGGCAGGCCCACGCCTGCACATCCGCCCTGTTGTCGGCTTACCTCTGCTGCAGATAGAGAAGCCTGAATTCACCGGCGCCAAGCGCTTGGTGAAGGGATTGGTCGACCGATCCCTCGCCGTCGTGGGCGTGGCCGTGTTGAGCCCGATACTGCTCGCGCTGTGGCTCGCGGTGCGGTGCACCAGCGCCGGCCCGGCGTTCTTCACCCAGACTCGGGTAGGCAAGGACGGCCGCGAGTTCCGGATCTGGAAGTTCCGCTCGATGTTCATCGACGCCGAACAGCGCAAAGCCGAGTTCCTTGACGCCAACGACCACGATGGCGTGCTGTTCAAGATGCGAACCGATCCGCGGGTGACGGCGGTCGGGCGTTTCATCCGTCGCTATTCCCTGGACGAGCTGCCGCAACTGTTCAACGTGCTCAACGGGACGATGTCGCTGGTCGGACCTCGCCCGCCGCTGCCCGAGGAGGTGCAGCAGTACGCACAGCATGTGCATCGTCGGCTGCTGGTGCGTCCGGGAGTGACCGGCCTGTGGCAGGTCAGCGGTCGCAGCGACCTGTCGTGGGAAGAAACCGTGCGCCTGGACCTGCGCTACGTCGAGAACTGGTCGTTGGGTTGGGACGCACAGATTCTTTGGAAGACCGCGGCCGCAGTTGCACACGGACACGGCGCCTACTGACCCACCGGCGCGTATGCGACGCCGGCGCATGCAGACGCTCCGATGCTCGGTCTGATGCCCGCCGGTTAGGATCAGTGCGTCGATGTCGTGCTGCGCCCGCCCTGCAGCTCTCGAGCCACTGCAGAGGAGACAGGCAATGGTCAGCGACTCCGACCTGGCCGGCGCACTGGCCGGTCAAGCGGGGCAGTTGCTGCTGGCCATCCGTGATCAGCGCCCACCTCGTGCATCGGTCGCCGTGGCCGCCGACATCCGCAGTGACGAGCTGATCGCGGATCTGCTTGCCAAATCCCGCCCGCACGACGCGATCCTGTCCGAAGAGGTCGCTACCAACGGAGATCGTCTGCGTTCGTCGCGGGTCTGGATCATCGATCCCCTCGACGGCACCCGGGAGTACGGCGAGCACGGCAGGAACGACTGGGCCGTGCACGTCGCCCTCTGGCAGGACGGCGCGCTGACCGCCGGGGCCGTCGCAATTCCTGCGCGGCGTGAGGTCTGGTCCACCTCCGAGGAAGCCGCGCCAGTTAGCCGCCCGATAGCGCGCATCGCGGTCTCGCGCAGCCGACCGCCCGACTGGGCACTGGCAGTCGCAGCCGACATGGGCGCCGAGGTGGTTGCGATGGGTTCTGCCGGCGCGAAGGTCGCGGCAATTCTGCGCGGCGACGTCGATGCCTACTTGCACGACGGAGGCCAGTACGAGTGGGACTCGGCGGCTCCGGTGGCCGTCGCCCGCCACTACGGACTCGCCGCCACCAGGGCCGACGGCCGTCCGCTGCTGTACAACCAGCCCAACCCGTATCTGCCCGATCTTGTCGTCGCCCCGGTCGCTGCTATGTCGCGACTGCTGGACTCCATCGCAGCCCAGCTGAGCCCCATGCCCGCGTCGACGCTCGTAGGCGTCGACGCGGCAGGCCGGAGGCAGACCAGCAGCTCGCTGCTCCAGCTCGCTGCTCACCAGCCGACGGAGAGCGGACTTGCCGGCCGATGAGCGTTCCCCGGTCGCACGACTATCGCTTGAGCCAGTTGCAGACGCTGGAATCCGAGGCAATCTTCATCATTCGCGAAGTCGTCGCCGAGCTGGAGCGCCCGGCCCTGATGTTCTCCGGCGGCAAGGATTCGGTCGTCATGCTGCGCCTGGCGCAGAAGGCGTTCGCGCCGGCTCCGATTCCGTTCCCCGTCTTGCATGTCGACACCGGCCACAACTTTCCCGAGGTGCTGCAATTTCGGGACTGGCAGGTGGCCGAGACCGGTGTCAACCTGATCGTCGCGTCAGTACCCGAGGCGATCGAACGCGGCTTGGTGCGGGAGGAGCCCAACGGATCGCGCAACCGCATCCAGACGCCCGTGCTGCTCGACGCCATCGACAAGCACGGTTTCACCGCCCTGTTCGGTGGTGCCCGCCGGGACGAGGAGAAGGCACGTGCGAAGGAACGAATCTTCTCCTTCCGCGACGAGTTCGGCCAGTGGGATCCCAAGAATCAGCGCCCGGAGTTGTGGAGCCTGTTCAACGGACGCATCAACCTGGGCGAGAGCATCCGGGTGTTCCCGCTGTCGAACTGGACCGAGCTCGACATCTGGGGCTATATCGCCGCCGAGGATCTCGAGCTGCCCAGCATCTACTACGCCTCCGAGCGCGAGGTGTTCGAGCGCAACGGCATGCTGATGGCTGTCAACGAGTTCTGCCAGCCCCGTCCCGACGAGCAGACGTTCGTCACCCGGGTTCGCTATCGCACCGTCGGCGACGCCACCCTTACTGCCGCCGTCCGCTCCGAGGCCGACACTCCGGACAAGGTCGTCGCCGAGGTGGCCGGAACTCGGCTGACCGAACGCGGTGCCACCCGCGGCGACGACCGCGTCAGCGAGGCAGCCATGGAGGACCGTAAGAAGGAGGGCTACTTCTGATGGCGCCTGCTCCGGCAACGCCTGCCGGGTATCGACGGACGACCCTCACCGCGGCCGAACGGTTACGGCGCAAGGCCAGCAACACCTCGGACCTGCTGCGCTTCGCCACCGCGGGATCGGTCGACGACGGCAAGAGCACTCTGATCGGTCGGCTGCTCTTCGATAGCAAGACACTGTTCGACGATCAACTGGAAGCCGTTCAGCGCACCAGCGCCGCCCGCGGCGACGAACACACCGACCTGGCATTGGTGACCGACGGCCTGCGCGCCGAACGTGAGCAGGGCATCACCATCGATGTCGCCTACCGGTACTTCGCAACCCCGCGACGCAGCTTCGTCATCGCCGACACACCGGGCCACATCCAGTACACACGCAACATGGTCACCGGTGCCTCGACGGCGGACCTGGCCGTGATCCTCGTCGACGCACGCAAGGGGCTGCTCGAACAGAGTCGGCGCCACGCCTTCCTGGTCTCGCTGCTCCGAGTGCCTCACATCGTGGTCGCGGTGAACAAGATGGACCTGGTCGACTACAGCGAGGACGTCTTCGAGAGCATCCGGCAGGAGTTCACAGCGTTCTCGACCAAGCTCGACCTGCCCGATGTCGAGTTCATACCGCTGTCGGCGCTGCACGGCGACAACGTCGTCGACCGGTCGACCAACATGGACTGGTACCAGGGACCGTCGCTGCTGCATCATCTCGAGCACGTCCACGTCGCAAGCGACCGCAACCTCGTCGACGTCCGCTTTCCCGTCCAGCTGGTGCTGCGCCCGCGGTCGGCGACCGGCCTGGACTACCGCGGCTATGCCGGCACGGTGGCCGGCGGTGTTCTCAAGGCCGGTGACGAGGTGGTGGTGCTGCCCAGCGGCTTCACCACCCACATCGCAGGCATCGACACCGCCGACGGTCCGGTGGAGGAGGCATTCTCGCCGATGTCGGTCACCGTCCGGCTTACTGACGAACTCGACGTGTCTCGCGGGGACATGATCGCCCGCCCGCACAACCAGCCCGAGGCGACGCAGGACGTCGACGCCGTAATCTGTTGGATGGACGACCGCAGCACCCTGGACACCAGCAGCAAGCTGGTCCTCAAGCACACGTCGCGCACGGTGCGCGCGCTGGTCAAAGACGTGCAGTACCGCATCGACGTCAACACGTTGCACCGCGACGCCGGTGCGCAGAACCTTGCGCTGAACGAGATCGGCCGGGTCCGCCTGCGCACGCAGCAGCCCGTCTTCCTCGACGCCTACGCCCGTAACAGATGGACCGGCGCGTTCATCCTGATGGACCAGCAGACCAACGCCACCGTGGCGGCGGGAGTTGTACTGCCATCCACCTGACTGCTATACGGTTTGTCCGGTTTGCAGAAATCAACTAAGGTCGACTGACCGCACCGGATACGACATGGGAAGCAGGCACAGTGCGCATCGCCATGATCGGCACCCGCGGTGTGCCGGCTCGTTACGGCGGCTTCGAGACCTGCGTCGAAGAGGTCGGCAGGCGACTGGTGCTGGCTGGGCACGACGTGGTCGTGTACTGCCGCACCGTGAAGGGCGGCGAGCCGGCCGATCGTCTTGATTCCTACGAGGGCATGCAACTTGTTCACCTGCCCGCTGTGCGTTCGCGGGTGGCCGAGACCTTGAGCCACACCGCGCTGTCCGTGGTGCATCTCGTGCTCCGGCGCGCCGATGTCGCCCTGGTGTTCAACGCCGCGAACAGTCCGCTGCTTCCGGTGGTGCGGGCGGCGCGTATCCCTGTCGCCACCCACGTGGACGGACTGGAGTGGAAGCGAGCCAAGTGGGGCGGCAACGGTCGGCGCTACTACCGCCTCGCGGAGTCGCTCGCCGTGCGCTGGTCCGACGCACTGATTGCCGACGCTCAGGGCATCGCCGACTACTACCGCACCGAGTTCGACGCCGACACCGACCTTATTGCCTACGGCGCTCCACAGGTCGACCCTGGCGCGCACGACCGGCTCGCCGAGCTCGACCTCCGGCCGGACGCGTACCACCTGGTCGTGGCACGGTTCGAGGCCGAGAACCATGTCGACGTCATCGTGCGGGGGTACGTGGACAGCTCAGCCCTCCTGCCCTTGATCGTGGTCGGCTCCGCGCCCTATGCCGACGAGCACACCGCACTAATCCACGAGATAGGAGCGGACGCACGCGTGCGCTTCCTGGGCGGAGTGTGGGACCAGCAGCTACTCGACCAGTTCTACGCGAACGCCCGCACGTACCTTCATGGCCACTCCGTCGGAGGTACTAATCCCTCCCTGCTTCGAGCAATTGGGGCCGGTACGGCGACGGTCGCCTTCGACGTGTCCTTCAACCGTGAGGTCCTTGGCAACGCCGGCCGGTACTTCACCAACAGCGACGACGTCGCCCGCGCGGTCGAAGACGCTGAAGCCGACCCGGACGGGACATCGGTTCGCGGCAATGCCCTGCGCATCCGATCGTTGGACTACAACTGGGACGACGTCGCCCGCCGGTACGAGGCGCTGTGTGACCGGCTACGGGCCCGTTCCGGCCGGCGGCTCTCCAGCCGGCGAATTGCGCCTTCGGCGCAAGTCAAGGCGAAGTTTCGGGCGGCTCCAACGCACAAGGTGGGATCTGAATGACGGCAGTTACTGAGCGCTATACAGACACGCTGGCTCGATTAGGAACGTCGCAGAAATCGGCTAAGGGGGCCCCCGCCTACTCACGTTTCGTTAACCGCAAGGCCGGACGCTACCTGGCTGCGTGGGCCTATCATCGCGGGTTGACGCCCAATGCCGTCACAGGAATAAGTGCCTGCTTCACCTTCGCGGCGATAATAGCTTTGGCGCTGGTCGAGCCTACTGCGATCGCGGGCATTCTCATCGGTGTCGGACTGATCTTGGGCTATGCCTTCGACGCCGCAGATGGCCAGCTTGCGCGGCTCCGAGGTGGTGGCTCGAAGTCGGGTGAATGGCTCGATCACATGGTGGATGCCACTAAGATCTCCGCTCTGCACAGTGCGGTCCTCATCACCGCCTACCGGCACTTTCATCTGCAGTCGGTTGCCTGGCTGCTGGTTCCACTGGCATTCTTACTTGTCGCAAACGTTACCTTCTTCGGCATGATCCTTCTCGATTCGCTACGCCGGATCGCTGCCGGGGGCAGGGTCGTCGTGCTCGCAGCGCCATCGACACTGCGGGCGCTGCTCGTTGTTCCAACCGATTACGGGGTCTTGTGTCTTGCCTTTCTCCTGCTCGGCGCCCATCACGTGTTCTTCGGTGTCTACAGCTTTCTGGCCGCGGCAAGTTCTGGGTTTCTTGTTCTTGCGGCCGTGAAGTGGTTCCGCGACGCGAAAGCAATGGACGAGTCGTGAGCATCACAGCGGTCAACGGTGTGCGGTCCTCGGGGCGGCGAGGCACTCGTGCGCTTGCCGGGCTGGCAACGGTGAGCGCTGTCTTTGCCGTCAGCGGCTGTTCCGGCAGTGGCGCTAAGTCCGGCAACTCCAACGGTGCCAATGTGAGCGGCGCGTCTAGCATCGCTGTGTCACCGACGGCCGCGACCATCGACATTGGCGGGAATACAGACCAGAACCCGAGCGCGAGATCCACGGCACCAGAAACGTCGAGCGTCCCAGCCGGCACCGTCCCAGCCGGCACCGCCCCAGCCGGCACTGTCCCAGCCGGCACTCTCCCAGCCGGCACTGTCCGACCTAGTACGCCCGCTACAGCCGAGACGGGTGGCGCTAGCACCTCAGCGCATGCTCCGACGTCGCGCGGCACACCCGGACCGTCGATTGGTTCGGCTCCGCCGCGGACAACCATCGCGCCGATCCCGGTATCGCGAACGGCAAATTTCGGTGGCAACGTCAGCGCGCACATTAGTCGAGTACAGGCGATCACTGCCAAAGCCCAAGGTCCAGGGGAGATCACTGGCCCCGCAGTTGCCCTGACGATCGTGCTACGCAACGGCACTCGCAAGCCGATCGGTCTCGACTCGACCAACGTGACTCTGTCATACGCCGCCGCCCGCACGCCTGGCATCCAGATGCTCGGGCCACCAAGCGCGCCGTTTCACGGAGCCGTAGCGCCCGGTAAGAACGCCGATGCGGTCTACGTGTTCACCGTTCCTAAAGCGGACAGGGCCAGGGTGGACATCCAACTGAGCTACTCGCCTGACGCTCCTGTGGTCCAGTTTTCTGGCGCAGCGGTCTAAACCGCGCTAGGCGAGCGGACCTCGATCGGCGGTTCGTCCTATTAGTGACAAAACGAAGATCCTGAGCTAGTCTGTACCGAGCGTCGTGGGCGTTTTTGCCTGGCCAAGGGAACTACCGGGGGATCCAAATGGGGAACAGTCGTGTTCGTATACCTGCAAGAGCGGCCGGAATCGTAGCAATCGGTGCCTTGCTTGCTGGCATGACAGTGGCTTCCCTACCTGCTACGTCAGCCTCAGCCGAGACGACAACATCTGGGTTGAGCCCGATCGCCACAACGACGGCTCAGAACGTCACTGCCGACGCGTTACCCACCGTGCAGATCGACGGTGTGGCCTGGTCGCAAGCTGTTTCGGGCAATACGGTCTACGCAGGCGGCAGCTTCGCCAATGCGCGCCCACCTGGTGCGGCGGCCGGCACCAACCAGACTCCGCGCGCCAACCTGCTCGCCTACGACATCACCACCGGCGCACTGAATACTAATTTCGCGCCCACCCTCAACGCTCAGGCCTTGGCTGTCGCAGTCTCCCCGGACGGAAGCCGCCTGTACGTAGGCGGCGACTTCACCACAGCCAACGGCGTCGGTCGCAATCGGATCGCGGCGTTCAATACGTCTACCGGGGCCCTCATCACCACGTTCAATGCCGGCACTGACGCCAAGATCAAAGCCATTGCGGTCACCAGCACGGCTGTGTACGTGGGTGGCCTGTTCTCGACGGCCAACAACGTCGCCCGCAGTCGGGTCGCGGCGTTCGATCCCGCCAACGGCGCATTGCTGGCCTGGAATCCAGGCGCCGATTACACCGTCAACGCGTTGACGCTCACACCCAACAAGGACAAGGTCATTCTGGGTGGTGCGTTCCAAAACGTGGGTGGCGCCCCCGCGTACGGACTGGCCGCGACCGACCCCAGCACGGGTGCACTGCTCAGCTGGAACGCAGCCAACACCGTTCGCGACGCCGGCACATCGGCAGCAATCGAAAGTCTGTCTTCCAACGGCACCAGCATCCTGGGCACCGGCTACGTGTTCGGTGCCGGAGGCAACTTGGAGGGCACCTTCTCGGCGAATCCCGACACCGGCAACATCAACTGGGTGGAGGACTGTCACGGCGACTCGTACTCCAATTTCGGCGTCAACGGCATTGTCTACGTTGCCAGCCACGCCCATTACTGTGGCAATGTCGGGGGTTTCCCCCAAACCTCCCCGAACTGGACCTTTCACCGCGCGACGGCCTTCACCGACTCGGTGACCGGCACGGTCGGACACGACCCCTATGGCTACTACGACTGGTTTGGCACTCCTAGCCCGTCGCTATACGACTGGTTCCCTGACTTCACCACTGGTACCGCCACTGGCCAGAATCAAGCGAGCTGGAGCGTCTCGGGAAACAGCAATTACGTTGTCTACGGTGGAGAGTTTCCCACCGTCAACGGCACCTCTCAACAAGGCCTCGTACGGTTCGCGACGCGCGCGCTGGCCCCGAACAAGGAAGGACCCCGTCTGAGCGGTGCGCGTATGGTGCCTTCGCTGGCGTCGCTCACCGCGGGCACAGTGCGCGTTTCAATCCCGACTGACTGGGACCGCGACGACACAACTCTGACGTACAAAGTGACTCGGGACAGCGCGGTCGTCGTTTTCACCGGCACGCGCGACTCGGTTCAATGGAACTTGCCGTCGTTTGGCTTTACGGACACCGGCCTAGCACCTGGCTCAATTCACCGGTATCGAATTCAGGTCACCGACCCGTCCGGCAACTCGGTGCTGGGGGACACGGGAACAGTCACGGTCTCCAGCGCCGGCTCTTTGAGCACATACGCACAAGACGTGAAGCGTGACGGCGCGGCCGACTTCTGGCGTCTGGGCGAGGCCAGCGGCGCGACGTCGTATGACTGGAGCGGTTACGACGACATGACGGCAAACGCCGCGGTGGTGCGGGGAGCGTCTGGAGCGATCACGGGCGATGCGAACGCTGCTTCCACGTTCGACGGTTCGACGGCATTTGCCGTCAACACCAATCTGCAACCGGGTCCGAACACGTTCTCGGAAGAAGCGTGGTTTCGCACCACAAGCACGACCGGCGGCAAGATCGTCGGGTTTGGCGATGCGAAGTCGGGTAACAGTAATAACTACGACCGTCATCTTTACATGGACCCTGCCGGGCACGTGTTCTTCGGCGTGTATGACAACGCCGGATACACGATCAACACCTCTACCATCCTCAACGACGGTCAGTGGCACCACGCGGTGGGAACCCTGTCCGCAGCGGGGATGGTGTTGTACGTGGACGGCAAGCGCATTGGTGTGAACGGCGGCGTCACCAAGGGCCAGCCGTATTCGGGTTACTGGCGCGTGGGCGGTGATAGCTCCTGGAACGGCAACAACTACTTTCAGGGCGATATCGACGAGGTTGCCATCTACCCCTCCGCTCTGTCGCTCACCCAGGTTCGTACGCATTACCTCGACAGCGGCCGGACCTTTCCCGGCGCGACCGCGCCCGCCGACAAGTATGGCAAGGCCGTCTACAGTGATCAGCCCGACGAGTACTACCGGATGGACGACGGGTCAGGCCCGGTGGCTGTCGACTCCTCGGGCAACAGCAACGATGGTTCGTTCTTTGGGAATGAAACATTTACAGCGCCCAGCAATGTTTCCGGCCCGACCGGCAGCGCAATCACCTTCGACGGTCAAGAGGGCTCCGGGCTTGCGTCACCGGCTGTTTCCAACCCGACCGTCTACAGCACCGAACTATGGTTCAACACCACAACCACCGGCGGCGGCAAGCTGATCGGATTCGGCAGCAGTCCCAGCGGGCGCAGTGGAAGCTACGACCGCCACGTCTATATGGAGTCCGGCGGCCAGCTGACGTTCGGCACCTGGAACGGTCAAGCGAACGTCGTCACGAGTGCAGGATCGTACAACGACGGCAATTGGCATCAGGTTGTCGCTACCCAGGGCCCGGATGGCATGACGCTCTACGTCGACGGCCTGTCCGTCGGCACCAACCCGAACCCCTCCGCGCAGGCCTACGACGGCTACTGGCGCGTCGGCGGTGACACCGCTTGGAATGGCACGGCGTACTTCGCCGGCACGATCGACGAGGTGGCTGTCTACTCGACTGCGGAACTTAGTGCGACCCAGGTGCTCAATCACTACAACGCCAGCCCGGCTGTAAATCACAAGCCCACGGCAAGCTTCACCTCTACCGAGACAAACTTGACCACCGCCCTGGATGCCACCGCATCCAGCGATGTCGAGGGTCCCATTGCCTCGTACGCATGGAACTTCGGCGATGGCGCAACCGGCACCGGCAGCACGACGTCGCACACCTACTCGGCGGCCGGCACCTACAACGTCACGCTGACCGTCACGGACAACGGTGGCGCGGTTGCCACCTCCTTCAAGACCGTGACCGTCGTTCGGCTCAACGCTGCACCGAAGGCCGCCTTTACGCAGACGACATCAGGGCTCCAATTGACGGCTGACGGCGGCACATCGACCGACTCGGACGGCACGATCGCCGGTTACTCGTGGAGCTTCGGTGACAGCTCGACCGACACCGGCAAGACGACGTCTCACCTCTACGTTGCCGGTGGTACTTACATGGTGAAGCTCACCGTCACCGACGACGACGGAGCAACCAACACCGCCAGCCAGCAAATCACCGTAGTGGCGCCTAACGCTGCACCTACCGCCGCTTTCACCTCAGGTGCGGCAGATCTCAAGCTGACTGCAGATGCCAGCTCGTCGTCGGACCCCGATGGCGATGGGACCATCGCGTCTTACGCGTGGACCTTCGGGGATGGGAGCACCGCGAGCGGCGTCAATCCGACGCACACCTACGCCAGTGCGGGAACGTACTCAGTGAAGTTGGTCGTGACCGACAGCGCCGGTGCGTCGGACTCGATCGCCCAGTCGGTGACGGTAACTGCTCCGAATCAGGCGCCGGTGGCGTCTTTCACCTCGACTACCAAAGATTTGGTCGTTGCGGTGGACGCCTCAGCGTCGAGCGACCCGGATGGCTCGGTCGCTGGTTACAGCTGGGACTTCGGCGACAACACCACAGGGACCGGAGCGACCCTGAGTCACACCTACGCTGCTGGTGACACGTACACCATCACGCTGACGGTGACCGATAACAAAGGCCTGACCACGTCCGTCAAGCACGCAGTGACGGTCTTGCCGGCCAACAAACCGCCGGTAGCGTCGTTCATTTCGAGCGCCAGCGGCCTCGTTGCGACGTTTGATGCCACCGCGTCGGCTGATCCCGATGGCACGATAATGAGCTACGCCTGGAACTTCGGGGACGGTTCAAACGGCACCGGGGCGACACCGCCGTCACACACGTACGCCGCGTCAGGTACGTACTCAGTGGTGCTCACGGTGACCGATGACCGAAACGGAACTACGTCGGTCACTCATTCGGTCACGGTGGCAGCTGCCGCTGTGAACAAGCTGCCCACGGCGGCGTTCACCTCGACTGTGACTGCTTGGACGGTTGCGGTGGACGGTAGTGCGTCGACGGACTCAGACGGGTCCGTGTCCAGCTACGCCTGGGACTTCGGCGACGGGTCCAGCGGCGCCGGCAAATCAACGTCGCACAAGTACGCCGCCTCGGGCAGCTTCACGGTAAAGCTGACGGTCACGGACAACAGCGGTGGCACCGATTCCGTGACGCATCCGATTGTGACTACCGACTACGCCACCGACGCCTTCGCCCGGACGTCGACCGGATCACTGGGTTCAGCAGACGTGGGCGGCGCCTGGACTGTCACCGGTTCCACTGCCTACTACTCTGTCGGTAGCGGTACGGCAAAAATGGCTATGACCAAGGCCGGCAGTGGCCCGACGGCGTACCTCAGTTCGGTATCTGCCCGGGACACAAACTCCACGGTGGATGTTTCGCTCAGTTCGGCGCCGACCGGTGGCGGTGTGTACCTCGCGCTAACTTCACGTCGGATCGGCACGTCGGAATACCGGTTGCGGTTGCGCCTGCTCCCCACCTCCACCACGCTCTCGATCAACAAGATCGAGAACGGTACGGAGACCGTCATTAAAACTGTGACGATCTCGGGTCTGACCTACGCAGTAGGTACCAGCCTGCGGATGCGGTTCATGGTCAGCGGTTCAGGCACGACGACCCTGTCGGGCAAAGTGTGGAAGATCGGCGCTGTGGAGCCGACGGCCTACCAGGTCACCACAACGGACACCACGTCGTTGCTTCAGGCGGCGGGCGCCGTCGGACTGCAGGCCTACCTGTCGAGCGCCACTGGCACCACGGCTCCGATCACGGCATCGTTCGACAACGTGTCGGTGAAGCCGATCGCCTGACCACCCGGTGTGATGTCGGCCGATCACTTTGTCGGTCCCAGCTCGATTCGCCTTAGCCCATCCTGCTAAACACCGCGGGGTGGGTTTCGGCATCTTTCCTTGATCAAGTAGGGTAGTATGGGTTGATAGTCCGAGTTTGTGGGTTGCGACGATCCGTTTTGGATCCTATTCTCGCGGAACGCACACCGAGGACTATCTGCGAGGAAGTCCGGAACGGCATCGTGCGGGGGAGCAAAGCGTGCTTGACATGAACCTTTTTTCCAGAGCCCGCCGACGCCTAGCCGGCGCCGTCTGCTTCGGACTGACCTTGGGCGGCGCGGTGGGTGTAGCGGCACCGAGCCAGGTCGCACAAGCCACACCGGCGCCGGTGGCTACACCCGCCGCAACGGAGTTGTCGGCCGATGCTTTGCCCACCGTGCAGATAGACGGTGTTGTCTGGTCTCAGGCAGTGGTAGGCAACACTGTATTTGCGGGAGGGTCTTTCGCGAACGCACGTCCGGCCGGCGCAGCTCCGGGCACACAGCTCACTGCTCGCGCGAATCTGCTGAGCTACAACATCACCACAGGTGTGCTCAACGGGAGCTTCGCGCCCAGCCTCAACGCCCAGGTGCGTGCTGTTGCCGCGTCGCCCGACGGTTCGCGGATTTACGTCGGCGGCGATTTCACCATCGCCAACGGCCAGGTGCGTAACCGCATCGCGGCCTATGACACGGCTACCAACAAGCTGGTGGCATCATTCGCGCCGGTAATCGACGGCTCCGTGCGTACCATAGTCGCGACGAATTCGACCGTCTATATCGGCGGTCAGTTCACCAACATAAACAATCTGCACCGAATCCGGTTGGCGGCAATCAACGCCGGTAACGGATCGCTCACCAGCTGGGCGCCCAGTGCCGACTACACGGTCAGCGCTGTGGTCCTAACCCCCGACGGTAGCCGGCTGATTGTGGGCGGCAGTTTTCAGTACATCAACGGCACCGCGGCCTACGGGCTTGCTGCGCTGAATACCGTAAGCGGGACGGTGCAGCCATGGGAGGCAACAAACGTAGTTCGAGATGCCACCACGACGTCGGGCATCACCAGTCTGGTCACCGACGGATCCGCCGTCTACGGCACCGGGTATGTGTGGACGGGCGGGAAGGGCACGTTGGAAGGAACTTTCTCCGCTGACCCTAACAGCGGTCGGCTGAACTGGATCGAGGACTGTCACGGTGACAGCTACTCGACCTTCCCGTTCGGCGACGCCGTCTACACGGTCAGCCACTCCCACGCTTGCGACGATGTCGGTGGCTTCCCCGAGACTGTGCCCAGGTCCTGGCACCGTGCGATTGGTTTCACCAAGCGAGCCACCGGCACCCTGGACTACTTTGGCCCCGCAAGTTACCACAACTTCGCCGGTACGCCGAGTCCGACTATGCTGAACTGGTTCCCGGATTACGTCACGGGTACATACACCAAACAAAATCAGGCTTCCTGGAGTATCTCCGGTAATACGACGTACGTGGTCACCGGCGGTGAATTCTTGAGCGTGAACAATGTGGCGCAGCAGGGTCTGGCCCGCTTTACCACCCGGCAGAACTCCCCGCATACTCAAGGACCGCGGGTAACAGGCGCCAACCTTAACCCCACCGTTGTCTCCCAAACGTCAGGAACCGTTCGCGTCAGCTTTGCCGCCGACTGGGATCGCGACGACACGACGCTGTCCTACCAGCTTGTGCGGGACTCCGATAAGACGCACCCCATTTATACCGCCACCCTCAACGCCCCGTTCTGGGCCCGACGGGACATCGTTTACACCGACACCGGGTTGACGGTAGGCAGTGTGCACAAATATCGAGTGTGGGTAACCGATCCAAGTGGCAACACCGTTTCTAGTGACAATGTCAGCGTGACGGTGGGGGAGTACATGCCGAGCACCTACGCCCGAGACGTGCGTGCCGACGGCGCCGCGCATTACTGGCGCCTTGATGAACTGAGCGGCAAGGGAGTCGCCGACTCGATCGGTACCGACGACCTTGCCCTGAGTGCGCCGATCACTCGTCAACTGCCCGGAGCGATAGTTGGTGACGCCGACACGGCGTCAACTTTCCCCGGGACTGTGACGGCGGGCAGTACCGATCTCTCGAAGGCGCCCGACGTCTTCACGGCCGAAGCCTGGTTCCGGACGACATCGACAACCGGCGGTGCACTGTTGGGGTTCGGCGATGCACAGAGCGGGGTAAGCAAGACTTACGACCGCGAGATCTACTTTGATTCCACTGGCCACGTGCTGTTCGGAGTCGGCTCTACGAACCACTACCTGAGCAGCCCAAATGCCTACAACGATGGTCAGTGGCACTACGTTTCGGCACAATTGTCGAGCGCCGGCACGGCGTTATATCTCGACGGCCAGCGGATCGGCGCCGACTCCACGATCAAGTCCGGCCAGGTGTACAACGGCTACTGGCACGTCGGCGGGAACACGCTGGGAAGCTGGCCCGGGCAGCGCAGTAGCACATTCTTCGCCGGCGACGTCGACGACGTGGCGATCTATCCGAGCGCTCTGTCAGCCGCTCAGGTTGCTGCCCACTACGTCGACAGCGGCCGTAGCTCGACATCTCGTCCGACCGCTTCGGCGGGGTTTACGGCTTCACGTTGACAGCTGCGAAGTCACCGCGAATCCGCACCAGCAGCTCGACAATCAGCGAGCCGCCACACAGCCAGCACACCGCTTCGACAACTGTTCTCCTGGCGCATCCCAGCGCTGACCTGTACGGATCGGACCGGGTGCTGTTGGCTACGGTCGATGCGCTACGCGAAAGCGGCCGCGCGGTCGTGGTCGCGTTGCCGGCGCCTGGTCCGCTCGTGGCCGAACTGCAGGCGCGGGGAGCGAAGGTCAGCTATTGTCCGAGCCCGGTTCTGCGCAAGAGCGCCCTGCGACCCGTAGGCGCTCTTCGACTGGTGGCCGACACTCTGCGCGGCGTGCTACCAGGGATCTCGCTCATCCGTTCCAGCAACGCCGACTTCGTTCTGGTTAATACGATCACCATTCCGCTGTGGCTGGTGCTTGCCAAACTCAAGGGCCGCCGATCGCTGTGTCACGTGCACGAAGCCGAAGGTAGCGCCTCGCTCGTCGTTCGCCGCGCGGTCGCTGCACCGCTGCTGTTGGCAGATCGTCTGGTGTCAAATTCTCAATTCAGCAGATCGGTGCTCGTTGGAGCGTTCAGCACTCTGGGCGACCGGACGACGGTTGTTCCTAATGCGGTGCCAGGTCCAGTCGAGGCAGAGCTAGCACGCAGCGCCCTCGCCGGCGGCGTACGCCTGCTCTTCGTTGGACGGCTGTCGCCGCGTAAGGGGCCCGACGTCGCGATCGCCGCACTGGCCCTGCTTCGAGCGGCAGACGTTGACGCCAAGCTTGACCTGGTCGGTGCGGTGTTCCCGGGCTACGAATGGTTCGCCGCCGAGTTGGCAGCAGATGTTGCGGCCCGCAACCTGGCCAACTCGGTGAGCTTCCATGGCTTCCAAAGCGATGTATGGCCCTTTCTGGCTGCAGCCGATGTTGTCGTGGTTCCATCGAAGGCTGATGAGCCTTTCGGTAACACTGCTGTCGAGGCGGTGCTGGCGGCTCGCCCGGTCGTCGTCAGTGCAACCAGTGGACTGCTGGAGGCGGTTGATGGCTATGGCACCGCGCGCTGCGTTGCACCTGACGACGCCGGCGCGTTGGCTAGCGCTTTGCACGAGGTGATTGACCAGTGGCCCTCTCTGCGTCTTCTCGCCGCCCAGGACGCCGAGTTGGCTCGCCGGCGGCACGACCCCGCGCAGTACGGCGTGGCCTTGCGGGCGGTGGTCGACGAATTGATGGCTGGCGCTCAGGCAAGGCCGACGCCTTCACGACCAGCGCCGAGCCACGTCGCGCCGGCCAAGTCGCTGGCGTCGGCCAACTCGCTGGTGGTGGCCATAGCGACGTACAACAGACCCGCCGAGCTCGCCGGCACCTTACCCCTGGTGGCGGCTCAGGTGGCCGACCTAGACCTCTCAGCCCGTGTTTTGGTCGTTGATAACGACGCCCACGGCAGTGCTGCGCAGGTCGTAGCCGCCCTGGGATTGGCGAACGTCTCCTATGTCGTGGAGCCCGTCGCGGGCATCGCCGCGGCCCGCAATCGGGCGCTGGACGAGGCCCGTGACGCTGGCGACAATCTGCTGGTCTTCATCGATGACGACGAGTGTCCCCGCGATGGGTGGCTCAAGGGGCTTGTCGACGAGTACCGAAAGACGCGGCCGGCCGCGGTGGTCGGGCCGGTGGTGTCCGAATTTGCAGGTCCCGTCGAATCCTGGATCGAAGGGGGCGGCTTCTTCGAACGTCGACGGCTGCCGACCGGCACTGAGGTCGGCGTGTTTGCAACCAACAATCTGCTGTTGGACATGAAGCAGATCGCCGTGCACAATCTGCGCTTCGACGAACGATTCGGGCTGACGGGCGGCTCCGACACGCTGTTCAGTAAGCAGCTGTCGGCAACTGGCGCGCGGATGGTTTGGTGTGATCACGCCATCGTCGTGGACCACGTTCCGCTGGAACGCATGACTCGTCAGTGGGTGCTGAACCGGGCGATGCGTTACGGCAACTCAGCTAGTCGTACGGCAGTCGTTCTCGCCGACGGCACCGTCGCGCGTTCGCGGGTGCGGGTCGAGATGCTGCTGCGGGGTGCAGCTCGAGTGGGGTTGGGAGCCGCTCGGATCACTGCTGGATCGGTAGCCGGCAACGAGCGGCACCGCGCTCGGGGCCAACGGGTCTATATGAAGGGGCGCGGATACATCATGGGCGCCCTCGACCGGGCTTACACCGAATACGCTCGGCCGCCGGAGGTCTGAGATGCATCTGGTTGTCTGGCTGGCGCTGTGCCTGGTCGGGTCGTGGTTGTGCCGCCGCCGGCCGATCATCCTCGTTGTTGCCGTCTTGCTCATCTGGGCCGCAGTGCCCGGCGTCGCGGCAGCCGTAGTCACCGGCCACGCCACCGGCAAGCTCAGCATGCATCCGGCGACCTGGCTTGTTTTCATCGCGCTTGGTGTTCTCGCGCTCGAAAACCCACATGCGGTGTCGGAGGTATTGGGCCGGCATGCGCTCGTGCTGCTCAACGTCGGGCTGGTGGTCAGCGTAGGCGTCTGGGTCACCAAGTTCGGCGCCTCGCCCACCGGCCTGGTCTTGCTCGTGGATCAGATCGCCGCTCCCGTCATGCTGTTCTTCCTGGCCAAACTGGCCTTTGCGCAGAACCGCGCGAGTCTTTTGACGGTGCGCAACGTTCTACTGATTATTGCCGCCGTGCAAAGCGTACTTTGCGTAGTGCAAAAACTAACGAAGACGACTGTGTTCTACACGCACTATTACGAGCAGCAATATTGGTATGACCCGACGCGCTTTAACCGCTGGATGGGCACGTTGGATCACCCGCTGGTGCTGGGGATGGCGCTGGCGGTGTGCATCCCACTCGTTGCCGGGCTTCGCAGTGCTGGCTTGCAAGCCTTGCTTATAGCCCTGTTCCTGGTCGGCATCCTGGTCACTGAGTCCAGATCTTCGCTCGTCGCCGGCGCCTTGGCCGCAATCTACGTTGTGTTCTCCGGAGAGTTGAGCGCGGCGCGTCGCGCGGTGGTAGGACTTGCGCTGGGCTCGGCAGTCGTGTACGCCGCCTCCAGCGCGCTGAGCAGCGGAGTCACCGCCCGTTTCAACAACGACACCGGCTCCGCAGGTGCACGCGGCGCTGCCTTTTCGTATTTCTTCGAGCACATGAACACATGGTTGCTGTTCGGACAGGGGTTCACGTCGAACTACGCCGTGGCTGCCAACGCAGGGCTACAGACCAGTTTCGAAAATTCTTTTGTTATGTACTCTATAGATCTGGGCGTTATATTCGCGGTTCTTTACTTCGGGACTATCGTCGCTCTTAGCCTCGCTAGTGTGGGACAGCCGAACCTGCGTGGCTTGACATTCGCCGCAATTATCTGCCTTGCGCTACCGCAGACATTTACCAGTCTGGGCGCCGACACTTTCGTGGGTCCGCTGGTCTGGATCGTGCTGGCTCTGACTTCGAGTCCGACGCCCGGCACAGGTCACACGCATCTGAACTCTGCCGCCACTGAACCCGCCCGCCAGGAGAACCGCGTCCCGCTGGGCTGAAGTGGGTCTGACGTGCGACGAACGCGTGAGCCTATGGCAGTGGCCGGACCCGGGCCAGATCTACTTGGTGTGAGAGTCAGTTGATGGTGGGCGCAAGCGGCAGCACAGACCGTTGGCGCAGGGTAGCCGAGCGAACTATGTCGTCGGCGGTGGTGTAGTCCTCGTTTCAATCGCCGATCACGACCCCGGCTGGGTCAGCATGCCAAAAGTTGATGTCGAGGCAAACGTCCGCGGACTCGACCACTGAACGATTCGACGTAGCTGTTGCTCCAGGGCTCGCAGGGTGTGGTGAACGACAGGCCGAGTCGCTCGCCAGCCCAGTCGGCCATGGCGTCGCAGGCGAACTCAGGGCTGCTGTCGCAGCGGAGCACCACCGGGTAGCCCCGACCGACGGCGAGACGGTCGAGTTAGTCGATGAGGCGGTCCGCGATAACCGGGGGCTTGACAAGGTCGCCGCGGCGGTCGACAGAGTCCGCCGCGGGCGTGTTCATCGATGACCCACACCCGCTGGTGATCCGCAGCCAAGCAAGCAGCCACGCCCGCGGCCTTGTCCGACTCCGCGTCGGCGAGGAGCCGCTTCCAGGTGAAGTTTTCCCGCTCGAGCTCCTTGAGGCGTTTCGCGTCGTCAGCCTTCAACCCGCCGAACTGATTACGCCACCGGTAGTACGTCGGCGCCGAAAACTGCAGCTCGCGGCACAGATTGGCGACGTAAGCCCTCGCCCAGCATCCGATCGGACTGCGCCAACTTTACGGACAACCTGCTCCGGTGAAGGCCGTCTCCTCAACGCCATGACCATCAAGCCTTCTGCCTGCATCGGGGGCAAACAAACTCTCACTCGGAGTAGGCCCACAGATCGGGGACGGGCCATCAGGCGTGTGGGGTCCTGACGGGCACGGCAAGCGCGTCGTAACCAAGATGTTATGGTTCTGCCTTGACAGGTGGGGGTCCGCGTAGAACATGCACGCCTGAGTGTGGTTCGGGCAATGACGCCCGTATTGCAGACGCGGGGCGCATCTGAACCGGCTGTGAGCCGACCCGTCATCCAAGGAGCCAACTTAGTGCCTTCATTGCTTCCGCATGCCCAAAATTCGGCCGCAAACCATCGCCGGTCTTCGGCGAGCGCGACGTCTACCCCGCTCGCGGCTAGGCGGTCAGCCACCAGATCCTCCGCTTTCATGCCGACGTCTCCTACCGGCCGTGGCAGACTCGCTGCCGTACTGGCGGCTACCGGAGGATTTGCCCTGCTGGTCACGTCCCTTGTTACGGCGGGCCACAGTGCCTTTGGAGCTGACATCGGCTACAAGTCCGATACCACCCTGGCAGCGGACTCCTTCGGTCGCACGGTGGACCACGGGTGGGGAACAGCAGACGTCGGAGCGGCATACACCGTCTCCTCGGCCTCGCGCGCATCCGTGGCCGGCGGCAAAGCAGCGTTCACCCTCGGTGCCGGCGTAAGTGATGGCGCTAACCTTGCCGACGTTCACGGCCTAGACGCTGCGGTCACAGCCACGCAGGCGGTCGCTAGTCTGCCCGTCGACGGCAGGGTGTATCTGTCAGTGCGAGCCCGCGAGACAGGGTCGTCGAGCTATACCGCCCGAGTCGTCGTTGCTGGTGACGGATCGGCAGTGCTAACGGTGAATCGGCAGACGGCCTCCGCCGTCCCCGCGTTGGGGCGCTTCGTCCTACCGGACCTGCTGCAGGCAAACGTCGGCATAACCATCATCCTTGCGGTGACGGGAACCGATCCGGTAACGCTGCGAGCTCGGGCTTGGCGCGATGGCAAAACTAAGCCAGATTGGCAGGTCCAGGCGACCGACGCGAGTTCCGAGCGGCTTACCGCCGCTGGCGGCGTGGGAATATGGGACTACGTCTCGTCCGGCGCGCCGGCGACAACGATCAGTACCGACAACTTCCTGGCCCAGTCGCTGACGTCGACCGGTTCAGCGACGCCGGCACCGTCACCGACCCCGACACCGACACCGTCACCGACGCCGACACCGTCACCGTCACCGACGCCGACTGCGCCACCGGCGCCACCGGCGCCACCGACGCCACCGACGGGGCCGGAATCCAGCGCCGGAATTGGGGCCGCCCCGGTGGGAAGCACCGCCTACGCCATTCCGGCAGGCGCAGTCTTCGTCGCGGGCGATGGCAGCGATGGCGCAGCCGGAAGTCAGGGCGCTCCAATGCGTACGGTGAATGCGGCGTTGAGCAAGGTTTCCGCAGGTGGAGCCGTAGTCGTTCGCGGCGGTGAGTACCACCAGTCCATCTCCGTGCCCGATCGCCGCACCAATGTGACCATTCAGGCCTATCCCAAGGAAGCTGTGTGGTTCGACGGCTCGGTGCCGGTGACGGGTTGGACGCAGTCGGGCTCCACGTGGTACTGCAGCGGTTGGGACACCACCTTCGACGCCAACGCAAGCTTCAGCCGAGGCAGCAACGATCCATCCTTCATTAACCCCAGCTACCCGATGGCTGGCCATCCAGATCAGGTTTGGGTCAGTGGGACAGCACAGCAGCAGGTTTCCAGCGTCTCGCAGGTGCACAGCGGAACCTTCTATGTGGATTACTCAGCGCATCGCATTTACCTCGGAACCGACCCGAGCGGACGCGAAGTACGCAGCAGCGACACCATCCGCGGCTTTTACTCGGCAGCGGCCAACACCACGCTTCGCGGTATCGGATTCCACCGGTATGCGCCTTCGGTGGCTGATTTGGCCTCCCTGCGTATCACCGGCGCAAATTCGATCGTTGAAAACGTCGTTTCCGACGACAATGCCAACGGAGGTATCAGTATCGGCGGCCCGAACGTCACGGTTCGAAACGTGTCAGCAGACCGCAACGGGCTGGTGGGGTTCTTGGCTAACTCGGCCGATAACCTGACTCTTACAAGCAGCCTCGTCTCAGCCAACAACACCGAGCATTACAACCGCAACCCGGTGTCTGGCGGCTTGAAGATAACCCGATCTCGTACGGTAACGATCACCGACAGCACTTCCGAAAACAACGTAACAAACGGCTTGTGGCTTGACGAGTCGGTATACGACGCAAAGGTCATCAACAACAGGATCATCGCTAATGGATATTACGGTATCGAAGCCGAATTAGGCACCAAGGTTGTCATCGCTGGCAACGTGGTTGCCCGCAACGCAAACAACGGGATCATGGTGTTCGACACCAGCAACGTGCAGGTGTGGAACAACACCCTGGTCAGTAATGGCCGAGACTTCGAGGCATACCAGGACAGTCGGACCGAAACCAACACCGGCACGCCCGGACATGACCCACGCCGTCCGAACCCGGATCCAACCATGTCCTGGCTTGTGGGTGGACCGTTAGTGTTCAAGAATAATGTTGTGGTGAGCACCGGTAGCGACTACCTGGTAGTTGTGCAGGACGGCACGATAGCCCGGAACTGGCAGCAGATCGGCTTCCAATCGGACAGTAACGTGTACCAACGCGGCTCTGCGAACACTGCGTTGCTGACGTCGGGCGGTCGCAACGTCACCTACACCACGCTCTCCAATTTGCAAGCAGCAACGGGAGGGGACGGGAACAGTCGCGAAGTCGGTGGTGGCGCCGTGTCAGGAAGCTACGCGGTGACCTCCGTTGTGACGACGCTCGCACCGTCCAGTGCAACCGGTTTGCCGAGCGACATTGCTGCGTTGCTGCACACCGACGCTGGGACCAGAGTCCTCGGTTCATTGCAGCGGTAGGCGACCGCACAGCCCAGCGGCCGGCCTGTCCCGGCCATGGGGCTGGCCGCAGGGCGCAGCGCCTGACTCGTCAAGAGCTCAGGCGGAGGTGGCCGCCGGCCTTCTTTCGTGTAGACGCCCATCAGCGGCAATGCGCCATCGCCGCCGCAAAGATCCCACAAGAAGGCTGATCCGGGCTGACGTGCAGTTTTGCCCTGGTAGTTCAGCTTGGGCGATTTGAACATCTCGCCCGATTGTGGTAGGTTGCGTCTTGTTCGTGGGGGGAGTGCAAGCGGGGAACCAAATATCCCACGGGGGCGACACCTGAAAGTTGGCCCCTGTGCACACAACTCTCCGCCGCCCACCTACACCGAGCCGAATGGGGAGCGTCCCATCGGCGATAGGCGCTGTGGCACTCGTTGGTAGTACGTTCATGGCGGTAGCAGCCACTACACCGGCACATGCAGCGTCAGATCCGCTCCGGGAGTTCGCCAGCCGCCAAGTTCTCACGACAGAGTTCGATACTTCGTCGGGAACAACCTGGCCCAATGCTGCTATGACGGTCGCTACCAGCCGAAACGCTATCTGGCAAAGCGCTGGTCGGGCACGAGCGCGGCTAGTGCGAGGGCATCCGGTCACTGCTATGGTCAACAAAGAGGAGACTCACGTTGCCGAGCGAATCATGGTCAACATGCCAATCCTTCACCAAGGACAGTCGGTCATTGAGACCCTCATTCTCCGGTCAACGGCGGACGGTGCATACAATATAAGCTTTGTCATAAAGGCAAACAGGACGGTAACGATTCGTCCTCGATTTGTATTTCGAGGAGGAAGAGCAGTAACGCTGAAGGCGTCCAAGGTTGTTCTGACCAAGGTCAAGCCCGGTGAACGCTTCAATATCCAGGCCGCCGTCGTCGGCTCAACTACAGTAGCCGCCGCGTGGCGCGCTGGCCATGAACCGCCTGCCTGGCAGATCACCAGCACCAACAAGCTGTCAGCAGCCTCGAGCCGAGCTGGTGAGACTGGATTCTCCGAGGTGTCAACGACCGGTACACCGGTCATCGTGGCACTGTCCTCTTTGAAGTTGTGGCGCCTTTCCAAGTCGGCACCGGCTGGCGCTACTTCGACGCCGCCTGTGCAACCGCAGTCGGTCGGCACCGCGACCACACCGTTCGTACACCCGGGCGTCCTGCTTGGAACCAGTCAGCTGGGCTTTGTGAAAGCCAAGCTGGCCGCGAGCCAAGAGCCTTGGACGAGCTCCTACGCGTCGTTCCTTCGCGTACACCCGTCAGCTGGAACGCAGCAGACGGTTCCGTTCGCCTCCCTCAGCTACGCCGCCCAACCGGTGAACAATATGTCATGCAGCTCGGGCGGGACAGCGAACCAGTCACAGGGCTGCCTGAGTGAACGCTTCGACGCCACCGCTGCTTACGCCGACGCTCTTGTCTGGTACTACGACCACAACCTCGGCGGCAACCGCGAGGCGTACGCACAGAAGGCAATTGAAATCATCAACGCCTGGTCCCACACGTTCACCACCAGGGTATACAACGGGCCCGGCGACTCCAGTGCAAGTAACGCTTCAGTGCAAGCTTCCTGGGCCGGAACTGTGTTCGCCAAGGCGGCCGAACTCATCCGCTACACCTATACCCCATCCACTGGTAAGGCGTCACTCAACGTCAACCAACTGAACGCAATGTTCGACAGCGCCTACACGCCATTCGTGAACAAGACGTGGCCTGGCGGTGGCGCGAACTGGCTCATGTCGATGGCCGAGGCGACAGTAAATATCGGTGTCTTCCAGGACAACCACGGGCTATATGACGCAGGTATTCAGCGGTGGCGCGATCAGCTTCAGTCGATGATCTTTATGCGCGGCGAGACGAATCGTTACGCTCAGCTCGCCGGTTATCCGCTGCCGCCAATGGGCACCATGTATGACAAGTCGACCACGACAACGTCCCAGATGAATACGTACTGGTACAACCCGATCAAGTATGTCGACGGTCTCGAGGGGGAGACTTGTCGAGACCCGGCGCACATGGCGATTGGCTTAGGTCCGCTGGCCAACATTGCCGAAACGGCCCGATTGCAGGGACTGGACCTTTATGAAGTCGCGAAGCCTCGAATGGTCGCAGCGCTCGAACTCAACGCAGGCTACATCGCTTCATTCATGTCGGGGATCACTCCGTCAGACTGGCCGTGCGCAAAGGTGATGAGTCCAAAGTCGGATTCCAGCTGGAAAGTCAGCTTCGAAATCGCCTATAACCAGTACGCGGGTCGGCAGGCGATTCCGCTGCCGAACACCCTGAAGCTGCTCAACGCTTACACGCGGCCGAGTGTCTACAAGGCCGAAATGGGAATGAACTTCGAGCAGCTTACGAGCCAAGGGACTCCGTAAGCGAAGTAGTATTGGGCTGGCTCACAGCGCCATCGCGTGGTGCGGTGGCGCTGTGTGCATACGCCCCGCGGGCAAGGCGATTAGCGGCGTCGATTCGACCCCGTCAAAAGTGCACGCCAGAGACTGCGCAGGAACCGCTGGATGAGTCGTATGTCGGACGCGCGAAGACCGTAGAACTCGCGCGGCGAGATGCCGTAGATACGCCACAAGAGGATGATGTTAGAGTTGGCCGCAATCAGGTTCCCGACCAAGGTCGCGTAGGCGGCGCCCATCGCACCATAGCGCGGCACGAGTTCTAACAGCACCACAACGTTGATCAAGCATGCGATGACCAGTGAGGTACTACGGAGACCCGGTCGCCCCCGAGCGCTCAGCCCGGCACCTGCAATCGATCCCGGGGTGCCCAGCACGACGGCGATGATCAGAACTGCCGCAACGCCAACGGCCGGCCGGAAGTCCCTTCCGAACAACCACGGCAGCCACCAGATCATGGTCACACCTACGAACAAGCCCAACCCAGCCGAGGCGCTACTTGAGATTCGAGCCGACGCGCTCAGGCGGCTGTCCATGTTCTGCGATGCATCGGCTGAGAACGTGACATCGCGCACCGCGCTGTTGATGACCAGCGGGATTGTGCTTACCGTAACCGCTACCGCGTACAGGCCGAGTTGGTATTCGCTTGCAAGGGGAACCATGATTGTTTGATCGAGACGTGACAGCAAAATGCCGGACACGGCCCCTACCCATATCCGCAGACCGTAATTGGCCAGGAAAGACAGCGGGATGACTTCTGCACCACCTTGAGGGTGCGCGCTGATTGCGCCTTGCTGCAATTGGCGATAGCTGAGCGCACCAACCAGCGGAGTGCACGCGGTCACGATGGTCGCCGACAGCGGAGTTAGCTGATGGACGACCAGCAAAGGTACCAGTACGGCCAGTCGGGCCGTCGAGGAGAGAACTTGTTCGAAGGCTACTTTGCGCCACAGGTGTAGGCCAGACGCGGCTCCACGCAGGACGGCAAGAAGCAGGCTCGGGACAATCGCAAACGAGGCTACCGTAATCAACTTCGCAATGGTGGTGTTTCCCGCGCTGAGCCAGTGTGCGCCGAGCACCACCGCGAGCGTGGCTGCCGCTCCCAGCCCAGCGATGAGCCACAATGCCGATCGGCTGGCTCGACGCAACACCGCCGGATTGCGGGCGACGACGTAGGTGAGGGCCTGGGGAATGCCGAAGGTGGCTGCAGTGGTGACCAGTATGAGCGGTGCGGTAGCGCCGGCAAGTTGGCCGCGTCCCGCCACACCGAGCGCGTGAGTCAGAATAGGCGCACTGACTAACAGCGCAAGTGGTGGAAAAAAGTTGCCAACGATGGTGGCGAGCATGTTGCCGGCCACGTTGCCCACCAATGGGGCGGTCGGGCCCGTTGGCCGCCCTGCGCTGCCCCGATCGTCGTCGGCCCGATCCGACGACGAACGCTCCGGTTGATCCGCAACCTCGGCGAGGTGCAACGCTGGCTGGTCTAACCGACCCGATACGCCGGTGGGGGCGGCGGCAGAAGACGTTGAGCGGCTCGAACCGTCGCCGTCCTCGTCGCGGCACTCCGCGAAGTCACCGGGGCTAGTCAGTTCCCTACTACTTCCTGTGTGCTGGCCGGGCGGATGGTTAGCCGCCATGACATGTGCGCGCCAGGTAACCGTACGCGAGCCTCGAGAATTTGGTATGATTTGTGCAGGTTCGGGCCGTCACTGAAGGCCCTACAATGATAGGGCCACCTTAATCGCCAATGCGTTTCGACTGAGTCCCCCTACGAACAGGACGACGAACGATGGATTTGCAAGCTTACCTGCATGCGGTGGCCAGACACTGGTTGGTCGTCTTGATCGCCGTGGTAGCAGGGGCTTGTGCCGCTTTATTTTTCGGCGCACAGACGACGCCTCAGTACACAAGTTCGGTCACGTTCTACCTGTCTACGCCACCGGCAGCTGCCGCGGGCAATGCGCTGTCCGCTGACCAAGTCACCCAGCGGCGCATCGTGTCCTACATCGAACTCGTCAAGA
Organism: uncultured Jatrophihabitantaceae bacterium; assembly: GCA_964236495.1. Taxonomy (GTDB): domain Bacteria; phylum Actinomycetota; class Actinomycetes; order Mycobacteriales; family Jatrophihabitantaceae; genus CAXSBR01. The sequence continues at coordinate 92,654 of CAXSBR010000010.1, forward strand.
GCGAGCGGATGGCCAGCCTTGTGCTCAGCGACACCGGGCTTTCGGGCACACCGAAGTCGATCAGCCGTGACATCAGCGCAACCACCCCGCCCAACACCGTTTTGTTGAACGTGACGGCTTCCGGATCCTCGTCGCAACGTGCCGACAAAATTGTTGCCGCGGTATCCAAGAACTTGGCGCCGCTCATAAAGACACTGGAACATGGGTCGCCAAGGACGACCACGCTGGTGAACATCGTGTCGGGACCCAGCACAATCACTACTAAGGTGTCGCCGCGACGGCAGTTGGATCTTGGAGTAGGACTGCTGTTGGGAGTGGCTGTAGGTGTTGCACTGGCTGTGGCTCGGGACCGCTCCGGTGCGTCAGACCAGGCGGGGCTCGCCACGTCCGACCCATTATCTCTAGCGCGAATACCGTTTGATCCGGCAGCGCGAAAGTTTCCACTGATCGTCAATGGTCAACTACATTCCGCGCGGGCGGAGGCTTACCGCCAACTGCGCACTATGCTTCAATACATCGAGGACGGCCAGACGCCCAAGGTCATTGCCGTTACCTCTGCTGTGAGTAATCAGGGCAGATCGAGCACAGCGGTGAACTTGGCTATCGCCTTCGCCCAAGCCGGCCGATCCACCTTACTTATTGAGGGCGACCTACGCCGTCCGCGCGCTGCGCAATACCTAGGCGTCACGGCGACGATGGGTCTCACTGACATTCTTCGAGATCAGGTGGCTTTGGAGGACGCGTTGTGCAGTACAGATTCACCTGGGCTTACTCTTCTGCCCAGCGGGTCGATGCCGGTCAACCCGTCGGAGCTTCTTAACACAGCGGCGATGGCCCGCTTAATTGATTCGTTGCGCGAGAAGTTCGACGTTGTTCTCATGGACACACCGCCACTTCTGCCGGTGGCCGACGCGGCCGTGCTGTCCCGGCTGGCCGACGCGGTGATTGTCACCGTCCGGTACCGGAAGCTGAAGGATTCGGAGCTGGCAGCCGCCCTCAGTACTTTGAGTGCGGTCAATGCCACGGTCGCGGGGACCGTACTCACGATGATTCCCAAACGCGACCTAGCTGATTCAAGGTATCGATCGCACGAGAAATTCACAGATCCCGTGACACGTCGGCGTACAGGGCTCGGCAAGTCGACCCGCTCAACGGTGGCTGGTAGTACGCGCCAAAGTCTAAGCCGCAGGACTGGTGAGCAGAAACGGTACGGAACATGGTCGATAACTAATGAGAGTCTATGACAGTTCTAGCCGGCGTCAACGTCGCGTCGATTTCGTTGCTCCGTAGTAAGGCCGTTCGACGCGTCCGGGGCGTTCGCCGCCGGGCACAACTGCAAAGCACAGTGCTCGAGCTCGAACGGCGGAATGCGGAGCTATCGTCGCCTTTGTTGGGCGGCGCGCCCGCGGTCGTCAGCTTGACCTCGTACGCGGCCCGCATTCACCTCGTACACCTCAGCATCGAGTCAATCGGTGCAGGTCGTGTGCGACCTCAACGGATTATTCTATGGTTGGACGACGAAGCGATGCTACGCGATCCACCACCATCGCTCCGGCGCCTGCAACTTCGCGGCTTGGAAATTAAAAAGAGCCCTAACTTCGGCCCACACACGAAGTACTATGCCTATGTGGCGTCTGACGGCAATTGGTCAGCGCCGCTTGTAACGGCTGACGACGATATCATTTATCCGCAGCGGTGGCTTGAGCGCCTTTGGGCAAGGCATTTACACGACCCCCAGGTCATCTATGCATACATGGTGCGCACTGTTAAGTTCGACGGCCCGGAGATGGGAAGTTACTATTCGTGGCCATATGCAACTGACCGTAAGCCCAAACTGGGTGCGTTCGTATTAGGTGTGTCCGGGGTGCTATATCCTCGACCGTTTGTCGGCGTCCTAGCTGCTGCGGGCGACGGTTTCCGAGAGGTTTGTCCGTGGGCGGACGACGTGTGGTTGTCATGGGCTGCGCTTCAATCGAGCACGCGAATCAGCCAAGTTCATGCCCTACCCGAGCATTTCCCGATGACGCCGGGATCCCAAGAGAACTCGCTGATGCAGGAAAACGTTCTTAATGGTCGCAATGATCGGTACCTGGAGGCGACGTTTAGTGAGGCGGATCGGCTTCGGTTGCGTCAACTAGCCGGGTCAAGATAGCACGCCAATGTAGTTCGTGCATCTACTTTACGTACGGAATAGGCCGCAAGCATTTTCAATCAAGTGGAGGGTTTCGTGGGGGATCGCAGCAGCGCTCCTCTCATGCGGATCCCCGGTTCAAAGCAACCGAGGCTAACTGTTATCACGCGCGCACAACTGACGTCCGTTGTCGTTTCGGCAATCATTCTCGTGGTGTTATCGAGTATGCTGCTATTTGCGGTGCGTAGTGTTCAAGGTCGCAAGGTCGACCGGGATCCGATTGGCGGCTCCCTTCCGGTAGGCAAGGCCGTTTTTCCGATTCCTGGTGCCGCCTTATATGTGTCGCCGGATAAGGGCGTCGATAGTGCAACAGGTTCGGCACTGCGTCCGATGCGTACCGTGATGGCCGCGGTCAGCCGCGCTCGATCAGGCCAGACGATTGTCCTGTTCGCCGGGACCTACCACGAGCAAGTCGACATCAAAACCAATTCCATTCGGATTCAACCGTTTCCTGGCGCGGCCGTCTGGTTCGACGGTTCAGTTCCGATCGCGGGATGGGCCCGTACGAGAGTTGGCTGGGTCCATCAGGGTTGGGGCGCGAGATTCGACCACACGGCCTCGTTCCGTGCAGGCGCGGACGACCCAGCAGCGTTCGTCAATCCGAAGCGGCCGATGGCGGCGTGGCCGGACCAGGTGTTTGTCGACGGTCGACAATTGAGCCAAGTGGCTGCCGGTGGCCACATCGGCAGTAAGAACTTCGCCGTGGATTATGCGGCGCATACACTAACCGTCGGTAGCGACCCTATCGGGCACGAGTTGCGAGCCAGTGATTTGAGTCAAGCCTTCGTGGTGACCGGAACACATGTTGTACTGCAGGGCTTCGGGGTGCGCCGCTACGCGACTGCGCTCACAAAAATAGGTACCGTTCGAATGGTGTCCGGGTATGGTGTGGCACGAGATCTCGTCATCGTAGACAATGCGACCCAGGGCCTCAGTTTCCGCGGACCCAACAACCTAGCGGTGGATGTCTCCGTCACTGGCAATGGTATGACTGGCATTCACGGCAATCAAGCGGATGGTCTGGTGGTGAAAGATTGTCGGATCGACAGTAATAACTCGCAAGGTTTCAATCCATCACCGGCTGCGGCCGGTATGAAGGTGACCCGTAGCCGCGGTGTGACTGTAAGCGGTACAGAGTTGACAAACAACGCCGCCGTCGGCCTTTGGCTAGATGAGTCTGTCACTCAATTTCACCTACTGAACAACCGAGTGGGCGGCAATCTAGACGGTATCCAGGTGGAGATATCGGACACTGGGGTCATCGCGGGTAACACAGTGTGGTCTGCACGTCGTGGCCTGTATCTGTTCGACACGGGTAATGTGTCCGTGTTTAACAATTCCTTCCACGGTCTGAGCGTCGGCAGTGTTTTTCTATCACAGGACGAACGTAGGCAGTCGAATGAGGGCGATCCTGGCCACGATCCCCGACGCCCGATACCCGACCCTAACTGTCCTTGGCTGTTGCGAAACGTTGCGATCGCGAACAACGAGTTCGGGCAGCGGCCCTCGCCGGCGTCATTCGACGTATACGTCCTCGATAAGAAGACTCATATAGGTGCAGACGCTATGAACGTCTCCATAACTGGTAACGTCTTCCGGGAACGGACAGACCAAGTTAGCCCGCTACGGATCGGATGGGGTGGCACCGACAATGTCTCTGTCAGTGACTACCTGTCTGTCCCACAAATGTTGGCGAAGAATGCCGACTGGCGTAATACCGTGGCACTTGGTTTCCAACGTCGGGCGGACCCTGTTGGCATTCCGTTGCCGGGGCCGGTAGCGGCGGCGTTACACCAGGCAGTTGGAACTAGGCACGTGGGTCCGTTCTAGTTTGGTACCGCGAGCGGGCTCCTCGCGTTGCCAGCGAGCCTCTGCTGGCCTTGCGGCGTATGGGCTCCTTGCGCGGTGGCCGGCGAGCCTCTGCTCGGCTTGCGGCGCGCGGCCTCCTTGCGCGGTGGCCAGCGAGCCTCTGCTGAGCTTGCGGCGCGTGGGCGGCATTGGCCCGCGCCAAAGATTGTGGGTGCGCAAAGGAATGACTTGAAGGCGCTGGTTTGAAGCACCGCGTGTACCGTGTCGGATACACGTCGGCTATTTGATTCATTTCTTGGAGAGGTGCAATGTCCGCTATTCGAATCGGCTATGCGCCCGGCGCGTACGATCTCTTTCACATCGGGCACCTCAACATCCTGCGCAACGCCCGCTCGCAGTGCGACTACCTGATCGCCGGCGTTGTGTCCGATGAGATGCTGGAGTTGGTCAAGGGCAGACGTCCCGTTGTTCCGCTGGCCGAGCGGCTCGAGATCGTCAGCCACATCAGCTACGTGGACAAGGCCGTCGCCGAGGTGGTCCCCGACAAGATCGACACGTGGCGCGCGCTCGGGTTCACCATCATTTTCAAGGGCGACGACTGGCGCGGCACCGCCAAGGGCGCCAAGCTCGAGAACGACTTTGCTGCCGTCGGGGTCGAGGTCGTCTACTTTCCCTACACCGCACACACGTCGTCGACCGCGTTGCGCACTGCGCTGGCGGCCCTTGCCGCGCGCACCCAAGCTGTGGCCGAAGCCAGTTGAAGCGAGCGGGCCGGCGCGGGCGTCCGGTTTCTTGCTCGGAAGCGGGTGTCGCAGTGTCTCCGGCGGGCTGTGCCGGCTTGTGCGGCTCGTGCTGAGCGCCCACTAAAGTCGTAGCTGGCTCCACGAACCCCTACCCGCGTCTCGGATAGGGGTGTTCGTGCTGTCCGGCTCCTTACTCCAGCGTTTCAACAACCTAGCGAGGCTGCCCTGTGTCCCTGTCCGGACTGCTGGACGCCGCCGCCGCCGATCCGGGACTGGCTCAGTTCCTCGACGCCGCCGGATCACCGGAGCTGACACTGTCGGCTCCCGGTGGCGTGCGGGCGTTGCCGATCGCACTTCTGGCTCGACGGACTGGCGGGGTGGTGCTGGCAGTGACCACCACCGGTGCCGAGGCCGACGATCTTGCCGACACCCTGCGCTGCCTGCTCCGGCCCGACAGTGTCGCGGTCTACCCGTCCTGGGAGACGCTGCCGCACGAACGACTTTCGCCGCGTTCGGACACCGTCGGGCGGCGCCTCGCCGTGCTGCGCCGGCTGGCTCACCCAGGTCCGGGTGGCACAGGCGGCACAGAGGGCGCGGATGGCACGGCGGGCACCGATGGACCGCTCTCGGTCGTGGTGGCGCCGATCCGCTCGGTGCTGCAGCCGCAGGTGCGGGGCCTGGGCGATTTGGAACCGGTGAGCCTGCACGTCGGTGATGCCGGGCGCGAACTGGGCGACATCGTCGCCGACCTCGTCAATGCCGGCTACGCGCGTACCGATCTGGTCGAGCGCCGCGGCGATATCGCCGTGCGCGGCGGCATCCTCGACGTCTTTCCTGCCACCGAGGAACATCCGCTGCGGGTGGAGTTCTGGGGCGACGAGGTCGAAGAGATTCGCTACTTCTCCGTCGCCGACCAGCGCTCGCTGGCTGTCGCCGAGCACGGGGTGTGGGCTCCGCCGTGCCGGGAGATGCTGCTGACCGACGACGTGCGTACCCGGGCCAAGGCATTGCGCGCGGAGTTCCCCGAGCTGGCAGAACTGCTGGACCCGATCAGCGAGGGCACCGCCGTCGAGGGCATGGAGTCGTTGCTGCCGGTGCTCGCCGACTCGTTGGGCCTGGTGCTGGACGAACTGCCCGCCGGAGCGCACATCGTCGTCTGCGATCCGGAGCGGGTCGCCGCGCGGGCGGTGGATCTCGTGCGCACCTCCGAGGAGTTCCTGGCCGCGTCCTGGGCAGCCGCGGCCGGCGGCGGGCAGGCGCCCGTCGATCTGGGTGCTGCCTCACTGCAGGATCTGGTCGACGTGCGCGCGCGCGCCGCCGAGCTGGCACTGCCGTGGTGGAACATCACCGCGTTCGATGCCGACGTCGAGGTGGCAGTCGCCGGCACCGTCGCGGTCAGCGGGTTCGATGCCGCACCGGAGTACCGGGGCGATCTGGACCGCGCCGTCGGGGATCTGTTGAATTGGACCCGGCAGCAGTGGCGCGTCGTCGCGGTGTTCGACGGACACGGCACCGCAGAGCGGGCCGTGGAGCGGTTGCGGACGGCAGAGGTGCCGGTCAAGTTGGTCGACAGCCTCCACCATGCGCCTGACGAGGGCGTTGTCACTGTCACCACCGGGCATATCGGCGCCGGCGCGGTGGCCGAAACAGTGAAGTTGGCGGTGCTTTCGGAGGCCGATATCACCGGCCAGCAGGGCGTCGGCAACCGCGGATCGGTCAAGATGCCCACCCGTCGGCGCAAGGCGATCGATCCGCTTCAACTGGCCGGCGGCGACCTGATCGTGCACGAGCAGCACGGCGTCGGGCGCTACGTGGAGATGGTGCGGCGCACCATCAACGGCGGCGAGCGCGAATACCTGATCATCGAGTACGCCCCGGCCAAGAAGGGCCAACCGGCCGATCGGCTGTTCGTGCCCACCGACTCCTTGGACCAGATCACCCGCTACGTCGGCGGCGAGCAGCCCACGCTCAACCGGCTGGGCGGCTCGGACTGGGCCAAGACCAAGGGCCGCGCGCGCAAGGCGGTCAAGGAGATCGCCGCCGGGCTCATCCGGCTGTACTCGGCGCGGATGGCGACCAAGGGTCACGCCTTCGCGCCGGACACGCCGTGGCAGCGCGAGCTCGAAGACGCGTTCCCCTACGTCGAGACCCCAGATCAGCTGGGCGCCATCAACGAGGTCAAGGCCGACATGGAGAAGGACCTGCCGATGGACCGCATCATCTGCGGCGACGTCGGCTACGGCAAGACCGAGGTGGCCGTGCGGGCGGCTTTCAAAGCGGTGCAGGACGGCAAGCAGGTGGCCGTGCTCGTGCCCACGACGCTGCTGGCGCACCAGCACTTCAACACCTTCACCGAGCGGATGAACCAGTTCCCGGTCAAGATCAAGGAACTGTCCCGGTTCAGCCTGTCCGGCGACGTCAACGAGACCGTCGAAGGCATCGTCGATGGCAGCGTGGACATCGTCATCGGCACCCATCGCCTGCTGCAGCAGACGGTGCGGTTCAAGCAGCTGGGCTTGGTGATCGTCGACGAGGAGCAGCGCTTCGGCGTCGAGCACAAGGAGTATCTGAAGTCCCTGCGCACCGCCGTCGACGTGCTGACCATGTCGGCCACGCCGATTCCACGCACGCTGGAGATGTCGCTGACCGGCATCCGCGAGATGACGACGATCCTCACTCCGCCCGAGGAGCGGCATCCGATCCTGACTTTCGTCGGCGCCTACGACGAGCGCCAGATCGCCGCCGCCGTCCGTCGCGAACTGCTGCGCGACGGGCAGATCTTCTACATCCACAATCGGGTCAGCTCGATCGGTCGCGCCGCCGCCCGCCTGGTCGAGCTGGTACCCGAGGCGCGGATCGCGATCGGGCACGGCCAGATGCCCGAGCACCAGCTCGAGGAGATCATGGTCGGGTTCTGGGAGAAGAAGTACGACGTCCTGGTCGCCACCACGATCGTGGAGAGCGGCCTGGACATTCCCAACGCGAACACCTTGATCGTCGATCGGGCCGACATGTTCGGGCTGTCGCAGCTGCACCAGCTGCGCGGTCGGGTCGGACGGGCGCGGGAACGTGGCTACGCCTACTTCCTGTATCCCCCCGAGAAGCCGCTCACCGAGACCGCGTACGACCGGCTGGCCACCATCGCCGCGCACACCGAACTGGGTGCGGGCATGGCGGTGGCCATGAAGGACCTCGAGATCCGGGGATCGGGAAACCTGCTGGGCGGCGAGCAGTCCGGTCACATCGCCGGCGTCGGTTTCGACCTCTACGTCCGGCTGGTGGGTGAGGCGGTGGCCGACTTCCGCACTGCCGGTGGCGAGCCGGGTGAAATCGAACTGGCCGACGTCAAGGTCGATCTACCGGTGGACGCCAACCTGCCGCAGGACTACCTGCCCGGCGAGCGGCTGCGGCTCGAGGCCTATCGCGCACTGGCTGCCGCGAGCACGGACGAGGCTGTGGACGCAGTCCGCGCCGAGCTGCTGGACCGCTATGGACCGCTGCCGCCGCAGGTGGAAAACCTGCTTGCCGTCGCAAGGTTCCGGGTGTTCTGCCGCCGGTACGCCCTCAGCGAGATCTCGCTGCAGGGCAACAGCGTGCGGTTCTCACCGCTGGTACTGCCAGATTCGACGCTGACCCGCCTGCAGCGCCTTCATCCCAAGAGCCTGTACAAGTCGACGGTGGCGACGATGGCGGTGCCTCGTCCCAAGGGTGTGCGCAAAGCTGACGGCCGCTTCGAGGTCGCGGCCTTCGGCGGCGAACCGATCCGCGACGTCGCACTGCTGGAGTGGTGCAGATCGGTGCTGGAGGAGGTCGTCGGGCAGCCGGTGCAGCGCGAACTCGCCCCGGCGTGAGAACCTTGTGCGATCCACGGCCAGCCGGCACCGCTCGTGCCATTACAGGTAGCCACCGGCGGTTGAGCGGTGGAACGCATCGAACGTCGCCCGCACTCGAGGAGTACGCACCAGCATGAGAAGCGTTCACACCCGCATCGGCGCTGTTGTCGTGGCGCTCGCCCTGGCGTCCGGCCTGGCCGCCTGCCAGACCAACGCCGGTGCAGCTGCCACGGTGGACGGCAAGCGGATCTCCGAGAGCGACGTGACCACCATGCTCACGAGCACGGGTACGGCGGCGGGCCGGAACCTGGTGGTGGCATTCCTCGTCCAGGAAAAGCTGTACGAGCGGGCGTTGCAGAAGAAGGGCCAGCTTCCCAGTGCGGCCCAGCTCAACGGCAGTGCAGCCGGCGCCTTGAGCCTGCTGTTCGGTCAGCAGGTGCCCGCCGCCCAGGCAAACGCATCGCTGCTCGACCCGACGTTGACCAGGGACGGGGTTCGAACTGGTTTCGACGCCACGATCCTGCGTGCTGCTGAGCTGCAATATGCGTTCATCCAGAACAACAAGATCTCGACGGCGACTCAGCTAGCCGCGGTCGTCAAGGCTGCCCGGGTTCCGGTGTCGGTGTCGCCGCGGTACGGACGGTGGAATGCCGCCACCGTGCAGCTTGACCAGGCCGCGACGCCGGACTTCCTCAAGACATCGTCTGCGCCGGCTCCGGCGGCGTCGCCCGGCGCCTGAGCACTGTGGCGCAAGTAGTGACACCGGCATCGGCCCAGGCCACCGCTGGGCGCGAGGTGAACGCCGAAGCCGGCGACGAGCCTGAGCAGGGCGGGCAGGCCTTAATGGCGCTGATCCAGATCGTGGATCGGCTGCGTTCGCCGGGCGGGTGCCCGTGGGACGCCGAGCAGACGCACCGGACACTGGCGCCCTACCTGCTCGAGGAGGCCTACGAGCTGCTCGATGCCATCGAATCGGGCTCAGTCGTCGACCTGCGCGAGGAACTGGGCGACGTGCTGTTCCAGGTGCTGTTCCATGCCCGGCTAGCTGAGGAGTTGCCGCCGGGCGAGCGCTTCGATCTCGACGACGTCGCCGCCGACCTCGGCGCGAAGCTGATCCGTCGCCACCCGCACGTGTTCGCCGATGCGGCGGTATTGTCGCCGGCCGACGTGGAGGCCAACTGGGACAAACTCAAACACGCGGAGAAGCAGCGCACGTCGGTCACCGACGGCGTACCCACCGCCTTACCTGCCTTGGCGCTTGCAGCGAAGCTATCCAGCCGTGCCCGGCGCGGCGGCGTCGAGGTGTCCCTGCCCGACGGCACGTCGGTCGGCGCGCGGCTGTTCGCCCTGGCGCTCGAAGCGGCCGCGGCCGGAGTCGACCCGGAGCTGGCACTGCGCGCGACGGCGCTGGAGTACGCGCAGGCGTTGCGGCATGCCGAGGGCGTCTAACGGCGAACAGCCTCCGCATCCGTGATAGACGCCGGATCTCGCAGCACGGAGTCGACCAGCCGGCGCGAGGCCTGCAGAGCGGCGCCCACCAGGTCGTCGGAGCGCTGCCCCAGCACCACACCGGTGACCACGACGGTCCGGCCGTGCAGTTGGTGCACGCTGACGAAGACGAAACAGCCGCCCGCGGCGTCATGCGAGCCGGTCTTGAGGCCGACGAAGCCGTCGATACCCAGCAGTCGATTGGTGTTGTGGACGGTGCCCGCGACCGGAAGGGTCGCGCTGCGCTGGGCCACGATTTCGGCAAAGGCGGGCAGGCGCATCGCCGCCCGGGCGAGCAGGAGCTGGTCGGTCGCGGTGCTGACCGTCGTGTCCAGGTAACCGCTGGGGTCGGTGTAGCCGGTGTCGCGCATCCCCAGCGCCCGGGCCTGGTCGTTCATCCGCTGCACGAAGCGTTCCTGCGATCCGGACACGTGCTGGGCGAGAATGGCGGCGATGTTGTTCGCCGAGGGCAACAGCAACGCTTCCAGCGCCTGTCGTTCGGTGAGCCGCTCCCCGACGCGCACCGCCACCAGGGATTGGTCGAGCTTGCGTCGCTGCCGGGTATCCCGGGCTTGCGCGCCGGTGATGGTGACGGTGAAGCCGTCGGCCCCAGCCGTCAGCGGTGCGGCGGTCAGCACCACATACGCCGTCATCACCTTCGCGACACTGGCGATGGGCACGGCCCGATGGCTGCCGCTGGTGCCGACGAGACCTCGCCCGCTCACCTCGACAGCCGCCTGTCCCTGCTGCGGCCAGGCGATCGCGCCGATGTTCGCTGTTGAAGTGGTGTCCGAGCTGGTGCATGCGTCGAGAACGCCGATCGAACACAGCAGGGCCAGGAGGGCAGTGAGGCAGCGAGGCACGACGGTGCGACGGGTAACGGTGCGCAAGGAGGTTGTCATGCGCACGAGCCTGTCGAGAAGGCGATCTTGCGCCGGTCAGCGTCGCGCATGGGATCTTTACGTCGGCGTTGCCAGGATGAAGCCCGGCGAGATTTCTGCAGAGGGGTTGGCGGGTGCGAGTACTGGTGGCAGACGACGAGCAGTTGCTCGCCGACACCGTCGCCGAAGGCCTGCGTCGCCTGGCCATCGCCGTCGACGTCTGCTACGACGGCGAAGCCGCGCTGGAGCGCCTGCAGGTGAACCGCTACGACGTCGCAGTGCTCGACCGGGACATGCCCGGGCGAACCGGTGACGACGTCTGCCGCTGGATCGGCGGGTCGGCGCTGAACGTGCGGGTGCTGCTGCTCACTGCGGCCGCCGGCATCCGCGACCGGGTCGACGGACTCACCCTGGGCGCTGACGACTACCTGACCAAGCCCTTCGCCTTTGCCGAGCTGGTTGCGCGCGTCCAAGCGCTGGGCCGTCGGTCGGCCCCGGCGGTGTCGCCGGTGCTCGAGCAAGACGGCGTCGAGCTCGACGTCGCACGGCACTACGCCGCCCGCGACGGACGGATGCTGATGCTGACGCCCAAGGAATTCAGCGTCCTGCACGTCCTGCTGCGCGCCGGGGGACGAGTGGTCAGCGCCGAAGACCTGCTGGAGCAGGCCTGGGACGAGCACGCCGACCCGTTCACCAACGCCGTGCGCGTCGCGGTGATGACGCTGCGCCGCAAGCTGGGCGATCCGCCGGTGCTGCACACCGTGCCGCGCACCGGCTACCGGCTGGGCAGGTAGGAGTCGTGCACTCACCGCGCCGGCGAACGCTGCTGCTCTGCGCGGCAGCGTTGCTGCTGGGCTACTACGCCGACGCGATACTGCGGCGCGTCGTGTCTTTCTCCGGAATCGGCTGCGGATCGTCGATTCCGTATCTGGATCGGGTGTGTGGCAGCAACATCGCCGCCGTCGGCGGGCTGCACCGGATCGTCGACGTCGTCGTGCTGGCGATCCTGCTGGTTGCCCTGCGGTTCGCGATCGTGCGGTGGGCACTGCGTCCGGTGCGCGACCTGGCGGCGGTGGTGGACCGGGTTGGCCCGCAGAACCTGGGCTACCGGCTGCGGGCAGACGGCCGATCCGACGAGTTGCGGGCCCTCAGCGATGCGCTGGACGAGATGATGGACCGTATTGCGGCCGGCTACGAGGGCCAGCGACGCTTCGCCGCCAACGCCTCCCACGAGCTGCGCACGCCGCTGGCCGTCCAGCGCACGCTGATCGAGGTCGGCATGGCCGACTCGCTGACGCCCGAGCAGTTGACGTTGCTCACCCGCCAACTGCTGGACACCAACGAGCGCAACGAGCGACTGATCGAGGGACTGCTGGTGCTCAGCGAGACCGATCAGGGGCTGCTGACCCGCGCTGCCGTCCGCTTGGACGAGGTCGTGCGCGACGTGCTCGCCGCCCACGCCGACATGGCCGTGACGGCAGGCGTGCGCGTGCAGGCGGATCTCCAGCCGTGCGAGGTGCTGGGGGAGCGGGTGTTGCTGGAGCGCCTGGTTGCCAACCTGGTGCAGAACGCGCTGAAATACAACCGGCCCGGCGGTGACGTGGCGCTAGTGGTGGGGTCGACGCCCGCTGCTGGCCAACCGACAGCGCTGCGTGCTGCTTCGTTGCTCGACGCGTACCGGCTGGTCGTGCGCAACACCGGCGCCGTGGTGCCCGCCGAGGCCGTGCCCGGGCTGTTCGAGCCGTTTCGGCGGTTGTCCGGTGACCGCATCAACCACGACGGCGGCGCTGGGCTCGGCCTGACGATCGCCCGGTCGACCGTGCAGGCGCACGACGGCTACATCGCCGCGCGCCCGGGAACTCCCGACGGTCTGGAAGTCACCGTCGAGCTCCCGCGCGCTGCTCCGCCGCGGGGCTGAGTCCGCGGCGTGGTGGCCGGTAGTAGGACCGGCCGCGCGGCCACTGCGGCCTCTGCGCGGCCACTGCGGCCGGGAGGAGCGAACCTGGCAACAGTCGGAGCGGCCTCAGCCAGGCTGAGCGGACTGCCAGGCGGCAATGTCTGCGTCGAGCTCGGCGCGGCGGACGTCGGCCACGAAGGCGGCGCGTACGCCGTTGCGGGCAAGGCCAGCCAGTACCGCGTCGTCGAAGTCGAACGTCGCGGCGAGCTCGCGGTAGTTGTCGTCCACGTAGCCGCCGAAGTAGGCGGGGTCGTCGGAATTCACCGTCACCACGAGACCTTGCTCGAGCATCCGCGGCAACGGATGGTCGGCCAGCGTGTCGACGGTGCGCAGCCGCACGTTGGACAGCGGGCACACCGTCAGCGGGATCTGGTCTGTCACCAGACGGTCCACCAAGGCCGCGTCCTCGAGGCAGCGAATGCCGTGGTCGACGCGCTGCACGCCCAGAACGTCGACGGCCTGCCAGACGTAGTCGGGCGGACCCTCCTCACCGGCGTGGGCGACCAGGTGCAGACCGTTGTCGCGGGCCAGATCGAAGACCTCGGTGAACAAGCTGGGCGGATAGCCGACCTCGGCCGAGTCCAGGCCGATGCCCAGGATCGGCGTGTCGGCGGCCAGCAGTTCTTCCAGCACCTCGACCGCCTCGGCCGGCGGGCGATCGCGCAGGAACGTGACGATGAGCGCCGTCGACATGCCGTAGTCGGCCTCGCTGCGCGCCAGGGCGTCCAACACGCCAGCAGTCGCGACGTCGAGTTCGACGCCGCGCGACGTATGTGCCTGTGGGTCGAAGAAGATCTCGGCATGGCGCACGCCGGCTCGCTGGGCCCGAGTGAGGTAGGCCGACGTCAGGTCGGTGAAGTCCTGTCGGGCGCGTAGAACCGCCATGTTCTCGTAGTAGAGGTTCAGGAAGCTCTGCAGGTCGTCGAACTCGTAGCGCCGGCGCAGCTCGTCGATCGAGAACGGCAACCGCGTGCCCTGCCGCCGCGCGAGGTCGAAGATCAGCTCCGGCTCGAGCGTGCCCTCGATGTGCAGGTGCAGCTCCGTGGTGGGCAGGGGCGCGCGGCGTTGCTCCGCTTCGGGCGGTCGATTCATTCAGGCAACCGTCCTTCGGGTCGCGAGGCGAGGCGCAGGCGTGAGCCCGGGCGCGACCCTCATCGTCCCAGGTGGGTTCGTCGCGGCGCGCGCTGACGGGGCGTGCGGTCCGCGCCCGATACGATGCGCCCAGCGACTGCGCCGGTGCCGGCTGTGGTCTTCGAACTGATGATGCGCAGCGCGGCGGTCGTCCGCACCGCGCCTAGGAGAGGACGGACCCGGCTGTGGCAACCATCGAGGCGATCGGCGCCCGCGAGATCCTGGATTCCCGAGGCAATCCCACCGTCGAGGTGGAGGTCGCGCTGGACGACGCCACCCTCGCCCGTGCTGCGGTACCCAGCGGCGCGTCCACCGGTGCGTTCGAGGCCGTCGAGCTGCGTGACGGCGGCGAGCGCTACCTGGGTAAGGGCGTGCAGAACGCCGTCACAGCCGTTCTCGACGTCATCGCGCCTGAGCTAGTCGGCTTCGACGCCACCGAGCAGCGCCTCGTCGACCAGACCTTGATCGACCTCGACGGCACGCCGGACAAGAGCAAGCTGGGCGCCAACGCGATTCTGGGGGTGTCGCTGGCCGTTGCCCGCGCCGCCGCCGACTCCGCCGAGCTGCCGCTGTTCCGCTACGTCGGCGGCCCGAACGCGCACCTGTTGCCGGTGCCGATGATGAACATCCTCAACGGTGGCGCGCATGCCGACAGCAACGTCGACGTCCAGGAATTCATGATCGCTCCCGTCGGCGCGCCCACCTTCGCCGAAGCACTGCGCACCGGCGCGGAGGTCTATCACGCCCTCAAAGCCGTGTTGAAGCAGAAAGGCCTGTCGACGGGTCTCGGTGACGAGGGTGGCTTCGCGCCCTCGCTGGAGTCCAACGTCGCGGCACTCGACCTGATCAGCGAGGCCGTCGAGAAGGCGGGATTCGTCGTCGGTCGCGACATTGCCTTCGCCATGGACGTCGCGGCTACCGAGTTCTACGCCGACGGTGCCTACACCTTCGAGGGTGCGGCCAAGAGCAGCGACGAGATGATCGCGTACTACACCCAGCTGGTGGCCGACTATCCGATCGTGTCGATCGAAGATCCGCTGTCCGAAGACGATTGGGCGGCGTGGGCGTCGATGACCGCTCAGCTCGGCGACAGTGTGCAGATCGTCGGCGACGATCTGTTCGTCACCAACCCGACCCGGCTGGCTCGGGGCATCGCAGAGAAGTCGGCGAACGCGCTGCTGGTGAAGGTCAACCAGATCGGCACACTGACCGAAACTCTGGACGCAGTGGACATGGCGCACCGCGCCGGGTTCCGCAGCATGCTGTCGCACCGGTCGGGCGAGACCGAAGACACCACCATTGCCGACCTCGCCGTGGCCGTGAACGCCGGTCAGATCAAGACCGGCGCGCCGGCGCGTAGCGAGCGCGTCGCCAAGTACAACCAGCTCTTGCGCATCGAGGAAGAGCTCGACGACGCCGCACGCTACGCTGGTGCCGCGGCATTCCCGCGCTTCCGGCCGGCCGGCAGCTGAGTACGCCGATGACGCGCCCGGCGACGGTGTCAGAGGGGCAGCTGCCAGTCGCGCCGGCGCCGACGGGCACGGCGCCGTCGACCGAGTCGCTCCCGACGGAGACGCCCTCACCGAAGACGCCAACCGCCACGACGCCACGTGGCAGCACGGCGCGGGGCACCAGTCTCACCGGTCGCGCTCTGGTGCTCGGCGCGGTGCTGGTGTTGCTGGCGCTCGTGCTGGCCTCGCCGCTGCAGCGTTACCTACGTCAGCGAGATGCGTTGGCACAAGCGCGTCACCAGCAGATCAGCGTGTCCGCGCAGGTCGCCCAGCTCGCCCGGCTCAAGGCGCAGTGGGCCGATCCCACCTACATCGAGCAGCAGGCCCGTGCCCGTCTGCAGTACGCCCGGCCCGGGGACACCGTGTACGTCGTGATCGGCCCGCACTCGGCCGGCAGCGACGCCGCGGCCAACCAGGCGACACCTGCGACGTCGACGTCGGGGCAGTCCACCTGGCAGACGCGGGCGTGGACGAGCCTGCAGGTCGCCGACGCCGGCCGGTGACCGATCGGGTCGTGGCGCCGCTGCTGGCCACGCAGGATCGGGATGCAGTTCAGGCCCAGTTGGGGCGTGCGCCGCGCGCGATCCGCGAGGTGGCGCACCGCTGTGCCTGCGGCAATCCCGACGTCATCGAAACGTCGCCTCGGCTGCCTGACGGCACGCCCTTCCCGACGCTGTACTACCTGACCTGCCCGCGCGCGGCGTCGGCGATCGGAACGTTGGAAGCCTCGGGCCTGATGTCGCGCTGGATCGACCGCCTGCGCGCCGACCCCGAGCTCGCCGCGGCGTACCGGCGCGCACACGAGGCGTACCTCGCCCGTCGCGAGAGCCTGGAGCATGTGCCCGAGATCGAGGGCATCAGCGCCGGTGGCATGCCCGAGCGGGTCAAGTGCCTGCATGTGCTGGTCGCGCACGCGCTTGCGGCCGGTCCTGGCGTGAATCCGCTGGGCGACGAGGCGCTGGCGATGTTGCCGCAGTGGTGGGCGGCCGGCCCGTGCGTCGCGGTGTCGCCTGACGCGCCTGCCAAATGACCGAGCGGGTCGCGGCGATCGACTGCGGTACCAATTCGCTGCGTTTGCTGATCGCTGAGCCAGGCGGTGCAGGCCTGGTGGACGTCGTGCGGGTGATGCGGATCGTGCGCCTGGGCCAAGGCGTCGACCAAACCGGGATGCTGCATGCCGATGCGCTGGCGCGAACGGAAGTGGTTCTGAGCGAGTACGCCGAGATGATCTCGGCCAGCGGCGCATCGGCGGTGCGAATGGTGGCGACGTCGGCAGTGCGCGACGCAGGCAATCGGGCGGCGTTCGAGGCGATGGTGCTGCGCTCGCTGGGCCGGCCCGCGGAGGTCGCGTCGGGCGTCGAGGAGGCGCGCCTGAGCTTCACCGGTGCCTGTGCGGCGCTGCCCGCAGGTATCGGTACGGTGCTGGTCGTCGACATCGGCGGCGGCTCGACCGAGCTCGTCAGCGGCACGGCCGGCACAGTCGGAACCGGTGGCGAGGTCGGCACAGCGGTAAGCCTGGACGTGGGCAGTGTTCGGCTCACGGAGCGCTACGTCCGTACCGACCCGATCTCTGCTGCCGAGCGAGAAGCCGTCGCGGCGCAGGTCGCCGGGCAATTCGCCGGATCCGGACTCGGTCGCAGTGACGCCCAGCTCGTCGGCGTCGCGGGCACGGTGACCACGGTCGCCGCGCTTGCACTCGGACTGAGCAGCTATTCGTCCGTGGCCGTCGAGGGTGCTCGGCTGTCGCGAGCACGGATCGATGCAGCCGTCGACGCGCTGATGTCGATGTCGCGCGTGCAGCGCCTTGCTACCGGCGTCATCCACCCCGGCCGGGTCGACGTTATCGCCGCTGGTGCACTCATCTTGCAGACGCTGATGGCACACCTGAGTGCGCCGGACATCGTCGTCACCGAGCACGACATCCTCGACGGCATCGCCGCCAGCCTGTGCTGATTGCGCCTGGCGCACTGCGTGCGGAGGTGGATGCCGATCGAGGGGCCTGGGACATGCGTTGTCAAACGCTGGTCGAGGAGTGGTCAGAGGAACGTGCCGCCGGAGACCTCGATGCGTTCGGCGGTGATCCATCGCATCTGATCGCTGACCAGCGCGGCAATGGCGTCACCGATCTCCTCAGGTTGACCGACGCGACCGAGTGCGGTGTGTTCACCGAGGGTTTTGCGCAGCTGCGGGTCGTCGCGCATGGCGCCGCTGTTGAAGTCGGTAGCTGTCGGACCGGGGGCGATGCTGTTGACGCGGATCCGCCGCGGTCCGAGTTCGACGGCCAGACTGCGAGTGATGGCCTCCAAGGCGGTCTTGGATGCGGCATATACCGACGTGCTGGGGCTGACATGGCGGGTCAACGACGTGGAGACGTTGACGATGCATCCGCCGTCGTCCATCAGGGGCACGAGCGCCTGGATGAGGAAGAACGTGCCGCGCACGTTAGTGCCCATCACCTGATCGAACTGCTCGGTAGTGACGTTCTCCAGCGCTCCGAACAGGCCCACGCCGGCGTTGTTTACCACGACATCGAGCCGCGACGTCTGCCACCGTCGAGAAAGCGCTGCCGACAAGTCTGTGACGAAGGTGGTGAACGAGCCCACGTCGCTGATGTCGAGGTAGGCGGCGACCGCCTCGCCGCCGGCGCTCTGGATTTCGTCCACGGTTTCGGTCGCGGCATTCTCCGATCCCCGGTACGTCACCACCACCCTGGCTCCGGAGGCGGCAAGAGCAAGGGCCGTGGATCGGCCGAGGCCGCGATTGGCGCCGGTGACGAGCGCAAGAGGTGGAGAGGTCATGATTGGATTCCTTCGGGAAAAGTAACGTGGATGGGGGGGCTGCCCGCCATCCACTGGGACAGCGGCGCGACAAGGAACCACACCTCGATCCGGCGTGGTCGACCGGTTATGGCGCCGGTAGTCGTGATGTCGACTGTGCGCTCACGCGCCGACGACGACGGTGTGATCGCCAGCGCACTCGTGATATCGATGTCTGCAGCACCGGCGGGCATAGGACTCCTTCGCTTATAAGTAAATATATACTTACTCTAACGGTTGCTTGCTGTCCTTGCCACTACATCCATTCGGGAGAAACCATGCCCGCTCGCGACGCCGACGCCACCAAGGCGCGAATCCTCGCCGCCGCCGTCGCCGAGTTCTCCGCCTATGGCTTCGCCGGCGGGCGCATCGAACGCGTTGCCCGGCAAGCGCACACCAACGTGCGGATGATCTATGCCTACTTCGGCAGCAAAGATGTGCTGTTCGACACCGCGCTGGTCAGCGCGATCCAATCCCTTGCTGCCGAGGTGCCTCCCACCCCTGATGACCTCGCGGCATGGGCAGGCACGCTGTTCGACTATCACGGACGAAAGCCGGCCGCGTTCCGCATCAGCTTGTGGGCTCAGCTCGAGCGCCCGAAGGCGGCATCCGAGCCGTTGGAGAGCTTTCTGACGAAGACGGCCCAACTGTCCAGCGTCGCCGCTGCGCCGCTCAATGCCGTCGACCTGCTCACGATCATCTACGCCGTTGCACAGGCCTGGTACTTAACGCCGGTCGGACTGTTGTCCGCCGACGGCGCCGACCCCAGCGATCCTCGGCGGATTGCCGCCCATCGCAAGGCCATCGTGGTGGCTGTCGAGCGTCTGGCGACCACGACGGCGGAACATCACGCGCGCCGGTCCGGGTAGCAGCGCAGGGCCGTTCGACAAGTACCTCAGACGGTCTGCTTCTTCGGGTCTTCCTCGAAGCCGGGCGGCTCGGTGCCCACGATGGCACGCCACGTTCCGGCAGCGCCCTTGGTGCTCAGCACCTTGGCCAGCGCGGTGCCGACGCCGGCGATCGCAGCCCAGATCAGCGCGTCGGACCAGCCGACATCGGCCTTCTTCGGATCCTTGGGCGGGTCGTTCGGACGCGCCGCTACCCAGGCCTTGTTCGTCAATGCTCGGATCACCTTCGCGATCGGAACACTCAGGGCGACGGTCAGCACTCGGTAGAGAAGCTTGGCAGCGAAGTTCACACCGACGATTGTTGCCGATCCACGGCGGCGGCGGTAGGCAGGGTGCGCGTAACCGTCATCGGTCCGCGACGTGCAACGGCATCTGGAACGCGTGCCTACCGGGGACCGTGAGCGATGATGAGGCAATGATCGTCGCGCCGGGCTCCGGCTGGCCGGGGGATCGAGCGACGGCGCTGACGCCGGTCGCGTACTCGGCGCGCAATGTTGCGGAGTTGGCAGGCGGTGCCGGCACCGTGCACGACGTAGCCGCGCGCGTCTCGGTGTGTCGGGCCTGCCCCCGGCTCGTGAGCTGGCGCGAACAGGTCGCCGCCGTCAAACGCCGGTCCTTCGCCTTGGAGCCGTACTGGGGCAGGCCGGTGCCCGGCTTCGGAGTCGAAGACCCCGCAATTCTGATCGTCGGCCTGGCGCCGGCCGCGCACGGCGCGAACAGAACCGGCCGCAACTTCACCGGCGACCGGTCCGGGGACTTCCTCTACGCCGGACTGCACCGGGCCGGGCTGGCGAATCAGGCCACCAGCGTGCACGCCGGGGATGGGCTCACGCTGCGGCGCACCCGCATCGTCGCAGCGGTCCGCTGCGCGCCGCCGGCCAATCTGCCTACGCCCGGCGAGCGCGACACGTGCGCTCAGTGGTTGGTGCGCGAGCTGCAGCTGGTGCAGGCGAGCGTGCGCTGCATAGTCGTGCTGGGCGGGTTCGGATGGAGCGCGCTGTGGCCGGCGTTGCGCAGCGCCGGACTGATCAGCGCGCAGCGGGTGCCTGCCTTCGGTCATGGCGTCGAGGTCGCCCTGCCCGACGGAGTGACGGTGCTGGGCTGCTATCACGTCAGCCAGCAGAACACCTTCACCGGCCGGCTCACCGAATCGATGCTCGATGCCGTATTCGCGCGGGCATTGCACCTTGCCGACGTCGATGCCGGCGGTACGGCACACTCGAGCGTGCACTGAGCGGCCCCCGTAGCCCAATGGCAGAGGCAGACCTCTTAAAAGGGTTCCAGTGTCGGTTCGAGTCCGACCGGGGGCACGTCGTGGCCGCGTCGATAACCGATGACCGCTCAACGTTTGCGGGAACGTTCACCGGCCCGCCCGCGTTTCTTGGATAGCGGCTTAATAGTCGGCACATCGAACGAAATTGACAGTTGAGAGAGGCGATGACAGTGCCGAACCCGGTATTGGGCAACTTCGACGCAGCGGCCAACGGCCGTCGTCCAACGCCGTCGTCAGTGAACCTCAGCGCGGCTGAGCTGGAACAGATGTACGCCAAGCCCGCCTACACCCCCGAGCGGTACATGACCCTCGACGACGTGGTGGTGCGCACCGCGGCGATGCTCGCCGTCGTGTTCGGCGTCGGCGCGGTGACGTGGGCCTTGGGTCCGACGAGCACGTCGGCCGGCGGTCTGATCGGCATCGGCGCGATCGGTGGCCTCGTGCTGGGGCTGTACATGTCGTTCTCGATGAAGGCCAACGCGATCACCGCGCTGGCGTACTCCGCGTTCGAAGGGCTGTTGCTCGGCGGGATCAGCCGGGCGTTCGAGGCTCGGTACCCCGGCGTCGTGGTGCAGGCGCTGACCGGAACGCTGATGGTCGCCGCGGGCATGCTGTTCGTTTACAAGACCGGCGCCATCCGCGTCACGCCCCGCTTCACCCGCATCGTCATCGGCGCGACCATCGGCGTGTTCGGGCTGATGATCGTCAACCTGATCGCGTCGTTCTTCGTCGACGGCGGGCTCGGCCTGCGCGATGGCCATGGTCCGATGGCGATCATCTTCAGCCTGCTCTGCATCGGCCTGGCGGCGTTCAACCTGGTGCT
This sequence comes from uncultured Jatrophihabitantaceae bacterium, assembly GCA_964236495.1. Classification (GTDB taxonomy): domain Bacteria; phylum Actinomycetota; class Actinomycetes; order Mycobacteriales; family Jatrophihabitantaceae; genus CAXSBR01. Next base: position 114,018 of record CAXSBR010000010.1, read on the forward strand.
GGACTTCGACCTGATCGAGAACAGCATCCGTCGCGGCGTCGACCAGAAGTTCGCCTGGTACGCCTCCTTCGGCCTCGTCGTCACCCTGGTCTGGTTGTACTTCGAGATCCTGCGGCTGCTGGGATACGCCCGCAACTGAGCATCACAGCACCAACTACGACGCCCGGACCGCACTCGCGGCCCGGGCGTCGCCGTGTCAAGCGAAGTTGGCCCCAGGCCGACGGAGCGAGGCGGCCCCGGCTCGCGGCGCTGGCGTGGGCGGGTGGCAGCTCGGACCTGGGCTCGTGAGCGGTGGCTGAGGGGTCCTCGATTGGCGACCTTGACAACGAGCCCTTGGTACCCGCACGTCTGTCAAGCGTGTCGTTGCCAGGCGTCGGAGGAGACGACATGAATCGCAGGACGAGGCGCCGGTGGCGCCCGAATGCGGATGGAGAAGAAGCTCGGCACCAGGATCAACGGCAACCGCACCGAGGAGGCGGCGGCCACCGGTGCCGACCAGATCGCCGTCGCCTGCCCGTTCTGCCGGGTGATGCTGTCCGACGCACTGACGTCCCAGCAGGCCGCCGGCTCCGCACCCGGGAGTGTCGAGGTCGTGGACGTCGCGCAGATGCTGCTGGCCGCCGTCCGGCGCGGAACCC
>CAXSBR010000011.1:0-95087 GCA_964236495.1 uncultured Jatrophihabitantaceae bacterium
TCGCTGAGCTGATCTGCGGAGGTGCCGCGTGAGCGCCCTGCACAGCACGTCGGCGCTGCCACCCCGTAACCAGGTGCTCATCGGTGATGCCGTCATCGAACTGGCGAAGTTGCCGAGCGACAGCGTCGACATGGTGCTGACGAGCCCGCCGTACTTCCGGCTGCGGGACTACCAGGTGGGCGGCCAGCTCGGCCTGGAAAGCGACGTCGACCAGTGGGTGAACGGCCTGCTGAGCGTCACCGAGCAGATCGCCCGGGTGCTCGTACCCACCGGCAGCCTGTGGCTCAACCTGGCTGACACCTACTCGACGCACCCGAGTCAGGGCGCCGACCGGAAGAGTCTGCTGCTCGGCCCAGAACGGCTCGCGCTGGCCATGCTGGGTGACGGCTGGACGCTCCGCAACAAGGTCGTCTGGGCCAAACCGAACCCAATGCCGTCCTCCGTCCGTGACCGGCTGGCCTGCACCTGGGAGTCGCTCTACGTCTTCGTCCGTCAACCGGGCTACTTTTTCGACCTGGACGCGATTCGTATCCCGCACACCACGGCCAACCGACTCCGCCCTACTGGTGCCGCCCGAACGCGCAAGCGTGAGGCCTGGCGCGGCCCCAACGGTGACGACGCCTCCGGGCTGGCCTACCTCCACGCCCAGGGCATCGTCGGACATCCGCTCGGCAAGAACCCGGGCGACGTCTGGCGCATCGGCACCAGTAGCTTCCGGGGTGCCCACCACGCCACCTTCCCCGTCGCCCTTGCTGACCGGGCTATCCGGGCCGGCTGTCCCGAAGCCCGCTGCAGCGCCTGCCGGGCACCCTGGCAGCGACCGACTGTCCGCACTATCCAGGCCCTCGGCGCGATCGCCACCCGCGGCGCTCTGACGGCCAGTTGCGTCTGTTCAGCGGCCAGCCAACCGGGGCTCGTCCTCGACCCGTTCTTCGGCGCCGGTACGACCGCCGTCGCTGCCGAACCGCTGGGCCGGGACTGGCTCGGCGTCGAACTGAACCCCGGCTTCGCGGCACTGGCCGCTCAGCGCATCGACGATGCCCGCCCAACCACCAGCTCCGAGTCCGACACCGAACGGCGGGCGGCATGAGGTCACCACCAAACCCGCCCGCCCGCGCACTCGTCGGTGTCATGCGGCCGAGACAACCGAGAACTGCCCAACGCGCAGCTCCGCTCGTCCGCAACGCACCGAGGAGTGACCATGTCCAACCCGGACATCGGTTCCATCGTCGTGAAGGCCGGCGTCAAGACGCTTGCCATCCGGCTGGAACCAGACCTGCACGCCCAACTGAGCCTGATCGCTCAGCTCCGGGCCAGCACCATCACCGACGAGATCCGGACGGCCATCGAGGCGCACATCGCGCTCGCGAAGACCGCACCGGAACTCGCCGCCCAGGCCGGCAACGTGCTCGAAGACATCGAGCGCGAAGCCGTCGCCCGCCGCGCCGCGATCGCCACCCTGTTCGGCACCACACCCAGCCGCAGCGACGACGTAGCGACCGACAACGCCGCCGACCTGGATCCGGCACCGAACGCCCGCAGCCGCGGACGTAAGGCGACTGGCGACACGGAGGTGACCGGCAGCTGATCCTAGGCAAGGTCACAACAGCACCGACCTCGGTGCTTAGAACCTGGCAGGGGCCCGGACGGTTTCGAGAACGAGCGCATTCCGCTCAGTCCTCAACCGTCCGCCCCTGCCAGTCACGCCCCATATACCGAGCAACCCGTAACGAAAGGAGGTGACCATGCACCACGAATACCAACCACAACAAGAACGGCCAGCCGAAGCCGTCCTGCCCGACGACGCATCTGAGGGCCCGGCGGCAGAGCCCACGCCGCCGAGAAGCGGCCCGCAAGCCGATGAGCAAGTCGGCGACAACGATCAGGTCGACCTGCAATCGAACGACGAAGTGAAGATCAACAAGCTGGCCGACGCGCCGCAGATCTGGGTCGGCTCCTGGCTCGACTACAACAACGGCGTCCTGCACGGCCAGTGGATCGACGCCGCCCGAGATGACGGCGACGTCTGGGCTGACATCCAGGCAATGCTCGCCGCCTCACCGACAGCCCTTAGCACCGGCGAGGCCGCCGAAGACTGGGGCATCTTCGACTACGACAACTTCGGCCCACTCAAGGTCGGCGAACAAGAGACCATCTCCTTCGTCACAGCCGTCGCCCGTGGAATCGCCGAACACGGCCCGGCTTTCGCGGCCTGGGCGGACGTTGTCGAGGACGAAGCACAGCTCGGTGGCTTCACCGACGCCTACCTCGGTGAATACGACTCGCTGGAGGCGTACGCCGACCAACTCGTCGACGACCTGGGCTACAACCAGATCCTCGACGACACCCTGCCCGAGCACGTCCGCCGCTACGTCGAGTTCGATGTCGGCACGGTGGCGAACGACCTGCGACTCAGCGGCGACGTCTACGTCTACCCGACAGGAAATGGGGGCGTGTGGCTCTTCGATGGCAGATAACCCGAGTAAGCGCAGCCTGACCTTCGGCAATAAACCCCATTGTACAATTGACAATGAAGTGATGAATTATTTCAGCAGTAGTATTATACTGGAGATATGCAACAAGGAATTAATTGCTATGCCGTCAGATAACTTGCGGCGCCTCGGTGCCTTCGTCAAGGAACGCCGCGAAGCCCTCGGTATTTCGCAGCGCGAACTCGCCCGACGTGCGCATGTCGCCGATGTCGTACGGCTCGAACAAGGGCTGCTCACGAGTCCTCGAACGGGCACCCTCGAGGCAATCGCTGAAGCGCTCGGACTAACGCTCAGCGAACTGGTCGCCGTCGGCAAGACGCCCACGCTCCCCGCCTTCACGCCGTACATGCGGGCCAAATACCACGACTTGTCCGACGAAGATATTGAGGAGATAGAAGCCTTCGTCGGCACATTAAGGGACAAGCAACAATGACGAGCACCGAAAAATGGAGAAGACGAACGCTAACCACAGTCAAATACTAATTGAGAGGAGGATGCCATGAACAATATAGAACCAGTGGCATGGAGTCACCGCAGCGTGCTTGCCTCGCTCCGGCGCCTCATACCTGAACGCGGCGTCGAGTTGCCCGAAGCATTGCACATCGCTGAGCTACAGGCTGACCTGCTACTCGAACTCACCGGCGACAACCCGACGACCGTGGACCAGCGCGTGGCGCGGCTGCCGCGGATCTGCCTGCAGTACCGGCAGATGCCGACATCCGGGCTGAGCTACTGGGACGGACAGGCCTGGATCGTCTGCCTCAACCAGACGGAGCCAGCAACCCGCCAGCGCTTCACCCTGCTCCACGAGTACAAGCACATCATCGACCACGGAAGCACTGACCGGATGTTCACCGGCAGCCCCGGCCGTGTTGCCGCGCAGCAAACAGAACAAGCCGCGGACTACTTCGCGGGTTGCGCCCTGATGCCCGAGCGACTGCTGCGACAAGCCTGGCGTCAGGGGGAGCGGCGTACGGAGGACCTCGCCACGATGTTCAACGTATCGACGCGGGCCGTCGAAGTACGACTGGCACAGATCGGGCTGAAACAAAACGTGCAGCGTTGCGTCCCGTCCTCTTTTGGCCGATTGGATGGCTCGGAACGACGCCTGAGTGGCGACTCGCGGGCTCCGCGGTATTACCGCGCATCGTCCATCGCCTGCAATCCGAAGGCAATACCGGCACCAATGGCGACAGCCTGCGTAAGGAGCGTCTCATGAGTGACGGTACGGCAGTACGCCATCTGGCTGAAACAGATAGCGCACCAGCGACGGAGGCAGCGCCGCCGGAAATCGCCTTGTCATACATCCGGGTGTCCACCAAAGAGCAGGCCGAACGTGACGGCGACCCTGAGGGATACTCAATTCCGGCGCAGCGCGAAGCCAACCGACGCAAAGCGGCCACACTCCATGCCGTTGTTGACGTCGAGTTTCTGGACCGAGGCGAATCAGCCCGGTCGGCAGACCGGCCCGAGCTGAAACGGATGCTCGTCTACATCAAGCAGCACCCCGAAGTGAAGTATGTGATCGTGCACAAGGTCGACCGGTTGGCGCGCAACCGGATGGACGACGTCGAGATCAATCTGGCGCTCAACAAGGCCGGCGTGACGCTCGTATCGGCAACCGAAAACATTGATGAGACGCCGTCCGGCATGTTGCTCCACGGCATAATGAGCAGCATCGCCGAGTTTTATAGCCGCAACCTCGGCACGGAAGTCGTCAAAGGCATGAGCCAGAAGGTCAAGACGGGCGGCACACCAGGCAAGCCGCCACTTGGCTACCGCAATGTCCGAGCAATCAACGCTGACGGCCGAGAAGTCCGCACGATCGAGCTCGATCCGGAACGCGCTGAGCTGATCCGCTGGGCTTTCGAGGCCTACGCCACCGGCGACTGGACGCTTGTGCGGCTGCTGGCCGAACTGGAACTGCGCGGCCTGACTAACCTTCCCACGCCCAAGTTTCCTATCCGGCCCATCAGACCGAGCCATCTCTACCTGATCCTGACCCACCCCTACTACAAGGGCGAGGTCGTCTGGCGTGGTGCCCGCTACCCCGGCAGACACCCGAAACTCGTCGATCCGATCACCTGGACACGGGTACAAGACGTCCTGGCCGCACACGGACCAGGCGAAAAGCAACGCGCGCACCCGCACTACCTGAAGTCGAGCGTCTCCTGCGGTCAGTGTGGTTCGCGGCTTGTGATCACCTACGCCAAGAACCGCTACGGCAGCGTCTATCCATACTTCGTCTGCGTCGGACGCCACCAGAAACGGACAGGCTGCACCCAGAAAGCCATGCTCATCTCGGCCGTCGAAGCGCTGATCGAGGACTTCTACGCCGAGGTCCGGCTTGAACCCGAGCTTCGTGGCCACATTGAGCACAGCCTGTCCGTGGAACTGGCAGCGGCTCAACAGCAGGCCGAATCTGCGCAGCGCGACTTGGCGACGCAGAAGCAACGGCTGATCCACGAGCGATCGCGCCTGCTCCAGGCTCACTACGCCGGTGCCGTACCACTAGACCTACTGAAGTCGGAGCAGGACCGCATCGCTGGCCAGCTCGACGTCATCGAGAGCCGCCTGGCAGCAACCGAGATGGAATTCACGACGATCCAAGCCAACCTGAGAACCGCTCTCGACTTCGCCAGCGACTGTCACCGCGCCTATATGGCAGCCAGCGACCAGGCTCGCAGGCTGTTCAACCAGGCCCTGTTTAAGCAGCTCTACCTCAATGAGGACGGCGTCCGGGCAACACTGGCCGAACCGTTCCAAACGTTGCTCGGACCCGAGGTGCTGGCTGCGGCCGGCAGACGAGGTCACGTCGACGTCCAAGATGCCGATGATTCGAGCGCGAAGTTGGTGCCAACCCCAGCTTGGGAGACTGCCACTGCCAGCGAAGCCTGGAGTCGGGTGTACTTCAGGCAGTCACGGCAAACTGCTGGTCGGCAAGAACCAATCGGACGAAAAACGAAAACTCCACCCGTTCAACGTGGTGGAGGTTTGAAACAGACGACTCTGGTGCGCCCGGCAGGATTCGAACCTGCAACCTCTTGATCCGTAGTCAAGTGCTCTATCCGTTGAGCCACGGGCGCTGGTGCATCGCGCGTTCGGCGCGCCGCGTCAGTCTACGGCAGCCATCTGCAGCCGATCGCACTCACTCATACCGGCGCCACCACGGTCAGGACGGTCGTCGCCGATGCCGTGAGGCCGAAGACACGCACGATGGCCGCCGACAAGACACGTCCCGCCGGCGGGAGGGCGCTGGTGGCGGAGGCTCCGGGATTCGAACCCGGGATGGGCTTGAGACCCAAACCGCATTAGCAGTGCGGCGCCATAGACCGGACTAGGCGAAGCCTCCTGTGCACAGCCCCGCGATGCCGCGGCGCTGCTCATTGTCTACGCGTTTCCGGTCCCCCTCTGTCGGTCGATCCTCGCGCGCTGCCAACGGCTCGAAGAATACAGGCGCCGACGCGACCGCCCGACACGTGTACACCGACTCACGTCCATGGACGCCGCGACGCGCTTCGGTCCAGCGCCGCACGCGTACATGCCCGTGCACACTTCAGCGCCGTGAGAGCAATCGGTTGATCAGGTGCGGACGGGTGATGAACGCCTCGGCCTCCAGCGCGGCCACGCTGATTCGCGGCAGCGCCGACGACGACGGAAACGACAGGAACCGCGGCTCCCACTCCGGCCGGAATTTGACGTTGAACCGGTACAGGGACTCGATCTGAAACCACCGGGACAGGAAGATCAGCAGCGCGCGCCACAACTTCAGGATCGGGCCGGCGCCGATCCTCTCACCACGTTCGAGCGCGTCGCGGAACACCGCGAAGTTCAGCGACACCCGCCGCACACCCAGCGACGACGCCTGCTGGATCACCGAGGCGATCATCAGCTCGTTCAGGCCGTTGTCGGCTTCGCGGTCGCGGCGCATGAGGTCCAGCGACAGCCCGTCCTTTCCCCACGGCACGAAGTGCAGGATTCCCGCAAGCTGTCCGTCGCGCGAGGCGGTGGCCACGACGCAGGCGGCATCGGCGGGATCACCCAATCGCGACAGCGCCATCGAGTAGCCGCGCTCGACGTCGTTGCCGCGCCAGCGATCCGATGCGGCGATCAGCGCCGCCATCTCCTCGGCCGGCACGTCGCCGTCGCGGCGTACCGACACCTCGTAACCCGCGCGTTGCACCCGCGTGCAGGCCTGCCGCACGCTGCGCATCGCACGGCCTTCCAGCGTGAAGTCCTCGACCTGCACGATGGCCTCGTCACCGAGCTGGAGCGCCGACAATCCGGCCTCGCGCCGTAGCACCGTCGCGCCGATCTCACTGCAGCCCAGAACGGCCGGTATCCACGCGTACTCCTCGACCAGCGCCTGATAGGCAGCAATCGCACCGGGCCACGCCTCGGGATCGCCGACGGGATCGCCGCTGACCAGCGCAACGCCCGACACCACCCGGTAGGTGATCGCCGCCTTGCCGGTGGGTGACCACACCACCGATTTGTCCCGGCGCAGGGCGAAGTAAGCCAGCGAGTCGCGGCCGCCCTGCTTGTCCAGCAGGGCACGCAGGCGGACCTCGTCGTCGGCGGACAGGTTCGCTCGTGGATGGGTCGGGCGCAGCAGCAGGTAGGCGGTGGAGAAGGCGATCACCAACCCGAGGGCAAGCAGAGTGCCGTGGAAGATGAGGGGAAAGCGCGGCCCGACCAGCTTCGCCGGGCCGTCCAGACCGATCAGCCCGTCGAGTACCTCCCGCAGCCGCGTTCCGAAGCTGGGGTCGCCGACCACCCTGGTGTCGACGTCGACGTACATCATCAACAGCCCGTAGGTCAGCGCCACAGCGCCCAGCTGAACGAAGTTGCGCAGCGCCAGCCAGCGGCTGGTGACATCTGCCTTGGCGCGGAAGCGGTCCCGGCTGGCGATGAGCAGTGCAAGCAGCCCGAGCGTGACCAGCAACGGAACGACGGCGATCCCGCGGATGACGTGCGCGACGGCAAGCAGTGCGAGCACCACGACCGCCGCCCGCCAGCCCCGCTGCTGACGCCGGCGCAGGCTGCCACTCAACCGCAGCAGCAGCAGGCCCGCGGCGGCGATGACGGCAGTGGCGACGTCGGAGGCGTCTGCCGGTGCCAGTGAGGTGAACATCTCGGGCACTCGGTCGCCGAGCAACGCGTGCAGCAGCGTCAGCACGCCGAAGATCCACGTCAGCCGGGCCAGAATCTGCGGCGACCGGCACAGGTATGCGTTCCATCGCGCGCGTAGCCGGCCCGACGGCGGTCCGCTGGTGCCGTCGGCGGACTGGACGACCGGTGTGTCCGCGCTCGTGCGCACCGCGTTTCCTTTCTGTCCCGAAGTCGTTGTGTCCCGAGGTCCGTTGTGTGCGAGGGTGTTGGGTTGCGAAGGTGTTGTGTCCTCGAGTCGTTCGCAATCTAGACGATGGACCTGGCCGATTTGTGCCCGCTTTCGACAATGAGCACACCGACGCGGTCGTCGCCATCCTGCGTGGCCTTGCTGGGGTCTGCCCACGGTTGCACAGGGGTCGTCGACGACTTGCGCCATCCTCCTCCGCATCGATGGGAAATGCCGCGTCGACGAGTGGGCTGAGCGCGGCGCACGGCGCACTCTGACCGTCGGTCGGCTGCTCCTGTCGTTGCTGGTTGCCTGCCTATCCGGCAACAGGATTTGCACCTGCGCTCCTGATAGGGCAACGGTGGACCAGTGACCGAAGACATTGCCGCCGACTCGCCCAGATCCGACTCTCCTGCGCCAGCGGATCAGTTCCGTGGAGATCCGGCGGTGGAGGCAGAATGGAACGAGCGCTACGCCGAGCGCGAGCAGCTGTGGAGCGGCCAGCCCAACGGTGCGCTGGTGGCCGAGGTTGCCGGGCTTGCTCCCGGGCGGGTGCTCGACGTCGGCTGCGGTGAGGGCGCCGACGCCGTCTGGCTGGCCCGCGGCGGCTGGAACGTGACCGCGCTGGAAGTCTCGAGCGTGGCGCTGGAGCGGGCGGCCGGGCACGCGCGCGACGCCGGCGTTTCTGTGCGCTGGCTGCACGCCGGGCTGGTGGAGGCAGATCTTGCGCCGGCGTCCTTCGACCTGGTCTGCGCGCTGTACCCGGCCCTGTTGCGCACCGACGACGCCGCGGCCGAACGCGCGCTGCTCGCGGCGGTGGCCCCCGGCGGCGTCGTGCTGCTGGTGCACCACGCGGGAATGGACGTCGAGCACGCGCACGACACCGGCTTCGATCCGGCCGACTACGTCTGGCCACCCATGGTCGCTGCGCTGCTGACCGAGGACTGGCGGATAGAGGTGGACGAGCAGCGAGCGCGCATCGCGCCCGAAGGTGGTGCCGGCGCGCACCACGCCGACGACTTGGTGCTGCGCGCACGTCGGTTGCGCTGAGGGCAGAGGGTCAGGCCTCGATGTCTCGGATGGCGCTGTCGCCGGTGTGGGTGAGTGCAATGAGTTGGCGTAGGCAGTGGTCGCGCAGGGGTTCGGGAAAGTCGTCGGCGAGGCGGTTGTAGACGACGCGGCCTGCTTTACGGGTGACAAGCAGCCCGGCGGCCCGCAGAAGTCGCAGAGCGTAGGAGACGGAGTCTTCGCTGACGTCCAACGCCAAGGCGAGGTCGCCTACGCACAGCTCTTCGGCGACGTCGAGGGCGTAGATCAACCTTAGCCGGACCGGGTCTGCCATCAGTGACAGCAGCCCGGTCAGGCGGGCGGCGTCGGCGGCGCTGGGGAGCCGCGCGCGGGCGTGGGCGACGCGGGCGGCGTCGACGGGGTGGTCGTGGTCGGTGACGCTCATCGGGCACCTCCGTGCAGGGTGGCGGCATCATCGTGGCCGGCACCGGCGGCCGGGAAGAAGCTCTCGGGGTCGGCTTCGAACGCCGCGCGGCACCCTGGCCCGCAGAACAGGTACCGCTGTCCGCCGTGCTCGAGCGTGTGTTCTGCTACGGCGGGGTCGACGTGCATGCCGCACACGGGGTCGATTTCAGTTTTGGATCCGACGTCGACGGCGCCGTCACCCGCTTCCTCGGTCCTGGTTGCTGCGCCGCCCGGTGTCCGCGCGAAGCGGTGTGGGTCGGCGTCGTAGCGGTGAGCGCAGTGGTCGGAGCAGAAGTACACCGGCCCGTCGACGGTCGCCCGGGCGGCCGGGGCGTGCTCGGTTTCGACCTGCATACCGCACACCGGGTCCTTGGCGTATTGGCCGCCGCTGGTGTCGCGGAGCCGGTAGGACCAGTAGATGACGGCGAAGGCGACCAGCGCGACAATGTTGAGCACGGTGGTGTAGTTCCACCGGAACCCCTCGTGCACGATCATCGTCGGCCGAACCGGGTCCGGGATGCGCAAAGCTCGGAACAGGTACTCCACGGCGAGTCCGCCGATGCTCATCACGGCCCAGAAGATGGCGAGGATCCGCAGGGTGATCGCGGTGCCGAAGTATTTGCGGTAAATCGACAGCAGCGGCAGCGTGATCAGGTCGGCGAACACGAAGGACACGACGCCGCCGAAGCTGATGCCGCCCTGCCACAGAGCGGCTGCCAGCGGGACGTTACCCACCGAGCAGACGAAGCTGATGATGGCCAGGAACGGGCCGATGATCACGTTCTCCAGGCTGGAGGCGAAGCCGTGGCCGGTCAGGAAGATCGAGCGCCAGAAGCTGGTCGGTACTTCGGCGGCGAGGAATCCGGCGACGACGAACCCGATCACCAGTTCTTTGCGCAGCATCGTCAGGTCGCTGATGGTGTAGCCCGACGCGTCACCCCACCCGCGACGGCTGCGCAGGCGTTGGCTGAACGGCTCGGACTCGGCCGGTCCGGTGTCGTCGGCGGTCTGGGCGTGTCCCGCGCCGTGGTCGTGCGCGTGCTGTGTGTGCCGGTCAGCGGTCGAGTCGGCGTCGCCGTAGGCGGCGTTGAGCCGGTCGCGGGCATCGGTGATCCAGGACTCCGGGATCAGTCGCGGCACGACCAGCCCGAGCAGCACGATCATGATCGCGCCCCCGACGAACTCGGCCAGTGCGAACTGCCAGCCGATCAACAGCCACAGCACGATGCCCAGCTCCACCACCAGGTTCGTGGAGGCCACCATGAACACCATTGCGGCGGTGAAGTCCGCTCCGCGTGCGAACAACGACTTCGCGAGCGCCGAGGACGCGTAGGAACACGACGAGCTGATCACACCGAAGAAGCTGGCCTTACCCAGCGTTGCCGGCCGGTGATCGCCCAACGCCTTGCGCATTTCGCCGCGAGACACGAACGCCTGCACGGCTCCCGACAGCGCGAAGCCCAGCACCAGTGCCCACAGCGTCTCCCAGAACATGAAGAACGCCTCGTCCAGCCCGTGCCACACGACACCGAAGAAACCCACTGACCTGCCGTCCCTCCACGACCCATACCCGCACGCCTGCACGGATGACTACCGTCTCAGGTGTACGCCTGTCTGCAGACAGTTGCAAGGGCGTGCGATCGTGCGGATGTACGGATATCGTGGTGAGATGTCACGGCGGCAGTCGGAACATCGGTCAGCGGTACGTGCCGTGCTCACGCTGGTCACGCTGCTCGGCCTGGTGGGGATGCACGGACTGCCTGACGCCATGGCCAGGCCCGTTGGCGCTCCAGCGATGCAGGGCAGCGCGCTCATGTCCTCCCCGCACGCTGCATCTGCGCCCGTAGCTGAAACAGCGGCCATGCTGCCCGCCCGGAGTGGCCAGTCCGCGGACCGCAGCGCCGCCGCGCCGGTGGGCTGCCCCATGGGTCATGGGGGCTGCGTTGCGGTGCTCCGCGACGCCGGCCACCTTCCACCCCCCGCCGCGCTGCTCGCCGTCGGTACAACCTCTGCTGTGACCAGCCTGGCACCGGTGACCAATCCGGCCCACGGGCCACGAGCACCTCCCGACGTATCGCTTCTCGGATTGGGAATCAGCCGGACCTGAACTCCCCCGCGGCTACCTGCGCCACGTTCGTTGCGCGCAGTGGCCACGCGAGTTCCGTCCTGTCCCATTCCCGCGCGACCTGTCCTGGAAGGACACCCCAATGAGCAAGCGTTCCCTGATCACCAGCACCATCGCCGCCACAGCCGCAGCCGCCGCTATCACCCTCTCGGCCTGCAGCGGTTCCAGCTCATCGCCCGCGCACTCCTCGATGTCCATGTCGAGCGGCACGTCCACGAGTGGCGCCATGAACACCATGACATCGAAGGTCAGCGCGACATCGACAGCCGCAGCCGGTGCGTCTGCGACCGGCTCGCACAACGCGGCCGACGTCGCCTTCGCCACCGACATGATCCCGCACCACGCCCAAGCCCTCGAGATGGCGAACATGGCGCTGACCAAAGCAAAGAACCCCCAGGTCATGCAGCTGGCCAAGACGATCGAAAGTGAGCAGACACCGGAAATCACCACCATGTCCGGGTGGCTCAAAGGCTGGAACAAACCCGTTCCCGACACCTCCATGGGCGGTATGCACATGGGCGGGGCGTCCCTGCCCGGGATGATGAGCGCCGCCGATATGGCCAAGCTCGAAAAGGCGTCGGGCGCCGCGTTCGACACGCTGTTCCTCACCCAGATGATCGCTCACCACACCGGCGCGGTCAGCATGGCCAACACGGAGCTGAGCGCCGGACAGAACAGCGACGCCAAAAAGTTGGCCAAGACGATCATCGCCGGACAAGGCAAAGAGATCACCCAGATGAAGACCCTCCTGCCGACCATCAAATAGCGCCCACTGACAGCGACGCTTGCCCTATAGCGTGGTGATGTGCCCGTGACCCCACGCGTGGGCTCCGCACGCTTGCGGCTGGTAGCCCTGCGGCGGTACGGCTGGCGCGGCTACGCCTTGCCGATCCTGGTTGCCTTCACCCTCGCTGCCGCGCTGTGGTATCTGTCCGGCCCCCGCCGTCCGAGCGCGACGGCCCCAGGATCGGCGCAGTCTCCGTCGGCACCGGCTTCGGCGGCACCGGCTCCGTTGGCACAGTCACACTCAGCGCGGTTGCAGTCGACGCCGCCACCGGCAACCCGAGCAACCGCAACGGTCACCGTGGCACCAGCCACCAAGTCGTTGCGCACCAAGCCGGGCAACGGCAAAGCGAAGGAAGTCGACGCGAAGGAACTCCCGCCGGGCCGGCCCTACACCACGCACGGAACCGGCACGTTCCGTGTCCTGGCCGGCTCTGGTCCGATCATTGGACGGGGTTACGTGCGCCGTTACGTCGTTGAGGTGGAGCGAGGCATCACCGGCGTCGACCTTGCCGCCTTCTCCCGGCAGGTGCAGACCACGCTGGCCGATCGGCGTGGCTGGACCGCCGGCGACGCGGTGGCGCTACAGCGGGTCACCGATCCAGCCCACGCCGACTTCGCGGTCAGCCTGACCTCGTCCTTGACCGTGCGGGGGCTGTGCGGCTACGAGCAGAAGATCGAGACCTCATGCTGGGAGAACAGCCACGGCGCCAGCCGGGTCCACCTCAACGTGGCCCGGTGGGTCCGCGGGAACACTTCTTTTCGGCACGATCTCCTCAGCTACCACCAATACACGATTAACCACGAAGTGGGCCACGCCCTGGGCCACGCGCACACCTACCACTGCCTGCCCACCGGGCTGGCGCCGGTCATGCTGCAGCAGACAATCACCTCAAAGAAAACATGGGCCATGGCCCGAGAACCTGTCAGCCGAACCCCTGGCCTTACCCGGCGGGCGCGGAGCGAGGGTCCCGGTCTGGATGAGCGATGTCCGGGGGACATCTGGCGGGCGATTATGAGCCGGTGTACCAGGCCCCGACCAGCCACATAGGTAGGTTGCAAACGAGTTGCGCGGCTAGCTACCGGTCAGTGACTGTCGTAGCGTCGGCGGTGGGAGGGCGATGTGACTGTCCGTAGCGCCCGGTACGGCGTCCTCGCCGCAACCTCGGCTGTGTTGCCACTGTCCGGTTGTGCGTCACCGTCGTCCACCGCCACCCGCAAAGACCGAACGAGTAGCTCGCCGACGAAGTCGGCTCCGCTCGCGACTCCATGCGGTAGCCGATCGCATTACCAATCTGGTACAGCGTTCGCGGTCTCTATCGCGGAGGGAGTGACCGGTTACCGAACCCCGCAATTGGCAGCAGCGACGTTCGGCAAGTTTGGCGGAGAGCCCGGGTATGAGAGTGCGGTGACGAGGTGGACCGTACGCCCCGACCAGCAAGGAGTCACTCTGTACGCCGCGGCGATGTCCCTGCACGTGGTGCAGCTACGCACTGGCGGTTGGGTTGTTGACAGCGGCGCGCGCTGCAGCTGACGTCAACAGGCTCCTGCCCAACATTTCCGCAGCCCATCATGGGCGGGATGGGCTGTCCACAAGGGGCGTGCAGACGTGCAGGTTTGACCGAGCAGCAGGCTCTGGTGTGGTGATCAGCCGGGTTGGGACGGGTGCGGGGCGGTGACGTGCAGCCTGTAAGGATGTCGGATGTAGCCAGCAGCACGATATCGGCTGACGAGTGGGCCCGGCGGCAGACGCATGCGCGGGTGGTGGCGCAGTGGCGGCGGTATGCGGTCGGGCTTTCAGTGGTGGTCTTGGTGGTGCTCGGATTCGTCGGGTGGACGTGGGAGCACGGCGAGATCCAGCATGTGCGTTCAAACCCGACTGTCACCGCAGCCGTTGCGCTGCCGGGCGGACAAATGCCGGCGACGTTAACCCCGGCCTGGCATACCTCGGACCGGGCCGCGCTCGGTGACGCCGTCGACCTCGACGTCGTGGTCACCTTCGGCGGGCACACGGTCACCGGCCGTGACGCCCGTACCGGCGCGGTCCGCTGGACCTACACGCGCACCGACCGCAGCCTGTGCACGGCGCTGGTGCAAGACGACACGGTGATGGCCGTGTACGCCCACGACGGGATCTGCGACGAGGCAACCGGGCTCGACGACGCCAGCGGCACGCGGGCGTGGACGCGCACTCTTCTCGGCGGCCAGCCGGTGCAGGCCGCCGCCGGCCAGGACCACTACCTGTTCATCCGACCCGACATCGTCTACACGGTGCGGCCCTATCACCCCGAGCCCACCGACGAGTTCGACTTCACACAGCCCACCGGCTGCGTCACGCGCACCGCCGTCGAGGGCAGCGGGGGTGTGCTGATCTCGAACCGGTGTACCAGTGCAGAGACGCTGACCTTGTTCGCCTACGTAGCGGCCAGTTCCGCGTGGAAACAGATCTGGCAGGTGCCGTTGGCGGGGCGGACTCCGCTGTCGGCGGACGGGCAACTGGTGGTGTTGGCCGGCAACGGACGCACCCTGCAAGTACTCGATGCCAAGAAAGGCACCGCGACCAACACCCTGACGCTGCCGCACGCGGCGCAGCCGCCGCCCACCCCCGCGAGCATCGAACTGCCCGAAACAAAAACGCAGCTGATGCAAGTCGCCGCCGGGACAGTCGCCATCTCCACCAACGGCACACCCACGGTGATCTGGCAGCGCGCCGACGGGACGTTGAGCAACACCCGGGCCGGTGTTTACACGACCAAAGCCGGGGCGTTGTACTCCATCGCGCCCGAAACCGGCATCGAACGACGCATCACAGCCGCTTCCGGCCTACCCGCGAACGCCCGAGTCGCCCCCGTCGGCCAAGGGCTACTCACTGACACCGCAACCGGTGTCACCGTCTTTAAGTAACCGACGTACCAGCGAAGTGACCACTGCAGCCTGGCGCGGTTTGTGGCACGAATCAAGGGCTTTTGGGGCGCGGTGGCTCAGGGCCAAGCGCGGAAGTTTTTCAACCAGGGCCAGCATGTCGTGGAAGATCGTCACTGCCCGTCAGCGGTCTGGGATGCCGCTGGCACCAGCGCACCACGACTATGTAGTACACCGCCGCAGCAATCAGCGCGCTGAGCGCGACACCGGTCCACAGATCAACCCGCGCCGATGCATTGACGACCGCCAACACCACGAAGCTCGCCGACGACGCCCGAAACAGGCGGATGCCGTAGCTGCGTTGATATTCGTCATCTTCGGACACCGTTACATCCTGGCCGACGTCGCCTCTCCGGCAAACCGGCGACCGGTCTCTTGGCTGCGTCCGCTGTCCGCACCTGCTCGACCCGGCATGATCGGGACGATGAACCCGGGCAAAATGAAACGCTCACCGGGACGGCGCTGCCCGGTGAAGGATCCGGCTGCGGGATTGGTCGCGCGGCAGATGTGCGTGCTGCTCTGTCGGCCGGTGGTCTCAGATATGGCAGGGTCGGCGCGTGCGAGTGGTGAGCCTGAACGCGTGGTGCGGCGGCATGTTCGAGTCGCTGGTCCAGTGGCTACCGACCTGCGGTGCCGATGTGTTGTGTCTGCAGGAGGTGACGTGGACTCCGGGCTATCGGGGATGGGTCACCTACGCCGACACGGACCGCACCTCGCGGCAGCGTTCCAGCCTGTTCGACGATGTGCGCCACGCGTTGCCCGAGCACCAGGCGCAGTTCTTCACCTGCGATACCGGCCCCGTGCACTGCGAGGACGGCGCGGTGCGTCGGCAGCAGTTCGAGATCGCCACCTTGGTGGCCCCCCACCTGGCGGTGGTCGGCGGTGCGGCCGCGTTCGTCCACGGCGCCTTCGCCCATCACGATGTGTGGCCGGCTCAGGACCGTGGCCGGCTGGCGCACGCCGTACGAGTTGTAGACCAGGACCGACGCTGCGCGACGGTCGCCCACTTCCACGGCGTGCGCATGTCTTCGGGCAAAACCGACACCCCGCAACGGCGCAGGCAAGCCGAACGAGTGGCCGCCCTGATCGGCCGCGTGAGCCTGCCGGAGGACGTTGTGGTCGCAGCTGGTGACATGAACATCCTGCCGAACTCCGAGACCTTCACAGTGTTTGGCAAGATCGGGCTCACCGACCTGGTCGGACAGTCCGACACCAGGACGACGGCCTATGAAAAGCCTGTCCGCCACGCCAGCTACCTGCTCGTTTCCGACGTGCAGGCGGTGGCATCGTTCCACATCGTTGCAACGCCCGAAATTTCTGATCACCGTCCACTCGTGCTTGATCTGGTGTGAAGCCGGAACGCTGCTGGCCCCCATCCCGCGCTAGCGCTGGCGCCGCCGCGTAGTGATAACTCCGCGAGCGCACTAGGTGACTCCGCGAGGCTTCACACGTCGCTACCATTAGTTGTCGATGATCACGGGGAGCCCGACCTCATGAGCCACACACTGCGACCCGTCAAGATCGAGCACCACGACGAGCACCACAACGAGCACCACGACGAGCACCACGACGACGGGCCGCATGATCACGATCACGACCACGGAGCGTCCCTGTGGGCGCGGGTGGCGCATGAGGTGTCGGAGTTCCTGGGCGGGCATTCCCACGACAGCGCCGATCAGGTCGACGAGGCTCTGGAGGCCGACGCCGACGGCCGACGCGCGCTGCTGATCAGCCTGGCCGGGCTGGCGATCACGGCCGCGATCCAAGCTGTTGTGGTGGTGCTGTCCGGGTCGGTCGCCCTGCTGGGCGACACGTTGCACAACGTCGCCGACGCCCTGACTGCGGTGCCGCTGCTGATCGCGTTCCGGCTGGCCCGCCGCCCTCCCACCACCCGTTACACCTACGGCTACGGCCGCGCCGAAGACCTGGGCGGGATCTTCGTGATCGCCATGATCACCCTGTCCTCGGCGCTGGCCGCGTACGAGGCGATCGACCGGCTCATCCATCCCCGCGCCGTCACGCACCTGTGGGCTGTGGCCGCGGCCGCGGTGGTCGGCTTCGTCGGCAACGAGGTCGTGGCGCGCTACCGCATCCGTATCGGGCGGCGGATCGGCTCGGCCGCTTTGGTCGCCGATGGTCTGCATGCCCGCACCGACGGCTTCACCAGCCTGGCCGTTTTGCTCGGCGCCGCCGGCGTCGGCCTGGGCTGGCGACAGGCCGACCCGATCATCGGCCTGGTCATCACCGTCGCGATCCTCGGTGTGCTGCGCTCGGCCGTACGCCAGGTCGGCGCCCGGCTGATGGACGCCGTCGATCCAGCCCTGGTCGCTCAGGCCAGCGCCGCGGTCGCCTCCGTCGACGGTGTCACCGCTGTGCGGGAACTACGGATCCGCTGGATCGGACACACCCTGCGCGCCGAAGCCGACCTCGACGTGGATCCCACCCTGACCTTGGCCGCAGCCCACGACATCGCCCACCACGCCCAAGAGCACCTACTCACCGACGTCCGCCGCCTCACCGCCGCGACCGTGCACACCAGCCCCGCCGGAACCCACGCACACCTCTAGCCGCACGCCGGCCTGCGTCGTGCACGCAATGACGCCCGCGGACAGCAGTGCGCAATTCGTCCATTAGGGCCTGAGCCGCGTGGGCTGTTCTACCGACTCGATACCACGTCCGACTGAAGATACGTCTCGTAGTTTATGACGGCAGGGATTGTGACGCCCAACTTTCCCGGCGTTGCAGTCAGTACTTCGTCTGAACTTAAAATTCGTCCATCTGCGGCGTCGATGACGAATTCGTACCGCGTAGGTAGGCCACTATGATCGGACATGAGGGATATCAGTGCACCTAAACGACCTGCTCGGTCAGTTACCTTACCGCGATACGTTAGGCCAGGCAGCCGCGAAAGCACCTGTAGGAGCGCCGCACGTTGACTGGGGTCAAGTACTTGCTCTTTGACCAGATCTGTAGCGGCCACGACAGCCTCGGCCGGTCCGTTGGCGGCTGGATGGCCGATGGTTAACCATTTTTGGAGTGCCATCGGATTGGCGGGTGCGGCCTGGGACCACATAAGCGAATAATGCGCTGACGTCGTGGTCTCAGAGTCGGCGGTGGCACCTGGCTTTCCAGACCGTTCCCAGGCACGCTTTTGTACGTCCGTCTGGAATGTGGGAGGCAGGTTGCGACTGATTTGGCGGCTTGAGCCATCTGGGGCGATCCACAGTTCACGGAGCTGCGGTATTACTGCCGACGTCACCTGTCGATTGTGTATCCGCGTGGTCAACGCCCAACTCTGTACGACAAAATGACGGTAGCCTGCTGGTTTGGGTTGTACCGGTAGCTCACGTGTGCGAGCCGCGATGGTTTGAAGAACATGCGCGGCGGGAACTGATCGCGATGTTGTGGCCACTAGCAGGGGCGGCGTGGCCGCGTTCGCCGCCTGAGCGCCCCCGCCCACGCCGTTGACATAGCCTATCGAACCGGTCACCGCCACCGCCGCTACCGCGCCCAGCGCGACACGTCGGGTGATCGGGCGATGCAAAATCGGGACGTCGCGGCTGGCGTGGTCCTCACCTCCATCTAGGATCCGGGAAAGGATCGCCGCGGTCACGTCGTCGTCGAGCGACGCCCCCCCGACCGCGGGGTCGAACGGCCCGGCAATCGCCTTAACGTCGTTGATGGTGTTACTCATTATCAGGCTCCTCTGTACTCAACGAGCGGGGGATGCGTCTCAGTTCGGCGTGGTTCGGGGTGCAGCAACCTTGGGCGAGCATCGGGCTGCGGCGTAATCTGGTCAGCCGTATCTAACAGTGTCCGTAGGTGTTGCCGTGCACGGTGTAGACGCATTGCGAAAGTTGAGGGACGGCAGCCGGCCGCTTCAGCGGCATCGCGCATACCGAGGTTCTCCCACGCGACGAGCATCACTGCCTCACGTTCTTGATCTTTCAGTTGACGCATCACGCCGTCGAAGACCGACCGTGCAACCACGGTGTCCGCGTGATCTTCAGCCAGATCCGGTGAATGCAAGATGACGCGATCGGTCAGCCGGCCCGCTCGGGCGCGGCGTCGGAACTCGTTAGCCAGTACGCGCCGCGCAACCCCGTACAGCCACGGCAGCGGATTATCAGCATTCACATCGTCAAAGCGTCGCCAAGCGGTTGCGAACACCTCAGCCACCACGTCTGCAATGTCGACTTCGGGCGCGCGACGTTGCACATACCGCTCTATAGCACGATGGTGGCCGCGATACATCGTCGTGAAACGCTGTCGAGCTTCGTCCATGAGGACCTCCCTTCCGTTATTCGTGTCCAGCAACGCCCACATTGTCACTGCTCGACCTGACCAACTTGACCGCAACGCGCGACGGGTACTTACGGGCGTCCGCAGCCGGCAATCGGGCTGGGTCGCACCGGATCGCTCTCGGCCCGGCAACGGGCCGTCGTCAATCAGACGCGGTGGCGGTCGCCGGGAATGCGCAGCTTCCTGCGGCGCGCGTCCGTCGTCGTATTCTTCGCGTGCGGCGTCGCCTCGGCCCTCCCGGGTAGCGCTGACGCCCGGCAACACCGCGCTCAGGTCCTCCCCGTGCCTAAGCTGCCAATCGTGGCCGCGGGCGGACGGGAACGCGTTCCGGCGCCGCTGATCAAGCGCAGGTTGCCCTCCGGGGTGGGCGCGATGCTTCAGCCCAATGTCACCGGCGACGGCGAGGCACGCCTGACGCCCCGGTTCTGGCTCGTGGTCGTGCTCACCGGCGTCGCTGCCGGGTTGCTGGGCGATGCGATGATGTGGATCTTGTTCTCCGTTCAGCGCCTGGCGTTTCACACTCACGGACGCGGCGGCGGATTTGAGGCCGCGGTCGAGCGCGCCTCCGGGTGGGAACGCAGCGCGCCGCTGCTGGTCGCCGGCGTTGTCGGTGGCGTCGGCTGGTACTTGTTGCGCCGATTCACCCCAGGCGCGAAGTCCGAAGCAGACGAGGTGTTGTGGACGGGTCAGGGCCGGCTGTCGGTGCCGCGCAGCGCAGGGACGTCGGTGCTGTCCGAGATCGTCATCGGACTCGGCGCCTCACTGGGTCGCGAAGCCGCCCCGAAGCTGCTGGGAGCGGTGTCGGGCAGCCTGCTGGCAGAACGGACAGGACTGTCCGCAGCACAGCGCCGGCTGCTCGTGGCCTGCGGTGGCGGGGCCGGGCTGGCGGCGGTGTACAACGTTCCGCTGGGCGGGGCGCTGTTCGCGGCCGAGATCCTGATCGGCTCGGTGAATTTGCCAGTGGTGCTTCCCGCGCTGGGATGCTCGGCCGTTGCGACCGTTGTGGCCTGGCTCTACCTTCCCGATCACGCGACCTATCTCAACGTCCCGGCCTATGCCTTCCACCCGCGGTTATTGGTGTGGGCGGTGATTGTCGGACCGGTCACCGGGGTGTTCGCCGCGGCCTACGTGCGGCTGATCGGCTGGATATCACATCACCAGGCCCGGGGCGCGTCGGTGCTCGTCGCGCCCCTACTCGCCTTCGTGGTCCTCGCGTTGGCGGCGGTGCGGTACCCGCAGCTGTTCGGCAACGGACGCGGCATGGCCCAGGACGCGTTCGTCGGCGTCGGCAGCATCGGCTTGTTGGCCGCGCTGAGCGTGCTGAAGCCCCTTCTCACCGCGCTATGCCTGGGCAGCGGCGCGTCGGGAGGCTTGTTCACACCTGTTCTGAGCACCGGTGCGGTATTCGGCGGTGTGCTCGGCGCGCTGTGGAGCCGGGTGTGGCCGGGCAGCCCGCTGGGTGCCTACGCAATGATCGGAGCCGCAGCAATGATCGCAGCGGCGATGCAGGCCCCGCTCGCCGCCCTGGCCTTGGTACTGGAACTCACGCACACCGGTTTCGCCCTGATGGTTCCTATGGTCCTAGCTACCGTCCTGGCCACCGCCGTCACCCGGTGGATCGACGGTTACTCGATCTACTCGGCCCGACTCAGCGCCCTGGTTCCCGGCGACAGCTGACGTACAGGGGGCAGCAGCGCTTCGCCTACTACATCAACTTGATCCAGCCGCAAGTGAGCCGTTGCCGAGCCAGGGGTCGACGAGATGCAGGTTCAGACGCAGGAAATCATCGGTGTTGCGAGTGGCGAGCGATGCATTATGCAGCCTGCAGACGGCAGCGATCTGAGCGTCGAAGCCTGAGATCGGATATCCGGCTTGCTCGCGTTGCACAACGATATCGGCGTAGTGGCCGGCGGCAGCTGCGTCGAAGGGCAGCACGTGGTCTGCAAACGCGGCGAAGACGTCGGCGGCCGCGTCAGTTAGAAGAGATTTCCGGCGACCCGCCGGTAGTCGGATAACGCCGTATCCGACCTCGGCCACCGTTACCGAGGTCGTGTAAACGGTGGCTGGAGGCAGACCACGCACCCAGCCTTCAACATGCGCGTCGGGCGCCGCTCGCATGAGTTCGGAAATGACGTTGGTGTCGAGGATGACAACAACCGGCGACGCGCGCGGACTGGACGTCACGTCGTCACCCGATCTTGGCAGCTCTGGGCGCCTCAGTACGAGCCGGCAGCTCGAGGTCGACACCGCCGAGGTCGCCGAAACGAGCCAGGATTGTCTGGGCCAATCCGGTGTCGGGCACCGGGGCAACGGCCTCGGTCAGGATTGCGCGGATCTCGGCCTCCATGGAGCGACCGTGCCGTGCGGCGCGCACGCGCAGGCCTTCGCGCACCGAATCATCAAGGTCGCGCACACTCACTGCTGCCACGGCGACCACCCCCTCTGCTATCAATGCTAGCAGGAGGTCAGCAGCAGCGGGCGGCGTCGGGCGCTGGGGCATCGGTGACGTCGTTACCGCAGCAGACCGCTGCGCCGTCCTCAGCGGCCGCGGCGAACGTCGGGCTGTCGGCCAGGACGGTGTAGATCTCCCATTGCTCGCCGTTGGGGGCGCCCTGGACCCAGAACTTGTCCTGCTTGGCATAGCAGCAGGTGGTGGCCCGCTCGTCGATCGAGGCCAGGCCGGCGTCGGCGAGGCGGGTTTGTTCGGCGTCGACGGTGTCGACGTCGGCGACCTCGACGCCGAGGTGGTTTACCGATCCGCCCTGACCGGGGTTCTCGAGCAGCACCAGCTTCAGCGGCGGCTCGGCGACGGCGAAGTTCGCGTATCCGGGGCGGCGCTTGGCCGGTTCGGTGCCGAACAGCTTGGCGTAGAACGCGATCGAGGACTCCAGGTCGTCGACATTGACTGCGAGCTGAACACGAGACATGACATCCTCCACGGTAGACATCGACAAGTATCGATACGTTGACTTACCGAGGTTGCCACCAGACATAGACATCTGTCAACATAGATGCATGTCGAAGTCTGCGGTGCTGGAGTTGACGCCCGTTCAGGCCGTCGCGTGCTGTTCACCGCTGACCCGGGAACCGCTGAGCTCGACGCAGGCCGAGCAGATCGCGCCCATGCTCAAGGCACTGGCCGATCCGGTAAGGCTGCGGCTGATGTCGCTCATCGCCTCTCACGACGGTGGCGAGGCCTGCGTGTGCGATCTGAACGACGCCTTCGCGCTGTCGCAGCCCACCATCAGCCATCACCTGAAGGTGCTGCACGAGTGCGGGCTGATAGCCCGCGACAAGCGGGGCGTCTGGGTGTACTACCGCGCGCAGACGGCGGCGTTGGCGCAGCTGGCCGCGCTGATCGGCACCGCCACCCAGTGAGCCGTCTCCGGTTGCCAGATGCGCTGGCCGCGCTGCTCCGGTCCGCGCTGATCCGGCCCGAGCTGTGCTGCCTCATGCTTCGCTGCCCCGAGCTGCGCTGTCTCGCGCTGCGCTGTTCCGCGCCGCGCTGGCCGAATCCGTGGGCACCGCGTTCCTGGTTGCGTCCGTCGTCGGATCGGGCATCGCCGCGACCCGGCTTTCACCGGGTGACGTCGGACTGCAGCTGCTCGAAAACAGCCTCGTCACCGGCGCAGCACTGATCGCGCTGATCCTGGCGTTACAGCCGGTGTCGGCAGCATTCAACCCGGTCGTCACCCTGCTGGAACGAGCTTTCGGCGCCATCGACACCCCCACTGCCCTAGTGCTGATCGGTGCGCAGGTGGCTGGAGGCGTGCTCGGAGCGGTGGTGGCCAACCTGATGTTCGACCTTTCCGCGGTCAGCGTGTCCAGCCACCACCGCGGCAGCGGCGGGCATTGGCTGGCCGAGGTCGTCGCCACCCTCGGGCTGGTTCTCGTCATCTTCGGCACCGCTCGCGCCGAGCGCCGCGACAAGATCGCCTACGCGGTGGGTGCCTACATCAGCGCGGCCTACTGGTTCACCAGCTCGACCAGTTTCGCCAACCCCGCCGTCACCGTGGCCCGCATGTTCAGCAACACCTTCGCCGGGATTGCCCCCGCCTCGGCACCGATGTTCGTACTCATGCAGCTGGTCGGCGCAGCGGTGGGTTACCTGCTCATCCGCGCCCTCTATCCCGACCCGGCGCACATCGCCGACGACGTCGCAACTGCATCCACACCTACCTGAAGGGCCCGCCCGTGACCGCCACGCCGTCTGTCCTGTTCGTCTGCGTCCACAACGCCGGCCGCTCCCAGATGGCCCAGGGGTGGCTCACCCATCTGGCCGGAGACCGGGTGGAGGTCCGCTCCGCCGGTTCCGAACCCGCCGACCGGATCAACCCCGCCGCCGTCGCCGTCATGGCCGAAGTCGGTATCGACATCACCGCCGAACAGCCCAAGATCCTCACCGTCGACGACGTGCGCGACTCCGACGTCGTCATCACCATGGGCTGCGGCGACACCTGCCCCATCTTTCCCGGCAAACGCTACGAAGACTGGGAACTACCCGATCCCGCCGGCCAGAGCGTGGACGCCGTGCGCGCCGTCCGCGACCAGATCCGCGGCCGCGTCGAAGCGCTGCTGGACGAGCTGCTGAGTGTCGACGGAGCGGCGGTCCGCACACCCTTCGCCAGCGGCTGATCGGTTGGCCGGTCCGCTTTTGGTCACCCGCACTCACATACCGGGGTGGGTGACCAAGACCGTCGGCAGAACAGCTGCCAGTTGGTACGAGCGCGATCAACGAGTGCGGTAGGCAGTGGCACGAGACCGGATGTCGAGAACGATCACTGCATGCCTCGTGACGTCGATCTCGTAGAGCATCCGCCAGCTTCGGCCTAGCCGGGCGCTGGAAACTCCTGCCAGCTCATCGCCCAGCGGCTTACCGACACGGCGGGGGTTAGCGAGTAGAGGGCCGGTAATGAACTCGACAGCTGCTGCCGCCACGTCGGGAGGGAGGAGATCGGCGAGCGCCCGACGAGCTGGAGGCGTGGTTCCCAGCTCGAAGGGGTGGGTCACGAGGCGCGGCGGCCTTGAACCAGCGCGTGGACGGCGTCAGCGCCGTATACGACGTCACCGGCCCGGGAAGCCGCCCGCGCTTCAGCCAGAGCGCGCAACGTGTCAGGGTCGGACTTGATCTCCAAAGTCTCGCGCTGGGCGAGGTAAGTCTCGATGGCATGTACTACCTGCTGCTGCACACTGCGGTGATCTTCTTCGGCGGCAGCGCGCAAATCGGCGTCGAGGTCGGCGGGGAGTCGCAATGTCATAGCCACACCAGAATGGTGTGGTAGCAAAGGGCACCGCATTGGTGCGCCGGTTGCCTAAGTCCCTTCCTAAGACCCTGGCACTGTTGTCGCAAGTATGGAGTTACGGGGTTCGGAACCGGGCAGAGTGCCGCGCCATGCTTCAGCCGGTGGGCTCCGCCGGGACAGACGTCAGCCGATCCAGGGTTGTGGTGCCTGGATTTCAAGGATCAGGGCGTCCGAACTGCGGAGCTTGAGGAGCGTGCCGCTGGTGACTGGGTCTTCGTCGAACAGCGCGGCGGCGTGCAGGGCTTCGCTGTAGGGGGCGGCTTGGTCTGGCCTGATGGTGCCGACGCGGCGATCGCCCACGTAGGCGATCAGTCCGCCGGAATCGGTGTCGCGGGTAAGCCAGACGTCGACGAAGACCGTGCTTGCGACACCTCGGGGAGGCTTAGGCCATGCTCGAATGAGCCAGCTGTGCGCGTCCGGATCGAGCATGATCACGGTGTAGTGGTCCTCCTCGTCGGCCAGCGGATACGCCGCCCGCTCCGGTGGTTCCAGCCATGCAGGAGTGGTTGCCGGGTCAACACGGAGTGCGCGAAACACGTCGCCGATGTGTGATGTCATGACGCCGATGACAGTTGCGTTGAAGCGCAGCCGCGCGAACGGCGTGCGCTTCAGGGCTTGCTCGAACTGCATCATGTCCGCTAGAGCAGCCAGCTGCGTGAAGCTGAGCGCGAGATCTCGCTGAGCGCATTCGGCGGCGAGGAGTGCGCTGATCTCTTCAACGGTCTTGCCGTCGATCCGCGGCCGCACCGCGTGTATGACGTCGCCGCGGGCTCTGCCACTCGCCCGCGCAGCTGTCCACGATGACCGCGGACCGGCCCACCGTGGCGGTGCCGGCTCTCGCGGGAGTTCCGCCAACGTCTCAGCGATCGGCGGTGCGGCGGGGCCGCCGGCGTCGAGCCAGCGGGTCAGCTGGCGGATGAAGCGACGGTCCTCCCGATCGATCGGCTCGTCGGCAGATGAGGACGAGTAGGCAGCTAGCAGGGTGCGTGCGTCGTCGTGCCGACCCGAGGCGGCGAGCAGAACCAGCCGCAGCTGGGTGTGGCCGTCGTAATCGAAGTCTGGCCCGACTCGTGGGTCAGGTAGACCATCGTGTCCGCTCGGATCCGGCTGCCGCTGCGGGATCGCACGTTCGATGGCATCGGCGTCGGCAAATCGTTGCGCGACGCCGAGCGCGTGGTCGCTGATGATGGCAACAATCTGGTGAGCCACGGGCTTGACCTCGCCGACGCCGCTCATCGAGGTGGTGAAGGTCGAGGTGGCCGGCGGCTCGTAGTCGGGCAGCAGCGTTACCTGCACAGGCATCGTGAGCAGGGTCATCAGATTCAGGGCCGGTTCGTACCCGACGCCCACGTCCAGCACCAGCTCCACGGGCCACTCCGGGGATGACCAGGCTTCCGGTGCGCGAAGTTCGGCGGTGACCAGAACGCCGTTGCCGACGTCGTGGGTGAGTACCACGAGGCGGCGGGTGTCCAGGTCCCGGCGCACGCACCCCTGTTCCTGCAGTGCGCCGGAGATGGCATCGGCGAGGTCGGACAGAGCGCGGTCGATCTGCTCGGGATCTTGAGCCACACCGAGGATGGTCCCAGCTCCGGCCATCGTCTGGCGCGGTTCGCACCGCGTCTGCGCACTCACCGCCGCCGCCCCCTACAAACCGAGGAACGCCGTCGCCACAAGCCCGAGCAGTATGAACACCAGCGCGACGGTGAATCCAGCCATCACTGCATACCGAGTTTCTGCATGCGCCGGATTGAGCCACGCGCGCATACTCACCCGTCGACGATTGCGCGCTGCGTCCGTTGCCGGGCGCGCGCCACGAGTTCCGGCAACGAACAGGGCCGCCACGGATGCCACCACGCCGGCGACCAGCCCTTGCCAAGGCACTCCGAGCGGGCCCAGCAGCACCAGCGCGCCGGCCTCGACCAGGGGCATCCAAACAGCCCACAGCAATGGGTGCGCAGTTCGTCCGCGAAGAAACAGCCTGGCCGCGACGACGCTGCCGACCGCGGCGGCGACGCCTCCGCCGGCCCACCAAGCTATGGAAGCACCGAGGCCGGAGAACTCCTCACCCGGCGTGCCGTGAACCTGCGCAGAGCCAGCAGCTCCCGCGTAAAGGCAAGCCACCTGCACCGCGAGCACAGCAGTGGTGCCGGCCACGACGCGCACGACGCGCCGGAAGTCGCGGCCGAGTACCGCGCTAGACGCCACAGGCCTGTTGACGGAACATCGCCCGCGAGGTTGTCGTCTTGCCTATCCGCACCGTCGACGGATTGAGCGTTGTGAGCTGCGCCAGGGTGAAGCTGACCTGGGTGGCCTGCCACTTGGTGTCGGTGGACTCGGCGTAGGCGGTGTAGGTGACGCCCGGGCGCAGGGCTGCCGGGGCGGCCGTCACCGTCCACTGGCCGCCCGGACGGGACAGCACCGGCACTTGCAGGATCTCGTCCGGCGTGCGCTCGGTCTGCCATTCACCGATGTCGGTGCTCGCGCGGTCTGCACCGCCCTTGCCCACGACTCCGCCGGCGGGCACGACGTTGCCCGTCTCGGTGGTGGACAGGTAGATGTTCTCGAACTGCCCCTTGCACACGGCCACTAGCAGCACCGGCTTGCCGGCCGCGTCCACCGTGACGCCGGTGGCTCCACCGACCCGGGACTGGTTCTGGTAGTTGCAGCCCTGCAGGCCTACCGCCGCGAACAGCAACGCAGTCGCGACCGTTTGTTGCCGACGCTTCATGCCTGCTCCAGCACACCGCGTGCGACCGACACGTCGGCGGGTAGGTCCGGCAGCAGACAGGCCTGCACCGCGTGGTAGAGGTCCGGCTTGCCGGCCCAGACGGTGCTGCTGGGCCGGTTGGCGGCGTCCAGCTGGTGCCGCCACGACCCGTGCACGCGGTCGACGAAGTAGGTCTCGGCGTACTGCCACCACCGCTGCGCCGCGTCATCCCAGCGACTGTCTTCCAGGGCCCGGCGGAAGATCGCAGCAGCACCGACGGCCTCGGCCAGCACCCAGTGCATGCGGTCGCGCACCACCGGCGCGCCGTCCCAGTCGGTGGTGTAGACGAAGCCGTCCGCTCCGTCGACGGCCCAGCCGTCGGCCACCGCCCGCTCCATCAGCGCGACCGCATCGTCACGCAGCCAGCCCGGGCCGCCGGCCGCGTACTGGTGCAGGCACAACCGCGACCACTCCAACGCGTGGCCGACGGTGGCGCCGTAGGGACGGAACGGATCTGCGGGCCGGTCCCGGTTGTAGTCCAGTTCGGGGCGCCAGTCGGCGTCGAAGTGCTCGGGAATGCGCCAACCGTTTTCGGCGGCGAGGCCGTGGATGATGCGCTCGGTCAGCTGCAGTGCTCGAGCGCGCCACTGGTCGGCGCCGATGTGTGCGCGACCAGCGCCACCACTAGCCGCGAGGGCGTCGGCCACTGCCAGGAACGCCTCGGTCATGTGCATCGTGGAATTGGCGCCCCGGTAAGCCTCTGCCTGGGTCCAGTCCGCGGAGAACGACTCCTGCAGCTCGCCACCGTTGTAGAACCGGCGCTCGACGATGTCGAGGATGTCGTCGAAAACGTCGCTGCCGCCCACGCCCGCCAACGCTGCCGACGATGCGGCGAGCGCTACGAAGGCATGCCCGTAGGCCGTCTTGTCCCCGTCCGGGTCGGCCGGGTCCTCCAGCCAGCCACCGTTGCCGGCATCGCGGAAGACGGTGTCCAGCGCGGTGATGCCGTGCGTGGCCAACTCGGCCGCCCCATCGACACCCCGCAGGGCACCGAGGGCGTAGCAGTGCGTCATCCGGCAGGTGACGAACAGCGGGCGCGGCCCGTCGGGGTCGATGGTGCCGTCGTCGGACAGCCAGCCGAAGCCGCCGCGCGGATCCCGGGCGGCACGTCCGAAGTCGAGCAGGCGCAGGAACTCGGCTTCCCGCCAAGCCTGTGACCCGGGTCCCGAGCCCTGTGAAGACGTCACTGATACCTCTTCCTGCGCTGCGGCACTGGTAGCGGCTGTCGACGCCGGACCGTGGGCAAGCTCAACACTCGATCACATTGACGGCCAGGCCGCCCCGCGACGTTTCCTTGTACTTGGTCATCATGTCAGCGCCGGTGTCGCGCATCGTGCGGATTACTTTGTCCAGGCTGACGACGTGCTCGCCGTCGCCGCGCACGGCGATGCGCGCGGCGTTGATCGCCTTGATCGAGCCCATCGCGTTGCGCTCGATGCACGGCACCTGCACCAGGCCGCCGATGGGGTCGCAGGTGAGGCCCAGGTTGTGCTCCATGCCGATTTCGGCGGCATTCTCGACCTGGCCGGGTGTGCCGCCGAGCACTTCGCACAGTGCGCCCGCGGCCATCGAGCACGCCGCGCCGACCTCACCCTGGCAGCCGACCTCAGCGCCGGAGATCGACGCGTTGCGCTGATACAGCATGCCGATCGCGCCGGCGGTGAGCAGGAAGCGCACGACACCGTCGTCCGTCGCGCCGGGCACGAAGCGGCAGTAGTAGTGCAGCACGGCGGGAATGATGCCGGCCGCGCCGTTGGTGGGTGCGGTGACGATCCGCCCGCCGGCGGCGTTCTGTTCGTTGACCGAGAGTGCGAACAGATTGACCCAGTCCATGATCCGCAGCGGATCGGTGGAGTACGGATCGGCCACCAGCGCCTCGTGCAGCTCGCGGGCCCGGCGCCGCACCCGCAGGCCACCGGGCAGAACGCCGTCGTGGGTGAGGCCGGCGGCGACGCACTCCTGCATCACCCGCCAGATCCCGAGCAGACCAGCGCGCACCTCCTCGGCGGTGCGGCTGACGGTCTCGTTCGCCAGCATGATCGCGCTGACGGGCAGGCCGGTGGCCGCGCACATGTCCAGCAGCTCGGCGGCGGTGCCGAACGGGTAGGGCACGGCGACGTCGGCCTGCGCGAGCCGTTGCCGCCCATCGCCGGTCTGCTCGAGGACGAAGCCTCCGCCGACGGAGTAGTAGGTGCCCTCGCGCAGCAGCACCTCGTCCGCCGCAGCGCCGGCTGCGGCATCCACTGCCCTTGCGACACCCGCGCCATCCATACCAACAGGGCGGGCGGCGCCATCGGACCTCTCGGCGCGATCGCCGCTGTAAGCGCTGAAGATCATGCCGTTGGAGTGCAGCGGCAGCGTGCGCCGCCGGTGGAACAGCAGGTCGTCGTCCCAGTCGAAGGCGACGTCGTAGGTGTCGAGCAGCCCGATCCGCCCGGCCGAGCGCACCGCACTCACGCGCTCGTGCACCGTCTCGGTGTCGACGGTTTCGGGGCACTCGCCCAGCAGCCCGAGCACCACTGCCCGATCGCTGCCGTGACCGCGGCCGGTGGCGGCCAGGGAGCCGAACAGCTCCGCCCGTACGTGCGTCACCCGATCGATGAGACCGTCGGCGGCCAGGGCGTCGACGAACAAGCGCGCGGCGCGCATCGGCCCGACGGTGTGCGAGCTGGACGGACCGATGCCAACGCTGAACAAGTCGAAGACGCTGACCGCCATTGGGCCCATTCTCCTCGCCCGACGGGCCCCGCGGGCTCCTTCCGACGACAGCGGCGTCCGGCCCGTCAGACGTCGACGAGGGCGCCGCTGTGACGCTGCTTCTCGCGACGATCACCGCCGCGCACACCGTCAGACGCTGGCGAGCGTCACGACGATGTTGTCGCGGGTGGCCTTGGAGTAAGGGCAGAACGCGTGCGCCAGCTCCAGCAACTCCTCCGCCGTACCGCGAGCCACACCGGGCATCTCGACCTCGAGTGCGACGGCGATGCCGAAGCCGCCGTCTGTGGACGGACCGAAGGACACGGTTGCGGTGACCGTCGAGTCGGAGGTGTCGATGTCCTGGAGGGCAGCACGGTTGGCCAGTGCGCCCTGGAAGCAGGCGGCGTAGCCGGCGGCAAACAGCGTTTCGGGATTCGCCTTCGGATTCGACGACGAGCCGGGCTTGCCGAGGTCGAAGTCGACCACGCCGTCGGCGCTGGAGACGTGGCCGGTGCGCCCGCCCTTGGCCGTGGCGGAGGTGGTGTAGGCAACGTCAGTGAGTTCGATGGTCATGCAGGAACTGTGGCACAGACCGTCCGTCGACGGCATCGGCAGTCGGCGCAGGCGGCGCGAACTGTGCCGGCCGTGCCATTGGGGGATTCAGTGCGGCATGCTCGGTCATCGTGGAAACGCCTGCGCTGCCACCAACGCCTGCTCTGGCACCGGCGCCAGCCCTCAGGCCGGCTACACACCGGCTCACCGTGCTTGCCGTCCGGGCGGTGAGCTCGACGATGCGCCGCGTTACCGTGTCGGCTCCCACGCTCGCCGTGCCCGGCCTGCGCCCGGCCCAGGACGTGGGGCTGATGCTCACCGATGCCGCTGCGCGCCCTGTACGCCGCCGCTACACCGTCTGCGCCGTCGATCTGGCTGCCGGCACCGTGGAGTTGGAGGGTCTGCTGCACGGCGACGGGCCGGGCGCGGCGTGGTTCGCCGCCGCTCAGCCGGGCATGGAGATCGAGGCGTTCGGGCCGCGATCGGGCGTCGATATCGTTGCTGCGGACTGGTACCTGGTGGTCAGTGACGAGTCCGGTTTGCCGGCCGTGGTCGAACTGCGCAAGCTTCTCGAACCGCCGGTGATCATGGTGCTGGAGGTCGGCGACGCCAGCGAGCAGCACTCCGGGCTGGACGCACAGTGGCTGCATCGCGACGGGCGGGCGCCCGGGCGGCCCGACGGATTCGCCGCCGCGCTGGCATCGCTGCAGGTGCCTGCCGGCGCCGGCTGCGCCTTCGTCCTGGGTGAGAGCCGGGCGGTGACGGCGTTGAAGCCGGTGCTGGCCGGGCTGGGTCTTGGGCCCGAACGTGTTCACGTCAAGGGGTACTGGAATCGCCCCCGAACGCGCTGACTCCGGCGCAGGTGTGCTTCGGCGATCCCGGGGTCAGTACCACGCAACCGGTGGCCGGCGGAGCGAGGCCGCAGCCTTGACTGGGCGCTGCCGACGAGCGAACGCCTCGACGGGCGGCGTCGTAGCGTTGCCGGGTATGCCGGTACCGCCCTACGTCCTGTCCCTACGCTCCCGGATCGGACACGACCTGCTCTGGCTCACCGGCCTGTCGGCCGTCGTACTCGACGATGCCGGGCGCGTGCTGCTCACTGAGCGCCGCGACAACGGCGAGTGGGCACTGCCCAGCGGCATCCTGGAACCTGGCGAGCAGCCGGCACAGGCGATCGTCCGGGAAATCGCCGAGGAGGCCCGCGTCGAGGCGCAGGTAGTGCGGCTGACATCCATGGTCTCCGATCCGGATCCCTACGCCTTGCCCAACGGCGACGTCTGCCAGTACCTCAACCTGACGTTCCTGTGCCGCTACCTCGGCGGCGAGGCTGGGGTCGGCGATGACGAGAACACCGCAGTCGCATGGTTTGCCGTCGATGAGCTACCGCCCCTCAACCCCCGCAACGGAGAACGGCTGGCGCTCGCGCTGGCACCCGGTGACGACGCGCACTTCCTGCGCTGAGCACCGGGATTCAGTGCAGGCACGCCACCAGATCGCTGGCCTGGGGGCGTCCATGGGTGCGTGCCGCCGCGATCATGGTTGCGCCCGCTGGGTACTCAGTAGGTGATGGATCGGACCGTCGGTGTGTCGCAGCGCGGACCCCGAACCGCCCCAGCGGTGGGCGATGATTTCCGCAGCGATGGACACCGCCGTCTCCTCCGGCGTTCGAGCTCCCAGATCGAGCCCGATCGGGGCATGCAGGCGAGACAGTTCCTCGTCGGTCAGCCCGAGCTTGCGCAGTCGAACCTCCCGATCGTCGTTCGTTCGGCGCGAACCCATCGCGCCCACGTACGCCAGCGGCATGCGCAACGCCGACTCCAGGAGCGGCACGTCGAACTTCGGGTCGTGGGTGAGCACGCACACCACCGTGCGCTCGTCCACGTCCCCGTTCTCGTAGGCCCGTTCGAGGTAGCGATGCGGCCATTCGACGACCACGTCATCAGCGGTCGGGAACCGCTTGGGCGTGGCGAAGGTGGCCCGAGCGTCGCAGACCGTGACGCGATAGCCGAGGAAGGATCCGATCCGCGCCACGGCCGCAGCAAAGTCGATCGCGCCGAAGACGATCATCCGCGGACGAGGGGCGTAGGACGCCACGAAAACTGCGATGTCGTCGCCGCGCCGCTCGCCGTCGGCTCCGTAGCGCACGATTCCGGTACGGCCCTGCTCGAGCATTCCCACGACGTCGTCGTGCACTGCGGCGTCGATGCGGTCGGTGCCCAGGGAGCCGGTGGCGACACCGTCGCGCACCACCACGCGGCGACCGGCACGATCGCCGCCGGGCACGTCGGCTATCAGGGTGGCCACCGCGACCGGGCGACCCAGCCGAATGTCCTCGGCGATGTCACCGAGTTCGGGGAAGCTGGCCTGGTCGATCTCCTCGACGAAAACGTCCAGAACGCCGCCACAGGTCAGGCCGACGGCGAACGCCTCGTCGTCGTCGATGCCGTAGCGCTGCAGCACCGGCCGGCCCGACTCCCGGGACGCCTGCGCCAGATCGTAGACCGCGCCCTCCACGCACCCTCCCGAGACGCTGCCCACGACGCTTCCATCCGGGCCGACCAGCATCGACGCGCCGGGCTGGCGAGGCGAGGAGTTCCAGGTTTCGACGACAGTGCCGACGCCGACGGCCTCGCCGGCCCGCCACCAGGACTCGAGTTCGACCATGACGTCACGCACGGGTGTTCACCTCAGAATTTTTGCGCGGGCTTCGAGCCGGCGTGCGGCAGCTGGCTCATCGATCGGCCGGTTGAACCGACAACCTACCTATTCACGACGAGGCCCGCGGCGCGGGGCGGCGGGCTCCCTCAATCGCGATCGACTGACCGTCGCAAACCGTTGCCGGTATTGGGAGGGGTTGAGGCCGGTCGCGCGTCGCATGAGTTCGCGTAGGTTGGCCGCCGTACCGAGGCCGGCCCGTTCGGCCACGCTGTCCAGGCTCGGCTCGCCGCGCTCGAGAAGCAGCCGCGCCAATCCCACTCTCTCGTTGGTCAGCCAAGCCAGCGGGGTGCCGCCGGTCTGAGTTCGGAATCGTCGGTAGAGCGTCGCCTCGCTGACCACTGCCAGAGCAGCCATCTCCGAGACACTGATCTTCGCGTCCAATCGTGCGCGCGCCCAGTCCATCAGTGGCGCGAGTGAGTCGGCGTCGATCCTGGGCACCGCCTCGGTCATCCGTTGGGGATGTGACGGTTGCCGCGGGGTGCCGATCAGCAATTCGTCGCCCACGGCGTTCGCCACCTCGACCCCGAAGTCGCTTCGAATCAGATGCAGACTCAGGTCGATGACCGAGGTGCCGCCGGCGCCGGTCATCACGTCGCCGTCGTCGACAAACAGGACGTCGGCCTCGTAGCGAACCTTCGGGTACCGCTCTCGGAACGTGTCGGCCCATTGCCAGTGAGTGGTGGCGCGCCGACCATCGAGCAGACCCGCCTGGGCGAGGGTGAACGCGCCGCTCCAACATGCGAACAGCCGTGCTCCTCGGGCATGGGCTCGCTGCAGCGCCGCGATGACGACGGGCGAGGGCGCCGCCTCCACGTCGGTCCGGTTCGGCGCAAGAGATGTCGGCTTCGTCGGCGGCAGCAATGTCGAGCACCAAGGACGGGCGGAAGAGGCTGGAGGCGGCCACCTTGGCCGGGTCGGCGGAGCACAACGCCAGCTCGTACGCGGGCGACGGCGACTGCAGCGCATCGGCGGTCAGAATTTGCATGGCGTAGCCGAGTTCGAACGGGTTGGAGGCGCCATCGACAAGGGCCACAACCCGGCATGGACGAGCGTCGGGTCGGGCGGCAACCGTCTGCGAGGATCCTTGCGACATCAGACGGGTATACCCCTTACGCGACGAGCTTCTCCACTCGACAATCGACGATGTGATCTGTCGCTCCCGACGTTGCACGGCCATCGAGTGCGGTGCCTGCGCACGTGGCGACCGTCGGATCCGGTTCGATCTAGGCGTCAGCGCAGCCTGCTTCGGGCTAGGCGCTGCTCGCGACGTGATGCAGTTCTTCTACTACCCAAGGACGCGCAATGGTGGATAGCAAGTTGAGTACGTCAAGCGATCAGCACGAGGGACAATCTCGGCCGGATAGCGAAAATCTTGTTGTCTTGATCTCGGGCGTTTTTCACGCCGCTTTCGACGAATTGCTGCCGACGTTCCAAGGCGATACCGGCACGACAGTCGATTCCTACCTGAGTCCGTCTATGGGTCAGTCACCCGACTCGGTGTCCAGTCGCCTTGAGCGCGGTGAACCAGCCGACGTCGTCATCATGGCCGAGAAAGGCCTTGATCACGCCGTTTCGGCAGGCTTGGTGGACGGCGGAACGAGAGTGAGGCTTGCCGGCGCTCCGGTAGGCATCGCGGTGAAGGCAGGTGCTGCAAAGCCAGACATCTCGACCGCGGACAAACTCAAAGACGTGCTGCTCAAAGCCGACTCGGTTGCGTACTCGATAAGTGCCAGCGGGCAGTACGTCAGTGGCGAGCTTTTCGACAACTTGGGAATTGGGGAAGAGATGAAGGCGAAGGCGCACCGGGTTGAAGGCACAACACCCGTCGCCCAAACGATTGCAGACGGAACCTACGAGATCGGTTTCCAGTCGCTGTCGGAGCTGGGCGCGGTACCCGGCGTAGACCTCGTTGGCGCTCTGCCCGATCCTGTCGGCCTAGCGACCTCGGTGGCAGGAGCTGTGACAGCACACAGTCGGCGCCCGGCTGATGCAGCCGCTCTGCTGCGCTTCCTGTCTCGGGCGGACTTCATTCCAGTCCTGCGAAAGAACGGGCTGACTCCACCCGATTGATCGATACCGCGCTACCCGTCCCCGTCATGCCCGGCGTATCCGCCGCGGCTTGAGTGAACAGAATGGAAGACATGACACAGCCGGCTCCCTATGCAACCAAGATCAGTATTCCGTTGCCGTCGGAGGACGAGATCCGCGGCGTTATGGGCGACTCGTACGATCCGAACACCCTCAACGTCACCAAGATGCTTGCCGGCACGGGCGACTGCTTTACAGCCACTGTGGGACTCGTGAAGGCTCTGTTCACTACAGATGGAATCGACCCGAAGCTTCGTGAGATCGTCACCCTCCGGGTGGCCAAGGTCCTGAACGCACCGTACGAATGGGAAGCCAACGCGAAGATGGCTGCGAACACCGGGTTGACGGCGATTGAGATTGACGCTGCCGCCAGCGATGGGCCTGTGAAAGACATCGACGCGGACTACGTCCTCGCGTGCAAGGCCGTGGACGAATTAACCGACAGCGGCACACTGACCGACAATACGCTCAGCGAATTGCTGACGAGATTCGGTGAGATATCCACACGCAAGATTCTGCTGATGATCGGTTACTTCACTCTGCTGGGTATGTTCCTGAACGGCTGCAGGGTTCCGTTGGAAACCACTGACAAGATCGGCGACGCGGCAAGTCCACTCGGCTGAGGTCAATTGGGCTTCGCGCGCGTCAGTACACCTCCAGCTTGCAGCACTGAAACCACCAGTTGATACGCCACTCATAGGAGCAACCATGCAGTTCATCGTTGTGCTTCAGCCCAAGGCACAGTTCGCGGCCGGGGGTGCACCGGCGGATATCGCCGAAGTCGAGCTGTCGGAGCAGCTACAGACGAAAGCGCTGTACAAGAGCGGCGTCGTGCGGCAGGTTTGGGCGATCGACACCGACCGCAAAGGTGCGATCGGACTCTTCGAAGCGGCAACCGACGATGAGCTGCGTGCCGCTCTCAACAGCTTGCCCATGGTGCAGAAGGATTACGTCGACCAGGCCGTGTATCCCGTCGGTGCGTTCACCGGCTTCATCCAATGACTGTGGAGCTTCCGGCGCTGGACACGGCGGCGAACGACGAGGCAGCGCACAACCCGGCGTCGCTCGGGTGTGTCGAGGCAACGACGAACTCCACCGCAGAAGTTCGCGTCGAGCTCACGATCAATGGGGCGCGGACCAGTCTGAGCCTCGACCCGCGGGTCACCCTTCTCGACGCGCTGCGCGAGCGTCTGAACCTGACGGGTACCAAGAAGGGTTGCGACCACGGCCAGTGCGGCGTCTGCACCGTCATCATAGACGGGCGCCGGGAGTTGTCGTGTCTCACGTTGCTGGCGACATGCGACGACCGTGACGTCACGACCATCGAGGGCGTCGCACGCGGCGACGAACTGCACCCGCTCCAGCAGGCATTCATCCGCCACGACGCTTTCCAATGTGGCTTCTGCACCTCGGGTCAGATCTGCTCGATGCTGGCCCTGCGCGCGGAAGCCACGAGCGGCGACGTCAGTCTGGTGACGCGTGACGTCCGCGAGCAGGTCGCACCGCTGATCCTTTCCGACGCCGAGATCAAGGAGCGTCTCAGCGGAAACATCTGCCGCTGCGGCGCTTACCTGAATCTGGTTGCGGCCTTCCAGGAATGGCAAGCGACTGCCGACAGCGATGTCACTGCCGAGAACGCAGGAGTGGCGTGAGATGAGACCCTTCGACTACGTCCGCCCGACCAGTGTGCACGAGGCGACCGGCGCCTGCGAAACACCGACCTCGAGATACCTGGCCGGCGGAACGAATCTGCTCGACCTCATGAAAGAAGGCGTCGAGAACCCGACGACGCTAGTGGACATCACTCGGTTGGACCTGACCACGATCGGGCGTCGTGATGGCGCCGCGGAGCTTGTGATCGGTGCCCTTACCAAGAACTCCGACGTAGCCAATCACCCACTGGTACGGCAGAACTACCCGCTACTGACGCAGGCCATCCTCGCCGGTGCAAGCGCGCAGATCCGGAACATGGCGACAACGGCCGGCAATCTGAATCAGCGCACGCGCTGTTCCTACTTCTATGATCCGACGCTTCCTTGCAACAAGCGCGATCCCCGTTCGGGATGCAGCGCAATCGACGGCATCAACCGGGGTAACGCAATATTGGGGTGGTCCTCGGAGTGCGTGGCGACCCATCCCAGTGACATGTGCGTCGCGCTCATCGCCCTGGACGCCATGATCAGGGTGCGAAACGCCGACGGGAACGAGCGTCTAATTCCCTTCGCCCAGTATCACCGGCTGCCTGGCGACCGGCCAGATGTCGACAACACGTTGCGCCAGGGCGAGCTGATCACGTCCGTCGAGCTGCCCATGAACGGGCTGGCGGCTCACTCCTGCTATCTGAAGGTGCGCGAGCGCACAAGCTACGCATTCGCGTTGGTCTCGGTAGCGGCGGCACTGGAAATTGAGGGCGGGCTGATAAAAGACGTTCGCCTCGCGATGGGGGGCGTGGCACACAAACCGTGGCGGGCCGAGCAGGCCGAACGGCGCCTCGTCGGCCAGGTCGCAACGACAGCCAACTTCGAAGCGGCCGCGGACGCGGAGATGAGCAGAGCGAAGCCTCTGCGCGACAACGTCTTCAAGGTGGAACTCGGTCAGCGACTTCTGGTCCGGGCACTGGAAACATCGCTGCAAGGCACAGGAGGCTGAACCCGTGCGACTCGAAGCAAAGCAGGCCGAATCGGGCCGATCGCACGACCGCGCCGACGCCCGATTGAAGGTGACCGGTAGTGCGAAATACTCCGCAGACTTCTCCGCAGCACAGATGGCCTATGCAGTGTTCGTCGGTAGCTCGATCGCGAAAGGACGCATCACCGCAGTCGACACGACCTCGGCGGAGTCGGCCGGCGGCGTGATCAAGGTGTTGACCTCGCACAACGCGATGCGGGTCAACAAGCCCGCCGACATTTTCGACCCGACCAAAAAACAACCGGCAAAACCCAACGAGGTCTCCACCAACACCGCTTCGAGCGTGCTGCCGCTCCAGTCCGACGAGATCCACTTCCGGGGCCAGATCGTGGCCGTAGTAGTCGCTGAATCATTCGAGCAGGCGCAGGCGGCCGCCGATCTGGTTGCCGTGACCTACGCAGTCGAGAGGCCTCTCATCGGCCTGCGGCCCAACCTCGACAAGGCGGTGACACCGGCATCTTTTGCAGGCGAGCCGATCACCGTGATCGACGGCGATCCAGAGGGCACACTGGCGCGCGCGGACGTAAAAATAGACGAGACCTATTCGACTCCGATCGAGAATCACCATGCCATGGAAATGCAGTCCACAACTGCGCGGTGGCGCGGCGATGAGCTGTTCGTTGAGGAGACGACACGCTTCGTACAGGGCGTGAAGCGCAACCTTGCGCAGTCGTTCGGTATCCCCGACGCGAAAGTGCACGTTCGCGCCAAGTTCGTCGGCGGTGCTTTCGGTAGCAAGGGCGCAGTACGCCCGCACGTCACGCTGGCGGCCATGTGCGCGCAGCAAACAGGACGCCCGGTCAAGTTGCTTCTCACCCGCCGGCAGGTGACCTACACGAGCGGGCACCGTCCAGAGACGCTACAACGGTTCGCAATCGGAGCCCGGCAGGACGGTGGCATCGAGGCAATAATTCATGAAGGCTTTTCTTCGTGTTCGGCCACTGATCCGTTCATCGAGGCGTTCACCACACTGACGCACGGAATGTACGCAGCACCTCATCGCGGGATGGCGCAGCAGATCGTCTATCTCAACGAGCCGCAGCCGACGAACATGCGGGGGCCTGGCGAGACGTCCGGGATGTATGCCCAAGAATGTGCAATGGATGAGCTCGCCTTCAAGCTCGACATGGACCCGCTGGAACTGCGCCGTATCAATGAGCCCGATCGTGAGCCGATGACGGGTAGAGCCTTTTCGTGTCGGCGGCTGCTTCAGAGCATCGACACCGGGGCCGAGGCGTTCGGTTGGAGCCGACGGCGACAGGCGCCTCGCTCAACGCGGGAAGGTAACTGGCTGATCGGAGTCGGCTACGCGACGGCGACCTACCCGATGAAGGGGAGCCCGTGCCAAGCGCGCTGTCGTATCGGCGCCGATGGCTCGATTCTCGTCCAGAGCTCGACCCACGATTTCGGTAACGG
Organism: uncultured Jatrophihabitantaceae bacterium; assembly: GCA_964236495.1. Classification (GTDB taxonomy): domain Bacteria; phylum Actinomycetota; class Actinomycetes; order Mycobacteriales; family Jatrophihabitantaceae; genus CAXSBR01. The sequence continues at coordinate 39,665 of CAXSBR010000011.1, forward strand.
CATCTCGACCTCGGCCAGGCAGATTGCCGCCGACGCCCTGGGCGTGCGATACGAAGACATAACATTCGAGTACGCCGATTCTGACCTGCCGCCGGTAATGCAGACGGGTGGATCCACCACGACAATGTGGGTGGGGGCAGCCATTAAAGAAGCCTGCGAGCAGGCGAAGGCGCAACTGGGTGATACAGGCGATACCTCGACAGCGGCTGATCTGGCCGCGATCCTGTTAAGTATCGGCCGAGCTTCCGTTGAGGCAACTGCAGAGGCTTCTCCCAGCAAGGAGACGATGAAGCAGTATTCGATGAATTCCTACGGTGCCCACTTCTGCGAGGTGGCAGTCGATGCGGACCTGGGCGTGACGCAGGTGCGCCGCTTCCTCAGCGTGATGAATTGCGGTCGCATAATCAACCCGAAACTCGCACGGAGCCAATACATCGGCGCGGTGACCATGGGCATCGGGATGGCGATGATGGAGGGAAATGCGCTGGACCCCCGCAACGGCAAGTGGATACAGGCTGATCTTGCCGACTACCACGTGCCTGTCTATGCCGACACGCACCAGATGGACGTGATCTGGCTCGAAGAGCCAGATCTGATCGCCAATCCGCTGGGCTTGAAGGGCATCGGCGAGATGGGTCTCGTCGGCGGCGCCGCGGCGATCGCAAACGCAATTTTCAACGCAACCGGAAAGCGTGTCCGGGATCTTCCCATCACACCCGACAAGTTGCTCTGAGACCGCATCAAGTCCGCGTCCATCGGAGGTGACTTCATTGCCTGCCAGTCGATATGCGCCAGCGCTCGAGGTCGGCAGGCGTGTCCAGATCGGTCCCGTCGCCCGGGATGGCGATGCGGTCGACGAGGTCGCTTCGTGCCCGCAGGAAGGCCCGAGCGCCCTCATCGGGACCGGCCTGACCCACGGCTGCCCGCCACAGAAGAGGGCTCATCACGATGGGGTGGCCGATCTGCGCGCCGTGAGTTCCGACGGCGATGCGGCCTGGTCGCCACGAGCTCATGACGAGCCGGATTGCGTCGGGCAAGAGGTCGGGCACGTCGACAAGGACGACGGCGAGAGCTCCGACCGGCCCAGCCTTTTCCGCGGCGTCGACAGCAAGTTCGAGCGAAGACCGCATCCCGCGAGACGGGTCGGCATTGACGACCGCCTGCCCGAGGCGCGGTGTGGTGCCTGGTCGCACGACGGCAAGGACGGGATCGCACCCAGCCGCGAACAACGCATCAACCGCGCTGTCCAGCAGGCGCTCCCCACCTGACTCGATGGTGGCTTTGGGACCGCCCATGCGGCGCCCGGCGCCGGCGGCGAGTACCGCTCCCGCGATCGGCGCCACGGGTGCGAGCATAGGCGGGAGCGACCCGTGGCGGGTCGGTTCGGTCGGTGTCCGAGCCCTGAAGCGACGTGGCTTCAGTGCCAGCAAGCACGCACGCTTCACGCGTCAACAGAATCCCGCTCCTGGGCAGCCGGCGCCGGGGGGACGCCAGGTGCCGCCGCGGGAACTCCTGCACCCGGCCGCCGCCGCAACCGCCAGGCGAGCAGAACGATCAGCGCGAGCGGCACAAGCACCGGCAGCGCGTAGCCCAGGCCAGCCGCAAGCAGCCGCAGGCCCACAGCCACCGCGTGCACTCCGGAGCCGAATGCTGCGCCGAAACCGGTGGGATGCACGCCGGTACGGGCCCTCACCGCCGGCGGCGTCGTCGCGTGCAGGTCGACTGTCAGCGACGCCAGCGCCACCTGCCCGACCAGTGCTGTCTGCTGCGCCTTCAAGCTCTGCAGCTCGGCTTCACGGGTACTGAGCTGGGTCTCGACGCCGAGCAGGTCGCCGACGGTGGCGGAGTGGCTCATGAGGACCCGCAGGCGATTGACGCTCGTCGTGAGCGCCTTGACGCGCGCGTCGGTGTCGACCTTGGTCTGGGTGACGTCCTGCGCCTTGAGCGAGCGGTCGTTCTCCGTGCCCAGCGCGTCGACCAGCGTCATCGCGGTCTCCAGATGCGCCGGATCGACCCGTACGGTCAGCGACGCGCTGCGGTCAGTGCCCGCGCCCGACCGTTCGTCGGCGTCCACCCGACCGCCCTGCTCGACCGCAATTCGGGTCACGCCATCGGCGGCGGTATCGACGTTCTTGGCCGTTATCGACAGCGACGCGGTGCGCACCACTGCGCGGGCCGGTCCTTTGGCAAGAGCCGCAGCAGATGCAGTACCGGCACCCGCGGCCTGGCGCTGCGCTCCACCGGCCGCAACGGAGCCGCCGCTGGCAGCGGCCGATGAACCCGCGTCCGACGACGACTTCGAGGAGTCGCCGCCGGTGCAGGCGCCCAGTCCGCCTAGCCCCAGCAGCACAACGGCCCCGATGCCGGTTGCGCGGATCATTGCGCTGCGGATCATTGCTTTGCGGACCATTGCGCTGCGGTTCGTTGCGCTGCACATCATGACGGCTCCTGCTGACTACGTGGCTACTTGCTGGCGGACAGAATGTGGATCGGTACCGGCGAGCTGACGACGGGCGCCGCTCCATCGGCGGGCAGAAGTACGGCGACCAGGCGGTACGACCCGGGCGGTAGCGCCCGACCTATGGCCGACGACCGCGACGGGGCAATGCCGTCTGCGCACGACCAGCGCTGCAACGTTCCACGCAGGCCGACCGGTGACCGGGTAACCGAGGAAACTGAGCCGCGCAGCGCACCGACGACAGCATCGCTGCGCGCGTCGACGACGTAGATCTCGACCTCGCCCGCCGGTCGGCGCAGGTTCGCAGCGACGGAAACGGCGACGGACAATTTGCTGCCGGCGCGCACCTGCGCCGGTGCAGTGAGCTTCACCGTCCCAATGCGTCTGACGTACGGACTGCAGCTCAGGGCGGCAAAGCCAGGGACTCTCGAAGCCCCCGTCCGCGAAGAAGCCGCCGCAGAGCCGGCCACGGACGCCGAGGCTGAGCCGGCCGATCCTGAGCCCGCCGCCGGGGATGCGGCGGCCGCTGCGGAACTCGCTGCTGCAGATGTCGGGTTGACCTGGGCACCGCCGGCGCTCGTCATGAAGCTGGAGTCGGCGCTCGAGGAGCTTTTCGTCGAATCCGAAGCTGGGATGAGCCGGGCCAGGCCGACTATCCCGCTGATGCCTGCCACCACCGCGGCGGCAGCCGCGGGAACCTTCCAACCGAAGCGGCGCCTATCCGGACGGAGCACCTTGGCGTCCCAGCCGGTCGCGGAATCGTCATCCTCGCCGCCCGGGTCGTCGGCAGTTGCCGTTGGCTCCGACCCCGACATCAATCCACCGATGCCGCGCGTGCCAGAGATAGGCGACTCGGAGTCTGGATCGGAAGCGGACTCGTCGGCACGCATCGGCAGCTGAAGCACGTTGCTCGCGCCGTTGGCTCCAGCAGCGTCTGCACCGTCGGCGTTCACCGCCCGCCGCCGGATCGCGGGCAGCGGGTCGTCCCACGGCCCGCCGGCGTCGGCCAGCTCGTGCAGGCGGCGCGCGATCTCGCTGTCGCTGATCACGATGTGCCTTCCAGCTCGGCGCGCAGGGCGAGCAGCCCGCGGGCGGTGAGGCTCTTGACGGTTCCGAGCGCGCAACCGAGCTCGGCGGCGGTCTGGGCTTCGGACAGATCCAGGTAGTGGCGCAGCACGACGGCGGTGCGCTGGCGCGGGGGCAGCGTGCGCAGCGCCCGGCGCAGCGCGTCCCGATCGTCAGCGCCAGCAGCGTCGTCCCCGCTCGACAGCCGTTCGGCTACGTCGGACGTCGGCAGCTCCCCGCTCCACGCCCGCGCCCGGTCGGCCAGCACGACATTGACGACGCAGCGTCGCGCATAGGCGACGCGGTTACCCCACTCGGCGCGCCGGTTCCAAGCGAGATAGACCCGGGTCAGCCCGCTCTGCACCGCGTCCTGCGCGCCGGCTCGGCTGCCAGTGAGCAGGTATGCGGTGCGGTGCAGGGTGTTCGACGTGGCGCGCACGAAGGCGTCGAACTCGGCCTCGGCCGCAGCGGCGCCAGAAGCAGCGGCGTTGTCTGCGTCGGCGGCGGCAGCGCTGTCGATGTCCACCGCCGCCTCCCGCACGCTCTGCACGCACCGCACGATCGTCCGGCCCATACCTCACCAGACCGGCCGGCCGGCGTAAAGGGTTCCACCGGGCGGCTGGCGGGAGATTTGCCTGGCACCTGATCGGTCGACGCTCCCACCCGGTGGTGCGCCGGCGGGTGCGAAGATGTTCGCCATGGCCGATCCGAACCGCGCCGGACAACCCACTGCCGCCGCCGACCTCGTCGACGTCGCCAAGCTAGTCACCGCCTATTACACCGAGCATCCCGACGCCACCGATCCGGCTCAACGGGTCAGTTTCGGCACCTCGGGGCACCGGGGATCGGCGTTCGACGTCGCCTTCAACGAGGACCACATCGTCTGCACGTCCCAGGCGATCTGCGACTACCGCTCCAGCCAGAGAATCGGCGGGCCACTGTTCCTGGGGGCGGACAGCCACGCCCTCAGCGAGCCCGCGATGGCCTCGGCCTTGGAGGTGTTCGCGGCCAACGACGTCGTCGTGATGATCGACTCGCGCGGCGGCTACACCCCCACTCCGGCGGTCTCGCGGGCCATTCTGGCTGCTAACGCCGGCCGCCCCGCAAGCGACCCGAGCCGGGCCGACGGCGTTGTCATCACGCCGTCGCACAATCCGCCCCGCGACGGCGGATTCAAGTACAACCCCCCCGACGGTGGGCCCGCGGGCACCGACATCACCAACTGGATCCAGGACCGGGCCAACGAGCTGATGTCGGCCGACGGCGACGCGGTCCGCAACGTCCACCGGGTTTCCTACCGCCAGGCGCTCAACGCGGACACGACGCAGCGCTACGACTTCCTCGACCACTACGTCACCGCGCTGGCCGGCGTCATAGACATGGACGTCATCCGCGGAGCCGGCGTCCGCATCGGCGCGGACCCATTGGGCGGCGCGTCGGTCGCCTACTGGGGCGAGATCGGCGAGCGATACGGGCTCGATCTCACCGTCGTCAATCCCGACGTGGACCCGACGTTCCGGTTCATGACGCTGGACTGGGACGGCAAGATCCGGATGGACTGCTCGTCACCGTCGGCGATGGCGTCTCTGATCGCGCGCCAGCACGACTTCGACATCGCCACCGGCAACGACACCGACTCCGACCGCCACGGCATCGTCACCCCCGACGGCGGGCTGATGAACCCCAACCACTACCTCGCCGTGGCCATCAACTACCTCTATTCCCACCGCACCGGCTGGGCGGTGGACGCAGCGATCGGCAAGACGCTGGTGAGCTCGTCGATGATCGACAAGGTGGCCGCCTCGCTGAACCGGCGGCTGCTGGAGGTGCCGGTCGGATTCAAGTGGTTCGTGCCGGGCCTGCTCGACGGCTCGGTGGCCTTCGGCGGCGAGGAGAGCGCGGGCGCGTCGTTCCTGCAGCGTGACGGCTCGGTGTGGACCACCGACAAGGACGGCATCATCCTGGCGTTGCTGGCCTCGGAGATCACCGGGCGCACCGGCGCATCGCCCTCCGAGCACTACCGCGAGCTGACGGTGCGCTTCGGCGATCCGGCCTACGCCCGCGTCGACTCCCCCGCCACCCGCGAGCAGAAAGCGGTACTGGCCAAGCTGTCGCCCGAGCAGGTGTCAGCGACGACGCTGGCCGGCGACCAGATCACCGCCCGGCTCACCACGGCGCCGGGCAACGGCGCACCGATCGGCGGACTGAAGGTGACCACCGACAGCGGCTGGTTCGCCGCTCGCCCGTCGGGCACCGAGGACGTCTACAAGCTCTATGCCGAGTCGTTCAAGGGGCCTGAGCATCTGGCCCAGATCCAGGACGAGGGCCGCCAGATCGTCTCGGCGGCCTTGGCGTAGCACTCAACGAGTGCAGCGTTTGCCACCTATGCGGTGGTCAACGCTGCACTCGTTTCGGGCGGCTACCGATTCGCTGCGGTCAGCTGGTGCTCGACCACACCATGCCGTCGAGTTGCTCAGCCAACGAGGTCGCCAGCCGGTGGGCCGGCCCGCCGTCGGACGACGTCGGACGGCGCAGGTCGATCCACCAGTAGGGCACCTCGGGCTCACTCGATACGCCAAGCAGCCGCTGGGCCTCGCCGGGAACCTGGATCAGCGACGGCACCTCGACGGTGACGGCCAACGTTGCTTCGTCGTCGAACAGCTGCAGCGCCACACCGTGGCCGATCGAGCCGACGCGCAACTGCGGGCCGGCCGCCAGCAACGCGTTGACCAGGACGTCGCTGCCCGGCTGCGCCCGGGCCAACACCACCATGGTCACGGTCATGAGACGGCCGCCAGCACCGCTGACGGAGCCGGCTCGAAATGCGCCAGCTGGATGGACTGCCGCGCCTCGCCCCGTCGGGCGAACACGCCTCGACCCGATGGCTGCGGAGCGGCGTACACGCCCTGGACGAGCTGACCCTCGGCCCGGTCTCCGGACAGGATCACCCCGGTGGCGCCGGTGTCGCGGATCAGGGAGATCACCGGGTCCCACATGCCCCGGGATGCGCCGGCCACCGGCCGGCTCACCACCACGTGCAGGCCGATGTCGCGCGCCGAAGGCAGATACGGCGCGAAGGGCTCCAGTGGTGCCTGACCAGCAGCGGTGAGCACGTCGTAGTCGTCGACGAGCAGCACGATCTGCGGTCCCTCCCAACCCCGGTCGGTCAGCAGCGCCGCGGGGTCGATCACGTCGTCGGGCATCCGCTTTGCCAGCTCCGTACAGATGGCGGCGGTCAGACCGCCGGCCAACCGGCTGTTGGCGGCGTAACCGCCTACGTGCGGCCCGTCGGCGAACTCGGTCAACCCCCGCCGCGGGTCATAGACGGCCAGGACGAGCTCGTCGCTACTGTTGCGCTCGATCAGGCCACGGGCGATGCCGCGCAGCAACGACGTCTTGCCCGACTCACCGTCGCCCAGCACGATCAGGTGCGGATCCTTGCCGAACAGATTGATCAGCACCGGCGACAGCGTGGATTCTGCGACCCCGATCGGAACACCGTCGGGCTCCTCCACCGCGTCGGGCATCGACGGCGCTTCCACCAGGACCGGCAGCACCCGCACCGCCGGCACGCGCTGACCGCGCCAGGCCTGTGCGACGGCGCGCCCGAGCTCGGTGACGGCCTCGGTGCCGCTGCCGCCGTCCACCTGCCCGTCGACGCGCGCGAGTGCAGTCTGCGCCACCAGCGCGGCGTCGGTGATGGCGCGCCCAGGAGTTGCCACGCTGATGGTTGCGGCCAGCTTGCGCGAGATCACGGAGTCGCCGGCGTCGTTGAGCCGCAACTCGATCTTGGTGCCGAACGCCGGCTGCAACACCACCCTTAGGTCGTTCCAGCGCAGCACGCTGACCACCACGTGGATGCCGTAGCTGGGGCCACGGTTCAGCAGGTCGGCGAAGCGGTCGTCCAGCTCGTCGAAGTCGAGCTTGATGGCTCCGGCACCGTCGATCACCAGCACCACATCGGCCGTCGGGAGCTCGGGCAGTTCACCGGCCGCGTGCGCGGCGCGCATAGCGTCGAGAGAGTCGATGCTGTGTTCACGGAACACGTCCTCGCGCTCGGCGAGCATCGTCAGCAGCTCGTCGAGGGTGCGGCCCAGGCGTTCTCGATCGGTGCGCGCCGCCACGGAGCCGACATGCGGGAACTCTCGCAGCGGCGCCAGGCCGCCGCCGGCAAGGTCCATCGCGTAGACGGCCACCTGCTGCGGCGTATGGGTCAGCGCCAACCCGGCCACGAAGGTGCGCAGCCATGTCGTCTTGCCCGACTGCGGCCCGCCGATGACGGCGAGGTGGCCACCGGCGGCGGTCAGGTCGACCAGCCACGGATGCTTGCGCTGGCGCGCCGGGTCGTCGAGCTCCCCGACCGGAACGCGGAGCACCTGCGATGCCAGCGGCAGCTGCAGACCACGGTCGGCAACCACGGTGGGCGCCCCGGCCACCTGGTCCAAAGTGATGGCGGCCGGCAGTGGCGGCAGCCACACCGTGCGGACCGGTTCGACGTCGGCGCCGTCGATGTGCTCGAGCAGGGCATCGAGCAGCGTCGTATCCAGGGTGCGCTCGGGCAGCGTGACGATGTCGCTCGACGGCGCCTGGGCGTCGTTGGCAGCGAGCACGCCGAAGTACGGCGGCATGCATAGCACTCGCCGCTCGGGTCCGCCGCCGGCCTTCTCGTCGAGAGAGCGAACCGCCGCACCGGAGACGTAGGCCGCGCGGAAGCGGGTGTAGATGCTGGTGTCGACCTTCAGGAAGCCGTAACCCGGCAGCGGCGGTAGCGAGTAGGCGTCGGGGGTGTCGAGCACGATCGACGATTCCGCCTCCGAGAACGTCCGCAGTCCCAAGCGGTAGGAAAGATAGGTGTCCAGGCCCTTCAACTTGCCCGATTCGATGCGCTGGCTGGACAGCAGCAGATGCACGCCGATCGACCGCCCGATCCGCCCGATCGTCAGGAACAGTTCGATGAAGTCTTCCTCGGCGGCGATGAGCTCACCGAACTCGTCTATGACGATCACCAGGTGGGGCATTGCCGGCAGGGTGGCATCCGAGCGCCGCAGGTCGGCGTACTGGTCGATGTGGGCGAGGTTGCCGGCGTCCTTGAGCATCCGCTGCCGACGCACCACCTCGCCGTTGAGGCTGGCGTGAGCGCGACGGACCAGGCCGGGTTCGTCGGCAAGGTTGTCGATCAGGCCCGCGATGTGCGGCATGCCCTTGAACGGCGCGAACGCTGCTCCACCCTTGTAGTCGACCAGCACCATCGACACCTGCTCGGGCGGATGGGTGGCGGCCAGCGTGGCTACCAGCGTGCGCAGAACCTCGGACTTGCCCGAACCGGTGGCACCCACGCACAGACCGTGCGGGCCCATGCCCAGCTGGGCTGACTCCTTCAGGTCGAGCAGCAGCGGGTTGCCGGCGTCGTCGACGCCGATCGGTACCCGCAGGAAGTCACGTTCGGAACGCGCGGCCCATGCCTGCGCCAGGTCGAGATCGGCGATGTCGCCTATGCCCAGCAACGTCGCGGTGTCCACCGAACCGATCTGCGCCTGCTCCTCGATCGTCGACGTCGACAGCCGCAGGGGCGCCAACGCGCGCGCCAGACCCAGAACCAGCCCGGGCGGGGCGTCGTCGACTGATCCGGAGGACCGCACCGGGCGCAGCGGGTCGCGCAGGTCTTCCAGCACGGCGATGCCGTCGTCGTCCACCGTGATCCGCAACGCGACGTCACTGGGCTCCTGCAACCGGTCAGACACCAGGTGCAGCACCGTGATGCCCGCCGCGGCGGCGCTGAGGGTTGCATCGGGCAACGGCAGATGCTCAGCCACGGCACCGCGCGCGTCGGACAGGACCAGCAGCCGCTTGGCCAGCGCCGCAATGTCGCTGCCGCCCAAACCCCTGCGAGCCTCGGCGGCGACGTGCGCGCGGGCGGACAGATCCCCGTTGAGCAGCCGGCTCAACGTCGTCATGTCGGGTGCAACGCGGCGGGCACCGACGGGCCCGTCGCGCAGATCGTCGTCGATGATGTGCGGCAACCAGGTCAGAAAGTCCCACTCGGCCAAGGTCTCCCGACCGCAGACGAGGGCGAAGGCGACGTCATCAGGGGCGTGGAAGACGGCAGCCTGCGCCATTAGCGCCCGGGCGACGCGCGCGGTCGCCTGCATCGGTCCGACGATCGAGACGTCGCCGGCGTTGTCGAGATCGGCCAGCAGCGGAAGCCCGGGCGTGGCGCGGTAGCGCTGAGCCAGCGCGGCAGCCTCGGACACCATGAACTCGTCGCTGGGCTGGGTCGGGCTGCCGTTGTCGGGCACCGCCATCTCGCGCCACGACACGGTGCCGGTGCCCAGGCGCACCCGCAGGAAGTCCGAATCGGCGCGGCGGCGATCCCACAGCCGAGCCGGATCGCGAACAACTCCGGGCAGCGACGCCGGGTCCGGGTCGACGACGCGCGCCAGCTGACGGCTCTGCGTCTCCACGGCCAGCAGTTGCTCGGACAGCGTTTCGAGGTAGTCGAGGTAGCGCTCCCGGTGCAGGCGCCGGGTGCGGTTGCCCTGCGCCCGGTTGCCGAACGCCATCACCAGCCCACCGACGAGCGCGGCCACCATCACCAGCGCACCGACTGCCACCATGATGGGATTGCGACGCAGCGTCACCATCATGGTCATCGACGACATCGCCCCGATCATCGGCAGCAGCGACTGCATCACCGGTCCTCCGGTGATGCTGTCGGGCAGCACCGGCGGCGCTCCCAACGTCGTGGGTGCTGGCGGCGGGGCCGGACGGACGCTACGCGCCGGGCGGTGCACCAACCGGGTTGTCATAACGAATAACCTTTCATGCCGGAACCGTCGCGGTCGTGCCGAGCGAGGTCGTCACCGGCATCGCAGTGCCCAGCACGTCGGCAGCCATGCGCATCGCGGCCAGGTGCGTCGCGGGGCTCAGGCTCTTGGGGCGGGACGGAAATCCGACCGTCAATTCGGGATCGTGGGCCAGCGTGACAATGGGAATGCCCTGCTGACTACGTAACGTGCCGCGCCGCCACTGCGGGCGTCCGACGACCGGTTCGGTGTGGTTGACCACGACGATGGTGCGTCCGGCCCATGGCGTGCCCATGGTGTCGCGCAGTTCCATCAGCCGGGTGGTCACCCAGTCGAAGCCGGACTGGGTTGCCGAGGTGACCAGACACAGCGCGTGCGCCCGGTTGAGGACGAGGTCGGCGGTCTCCGGTTGCGGTGTGGCACTCAGATCGGTCACGGAGATGTCGAAGTAGCGGATGAACGGGTTGACGGCATTGACGTAGGTGCCGACGGCCGGAGCGTTCCGGCCGTAGGTCGGCCCGGCGTGGTCGGCCGGGATCAGCCACATGTCCTTGCCCAACGGCGTCAGCTGCCCGGCAAAATCGTCGCGCGCCGATATTCGGGCTGGGCGCGTGGCCAGCTCATCGATCGTGCGCACCGGGCTCGCTCCGAAGATGTGGTGAAGCGACGGGCGGAACGTGCCGGCCGCAGCGTCGACCAACAGCACCGGGTCCAGCCGCCGGGTTGCCAACGCCGTGGCCAGCAGGGCCGCGACCGTCGTCGAGCCCTGCGCCGGTGAGGCTGCCATCACTGCCACCCGCCGCGACGACGTGACCGCCGCGGTCAGCTGGCGGTGCAGCTCGACGTACTCGCGCAACTCGCGACTGGCATTGATCCCGGCAACGTCGCGGATCGTGCGGCCCAACCGGCGCCCCACGCTGTAACTCGCCGATCTCGGCGGTTGCCGGATTCCGAGTTCAGGGGTCGCGGGCTCAGCTGGCGCAGCGGCGGAGGGCGCCGGCGGGGTCGACTCGGAGCGGACGACATCGTCGTTCACTGTGTCAAGCGGACGGGCGAAGTCGATCGGCGCCACGGAATGCATGGGTGTCGAAGACGGCGCAGGTGCCGTCGGCGGCGCCACACCCATCTCAGGCTCGTCGGGCACCGGCGCGGCAGAAGTGGCCTCGGAGGTGGATCCTTCCTCGGGGTGTGCGTGCCGGCCGCCCGATGGGGCGGGGGCACCGCTGAGTTCACCGACGACCTGGGCGTTCCAGCCGGTTCCGCCGCGTTCTGCCGCGCCGATCTGGCCGGAGTCAGCCACGCCGCGTTCTGCCCGAGTTTCGTCTGGGTTCATTTCCGTGGGCGTCGTCTCAGAAGGTGTGGAGCAAGCGGCCGTACACGCCGAAGATGCCGACGAGCAGGGGAATCAGCGACAAAACGGCGAGAGCCTCGGCACGGTCGGCCAGTCCTCGCATCCGGGCGCGGATGTGAGCCGGCGGGTCGAACGCCATCGAGGCAATGATCAGCACCGCGAGCACCGCAGTAGAGCCGAGTGCGAGCGCGAGCCGATTACCGTTGTCCAGCCATTCGAACTCCAGCATCGCGACGATGGCGGCGGCAGCAGCCAGGCTCGCCACGACCTCGACCGTCAGCGGCAGAACCCGAGCCCGCAGGACGACTACCAGCCCGCCGGCACCGGCGAGCCCCAACGCCCACGCCTTGTCACTCGCGGCAAGTGCTGCGCCGGCGATGCCGAAGGCGCCGGCCACCGCGATCGAACTCCACACCAGACCGGTGTGCGCCATCAACAGCGACGATTCCAGCGCCCGCCGCGGGACCTGGTCACCGGCCAGGCGTCGGTCGTCCAAGGACGCGAGCCCAGAGAAGTTCAGCGCCCAGCGGGGCAGCAGGCCGAGCACCACGACCGAGACAACGGCGACGATCGCGTCGGCCTCGTAGGAGTGCAACGGCGAGTGCCGCAACACGACCCACAGCGCCGCGAAGGCCAGCCCGACGACGGCGCCGAGCCCTGGCCCGCGGCGGCGGGTGATGAGCCCTACCAGACCGACCCCGGCCCAGCCGGCGGCCAGCAGTGCACCGATTCGATCGACGGTGGTCCACCGGTGGGCATCCGAGCCGACGACGGCCAGCCCGGCGGCGAGCACCGAGCCGCACGCGATCCAGGCCACCCCGACCCAGCGCAGCCGGAGTAGGCCCGCGGTCAGACCCAGCACCCAGCACACCGCAGCGGCGATGACCAGCCGCACAAAAGCACGCCCAGCCGACTCACCGATCACCAGTTCGGCCGCACCTAGGGCCGCCACCGCCGCGGCCAGCGTGGCAGTGGTTGCCATCCGCGCCGATCGGGTCCACCGGCCCGGGTGGCGTTCCAGGTCGCTGGCGGTCTCCTCGGTGACGTCGTTGACCACAGGGGGCGGAGGGATCTCGTCCTCGGTGACCACCCGCAGTACGGCGCCGTCGACCACTCCGGCCTCGTGCAGCGTCAAGTCGGGCGAGAGCAGGTTGCCCGCCGCCGTGGCCACCGCGATGCGACGCGGCGGGCCCCCGAAGCCCTCGTCGAGGATGGCCAGAATCTCGGGCAGCAGGGCGCCCACCGGCTCTGCGGAGGGCAGCACCAGGTCGGCGCGGCGGCGTTCACCGATCAATGTCACCCGGCTGTAGCCGACGGGGTCGCCGAGATCGGCCCCTGCGACGGTGGTCATTGCTGTGTGGCTGACGTCGAGGTCTGCACAATGCTCGCCGGCGCCGCTGGAAGTGAGTTGGTGACGTCGTGGATGTGGGCCTTGACGAAGGAGATCCCAGCGCAGACCGCGCAGGCGATCGCGGCGAGCACGAGGCTGATCATCAGTCGGCGCATAGTGTCGGCCGTGGTGCGGCGGGTGCGCAGCGAACCGTAGAGAAACGCCTCCCGCAGTCGGCGGCGCCGAACGCGCACCGACTCCAACAGGGCGGCATCGGTGTCACGCGCCATGCCCGTCTCCTTTCTCTGCGGCGAACGTCGCCGGTTGCGGAACGCGGCGACCCAGCGAGGCCGCCGAGGTCGAAGCCGGCAGGGTCGAAGGAGGACGAGGCGATATCGGAGCGGCCGGCAACGGTGGGGCCGTACTGGCCGCCGGCCCGTCGGGCGTCAGCTGCTCGTCGAAACCTGGTGCGACCGCGCGCAGCCGTTGCGGGCCGAGTTCGTCCACCAGATACGACAGCTGCTTCCATCCGTCGGCGCCGTCGCGGCCCAGTTCTACCAGCAGGCCGGGCACCCGCGGACGTCCGACCTCGACAGCCCGAGGCATGCCCGGGCGCAGAAACCGCTCGCGTCCCAGCGCTTTGACCGCCCGAGGGCCCACGACGATCGCCAACGCGATGGGTAGGGCGCGCACCCGAGCCGGCTCGGTGAGGTCGGCTCGGCCCGGGCGAAGCCGCGCGATGGCATAGCCGATGATCTCCTGGGCTGCCGCAGTCCTCAGCGCGGAACGCACGGCGGTGGCCACGTCCTCGATCGGGCGGGTGAGCGGCCCGACATTGATCAGACAGTCGACTACCTCCTCCACACCGCGTTCGGTGCGGCTGGCCACGGTGCTGGCGATCATGGAGGCGTGCGCGCCGACGGCGAGCAGCCGGGTGTCGCCGGGCATTCTCCGGCGCGCTACGGCCGTCAACGCGTCGCGGTTCCACGGCTCGGATATGGCCTCGTGCAAACCCCAGCCGGCCGGGCGGCTGCCCGTCAGTTCCCGACACAGCACCTCGAGCACCCCGCCCAGGCGGGTATGGGCCGACGCCCGGTGCTCGACGGATGCAGAGATCACGACCTGCCAGGCCTCGGGCGCGAGTGGAACGTCGAATGCATCGGCGCGCACCGACTCGTAGAAGAACTGGCCGCCGTCGAAGGTGAGGCAGTAGCCCCGCAGGCCGTCGTAGTACTGGCCCGACTCGGTCCGCACGGCCCAGAACAGCAGTCCTTCGCTGGCCAGCATGCGTAGCGGCAGTGTCAATCGGGTGTCGGGCGGGGTGATGAGCGTCAGCACCACGCCGCCGTCGCGCGCCCGGGCGATGACGTCGCTGATGCTGGCGCTCAGGCCCAGCACCGGCGCCTGCTCGATGAGGATGGCCCGGTGTTCGGTAAGCACGTCGATCGTCGGGTGGGCCCCGGGCTGTCCGAGCGGTAAAGACGCCGCCGCTTCGGCGCGCTGCAGTGGGGGCGACGGCGACATGTCCCTATTGTCCCTCATCCGCGCAGCGAAGTTGACCATGAGTCTCCCAGCTCACCCTCTTAACCCATTCTCAGCTTCAGCGCATCGGCCGGCCCGGTGCGCCGGGTAGAACTAGCCCAGCGGCGCAACCTTGCGCGCCGGCCGAGCCGAAAGGATCGATAATCATGAAATTTGATATGGGCGCGGACACCCTGTCGACGTTGGTATCGCAGACTCAGGGACAGAACCAAGACCTGGGCAGCCTGGTGAAGTCTCTTGCCGTCGCAGCCGAACCGCTGGAGGGCAAGTTCAACGGCCCCGGCAAGGCGGCGTTCGACCAGTTCAAGACGCAGACCGATGCGGTGGCCAACTCGCTCAACTCGGCGCTGGCGAGCATCCTGGGCGGCCAGGCGGGCATGGACAAGAGCTTCACCCAGGGCCAGACCGACTTCAGCGACAACGCGAAGTCCGCCATGGGTTCGGCCGACTTCAACGCCGCCAGCTTCGGCAAGCAGTCCTGACCTCGTCCGTTCTACCAACTTGAAAGGTTCTCCACATGAGCGCCAATGCAGATCGCAACAGCTTCGACACCTCTGCGTCCTCGGACACGCAGGGCAATCTGGCCACGGTGGTCTCCCACCTGGAGTCGGTCCTCAACACCCGCGACGCGCAGGTGAAGGCCGCGATGGCCAACTTCAAGGCCGACGGCGTAGACGCCGAGTACCACGCCAAGGAGATGCAGTGGAAGTCCGCGGCACACGAGGTGCGCCAGATCATCGCTCTGGTGAAGACGCTGATGGGCAAGAACGACTCGAGCGCGACGGCCGCGCAGTCCAAGGCCAAGTCGGCCGTCGCCGGCATGGTCTGAGCGCCCACAGGCAGCACGTCGGTGGCCGCCGGGCTTTTGCATGCCCGGAGCATTTCTAGAGAGGGTGGGGCGCAGTGGCGCAGTGGGACATCAGACCGGCCGGAGTGAAGGGCGTACTTGTCAAGGCCGAAACGAATGCGACGTCGCTGTCGGACGCGATCACCAGCTTCGGCGGTGACCTGCAGTCCTGCGCGAGCGCCATCGGGCAGAGCATCGTGGCGAAGGCCTTGTCGGACTTCGCACAGGGTCGCTCGGCCGAGTTGTCCCAGATGGGTACCCACATCTCCACTGCCATGAGGGGCACGATCTCGGCGGTGAACGCCTACACCCAGGGCAACATCGAGATGGCGGCCAACGCGCGAACGACGGCCGCACAGGCCGCGCCGCCGACGTTGCGTGGCGCGGCCGGCGGTCGGCGGGCGGTGATGCAGTGATGGCACAGAGCGCAATCGATTCGTCCAAGATCCCGGTTCCTGACCTGATGGCCGGCTTGCTGTCGGTGGAGGCGGGTTGGCTCAAGACCGATGCCGCGAACATTCGCCGGCACGGGTCGGACATCAAAACCAGCTGGGCGGGGTTGTCGTCGTGTTACTCGGCGCCCGAGGCCGCGCAACTGTTCGCCGCCATGGATCCGGTGGCGACGGTGAGCGATTCGTTCGCCGGCGACGTGGAGAAGGTTGTCAGCATTCTGCAAACCTTCGCAGAAGAAGCCGGCCCGCTGGTCAGCACGCTGCAGAAGGTTCAAGCCGATGCGTCGGCGTTCGGTTCGAAAATCTCCAGCAATGACAAGTGGGATCACGACAAGAGCCTGGTGGATGAGAACAACGGTTACATCCACACGGTGAACACGGCGGTGGTCGCGTTCCAGGCTGCTGAGCGTAAGGCCGCTAACGGTATCGAGGCGTTGGTCGGTGGGCAGCAGTGGCATGTGATCACCGACCCGAATGACAAGTCGAGCAGCGGGTTCGGGTACGAGTCGATCCCTGACAACGCGAAAACTCCGTGGGGCGCTGACCTCGAGAAGAAAGACGGCTGCCTGAAAGAGACGATGAAAGCGGGGTGGCATTTCGCTGAAGGCTTCGGTGAGGGCGCCTGGGGCGCGGTCAAGGGTATCGGCGCGCTGACCGGAATCGAAGGGTGGAACGCGTTCAAGGCGTCGTGGAAGGGGATGGAGAACCTCGCCCTGGTAGTGGTTCCGGTGGCGGGGGTCGCGGTGTGGGGTACCAAGGGGTACGCCCAGCACGCCACGGCGTTGGGTAAAGGTCTGACCGACTGGGACGAGTGGAAGAAGAACCCGGCCAAAGCGTTGGGTAACGTCACGTTCTCGGTGTTGACCGTGGCCGTGCCCGGTGCCGGTGAAGCCGGCGCGGTCGGCAAGGCCGGCGAAGTCGCCGAACTTAGCGGCGACGCGGCGAAGGCGTCGAAGGCGTCGAAACTGGCCACCGCAGCCGATGTCGCCAAAACCGGGATGCAGACGTTCACCAAGCTCACCGACCCGTTCCACTACGCCGCCCAACTGCCCAAGGTCGCCGACTTCGCCACCGGGCTGGAACTGTCCTCGCTACCGATACTGACCAAGTTCGGTGCCGCCGACAGGTCCGGCCTCACCAACGCCAGCAAAACCTTGACCGGTGAGGTCAAGACAGCGGCAGCCACCGCGGAACGGGAACCCGCCCTCGTCGGCGGCCGCAGCGGCGGGGGGGCCGGCGGCGGCACGCCCGAACCGCCGCAGTCACCTGCTCCCACCAGCGGCGGGCCCGGCGGAGATAATGTGTCGACAGCACCAATCTCTGAGGCTTCGCACGCCACTCCAATGCACGTAAATAGCTTTCCGGCCGACGAGCCTATTCACCGGTACGCCGATAAGATTCCACACCTCCCTTCGCACTTTGACGTCGGTCTTCATGGAACCGAATCCTTCGTGGAGATCGCGGGACCAGGCGGCTCCCGAATCCGCGCCGATGCTATCGAACTCGCAAAGCATATTAGGAGTCAACCAGACTACACAGGGGAAGCTATTCGTTTAGTTAGTTGTTCAACTGGCGCCCCTGAAGGAACATTAGCCCAGCATCTGGCTAATGAGCTGAACGTCGAAGTTCTGGCTCCAACAGACACACTGTGGATATTTTCAAACGGGAAGACTACGATTGGCCCATCACAGTGGGATAATACAGGGACATGGCAGAGATTCACTCCCGAATCAGCTGGTTGAGCCTTTATAATTTGAAATGGTTGAGCCTTTATAATTTGAAAGAAGGATGATCAAATATGGAGCTAGTTGGGTACTACAGGGAGCTACGACATGGCAGACCTGACGGTGGCTCCCTCCCTGAGGCCGTACACCTGGCGACCGGTGCCCTCGATGATGAGTCGCAAATCGTTCGCTACCTGTCTACCGCGACGGTTTTAGCAGCTACAAGCCAGCATGTCGATGATTTGCTAGACAAGTCGGCACTAGATGTCGCATCGGCCAGCAGTCGAACTGATGGACAATGGGCTTGGCCTGACGACCTTTCCTATTACGTTAGGCGGTATCATGTTCCTCTTCCGTCTAACTTCATACAGCGTGTTCGCGACCTGAATTACTTACCACCGACACTCTCCGATGAAATGCTAGACGATCTGATCGCAGGCTTTTTCTCGGCTTAGGCGTTCGCTTGGTGTTCGACACCACGCCTTCTGGATTGAGCCCTACTTTGAGTTAGCCTGGACACAACAAGCAGATCCCGGATCAGCCCCCAATCAGCCCAAATCTTTCGTGAGCAACCTGCTGATTTTTCTGTGCAACGATCTTGCCAAAAGGCGCGGGGCGTGCCGTTTGTGATCGGCTCGGCCGGCGGTGGCGCGCCAGCAACTTGCCGAAGCCGCAAAGTCAAGCGTCGATAACGGCAAGTCGTCGCTTCCAAGTGAGCAAGGCGTAGTGATTCGACGCAGATCTGGTGGATGAGAACAACGCCTACATCCACACGGTGAACACCACGGTGGTGGCGTTTCAGGCTGCTGAGCGTAAGACCGCGAACGCGATCGAGGCGTTGGTCGGTGGGCAGCAGTGGCATGTGATCACCGACCCGAACGACAAGTCGAACACCGGGTTCGGGTACGCGTCGATCCCGGATGACGCGAAGACTCCGTGGGGTGCTGACGTCGAGAAGAAGGGCGGCTGCCTGAAGGAGACGATGAAAGCCGGCTGGCATTTCGCTGAAGGCTTCGGTGAGGGTGCGTGGGGCGCGGTCAAGGGCATCGGCGCACTGACCGGTATCGAGGGCTGGGATGCGTTCAAGGCGTCGTGGAAGGGAATGGAGAACCTCGCCCTGGTCGTGGTTCCGGTGGCGGGGGTCGCGGTGTGGGGTACCAAGGGGTACGCCCAGCACGCCACGGCGTTGGGTAAAGGTCTGACCGACTGGGACGAGTGGAAGAAGAACCCGGCCAAAGCGTTGGGCAACGTCACGTTCTCGGTGTTGACCGTGGCCGTGCCCGGCGCCGGTGAAGCCGGTGTGGCGGGCAAGGCCGGTGAGGTCGCCGAAATCAGCGGCGACGCGGCGAAGGCGTCGAAACTGGCCATCGCAGCCGATGTCGGCAAGACCGGGATGCAGACGTTCACCAAGCTGACCGACCCGTTCCACTACGCCGCCCAACTACCCAAAGTCGCCGACTTCGCCACCGGGCTGGACCTGACCTCGATACCGGTACTGGCCAAATTCGGTGGCGCCGACAGGTCCGGCCTCACCAACACCACCAAGACCTTCACCGCCGACGGCAGAACCGCGGCAGCCACGGTGGAACGCGAACCGGCCCTCGCCGTCGGCCGCAGCGGCGACACCGCCGGTAACGGCGCCCACCAGCCGTCGCAGTCACCCGCACCCCCTAGCGGCGGAGGCCACGGCAATGACAACGGAGGAGTCGGCGGCGGCGCAGGGCACGAGCCCACAGCGCCCGAACCCGGCACACCGACCGGCCACGACAGCGGCGACGACGCTGGCAACGCTTCGGGCGCCTCGCCAGTCACGAGTGACACCCCGCGGGGGAACTCTGACGACTACGTCACCGGATCTGGCCATCACATCCCGCGAGCCGACTACGAAGCAACCTTCGCCGCATCAGTCCACAACGCAGAAGCAGAACGCGTCATGCTTGGCCGCTTCACCGACGACCCAGCAACGAACTACATAAACCGAGCCGGCACCGACCATACATACTTCGACCTCGGAAAAGACGGTTGGAACGCTACGAAAGAACGACAAGGCCTCGACGACGATGGTATGTTTAGCGTATACAACAAGCGGTTCCTTTCTGATGCCGTTGACGCTCACAAGCCGATCGACTTCTCACACGATCCAACCACGCTGAAAAATAAAGACACGTCTTTGCATCAAGAGTTTGAATACTTAGTCCAGAACGGTTATGTGTTTGACGCGAATACCCAAAGTATGCTTCCTCCATCCAACTAGGAGCTGGCTTGATGAACGTGATGGAACTAGTTAGCCTTATTCGCCAAGTATACGGCAAAGGCGCGGCAGTGATTTCGGTTCATAGTGACGAACAATGGGTGTCCTGCATTCTGTATGAATCAGTTCACATGCGGTGCGGAGCCAACGGCGACCACGGTACCTTCGGTGCCAGCGTGCTGGTAGGTGAGTACTGGTCGGGGCAGTTCTTTGGTCAAAGCGTTTCACTCAACCCGGACCGCGAATCGATACTTGCAAGCCTGGAGTTGATAAATAGGTGGTGTAAAGCGAAACTTCCAGATGAATTCTTGGAGCAATTAGCGGAAGGCCTCGCTAACCAAAGATTGTGACTTGCCAATCTCAGGTTGCGCATCCTCCTCGTCGCTGCTGGCGATAGTAAAGGAAGCCTGCGGTAGCTGTCATTTATACTTACAATCCTATTGTCGCAGTACCGAATGAGGCATAGTCGTGCGGGCATCAGTCAACCACGTTCGCTATCGCCGAGCCTGTGCAACGGCTTCGCCGATTTGGCAAAGTTGGACGAACCGTTAAGTGTTGCTCTGTAATCCATTTCAAGGCAAACGTCCAATTTGCGTTTCCTGGCTCATCGCGAGATAAGGAGTAGTCGGCGTCTGAAGCCGCCGGTGTCGAGTAGTGGGCGGTTGCCGATTTCGCGACCGAACTGGACTTGTCCTCGATACGGGTGCCGGCGATGTTCGGTGCGCCGACTGGTTCGGCCTGCCAACGCGTGCAACGGGAGCTGGCATGCGCCTACCGATGTTCGGCGCAGCAGGGCGTCGGATTCGGTACCTCGAACGGCGCGACCCCTCCACCGGCCGCCGGCAGAACCGCCAGAACCAGCTCGCCGCGCTGCCACCGCGGGCGCACGAAGTCGCGCGTCCGCAGCTCGGCGCTGTCGTCGACGTCGCCGCCGCCGAGCTGATGGATACGCTCAATCGCCGAGACGGCCAGCGCCTCCCTTACCGAGAGGGTGCCGGTGAGGTGTTGACAGCCGGGGAAGCGGACAGCGCGGCCACCGTCGCGGCTCGCAGTCTGACTCGCTGCAAGCTCATCGCCTGCAGTCAGCGCCAAGTTCGGTAGATCCGCCGCGGGCCGCAATCCCGACGACGCCCGGAAGTGACGCTCGAGAGCGTCGATGAGCTCTGCCTGAGGCGCTGCCCGGAAGGACAAGGAGACGGCGTAATGCGGAACGCCCGCACGCACTTCGTGCGTGCAGACGGTGACATCGTCGGGCAGACCCCACCGGTCGAGGGCGAGCAACGAGTGCTCGACCTCGGCCAGCACGAGGAACTCGGTATCGACGACGACCACCGTCGCGGCGGCAGCCAGGGTGTCGGACCGGGTCATCGCCTGCGGGCGTAGGGCAACGGGCTCGGCGTGAGCACGAAGATCGGGTTCGAGTAGAACCACAGGTCCGCCCACGGATCTGCGTCGCCCACCACGTCGATGGCCGGGCCCGTCGGGTCCACTCCTGCACCCAGGTAACCCGGCGCCGTCCGGTTGCCGTCGGTGCCACGCAGCCGCACGTAGAACGGCCGGTCGACCTTGGGGAACGAGTAGCTGAGCGTGAGGATGCCCGAGGCGGAGCTGGTGTCCCACGACTGCACCACCTTGGTGTTCGGGGTGGTGAAGCTGTCGCGGTCGGTCGCCGGGCCCAGGATGTCGCCGGCGATGAGGTCGACCCGGTTGAGCTTCGGCGTGAACTGAGCGAAGTTGGGGCCGTCGGCGAGCCGGATCCGAATGGTCACCGTCACGGTGTCCTTCTCGTCGACGTGCAGCTTGCCGCCCAGCGCGGTGCCCCGGCTCTTGCGCCCACGCACACCGGCGCGCATGTCCAGCCCGGCGATCAGACCGCCGTGGGACACCCAAACCCGCCCGGCACGAATGCCGGCCATCACCTGGCCGTAGCCCACGCTGGTGCTACCGACGTGAGTGCGGCTGTAGTAGCCGGGCCAGAAGTCCGCGTAGCTGGTCTGGCTGCCACCGGCATAGACCGGGTCGCCGTAGCGCCCGAAGTTGTTGAACGTATCGCCGGCCGCGTCCCAGGGTGCGTCGGTCTTGTTGTCGACGGGGTTCTTCGCCCAGTCGGCATAGATCTTGTGCGAGTCGGAGTTCGCGGTGATCCACCACGGCTTGCCCTCGGCCAGCAGGCTGTCCCAGAGACCGCCGACGGTGGACGTCATGAAGTCGAACCCGCCCCACGTCCGGTAGCTCTCCAGCGGGTACCCGGCGAACGAATCCGGGCTGGGCGAGTTGTCGTAGTAACCGCGACCGCTGGCGGGACCGGGGATCGGGATACCGGCGGCCTGGTGTCCCGGCGCACCCTCGAAACCGACCGCGATGCCCGGCGCGGTGTCACGCCAGTTGCGGATCTCGTGCGGGCTGTCGATGCCCTTGCGCGACGGGTGGTTGGCCAGCATCAGCGCGTCGGGCACCTTGCGCTGGCGGACGGCCTGGGTGAGGTAGGCCAGCCCTGAAATCGCGAGCGCCTCGTTGGCCGGCGTGCTCGGCCCGGCGCTGTTGACCACGCCGTCGTAGGAGTTCTCGAACTGCTTGAGAACCGACACCTCGTTCGGTCCCGGAGCAACGAAGACGGTTCCGTGCTCGGCGGCCGGAATGTTCCACTCCAGACCCTGGAACACCAGCGTGTCCGGGTACTGACGACGCGCGCGCTTGATGTCGGGATTGACCTTCTCGACGCCGAGCTTGGCATGCGCGACGCTGCCGTGGTCGGTGATCACCATCCAGTCCAGCGCGTTCTGGTTGGCATGCCGCACCTGGTCTGACACCCGGTACTGGGCATCGGGGCTGTACTGGGTGTGGATGTGGTGGTCGCCCGACAGCCAGGTGTAGCCGCCGATGTTCTCCGAGGACCGACTGACGGGGCCAGGCTGACCGGTGACCGCAGCCGCAGACGTCGTCGTGGTGAGGACTGACGCGGCCGCGGCACCCGCGCCCAACAGTCCGCTGTTGCGCAGGAAGGCGCGGCGGTTCAAGCCCTTGGGGCTGAGCTCGGCATCGGGGATGTCGAGGTTTGCCGCCTCGACGAGTGCCGCGGACACGGGCGCGTCGTCGTCGTGATGCACGTGATCATGTTCGGAGTGGGGGTGGTCGTGAGGATGGTCGTGGGAGTGGTCGTGAAGTTCGTCGGTGCTCATGTCGATGCTCACTTCCGGCGAGGCGCTCGGGATGGAGGGTCACCGCGATCGTGCCAATCGTCGGGGGGTTCGCGCGCCGTCGAGAGGATGAACAGCAGATGACCATCTGTCATCACAGAGTGCCGCGACTCCTCGCACCTACTTCGGCGGGCAATTGAACGCCGCTGGAGCCGCACTCGGTGACGCGCCCGGAGACGGGCTCGGCGTCGTACTCCTGGCTGAGGGCGTGGTACCCGCCGATCCGCCGTATGCCGGCACCGACTGGATGCGATTGTTGTCCACTCGCACCGGAGCCGCCAACGGCGCCACCAGCTGCTCGGACAGCCAGTCGAAGCCAGCCTGCTCGGCAACCTTGAAGGTGTGAAAATTGTGGCCGCCATTGGCCAGGTCGAGTTGGTAGGCACGCATCGGCGCATGCGCCTGCGCGAGCAGTTGGCGCGCCTGCCGCCATGCGTGCCCGTCGCCGTGGCTGGTGACCATCAGCAACGCCACGTCGGGCACCGGCAGGTGGCCCAGCCGCCACATCGGGTCGTTCAGGCATCGCAGCTGCGGGCGTCCCACGAAGACCGGGCCCGTGGTGGTGTCCTGATAGGGAGAGACGTTGCCGCCGATGGACACGCCGGCACTGAAGATGTCCGGTCGCCGCAGGAGAAAGTTTGTCGCGCAATACCCACCGGTGGAGTAGCCCATCACGGCCCACGAACGGCGATCTGTCGCCACTCGCAGCGCCTTGATCACGACCGCGCGCACATTGGTCGTCAGTGTCGTCTCGACCTGCGCTTTGCCCGGAATGTCGAGGCACTGGCCGTCCGACGCCGCGCCCTGGTAGTTCTGCACGGGTAACACGGCGACGAACGGGATCGCCCGGCCGGCGGCAACCTCGCCATCGGCTACGTGCGCCATGTCCAGAGACTGCAACCACGACTGCGGGCTGCCCGGGAACCCGTCGAGCAACTCCACGACCGGGAATCGGCGTTGGGCGTAGGTCGGGTCGAAGTAGGCAGCCGGCAGATAGACCCGCGCGACCTGCATCGAGTGGCTGCCTGCGATCGGAACTTTCAAGCTGATCACAGCGCTGCCGTGCACATGGTGCTGACGCTTGAGCTGCTCGCCGACGTCGTTGACCAGGCGGTGATCGGGCAGCGGCGGCGGGTCCGCGCTGACTTTGTGTCCGGCAAGATCAGACCAGGAAGTGTAGAAGTGTCCCGTGCAGTTCAGCGCGACCAGCGCGACTACGGCGGCACCGGCCTGACACGTCACCACCAGCCCCGCCCCCACGACGCCCGAGCGCCAGCCGGTCGCGGGCAGCCGCCTCCATTTGAGCACCACGGCAGCCGAGATGAGCACGACGACGGCTATCACCACAGCCAGAAAGCCCCGGCCGTCCGGTCCCATCGTTGCGTCCTCCCTTCCCTCGCTCTACAGCTTGCGCCGCAATCGGCTCAGGTGGAAGCGCATATACCTGGCTGAGAGCGTGCCCGACTCGCCCGACAGCATGCCCGCCGGCATCACGTCAGGCGTCTGACGTCCTGGCGATCGGCGCGGCCACCGCAGGATGCGCCCGCAGCGCCAGCATGCCCAGCAGCAACGCCCCGACCGCGCAGCACGCCAGCACGATCGCCACCGTCACAGGGCGGCCGCCGAGGCCGCCCAGCGGCGCCACCAGACCGCCCACGAGATATTGCGTCGCACCGTAGACGGCCGCCGCCGATCCGGCCGCGTCAGGATGATCGGCCAGCGCCAGTGCCGCGGAGTTGGGCGCGACCAGCCCGAAACCGAGCGTCACGAGTAGGAAACCGGCCAGCAGCAGCGGCAGCCCGACACCCGACGCCAACGCCGCCAA
This sequence comes from uncultured Jatrophihabitantaceae bacterium, assembly GCA_964236495.1. Taxonomy (GTDB): domain Bacteria; phylum Actinomycetota; class Actinomycetes; order Mycobacteriales; family Jatrophihabitantaceae; genus CAXSBR01. Next base: position 64,510 of record CAXSBR010000011.1, read on the forward strand.
CGCGCACGTCGCACCAACCACGATCACCCACAGCCCGGTCCGCATCGTCGTCGCTGCATTGCGCACGCGGATGCGACTACCGACGATGATCGCCAGCGAGTTGACGCCGAAGACGAAGCTGAAGGTCTGGGCCGACAAGCCGAAGGAATCCTCGAGTACGAACGGCGACCCCGAGATGTAGGTGAACATCGCCGCGAACGCCAGCGCGCCGGAGCCCACAACGGCCAGGAACGCGCCCTGACCCAACAGTCGGCGATAGGCGTCGACGGCGGAAGCGATGCCACCCGGTCGGCGATGTTCCAGGGGCAGGCTCTCGGGCAGGATCGCAGCACTCGCAACGACCAGTAGCACGCCCAGCAGCGCGAGCACCACGAAATCGCCCCGCCAGGACGTGAACCGAACGAGCTGCGCGCCGACAATCGGAGCCAGGATCGGCGCCAGCCCGTTGACCACCATCAAAATCGAGAACAGCCGGGCCAGCGCCTCCCCGCTGCGCAGATCGCGTGCGACGGCCCGGCTGATGACGATGCCTGCCGAGCCGCCCAGCGCTTGCAACAACCGAGCCAGCAGCAACAGCGGCAGCGTCGGCGCCACCGCGCAGACCAGGGAGAAGACGGCGAACATGACCACGCCCAGGAGCAGCGGACGCCGTCGGCCCACGCTGTCGGACAACGGTCCCGCGACCAGCTGGCCCGCTCCGATGCCGACCAGGCAGGCCGTCAACGTCAGCTGCACCGACGCCGAACTGGTGTGCAGCGACGTCGCCACGCGCGGCAACGCGGGCAGGTACATATCGATCGACAACGGCGCGAACGACGCCAGGCAGCCCAGCAGCACGATCAGCCGCAGCTGCAGCGGTTGCTCCGCGGGCAAACCGTCCGCAGACGAAGTCGGCATGCTCACGGTCGGCCGGTCACGGTCGGCCCGTCACGGTCGGCGGTTCACAGTCGGCCGGCATCGACGATGCGGCGCAGGAACTGCTGCGTGCGCGGCTCGCGCGGCGCGCCGAGCACCTGCTCGGGCGAGCCATGTTCCAGCACCCGGCCACCGTCGAGGAAGCAGACCCGATCCGCGGCCTCGCGCGCGAAACCCATCTCGTGGGTGGCCATCACGATCGTCATGCCGTCTTTCTTGAGCTCCTTCACCAGCGTCAGCACCTCACCGACGAGCTCGGGATCCAGCGCACTGGTGACCTCGTCGAGCAGCAGCAACCGCGGTGCGCTGACGATGGCGCGCGCGATGGCGGTGCGCTGTTGCTGTCCGCCCGAGAGCCGATCGGGATAGTCGCCGGCCTTGTCCGACAGGCCCACCCGGGCCAGCACGTCGCGCGCGCGGGCCTGCGCCTCGCGCCGCGACATTCCGTGCACCAGCCGTGGCGCCAGGGTGATGTTGTCGAGCACCGTCAGGTGCGGAAACAGGTTGTAGGCCTGGAATACGACGCCGATGCACCGGCGGACAGCGTCGGCGTCGGCGCGCGGATCGGTGATGTCAGCGCCGTCGAGGGTGATGACGCCGTCGTCGACGACTTCGAGCAGGTTGATGCAGCGCAGCAACGTCGACTTGCCCGAACCCGAGGCGCCGATAAGCACCACGACCTCGTGCTCGGCGACGCTCAGGTCGATGCCGTCGAGCACGGTGTGCGCGCCGAAGCGCTTGACCACGTTCTGGATAATCAGCACATCAGACAAGGGCGTTGCCCGAGCGTCGGCGGATGCTGCGAAGGGTGATGTAGTCCGCGACCCGAGCCGTGGGAATCGCCAGCACGACGAACGCCAGCCCGGCGACCACATAGGGCGTGAAGTTGCCGTCGACTGACACCTCGATCTGAGCGGCACGAATGGCGTCGATGATCGTGCCCAGCACCGAGATCAGCCCGACGTCCTTCTGCAGCGCGACGAAATCGTTGAGCAGCGCAGGCAGCACGCTACGCACGGCTTGGGGCAGCACCACCCGGCGCATCGTCTGCGCATAAGTCAACCCGAGCGAGCGCGCCGCCGCGCGCTGGCTCGGATGCACCGACTCGATGCCCGCGCGGAACACCTCGGCCACGTAGGCCGTGTAGGTGATAACGATCGCGGCACCACCGAGCACTGTGGCGTCCTTGGGCACGCCCGACAGCCGCAGGCCGGGCACGCCGAAGCCTACGAGGTACAGCAGGATGATCAGCGGCAGGCCACGGAAGACGTCGGTGTAGGCGGCGGCGAGGAAGCGGATCGGAAAGAAGATCGGCCCGCGCAATGTGCGCAGCACCGCGACGCCCAGGCCGAGCATCAGCACCAGCACTTCGCAGACGACGAGCACCTTGACGTTCACCAGGAGCCCGACGAGCACCGGATGGATCGAGGACTTGAACGACGCGCCGTCGAAGAACGACTGCTGCACCCGGTGCCAGCCCGGCGAGGACACGGTGGCCAGCACCAGCACGGCCAGCAGCACGATCGAGCTGGCCGAGGAGATCAGCACCGATCGGCGACGCTGGCCGGCGCGGTAAGCCTGGCGTTCCTGCTGTTGCGACGAGACGGCCGGCGCCGGCGCCGCAGCCGCCTTGAACAGGGCCGTCACGACAGCTTGGGCGCGCCCTTCTGCGACAGCCACGTCGTGGCCAGCTTGGTCAGGGTGCCGTCCTTGCGCAGCGCGTCGACGGCCTTACTGACACACGTCGTCAGCGAACTGCCCTTGTCCAGCACCAGGCCGAACTGCTCGGGCGTGCTCTGTCCACTGGGGAGCTGGCCGACGATCACGCCGCTGTCGAGCTGGGCCGAAGCAACGTAGAAGGCGGTGGGCAGGTCCACGACGAGGCCTTGGATCTGGCCGTTCTTCAGCGCCTGCACTGCGTCGTCGTTGCTGTTGAACACCGCTGGCCTGGAGTCCGGGCGGATCGCGCTGACGATGGCCTCGTAACTGGTAGTTCCGACCTGGGCGCCCAGCTTGGCCTTGCGCAGGCCGGCGATCGTCTTCACGTTGGCGATCGCGCTGCCCTTGGTTGTCACGACTGCCTGAGTGACGTCGTAGTAGCCGGTCGAGAAGTCGAGGAACTTGGCCCGCTGAGTAGTGATCGACACCTCGTTGAGGTCGGCGTCGAAGGACTTGGGACCGGGGGCGATGGCCGCATTGAACGACACCCGCGTCCACTTCACGGCCGTTTTGGGGTAGCCCAGCTTGCCGGCGACGGCGTAGGCGACTGCGGACTCGAAGCCCTTGCCGCTGGTGGGGTCGTTCTTCACGAACCACGGCTCGTACACCGGATTGTCGGTGCCGAAGGTGAAGGTGCCGGCCTTCTTGGTCTTCATTCCGGCCGGCGTGCAGGCGGTAGCGGCGGCCGAGGTCGACGCCGTAGCCGACGCCGGCGCTGAGCTCGACCCGGTTGGCTTCGCGGTGGTACTGGCCACGGTGGGCTCGGTCGAACTTGGATCGGTCGAGGTGACTGTCGCAGCCGACGACGTCGACAGCGCCGCGGCAGAAGATGAGGACGAGGGCGCGGACGAGGACACCGTGTCGCCGGAACTCTTGGAGGACGAGCATGCGGCCATCGACGTAAGAGCCACGCTTGCGAGCGCGATCCGGACGAGCGCAGCAGTACGAGCAGGTTTGTGCACGCAGAAAGGATAGCGGGCGTCGTTGGGCGTCCACGGCTGACGGTCTTGGTCACCCACCCCCGTATCTGAGTGTGGGGGACCACAAGCGGACGTCTCAGCCGGTCAGCCGCCGGCGAACGGCGGCAGCACCTCCACGGTGCTGCCGTCGGTCAGCACCGCGCTGCGGTCGGTATTGGCCACGCCGTCGATCAGGAGGCTGGAGGCCGCCAGAACCCGAGCGAGCCGCTCGCCGTGGCGCCCCGCCAGCACATTAACCAGGCCCGCGACATCTCCGGCGTCGGCCTGCTCCTCGGCGATGCCTGCCGCGGCCCGAGCCCCGGCGAAGTACCGCACGGTCACACTCACGGCGACTCAGTCATCCGCCGATGGCCGACATCGGGCGCACCGGCTGTAGAAAGCCTGGGTCGTTGATGCCGTGTCCGGGCGCCTTGATTGCCATGGCCGACATCCACCGCGCGGCGACGATGTCGTCGTCTGCGCCCGCCCGCAACAACGCCCGTAAGTCGTGCTCGTCGCGGGCGAACAGGCAGTTTCGGATCTGGCCGTCGGCGGTGAGCCGGGTGCGGTCGCAGGCGCCGCAGAACGGGCGGGTGACCGAGCCGATGACGCCCACCGTCGCCGGACCGCCGTCGACGAGCCACCGCTCGGCCGGCGCGGCACCGCGGTCGGCGGCGTGCGGGGTCAGAGTGAAGGCATCGGCGAGCGTGGCCAGGATCTCCTGCGCGGTGATCATCCGATTGCGATCCCAGATGTGGCCGGCATCCAGCGGCATCTGCTCGATGAAGCGCAGTGAATAGCCGTTGTCCACGCAGAAGCGCAGCAGCTCGACGGCCTCGTCGTCGTTGGTCCCGCGCAGCAGCACGGCGTTGATCTTGACGGGATTAAGGCCGGCGACGCGGGCTGCGGCAAGCCCGGCCAGCACGTCGGAAAGCCGGTCGCGGCGGGTGATGGCGGCGTACCGGTCCGGGCGCAGCGTGTCCAGCGAGACGTTGATGCGGTCCACGCCGGCGTCTTTGAAGGCCTGCGCCCGCCGGTGCAGGCCGATGCCGTTGGTCGTCAGCGAGATCTCCGGACGCGCACGCAGCGCCGCGGTGGCCGCGACGATCCGCTCGAGTCCCCGCCGCAGCAGCGGTTCGCCGCCGGTGAAACGGACCTCGGTGATTCCCAGCAGTTCGACGCCGATCCGGATCAGCCGAATCAGCTCGTCATCGGTCAGCACGTCGTCGGCGGGCAGCCAGTCCAGGCCCTCGGCCGGCATGCAGTAGGAACACCGCAGGTTGCACCGGTCGGTGACCGAGACGCGCAGGTCCGTGGCCACCCGGCCGTATCCGTCGCTCAGCTGCCCGAGCAGCCGCGGCCCTGCCAACGGCACAGCTGACACCGGCACCGCTACAGAACTCAGCCCGGCCGTCATAGCGTCAAGGGTAGGTGTAGCGGGCGAAGCGGCGTACGGCACGAGGATTACGGTGCACCCAGGTCGGCGCTCCACACATCGACCATCGACGAACACATCCACTACCCGAACAAGAGGACTGCGCCAATGGCAGACGACGAACAACCCATGCAGAGCACCGTGTTCGTGCTCTTCGGAGCCACCGGAGACCTCGCCAAGCGGATGGTGCTGCCGGCCTTCTACCGGCTGTTCACCGGCGATCTGATGCCCCCGCAGTGGCATCTGGTCGGAAACGGCCGTGGCGACGTCAGTCATGAGGACTTCCGCACCCACGTCCACGACGTGCTCACCGAGTTCACGAAGGACCTCGACGAGTCGACGTTCGAGCAGTTCGCGACGCACCTGTCGTTCGCCGGCGGCGGATTCGACACCGACTCCCCGGGCTCGATGCTCGACGTGCTGCATGACGTGCGGGCGCAGCTACCGGACTCGCAGCTGATCCACTACTTCGCGGTGCCGCCGGTGGCGTTCGAGGAGCTGACCAAGGCCCTGGGTGAGCACGATCTTGCCGCCGGTGCGCGCGTCGTCTACGAGAAGCCTTACGGGACGTCGCAGGCCAACTTCGAGGAGCTGGACCAGGTCGTGCACACGGTGCTTGAGGAAGATCAGGTGTATCGGATCGACCATTTCCTGGGTAAGGAGGCGACGCAGAACCTGCACGTGCTGCGCTACGGCAACGCCCTGATCGACGCGATCTGGAGCCGCGAGAACGTGCGCTCCGTGCAGATCGACGTGCCCGAGACCTTGAACATCGACGACCGCGCCGGGTTCTACGACGCCACCGGCGCCTTCCTGGACATGATCGTCACCCACCTGTTCGAGCTGGTGGCGGAGGTGGCGATGGAGGCGCCGGCCTCGTTCTCGGCCGACGATCTGCAATCTGCCCGCTCGGCGGTAGTGGCCGCGTTCCGGCCGCTCGACCCGGCCGATGTGGTGCTGGGCCAGTACGACGGCTACCACCACGTCGCCGGCATCGACGCGAAGTCGACCACCGACACCTTCGTCGCCGCACGGATGTGGGTGGACACCGACCGCTGGCACGGCGTGCCGTTCTACCTGCGCACCGGCAAGTGCCTGGCCGCCGACGCCGAACTCGTCACGCTCGTGCTGCATCGCCCCGAAGGCCCGCTCACGCACCTGCCGGTGGACGGTGCTGCCGTCCAGTTAGACCTGGCCGGCAGCGGCGGCCTGTCGATCCGCACCGTGCTCAAGAAGCCCGGCGACGGCCTCGCTCTGACGACGGCGAATCTTGCGGTTGGACTGGACTCGGTCGACGGCGGCGGTGTGCTGCCGCCCTACTCGCGGCTGATCCACGACGTCATGCGCGGGGACCGCTCGCTGTTCACCCGCCCGGACGGGCTTGCCGCGACTTGGACCGCGGCCGCGCGGCTGCTGGCGCATCGGCCTGACGTCCAGCCCTACGCCAAGGGCTCGTGGGGTCCCACGGCGGCAGCGGAGCTGGTGGCGCCGGACCGGTGGCTGGCGGGCCAGTAGCGTGCTCTGCTGATGCGCTGGTGGACGCCGGTGTCGGCGGGTCTGGCGCCGGTGTCGTTGATCGGGAGCTGGACCGTCGCGGCGGCGCGGCGGCCCGGGTTCGATTCCCTGCGCGACACCATCAGTGCGCTGGCTGCCGTGGGCGCCCCTGGGCGGTGGATCGTCACCGCCGGCTTGACCGTCACCGGCCTATGTCACCTGCTCACCGCCGCCGGCCTGAGCGAAGCTCATATGCGCGGTCGCGTCGTGCTGGCATCGGCCGGGGTGGCGACCCTGGCGGTGGCGGCGTTCCCGCTGCCCGCCGCGCACGGCGCGTCGACGATGCACACCATCAGCGCCACCACCGCCTTCGTGGCGCTGTCGGTGTGGCCGGGCGCGGCCGTGCATTTGGGCAGGCGCGGTTCTAGCGATCCGTTCGGCAGACGGATCGGCTTCTGCGCCGCCGCGGTTCTGTGGGCAACGCTGGGCGCCTTCGCCGTCGCGCTGGCTCAAGGACGTTATGTAGGCCTGGCCGAACGGGTCGCGGCCGCTGCGCAGGTGCTGTGGCCGCTGGTCGCGGTGGCTTTGATCACGCTGCGCACGAGGCACGCACATTCCCAGCCGAGGCTCGGATGAGCCTGCCCCGATAGTGACTGGGAGAAGCACGGAACTGCGCCGGTGACGGCGCCAGGCGGACGTGAAGCTGTTTGATCAAGCCACTGAGCGAGCCGGCCGGCCGGCTACCTGGGCGGATCTCGACGGTTTGCGCTGCTGACTCATAGGTCGGCTCCCGGACCCTCTGCCACTTGCTCGGGACTGACGCGACGCAAACCTTCGATCTGGTCGAAGGCTGCGTCGGGAGAGATGATGACACCGATTCCAGAGATCAGAGCGGTGGCTGCGTGCACGGCGTCGCGGCCACCCAGGCGCGGCTGGCTGCCGACGAGTTCGATCGATTGACGCAGCACTGCTACGTCGAAGTCGTGTAACAAACACAACGTTGCGGCGTCTCGCGCCTGCCTGAGGGCGGCGGCGCGATCGCCTCGCCGCATTCGGTGAAAGAGCAGCTCCTGGATCACCTCGACGCTTGCGTGCAGTTCGAGGCGCCCGCCCCCGGCGGCCGCGATGATGTCAACGCAGTACCGCTTGAGCGGGTGAGCACCACCGAGCGCGTAGGCCAGAATCGCAGTGTCGACATAGGCAGATCGCGAACTCACAAGAATTTGCCAACGGAGGCATCGCCGATGCGAGCCTTCGCCTCCGCCCAATCCTCGCCTGGTTCGTCGTCGGAATCGGCTGTGTCGAGCAGGCGTTCAGCCGCGGCTGCCCGCGCCTCCAGTCCGCTGGACAGCCGAAAACGGATAGCTTCGCGAATCACTGCGGCCACGCTCTGGCCGCCCCGAAGGGCTACGCGTTCGAGCTGTTGATATTCGGCCGGTTCGATCAACAGTTGCACACGGCGATCGAGGGTAGACATACACATACTGTAGCATGCTTATCAGAGGGGACTGTCAAATACGACATTGCGGACCGCTCATTCTTGCGGCGGTCTTGTCGCACTCGCCGCTGTTATGGGCACCGGCCGTCCGTGCCGACACTTCTGCTCGTCACACCGTCAGGGAAATTTGGGCGTTGATAGGACAACAACCCCCTTCCCGAGCGGACCTCATGGGATGGCTTTCACACCCTCGGTCTCGTAGCTGAGAGGTGCGTCGATGACGTCCAACACCTTCGCCGCAACCCACACTGCGCGCCCTCCTCTTCCTACGGTGCCGATCGGCGCTGTCCACCCGTAATCGTCGGTAGCACGCAAGAGCAGGTTTCGCGCCCCTTGGTGAGTGACATTCAACGCTGTCCTGACCTGTTGAACTGTCAAGAACGGGCTGCGGAACATCAGCGGTAGCAGCGCGCCGACGAGCGAACGATCGAGGCGACTCTGTTCGGCATACTGCTCGCGAAGCTCGATGAGGGTTCGTGCTCGCCGGACTGCATCGCTAGCCTGCTGTCGAACGGCGCCGAGAAAGAATCTGAGATAGACATCGATCTCGCCACGCTCACGGACCCCCTGAAGCGACTCGTAGTACTCCTGTCTGTGCGTCTAGAGGTATCCGGACAGGTAGAGCAGCGGTTTTGAGAGGTGCTCCTCGCTGACCAGCATCAGACCGATCAGTAGCCGCCCGATGCGGCCATTGCCGTCCAAGAATGGGTGGATGGTCTCGAACTGGTAGTGCATCAAACCGGCACGAACCAGCGCCGGCATGGGAGGTGGTTGGTTGACAAACCGTTCCCAGTCACCGAGGAGGTCGGCTAAGTGATCTGGCACGGGCGGCACGTACAACGCCGTGTCTAGGGTGTCTCCGGGCGCACCGATCCACACTGGACTAAGACGAAGCTCTCCAGGTTGAAGGTGCCGCTGACTGGGGGCTCCGGTCAGCAGCGCGTGGTGGACCTCGAGCATCAGCCGTTGAGTCAACGGGATTCGTTCAACCGCATCGAGGCCTACACGAGCGCGCGAAGGTAGGCGCCGACCTCGGCCGTCCCCTCGCTGCGAGCGCTCGCATCACCGATGGCCTCAGCTTTGAGGACGTCGGACAGCGTCGCGTTGGTTCCTTCGATGCGCGAGCTAGCAAGAGCCTCGCGGGTGAGGAACGGACCGATCAGCATGTCAGGGTCCGGCACGAGCGTGCCCAATCCGTTCAGAAGCCCGAGCGCCGCATCCGCTGCAGACAGCGCCATCACCGTGGCTGGCTCGAGTGGTAGCTCACGCGGGATCGGTGCCGGGAGAAAGTAATCGAACGCGTGCCGATTGCCCGGCTGGCGAGTGACGCGGCCGAACTGCGTTGATATATAGCGGACTGAATCCACTCGGCCACGCTACAACAAAAATGCCGCTTTCTTGTAAGGTCGGACCAGCTGTGCAACGCGCGTTGCTCAGACTTGCCACGCTTCTAGTGCAGCACCGCTTCCTTGCAGCGACAGGCGATTCGTCAACGTTCGTAGCAGCGTCGAAAGCACCTCCCCGTCCCGCTACTGACCGGACGGGCGAGCTGCGCAACGGACAACCACCATTGCCGGATCTCGATTACAAGGGAGCGGACGGGCGATCGGACTACCAACCGGACACTGGCGCGGAGGGCAAGGGATTCGAACCCTTGATGGGTGTAACCCCATAGCGGTTTTCAAGACCGCCGCCATCGGCCACTAGGCGAGCCCTCCCGGCGTGCCGGCCCAGCTTACGGCCGGCCCTAAGCGCCTATGCCGCTGTCGAAAACGCCGCGACGACGCGTCAGGCGATGCCGGCGGCTCACACGCCCGACTGATGCTCCAGGGCAGAAATCATGCGAGCCAATCCGGTGAGCAGGTCCACCGACGCCGTCCAGCCCAGTGCCTCCAGCCGCGCACTGCTGAGTCCCTGCCCGATTGCCGGGCTGTAGGCCCGCTCGTCGGTGGCGTTGGTGAACCGGACCCGCAGGTCACGCTCGGGACGCACCTGGGTGAACAACGTGGCCAGCTCGCGGATCGACACCAGCCCTCGCGCGTCGGAGACGTTGTAGACGGTGTCATCACCACACAGCAACGCGTAGAACATGCCGGCAACGGCGTCTGCGACGTAGGTGTAGGTGCGCACGCCGGCACCGTCGCTGTTGAGCACGATGTCGCGCCCGGCGACGACATCAGCGGCAAAGTCGGCTTGGACGCGGCCGTCGTCGAGGGCCATTCCAGGCCCGTAGATGTGTCCAAACCGCACGATCGTGCTGGTCAACTGATGCTGTGCCTGATAAACGGCGCACAGCGTTTCCGCGGCACGTTTGCTTTCGGAGTAGCACGCACGGGGATTGAGAATGTCGAATCCGCCGTAACTGTTCTCGTCGATCAACACAGTGCCCTCGGGTTGGCTGCCGTAGACCTCCGCCGAGGACATCAGCAGGAATCCGCGGGAGCGTTTGCGCACGCACAGATCGAGTAGATTCAGCGTGCCGAGGAGATTGGCCTTCATCGTCGACACCGGATCTGCGCCGTGCAGAGCGGGCCGGGCCGGGCTTGCCCCGTGGACGACGTAGTCGACGTCACCTTCGAGGTCGAGCGCTTCACCGACATCGGCCACGATCAGGTCGAAGTCGTCACGCTGCAGCACATCGTCCAGAATGTCGCGTGCCTTGTGCTCGTTGCGCACCAGACCTCGCACCTGGATACCGGTGTCGTACCGGTCGTTGAGAGCGAGCAGTGTGTACGCCGCATACGAGGGCAGCATTCCACTGGCGCCGGTGACCAGTACGGTGCTGTTCGTGAGCCGGCGCCACGGCACATCGCGCTGAACAATCTCTGCCAGATCGCCGACCACCGCCGGACTGCTGTATGCAGCCATCGGCCTACAGACCGCCGATCTGACGGTTTTCCAGAACGTCGAAGAAGGCTCGGGCGACGTAGAAATCCTCGACCGTCGTTATCTTGATGTTCGAGCGCGGCCCGTCCACCCGATGGATCGGCAGCCCGTATCTGTGCAGCAGGCCGCAGGAATCGATGGTGTCGGTCTCACCGTCTGCGACCGCCCGGTCGTACAGACGCAGAATCGGCCCGAGCCGAAAACTTTGCGGAGCCTGGGCGGCGTAGATGTGCTCGCGCGGAATGACGTCCTCGATCTGCTGAGTTCGAGACGACACCACCGTTTCGTTGAATTTCGTACAGGTGATCGCGCTGCCGTGCAAGACAACACACTCGATGTTGTCACTGATCAGCTGCTGCGTGATGAGCGGGCGCACTCCGTCATGGATCAGGACGATGGAGGAATCCGGGGAATCGGCTGCAATCGCCTGCAGCCCGGCGTGACGGGACGCCTGGCCGGTGCCTCCGCCGTCGACGATCCACGACACTTTGGTGATCTCGTACCGGTTCAACAGCCGGGTCAGGTGATTGCGGTAGTGCGGCAAGATGGCTACGGCAATAGCGTCGATATCAGGATGCTCTTCGAAGTGTTCCAGGGTGTGAATAATGATCGGCTTGCCGTGCACCTCCAAGAACTGCTTGGGCAGCGCGGCCGCGTTCATGCGCGACCCGATACCGCCGGCGAAGATCAGCGCAATATTCACGCCCTGACCCCGGCGTGTCCCACCGTCGAGAAGTGGCTCACGCTTCGCTCTGGTCGCTGAGCACGGTGTCGTATATCACCGTATCGCCCGTGGCGGGGTCGCGGACCGCAGCCTCACTGTCGGCGAACCGACTGGTATGTGGATCACCGAGGATCAGCCAATCGATGACGCGGTCGCCTGCGTTGGTGTCGACGATGTCGAAGTTCTCTTCGCGAAAAGCGGCAACCTTCCACATCTCGTAGTCCTGGGACTGAATAGCCTTGATGACCTCGTCGAACGTCGTGCAGATCTTGCCCGGTGCCGTCTCGTCGAAGTCGCGATGGAATCCGCGCGTCGCCGCGTAGAGCTCCTTGTCGTAGGCGAAGAAGACCATCGGCCGGTCCAGCAGTGAGAACTCGTAGATGATCGAGGAGTAATCGGTCACGAGCACGTCGGTGACCTGCAACAGGTCGTTGACGTCGGGAAAGTGGGCGAAGTCGTACAGCCGGTCCCGGTATTGCGTAGGGATGTCGATCGGCTCGCGAATGAAGTGGTGCATCCGGAACAACACCACCGTGTCGCGTCCACATAAATCGTAGAGGGCGGTCAGATCAAGCCGCCCGTAGTCGTAGTACGCCGTACCCGCACCGCGGCCACGGAAGGTCGGAGCGAACAGGATGATCTGCTTGCCCTCGAACTGCGGATGCGCCGAGTAGAAGTCCCGTTTCACCTGCTCGATGCGGGCCGGGTCGAGGAATGTGTCGATTCGGGGCAGTCCGGTGGGGATCACGGCGGCTTCTTCGATCCCGAATGCCTCGGCGTATACCGGCACGAGGTGCTGAGATCCGGTAATGGCATAAGTCACCTTGCGATGGGCGTTCTGCAGTTTCGGCGACCCGTACTTCCCGAATCGGCTGTACCCGATGCTCTTGAAGCCGCTGCCGGCATGCCAGGCCTGGATGATCTTGGTCTGCTCGGACAGATGCAACATTTCGAGCAGCCCGAAGTAGTCGTCTATGAGCACGACGTCAGACGTGGCGATCAGATAGATCAGACGCAGCGTGCTTTTTCGGTTCACCATGTGCGGTAGCCGAAACGAATACCGGAATGTGTATTGGCTGTCCAAGCTGCGTTCGATCATGCGGTCATGGACGCGTAACAGGTTGCCCTCCAGCCGCGTACGCATCTCTGAGGCGAAAAGGATCCGGTTGCCCGTCGGCGGATTGATCCGGCGCGAGAGCTGATACCACCTGTTCGCCAGCCGCACCCGTCGGGCCCGAGGTAGAAGTTTGCGGCGCACGCGACGAGCCAACGGCGGCTTTTCGCGCCCCGGTGCAGGCTTCGGGGCCGGCCGATACATCTGGTAGGTGCGCATGACCAGGTCGGGGTCGTCGCTTTCGGTGACGGCAAAGGTGACGACGTAGCAAACCCGGTTCTGCGCGTAGAGAAAGGTGCGCGAGGCGTCGTCGAGTTCCTCCATCTGACTGAGGTCATAGCCCGCCGCCGGCCCCCGTCGGCCACCGACGACCGGCACGATCTTCCACGCGCCGTTCGGGACCTGCTTGCGATCATGGAAGTTGGTGACGCTCAGCGTCAGGCGGTAGTCACCGGCGCCGGTGCTCGTGGTACTGCTGCCCCCGTCGGCAACACGCGCGTCGGCACGCCCCTCAACACCGCGCCTGTCAGCACTGCGCGCCCCAGAGATCAGTTCGGTATCCACCGGCAGCTCACGCTCGCCGTCGATAAGTAGGAAGGTGACGTCGCCAACCAGGTCGATCGGAAGTGAGCCGCGTCCGGGCTCGGTGGCGTCCACCGCGGTGGAGAACTCTGCGTTTGGGGACAGATGTGCCGTGAGCGAGAGGTTCACCCGCTCCCACGAGATCGCAGTGATCTGGCACCCGTCCGCCATCGTGGTCCTTCCTCTTTACATCGAGCTGGGTGCATCCGGGCTGACTTCGTCGGGCCCCGGCAACTGGCGTCGCGTCATTGCGGGGCCGGAAGTAACAGACGGATGAACATGGAGCGGACGGGAGGCATCAGGGTACCAACGTGACGTTACGCAGAGCCTGGCGTTCGGGTCCGGCGCGTCGGAGACCGTCGCCGTAGCGACGCCGACGCTGCGGCCGGATCAACCGATTCAGCGCGGGCATCAGCATCGACCCGCCCGGCGCCGCAGGCAACTCCACAGCCGCGCCACGGTGGCCCGCAACGTCCAGCCCTGCGGTTCTGGTACACACTGTTCGCACGTATTCCCAGATTCCCGCGAAGGAGCCACCCGGTGCCTGACGCTGCCGTTCCCGCCGCTTCCGTACCCGCCGTGTCGGCGTTGGGCCTGCCGGCCACCATCACAACCTGCCTGTTCGACCTGGACGGCGTCCTGACGAAGACGGCGCTGGTGCACAACGCCGCCTGGAAGCAGGCCTTCGACGAGTTCCTGCGCGCCCGAGACGGCGACGGTTTCGTGCCGTTCGACTCGCACTCCGACTACGACACCTACGTCGACGGCAAACCGCGCCCGGACGGCGTGCGCGACTTCCTGGCCAGCCGCAACATCACCCTGCCCGAGGGCAAGCCCGACGATCCACCCACGGCGCAGACCGTCAACGGCTTGGGCAACCGCAAGAACATCGAGCTGCTCAAGAAGATCGACGCCGACGGCGTCGAGGTCTACGACGGCTCGGTTCGCTACCTGCAGGCCGCACAGCAGGCGGGACTGCGGCGCATCGTGGTGTCCTCCAGCGCGAATACCGAGCAGGTGCTGCGGGTCACCGGCCTGGAGCGCTACGTGGAGGGCCGGATCGACGGCGTCACGCTGCGCGAGCAGAACCTGCGCGGCAAGCCCGCTCCCGATCCGTTCCTGGCCGGCGCGAAGCTCGCCGGCGCAGCCCCCGCCGAGGCGGTTGTCTTCGAAGATGCCCTGTCCGGCGTGGAGTCCGGGCGCGCCGGCAACTTCGGCTACGTCGTCGGCGTCGATCGCGTCGGGCAGGCAGCCGCGCTGCGCGAGCACGGCGCAGACGTCGTGGTCGACGATCTAGCCGACCTCCTCTCTCCCGACCTTCCTCCCGGCTCCCCGCCGGATCAGCCCTCGACTCAGCCCGCGACCCAAGCCCCGACGATCCAGACGACGACGCAGGCAGGAAATCAGTGATCACACAATCGCGCTACCCCATCGAGGCCTGGCAGGTCCGCGAAACGTCGTTGGACCTGAGCATCCTTGCCCAGTCCGAGTCGGTGTTTGCGCTAGCCAACGGGCACGTCGGCGTTCGGGGCAACCTGGACGAGGGCGATCCCAACGCGATACCCGGTACCTACCTGAACTCCTTTTTCGAGAAGCGCCCGCTGCCCTACGCCGAGGCCGGTTACGGATATCCCGAAGAGGGCCAGACCGTCGTCAACGTCACCAACGGCAAGATCATTCGCCTGTTGGTCGACGACGAACCCTTCGATCTGCGCTACGGCACCATCCGCAAGCACGAACGCACTCTGGACCTGCGCAAGGGCCTGCTCTACCGGGAGGTGGAGTGGGTGTCACCGGCCGGGCGCGAGGTCCGGGTGCGCTCCACCCGAATGGTGTCGTTCACCCAGCGCGCCATCGTGGCGATCAACTACGAGGTGGAGGCGCTGGATAAGGCGACTCGGGTGGTGCTGCAGTCCGAGCTGGTAGCAAACGAGGAGGTGCCGGCCGCGTCGAGTGACCCGCGGGTCGCGGCCACCCTGGAACGGCCCCTCGTGCACGAGGAACACAGTGCCAGCGCCACCCGCGCGGTGATGATCCACAAGACGCGGTTGAGCCAGCTGCGGATGGCCGCGGGCATGGACCACCTCGTCTACGGCACCGACGGCGTCATCGACAACGTCACTCCACACACCCACTCCGAGGAGGACTGGGCGCGCACCACTGTCGGCACCCGGCTGGAACCGGGCCAACGGCTGGGAATCACGAAGTTCCTGGCATACGGCTGGTCGAGCCAGCGCTCCGTGCCCGCCCTGCGCGACCAGGTCGATGCGGCATTGTCAGCGGTGCTCAACACCGGCTGGGACGCGCTGCTGGCCGAGCAGACCGAGTACCTCGACGAGTTCTGGGACGGCGCGGACGTCGAGGTCGACGGCGACCCGGCGATTCAGCAGGCAGTGCGCTTCGCGCTCTTTCATGTCCTGCAGGCCGGCGCCCGCTCCGAGCAGCGCGCGATCACCGCCAAGGGCCTGACCGGGCCCGGCTACGACGGCCACTCCTTCTGGGACACCGAGATGTACGCGCTGCCGGTACTCACCGCGACCTACCCGCGCGCCGCGACCGACGCCCTGACGTGGCGCCACTCGATCATGGACATGGCCAAGGAACGCGCCGGCACATTGGGTCTGAAGGGCGTCACCTTTCCCTGGCGCACGATCCGAGGCCAGGAATGCTCGGCATACTGGCCCGCTGGCACGGCGGCGTTCCACATCAACGCCGACATCGCGTTGGCGGCGATGCGCCTGGTGCACTGGACGGGTAACACCGAGTTCGAGCGCAACCAGGCACTGCCGATCCTCGTCGAGACCGCGCGGCTGTGGATCTCGCTGGGTTACCACGGTGACGACGGCAAGTTCCACATCGACGGCGTCACCGGCCCGGACGAGTACACCGCCATCGTCGACGACAACATCTTCACCAACCTCATGGCCGCGCGGAACATGCGCTACGCCGTCGATGTCTGCCGGCGCTATCCCGACGAGGCGCGACACCTCGAGGTGACCGAGGAGGAGCTCGACGCCTGGGGCAGCGCTGCCGATGTGGCCGCCATGCCCTTCGACGAGCTGCGCAACGTCCACCAGCAGGACCTGGGCTTCACCGACCGTGAGGTGTGGGACTTCGAGCGCACGGCTGCCAACGATGCCTATCCGCTGCTGCTGCATTCGCCCTACTTCGACATCTACCGCAAACAGGTGATCAAGCAGGGCGACCTCATCATGGCGATGCACTGGTGCGGCGACTCGTTCACCGCCGAGGAAAAGGCGCGCGCCTTCGCCTACTACGAGCCGTTGACGGTGCGCGATTCCTCGCTGTCGGCCTGCACGCAGGCGGTGATCGCAGCGGAGGTGGGGCATCTCGACCTCGCGCACGACTACCTGACCGAAGGCGCGCTAGTCGACCTGCGCGATTTGGCCAAGAACACCCGCGACGGTGTGCACATCGCCGCCCTGGCCGGCACCTGGCTCGCGCTGGTGGCGGGCTTGGGCGGTATGCGCGACTTCGACGGCCGGCTCAGTTTTGCCCCGCGCCTGCCCGAAACGCTGAAGGGTCTGTCATTCGCGGTGCGGTGGCGGGGCGTGAAGGTGCGCGTGAGCATCAGCAGCGACAGTGCGACTTATCTCATCGAGGAGTACCGGCCCATCGACGACCAGACCGAGCTCGAACTCAGCCATCACGGAAAGACGTTCAGCATCCACCCCGACACCCCCGTGACCATGCCGATCAAGCCGATCGTGCCGCTGACCGAGCGTCCGAGCCAACCGGCCGGCCGCGCGCCCACCACGGCATTGTCGACGTAGGCCGGTAGGGGCCGGCCGCGGACGCTTGTGCCCGCGGCCCCAGCCGCGGCCCGCTGCTCAGTCAACGAACCCGCGCGAAGTGGAACGACCCGCTCGATGTCGGGCGTCTCGTTGGCGTTGGCCTGCATTGCCGCTCAGATCTGAGCATTAGTGTCGTGAAACTACTTCCAACCTCCTGACAGAAGCGAGGCAATCACCGGTGGCCGACTACACCCTGCAGTACCCCGAGGGCGAGCTGACGTTGGACGGCGTCGAGGGCACCGAGGCGCCCAGCGGGCTCGACGTGTCGGCGCTGCTGCGCCAGACGGGGCGGGTCACCCTCGATGTCGGCTTCGTCAATACCGCGTCGTGCAAGTCGGCCATTACCTATATCGACGGTGACGCCGGCATCCTGCGCTACCGCGGATATCCGATCGAGCAATTGGCACAGCAGTCGTCGTTCCTCGAGGTGTCTTACCTGTTGATCTACGGCGAACTGCCGACGCCGGCCGAGCTGTCCGCCTTCGACACCGAGATCCGTCAGCACACCCTGATCCACGAAGAGATGCGACGGTTCTTCGAGGCCTTCCCTCGCGACGCACATCCGATGGCGGTGCTGAGTTCGGGAGTCAGCGCGATCTCGACGTTTTACCAGGACAGCCTCGATCCCTTCGATCCTGACCACGTGCGGCTGTCCACCATCCGGTTGATGGCCAAGTTGCCGACGATCGCCTCCTACGCATACAAGAAGTCGGTCGGCCAGCCGTTCCTGTACCCGAAGAACCACCTCGACTACGCGACGAACTTCCTGCGGCTGACGTTCGGGTTTCCGTCCCAAGCGTTTGAAATCGATCCCGAGATGGCGAAGCTGCTGGACATGCTGTTCATCCTTCACGCCGACCACGAGCAGAACTGTTCGACCTCGACCGTTCGGATGGTGGGCTCGGCGAACGCCAACTTGTTCGCGTCCATTTCGGCCGGTGTGAATGCGCTGTTCGGCCCGCTGCACGGCGGTGCCAACCAGTCGGTGCTGGAGATGCTCCAGAGCATTTCCAACTCCGGTGATGACGTGGATGCCTTTGTCTCTCGGGTCAAGAACAAGGAACAGGGTGTGAAGCTGATGGGCTTCGGGCACCGTGTCTACAAGAACTACGACCCGCGCGCGGCCATCGTCAAGCAGGCAGCCACCGGGCTGCTGGAGCGAGCGGCATCCTCGGATCCGCTGCTCGACATTGCGATGAAGTTGGAGGAGATCGCGCTGGCCGACGATTACTTCGTCTCCCGCAAGCTTTACCCCAACGTCGACTTCTACACCGGGCTGATCTACAAAGCGCTGGGATTCCCGCCCAAGATGTTCACGGTGCTGTTCGCGCTCGGGCGGCTGCCCGGCTGGATAGCCCAGTGGCAGGAGATGATCTCCGACCCAGAGACGAAGATCGGGCGACCTCGCCAGGTGTACATCGGTGCCAACGAGCGCCAGTACGTCAAGCCGTCGTAACCGCCCGCGCAGCCACTTCGGCGCTACGTCGTTGCCGCCGACAACAGGTGCGCGAGCTTGGAGCCGATCGGCACGCCGAGACCGGTGCAGGCGTCCCAGCCCGGTCCGGCAGCGTAGGCGCCGTTGTTTCCTTGGGTGATGTCGCGAAACCCACTGCTCGTCGAAACGGCCTGTGTCGGCTCAGCCGCGTAGAGAAGCGGCTGGACCAGGCCGAACCGATGCCCGGCAGCCTGGGCGAGGCGAGCGATCAGCGCCGCCCACAGCGGTGCCACGGCTGACGTTCCGCCGATCACCTGACGCCGGCCGTCGACCAGGACTTGGTAGCCGGTCTGCGGATCCGCGACCGCAGCGACGTCGGGCACACCTCGCCCCGTTCCCGGCGACCGCGGCAGCGACTGCTGGTAGTCCGGACGGGGGAACGTGACGCTGTAACCGCCCCCTGTCGCGCCGTTGCCGACGCCGTTGTTCCACACCGTCTCCGTCCGGACAGCTCCGGTGGCGGGGTCGGCGTCGAGCCGAGTTCCTCCGCAGGCCAGTGCGTGCGGGCTGGCGGCGGGAAAGTCGACGTGCGCCGCGTTGTCCTGCGCACGATCGGTGCTGCCGTCGTCGCCGGCCGCGCAGGTGACGGTGGCGCCCAGCGCGGCCGCGTCGACGAACGCATCGTCCATCGCCTGACGGGCCTGGGCCGTCCAGTCGTCCTCCGACTGCCCCCAGCTGATGCTGATCGCCACCGGAGTAGGCGTCGCGTGTGCTGCTTGGCTGACCGCGTCGAGAAAGCCGGCGTCGGTGTTCGGCGCGAAATAGACAACCAGGTGCGCGCCCGGGGCCATCGCGCCGGCCACTTCGATGTCGAGCAGCACCTCACCGTCGGCGCCGCTGGGATCACCGCCGGCAACATTTGCCGCGCCGTCGACACCGACTGCGCTCACCGAGGGCGTCGGTAGGCCCAGCCCGGCGAAGTAGGCGTCGAGATCGGACAGGGCGAAGCCGCCGCCGAGCTCGATGATGGCGATCGTCTGACCGCTGCCGTCGACCGCCGTCGGGAAGTCGTAGATCTTGGCCAGCTCGACCGGCGTGTAACTCACCGAGACCGCGCGCGCGGACGCGACGCGCGAGCGCGATCTACCCTGTGGTCGGTCGTCGAGCCCCAACACGGCGGTGACGATGCCGTCGAGATCGGCCGGAATGGACAGTCCGCCGCTCCGTACCCGGTACGTGGCGTCGCCGTCGGAAGCCACGGTTGCGGGACCGGCTTCCAGCGAGGTACCGAATACTCGCTCCATCGTTGCGACGTCGCCACGTACCCGCAGCCGACGCGACGCTGCGTCGATCTGCACGATTTCGAGACCTAGCGCGGCGAACCGCTCGGCGACGCTGCGCACGTCCGCCGGGTCGGCGCCGTAGGCTGCCGCGAACTCCTCGGGCGACAGCCCAGGTCCGGACAGCGCAGCCGGCGGCAGCTGCGCCCGGCGGCGGAGCACGACGGTTGCCTCGACAGGGCCCTGCGGCCCCGACTCGGCAGAAAGGTGGGGCGCCGGACCGGTTGCTGGACGCTCGCTGCCGGCGAGGGGAACAAGGTGAAGCGACTGTCGAGGCTGCGAGTGTGGAGGCTGCATGTGTCCATCCTCCTGCCAGGGTCTGACAGTTTCGCGGCGGCGCCCCGAGAGCGCCGGTCGCCGTTGATTGCGCCACGCACACACCACCGCTGTCGTCGGACAACGGCCTGGAACGAGTGGGCTGATCGGGCGTTGCGCCCGTCGCACATCGCAATTGTCAGAGCGGATGCCTACGGTGCGGCTGTGGGAGTCGGTTCTGGGATGAAGCACCGCAGCACTGGTCTAGGAGGTTAGGTGGACACGACGAAAGCGACCGGCACGCCGGGACAGTCGGTGGAGAGCGGCGCTTCGCTGAGTTCCGCCGTGGGGCGAGGCGTGCTTGCCGCCACCATCCTCGGCTCCAGCATGGCCATGCTCGACGGCACCATCGTCACCGTTGCCAGCCGCCGGATCGGCCAGGACTTCTCAGCCGGCTTCGGCTCGCTGCAGTGGGTGGTCAACGGCTACCTGCTCCCGCTGTCGGCGCTGATCCTGCTGGGCGGCGCATTGGGTGACAGGTTCGGTCGCCGGCGGATCTTCATGATCGGGATCGCCTGGTTCTGTGTGTCGTCGTTGCTGTGCGCGATCGCGCCCACCATCGACACCCTCATCGCGGCGCGGGGCCTGCAGGGCATCGGCGGCGCGTTGTTGACTCCGGGCAGCTTGTCACTCATCCAGGCCTCGATCGCGCCGGACGACCGGGCGCGAGCGGTGGGTCTGTGGTCCGGGCTGGGCGGCGTCACCAGCGCGCTGGGGCCGTTCGTCGGCGGCTGGCTGGTGGAACATGCCTCGTGGCGATGGGCCTTCGGCATCAACCTTCCGCTGGGGATCGTGGTACTCGCCCTGTGCCTGCGCTTCGTTCCCGAAAGCAAGGCGGCTCAGGTACGCAAGCTGGATCTGCCCGGGCTCGTGCTGGTCGTCGTGGCGCTGGCCTTACTGACCTTGGGGTCGACGTCGGGCGGTAATTCCGGCTGGTCGCTGGTGCCGATCGCCGAGCTTGCCGTCGGCGTGGCGCTGTGTGCGGCCTTCGTCGTGGTGGAGCGGCGCAGCGCGCATGCGCTGGTGCCGCCGTCGCTGTTCGCGAACCGGACGTTTACCGGCGCCAACCTGATGACGTTCTGCACCTACGGCGCGCTGGGCGTCGTCCTGCTCGTCCTAACGCTGCAGTTGCAGACAACCGTTGGATATTCCCCGCTGCAGGCAGGTATAGCGACGCTGCCCATCACCGTGTTGCTGTTGCTGCTGTCGGCTCGTTCGGGTGCACTGAGCGCCCGGATAGGGCCGAAGCTTCAGCTCATTGTCGGCCCACTGGTCGCGGCCGCGGCGTTGGTGCTGAGCTTGCGCATCGACTCGACGCACCGCTCCTACTTGCGCGATGTCCTACCTACGGTGCTGCTGTTCGGGCTCGGGCTGGCACTGCTCGTGGCGCCGCTGACGGCTGCGGTGATGAGCGCAGCTCCGGCAGAGTCGGTCGGCATCGCATCCGGCGTCAACAACGCCGTCGCGCGGTCCGCCGGGCTGCTGACGGTCGCGATCCTGCCGCCGCTGGCCGGCCTGACCGGCAGCGCTTATCTGCACCCCGGCGCAATGACGTCGGGATACCGCGGCGTCGCCATTGGCGCGATCGTGCTGCTGGCGGCCGGTGCCGGCGTCGTAGCCTTGGTCGTGCCCCGGCAGGCGCCGCGTTCCGGCGGTGCCGGCGCTGGCACCGACGAGGCAGCGAAGCCGACTTCGCCCACGCCGACCTCCACCGCGTTGACCGCATCCACCGACTCACCTACCGAGACCCACGCCAAGGAAGGCACCTGATGAGCATGGACGACGCGCAGATCCTGCACCACATCAACGAACTGGTCGAGGAGGAGAAGCAGCTGCGGGCCACCCATTCCGGCTCCGGGTTGGCCGGCGAGGACCGCGCCCGCCTGTCCCAACTGGAGGATCAGCTCGACCAGGCGTGGGACCTCCTGCGGCAGCGCCGCGCCCGCGAAGAGTTCTCCGAGGATCCCGAATCTGCCACCGAGCGGCCGGTGGGCGCCGTCGAGGGCTACCTGCAGTAGGCGGGCGCTACTGGCAAGTAGGAGAAGGTGCTGGGACGCCGACGAGGTTCACCGGCGATCCCGACACCGTCAGTGACGGCTGAATCGACAGGCTGGCCGGCGTGCCAGGCGTCGTCGACGGATTGGGTGTCTGCGTAGGCGTTCCGACAGGCGTTATGGACGGAGACGTCGGCGGCGCAGGTGTGGTCGAAGGAGTAGCCGACGTCGTCGTAGGCGATGGGGCCGATGTCGAGGTCGGCGGCGTCGTCGGCGGACACGGCGGCAGGTAGTGGCCCAGCGTGAGCGTCACCGGCATGGTGGCCTCGACCCACGACCCCGGCGCCGGCGAGACTTGCTGCACCTTGCCGTTGCGCCGCTTGTCCGTCACCGGCGTCATCTTCGTCATCAGCGCGAACAAGCCGGCATCGCTGTTCAACTCCGTCCTAGCCGCACCTTCGCTCGCGCCCACGAGATCGGTGGGGATCCGGTGCTTGCCGTTGGCGATCTCGAGTACCACGACCGACCCTGGCTGCGCCTGCATGCCGTACTCAGGGGTCTGATCGATCACCGTGCCCTTGGTTCGATCGCTGTTGACCTCAGTGGGATTGGCCTGCAACTTGTCGGCTTCCAGAGCCTTTATGGCCTCGTCCCGAGTGAGGTTCGTGACGCTGGGCACCGTCACCAGCGCCGGCGTCGTCAGCACCGTGATGGCTACGGCACTACCGAGCACCGCCGCCGTGCCGCCCGCGGGAGTTTGCGAGCACACGTCGCCCACCGCAACCTTCACCGGGCACGTCAGTACCGACGTGGTACGACCCAGCTTCAGCTCCGCCGCCACCAGCGTGGGACCGACGATGCCGGCCTTTCGGCCCACCACATCCGGCACCGGGACCGAAGTGACCGTCACCACCTGCGAAACAGGCGCCTTCTTCTTCGTGGGGTGCAGCACCGCCCAGGCGATGCCGCCGGCCACCAGCAGCAGCACCGCCACAGCGGCGGTCCACAGGAACGCGCCGCGACGCCCGCTATCAGTCTCTTCGTCGTCCAGCGCGATGGGTCCGGTATCCCCGCCGCGGCGGGGCGGGGCGGGCATCGCCTCGATGAACTGCGTGCGCTCCTCGTCGCTGAGCACCGGCTCGGCACTCACCGGCAGGTCGGCCAGGGCCCGCTGAAGGTCCCCGCGCATTTCGGCTGCGCTCTGATACCGGTTCAGCGGATTCTTGGCCAGCGCCTTCATCGCGATCGAGTCAAGGGAGCGTGGCACGGCCGGATTCAGCGACGAGGGCACCGGCGCGGTCTCGCGCACGTGCTGGTAGGCCACCGCCACCGGAGAGTCGCCCTGGAACGGCGGATTGCCCGTCACCAACTCGTACAGCAGGCAGCCGGTGGAGTAGACGTCCGAGCGCGCGTCGACGGACTCCCCGCGCGCCTGCTCCGGCGACAGATACTGCGCAGTGCCGATGACCGCGGCCGTCTGCGTCATGGTGGCGCCGCTGTCGGCCACCGCCCGGGCGATGCCGAAGTCCATCACTTTCACCGCACCGGTGCGCGTGATCATCACGTTGGCGGGCTTGATGTCGCGGTGCACGATGCCCGCGCGGTGGCTGAAGTCCAGCGCCGCGCATACGTCGGCGATGATCTCCATCGCTCGAGTGGGCTCCAGCCGGCGCTCAGTGCTGAGGATGTCGCGCAGCGTGCGTCCGTCGACGAACTCCATCACGATGTAGGGCACGACCTCGTCGCCCGACTGTTCCTCGCCGGTGTCGTACACCGCGACGATCGAGGAATGGTTGAGGCTGCCCGCGGCCTTGGCCTCGCGGCGGAACCGGCTCTGGAACAGCGGATCGCGCGACAGGTCCGACCGCAGAATCTTGATCGCGACCGTTCGACCCAGGCGCAGGTCGTCGGCCTGGTGGACTTCGGCCATGCCGCCGTAGCCCAGCAGGCTGCCGACCTCGTAGCGGCCGCCGATGAGCCGAGGTTCAGTCATATCAGTGGCCGCCTACTGCGTCGAGGTAGGTCTTCATCACGGTCGCAGCGATGGGGGCCGACGCCTTGCCGCCGGTGGTTTCGTTACCGCGAATGCCGCCGTTCTCCAGGAGGACGGCCACGGCTATGCGGGGCTTGTTCGCGGGCGCAAACCCGGTGAACCACGCGTGCGGCGAGGCGCCCTTGACGGTCTCGGCGGTGCCGGTCTTGCCGGCCACCGTCACGCCAGGTATCTGCGCGCCGCGCCCGGTGCCGCGGGCGACGACGTTCACCATCATCGTCGTCAGTATTGCTGCCTGCGCGGCGGTCACGGGTTGGGACTGCCTCTGCGGCTGGGCATTGGCCAGCACGCTGAGATTCGGTCGAGTTTCCCGCGCGACCAGGTAGGGCTTCATCAGCACGCCCTTGTTGGCCACTGCCGCCGAGATCATCGCTGCCTGTAGCGGCGTCACCCGCACGTCCTGCTGACCGATGCCTGTCTCGGCCAGCTTCGCCTGATCGCTGATTGCGCCGACAGTGGACGCGGCCACCGCAAGCGGCACCGCACTGCCCTGACCCGTCAGCCCGAACTGCTCGGCCTCGGCGCGGATCGCGGGTGCGCCCAGGTCGACGGCCAGCTTGGCGAAGGCGGTGTTGCACGAGATCGTCAGCGCCTGGTCGAGAGTGAGACGACCGCTGCGGCTGCAGATCTCGCCGTTGTAGTTCTCCAGGTACGTCCGGGTGCCCGGCAGCAGATACTTGGTGGGCGCGGCCAGCACGGTACTGGCAGTGCGACCAGCCTTCAACGCAGCGGATGCATCGATCACCTTGAACATGGACCCCGGAGGATAAAGCTGATCGAACGCCCGGTTCAGCAGCGGCGTCGCCGGATCTTTGGTGTACTTCGCCCAGGCGGCGTTGATCGCGTCGGGATGGTGGGACGTCAGCAGGTTCGGGTCGTAGGACGGTGTACTCACCGCGGCCAGGATCGCGCCGGTGGCCGGATCGAGTGCGACGACGGCGCCGCGACGGCCGTCGAGCGCCTTGTATGCCGCGGCCTGAACCTTTGCGTTGATCGTGAGCGTGACGTTGCCGCCGCGCGGAACGCGTCCGGTGATGAGGTCGGCGAAGCGGGAGGTGAACAGGCGGCCGTCACTGCCCGAGAGCAGCGCCTGTTCGCTGGCTTCCAGACCCTGGGTACCGAAGATCTCGGAGTAGTAGCCGGTGAGGTCGGCATACACCGGGCCGTCGGGATAGGCGCGCAGGTACTTCAGCCGGTCCGGTGTCTTCACCGAGTCCGCGACCGCCAAGCCGTCGACGATGATCGATCCGCGCTGGCGTGAGTACTCGTCTAGCAGGACGCGACGGTTGCCCGGGTCGTCGCGGTAGCTGTCGGACTTGACCACCTGGACGTAGTTCAGGTTGATCAATAGCGCCAGCATCAGTACCCCGACGGCAGCAGACACCCGCCGGATAGGCCGGTTCACACCGGCACCGGCACGGGTACCGACACCGGCTCGGCGGCGCTGCGGCTGGGCCGGCGCCCGGCGTCGGAGATGCGTAGCAACAGCGCCAGCAGCATGTAGTTGGCCACCAGCGACGAGCCGCCGTAGGACAGGAACGGCGTCGTCAATCCCGTCTCGGGCAGCAGCCGCGTGACGCCGGCGACGACGACGAACAGCTGCAAGCCAAGGCTGAACGACAACCCGGTGGCAAGCAGCTTGCTGAACGAGTCGCGCACGCCCAGCGCCGCGCTGAGGCCGCGGAAGATCAGCAGCCCGTACACGATCAGCAGCGCTGCCAGGCCGAACAGGCCGAGCTCCTCGCCGAACGCGCTGACGATGAAGTCGCTTTTGACCACCGGCACGCTTTCCGGCCGTCCGCCGCCCAACCCGGTGCCGAAGACGCCGCCGGTGCCCAGCCCGAACAGCGACTGGCGCACCTGGAAGCCGGCGTTCGGGAAGGCGAACGGGTGCAGCCACACGTCGACGCGCGTTTTCAGGTTGAAGGGCAGGTAGTAGGCCGCCACCGCCGCGCCGGCGAACAGCAGCATTCCCAGCACGATCCAGCTGACCCGCTCGGTGGCGACGTAGAGCAGCACGATGAACAGCCCGAAGAACATCAGCGACGTACCCAGGTCCTTGCCCAGCACGAGCACGCCGATGCAGATCAGCCACGCCACCAGCACCGGGCCAAGGTCGCGCCCGCGCGGCAGTTCCAGCCCGAGAACCTTGCGTCCGGTCAGCGACAGCACGTCGCGTTTGCTGACCAGGTAGGCCGAGGCGAACACCGCCAGCGCGATCTTGGCGAACTCACCGGGCTGGATGGAGAAGCCGGCGAAGCGGATCCAGATGCGCGCGCCGCCCACTTCGGAAAAGCGGGCCGGCAGAACGTCGGGAATCGCCAGGAACACCAGGCCCAGCATGCCGATGAGGAAGGGGTAGCGGGCCAGCGATCGAATGTCGCGCACCACCAGCAGGATGGCGACGAACAGCGCCAGGCCCAGCGCGGTCCACACCACCTGCGTCGGGGCGGACGGGCCAAAGTACTGCAGGCCGCTGCCCTCGGCCGCACTCTGCTTGATGCCCTGATCCAGGCGGTGGATCATCACCAGGCCCAGGCCGTTGATCAGCACCACGCACGGCAGCAGCACCGGATCGGCGTAGGGCGCAGTGAAGCGCACGGCGAGGTGGGTGATCAGGGCGACCGCGGCGGCGAGCCCGGCGTAGACGGCGACCTGGCCGCTCACCCGGCCGTCGCGAGTCGCTTCGACGACGGCCTCGGCGGCCGCGACGACGACGATCGCTGCCGCCATCAGCAGCAGTTCCGATCCCCGTCCGGTGCGCGCTCGCACTGGTGCTGACGCTTGCGCTGGTGTCGACGCACTCATCGCGCTGCCCGGCAGGTCTGGTCGCTGGAGTTCGTCGAGGCAGGAGACGCTGCCTGCGTCGTCACCCCGGCGGACTGGGTCAGGACAGCCGTCGTCAACGCGGGCCTCGAGGTCAGCGTGACTGCCGTAGAGGTGCCTGTACCGGCGCTCACAGGTGGCGGTGCGGCAAGCGATGTCGGCGCGGGTGTTGCAGCCGGTGTCGGCGTTGTTATCGGCGTCGCTGCGCACAGGGGCAACAACTCACCGGTTTGCAGCCGGCCGACGATGGTGGTGGCGTCAGACCGGCTGTCGGCGGTGATGCCGTCCTCCACCTGCGAACGCACCGACGGCTTGAGATCGGCCAGGCGCACCGCGCTCAGCGAGACGGCACGGTAGAACTTCACCGGTCCGATCCGGGTGTTCACGCCGCGATACACCGCCACCATCTGCGCACCGGCCGGATTCGCGGCACTACCCACGAAGTACTGCGTCTGCGTCCAGATCCAGGTCGCTACGCCACCGGCAGCCAAGATCACCACGATGACCAGCGGAACGACGAAGTGCGGCCACCGTCGTTCCCGGCGATGCGTGGAGGGTGGCGCGGGTGGCTTCATGGGGGCCGGCGAACCCAGAGTTGCCGCCCGGGCGGCCGGGCTGTCGTCGTCATCGGTCTGGCTGGCGGGATCGACGACGGCGCCCGCGATGACGGGCACCTCGTCGCCGAGATCGGCTTCCACGACGTCGGCGACGATGCAGGTGACGTTGTCCGGCCCACCTCCGCGCAGGGCGAGCGCGACCAGCTGGTCGGCGCATTCCTGCGGATCACCGTTGCTCAGCGCCTCGTGCAGGGTTTCGGCGCGTAGGACGTCAGTCAGCCCGTCGGTGCAGAGCAGGTAGCGATCGTGTTCGCGCACCTCGCGGATGGCTACGTCGGGGTCGACGTCGGCACCGTTCAGCGCGCGCAGGATCACCGACTTACGCGGATGGTGGCTGGCCTCCTCGGCCGTCAACTTGCCCGTGTCGACGAGTGACTGGACGTAGGTGTCGTCGTGGGTTATCTGGGTGAGCTCGCCCTCGCGCAGGAGGTAGGCCCGCGAATCGCCGACGTGCACGAGACCGATGCGCGAGTCGGCGAAGCGGATGGCGGTGAGCGTGGTGCCCATGCCGTCGAGCAGTGAATTCTCGGCCACGGCGTCGGCCAGGCTGTTGTTGGCGTCGCTTACGGCTTCGCGTAATGACGTGATGAGGTCGTCGGTGGGGCGGTCGTCGTCCAGGCCCTCCATCGCGCCGATGACGATCTTGGACGCGACCTCGCCGCCGGCATGGCCACCCATGCCGTCGGCGATCGCGAGCAGCCGCGGACCGGCGTAGACGGAGTCCTCGTTGTTGCCACGCACCAGCCCGCGGTCCGAGCGCACCGCGTAGCGCAAGGCCAGCTTCATCGGCCGGCCCGCCCCAGCGCGTCGTTGCCGGGCGCAGCGCCGCCCGGGAGGGCCGAGGCGACGACGCGCTGCGTTGATACAGCCAGTTTCATTGCAGTTCCAGCACCGTCTTGCCGATCCGCACCGGCACGCCCGGCTCCAGCGGCATCGGACCGGCCAGGCGCATCTGGCCCAGGTAGGTGCCGTTCGTGGAGCCGAGGTCGTCGACGTACCAGACGTTGTCCTGCTGGCTGATCCGCGCATGTCGCGTGCTGGCGTAGTCGTCGGTGAGCACCAGCGTCGAGTCGTCGGCGCGCCCGATGAGCACCGGCGACCCGGTGAGCGGTATCCGGGTGCCGCGCAAGCTGCCCTCGGTGACGACGAGGTAGGACGGCGCCCGTCGGTCGACAGCGTTACGGCGCTGACGACGCGCAGGCGGCGGCAAGGCCAGCCGACTCTGCCCGGCCGTGCGCAGATCGGCGCGTACTACTCGTACGGCGCCGTAGACGAACAGCCAGAGCAAAACCAGGAAGCCGAAGCGCATCAACTGGATGGCCAACGGCGAGTTCATGGGCCGGCCAAGGCGTTCCTGCGATGCTCGCCCACGCACCTACGGCTCTTCACGCGAGCGCTCATCGCTACTACGTCGCTGCAATGCTCGCCCACGCGGTACTGAACCCTCACGCGTATTCCTGCTGGAAGACGACGCGACTGTGCCCTAGGCGCAGGACATCGCCGTGCTGGAGTTGCTGGCTGCCCACCGGGTGGCCGTTGACAGTGGTGCCGTTGGTGGAGCCGAGGTCGTAGGCGACGGCGAACTCACCGTCGAACTGAATGTCGGTGTGGCGCCGGGACACGCCCTGATCCATCAGCTGCAGATCGCAGTCCTGCCCGCGACCCACGATGTTGCTTCCGCGCCGCAGCACCAGGTGGTCCGGCGAGCCGTCGACGGTGAGTACCGCGCGCATCCGTGGGCGGCGCGGCGGCTCGACGTAGGGTGGCGGCTCGCTGCCGGGCTGCTGCTGCTGCGGATACCCCGGCGCGGCAGCCGCGTACGCCTGCCCGGCCGCGACCGGATACTGCGGCGCACCGTAGGGGTCTGACGGATAGGGCGGGTACTGCTGCGGGTACGCGGGCGGCGGCGGATATTGGGGCTGCTCGTACTGGCCCTGCCCGGACTGGCCCTGCCCGGACTGGCCCTGCCCGGACTGGCCCTGCGCTGACTGGCCCTGCCCGTACGGGCTCTGCTCGTACTGGCCCGCCGGCGGATATCCACCCGGCTGGGCGTACTGAGCGGGTGGCGGAGCCGACCCGAAGGGGTGCTCGTAGGTGCCCGGTGCCTGACCGGCGACGCTGGGCAGCGACAGAGACTCGTACGGTCGCTGGCGCGGTGGGGCCGCAGGCTCCATCCGCGACGCGACGCCGAAGACGCCGGTGTGCAGGGATTCGTCGCGGTGGAGGTAGACCTCGACGTCGCCGATCGTCGTCCATCCGTTGTCGTCCAGGCTTTCCTGCACCAACTCGGCCAGGGAGTTGCAGAGCTGAGCTTCCCATGGCAGCAACCGCTCGTGATCCGAGGAACCGAGGCTGACCCGGTAGCGGTTGGGCGTGAGGACCTGGCCGTTGCCCATGACGGCACGCTTGTCCGCGGCCTCGCGCTGCAGGGCGTTCCCGATCTCGACGGGCTCGACCTGGCCCTTGAACACCCGCGCGAAGGCTGACCCCACGGCGCCTTCGAGTCGGCGCTCGAAACGCTGCGCCAGGCTCATTGCGGTCCCGCCTTCCACCTAGGGCAGCGTCGCACGCTGCCGATCCGGTCGAACAGGGGGTGCCCGGTGGTCAACCTCGGCGCCATCGCGCGGCGGCGGAGCTAGCCTTCCTCAGCGCCCTGACTGGTTCGCGCTCAGTCGACCATGCTACTGGCGAGACGGCCGTCAACCCTCCAGGCGGCGCGGGCACGCATGCTAGCCTCGGATGTCCTGCTCGATGGGAAGTCGTCGGCAACGCAGGGCAGCTAGACCAGACAGTGCCAGGGCAAGTGGCGGAATGGCAGACGCGCACGGTTCAGGTCCGTGTGTCCGAAAGGACGTGG
>CAXSBR010000012.1:0-88282 GCA_964236495.1 uncultured Jatrophihabitantaceae bacterium
AGGGGGTCAAGATTCGATCGGCAATACGGGGTCAGTTTTCGGCCGGCGTTGACAGGCCCACTGGCTCGCCCACAATGTGCCTCCGGAGGGAGAGATGGACGAGGGTCGATTCCGTCGAGACTTCTTGAACCAATCCGTGGGCTCTCCTGACCCGGTCGGCGACCTTCAGCGTGCTCGTCGCAGGGCAGCTGAGGCCACGGGGGCGCTGCTCGGCTCACCGGTATGGCGCGACCTTGATCCGCAGGCCGCCACCGAGTTCGAGGCGCTTCTTGGCCCGACTAGCAACGACCCGTCGGCGCTAACCGCTCCTACGATCACGCTGACCAAGTCTCTCGTCGACGGGACGGATCCGGCACCGTTGAAGAAGTACCTCGGCACAAGTGATCCTGGCGAGAAGTCAATCGCGCTTCTGCGTCGGTTTTTGTCGTCGTTGGGTGACACTGAAGACGCTGCCGAGGCCTTTGCTGCACTTCAGGCGTTCCGTTCAGCCGGAGGCGTCGCGCACCTTGGAGGGTCGAGAGCAGGCGCCGCGAGTGCCAGGCTCGGTATCGACGGGATGTCGCCGCTGGAGGCATTCGCTCACGTAACGGTGAAGCTTACGAAGGCGCTGAACCACGTCGCTGACCTGGTCGAAGCGACTCCGCGCCAGCCGCGAGTCTGAGGCTTCCACAACGACTGAGCCACTCCAGCCGCCGTCGGGGGTTCATGTCATGGTGAGTGCGTGATCGAGAGAACCATCGACTTCATGCGGCGTCGCCGCATGCGTTGCGGATCGTGCGGGCACGAGTGGCATGTCACCGCCGAGTGGATCGATCGCTTCAACCAGGCCCTCGAAACTTGCCCCGCCTGCGGTACCGACTGCCAGCGCGAGGATCGGCCTGACTTCTGCGTCGTGCCGGACGATCCGTTGCACAACGACGATGTGACACGCGAGCACTACTGGTACCACTCCTCAACGCACAACAACTGGCCGGACAAGGACATCGACCCGGCCGCAGGTCTGACCGAGATCACCAAGCGGCGCATGGAGGCGACAAGCGGAGCCCCTGGGGCTGTCGAACGTTGGGCGGATCGGCAGAAGTCGAAGGCACTTCATCTCGGCAGCTACGAGGCGGCCATCGAGAATATGTTCAGGCGGATGAGGAACCAGGGCGACGATGACGCTCAGTTCTATCTGTACCGCGTGCAGCTCATCCGTGACTGCGTCATCGAACCGGGCATACATCCGGAACTAACCAACTGGGTCGGCGACGCCAACCTGGCTGATTTGTGCCGCCCGGACGTCCAAGTACTCCGTTACGTTAATGTCCACGAGGACCCGTCGAGCGTGTCGATCGCGATCGAATTGAACGCAATCCACGCGGTCCAAGGGATGGCCATCCCGCTTCAGGTCGACGCAAGCGATGCTCGCGTCGTTGAGGCAATCGCCCGGCTACGGCAAGCCGCATCCGATCCCCCACCCCCACTAGAGGGGAAACTGCAGAGGCTGCGATGGCAGCCGCCCTCGGCGATCGCGTTGGAGGCCCGCAGACTCGAAACCGAGATCTCTGCCCGACTACCGCCGGCCCTCAAAGACAAGTTCAGCGCGGGGTTCAACGAGGCTGACTTCGAGTCAATCCCTGCCCTATTCACCGTGAAGCTGATCGGACTGGCAAACCTCGTCACGGATCCCCAAGCAGTCCTTTGTGCTCTCGATGATCAGCCGTGGCGCACGAATATCTGATCGCTCGAGGGCACGCATATCAGTGGTCCAGATACACAGGCTCGCCGCGCATAGTCGGCGATATGCGTGGGGTCAGTCGTGCTTCTGCGGCTCGGCTTGTGCAGCCGTCGCTTCACCCTCTGCCCAGTTGGCCTGATTCATCCGCGATGGCTGAACCCGCGGCGGCTCGCCTTCCATCTTCGGAAAGTTGGGCGGGTAGGGCGCGTCGGCCAGGCCGCGGTCAGCGGCGTCCCGCTCGGCCCACTCCAGCAACGGCTCGATCGACCACACCGCGTCGTCGATGCCCGCATGTAGGTCCCCCAGGGCAGCAAACCGGGCGGGCATCGTCGCGATCGTGAAGTCGTCCATCTCCACGTCGGGCAGTTCGGCCCAGGTCACCGGTGCCGACACGATTCCTTTCGGCGTTCCGCGCACCGAATACGCAGCCGCGATCGTCCGGTCGCGGGCGTTCTGGTTGTAGTCGAGGAAGATCTGCTCCCCGCGCTCCTCCTTCCACCACGCCGTCGTCACCAGCTTTGGCGCCCGTCGCTCGATCTCGCGCGCGAAGGCCAGCGCGGCCCGGCGCACCTCCGTAAACCCATACGTCGGCTCGATGCGCACGTAAATGTGGATGCCCTTCGAGCCCGACGTTTTGGGCCAGCCGACCGCGCCCAGCTCGTCCAAGCTTGCGTGGACGACGGCGGCCACCTTTTTCGCCTCGGCCAGCCCGGTGCCCGGTTGCGGATCGATGTCGATGCGCAGCTCGTCGGGGCGCTCGGTGTCCGCCCGGCGGGAGTGCCAGGGATGGAACTCCACCGTCGACATTTGCACCGCCCACGCCACGTCGGCCAGCTCGGTGACGCACAGCTCGTCGGCGCTGCGCCCGGACGGAAACCGCACCTGCACCGTCTCGACCCACTCCGGCGCGCCCTTGGGGATGCGCTTCTGGTAGATCTTCTCGCCGTCGACGCCGTCGGGATAGCGATGCAGCATGCACGGCCGCTCCCGCAGCGCCCGCACGATGCCCGGCCCGACGCTGCGGTAGTACTCGACCAGATCGCGCTTGGTCTCCCCCCGCTCGCTGAAGTAGACGCGATCGGGATTGGTGACGCGCACGGTGCGCCCGTCGACCTCGATCTCCACGAAGGGTGACGCCATCGGCCTACGCTAGCGCGGCGCTCCCAGTTGGCCGCTGCGCCACGGCGCCGGTACCAACCACGCATCAACGGCGACCCTGCATTGGCCTCGGTCAGTGCAGTGGGGCACGCTTGACCGGTGAGCACCGCAGCGACGACGCAGCGCAGCGACCGGTGAGCGAGCCGTCCGAGTCCGGTCCCTTCCTGGACAACGAGCCGCTGGTGCCGCACGTGCACTTTCTGGACGAACGCGAAGGCCGTCCGATCAATCCGAACACGCCCGAAGGCGAGCTGCGCAACATGGCGGCGTTCGCGGCCGGAGTGAGCGCCGCGCCGGCGCATTCGCGGATGCTGATCAAGCTCGTGGTGTGGCTGCTCCTGCTGGGCATCGCGCTGGCGATTCTCGCCGGCGTGCTGTCGGGCGTGCGCACGTTCTGACGCTGTAAGCCCCTGTTCATCGCCTGGCCGTGCCTGCCATCGGCGCGTCTCAGTACCGTCGAAGGCATGACCAAGTCCCAGCAATCGTTGCCCGAGGCCGTGGTGGTCAAGACCGACGACCAGTGGCGTGCCGAGCTCAGCCCCGAGGCCTACCACGTCCTACGCGAGGCCGGAACCGAGCGGCCCAATGTCGGGGAATACACCGACAACCACCGCGTCGGCATCTACCGGTGCCGGGCGTGCAACACCGAACTATTTCGTAGCACCGAGAAATTCGACTCGCACTGCGGCTGGCCCAGCTTCTTCACACCCCTGGCCGGAGACAAGATCATCGAGCGCGAGGACAACTCAATGTTCTCCCGACGCACCGAAGTGCTGTGCGCGACCTGCCACAGCCACCTGGGTCACGTCTTCTCCGGCGAGGGATACGGCACCCCCACCGACCTGCGGTACTGCATCAACTCCATCTCGATGACGTTCGAGGAAGCCGGCGCCTGAATCGGCGTGGGCGTCGTGATCGAGCACATCCAACCTCCCGGCCTGGCGGTGGCGCGTGGATACAGCCACGTCACCGCCGGATCCGGTCGGCTGATTGCGGTCTCAGGCCAACTCCCGGTCACCGATAGCGGGGAGGTAATCGGCGATGGCGACGGTCTTGCCCAGGCACGGCAGGTGTTCGCCAACCTCGCACGGGCCCTGCACTCAGCGGGTGCGGACTTCGGCGACGTGCTGCGACTGACCGTCTACCTAACTGATCTGGGTGATCTCGGCTCGGTTCGCACCGCGCGAGAGGAACACCTGGGCGACGGTCCGTACCCGGCGAGCACGCTGGTGCAGGTTGCCGGGCTCGCCGTCGCCGGCGCCCGGATCGAGATTGACGCGCTTGCTGTGACTGACGCCTGACCGCTGCTTCACCCTGGGACTTGCGGGCCTTGCAGGCCCAGCCGCTATCGCCATGGGCCACCCGCCCGTCGTGAGTTGTGGATATCAACCGGTCGTGATGCACCGGTAACGCGACCGGTGGATATCCACAACTACCGCAGAGCCCGCGCCAACTCGACCGCCGCCACCGCACCGCCCGCCGTCGTGAGTTGTGGATATCAACCGGCCGTAGCAACACCCTCCGCGCGGCCGGTTGATATCCACAACTACGGGGTGTGCGAGCCAGCATCGCAGCGGCAATTCAGCAGCAGCGGCGGTGGCGCAGCTGTGACGTCGCGCCGCGGCCGGTGGACTGCACTACGGCAGCGCGGCGACGATCTCGGCGGCGGTGCGCCGGGTGCCGGTGTAGAACGGCACCTCCTCGCGAACGTGCCGGCGCGCGCCCGAGCCGCGCAGGTGCCGCATCAGATCGACGATGCGGTAGAGCTCGTCAGCCTCGAAGGCCAGCATCCACTCGTAGTCGCCCAGGGCGAACGAGGCGACGGTATTGGTGCGCACGTCGGGGTACTCGCGCGCCATCCTGCCGTGCTCGGATAGCAACGCGCGCCGCTCGCCGTCCTCGAGCAGGTACCACTCGTAGCTACGCACGAACGGGTAGACGCAGACGAACCGGCCCGGCTCCTCGCCGGCCAGGAACGCCGGCACGTGACTCTTGTTGAACTCGGCCGGGCGGTGCAGCGCCATCTGCGACCACACCGGCGTGAGGTGCGTGCCCAGCTGCGTGCGTCGGAAGCGGGCGTAGGCGTCCTGCAACTGCTCAGCCGCCGGGGCATGCCACCACACCAGCACGTCGGCGTCGGCGCGCAGGCCACTTACGTCGTACAAGCCGCGCACCAGTACGTCGTTGCCGTCGAGGTCGGCGACCAGCTCGTCGACCTCGGCGGCTAGCTTGTCACGGCTGTCCTCGCCCAGCGGGGTGGCCACGCGGAACACCGACCAGGCCGTGTAGCGGATGACGTCGTTGAGCGTGCGAGCCTGCTTTCCGTCCATGCCTGCCATTGTCCGCGCCTTTGCAGTGCCGTTGCTCGTCGGGTCAGCGCCTAGACCTCGGCGCGGTGGCAACCGAAGCCAACACCTGGTCGACCGCTCGCCGCCCGCTGGCGATGCATGCAGGTATGCCCAGGCCGTCGTAGCTGGCCCCGGCGACAGCGAGGCCTGGCACCGCCGCGACCGCCGTCTTGATCGTCTCCACCCGTTGCAGATGGCCGACGTCGTACTGCGGCAGCCCGCCGCCCCAGCGGGTGACGATGGCGTCGACGGGCCTGATCGGCGTGCTCAGCAGCACGCCCAGATCCGCCGTCGCGCGGGTGATCAGCTGCGCGTCGTCGCACTGGAGCAGATGCTCCTCGCCGATCCGTCCGATCGACGCCCGGATGAACGCCAGCCCCGTCGGCGCGCCGGGCCACTTCTGGGAGCTGATGGTGACGCCCTTCACCGCACTCGGCGTGCTGGCCGGTACCAGCATGCCGCTGCCCGCAGGCAACGTCAGGGTTTCGGTGCGCTCGACCGCCACAGACACGATGGCGACGCTGGCCGTGCGGATCGCTGACAGCTCAGGCGTCGCGGTCGGCGCGAGCAGCCGGAGCAGACCGGCCGCCTTTCCGGCCGGCGTCGCGACGATAACCGCGTCGGCCTCCACCTCGCGCTGGTCGGGCACCGCGCCGACCAGCAGCGTGAAGCCGGTTGGGGTTCGGCGCAGCCCGCGCACCGGTGTGCGCACCTCGACGTCGAAGGTGCCCGTCTCGGCAAGCCCAATCGGCAACCGGCCGATGCCACCACTGATGCCTGCGAAGACCGGCCCGGGAGCGGCGGTCGTGCGATGGCCGGACGTAGTCGCGAGCTGCGCTGCCCCTACTAACGAGCCGGTCTGGCGCAACGCCGCCGCCAGCGCGGGCATCGTCGCCTGCAACGACAGTTCCCGCGCGCGTCCCGCGTACACACCGCCCAGCAGCGGATCGACCAGGCGGTCGACGACCTGATCCCCCACCCGCCGAGAGACGAGTTCACCGACGGCCACGTCGTCCTCGAACGGCTCGAAGCTGCCGTCGCGGTCGTTCTCCAGTGCCTGGATCGTCTGCTCGTCGAACAGCCCGCTGGTGCGGGCCGCGTCGACGTCACCCGGCACGCCCATCGACGTTCCGGACGGGATGGAGCGTGGGCCCTGCGGCGTCCAGATCGTGGCCGAGGTGGTCAAGGGCGACACGCGATCGGCGCCGAGCCCGGCCGCTTCGAGTAGCTCGAGCCCTTCCGGCCGACGGGCGAGAATCGCTTCCGCGCCGGTGTCGACGGTGCTGCCGGCCAACTGCCCCAGCGCCAGTTTGCCGCCCACGCGGTCGGACTGCTCGTAGACGGTGACCGTCGCGTCGGGCCGGCTGGTTGCTGCGAAGTGTGCCGCGGCGAGTCCGGCGATGCCGCCGCCGATCACTGCGATGCGCAATCCGGCAGCAGCGGCTGTGTCCGGCGTGGGAAATGACGATGCGGTTGGCGTCGACACTGAGGCCGGTGTCTGGTCAGCACTCGTCACAGCGACGCGACCAGTTCGACCACCCGGGTGAGGATGTCGGGATCGGTGTCGGGTAGGACGCCGTGGCCCAAGTTGAAAATGTGCCCGTCCGCGGCTCGCCCTTCGGCTACGACCCGCCGCACCTCGGCCTCCACCACCGGCCAACCGGCGAACAGCAACGCCGGGTCCAGGTTGCCCTGCACCACCACCGGAGCATGCGGAGCCGCCGCACGCAGCAGGTCCGCGGCCTGGTCCAGAGGCGTGCGCCAGTCCACGCCCTGCACCCGCGATCCCGCGCGCTGCATGCTGGGCAGCAGATGCGCGGTGCCGACGCCGAAGTGGATGGTGGGCACCAGCTCGCGAACACCGGCCAGCGCGGCGGTGCTGTGCGGCAGGACGTACCGCTCGTAGTCGGCAACTGTGAGGGTGCCGGCCCAGGAATCGAAGAGCTGAACCATCGCGGCACCGGCATCGACCTGGACCCGCAGGAACGTCGCCGCGATGACGGCCAGCCGGCCGAGCAGCGCATGCCACAGCTCAGGTTCGGCGTGCATCAACGCCTTGGTGCGGGCGTGGTCTTTGGACGGTCCGCCCTCGATGAGGTAACTGGCCAACGTGAACGGCGCACCGGAGAACCCGATCAGCGGCGTCGGTCCCAACTCGGCGACCA
Organism: uncultured Jatrophihabitantaceae bacterium; assembly: GCA_964236495.1. Classification (GTDB taxonomy): domain Bacteria; phylum Actinomycetota; class Actinomycetes; order Mycobacteriales; family Jatrophihabitantaceae; genus CAXSBR01. The sequence continues at coordinate 7,392 of CAXSBR010000012.1, forward strand.
GCCGGGTGACCGCTGTGCTGACGTAGTTCACGTCGCCTGGTTCCAGCGGCCGCAGAACGTCCAGGTCGGCCCAGGTTCGGATCGGAGCCGCCAGCACGGGCCCGCGCCCGGCGACGATGTCCAGATCCACACCGACGGCCACCAGCGGAACCACGATGTCGGAAAACAGGACTGCGGCGTCCACCCCGTGCCTGCGCACCGGCTGCAGGGTGATCTCGGTGACCAGGTCGGGATCCTGGCAAGCGGCCAGCATGGCGGTGCCCTCGCGCAGACTGCGGTATTCGGGCAGCGATCGGCCGGCCTGGCGCATGAACCACACCGGCGGTCGCTCGCCCGGGTTGCCATTGGCCGCACGCACCAGCAGCGACTCACTCGCCGGCGCACTTGCCGGCCCGTTCGCTAATCCGCTCGGTGGCAGCAGCGCGGACTCGACGGTGTCGGGCAGGGTGCTCATGAGATCGATTCTCCCACGATATCGGCGCCCGTCATCGGCCCGAGCGCGGACGGCGGCGCGCCTGAACAGAATTGTCAGACCCCCGTGGCACCGTTTTCTCAAAGCACCGGTTGCACTGCAACCGCTATTGCGGAGGACACGATGGAACCGGATTTTCTGCCCTGCCCGTGCTGCCGAACGGTCACTCTCGCCGAGATCCCGCCGTGTGCGGACGATCACGACGGGCAGTGCCCAGACCGCGCCTGCACCGTCTGCGGCACCGCACTGACCGTCGGTGGACGCCCGCTGTGGAGCCCGGCGATGTCCGCGATGTTGATGTCGGCAGAGCCCGCCCGCACCCGGTCTGCAGCATGACCGGCGGAACGCCCACGTCTGCCGGCGCGATTTCTAGCGGGGTGCGGTTGGCCGGCAGCGGTGCTGCTGACAACGGCGACACCGCCAGCACCGGTCGAAGCGGTTCGGCAGCGGAAGGGCTCGGAGCGGCGACGACGCCACCGGCCTTCCGGTCCGCGATCGAGTCATTGGAGAGCACGACGGTGCGCGAGGAAATCCGGATAGAACCGATCCGGGCGCCGCAACGGCTGGCTCCGCACAGCTATGCCCTCGCCGCTGATGTGTTGACCGCCGATGTGCTCGCCGCCGGCGACGGTGAAGCAGCCACCGGCCGATTGGTACTGCTCCACGATCCCGACGGCGGGCCGGCCTGGAACGGCGAGCTGCGGTTGGTCGCGTACGCCTCGGCAGAGATTGCGCCCGACATGGCCGGTGATCCGTTGCTGCCCGAAGTGGGCTGGAGCTGGCTGATCGGCGCACTGGCCGACCGCGGCGCCGATTTCACCGCGGCCGGTGGCACGGTGACCCAGACGACGTCCACGCGCTTCGGCGATTCCGCCGGTCCGTCCAGCACGACCGCGTTGGAACTGCGGGCGTCCTGGACTCCCGGTAGCTCGGATCTCAGCGCTCACCTGCTCGCCTTCACCGACGCCCTGGCCATCGCGGCCGGCCTACCTCCCGAGGGCGTCACCGTGTTGGGCCGGTGAGCGCCGACGTGGCGCAGCTACGTTGCCGTCTACGGTCGGTCTAGCCGTTGGACGGGTCAGTAAGTCCGCCAGTCGACGGCGCGAGCGTTGCGCAGCGATAATCGAGCCCTGATGACGACTGAACAGACGACCGAAGAGCCGCAGACTCCACCGCCCGCGCTGATCACCACTCCGGAGCGGACGGTTCTGGGCCCGATCACCACCGAGGCGCACCTCAGCGCGGCGTTGGAGTCTCTGATTGCCCAGCCCGGTCCCGTTGCAGTCGACACCGAGCGCGCATCGGGGTACCGCTACAGCCAACGTGCTTACCTGGTCCAGCTGGCCCGAGCCGAGGGGCCCATTCTCCTAGTCGACCCGACCACCTTCGACGACCTGAGCGCGGTCAGTGCCGCCTTCGCCGACGCGGAGTGGATCGTGCACGCCGCCAGCCAGGACCTGCCCTGCCTGCGCGAGGCCAGCATCTATCCGGGCCGGATCTTCGACACCGAGGTCGCAGGTCGGTTGCTGGGCTACGAGCGGGTGTCGCTCAACGCGATGCTGGAGCGATTCCTGGGCGTGACGCTGGAGAAGGGGCACTCGGCGGCCGATTGGTCCACCCGCCCGCTGCCGCAGGACTGGCTGCTGTATGCCGCTTTGGACGTCGACTTGCTGGTGGAGCTGCGCGACGCCGTCGCCCAGGAGCTGGACCGTACCGGTAAGCGCGGGTGGGCCGAGCAGGAGTTCGAGGCCGCGCTGGCGGCGCCGCCGACGCCGGCGCGGGTCGACCCGTGGCGGCGGACGTCGGGCATCCACGCGCTGCGCACCCGTCGTCAGCTTGCCGTCGTGCGCGCGCTGTGGGAGTCGCGTGACGAGATGGCCAGTGCCCGCGACATCGCACCCGGGCGACTGCTGCCCGATTCGGCCATCATCGCCGCTGCCCGCACCGACCCTGCCGACACCGACGCGCTGGTGACCATGCCCGTCTTCCGTGGCCCGCGCCAGCGCATGCACGTCAAGCGCTGGTTCGCCGCCCTGGACGGCGGCCGGTCGCTGCCCGAGGAACAGTTCCCCGGCACCGGGGGCTCTCCCGACGGCATGCCCGCACCCAACCGGTGGCGAGAACGCAACCCCCTCGCCGCGGCGCGACTCGCCGCGGTTCGCGCAACTGTCACTCAGCTCGCCGACGCCCACGAGGTGCAGGCGCAGAACCTGCTGGCCGCCGACGTGCTGCGCCGCTTGTGCTGGTACGCCCCGGAGCCGCTGGACATCGAGTCCGTGACCGCCGCGTTGGCCGCACTCGGTGCGCGGCAGTGGCAGATCGAGCTGTGCGCCGCCCCGGTCGCCGAGGCGATGCTGGGCGCACACGTCGACTGAGCGATGCGATGGCAGAGGTAGGCCGGGTCCAGCGGCCGATCTCTGCTGCCCTCGGCGGCCGACCTGACTGATCAGTCCTCGCGGCAGGCCGGTTCTGTGGCCGGATCTGCCAGATCGCTCGCAGTCGGACCGGCGTCATTGCCGCACACCACCGCAGCCCACTCCACTATCCGGCGCGCGATGTCCTGCGCGCTGAAGTCGATTCCGGCCCGGACGTCGCTGACTTTGCCGTGGGCGAGGAACTGCACCGGAATGCCGATGTCGCGCGCCGGAACGTCGACGCCGTGCTCGCGCAGCTTCTGCGAGATCCGGGCGCCGACGCCACCGGCCACCACGCCGTCCTCCACGGTGACCACCAACCGGGCGCGGCGCGCGAAGTCCACCAGCTCGTCGGGCACCGGCGTCACCCACTGCGGATCGACGACCCGAGCGGTGAACCCGGCTCCGGTCAACCGGTCGGCGGCGGCGAGCACGTCGACGGCCACGGCTCCCACCGACACCAGCAGCACGTCCACGTCGGCGGCGGCGTCGGGCTCAGCCAGCACGTCGACCATGGCGACCGACCGAACCGCGGGCAGGTCCGCGCCCAGTGGCGTCTTGGGAAAGCGCAGCACGGTAGGACCGGAATCGTCGGCAACGGCCTCGCGCAGCTGTCGGCGCAGGGTCGCCTCGTCGCGTGGCGCGGCTTGGCGTAGACCGGGCACCATTCCCAGCAGCGCCAGATCCCACATGCCGTTGTGGCTGGCGCCGTCGTCGCCGGTGATGCCCGCACGATCCAGCACCACCGTCACCGGCAGCCGGTGCAGGGCGACGTCGAGCAGCAACTGGTCGAACGCGCGGTTGAGGAACGTCGCGTAGACGGCCACGACCGGGTGCAGTCCCGCCGACGCCAGCCCCGCGGCCGAGGTCAACGCGTGCTGCTCGGCGATACCGACGTCGAACAGCCGGTCGGGGAACTGCCGGCCGAACTCCGACAACCCGGTCGGGTCCACCATCGCCGCGGAGATCGCCACCACATCCGGTCGACGGCGGGCGATCGAGACGATCTCCTCGGAGAACACCGCCGTCCACCGCCGACCCTGCTTGGGCACCAGCGTTCCGGTGACCGGGTCGAAGGCGCTGGGCGAATGCATCTGCTCGACGGCGTCGTTCTCCGCCGGGGCGTAACCGTTGCCCTTCCGGGTCCTGACGTGCACGATCACGGGCGCGCCGAAGTTCTTGGCCCGTCGCAGCGCCTGCTCCAACGAATCCAAGTCGTGGCCGTCGACCGGACCGACGTACTTCAGGCCCAGATCCTCGAACATGCCCTGCGGCGCGAACACGTCCTTGACCCCGCGCTTGATGCCGTGCAGCGCCTCATACAGCGGCGGACCGACCAGCGGTGTGCGTTCCAGCCCGGTGCGAACGGCGCCCAGCAGCTGCTCGTACTCCGGACGCAGCCGGAGCCGGCTCAGATGGTCGGCCAGCCCACCGATGGTCGGTGAGTAGGAGCGGCCGTTGTCGTTGACCACGATCACCACCGGGCGGCGGGCGCCGGCGATGTTGTTCAGCGCCTCCCAGCACATGCCTCCGGTCAGCGCGCCGTCACCAACGACGGCGACGACGGGCCGGCTGTTGCCCTGCAGCTCGTAGGCCTTGGCCAGCCCGTCGGCATAGGACAGCGCGGTGGACGCGTGCGAGTTCTCGATCCAGTCGTGCGGGCTCTCGGCGCGGCTGGGATAGCCCGACATGCCGTCGGTGCTCTTGAGCCGCTCGAACCCGTCGACGCGACCGGTCAGGATCTTGTGCACGTAAGCCTGGTGACCGGTGTCGAACAGGATCGGTTCGGTCGGTGAATCGAAGACCAGATGCAACGCGACGGTCAGTTCGACCACGCCCAGGTTGGGACCGAGGTGCCCGCCGGTGCGCGCCACCGTCTGGACGAGGAAGTCGCGGATCTCGGCGCACAGTGCCGGCCGTTGCTCGGGATCGAGGGCACGCACGTCGGCGGGGCCGTGGATGCTGCGCAGTACCGGAGTCATGATGATTCGAGGATACGGATCGGCGCCGCGTCGGCGTGCTGGTCACCCTCTCGATTCGCTAGGCCGCGCGTCATCACCGGATGCACTGGCTGGTTCCAGCCGGGCGACGCACTCCACGTGCTGGGTCATCGGAAACAGGTCGAAGGCACGCAGGCCGGTGAGGCGCCAGCCCAGCTCGGTGGCAGTTCGCAGGTCGCGGGCCAAGGCAGCCGGATCGCATGCGACGTAGACGACGGTGCGGGCACCGGTGGCAAGTACAGCGCTGAGCACATCGCGCCCGGCACCGCTGCGCGGCGGATCCAGTACGACGACGTCGACGGCGCCGACTTCCTGCACCGTCGCGGCGGTTACCTGCCGGTGCAATACCTCCGCCTGCGGCCACTGCGCCAGGTTGCCCACGGCGTCTGCCACCGCCCGGGCGTTGGATTCCACGCCCACGACCCGGCCGGTGCTGCCCGACAGCTCCGCCAGTGCGGCGGCGAACAAACCGGCACCGGCGTAGAGGTCGAGGCAGGTGTCCCCCGCGCGCACGCCGGCGAAGTCCCGCACCACGGCCGTCAAAGTTCCGGCGGCGGCGGGATGGACCTGCCAGAAGCCCGCGGCGGCGACGTCGAAACGCAGGTCGTCCACCGTGTGCGCCAGTGTGACCGGCCCGCTGACCTGCTCGTGTCGCTCGCGACTGCGCTGCCGGTGTTGCTGCCGGTGCCGTTGTCGGTCTCGATGTAGGTCTGCAGGATGGTGACCGCGGCGCTCTGATCGGCCTGGACGGGTCGCCGGCGCGGCAATCGGCGTGGACAGCACGACCGAGCGCTGCCCCCCTTCGGCCACCGCGACGTCCAGTCCACTGGCACCGGGCCACAGCTGCGCGAGCTCCGGTGCATCGCCGACTCCCGGAGCGCCGATCAGGCAACGGTCGATCCGCTCGACGTCGAAGGAGCGGTGCCGGTGCAGACCCACCGCACCGCCGGCGTCGACGCTGTACTGGATCCGCGTGCGCCATCCCAGCGCGCCGCCGGGCAGCTCCTCGACGTCGACGTCCCGGCTCAGCCCGCCCAGGCGCTGCAACTGCTCGGACACCACGTCGGCCTTCAACCGGCGCTGGTAGGCAGGCTCGGCGTGCTGCCAGTCGCAACCGCCGCACCGGCCGGGCCGGGCGTACACGCACGGTGGTTCGACGCGGTGCGGACTTGCCTGCAGCACCTCGACAGCGTCGCCGCGGCAGTAGGCCTTGCCGGTGTCCTCGGTGATCTTGACGCGCACCCGCTCGCCGGGCAGCGCATGCCGTACGAAGACGACTCGGCCGTGCTCGTCACCCACCCGAGCCACCAGCCGAGCGACACAGTGCCCGCCGTGGGCGACCGGTCCGACGTCGACCTCGACGACGCGGCCCAGTAGCGTGACGGCCTCAGTCACGGCGCGGCGGTGCCCACAACATCGTCGGGAGCCGCGCTGCGGTCGGTATGCACGATCGGGCGTGAGGGCAAGGCCGGTCCCTCGAGGGCGCGCTGCTGCGACGAGGCGAGCTGCCACGGAACGCTGGTCACCATTACGCCGGGCTGGAACAGCAGCCGGCCCTTGAGACGCAGCGCTGACTGGTTGTGCAGGATGTTTTCCCACCAGTGTCCGACGACGTACTCGGGGATGAACACGCTGACGACGTCGTTGGGCCGCTCCAGGCGCAGGTTCTTCACGTAGCGGATCACCGGCGTCGTCACCTCGCGGTAGGGCGACTCCAGCACCGTCAACGTCACCGGCAGGTCGCGCGCGGCCCACTCGTTCTGCAGCGCGCGGGTCTCGGCATCGTCGACGTGCACGGTGAGCGCGGTCAGCGAGTCCGGATGCGTCGCCTGCGCGAACGCCAGCGCCCGCAGGGTCGGCTTGTGCACCTTGGACACCAGCACGACGACGTGGTTGCGTGAGGGCAGCACCAGCTGTCGCTCGTCGGTCTCCAACTCGCGGCTGACCCGGCTGTAGTGCTTGTAGATGCCGCGCATCGTGATGTACAGGATCGGCATCGCGATCAGGACGAGGTACGCGCCGCGGGTGAACTTGGTGACCGTGACGATAACCAGCACCACGCCGGTGAGGCTGGCGCCGAAGCCGTTGATCAGCCGCGAGCGCTGCATCCGCCGGCGCTGGCTTGCGTCGCGTTCGGTGCGCAGCAGTCGATTCCAGTGCCGCACCATGCCGGTCTGGCCCAGCGTGAAGGAGGTGAACACGCCCACGATGTAGAGCTGGATGAGCCGGGTGACGTCGGCGCTGTAAACGTAGATCATGAAACCGGCGACCACCGCGAGCGCGATCACGCCGTTGCTGAACACCAGCCGGTCGCCGCGGGTGTGGAGCTGGCGCGGCAGGTTGCGGTCCTGGGCCAGGATCGAGCCGAGCAGCGGGAACCCGTTGAACGCGGTGTTCGCGGCCAGCACCAGGATCAGCGCGGTGGCGGCCTGGATGTAGAAGAACCCGAACGAGTGCGAGCCGCCGAGCACGGCCGAGGCAATCTGGGCAATCACGGTGCGCTGCGGCGCGGGTGTAGCGCCGGGCAGCGGAGAACCGTTGGCGCACCCGGCGTACCCGGCCAGGTGGCACACGTCGCCGGCGTTGCTCGAGGCGTCGACGATCTTCACCTTCGCGATGACGGCGAGCACGGTGATGCCGGCGAACATCGAACAGGCCAGCACGGCCATCATCAGCAGCGTCTTCTGGGCGTTCTTGGCCTTAGGCTTCTGGAAGGCCGGCACACCGTTGGCGATGGCTTCGACGCCGGTCAGCGCGGTGCAGCCCGAGGAGAAAGCCCGCAGGGCGAAGAAGACCAGAGCCAGCGCGCCCATGGTGCTGTAGCCGTGCTGGGCGGCGATGTGATACTTCGCCGACTCTGCTACCGGTGGATGACCCACTATCGCCCGCACGATGCCGGTGACGATCATGACCCCGACACCGACGGCGAAGGCATACGTCGGCAGCGCGAATGCGTTGCCGGCCTCCTTGACCCCGCGCAGGTTGATCGCGGCCAGCACGACGAGGAACGCCAGCGCCATCGTCACCCGATGCGGATGCAGGGAGGGCACCGCGGAGATGATGTTGTCCACGCCTGAGGAGATGGACACCGCGACCGTCATCACGTAGTCCACCAGCAGCGCGCTGGCCACTACGACGCCTGCCGGGCGCCCCAGATTCTTGGTGGCCACCTCGTAGTCCCCACCGCCGGTCGGATACGCCTCCACCAGCTGGCGGTAGGACGTCGCGACGGTGAGTAGCAGCACGACGACGACGGCGGCCAGCCACGGCGCCAGGAAGAGGTAGGCGGTGCCGGCCAGCGTCAGTACCAGCAGGATCTCCTGCGTGGCGTAGGCGACACTGGACAGGGCATCGCTGGCGAAGATGGGCAGCGCCAGCCGCTTGGGCAGCAGGGTATGACCCATGGTGTCGGAGCGCACGGGGCTGCCGATGACCAGGCGCTTGGCGATCCGAGGAATCAGCGCCGCCCGCGTCGATCCGTCGCCAAATCGGGTGGACGTACGTGGCGCGCGGTCGTCCACGCCTGCGCTCACAACGAGACATCGTACGTCTGTCGATAGGCCCTCGACACCGAATGGTGCCGGCGACTCGGCTCCGACTGTGTAGCGTCGCGCGGGAACTTGGTGCAGAAAGCGCCGCAGGGCGCCGGAACAATTGCCGGGACGCCGGTTCGACAGCGAGAAGGGTTGTACGGCGTGCACATCATCGTTATGGGCTGCGGTCGGGTCGGATCGAGCCTGGCCATCCGAGCGTCATCGCTGGGGCACTCGGTTGCCGTCGTCGACCAGAACCCAGAGGCGTTCCGACGGCTGGGCGACGACTTCGCAGGCACCACGGTGGCCGGCGTCGGGTTCGACCGCGACACCCTGGTGGAGGCCGGAATCGACCGCGCGGACGCCTTCGCCGCCGTCAGCAGCGGGGACAACTCCAACATCATCTCCGCCCGGGTGGCGCGCGAGACGTTCAATGTGCGCAAGGTCGTCGCCCGCATCTACGACCCGAAGCGGGCCGAGATCTACGAGCGGCTGGGCATTCCCAGCATCGCCACCGTGCCGTGGACAACAAACCGCCTCATCCGGGAGCTGCTCGGAGAAACCCTCGAAGAGACCTGGCGCGATCCCTCGGGCGCTGTCGCGGTGGTGCAGGTGCGCCCGAACGAGGGGTGGGTGGGCCACTCGGTGCGCGAGTTCGAGAACGCCGTCGCCGGCAGGGTCGGCATGATCACCCGGTTCGGTGCCGGCGAGGTGCCCACCGATTCGACAGTCATCCAGGACGGCGACCTGGTCTACGTCTTCATCGCCGACCAGTACCGCGCCGGCCTGGCCGGAATCGCGTCGAATGCGCCGGAGGCCTAGATGAGAGTCGCAATCGCCGGAGCCGGTTCGGTGGGCCGTTCCATCGCTCGCGAGCTGATCTCCAACGGCCACTCGGTGATGCTCGTCGACCGGGAAGCGCGCAAGATCACTCCGCACCGGATTCCGGAGGCGCAGTGGCTGCTCAGTGACGCCGCCGAAGTCGCCAACTTGGAAGCCGCTGATTTCGCCAGCTTCGACGTCGTCGTATCCGCGACCGGAGACGACAAGGTCAATTTGGTCGTGTCTCTGCTGGCCAAGACCGAGTTCAGCGTTGCCCGGGTCGTCGCGCGCATCAACCATCCCAACAACGAGTGGCTGTTCACCGAGGCCTGGGGCGTCGACGTGGCGGTGTCCACTCCACGGGTGCTGGCCGCGCTGGTGGAAGAGGCGGTGTCGGTCGGAGATCTGGTGCGGCTGTTCTCCTTCCAGCAGGGACAGGCGAACCTGGTGGAGATCACGCTGCCGCCGGACTCCCCCTGCGCCGGACGCGCCGTGCGCGATCTCGACCTGCCCACCGACGCGGTTCTGGTGACGATCGTGCGCGGCGAGCGCGTCATCGCACCGTCGCCCGAGCAGCCGCTGGAAGCCGGCGACGAACTGCTGTTCGTGGCCACCGCGAGCGTGGAGAACGAAGTGCGGACGGCCATCTGTGGCGCGCCCAGCGATCAGGCCCCCCGGCGGGGCGACTTCGCCAGCGCGCTGGAGTCCGAACTGCGCGGCAACTAGATCTCTGCGGTGACTGGAGTAGTGCGCCTACGGCTACGGCTGCGCGGTAACCAGTCGGGCGCGCGCCCGGCGCACCACCAGGACGGCGAAACCGATAGCGGCGATCGTGAGCGGATAGCCCATTGCCAGCCGTGCGACCGCCAGCCATCCGGTCGAGTTGTGGCGGAACAGGCTGAGTTGGACCACCGCGCGCAGCGCGAACACCAGCGTCGCGGCGGCGGTTGCCACCAGATAAGCCCGCGCCAGAATTGGTCGGCGGTGCCACGGCTGGACGTTCTGGTCGGGCGCAGTTCCAGCGAGCTCGCCGTCGCCGCGGCTCAGAACGATCGCGGAGTGGACTGTGCCTGCGCCCGTCGTCGGAGTGGGATCGAGGAACTCCCAGATGACGCCGACCAGGGGACGACGCAGCACCATCGAGATCAGGAACGCCGCGCCGTAGGCGAAGCTGGACCAGATGCCGACGAGGAAGTAGCCGCGAGCCTGACCGGTCCGGGCCGCGATCGCCGCGGCGATGACGACGCCGAACAGGCCGCTGGCGGCCTGCTGCAGCGACTGACGTCGGGCCAGCCGATAGCCCATCAGCACCAGCGCAGTGGCCACCGCGGCGATCACGGCGGCGCGCAGCGTGTTGACGACGTTGACCACGACGAAGACAACCGTGGGCAGGGCCGCGATCGCCATGCCCGACCAACCGCCGAACCCGTCGATCATCTGCTGACGCATCTGATCCTTGAGCGCGTCCCGATCTACGGCCGAATCCGATCTCGGTGGGCTGGTGTCCGGTCGAGGCGCGCTGGTGTTCGATGCCGGTGGGCCGGTGTTCGGTGCTGGTGGGTCGGCGGAGACGTCGCTCACGCGTGCGCCCGCAGTTCGTAGCGCGGGTTGTAGATCGCCGGGCGCCCGTCGTGCACGCCCACACAGCCGCGCGCGAGCACCGTCCGACCGGGTTCGATGCCCGGAATACGCCGACGGCCGAGCCACACCAGTGCGATGGTGCCGTTGCCGTCGTACAGCTCGGCCTCCACCGTGGGCACCGCCTCGCGGGGGGTGTACACGACGTGTCGCAGCCGACCCTGCACCACGACCTGCTCGCCCCGGTGCACGCCGCTGCACTTGTTCGCGTGCACGTCTTCTGCCTCGTGCTGGAGCTCAGCAGCGTCCAGGGCCGTCGCCGGTGCGATCAGTCGGCGCCAGAACGGAGTCTTGTCAGCCACTATGGCAGCGTAGGTCCTGCGCGCCGTGGTGGAGACCTGAACGCGCAGTAACGCCGCCGGCCGACGCGCAGTGTTCGCGGCCGCGTGTGGTCGGGCGCGGCAATTAGTGCCCGCCCTGGGTTACTGCGGTGCTGCGCTACTGCTCGTCCTGCGTCTCCGGCAGCTCGGCGCCCTCGGCCTCGTCGGCTTGTGCGGCGGTGATCTGCTCGGAGATGTCAGCAGGCAGTCGCAGCGGAATGGCGTCGCGCACCGGGAGGGGTTCGTTACCGCGCACAACAACGACCCCGCGCACGACGTCGAGGAACGGTGCACGGGCGTCGTCATCGACCGCGGGAGCGCCCAGCAGCATTGCCCGCAGCATCCACCGGGGACCGTCCACGCCCAGAAAGCGCACCGGCAGGTTGCCGGTCTCGGCGCCCAGGTGCCCGGCCAGCGCGGTGCCGAACTCGCTGTCGGGCTCATCGGCGGTCACGCCGCCCTGCGCGGAAACAGACTCCGCGATCTCGGCTCGCACGTCGATCCAGATGCCCTCGGTGCGCGGTGCGGCGAACGCGCCGAGCTGAAGTTGACCGGTCTCGTTGGCCAGTGTGATGGCCGACACCTGCTGGTTCTCATCGACGTCGACGCGCATCTCCAGGTCGCTGACCGGCACCTTGAGCGCGCCCAGGTCTATGCGCACGAGGTCGTCGTCGGGTTCATCGGAGATGTCGAACGGGCCCTGCGTCACCATGGCTGCTGGCGGCTTACGCCGTTCCCACGGCGGCGTGGCGTCGATCTTCGAGCGTTCGCTGCGCTTGTCCTTGCGCCCCATTGCCATCTCGAGCCTGCCCTCCGTTCGGTGTGGTGACTGCTGAACTCCTCGACGCTGGACACTACCGACCCGACGCACGCGGCCGGCGCGCTCGATCAGGCCGGCGGACCGGAGCCCAGCGCCGCCGCGCCGCCGGTGGAGCCGTGTCCGCCACTGCCGCGCTCGGACTCAGCCAGAGCGTCCACCTCGACGAACAGCCCGTGTTCGACTCGCTGGATGACCAGCTGGGCGATGCGGTCACCGGCCTCGATGTGCACCGCCGACGACGGGTCCAAGTTGATGAGGATGGCCTTGATCTCGCCGCGGTAGCCCGAGTCGATCGTGCCAGGAGAGTTCACCAGGCCCAGACCCGCGCGGGCTGCCAGCCCGGAGCGCGGCTGGACGAACGCGGCGAACCCTGGCGGCAGCGCCAACGCCAGACCTGTCGGCACCACCGCACGGGCACCTGGTGCCAGCGTCACCGCCTCGGTGGCGACGAGGTCGGCACCCGCGTCGCCGGGCAGTGCGTAGCGGGGTAGCTGAGCCAGTGGATGCAACAGGCGAACCGACACGGTCAACGGCGGCGGACTCGGCCAGTCCGAGGCCGGCGCCAGATCGTCGGGTGTCACGTCGGGCGAGGCTACCGGTGTGGGGCATCGCCGTCGGTGCCAGTGCCGGACCAGAACTATCCTGGTCGGTGTGGAGGATGGCGCCGACGACGGCCGACGGTCTGCCACGACTGCTGCGCCCGTCGTCACCTTCTCCGAACGACTCAGCGTGCCGTGGTGGTGGTACCCGGTTGCCCTGGCGTGCGCGGCACTGCTCGCTGGCGAGTTCCGGCTCAGCGGCTATCCGCTGACGTCGTGGGTTCCCTTCGTCGTTCTGTTGCCGATCAGCCTCGTCGTGGCGTGGTCGTTCGGCCGGGCCCGCGTAAGCATCGTCGACGGCGTGTTGCGCGTTCGCGACGCCACGCTCCCCCTGGCGGTGATCGGGCGAGTGTTGCTGCTCGACGCCGCGACCCTGCCTCGAGCTGTGGGCCGGCACGGCGATCCATCGGCGTTTGTCTTCGTACGGGCCTGGACCCACGGCGGCGTGCAGATCATCGTCCTGAGTGATTCGCGCGGTCCGCTGGACTCAGCTCCCTACTGGATCGTCAGCTCCCGCCGTCCGGCTCAGCTGGCGGCAGCACTGCAGCCGAACGCCTGACCGATGCCGGCACGTCGACGGTGAAGTCGGCGCTCAGGCCGCCCTTCTTGCGCAGCTCCGAGCGCAGCCGCTGCCCGAGGTCACGAGTGGATCGGCGGTTGACCTCCGCGCCGGCCGCCGCGCCGGCCAGGAACGGCGCCATGCTGGCAGCACTGCGTCCGGCCCGGCGCAGCAGTCGCGTTCGGAGCTCACGCTTGGTGGCATCGCCGAGCAGACCGCTCAGACCGCCGCTGGCACCCAGGTTGACGGCCCGGCGCCCCACCCAGGACTGAAGGTAGGCAGGAGCGCTCTCGCGCAGGCCGCCGGGCACGGCGAAGCCCGCTATCTCGTGCAGCTCTGCGACCAGGCGCAGCTCGATCGCGACGACGGCGAGAGTCTCTGCGCCCAGTTGCACGGGCGCCAGCAGCAGTGCCGGCGGTGCGATGAACTCGGTCGCTGCCAGTGCTCCGGCGGCAGCTCCGACGGCCGCACTGAGCCGAGAGGCGCTGGTGATGAGTCGTTCGGCGATGGCGTCGTCACTGAGGCCCGGATATTGGGCATGCATCTCGGCCGCGGAACGTACGGAGATGTTCGGGGCGACGTCGGTGACCAGGTCGCTGAGCCAGCGACCTGCGACCACCGCTCGAACACCGGAGGAACGGGCGCTACCGCCCAGCTGCGACACCAGCCCGGCCAGCGCCACCGTACGTTCGCGCACGGACGCGCCGGGCCGAGTGACGTCGGCGACAAGCTGCGCCACGCTGCGCGCAGGTGTGGCGTTGCGGGGGGACTTCGCGGACTTTGGAGACAAGGTGGCAGGTCGGCTCAGGCGCAGTCGCGGCAGACCGGCTGTCCCGCGCGTCGTCGGGCAAGCCGGCTGCGGTGATGCACCAGGAAACAGACCGAGCAGGTGAACTCGTCGTCCTGCTTGGGCAGCACTCGCACCGTCAGCTCCTCCCCCGACAGTCCGGACAGGTCCGCGCCGGGCAGTTCGAGGGCTTCGTTCAGTTCGGTTTCGTCGATGTCGATCGTGCCCGACTGGGCCTCGGCCCGCCGTGCTTTCAGTTCCTCGAGCGAATCTTCGCTCAGTTCTTCGGCTTCGCCGCGGCGCGGCGCGTCGTAATCGGTGGCCATGAGCTCGTGTACTCCTCAGGGATTCATGCACTAGGAATCGTGCACTGGCAGGTCAGCACTAGCAGTTGATGCACTAGCAGTTATGCACTAGCAGTGGAAGCGCACAGAGGTTGTGAGCTCGGTGGTTCATCCACCAGGCAGGCGCACGGAGCGGGGGTTGCTCCGTTCAGTCGCGGATTCGCCCGTCTCTGTTGCGGGTGAATCTCTGCGCGCAGCACAGCACTGCGTGCACGGTACGCACCTGTCGCACCGGCGGATTGCGAAGGTTACTCGCTCGGTACGGCGACCTAACGACGGGGCGCGCCGCGGCATTCCCGCCGCACCGCTACCACTACGATCGCATTTCGCCCGTGCCCACGAGAGCAGATTGGCGACGCCGAAATGGAGGTCCGTACCGCATGGACGCATCGTCGATCCGGCGCCCCATCCCCGCGATCGTGTTCATCCTGCTGCTGTCACTGGTCAGTGGCCTGGTGTGGTGGCGCGTGCTCCACCGTGATCCGGCCCAGGGCGCTATCACCGGCCGCACCACGAGCAGCAGTACCAGTACCAGCACCACCACGACGACGACGCCGCCGCACTGCGTCACCGTCACCGGTGCGCCGCGGGTATGGCCGGCACCCAGCACCGTCACAGTGCACGTGCTCAACGCCACGAATCGATCAGGTCTGGCCGGCTCGGTCACCAATGCAATGAAAAAGCGCGGGTTCAAGGCCGGCAAGCCCGCTGACGACACCACGTCGTCGACGGCCACCGAAGTGCGCTACGGCCCGGGCAGCGCAACCGCCGCCCGGCTGGTGCAGCTGTATCTGCCTGGTTCCAGGCTCGTCGGCAGCACCATCAAGTCCAGCGTCGTCGTCGTGTCGTTGGGTAGCAGCTACCAGGCACTGTCGACTTCCGCGCAGGTCACTGCGGCCAAGGCGAAGGCGCCGGCGGTCCGCAGCTGCCGCTGAGCCCGGCAGATCCGCCCGGCGAGACAGATCAGTTGGTGCCGCGCAACCCATCACGGGTTCAGGTTTCGGTGGCGCCGGCGTCGCCCAGCACGGCATCGGCCCCCGCCGCGGCCAGCAATCCGACGAACGAGTCGACAAGGTCCGGACCTGCGGCCGCAGTGCAAGCATGCAGGGTCGAGCCGGCGACGCCACCCACCCGCACGCCGGCCTCGGTGGCAATCAGGATGCCTGCAGCGCGGTCCCACTCCCTCGTACCGGCCTCGTAGTAGGCATCCACCCGTCCGTCGGCGAGGTAGCACAGGTCCAGTGCGGCCGAGCCGAGCCGGCGCAGATTGCCGATCCTGCCCAGCACGGCGGCGACTACCGCACCCTGGCGGGCGCGTACGGCGGCGTCGTAGCTGAAGCCCGTCGCTACCACCGCATCGCCCAAGGCCACCGACCGCGGTCCGCTCAAGGCGCGTGTGTCGACGCCGAGGCCGACGGTGCTGCCGTGCCCGCGGCGGGCGGAGAACACCTCGTCGCGCACGACGTCGACGACACACCCCGCGACGGTGACTCCCTCCACCTGCGCGGCCACCGATACTGCGAACACCGGCAGACCCAGAACAAAGTTGACGGTGCCGTCGATCGGATCTATCACCCAGCGCACGCCGTCGGCATCGCTGCGGCCGTGGGCGCCGGATTCCTCGCCCAGGATCGCGTCCCCGGGCCGTTGCTTCTGCAGCAGCCGCACGAGGTAGTCCTCGGCCGCGCGGTCGACGTCGGTGACCAAGTCCGTTGTCGACGACTTCGACCCCACCGTCGCCGGCTCTAGCCGGGACCGTACGAGCTCGGCTGCTCCCCGAGCGGCCACGACGGCCAGTTGAGCCAGTTGGCGGGAGAGATCCCCGTCTGAGGGGTTTTCGTCGCGGATGGGCATGTCGAGCATTCGATCACAGCACGGGCAGTGGTCGAGCCAGAATGGCTCGAGGTCCTTCGTAGCCTTGACGCGGCGTCAGGCATCGGCACAGGCGTCGGCGCGTGCGAGTACGGGCGCGGTACGGTTCCTGCGCCGGTTCGCACACTGCTCCGCGCGTGCGTCGTTGCTGATGCACAAATGAACAAGAGGAGAATCGGGATGCCGAAGCGGTCTGCGCAGGCCTACGGAATCGATATCGGTGGCTCGGGCATCAAGGGTGCCGTGGTGGAGATCAGCACCGGAAAGTTGCTCGCGCCGCGCAAGCGGATTCCGACCCCGCAGCCTTCCACTCCGCACGCTGTCGCCGAAGTCGTGGGCACCCTGGCCAGTGCCGACAACTGGCACGGCATCATCGGCGCTACCTTCCCCGCGGTTATCCAGCACGGCATCGCCCGCTCGGCGGCCAACGTCGATCCCAGCTGGATCGACACCGACGTGGACAAGGCGTTCACCGAAGCCACCGGACGCGACGTCACGGTGCTCAACGACGCCGACGCCGCCGGTCTGGCCGAGGTGCGCTTCGGGGCCGCCAAAGGCGTGGGCGGAGTCGTTCTGCTGTTGACGTTCGGAACCGGCATCGGCAGCGCGCTGTTCACCGACGGCGCGCTGGTGCCCAACACCGAGTTGGGCCATCTGGAACTCGACGGCTACGACGCCGAGAAGCGCGCGGCGTCGTCGGTCAAGGACAAGCACAAGATGAGCTACAAGCGCTGGGCCAAACGTGTGAACGAGTACATGCAGCACGTCGAGCATCTGTTCAGCCCGGACCTGTTCGTCGTGGGCGGTGGCGTGAGTAAGGATTTCGAGAAGTGGGGCCATCTACTCACGTTGCGTGCACCGGTCAAGCCGGCGCAGCTGCTCAACGACGCCGGCATCGTCGGCGCCGCTCTGGCCGCCAGCGAACGCCTGAGCGAATGAACTCAGCCAACGCCTCACCAAACACCGACCATCTGCCGTCGCCACGCCGTTGAGCAGATGTTCAAGCGGCTGGTACATGATCCGGGCAGTACAATATAAAGGCGCCCGTCCAAGAAGCTGGAACACGTCGCACCGGGAGTCGAGGCCGCGGACCCGCGTTTACAGAAGGGGTGCCTGTGGTTCGCAGTGCGACACCAGCACCGGTGCAGTCCGCAGGATCGACGCCCAGTTCCCCATCGGACACTGACGTACCCACCCGTACGCTCGCCCCGCGTACCGCGACGGTCAGAAAGGCTTCACCCTTGACTGCCTCCGCCACCACGTCGTCAACCAAGCCGGCTGAGGCTGCTAGGTCGACATCAGCAACCCAGCCTGTAAAACCGCGAGCGCGTAAGCCACGAGCCGGCACGGTAGAGCCGTCGAATGCCGGTGCGGCAACCGCCAACCCGCGCACGTCGGTGCGCACGACGCTGGGCCTGGCCAACGCCGGAGCTGCGCCTGCGCCTGCGCCAGCGGCAGATGCCGCCGCCGACTCCCTGTCTACCGACCTTTCAAACGACGCGGCATCTATCGACATCGCTGACCTGGACGGCGCTTTGCTGGACGCTAACGCCTTCGACGCCGACGCGCTGGACGCCGACACGCCGGACGCGGCCGCGATCGATTCCGTTGCACTAGAAGCGGGGGCGTTCGACGGCGTCGTTCTGGACGGCGTCGTCCTGGAACCTGTCGTTCTGGACGCCGGCGCCCTCGGTGTCGAGGTCGGCGAAGATGCCGGGGTCGCAGACGACGATGCTGCCGTAATCGACGTCAGCGTTGTGGGCGGAACGCAGAGCGCGGATGCCGCCAAGGCTCCGGCAACTGCCGACGGCGAGTTCACCTGGGACGAGGAAGACGAGTCCGAAGCTCTGCGCCAGGCCCGTAAGGACGCCGAGATGACGGCCTCGGCCGACTCAGTGCGCGCCTACCTCAAGCAGATCGGCAAGGTCGCACTTCTCAACGCAGAAGAAGAGGTCGACCTGGCCAAGCGCATCGAAGCCGGCCTCTACGCCACCGAGCGCGTGCGCGCCGCCGGGGCGGCACACGAGAAGGTCGCGCTTCAGGCGCGCCGCGATCTGACCTGGGTTATCCGCGACGGCGAGCGCGCCAAGAACCATCTGCTCGAGGCAAACCTGCGCCTGGTGGTATCGCTGGCCAAGCGCTATACCGGGCGTGGCATGGCGTTTCTGGACTTGATCCAGGAGGGCAACCTCGGCCTGATCCGGGCGGTGGAAAAGTTCGACTACACCAAGGGCTACAAGTTCTCCACCTACGCCACCTGGTGGATCCGGCAGGCGATCACCCGCGCCATGGCCGACCAGGCCCGCACCATCCGCATTCCCGTGCACATGGTCGAGGTGATCAACAAACTCGGCCGCATCCAACGTGAGCTGCTGCAGGATCTCGGCCGTGAGCCAACGCCTGAAGAGCTGGCCAAAGAGATGGACATCTCGCCGGACAAAGTTCTGGAAATCCAGCAGTACGCGCGTGAGCCCATCAGCCTGGACCAGACCATCGGTGATGAGGGAGACAGTCAGCTCGGAGACTTCATCGAGGACTCCGAGGCCATCGTGGCCGTCGACGCGGTGTCGTTCACGCTGCTGCAGGACCAGTTGCAGTCGGTGTTGCAGACGCTGTCCGAACGTGAGGCCGGTGTGGTCAAGCTCCGGTTCGGACTCACCGACGGCCAGCCCCGCACGCTGGACGAGATCGGTCACGTCTACGGGGTAACTCGAGAGCGGATCCGTCAGATCGAGTCCAAGACCATGTCGAAGCTGCGCCACCCGTCCCGTTCCCAGGTGCTGCGCGACTACCTGGACTAGCCCAAACCCGTCCGATCCGTCTGGGTGGGCAGGTCTTCGGTGACACCTTTGGGTTGATGTCCTGAGGTGGCGAGCCTTGGGTAGGCAAAAGGGCCGGCGGCATGGAATGTGCCAGCGGCCCTTCTGTCTGACGGCCTGACTTGGAGTATCTGCTGCGCTGTCCCGAGTCCGGTTCGGGAGTGCCCGCCGGGCTCGCCGCCGGTCAGCGTTCGGCCGGAACTGATTCCAGTCGCTTCGACTCGTCGTGGATGTCTGCCTCCAGCTCGCGCAGGCGGGCCTCGTACAGGTGGCCGTGGTGCGCGCAAAACAGCAGCCCGCTGCCGGAGGGCAGCTGGACTCGGATGTGGGCCTGGGCGCCACACCGATCACAGCGGTCAGCCGCAACCAATGCGCGCTCGCTCAATGTGGTGGTCATGTCACCCCTCGATTCGGTTGAAGCTTGATGTTGGGTGGTGCCGTTCTGGACGGTGCCGTAGTCGTACACACCTCATCCAACCAGCGACAGGCGCCGCACATGCCCTGATCGCGCCTTGGCGCGTTGAATTTCGCGTTGAGCGAACCGGGTAGCTGAAGCGTCACAGTCCGGCCAGCAAGTGGTCCCGGCGCCGGATCAGCACCTCGATCGAGGCAGATGCCGCAGGCGGACCAGGAACATTCGCACGCAACTCCCGATGCACGGCCGCGTGGTCGCGCCCCGTCCTACCCGCCACTCTGGCCACCAGCTTGGACACTTCGCGGCGCAGATCCTCCACCTCGCGCCACGTCCGCGGCGCGGCAGCCGGCTCGCCGACACTGCTGGAGTCGGCGGCGCTGTTGTCGACGGTGTGGGAGTCTGCGGCGGCCGACGCTGCCCGGCGCATCGTCGAGTCCCGCGCTGCCAGCAGCGCCGCTGTCTGCTGGGGCGACAACAGCCCGGGCAGACCAAGAAACTCCGCCGCCGCGTCATCGAGCGCGCCCGTCGGTGCAGCGAACGCCTCTCCGCCGTGTAGCAGGTGGGCGAACTCCGCCTCGGCCTCGAGCGCCTGGAACCGGTCCTGGGCCTGGACCGGCAGCCGCTCCACCACTGGCATCTCGTGCTCGTCGTCGGGGGTTCTGACCCGCACGGCGTAGTTGCGCTGCTCCTCCAGATCGGCGGCCAGCGCGAGCAGCGGGCGCACCGCGGGTAGGAACACCGTCGCGGTCTCATACGATGCGCGTGCACGCACTATCCGCCCCACTGCCTGGGCGAAGAACAGCGGCGTTCGGTAGGACGTCGTCCACACGCACACCGACAAGCGCGGAAGATCGACGCCCTCACTGACCTGGCGCACGGCGACGATCCAGCGCTGGGCGCCGGTGCGGAACGCGTCGATCTTGGCACTGGAGCGCGGATCATCGGACAGCACGACAACCGGCTTGCTACCCGTCACCTTCGCCAGCACCGCGGCATAGGCGCGCGCAGTGTCCTGATCGGTGGCCAGCATCAAGCCGGCCGCGTCGGGCGTGCCCGAATCGCGCAGGTCGGTGAGCCGCTGGTCGGCAGCGGCGATGACGTGGGGAATCCATTGCCCACGCGGGTCGAGGGCGGTGCGCCAAGCCGCTTCCTCCACCTGGCGGGTACTGAGTTCGGTGAGCGACGCCGACAGCACCTCCCCTGCACTGTTCATCCAACGACTGATGCCGGTGTAGGCGGCGAATACCACCGGCCGGACGACACCGTCGCGTAGGGCATCGCGGTAGCCGTAACTGGAATCAGCCACTGACTCCACCTCGTCCTCCACGACGTCGCCGTCGGCGGCCGTGTAGCGCACGAACGGAATGCGCTCGGTGGCCTTCGTGCGAAACGGGGTCCCGGTCAGGGCGAGCCGGCGACGGGCCGGCCCGAACGCCTCGCCGATCGCCTCGCCCCACGACAGTCCATCGCCGGCATGGTGGATCTCATCGAGCACGACCAGCGTGCGCTTGGCCTCGGTGCGCCGCCGGTGCAACAACGGATGTCCCGCCACCTGTGCGTACGTCGTCACATACCCGTGTGCACCGGCCCGGACCGGCCCTACCGCGTTGGTCAGCCGCGGATCGAGCACCAGACCGAAGCCGACCGCGGCGTCGGCCCACTGGGTGCGCAGGTGGTCGGTGGGAGCCACGACGATGACGCGGTCCACTGCGCGCCGATCCAGCAGGCGCCGCGCGACGGTCAGCGCGAACGTCGTCTTGCCTGCGCCTGGAGTGGCCGTGGCCAAGAAGTCGGGCCCCGGCGTGGCCTCGTAGCGCAGAATCGCCGCGCGCTGCCAGCTACGCAGTCCCGGCGGCAGATCATGGTCCGGCGGGTTCGCGGCAGGCTCGACAGACACGAGGAACGACCTTAACGGCTGGGCGCGAGGATCGAGCGACGAAGGAGCGAGGACCGGAGCGCCTTCTAGGCTGTCCGCGGCCGTGCAGTGTGGACCCTTGCGACGCCGTCGACGTACAGCGCGACCTCGACCGGCTCAACTGCGGCGTCTGCGCGGCGTGTCGTCGCCCGTCCAAAGCGGGGTGTGACGGGCACACTTCATCCATGCCTGCCCCCCGCCGCCGTCTATTCTCGGGCTCGACAGGCACGTCGCGGCCTTGCTGATGGCAGGCTCGACGGGTATCGACACGGTGCGTCGCGGGCGCACCCTGGCCACCCGCACCATCAGTAAAGCCTGGAACGACCGCATCCTCGGGCTGTCGGCCGAGACGGCGTTCTGGCAGCTGCTGAGCCTGCCGTCGCTGTTCCTGGCGCTGCTCGGTGCGTTGGGGTACGTGGCTCGCCTGGTCGGACCCGACACTGTGACGCGGGCCCAGAACCAGCTCCTGGTGGGCTTCGGCAAGGCCTTTTCACCCGAGGTGGTCGACCAGCTTGTGGCACCGACGGTGCGCGTCGTCCTGCGCGGCGGGCGGGCCGACATCGTCAGCGTCGGCTTCCTGCTGGCGCTGTGGGCCGGTTCCTCGGCCACCGCGACGTTCGTCAATACGATCACCATCGCCTACGGCATGCGCGATTTACGCGGCGCCGTGCGCAGCCGGCTGCTGGCTCTGTGGCTGTATCTGGGCTCGATCGTGCTGGGTACGGTGCTACTTCCGCTACTGGTGCTTGGGCCGACGTTGCTGGCGAGGATCGTGCCCGAACGGGCTCGGGCCACCGCGCGCACGGTCATCAGCAACCTGTATTGGCCGGTGGTCATCGTGCTGCTGATGCTGGCACTGACCACGCTGTATCACCTGGCTCCCCCGCGGCGGCTGCCCTGGTGGCGGGGCCTGCCCGGAGCGTTGTTGGCCATGGTGATCTTTTTGGGCGGGTCGGCGGGCCTGCGCATCTACATCGGTTTCGTGCTTGACCACAACACCGCCTACGCGACGCTCGCCACGCCGGTGGCGGCCCTGCTCTTCTTCTACGTGCTGGCCTTCGGTGTGCTACTGGGCGCCGAGTTCAACGCCGCGCGCGAGGAGATGCGCCCTGCCGCGTGCAAACCTGCCAGACAACGGGGGCGGTGGAACACGCTGCCGAGCGAGGACGCGCCCCAGTAACTGCGGCAACAATCGCAGCAGCGGCAGACGGTGCCACAACGCCGGCTACTCATTCAGCGGGCATCGACTCGTAGATCTCCTTGCACGCCGGACACACCGGTGAGCCTGGTTTCGGCGTCTTGGTGACCGGAAACACCTCACCGCACAGTGCCTGCACCATCGTGCCCATCACCGCGCTCTCGGCGATCTTGGCCTTGCGTACGTAGTGAAAGACCTCCGAGCCGGTGTCGGCGTCAGCGGTCTGCGGATTCTCGAGCGTCTGGGTGGTCATGCGCTGGAGCCCTTCCCGTTCGGATCCCCGGCCGGCGCAATCTGCACGGCATCGAGAACATAGCCGCCGGGCGCACCGGCTGGTGACCGTGGCGTCGCAGCGCCGGCGCCGAATGCCGGTGCGGGAGCCGGGGTAAGGCTCTCCTCTGCTGACGGGTGGTAGCGCACGAAGGCAGTGGATCGCTGGGGCGGCCGGTCATTGGCGATCAACACCGCGCACCACGGCAACACCGCACCTCCGACCATGAACGCCAGCGCCAGCCAGAGCGAGAATTGCGCGACCACCACCGCTGCAATGACGCAAATGACGCGGATGCCCATCATCGTCAGGTACTTGCGACGACGGGCGTCGTGCTGTTCGTCCAGACTGGTCGAGGCCGACGTGATGACGATCGGTCCATCTGCTGCTACTCGGGTTCGGCGCACACTTCATCGTCCCACCGCCCGGAGTCGGGTGCACGCGGTGGGGCGGGTCCGCACACCGCAGTGCACGCAGCGGAGAGCCGCAGGGGATGCACGGAGCGAACCTCTGCTTCGACATCGACGAATAAGGCGCGTTGCGGGAACACATCGGGCCCGCGGTCGTTGTACCAGAGGAACCGGTTCGGTTCCTGTCCGGCTGAGCGATGTGGGCGCTGACCGCATGGACCAAAGACGATTCCCGCAGGGTGGTGTTGAACACCGTGGCGACTTCTACGACGACTGCTCGGACTTCGACCGACGATGCGTCGGTCACTGCAACAACCGAGGCGCCCAAGCGCGCCTCGCGGACTACTGGCGGGCCGCGGACGGCAGCCAAGCGGGCGCCGTCGGGCGAGCCGCGCACCGCGAGCCGTCCGCATCGCACCACCCGCTCGGCGGCTGCCGCTCCGGTTGCAGAAGCGCCCGCGGTAGAGATTTCGGACACACTCGAGGCTGCTGACATCGACGTCGCGCTGGACGTACTTGCCGAACCGCAATCGGCTGACGACACCGTCGAGGCGGACCTGGTTCCGACCGCGTCGGTCGATGTCACCGAGGTCGACCTCGACGGCGCGGTCCAGACTGCTGACCTCGTCCGGGTATATCTCAACGAGATCGGCAAGGTCGCACTGCTGACCGCGGCCGATGAGGTCGACCTGGCCAAACGCATCGAGGCGGGTCTGTATGCCGGCCACCTGCTTGCCGAAGAGACGGCGAAGGCAGCTCCGTCGATGTCGCGCCGGCGCGATCTTCGCGCGGTCGTCATCGACGGCGAACGCGCCAAGGATCATCTGCTCCGGGCCAACCTGCGCCTGGTGGTCTCGCTGGCAAAGCGTTATACCGGTCGTGGCATGCCCTTTCTGGACCTGATCCAGGAAGGCAACATGGGTCTCATCCGCGCGGTCGAGAAGTTCGACTACACCAAGGGCTTCAAGTTCTCGACTTACGCGACGTGGTGGATCCGCCAGGCCATCAGCCGGGCGATGGCCGATCAGGCTCGCACGATTCGCCTGCCCGTCCACCTGGTCGAGCAGGTCAACAAAATGCAGCGCATCCGTCGCGAGATGCTCCAGCAGCTCGGTCGCGAGATCACCGATGAGGAGCTCGCGCATGAGCTCGATATCGATCTCGACCGGCTGCAGGATCTCAAGAACAACGCCCGCGACCTTGTCAGCCTCGACCAGACCGTCGGCGCTGACGACGACGCTGCTCTGGGCGACTTCATTGCCGACGAGGGCGCGGCCAGTGCGCACGCGTCGGTCGAGTTCGACCTGATGCGCAACCAGCTGGCCGGCGTTCTGGACACCTTGGAACACCGCGAGCGCGCCGTGGTGCGGATGCGCTACGGCCTCGACGACGGCAATCCGCGAACCCTGGACGACATCGGCAAGGCCTTCGGGTTGTCGCGGGAGCGGATCCGACAGATCGAGCGCGAGACGATGGCGAAGCTTCGGCACCCGTCGCGCGCCCAGTCACTACGCGACTACCTCGACGACTGATCGCGCCTCGACGACCGATCGGCTCTGTCTGCGCGGCTTGACCAAACTACATTTCGAAGGAGGGAAGGACGCTGGTGAACACCGTTCCTTCTCACCACGTCGACCTCATCGATACCACCGAGATGTACTTGCGCACCGTGTACGAGCTCGAAGAAGAAGGCGTCCCACCACTGCGAGCCCGCATCGCCGAGCGACTGGGCCAAAGTGGTCCCACCGTCAGCCAGACCGTCGCGCGAATGGAGCGCGACGGTCTGCTGCACGTTGCCGAGGATCGGCAGCTTGAGCTGTCCGCCGAAGGCCGCCGCCACGCCACCGCGGTCATGCGCAAGCACCGCCTCGCCGAGCGGCTGTTGCACGACGTCATCGGCCTGGACTGGGACCAGCTGCATACCGAGGCGTGCCGCTGGGAGCACGTGATGAGCGAGGCAGTGGAGCGACGGATCCTCGCCATGCTGTCCGAGCCGTTGCTCTGCCCGCACGGAAATCCCATTCCGGGTCTCGAGGGCTTGGGGCGAGCTGCTCGCGACGATGCTCCGGCGCTCTCGGCCCGGACGCTGATGGCGGCCACGGGCGTGGCGGGCGCCACTGACGTCACCATCGAGCGCATCAGCGAGCAACTGCAGCCCGACGAGGAGCTGATGCGGGTGCTGCATGGTGGCGGCATTCTGCCCGGACGCACGCTTTCCGCGCAACGCTGTCCGGACGGTGTGCAGATCACCACCGGCCACGCTGCGGTGGTGCTGAGCCACTTCACCGCCGAACACATCTTCGTGGCCGGCTCGACCGCTGCCACCCCGTCGGACGAGCTGGCGCTCTACGCCGTCTCGTCCTGATTGTTGGCAGCGGTTGTTTCGCGGTGATGGTCTGTGGTGAGTTCACAGCGCCGTAGAATCGACTGGCTGCGGGTCGTCGACGCCTCGCGGTGAAACCTGCGAAACCCGTCTGCGGTGCGCTGCGCATTTTGCGGGCGACGCGGCGTCGACGGGCTTGCATCACCATTTCCGTGCACGTCGGCGGACATTGCGGAAAGGCCAGCCCCCGTGGTTCACGATCCCCGCGGATTCCTCCTACATGCGCGTGTCGACACTCCCAAGCGTCCCGCCGCCGAGCGCATCCGAGACTGGCGCCCGATCTATCTCCGCCCGGCGGGCGAGGCGGTCGCGGAGCAGGCGACCAGGTGCATGGACTGCGGCGTGCCGTTCTGCCATCAGGGCTGTCCGCTGGCCAACCTCATTCCCGAGTGGAACGAACTCGTGGCACGTGAGGACTGGGCCGCGGCCAGCGAACGTCTGCACGCGACGAACAACTTTCCCGAATTCACCGGTTGGATCTGCCCGGCACCGTGCGAGTCGGCCTGCGTGTTGGCGATCAACGCCGACCCGGTGGCAATCAAGCAGATCGAGCTGTCCATCGTGGAGCGGGCTTTCGCCGACGGTCTGCTCGAACCGCAGAAGCCGGTGGAGCGCACCGGGTCGCGGGTGGCAGTCGTCGGTTCCGGTCCGGCCGGGCTTGCCGCGGCCCAGCAGCTGACCCGAGCCGGGCACGACGTCGTGGTGTTCGAGCGCGACGACCGCATCGGCGGCCTGCTGCGCTACGGCATTCCAGACTTCAAGATGGGCAAGGATCTGATCGACCGCCGGCTGGCGCAGATGGCCGGCGAGGGGACGCAGTTCCGCGTGAACACTGCGATCGGCGAGCAGGACGTCGAGCGGATGCGCACCGAGTTCGACGCCGTGGTACTTGCCGTGGGTGCGCTGCGTGGCCGCACGCTGCACGCGCCGGGCGCCGACCTGCCCGGTGTCCACCAGGCAATGGAGTACCTGCCCTGGGGCAACCGGGTGCAGGCCGGTGACATCGCAACGCCGCCGCTGGACGCCGCCGGCAAGCACGTCGTCGTGATCGGCGGCGGCGATACCGCGGCCGACTGCCTGGGCACGGCCAACCGGCAGGGCGCCCTCTCGGTGACTGTGCTCGACCACAACCCCACACCGGTCAAGCGGGCGGACCTGATAAACCCGGTGTGGCCGTCGGCACCGCCATCGCGCGGATCCTCCCCCGCGCACGACGAGGGTGTGCACGAGGCGTGGGCGCGTGAGGTCGTGCAGTTCGCCGCCGATGAGGCCGGGCACGTACGCGCGGTAGTGGTGGAGGAAGTCGAGATCGTACGCATCCGTGGCCGGCGCGAGTTCATCCCAGTACCCGACACGCGCACCGAGTTGCCTGCAGAGTTGGTGCTCGTGGCCGCCGGGTTCATCGGAACCGACGTTCCCGAGCTGTTGGACGCCCTCGACGTGCAGCAGCACTCGGTTCGTAACACCGTCATCGTCGACAAGGCGTGGCGCACCTCCGCCGACGGGGTCTACGCCTGCGGCGACGCCAGCCGAGGTGCGAGCCTGGTGGTGTGGGCGATTGCCGAAGGCCGCGCGTGTGCGGCGGCGGTGGATGCCACCCTGCGCGGCGAGTCCGAGCTTCCCGTGCCGGTGGTGCCGCACGCTGTCGCCCTCTGACGATTCCGACGCGGCGTTTGCACGTTGCAGTGCAGTCGTGCGCCTCGCAGTCGTGCACCGCTACGTCGCGCACTGCTACGTCGCACAGAGTGTGCAGACCGTGCGTGCGGGCAACTTGTGCAACCCACCCTCACAGCGCATGCCGGACGGTCAGCCGGCCTTGCGCAGGCGGGGCGTGCTGAACGGATCCAACCCGGACCGCAACGCACCGGCCAGCAGTGCCGCTGCCCGGTACTCCGGCTCGCTCTCGAGCGCCCGTTGCGCGGCGATTCCGGCCAGTGCACCGTCTCCTGCTCGCCAGCGGATCCAGCCGACGAAGAACAGCGGCGCAGCGTCGTAGGGCCGCGGTAGGCGCCGAGCAAGCTCTCGCCAGAGCGCTTCGCCGTCCAGCCGACCAGCCTCGATGGACAACCAGCAGCTCTGGCGAAACTCCGGATCAGTGAGTGCGGCGCCGAACCGCAGCAACGGCTCGTCGCCGACCAGTATCAACGTGCGGCTGGCAGCATGGAGGGCGCGCGTGGCCGAGCGATGCCACTGTGCACCGCGACCGGCTCGAACCTCCCGTCTATGGGCCGCGATCGCCTCCAGCACGCCCGTACGGTGCCGTTCGCGTTCGTCGTCCGGATCAGAATCGAGCAACGACACCAGACTGGCGCGGTCGGGCAGGGCGACCCAGCCGGCGTAGGTGGCCTCGGCGGCGACGATCCCCGTGACCGGCGATTCGCTGCGCGCCGGTGCTGCGACAAGGAACGTCAGCAGATCGAGCCCGGCTTCCACGCACGCCGAGCCGGCGATCTGCATAGCCTGCACGCAGCGCGAAGGGTCCTCGTCGGGGTCGGCGAACAGCACGCCGACCGCCCGATCCGCGCCCCCTTGGCGCAGGCTGCGCGCAGTCATAGCGGCGAGACAGGCGGCGTCGGACATGGCGCGACCGCTAGCGGCATCGCCGGCGAGGCGGAGGGCGGCGTCGTGAGGACGCCCATCGACAAGGTCGTCGATGTCCAGGCGCACAGTCAGCCGAATGTGTCCCACCGGAGCCTCGGTGCCGCCGGTCAGGCCCACCAGAACGATGCTGCGTCGGGGATGGAACCTGAGCAGATAGGGCACCGCTTCGGCCAGATCGTCGATGCTGCGGATGCGAAAGGGGGCACTGGAGGCGGTAGCGGGAGTGGCCTTGGCGGGCGCGGGTTTCATGCCCTCAGCTCAGCTCACGCATGCCTTGGACCTAGCCCGCTTTTGGCAACTGGGGGCAAAATCGGTTTCTTGGATCCAGCCTGTGGACAGTCGTACCAACGCCGCGCAGTGCAGTAGCCCAGTTCAGCTCACGCGGTGCTGGGGGTCAGGACAGCGTGCCGGCTCGCCAGCGTTGCGCAGCCAGCGCGAGACCGTCGGCAGCCAGCTCGTTGCGGTGCGCGCGCTCCTGATCGGCCTGCCCCGACTCCCCCTCATCGGCCACTTCTCGACGTCCGGCAGCGATGACGCGGAAGAACGACGCCGCCCGTTCGAGCGCGACGGCCAGATCGCCGCGATAAGCGCCGTCGAGCACAGCATCGGCCAGCGCCTCGACGGCGCGCGGATCGGCGTCGTCGGAAACGCCGGCGACCACCTCGTCTGCCGGAGCGAATCCACGCCCCGACTTCCACAGTCGAGCGACCTGCTCGGGGTCGGTGCGGCACCACGTCCGCAGCAGGTACACCGCCCACAACGAGTGCGCTAGAGATCCCTGGTCGGCCGAGCGCCACAGCTCGGTCAGCGTGTCCAGCCCGATCTCGTCGGCCAGAGTGACGAAGCGTTCAGACGAACTGCCTGGTGAACCACGACCGGCGTCGATGACCGCCGCGGCGGTGGCAGCGGCCAGCTCGGTGCGCGAGAACGGCTCACCGGCGTGCATCTCGTCAAGCAGCGTCGTCAGATCGGCCCGCAGGGACGGACGGTGGTACTGCCGCCCGGAATCTGTCACGAGTCCAGCGTACGGGCGGGCACCGCGGTCCGACGCTCGTCGCGTGCGAACAGGCGGCGGTGGTCGGTGACGCATGAGGCAGCGTGCGTACGGCAGTAGAATCGGCGACGGCGTCGGCTCGATCCATGGCCCCCGGTCCCACACCAGCCGCTTCGAGCGGCGTCTTGCCGAGAGGCGACCTGGCGGGCCGGCGCCGTTCCCCCTTCGGTTGCCCCGGTGTGCGGTTGCGACGTTTGCGGCGGCCCGTTCAGCAGTCTGTCCGCGTCGGGTACAAACGGTGCCATGGAAAGTGGCGACGGCTGGGTGCGCTGCGCGCGCGGCCACCGGCATTGGGGCCGGTTCGGCGCCTGCGGTCTTCTGCTGGCTGATCGCACCGGTGCCAACGTCGTTCTCCAGCACCGTGCCTCGGGCACTCACGAGGGCGGCACCTGGTCTGTGCCGGGAGGCGCCCGCGACAGCGCCGAGGACTACGTCACAGCTGCGCTGCGGGAAGCCAAAGAAGAAGCCGGCATCGCCGCACCGTCGGTGGCGCCGCTGGGCTGGCACCGCGTCGATCACGGCGGCTGGAGTTACACGACAGTCCTGGCCCGGGTCGTCGGTGAGGTCCGGCCGCGAGCGATGAACTGGGAAAGCGAGCAGGTGCGCTGGGTTCCGATCGCGGGGGTCGACGAGCTGTCGCTGCATCCGGGGTTTGCGGCATCCTGGCCACAGCTGCGCCGCCCTTTCCCGCCGCTTACGGTGTTCGTCGATACCGCGTACTTGCTCGGTGCCGACGGCGACCTGCGCCGACTTCGTGCGGACGCCGCCACCGTTGCAACTGCTGGCTTGGCGCCGCAGGTGGTCCCCGTGCCGCCCGGAACAGTTGATACGGGCCCTACAAGCATCGGAACGGCAGCAATCGGTACAGCGGGAATCGGCACAGCAGGAATCGTTACAGCAGGAATCGGCATGCCGGCAGTTGATCGTTGGCTGCCACACATAGTGCTTGTCGTCGACACTGCACCGGCGGCACTGGCGGCGGTATCGGCACAGGCGGCGACCTGGCCGCAGCGGCAGATCTCGATCGTGCGCGCATCGGATTCGATGGCAGCCG
Organism: uncultured Jatrophihabitantaceae bacterium; assembly: GCA_964236495.1. Lineage (GTDB taxonomy): Bacteria > Actinomycetota > Actinomycetes > Mycobacteriales > Jatrophihabitantaceae > CAXSBR01. Next base: position 37,692 of record CAXSBR010000012.1, read on the forward strand.
TGGTCGAGGCGCGGGCCCGGGAAACGGCTACGCCACCGGTCGTTGTCGCCCGCACGGCACCGCCACGCAGCGTTGTCCACCTACGCGACGCAGGGTGGTGGAACGACCAGGTTGTAACCGCACGGGCCTGGGAAGCCGCTGAAAGCGGTGGGTAGCTGCGCCTGATCGACGCGGCGAGCACAACATCAGTCGCACTGGTAGGTAGCCTGGCCCGTCGTGCGGATTCTCCTGCCACCGAGTGAGGCCAAGCTCGCCGGCGGCACCGGCCCGTCGCTGGCTGAGCTCGAGTTTGCAGACACCGCGCTGGGCCGCCACCGTCGACGCCTGGTCAACGCGGTGCAGCGCACCGCCCGTGGGCGCGCCTCGACCGCCGCGACGGCCTTCGCCCTTCCACCGGCGGTGGCCGCGCAGGCAATTGCGGCGAACAGCACCGTCCTGACGTCGCCCACCGTCGCGGCGCTGAACCGGTACCGGGGCGCGGTATACCAGGCGCTCGACGTCGACACGCTCTGTCCGCCGGCTCGAGCTTGCGCCGACGCGTCGGTACTGATCTTCTCGGGCCTGTTCGGCGTAGTCGCTGCGACCGAGCAGGTACCCGACTACCGCGTTCCCGCCGCCGCGGTGCTGCCTCGCATCGGGGGCGCCGGAGCGTCCTGGCGCGCCGTGCTGGCCACGGAGTTGCCCCGCAACCTGGCCGACGACGTCGCGATCGACCTGCGCTCCACCGACTACACCGCGATGTGGCGCCCGAGCGCGGCCGACATCGACTGCTCGGTGATCCCGGTGCGCATGCTGTCGCGCCGGCCTGACGGGCGGCTGGCCGTCACCAGCTTCTTCAGCAAGCGGGGCAAGGGCTTGCTCGCGCGGGCTCTGGTCGAGCGCAGCGCCGCCGGGGGTTCGGTGCGCACCGCGCATGACGTCGCGGACGCCTGGGTACATGCCGGCCTCGGCGAGGTCAGCGCCGTCGGAGCGACCAGCGTCGATCTGGTGACCGCAGATTGACCGCCCGCGCTCGCTCAGCGCTGAACGAACACGGCCTGGTCATGATCACCGTCGGAGTTGCTCGCATCGCCGCTGCCGGCGCGCGTCTCGGTGCCGTCATCCTCTCTGTCGACGGCAGGCAGTAGCGCGCGAACCTGCTGCGCGGCGACGACAAGATCGGCACCGCGGCCCACCGCGACGCCGAGCAGGAACGTGGTCAGCGGGGCGGCCGGTCGAGCCACTCCGTGCGCGGCCTCGCGGGCCAGCAGCAGCACCTCGTCGCGAGTGCGGGGGTCGTTGTAGTCCAGACCCAGGGCCAGGGTGACGGCGGCGGTCCAATCGTCGAGTGTCATGGTGTCAGCCTCGCACTCCTCCGGTGTTGTCCGACGCTGCATCGGCGGCCCAGGCACGCGCCGTCGCCAGCGCATCTGGTGTGTCGCAATCCCACCACGGCGGTGGCTCGCCGGGCAGCGAACACTCCCGCACATCCACCCCGGCATACAGCGAACGCAGCGACGCATCGACGGTCACGCCCACTTGCTGCAATGCTGTGCGCAGCGCCTCGGTGCGCCACATGGCGAGCAGGTATTGGCACCGGCCGCGGTCGTCCACTGCGACCGAGACGTCACCGCGACCGTCGAGAACGTCGTCCAGCGCGCGTAGTGCAGTTACTGACAGAAAGGGCAGATCAGCCGCGAGCACGAAGCACCGGGGAGCACCGATCTCACCGGCAGCAGCCGCAATCGCGTGCACAGGCCCGGCGCCGGCCGGGTTCTCCACCAGCTGGGTGATACCCGCGGGCACCACCGTTGCACCGACCACGACCGGAGTGACGCCGGCGCCGGCGCACGCGCTCAGCACTCGCTCCACCAACGTCTGCCCGCCCACGTCGAGGGTAGGTTTGGTCACGCCCATCCGGCTGGACCGTCCGCCGGCCACCACGATCGCGGCCGCGTCGGACACTGCGCCCGCGTTCACGCCAGGATGCGGTCGGGATGGCTGTAGACGTTCGCCCGCCGTCCGCGCAGGAACCCGGCCAGGGTCACCCCGCTCTCCCGCGCCAGCGACACCGCAAGGCTCGAAGGCGCCGACACTCCGGCGACAAAGGGCACGCCCGCAGCGATCGCTTTTTGGACGATCTCGAACGAGGTCCGGCCGCTCACGAGGAGCACCAGCGGCGCGTGCGGCGTGCTACCGCCCAACGGGCCGTCGGCCGACGTTGCCTCAGCCACGGTGCCACGGACCAGCGTTCCACCGACCAACGCCGCACCCACGACCTTGTCCACTGCGTTGTGCCGGCCGACGTCCTCGCGCACGACGAGGCGCTGCCCGGCCAGGGTGAACAGTCCGGCGGCGTGCAAGCCGCCGGTCCGGGTGAAGACGCCCTGGCCCTGCCGTAGTTGATCGGGCAGCCCGTAGAGCACGTCGGCAGACAGCGAGGCCGTCGTCGACAGGGGCGCACACCGGCTGGCGACGGCGTCGATGGACGCCTTTCCGCACACGCCGCACGCGCTGCTGGTATAGCTGTGCCGCTCCAGTGCACCCAGATCTGGCAGCTCCGGCCGGCGCAGCGTAGCGGTGACGACGTTGTACTGCTGGTGTTCGGCCACATCGACGTCGGTGCAGTAGTCGACCCGGGCGAGGTCGTCGGCGGTGGCGATGACGCCCTCGGCCAGCAGCCAGCCGGCAACCAGCTCGAAGTCATGGCCGGGCGTGCGCATCGTGACATTCACCGTCTGACGGTCACTACCAGCGGCGAGCCGGATCTCGAGTGGCTCCTCCGTGGCTAGGTCGTCGCGGCGGATCACGTCGACGTCGCCGTCGAGCACCCGCACCTTGGCCCGAACCGAACCGCCCGGGCGCCGGTCAGACATGCACCGCCTCCAGCGCGCGGAAGATACGTTGCTCCGACACCGGGTACGCCGTGCGCAGCTGCTGGGCGAACAGGCTGACGCGCAGCTCCTCGATCATCTGCGCCACCTTGCGCAGCTCGCCGGGGTCAGGATGCTCCAACGGGACGGTGCCGTCGGCGTGAAAGGTGTCACGCACTCGACGGTAGGCCTGCTGCACCTCGTGTATCCGCTGGATGCGCACCAGATCGACGTCGCGCTCGCGAGGCAGGCGTTGCATGCGCGCGAGCATCGCCTGCAGGTAACGCGCCAGGTCGGGCATGCGGTCCAGTCCCGTCGTCACGACGAATCCAGCGGGCAGCAAGGCCGAGCGCTGTGCCCCGAGGTCGGCCAGCGCCTCGGGCACCTGCGCGGCCGACAGCGCGTCCAGAGCGACGTCGACGTCATGCCCGGCGGCCAGTACCGGCTGCACCGAGCGCACTGCGCGGGCCAGCTGCGCCGCCAGTCCGGGCCGGACCGACTTCACGAGCGCGTCGAAGGCGGCTTGGGTCCAGGGCAGGTCGACGCCGTCCAGGGCAGCCAGTACGACCGCGTTCAGGCAGTCGTCCACCAGATCGGCCAGCGAGCCGTCCGGGTTGGCGCTCAGCGCCAGCCGCTCCCGCGGGCTCAACGCCGACGCCACGGCCTTGCCCGGGCTGGGCAGTGCGAGCCGCAGCAGGCGGGCGGTGCCGGCGCGCATCGAGGCCAGCTGGGAGCGTTCGTCGGGCAGAACGCGCAGCGCCACCGACGTCCTCTCGTCCACCAGGGCCGGGTATCCGACCACCGTTACGCCACCGCGGACCTGCTCGATCGAACGCGGCACGTCGCCGACGTTCCACTCGGTCAGGCCCGCGCGCTCGATGGAAGCCAACGACCGGCTCAGTTCGGCCTGCAAGGGTGCGGCGGCCTGCGCGCGCAGCAGGCGCAGATCGCGTCCGCTCGCCACGGCGTTGCCCTGGGCGTCCTCGAGGACGAACAACGGCCGCAGATGCACCGGCAGACGGTCGAGCTGCCAGTCCGTCCGTGAGACGAGGACACCGGTGGCGGCACGGATCTCACGCTCGAGTGCCCGCAGCAGCGGCTCGTCGGCGGTGCGGCGCTTCTCGGCCGGCGCTGCGTCCGGTGCTGTGTCCAAAGCCGTATCTAGTTCTGCGGCCCGGTTGGGCGCCGGGCCGAGCTCACGGCGCACGGCCTTGGGCAGCGTGCGGAGCAGCTCGGTGATGAGCTCCGTGCGGCGGCGACCCGAAGGCGCAAGTATCGCGTCGGCGTCGACCTGATTGACCACGCTGAGCGGCACGTGCACGGTGATGCCGTCGTCGAGGGCGCCGGGATCGAAGCGGTATGTCAGGGGAAGGCGAACGCCGTCCTGCTCCCACTCGTCGGGGTATTCGGCGGCGACGTCGGGTACGGAAGTGAGAACCTCGCGGGTCAGGTTCAGCAGCGCGGGGCGGCGGAGCCGTTCATGCTTCCACCAGCTGTCGAAGTGGCGGGTGGAGGTGATGTCAGCCGGTAGCCGCTCGTCGTAGAAGGCGACCAGCGTCTCGTCGTCGACCAGCAGGTCGCGTCGACGTAGCCGTTCCTCGGCCCGCGCGATGTCGGCCAGCAGCTGGGTGTTTTCCACGGTGAAGTGATGCGTGCTCCGCCACTCGCCGGCCACGAGCGCGTGCCGGATGAACAGCTCGCGCGCCACGGCGCCGTCGATACGCCCGTAGGGCACTGTGCGCCCGGCAACCAGGGTCAAGCCATAAAGCGTTACCCGCTCGTTGGCCACCGCGGCGCCCCGGCGGGCATCCCAACGAGGCTCGCTGTAGCTGCGCTGAACCAGGTGCGCAGCCGTCCGCTCGATCGTCTCGGGATCAGTGCGGGCGGCGGTGCGGGCGTAGAGCCGGCTGGTCTCGACCAGCTCAGCGGCCATCACCCAGCGCGGCGGCTTCCCGGCCAGAGCCGAACCGGAGCCCAGCACGAAGCGGGTGTTGCGCGCGCCCTGGAACTCGCGCTTGTCGGTCTCGCGAACTCCGACCTGAGACAGCAGCCCGGTCAGCAGCGCGGAGTGGACAGTGTCCGGGCCGGCGGGTTCCTTATTTTGCGCGAGCTTCAACGTCCGAGCGATGCGGTGCAGCTGGCTGACCAGGTCCTGCCACTCCCGGATCCGCAGATAGTGCAGGAATTCCTCGCGGCACATCCGCCGGAACTGGTTGCCCGACAGCTCACCCTGGCGCTCCACCAGATAGCGCGACAGGTTCAGGTAGGCGGTGAAGTCCGAATGCTCGTCGCGGAAGCGGGCGTGCATCGCAGCAGCGGCCTGTTCGTGCTCGGGCGGGCGCTCGCGCGGGTCCTGGATCGACAACGCGGCGGCGATAACGGTGATCTCGCTGAGGCAGCCCAGCTCGTCGGCAGCAATCAACATCCGGGCCAACCGCGGATCGACGGGCAGTCGAGCCATCCGCCGGCCGATCTCGGTGACCGCGCGCGAGGGATTTGGCTCGCCCGGCACGAATGCACCCAGCTCGTGCAGCAGCGCCTGCCCGTCTCGCACAGCGCGGCGATCCGGGGCGTCCAGGAAGCCGAAGTCGGCGACGTCGCCCAGTCCGAGCGTCGCCATCTGCAGGATGACCGACGCCAGCGACGTGCGCAGGATCTCCGGATCGGTGAATTCGGGCCGGGCGTCGAAGTCGCGTTCGGAGTAGAGCCGGATGCACACGCCGTCAGCGACGCGCCCGCAGCGTCCGGCACGCTGCTGCGCCGACGCCTGGGAAATCGCCTCGATCGGCAGTCGCTGCACCTTGGTTCGCGCGCTGTAGCGCACGATGCGCGCCAGGCCGGTGTCGATGACGTAGCGAATACCGGGCACCGTCAGCGACGTCTCGGCGATGTTGGTGCTGAGCACGATCCGGCGGCCCGGATGGGCGGCGAAGATGCGCTGCTGCTCGGCGGTGGGGAGCCGGGCGTACAGCGGCAGGACTTCGGTGTTGGGCAGCTGGAGCGCGCGCAGCACGTCGGCGGTGTCGCGGATCTCGCGCTCGCCACTGAGGAATACCAGGACGTCGCCCGGCTTCTCGTTCTCCAGTTCGGCCAGCGCATCGACGATGCCCTCGATCTGGTCGCGCGGCTCGGCGTCGGCCGCTCGTGCCGGTGCCGGTGCGGTTGCCCTGACAGAGGCGTCGATGCGGAAACGTCCTGCGCCGCCTCCGCCGTCGTCGTTGCCGTCCGCTGCGTCCGTATCGGTGCTGGTATCGGAGCCAGAGTTGGTTTTGATGTCGGCGTCGCTGTCGGTGTCGGTATCGGGCACCAGCGGGCAATACCGGACCTCGACCGGGAACGACCGTCCGGACACCTCGATGACGGGTGCGTCGCCGAAGTGGGCGGCGAAGCGCTGCGGGTCGATCGTCGCCGAGGTGATGACGACCTTGAGATCCGGCCGGCGCGGCAACAGCGTCTTGAGGTAGCCCAGAATGAAGTCGATGGTGAGGCTGCGTTCGTGCGCTTCGTCGATGATGAGGGTGTCGTACTGGCGCAGGTCGCGGTCGCGCTGGATCTCGGCGAGCAGGATGCCGTCGGTCATGACCTTGATTGCGGTGGCATCGCTTACCTCATCGGTGAAGCGGACCGCGTAGCCCACCGTGCTGCCCAGCGGGGTGCTCAACTCTTCGGCGATGCGGGTGGCCACGCTGCGCGCGGCAATGCGCCGGGGCTGGGTATGGCCGATGCGCGCGACCCGGCCACGGCCCAGGTCCAGGCACATCTTGGGCAGTTGGGTAGTTTTGCCCGAGCCGGTCTCCCCGGCGACGACGACGACCTGGTGGGCGGCGATGGCTGCCATGATGTCGCCGCGGCGCTCGTCGATGGGCAGCCCGGGCGGATATGTGATCGGCGGTATTACCCGCTCGATGCGGGCCGCCGCCCAATAGGGAGCGGGCGCCGCCGCAGCGGTGGTCCGACCGCGGCGGCGCCGCTTCGATGTGCGCCCGCTGGACGGTTGCGCCGCCTCGACTGCCTTGCCGGCGCGTCCGCCAGGCCGTTGTGCCGGAGCGGCCTGTTTCCCAGCCTGCGCTGGCGGCGTGTGGGCTATGTCCCCGGGTGTACCGGCGTCGGCCGGCCCGGTGCCGCTTTCAGCTCCCGCGGTGCCTAACTTGGCTTTCGGAGCCTGCCCGTTAGGCGCCCGGCCGGTGGTGGGCGGGCCGCTCAGCGCACGCGCTCGCGCAGGAAGTCGAGAGTGCGCTGCCAGGCAAGGGTCGCACTGGGCGCGTCGTAGGTGCCGATGATGTTCTCGTCGTTGTGGAACGCGTGACCGGCCGGGTAGTAGTAATACTGCACGTCCGCGCCGGATTCGCGGCGGATCTGTGCCTCCTGAGCCCGGGCCTGCTCGACGGGATAGCTGGTGTCCTGCTCGCCGTAGTGGCCCTGCACCGCCGCGGTGAGAGTCGTGAAGCTGTCTGGAACGGCAGTGCCAACGCCGTAGAAGGCTACCGCCGCACTGATCTTGTCGCCGCTGACGGCGGCCAGGCGCAGCACAAAGCCACCGCCCATGCAGAAGCCGAGCGCGCCAACCGTTCGTGAGGTGACCGCATCCTGGGCGAGCAGGTAGTCGACAGCGCTGGACAGCTCCTGCACGGCGTCATCTACGGGCAGTGACATCATGATCTTGCCGGCGTCGGCGGCGTCATGAGTGACGCGGCCGCCGTACAGGTCGGGTGCCAGCACGACGAAACCTTCAGCGGCCAGCCGATCAGCGACGTCGACCATGTGGTCGTCCAGTCCCCACCACTCCTGGATCAGCACTACGCCCGGACCCGAGCCACTCGCAGGCGTCGCGAGGTAGCCGTGGGCCGTGCCCGGTGCGGTGCCAGCGGTGTCGAAGGTGACGTTCTGCCGCGGGTTGTCAGCCATATCTGTCCTCATCGTTGTGCTTCGGTGTCGATGGTCATCGTGCTTCGGTGTCAATGGTCGTCGTGCTTGGTATCAATGGTCGTCGTGCTTCGGTGTCAGTGGTCGTCGTGCTTTTGTGTCGACTGCCGGCTGTGCTTTGGCCGTGCCGGGCGACATCATCGGCCCTGAACCGACCCTAGTGCCGAGTCCACTGGCCTCGCTCGACACCGCCCGGGTCAGCAGGCAATCCGTTCAGGCGGACAGGCACCGCCTGTTCCGCTTTGCTGCAGGCGTCGTCAACGTGAAGCAATGGAAATCATTCGCCCGCTGGCGACTCGTCCGATACGGTCGTGAGGTTTTGTCGCACTACTAGGACTCTCTGCAGTATGCGAGCCCCTTCACAGCAGTCCACCGCCGAACGCTGAAAGCCGGTTGCTTGATGGCATGTCGTATCAGCGAAGTCGTCCTCGAGTGCCGCGAGCCGGAATCGCTGGCACCATTTTGGTGCGAGGTGCTGGACTTCGTCGTACTCGGTCACGAGGACGACGGCTCGGTGGAGATCGGACCGCGCGAGGGTTTCGGTGGTCCGCAGCCGACGATAATCCTCAGTCGCAGCGATGAGCCGACGAAGGCTAAATCTCGGCTGCATCTCGACGTCAACGCCACCGACCGGGATCAGGACGCCGAGCTGGAACGCCTGCTGCGCCTCGGTGCCCGCCCGGCCGACATCGGCCAGACCGGCCAGAAGTCGTGGCATGTCCTGGCCGATCCCGAAGGCAACGAGTTCTGCTTGCTGAACACCCGGCTCAACCCTCTCTAGAACGCCTCGGCGCACGCCACCCCGTCCCCTCGCGGGAGCCGGGGTGGCGCTGTGACCCTGGTGCAGCGGCCTGGGGCACCGATTCGGGTCTAGCTGCAGCCGCTGGTGCTGCCGCAACCCTCGCAGACGAAGCAGCTGCCAGCAGGACGCATCTTGGTGCCGCAGCTCATGCACAGCGGCGAGTCGGCCGCCGAGCCCGTCAGCGACTCCAGCAGCTCGGTCGAGTTGTGCACGCGTGCCGGAGCCGGCTGAGCGGCGTGCGCGACGGCCGGGTCGGCGAGGTCGGCGTCGGGGTGCAGATGCGCCGTGCCCGTCGATGACGTCGGGGCAGACTGCGCCAGCGACTCGAGATCGTCGCTGTTGAAGGTCCCGCTGGCGAAAGTCCCGCTGTCGAATGCTCCGCTGGGCAACGTCATGCCGTCGATCGCTGCGCTGCCATAGGAGCCGGTGTCCAACGCCCGGGTGCGTTCCTCGGCCGTGTGGATGCCCATCGCGGTGCGTGTCTCCAGCGGCAGGTAGTCCAGCGCCAGCCGGCGGAAGATGTAGTCCAGGATCGACTGCGCCATCCTTATATCGGCGTCGTCGGTCATGCCGGCGGGCTCGAAGCGCATGTTCGTGAACTTCTGCACGTAGGTCTCCAGCGGCACCCCGTACTGCAGCGCGATCGAGATCGCGATCGAGAACGCGTCCATGACTCCGGCCAGGGTGGAACCCTGCTTACCCAGCTTCAGGAACACCTCGCCCAGACCTCCGTCCGGGTAGGAGCCGGCCGTCAGGTACCCCTCGGCACCGCCGACGGAGAACGAGACGGTCTGCGAGGGCCGGGACTTGGGCAACCGGGTGCGCACCGGGCGGTACTCCACCACCGGAGCCGCCGGTACGGTGGCTTCCAGGGCACCGGAGCTGGAGGCCTGTTTGCCCGCGGACAACGGCTGGCCGACCTTGCAGTTGTCGCGGTACACCGCCAGTGCCTTGATGCCCAGTTTCCAGCCCTGCATGTACACGTCGGCGATGTCTTCGACCGTCGCAGATTGCGGCAGGTTAACGGTTTTGGAGATCGCGCCGGACAGGAAGGGTTGCGCCGCTGCCATCATCCGGACGTGGCCCATCGGCTTGATGGATCTGGCGCCCAGGGCACAGTCGAAGACCTCGTAGTGCTCGGTTCTCAGGCCCGGGGCGTCGATGACATGGCCGTGCTCGGCGATGAAATCAACGATCGCTTCCACCTGCTCCTCGTGGTAGCCCAACGCACGTAGGGCGCGGGGCACGGTCTGGTTGACGATCTGCATCGATCCGCCGCCGACCAGCTTCTTGAACTTCACCAGCGCCATGTCCGGTTCGACACCGGTGGTGTCGCAGTCCATCATCAGCCCGATGGTGCCGGTGGGCGCCAACACCGAAGCCTGGGCATTGCGCCAGCCGTTGCGCGCACCGATCGTGTTGCCCTGGCTCCACTGCTCACCGGCGACGGCGTAGATGTCTCTGTCTGCAGTGGTGATCCGCCGCGCGGAGTCGTTGGCCGCGGCATGCTTGCGCATCACCCGGGCGTGGGCCGAGGCGTTGCGGGCGTAGCCGTCGTAGGCGCCGACGATGCCGGCAAGCTCGGCGGAACGACGGTAGGCGGTCCCCGTCATCAGCGAGGTGATGGCGCCGGCCATGGCGCGCCCACCGTCGGAGTCGTAGGCCAACCCCTTGGCCATTAGTAGAGCTCCGAGGTTGGCAAAGCCGATGCCCAACTGGCGGTATGCGCGGGTGTTGGCACCGATTGCCTCGGTCGGGAAGTCGGCGAAGCAGATCGAGATGTCCATCGCCGTGATGATGAGCTCGACCGCGTTCACGAACGTCCGCGCGTCGAACACGTCGTCATCGCCCAAGAACTTCATCAGGTTCAGCGACGCCAGGTTGCACGAGGTGTTGTCCAGGCTCATGTACTCCGAGCACGGGTTCGATGCGGTGATTCGGCCGGTCTCGGGGTTGGTGTGCCAGTCGTTGATCGTGTCGTCGTACTGGATGCCGGGGTCAGCGCACTCCCAGGCGGCATGGGCGACTTTGGTGAACAACGAGCGGGCGTCGACGGTCTCGATAACCTCGCCGGTGGATCGGGCGCGCAGACCGAAATCCGTGCCCTCCTCCACCGCACGCATGAATTCATCGGACACTCGAACGGAGTTGTTCGCGTTCTGGTATTGGACGCTGGTGATGTCGCTTCCGCCAAGATCCATGTCGAAACCGGCGTCGCGCAGAACGCGAATCTTGTTTTCTTCCCGAGCCTTTGTCTCAACGAACTCGGCGATATCGGGGTGGTCGATGTCCAGTACCACCATTTTGGCCGCGCGCCGGGTGGCGCCGCCGGATTTGATCGTTCCGGCCGAGGCGTCGGCGCCGCGCATAAAGCTCACCGGCCCCGACGCCGTGCCACCCGAGGACAACAGCTCCTTCGACGAGCGGATCTGCGACAGGTTCAAGCCGGCTCCCGAGCCACCCTTGAAAATCAGGCCTTCCTCGCGGTACCAGTTCAGGATCGAGTCCATCGTGTCGTCGACGGCGAGAATGAAGCAGGCACTGACCTGCTGCGGAGAGCTGGTTCCGACGTTGAACCAGACCGGTGAGTTGAAGCTGAATACCTGGTGCAGCAGCATCCAGGTCAGCTCGTCGGCGAAGATCGTCGCGTCGTTCTCGGAGACGAAGTAGCCGCTCTGCTCCCCGGCGCGGCGATACTTGGTAACCACCCGGTCGATCAGTTGGCGCAGCGACCATTCGCGCACCGGTGTTCCCACGGCCCCGCGGAAGTATTTCGTGGTCACGATGTTTGCGGCATTGACCGACCAGTCGACCGGGAATTCCACGCCGCGCTGTTCGAAGTTGACCGACCCGTCGCGCCAGTTCGTCATTACGATGTCGCGGCGCTCCCAGGCGATCTCATCGTAGGGATGCACGCCCGCGGTGGTGTAGATCCGCTCGACGGTGAGACCGTCCGCCGGGTAGCTGACCGCGCCAGTCGACGCGTCGGTTCGTCGAGTCGCCTTCGCAGCTCGGCGTCGACGCGTGGTGTCTGCTTGACCGTTATCGAGAACCTCAGTCATGGGCGTCGTCTCTTTCTCCTAGATCGGGTGCTGGATGCGCTGCTCGTCGGGCACTGCCGAGAGAAGCTGGTGATGGGAACGAAGATGTGGTGGCGAGCCGCAGGTGGCGTCTCGCCGGCTCAGCCCGGCGGGCCAGCGTGGTCGATGCGCAGCTGGCTGATCGCCTTTTCGAAGTCGTCGGCCGAGCTGAAGGCGTTGTAGACACTCGCGAACCGAAGGTAGGCGACCTCGTCGAGCTCGCGCAGCGGGCCCAGAATGGCGCGCCCGACCTCGTCGCTGGGTACCTCGGCGGCACCGCCGGCTCGAACGGTGTCCTCGACCTGCTCAGCGAGCCGGGCCAGCGCATCTTCATCGACGGGACGGCCTTGACAGGCCCGCCGGACGCCGCTGACGACCTTCGTTCGGCTGAACGGCTCACTGACGCCGCTGCGCTTCACTACCGACAGCGACGCCTGCTCGAGCGTGGTGAACCTGCGTCCACAGTGCTGGCAGCTGCGTCGACGGCGGATCGACTGACCCTCATCCTGTTCCCTCGAGTCGAGCACCCGCGAGTCAGGGTGGCGGCAGAACGGACAGCGCACCGAGAGCCTTCTTTCCTCAATAGATCTGCCACCGCGGCGGAGGTGCGGAGGTGCGGCCGTGCGGAGGTGCGGGACATGGGAATGGAGATGGTTGTGCACAACATGTGGGCAAGAGGTGGACAGGCACATCGACGTTGTGGAAGAGAACCGCAATCTGTGGACAACTTACAGCTATGTAACTACTACATGTAGTGACGCTACGGTCTCCACCGCCGTCGCGCAAGGGCATGTCGACGTGGCGCCGCCACGCGACGAACTGCCACCCGTCGCCGCTGTGCGTCGTGACAGCAGTACGTCTTAACTCAGCCCACCTCGTCGATCCGGTCGACCAGTGTTGTCTTCGCAACGTCTCACTTTTCGACTCATTCGTCTGCGCATATTGCTATCGCACCCGGAGCAACTGTCCAGGCTCTAATCCAGCGTCGGTGAGGTCGTTGAGCTTGAGCAGGTCGTCGACCTCAGCTCTGGGATCGCGCCCCGGTGCTACTCGGCCCGCTATCGACCACAGCGTGTCTCCCGACATGACTGCAACGTGTGCAGGCGTGGGAACCGACGTCGCCGGTGCGTGGGCTCGCTGAGAGGCCCACGATCCAGCGACAACTGCAAGAGCCAACAGCGCAGCTACCACCAGCGACGCGCCTTGCCCGCGGTGAGTCAGCCGCACGGCTTGGGTGGCTTGGGGGTCTGCTGCCCGAGTCGGCTGCCGAACGTCTGGCATCCGCACAGCCGGCTTGACGTGCGGCGCCACCAGCGCATGCGGAGCCGGAACGAGCGCCGCCCGCTGTGCCGACTGCCCCGACTGCCCCGACTGCCCCGACCGAAACGACGTCGAACGCCACTGCGACGCCGCAGCGCTCTCGACAGGTGTACGCCCGTACCGCAAATTCGCCCGCGCACAAGATCGGCGCGATCTCCCGCCGTAGACAGTGCGGTAGATGGTTCTGCCACGGGCGGCGCCGTCGCCAACGTTGGCTACGACGTGCCCGGGCAGTTCAACGGCAATCGACATGACATCTCCTAAGCTTTGGACACGAAGCCGGTCGAGCCTCGCCGCACGCGGCCACCGTGGGAGTAGAACGCGTGTTCGTTCGAACGCCTGTACGCAAATTGTTCTAGCACGCGCCTCTGACAAAATCGATGGCGCTTCGGCGTGTCATCGAACACGTGTTTGCTTCGCAGCCGACCTCGGGCTAACCTTTCGCACATCGGCCGCTCTCAACCGGTTGCTCGGCTACTCACCGGTGTGCGGTGCGACCGGCCAGCACGTAACGACTTCGATCCCGTAGGCCACACCCGAGGTACCACTTCCAGGAGGTCATCCATGGCAACGAAACTCGACGGTCCGGCCGACAACGCCGACAACGCCGACAGCGCCGCCAACCGCGGCACCGAGGACGGCCCTCGGCAAGGTCCTGGTCGCCCGACCAACGCTTCGGTCGCCGAGCTGGCTTTGGTTCGAAAACTGCCCAAGTCCACGCAAGAAGTCGCAGATGGCCTCTCGCCGCGCCAGCGCACCATCCTCGCCGTGATCCGCGATTCGGTACAGCGGCGCGGTTTTCCGCCCAGCATCCGGGAGATCTGTGAGTCTGCTGGCTTGGCGTCAACGTCCAGCGTCGCCCACCAGCTCAGCGTGCTGGAGAAGAAGGGCTACATCCGCCGCGACTCCAAGCTGCCCCGGGCCGTCAACGTGCATACCGAGAAGAGTCGAACTACGCGCGGGCGCGCGCGCACCGTGATACCAGCGCACGAGCAGTCCGCTCCCACACCCGCATTCGTGCCGGTCGTAGGACGGATCGCCGCGGGCGGTCCCATCCTGGCCGAACAGCGCATCGAAGACGTCTTTCCGCTCCCCCGCGAGCTCGTCGGTGAAGGCACACTGTTCTTGCTCCGGGTCGCAGGCGACTCCATGATCGACGCTGCGATCGCCGACGGTGACTGGGTGGTGGTGCGCCAGCAGCCGACCGCCGAGCAAGGAGACATCGTCGCCGCGATGATCGACGGCGAGGCGACCGTCAAGACCTACCGTCGGGACGGACAGCACGTTTGGCTGATTCCGCACAACACCCACTACGAGCCGATCAACGGCGATGACGCAACGATCCTGGGCCGAGTCGTGACGGTGCTGCGCAAGGTCTGATATGGAGCGAGGTCTGGCACATACGCGGGCGGCCGCCCACCTATGTGCCCGGCTAGGTAGGCCGACCCCGACCCCAGATCATCGGACGATGCGGCTGTCAATCCGTTGGGACGCGTGGGTCCAGCCGGGGTGCAGTGTCGCCCAGAGCAGCACCATGCCGATCGCACTGCCTGCAAGTAGATCGGTCAACCAGTGGTAATCCAGCAGCACCATGACGACGCTCACCACTGCAGGTGCTATCAGGCGCCCGACCCGCACCGCTCGGACCAACCTGTCGTCGGCGCGGGCGCGACCGGCGGTGTATTGCGCCAGCCCCCACAGCACCACGGTGTTGGCCGTGTGCCCAGACGGAAATGACGCGCCCGCTGCCGCGCTCTGTCCATGGGCACCTGCAATGGGCGCGTTGCGGGCCAGTCCGAGCTTGAAGGCGTACACCACCGCAGCGAGCCCGATCACCGCGACAATCAGCCGGAGCACTGGTTCCACGGTTCGACAGCGCCGCGTCGCCCAGAGTGCGAGCAACAACGACCCAGTCAACACAACGCCGCGCTGTCCGAACCACAGACCTGGCGTGAGCAGTCTTCGCGGCCAAGGCTTGAACCGAAGGCCCCACCGCAGCATCTGATCGCTTAGCTGGACGTCGATCCTCGTCAGCGGCCCGTGGTGAAGAACATCCAGCGAGATCGCCGCTGTTACCAGCACTCCCACGACCGCTGCCCACAGCGGTACCGACCTACCTTGGCCACCAGCGTCGCTGGAGGCATTGGAGGCCTCGCCAGCACTGCCGGAACTGGGCGAGCCGAGACCGGGTGTGTCACGACCGGGTACGGACGCGCCGACATTTGATACGTCGTTAATCGATGCTTTGCGTCGCGACGGGTGGACGCCAAACGGTGTCCACGCTCGCAGCCACATCAACTCCCAGGCCCGACCTGCGCCGGAGGGAGAGCTCAGACCGAGGGCTGCGCGGGCGATTCAGCCGGCATAACCGTCGACGTCGCAATCGGCGCGGCAGTCGGAGGCGCGGGGGTAACGGACTGCACAGGCACAGCAACTACAGGAACAGTGGCGTGCACCTGCTGCAGTGGCTCGACGTCGGACTGGGCCTTCGCCGCACTCCGCGCGTCGTCATCATCTGCCATGCCCTTGAGCTCAGTCTTGAAGACGCGCATCGAGCGGCCGGCGGAGCGGGCCATCTCAGGCAGCTTCTTATATCCCCCGAACAGCAAACCCGCGACGATCAAGATGACTACCCAGTGAACGGGCTGATCGAAACCCATGTTCGTACCTCCGCATATCAAACGTGTCAGCGGTCGGGCGACCGGTATTCAGACTACGCGCGCGACGGCTTGGAAGGGCTCCAACGCGGCCCCGAGATCGGGATTGACCCGCGCAGTGAGCATTGCACCGTCGCCAGTGAACTCTTCACTGAGCAGGTCGGATTCGGTGTGCACTCGCGCCACCAGGTCACCTCTAGTGAACGGAATGAGCACAGTCATCGTGGTTCGCGGCTGCGGCAAGCGGTCGGCAATCGCCTCGCGCAGTGCGTTGAGGCCCTCGCCGGTGCGGGCTGACACCGACAGCGCGTCGGGAGCCAAAGCCCTGAGCCGGCCCAGTACCAGCGGGTCTGCGACGTCGATCTTGTTGAAGACGAGCAGCTCGTGGACGGAAGCGGCGTCGATGTCGGCGACCACGTCGCGCACTGCCTCGATCTGAGCCACCGGGTCAGCGTCGGAGGCATCCACTACATGCAGCATCAGATCGGCGTCGGCCACTTCCTCCAGCGTGGAGCGGAACGCCTCGATCAGCTGGTGGGGCAGGTGGCGCACGAAGCCCACAGTGTCGGCAAGGGTGAACTCACGCCCGTCGGCGGTCTCGCAGCGGCGCACCGTCGGATCCAAGGTGGCGAACAGCGCGTTCTCGACCAGAACTCCGGCCTGCGTCAGCTGATTGAGCAGCGACGACTTGCCCGAGTTGGTGTAGCCGGCCAGAACCACGCTCGGGATGCGAGTGGACTGACGCCTCGAGCGCTTGACGTCGCGCGCGGTCTTCATCTGCTTGATCTCTCGACGCAGCTTCGCCATCCGCGCGTTGATACGCCGCCGGTCGATCTCGATCTTCGTCTCACCGGGACCGCGCCCGCCGATGCCCGCGCCCGCCGCAGCACGCCCACCGACCTGGCGCGACAGCGATTCTCCCCAGCCGCGAAGGCGGGGCAGCATGTACTGCATCTGCGCCAGCTCCACCTGCGCCTTACCCTCCCGGGAGCGGGCGTGCTGAGCGAAGATGTCGAGGATCAGCGCAGTGCGGTCGACGACCTTGACCTTGACCACTGCCTCCAGCTGACGCAGCTGTCCTGGGGTCAGCTCACCGTCGCAGATGACGGTGTCTGCGGCGTGCGCGACGACGGTGTCGCGCACTTCCTTCGCCTTGCCCGAACCGATGTAGGTGGCGGCGTCGGGCTTGTCGCGACGCTGGATCAAACCGTCGAGAACCAGCGATCCGGCCGTCTCGGCCAGCCGGGCAAGTTCGTGCAGCGAGTTCTCGGCGTCGGTCAGGGTGCCCGTCGTCCAGACCCCGACGAGAACCACCCGCTCCAGGCGCAGTTGGCGGTATTCGACCTCGGTGACATCGGCGAGCTCGGTGGACAGGCCGGCGACGCGGCGTAACGCCTGCCGATCCTCCAGCGCAAAAGCTGCCTGATCGTCGGAGTAGCCGGTGGAACTCGGCGGATAAGAAGTCATTGCGCCTAATTCTGACAGGGTGCAGATCATTCGGCGAGCTATTTGGCTGAGGGCTGCATCCGGTCCAGCGCGCGTATAAGCCAGTCGAGGTCGAGGGTGACGCGTCCTACGATCACCGCGGGCCCGGTCAGCTCGACGCGGTCGATGCCCGCGCGGCGCACGAAGACCGTGCCGCCGGGAACGTCCACCCGCCACTGATGTTGGTCGTAGCCGTGATTCCGCTGAGCGGCTAGCACCGCGGCGGCGATCCCTGTACCACAGGAGCGGGTCTCGCCCGAGCCGCGTTCGTGCACCCGCATGCCGAGATGCCGCTCGCCCAACGCGACGACGAACTCGACGTTCTGTCCTTCTGGCAGCAGTGGCATCACCTGCGGAGGTCTGGTCAGCTCGAGCGCGGTGAGCTGTGCCGGCTCATCGAGCAGCACGACGACGTGCGGATTGGGCATCGACACCGCGATGCCGGCCTGGGCACGCGCCATGCCCTCGACTACCACCTCCGGTGTCGCGTCGAGGTAGCCGGCCGGGCCTATCGACACCGTGACCTCCCCGTCGTCGTGCAACCGGGCTTCGACGTCGCCGGCACGGGTGGCCATAACTAGATCCGGCCCCGGCTCGAGGCCGGCCGCGTGCAGATAGCGGGCGAATACCCGGGCTCCGTTGCCGCACATCTCGGCAACCGAGCCGTCGGCGTTGCGGTAGTCCATGAAGAAGCGGGCCGGGGAACCCGCGTCCGGGATGCCGACGACGCGCAAAACCCCGTCGCCACCGATACCGGCGCGCCGATCGCACAGCAGCGCGACCAGCTCGCCACTCAGTTCGACGGTGTCAGTGCGATCGTCTATCACCAGGAAGTCGTTCTCCGTGCCGTGGCCCTTCCACATCGGCAGTGCCGCCACCGCTGCAGCGTGCGCGGCCAGATTGGTCGTAGCGGCGGCAGTGGTGCTGGTGGCGGTGGTGCTGGTGGCGGCGGTGCCGGTGGCGGCGGATGTCACCTCGACCACGGTAGTGAGCACCGACGCAAGACCTGACGCATCAGGTCGACACCAGCGCGAGCGCGCGCGGAAGGACCTCGTCGGCGGCGGCATCGAGCCAGGTGATGCGCGGATCACGCCGGAACCAGCTGCGTTGGCGTCGCACGAAACGTCGGGTCGCGCGCTGGGTAGCCACCACCGCGTCGGAAAGGTCGCCGTGGACCGTGCCGGCGTCGTCGACCACCGCCAGTATCTGCGCGTATCCAAGCGCTTTGCCCGCCGTCGGGCTGCTGCGCAGACCGTGTCTGCACAACGCCATCACCTCGTCGACCAGGCCGCGGCGCATCATCTGCACGACGCGCAGATCGACGCGGTCGTCGAGATCGCCGCGGTCCAACCCGATCTGCACGGTGTCGTATACAGCGTCGAAAGCCGGCATCCGAGCGCGGAACGGACCGCCGGTGATCTCGATGACCTCCAACGCTCTAATGATTCGTCGGCCGTTGCTGGGCAGAATCGCCGCAGCCGCGTCGGCGTCCACGACTGCCAACCGCCGGTGCAGGGACTGCGGGCCGGCGTCGGCCAGCTCGGCGGCAAGCCGAGCGCGGATCTCCGGGGACTCGCCGGGGAAGTCCAACCGGTCCACGGTTGCTCGGACGTACAGCCCGGAACCGCCGACGAGGATCGGCAACCCGCCGCGGGCGTGCACATCGTCGATGGCCGCGCGCGCCAGCGTCTGGTACTCGGCCACGGCCGCGGACTTGGCGAGCGGCCACACGTCGAGCAGGTGGTGCACCACGCCGCGGCGCTCGGCACTCGACATCTTCGCGGTGCCGATGTCCAGACCCTCGTAGAGCTGCATGGAGTCGGCGTTGACGATCTCGACCGGCCCTTTCGTGGCCTCGCGCAGGTGCAGCGCAAGTCTTACCGCCACCTCCGATTTGCCGGCGGCGGTCGGGCCGACGACGGTGATCAGGCGTGCTGACGTATTGCCGGCCCGGTCGCGCACGGGCAGCAACGTTAGCCCGGCCCGACTCACAGCCGATATCACCCCGGCGATCAGCCGGTGTTCGTGCTGGGTGACCGGCGACGGACCTGAGGTCGCCGCTCGGACTCAGCCCATGCAGCCCGGGAGACGGCCGAGCCCGATCTCGTGTCTAATGGTCACCTATGTCTGCAGAGCACACGTCCGAATGGGGACGCATCGACGACAGCGGCACGGTCTATGTCCGGATCGAGGACGGCGAACGCATCATCGGCTCGTGGCAGGCCGGCGACCCTGCCGCCGGTCTGGCCTACTACTCACGTCGCTACGCCGACCTGGTCACCGAGGTGGGACTGCTGCAGAACCGCCTGGACTCTGGCGCCGGTGATGCGAAAGCGACGTGGGCACACGCCGCGGCCCTGCAGGAATCCCTCGCCGACGCGTCTGTCCTCGGTGACCTCGCCGGGCTGAGTATTCGGCTCGCAGCGTTGAAGGCGGCGGCCGAGGCGAAGCTGGCCGAGCAGGTTCTGGCAAAGGAGGCCGACCGCTCGGCCGCCATCGCGGCCAAGGAGCTCCTCGCGGCCGAGGCCGAGGGCATCGCCGCATCGAGTACCCAGTGGAAAGCCGCCGGGGATCGGATGCGCGCGATCGTCGAGGACTGGAAGCAGATCAAGGGCATCGACCGCAAGACCGACGAGGCGCTCTGGAAGCGTTACGCCGCCGCTCGAGACGCGTTCAGCCAGCGCCGCGGACAGCACTTCGCCGGCCTCGACGCCGAACGCAGTGAAGCCAAGGCGGCCAAGGAAACACTCGTCGCCCAGGCGCAGAAGCTCTCGCAATCCTCGGACTGGCGTGAGACCGCAGACGCGATGAAACGGCTGATGACAGAGTGGAAAGCGGCTCCGCGCGCTAGTAAGGGTGAGGAAGATGCCCTGTGGGCACGCTTCCGGGGCGCCCAGGACGCCTTCTTCGCGCGCCGGTCGGAGACTTTCGCCGAACGCGACGCCGGTGAGCTGGAGAATCAGAAGCTCAAGGAGGCGATCATCGCCGAGGCAGAAGCGATCGACATCGCCGACCCTCGCAAGGCGATACAAAAGCTCGCTGCCCTGGGCGAGCGCTTCGACGAGGTCGGCCATGTTCCGCGCGATGCCCTACGCGGCCTGGACGAGCGGATGCAGGCCGCCGAACGCCGGGTCCGCGAGGCCGCGGACGCTTCCCGCCCGGCACCCACGACCACCGTGGCGAACCCGTTCCTGGCGGCGATGGTCGAACGTCTGGCCGAGGCACAGGCCAAGTTGGACCAGGCTCGCCGTTCCGGTGACGCGCAGCGGATCGCCAAGGCTGAAGCCGATGTCCAGGCACGGCGTGCATTGCTGCCGGCTTCGGCTGCCACGCTGGCCACGGCCGCGACGGCTGCCGCAGCCGGCACAGCTGGTGGGGCCGACGCGGCGAGCAAGCCGGCGCCCAAAGTGTCGCGCAACCAGTGGACCCGCTCGCCGCAAAGCTGACCGAGCAGCCCGGATGGCGCCTAACCCGCGGGTAGGGCTGGCCGGGCGGACAGGGTCATCGGCATGCGTCGCGCCGACGGTTGCTGTTGGGCGCCGGTCGGCCTGCCTGACCACCTGCGGTGGCCTGCAAGGGGTGCATCGGCCACCAGATGGTGCGGTGCGGCGTAGGTGATCGACGTGGTCACCGTGTCACCCGGCGCCACGTCGGCGCCGGTCGGCACAGCCACATGGACCAGCCGGCCGTCGCGGGAGCGACCCGACACGCGACCGGTGGCCCCGTCCTTGCGACCCTCTCCCCTGCTCACGAGCACCTCGACCTCAGTGCCGACAAGATTTCGGTTCGAAGCCCAGCTGATCTCTTCCTGCGCCGCCACCAACCGCTCGTAGCGCTCTTGCACGACTGCCTTGGGGATCTGGTCGGGTAGCACGGCTGCCGGCGTTCCCGGCCGCGGGGAGTACTGGAAGGTGAACGCGCTGGCGAACCGGGCCTGGCGAACGACATCCAGCGTCTGCTGGAAGTCGTCCTCGGTCTCGCCCGGGAAGCCGACGATGATGTCAGTCGTGATCGCCGCCGCAGGTAGCTGAGCTCGCACGGCGTCGATGATGTCGAGGTAGCGACGGCGGCGGTAGCTCCGACGCATCGCTTTCAGCACAGCGTCCGAGCCCGACTGCAGCGGCATGTGCAGCTGCGGGCAGACCGCTGGCGTCTGTGCCATCGCGGTGATGACATCATCGGTGAAGTCACGCGGATGGGGGCTCGTGAACCGAAGGCGCTCCACACCGTGGATGTCCCCGGCGGCGCGCAGCAACGAAGCGAACGCGGTCGGGTCGCCAAATGAGCGACCGTAGGAGTTCACGTTCTGACCGAGCAGGGTCACCTCGACGACCCCGTCGGCGGCCAGCGCCTCGATCTCGGCCAGCACGTCGCCGGGGCGGCGGTCGACCTCCTTGCCGCGCAAGCTGGGCACGATGCAGAACGTGCAGGTGTTGTCGCAGCCCACCGACACCGACACCCAGGCCGAAAATGCCGAGTCGCGCCGGCTGGGCAGGTCGGACGGAAAATTGCGCAGCGCCTCAACGATCTCCAGTTGCGCCTCGGCATTGTGCCGCGCACGTTCCAGCAGCACCGGCAAGCTCGCCAAATTGTGGGTACCGAACACGACGTCAACCCAGGGCGCCTTCTGCTGAATCACGCCGCGATCTTTCTGCGCCAAGCAGCCACCTACCGCGATCTGCATGCCCGGCCGGCGGCCTTTTGCGGGCAGGATGTGACCGAGGTTGCCGTAGAGGCGATTGTCGGCGTTCTCGCGGACGGCACACGTGTTGAACACGACGAGGTCGACGTCATTGCCGGCGTCGACGTGCGCCCGGCGGTACCCGCTCGCCTCCAGCAACCCGGACAGCCGCTCGGAGTCGTGCACGTTCATCTGGCACCCGTAGGTGCGGATGTCGTAGGTCCGCGGGGTCATGTCGTCAGCTTCCTCATAGCGCGGTCAAGCCTACGTTCCAGTCCGCACGTTGACGGCAGCACCGATCCTGCCCGGTGCGCCCGTCAGTCGAGCTCAGTGCGCTACCTCGGTCACACGTGACTCACGAACCACCGTGACCCGGATCTGACCCGGGAAGGTCAGTTCGGTCTCGATCTGCTTGGCGATCTCGCGGGCGAGCACTGCGGACTCAAGGTCGTCGACGGCATCGGGCTGCACCATCACCCGCACCTCACGCCCGGCCTGCATCGCGAACACCTTGTCCACGCCGTCGTGCTCAGTGGCGATCTCCTCGATGCGCGCCAGGCGCTTGACGTAGTTCTCCAGGGTCTCGCGGCGAGCACCGGGTCGGGATGCCGAACACGCGTCCGCCGCCTGGGTAAGCACCGCCTCGATGGTGCGCGGTTGCACCTCGTCGTGATGTGCTTCCACCGCATGCGCGACAGCTTCGCTCTCGCCGTACTTGCGCAGCAGCTGTGCACCGATGACCGCGTGGCTTCCCTGGATCTCATGGGTAAGCGCCTTGCCGATGTCGTGCAGGAACGCGCACCGCTTCACCAACACCGGGTCGACGCCGAGTTCGGCGGCCATCACGCCGCCGAGATTGGCGCTTTCCACCAGGTGCCCCAGGACGTTCTGGCCGTAACTGGTCCGGTACTTCAGTCGGCCCAGCGTGGGGATGAGTCTTTCGTCGAGGTCAGCGATGCCGACGTCCACCAGCGCGTCCTGCGCTGCCTGCAGGCACAGCTCGTCGACTTCGGCCTTGCTTTGCTCGTATGCCTCCTCGATGCGGTGGGGATGGATGCGGCCGTCGGCCACCAGGCGTTCCAGGGTGAGCCGACCGATCTCACGACGGGTGGGATCGAAGCACGACAGCAGCACCGCTTCGGGGGTGTCGTCGATCAGCACGTTGACGCCGGTGACCGACTCGAACGAGCGGATATTGCGGCCTTCCCGGCCGATGATGCGCCCCTTCATTTCGTCCGAGGGCAGATGTAGTACGGCGACTACCGTCTCGGTGGTCTGCTCGCTGGCGCAGCGTTGGACGGCCTCGGCGATGATGCTGCGCGCCTTCGTGCCGGCTTCCGAGCGGGCCGCGCTCTCGATGGAGCGGGTGAGGGCGGCGGCGTCGCGTCGCGCCCCTTCCTCCACGGCACGCAGGAGTTCAGCTTTGGCATCCGCAGCGCTCAGCGCAGCTATCCGTTCCAGTTCCGCGACATGCTCGGTGCGACGCTGGTCCAACTCCGCTCGGCTTTGGTCCACCTCCTGCTCGCGCTCCTCGACCGCACGCATCATGTCGTCGGCCTGATCGGCTCGCCGCTGCACGTGGTCGAGTTCCTCTGCCAGATCACGCCGTCTGGCTTCCGACGCGACCCCCTGGCGGTCGAGTTCTGCCTGTGCGCGCTGGGCGTGTTGCGCCCACTCAGCCTCGCGCTGGTCGAGCGAGCGTTGCTCGTCGGCCGTCGCGCGCCGCGCCTCCTCAGCTGCACCTTCTGCCGCGGCACGCACCGTTGCCGCGTCGGTGCGGGCCGCGCGCAACGCCGCCGCCGCCTCGGCCTCGGCCGAGCGCGTCAAGGCGACCGCCTCCGCCTCGGCTGAGCGCTTCAGGGTTTCGGCCTCGCGCTGAGCCAGTAGTCGGGTCGACGCCGCCTCGGCCTCAGCGATGCGTCGGGCTGAGCGCACATAGGCCTCTGTGCCGTCGTCAGCCGCAGGCGCTACCTCAGTCAGCGGCGCTGCGCTCGAGGGCGTGCGGGTACCGAAGCGGACGTCGTCGTTGTTACGCAGGCGTTGTTCAGTCGAAGCGTCCGACTGAGCCGACGGCGCTGCCGAGTTGGCCAGCACCGGCGCGGGCTGTGCCCCCTCGACGGTGTGCGCAACTCGGGTGCGTTGACGGTAAACGTTGACGAACAGCAGACCGATGACAAAAGCCGCGACGACAGCGGCGAGCACCACATACTTCATGACATGCCCTCCTGCTCCCACCGCAGGTGCGGAGGGTGCCCAGAACGGGCCTGGTTACCGCCAGGCTCGCCCGACAGGTAGCGAATCCGCTACCGGCCCGGCACATCCGTCGTTCCACGAGCACGTCGCATGCAGGTATTTACATGTACGGCGCGTCGGTTGCCACAACTTCGTCGCAATGTCATCCGACGCAGAACCGATACCAACTGGAGCTACTGGCGCTAGTGCGCCGGTGAGGAGGTCTTAGTACTGCACAGATGGTGCCAGGCGTGCCAATGGTGCGAGGGATGCTTTCTCGGTAAGGGAGAGGCTAAGTAGCTGTGGTCCTCAGGTCAAGCGCATCGACAGTGCGCGCCGACGCCGACCCGGCGTGATCCGGTGCGGACGCCTTGTCCTCAGGTAGATCCTCGCAGCCCGCGCCGACCTCGCCGTACTCCTCGACAGCATGGGTCCCGAGGCCGTCTAGAGCTTCCCGCACCACTCGGTATGCCAACCCGGGCGAATAGCCCTTGCGCCCGAGCAGCCCGACCAGCCGGCGCGTCTGAATGGTTCGGTCGAGCTTCGCTACTGCGGGCAGCCGTTTTGCCACCAGACGCCGCGCAGCGAGCGCCTCGTCGTCGGAATCAACGCTCGCCACCGCGCTAGCGATCACGTCATCGTCGACACCACGCTGTTTGAGCTTGACCGCGATAGCACGCCGGGCCAAACCCTGCTGAGCGTGCCTCGACGACGCGAAGGCGCGGGCCAACAGCTCGTCGTCGATCAGCCCGATCTCGGTGAATCGATCGAGAACACGTGCAGCCGAGTCTTCAGGCACGAGTTTGCGGGCCAGGTAGCGCTCCAGCTCGGTCCGGGTGCGCGACCGGGCTTCGAGCTGGCGTAGGCACAACGCCCGAGCAAGACCGTCCGGATCTGCAGGCTGCCGGTCGGACTCCACCCGGTCCTCGGTGGGCCGTCTCGAGGCGGGCTGGCCAGCGCGGGAGCGAGGCGCGCGCTGCGTCACCGTCAGAAGTCCACCGGCGCGGGCAGCACATCGACGACGTCGGCATCGAGCCGCGCACCGACGCCCAGCTTTTCCTTGATGCGCTTCTCGATCTCATTGGCCATGTCAGGGTTGTCCCGCAAGAACGAGCGGACGTTTTCCTTGCCCTGACCGAGCTGATCGCCCTCGTAGGTGTACCAGGCGCCGGACTTCTTGACGACGGCCTGCTCGACGCCGACATCGATCAGCGATCCTTCACGGCTGATGCCCTGGCCGTAGACGATGTCGAACTCGGCCTGCTTGAACGGGGGGGCCATCTTGTTCTTGACCACCTTCACGCGGGTCCGGTTGCCGACGGCATCGGCGCCGTCCTTCAGCGTCTCGATGCGGCGCACGTCCAGGCGGATCGAGGCATAGAACTTCAGCGCCTTGCCGCCGGTGGTGGTCTCAGGCGACCCGAACATGACGCCGATCTTCTCGCGCAGCTGGTTGATGAAGATAGCCGTGGTGCCCGAGGAACTCAACGCACCGGTGATCTTGCGCAGTGCCTGGCTCATCAGCCGCGCCTGCAGGCCCACATGGCTGTCGCCCATCTCGCCCTCGATCTCGGCGCGTGGTACCAGCGCGGCGACCGAGTCGATGACGATGACGCTGATCGCTCCCGAACGGATCAGCATGTCCGCGATCTCCAGCGCCTGCTCCCCGGTGTCGGGTTGGCTGACGAGCAGGGCGTCGGTATCGACACCGAGGGCCCGGGCGTAGTCCGGGTCGAGAGCGTGTTCGGCATCGATGAATGCCGCGATGCCGCCGGCGGCTTGCGCCGAAGCTACGGCGTGCAATGCCACCGTCGTCTTGCCCGAGCTTTCCGGCCCGTAGATTTCCACGACACGTCCGCGCGGGAATCCTCCGATACCCAGTGCCACGTCGAGTGCGATCGATCCCGACGGGATCACCTCGACGGGAACGGCGGGACGCTCGCCCAGCCGCATGACTGAGCCCTTGCCGAATTGCTTGTCGATCTGCGTCAGTGCGACGTCGAGAGCCTTCTCACGATCGAGTGCTGCTGCCATGGTGTCCGCCTTCATAGTCTTGGCTGCGTGAACACCTGCGACGCTAGATCGACCCTCTGACGTTTCCGTCCAGGGCGCGTTATCTGTGGACCGACAGGCGCTGTATCCACAGCCTAGGGCGAACAGGTGTTCGACGCATTAGCCTGCCGCGCGACACGCCGACGCGCTAGTACAGCTGGGCCGGTGCGCCGAATTCTGCACACACCGCCCGCCATACCGTCTTCGCTGCGACGCCGCCTTCCAGCGCCTCATCGACGGTCTTACCGAGCGTAGGTAGCCGGTAGTCGGTGGCAACGCTGCGGGCATAGATCGGGCCGAACCGGGTGTCCATCCGGTTCCAGAAGTCACTCAGTCGCACGTTTTCCAGCCTAATGCGGCCGCGTCGCCCGGCTCGCTTTAAACGGTGTCCAGGTCCGCGTAAGGGCCGGCTACACCGGGCAGGGTGGTGCGATGGCCTACCGGGCAGGGTGACGCGCGGGCGCACCGTGCTGGAGCCGGCCAGCACCGGGCGGGGACGGCCGGCAAGCAATGTGTCAGACCCTCAGCGCAGACTGATTTCCATGACCACCCTTGCCGCCGCGGGCTTCGCCCCGGCAACTCTCGACTGGCTGGCAGGCGCCTTCGTCGCGCCCACGCCTGCACAGGTGGGTGCGTGGGCGGCCATCGCGGCCGGGGACCACACGTTGGTGGTGGCTCCGACGGGCTCAGGTAAGACGCTGGCAGCATTTCTGTCCGCGCTGGACCGGCTGGCCCGCGATCCGATTCCTGAACAGGTCGCGCGCCGCTGCCGGGTGCTGTACGTCAGCCCGCTCAAGGCGCTGGCCGTCGACGTCGAGCGCAACTTGCGCTCACCGCTGGCCGGCATCCGGCAGGCCTCCATCAGGCGTGGATTGCCTGAGCCGGACATCACCGTGGCCATGCGGTCGGGTGACACGCCTGCCGACGAACGCCGCCTGTTCGCCCGTCGACCCGCAGACATTCTCATCACCACGCCCGAGTCGCTGTTTCTTCTGCTCACCTCGCAGGCCCGCGAGTCGTTGCGCGGCATCGACACCGTGATCATCGACGAGGTCCACGCCGTGTGTGCCACGAAGCGCGGCGCCCACCTCGCGCTGTCACTGGAGCGTCTGGATGCCCTGCTCGAACGGCCGGCGCAACGGATCGGGCTCTCGGCCACGGTCCGGCCCGTGGAGGAGGTCTCGACCTTTCTCGCCGGTGGGCGGGTGGTGACGATCGTGCAGCCGCCGTCGACGAAGACCATCGACGTCTCGGTAGTCGTGCCCATCGAGGACATGTCCAACCTGGGCGAACCATCCGAGGATCTGACCGGCAAGGCCGCAGGCGCGACGCGGCGCACGTCGATCTGGCCGCACGTCGAGGAGCGGGTGCTGGATCTGATCGAGCAGCACCGCTCGACGATCGTGTTCGCCAACTCGCGTCGACTGGCCGAGCGACTGACGTCGCGCCTGAACGAACTGGCTGCCGAACGCGCCGAAGCCGCAGCGCTGCTGACGTCGGACCCAGCCGGCAGCGCACCAGACGGTGCCGCGACAGAGCGGCCCCCGGCACAGCTGATGGCGCAGGCGGGCGCCGGCCGGCCGGCCCCCACGGACGGTTCACGCGTGGTGGCACGCGCGCATCACGGCTCGGTGTCGCGTGAACAACGCGCCGTGGTGGAGGAGGAACTGAAGGCCGGTCTGCTTCCGGCCGTGGTGGCCACCTCGTCGCTGGAGCTGGGCATCGACATGGGCGCTGTCGACCTGGTGATCCAGGTCGAGTCGCCACCGTCGGTAGCGTCGGGATTACAGCGCATCGGCCGGGCCGGGCACCAGGTGGGGGCTGCGTCCAAGGGCGTGCTGTTCCCCAAGTATCGAGGCGATCTGCTCGAGTCCGCGGTGGTGGCCGAGCGGATGCGGTCGGGCCAGATCGAGTCGATGCACTACCCCCGCAATCCGCTCGACGTGCTTGCTCAGCAGATCGTCGCCATGGTTGCGATGGACCCGCTCACTGTGCACGAGGTGGACGAGTTGGTCCGGCGCGCCGCCCCGTTCGCCGGCCTGCCGGCATCGGCGCTCACCGGCGTGCTGGACATGCTCGCCGGGCGCTACCCCTCCGACGACTTCGCCGAATTGCGCCCTCGACTGGTGTGGGACCGCGTCACCGACGAGCTCAGCCCGCGTCCCGGCGCGCAACGGCTGGCCGTGACGTCGGGCGGAACGATCCCTGACCGAGGCATGTTCGGCGTGTTCTTGGCCAGCGGCGAAGGTCCCGGCCGACGGGTGGGCGAACTCGACGAGGAGATGGTCTACGAGTCTCGGGTGGGCGACGTTTTCCTGCTCGGGTCCTCGTCCTGGCTGATCGAGGACATCACTCACGACCGCGTGCTGGTGACGCCGGCGCCGGGCCAGGTGGGCAAGATGCCGTTCTGGAAGGGAGACTCTCCGGGTCGCCCCGCCGAGCTGGGCCGTGCACTGGGCGGCTTCATCCGCGAACTCGTCGCCGCCACACCCGCCGAGGCGACTGCTCGCGCCACCGCGGCAGGCCTCGACGACTGGGGCACGGCAAACCTGCTGGCTTACCTCGCCGAACAGGCGGCGGCGACTGGGCACGTACCCGACGACCGCACTGTGCTCGTCGAGAGATTCCGTGACGAGCTCGGTGACTGGCGACTCGTTGTGCACTCCCCGTTCGGGGCACCGGTGAACGCGCCGTGGTCGCTGATGATGGCCGCCCGCATCCGGGAGCAGACCGGGCTGGAGGTCCAGGCGATGCACGCCGACGACGGGATCGTGCTGCGGTTACCCGAGACAGACGCGGTACCGCCGTCAGCGGATCTGGCGGTGTTCGAGCCTGACGACGTCGAAGCGCTGGTCACCGCTGAGGTGGGCGGTTCGGCGCTGTTCGCGGCCCGCTTCCGCGAATGCGCGGCCCGCTCGCTGCTACTGCCCAAGCGTGACCCGCGTCGGCGTGCACCGCTGTGGCAGCAGCGCCAACGATCCAACCAGCTGCTGCAGGTCGCCGGTCAGTTCGGCGAGTTTCCGGTTGTGCTGGAGACGATGCGTGAAGTGCTGCAGGACGTCTTCGACGTGCCCGGACTGACGCAGCTGATGCGCGATCTGGCCGGTCGCTCGGTGCGCATGGTCGAGGTGCAGACCGACCAGCCGTCGCCGTTCGCCCGGTCGCTGCTGTTCGGCTACGTCGGCATGTTCCTCTACGACGGCGACGCTCCGCTGGCCGAGCGGCGTGCGCAGGCGCTGTCGTTGGACTCCGCGCTGCTGGCAGACCTCTTGGGGTCTGCCGACCTGCGCGATCTGCTCGACGCCGACGCCGTGCACCAGGTCGAGCAGGAGCTGCAGCGCCTGCTCGAGAACAGGCACGCCCAAGGTATGGACGCCGTGCACGATCTGCTGCGCGGCATCGGCGATCTCAGTACCGACGAAGCAGCGGCTCGCGGCGCGTCGGCCGCGGAGCTGGTCGAGCTGGAGTCTTCTCGCCGTCTTATCCGGGTGCGCATTGCAGGAAGTGAGCGCTGGCTGGCAATCGAGGACGCCGGGCGGGTGCGCGACGCGCTAGGTACTGCGCTGCCGGTGGGTGTGCCGGAGGCGTTCACCGAACCCGTTCGCGATCCGCTCGGAGACCTGGTCGCCCGCTACGCTCGCACGCACGGTCCCTTCCAGAGCGCTGCCCTCGCCAGTCGGCTGGGCCTGGGTCCTGCGGTGGTCACCGCGGCACTTGAACGGTTACGCGGATCGGGCCGGCTTCTGCACGGGGAGTTCAGTCCCGGTTCGACGGGCTCGCAGTGGTGCGACGCCGAAGTACTGCGTTCGATCCGCCGGCGGTCGTTGGCCATTCTGCGCAAGGAGATCGAACCGGTACCGCCGGAGACGTTGGGGCGGTTCCTGCCGTCGTGGCAGGGCATCGGCGGCCGGGCGCGCGGTGTGGACGCGGTAATGCGAGCCGTGGAGCAGCTGGCAGGCGTGGCGTTGCCGGCCAGCGCGGTAGAAACACTGATCTTGCCGGCCCGCGTTGCCGGCTACTCCCCCGCACTGCTCGACGAGCTGACCACCGCGGGCGAGGTGACCTGGAGCGGTGCAGGCAGCCTGGCCGGGAAGGACGGCTGGGTCGCCTTCGCGCCCACCGAGGCTGCAGAACTGCTGTTGCCAGCGACGTCGGACTACACCGACTCCGAGCTGCACCGTGCGATGCTGGACGCCCTCGTCGGCGGCCAGGCACTGTTCCTACGCACGCTGAGCGCCCAGCTGGGCGCGAGTGATGCCGACGTCAGTCGAGTGGTCTGGGACCTTGTCTGGTCGGGCCGGCTGACCAACGACACGTTCGCGCCGGTACGGTCTCTGCTGGCCTCGCCGAAGGCCGGTGCGCACAGCTCGAAGCCTCGCTCGCCCCGCTCCCGCTACGGCCGCTACCGCGGGCTGGGCGGCGGCACGGCCGTCGGGTCGCCCGGCTCGGGCGCCGGGTCCCCCGGTTCGGGCACTGCACAGCGTGGCGTCGCCTCGGGTGTCGGGCTTTCCGGGCGGTGGTTTCTGTTGCCCGACCGGGAACCCGACATCACGCTGCGCAGCTACGCCGCCGCCCAGGCGATGTTGGACCGCCACGGCGTGGTGCTGCGAGGTGCGGTGGCCGCGGAGCACCTACCAGGCGGCTTCGCCGGCGTCTATCCGGTGCTCAAAGCCGCCGAGGAATCCGGGCGGGTACGGCGCGGCTACTTCATCGACGGTCTCGGCGCGGCACAGTTCGCCCTGCCCGGTGCCGTGGACGCCTTAAGGGCCCGCTCCGACAACGATCACGGTGGCCGCGACTCCCAGCGGGTCGCCCCGGCGCTGGTATTGGCTGCCACTGATCCAGCCAATCCCTACGGTGCGGCGCTCGAGTGGCCGGTGCGTCCGCCCGACGCCGAAGGCAAGCGAGGTCACCAAGCAGCCCGCAAAGCCGGCGCGTTGGTCGTAATGGTCGAGGGGCAGTGCGCGTTGTACGTCGAACGCGGTGGGCGCACGCTGCTGTCGTTCACCGACGACGACGCGGTGCTGGGTCCGGCGGCCGATGCGCTGGCGTTGGCCGTCCGGGAGGGCGCGCTGGGCAAGTTGGCGGTGGAGAAAGCCGACGGTGAGCCGGTGGTCGCCTCCGCGTTAGGTGCCGCGCTGGAAGTGGCGGGCTTCCGGCCAACCCCCCGCGGGTTGAGGCTGCGAACATGAGCGGGCAGCCGACCCGAAGCGCGCTGGTCGATTCTGCAGACGTGGACCGGCCGCGCCATGCCTGAGGGCGACACCGTGTGGCTGACCGCACACCGACTGAATCAGGCGCTGGCCGGCCGGACGGTCAGCGAGTTCGAGTTGCGGGTACCCCGATTGGCACTGTCGGATCTCAGCGGTTCGCAGATCACCGAGGTGGTCTCGCGCGGCAAGCACATCCTGATGCGCTTCGACAACGACCACACCCTGCACAGCCATCTACGGATGGACGGGTCCTGGCAGATCAGCCGGCCTTCGCAGCGCGTAGCCGGCTCGACCCCTGCCTATCGCTCCCGCGGCGCACGCATTCCAGCGCGTCCACAGTCCGCCGGCCGTGGGTTCGACATCCGCGCCGTCGTAGGCAACACCGAGTGGCGCACGACAGGTCACCGGGTGCACGACCTCGATATCGCCCGCACTTCCACCGGTGAGCCCTGGGTCAGTCATCTCGGCCCGGATCTCCTCGGGCCCGATTGGGATCCGCACCGGGCCGTGCACAATTTGGGGCTCGAACCCTCGCGACCCATCGTGGAAGCGCTGCTGGATCAGCGCATTTTGGCCGGCGTGGGAAACATGTACGCCGCCGAGCTCCTTTTCATGACCGGTACCTACCCGTTGGCAAGCGTGGCGTCAGTGCTGGCACTGCCAGCCCAGCCGCAGCGGGCACCGGCCGGCGGAGAAGGTAACCGGGCCGATGCCATCGTCGAGACCGCACACCGGGTGCTGCGCGCCAACCGTGACCATCCGGAGCAATCGACGACCGGCAGCGTCGCCCGTGGCGAGCAACATTGGGTGTACATGCGCGCGGGTCAACCGTGCCGGCGGTGCCGCACGCCCCTGCTCAGCGCCATAATCGGAGTGGCGCCCCAGGAGAGGACAACCTTCTGGTGTCCGCGCTGCCAGCCGGCGCCACCATGAGGCACAAGCGGCGGCAGCCCGGCCACCGCCAACTGTTTATGTCCTAGTTGTCGCAGCCCTAGTTGCCCCCAACCCGTTGGCAACCTAGTCGGAGACGACGGGTTCGCTCACCGGTCGGGCCGATTTGGTGAAGTCGGGCACGCCACTGGCAGAACCGCCCTCGATCGCGTCCGCCGCAGCTGGCGCTGCCATTGCCGGTGTACCGGACGATCCGTGCAGGGAGGCCCGAATCTCCTCGAGCCGGGATTGTCCAGCCATGTCCCTGGTCGCCTGGCGCACTTCGAGCATCCGACCCTGCACCGAGTTCGAGGCAAGGTCGGCCTGACCCAGGGCGTTGGCGTAACGCGCCTCGATCTTGTCCCGCACCTCGTCCAGAGACGGCACGTTGGTGGGCGCGGCCATGTCACTGATCTGGTTCAGCGATGCCGACACCTGCTCTTGCATCTTGGCTTGTTCGAGCTGGCTGAGCAGCTTCGTCCGTTCAGAAAGCTTCTGCTCCAACATTGACGCGTTGGTCTGCACGGCCTTGCGCGCCTGCTGTGCGGCGGTCAGCGCCTGATCGTGCAGTTGCTTGAGGTCTTCGACGCTCTGCTCGGAGCTGACCAACTGAGTAGCCAGCGACTGGGCTGTGGTTTCGAAGTCGGCTGCTTTCGCCTCGTCGCCGTCGGAGCGGGCCTTGTCGGCCAGCACCAGAGCCTGGCGTGCCTGCGCCTTGAGGTCCTCAACGGTTCCCAGCTGACGGTCCAGCTTCATCTCCAACTGGCGCTGATTGCCGATCACCGTGGCGGCCTGCCGCGACAGCCCCTCGTGGGAACGCTGCGCCTCCGAGATGGCCTGCTGGATCTGAATCTTGGGGTCGGCCTTCTCGTCGACCTTCGCACCGAACCAGGCGCTCATGTATTTCCACGCCTTGATCATGGGATTCTGCGCCATGGATCAGCCCTGCCTTCCTAGGTTTCGCCGCGTGAGCACGGCGCCGTCCGCCGACTGCTGCAACCGACCCGCCGGTGATGTGTTCCGCCGCAACGTGTGCCGACCATCGTTTCATGCCGGCTGAACAGGCGCCATGAGCGAACAGTGCGGGCCTGCAACGCATCGACCAGCGCACGCGCCGTCGAAAGGAGGATCGTGTTGCGGCGGTCTCGACAACCGCCCAGCACCAACGAACGCTCAGGCGGCGGTGGAAGCCTTCAATACCGTCTTGGTGCCCAACTGCGCGACCGGGCCGCCGGCGCGTCGCGGTACGAACACAGGCGCCAGCCGGGCTCGCTCCGCCACCTTTTCCTGCCGCCGCATCACGTCGCTCACCTCGGCGAAGACATCGGACAGCCGGACATCGAGCGCGTCGCAGATAGCAGCCAGCAGCTCCGAGGACGGCTCTTTCTGACCTCGCTCGATCTCGGAGAGATATCCCAGGCTCACCCGTGCAGCGCCGGAGACTTCGCGCAGGGTCCGTCGTTGCCGCAGGCGTACGCCGCGGATCGTCTCACCGATCACCTGCCGGATAACTGTCATGCGAGCCTCCTCTCCCAGGAACTTCGACCGTACCTCGCCGGTATGACGAACTGGTTTCGATGCCTGCTTCATGGTTGTGCCGTGTTCACTTGCAGTGATTACAACGTCTACTGGTAGGAACGTGATTCCCGCTCCAGCAGTTCCAGTGCCGCGTCTACGGTCTGTGTACGGATGTTCTCGCGCTCGCCGGTGAAATGTCGCTCGGCCACCGTCTCCTCGACGCCGACCACAGCGAGGAACACCGTGCCCACAGCGTGGCCGTCCTGCAAATCGGGACCGGCGACGCCGGTGACACCGACACCGATCGATGCGCCCAGCACATCGCGGGCGCCGCGAGCCAGCTCCAGGGCCACGTCGGCGTGCACTGCGCCGGCGCTGTCGAGCAGGTCCACAGCGACGCGAGCCAGTTGGTGCTTCAGGTCGGTGGCATAGACGACAAGGCCGCCGCGAAACACCGCCGATGCGCCCGCCAACGAGGTGAGCGCGGCGCTCAGCAGGCCACCGGTGAGCGACTCCGCCACGCCCACCGTGCGCCCGTCGGCCGCCAACCGAGCCTGCGTCGACGTCCACGCGTCGGCGGGTGAGGATCGCAGCGACGAAGGAGCTGATCCTCCAGCGACCGGAGGCCGTAGATGGCCGCCCGCGCTCACGGCGCGACCAATCGCGCGCGGCGACGCACTGACACCGCACGCGCTACGTAATCGACGCCGGTGGCCAGAGTGAGCACCAGCGCGGCCGCCATGATGACCTGGGCGGCAACGTGCAGCGGATGCCACAGCGGCAACACGTAAAGCCCGATCGCGACGGCCTGCACCAGCGTCTTGACCTTGCCGCCGCGGCTGGCCGGGATCACGCCGTGGCGCAGCACCCAGAACCGCAGGCCGGTGACACCCAACTCGCGCGCGAGGATGACGACGGTGATCCACCAGGCCAGATCGCCGAGTACCGACAGGCCGATCAGGGCCGCCCCCATCAGCGCCTTGTCCGCGATCGGGTCGGCAAGTTTGCCCAGCTCGGTCACCAGCTGGCGACGACGCGCGACCTCGCCGTCGATGCGGTCGGTGATCGAAGCCACAGCGAAAACTACCCACGCCGCGATGCGCCAGCCCGCGTTGTGGCCACCGTCGGCGAACAGCACGACCGCGAACACAGGCACCAGCGCCAACCGCAGCAGGGTCAGCAGATTGGCCGCGTTGAGGTTCGACACCGGGTCGGGCGTGTCACCGATCGGGTCGACGGCCGGCGGATGGGCCGCAGCAGCAGCCACTGCCGCATCGCGCAGCGCTTCGGCGCGCAGGGAGGCACGGGTCACGCCCGGATCGCTCACCGATCTGTCCCCCGACCTGCACTGCCTGCGCCGAAGTAAGTCACCGCGCCGCGCCCAGCGGCTGGTCGAGCGCGGATGCGTACAGGTCGACTCCGACGTTGCCCAGCACGATGGCCGGCACCAAGTGCCCGATCATGGCCCCGGCGCAGTCG
Organism: uncultured Jatrophihabitantaceae bacterium; assembly: GCA_964236495.1. GTDB lineage: Bacteria > Actinomycetota > Actinomycetes > Mycobacteriales > Jatrophihabitantaceae > CAXSBR01. The sequence goes on from CAXSBR010000012.1 coordinate 72,916, forward strand.
CGCAGCGTGGTCTCACCGTCCTCTGCGCCCTGATGCGCAGCTCTGCCCACGGCCTCGCCGTCCTCGAAGCGCTCGACAAGCACCGTCACCGCCGAACCGACCCGGTCCTCGGCGCGCTGCTCGACCAGTTCGTCGGCGATGGCGCTGATCCGCGAGACGCGGGCACTGATCTCGTCGTCGTCGAGATGGTCGGGCAGGGACACCGCGTCGGTGCCGTCCTCGTCGGAGTAGCCGAACACGCCGATGCTGTCCAGTCGCGCCGCGGTGAGGAATTGTTCCAGCTCGGCGACGTCAGCCTCGGTCTCGCCGGGGAAACCGACGATGACGTTGGTGCGCGCGCCCAGTGCCGGGGCGAGCGCGCGGGCCCTGGCGAGCAGGTCGAGGAATGCCTCGGTCCCGCCGAAGCGTTTCATCCGCCGCAACACGGTGGCGCTGGCGTGCTGGAACGACAGGTCGAAATACGGTGCGACGCCCGGCGTCGCGGCCAAGACCTCGATCAGTCCGGGACGCAGTTCGGCAGGCTGCAGATATGCCACCCGGATTCGCTCGATGCCCTCGACGGCGGCGAGCTCGGGCAGCAGATTCTCCAGCGAGCGCAGATCGCCCAGGTCCTTGCCGTAGGACGTGGAGTTCTCACTGACCAAGACGATTTCGCGCACTCCGTCGTCGGCCAGCCAACGGGCCTCGGCGAGCACCTCGACCGGCGGGCGGGACACGAAGGAACCGCGGAAGGACGGGATCGCGCAGAACGTGCAGCGCCGGTCGCAGCCCGAAGCAAGCTTGAGCGAGGCGACCGGTGAGCGGTCCAGGCGGTGCCGCACCGATCCCGAAGGCAGCCAGGCATGGCCGGGCACCGCGACCTCGGTGGCGGCCCGCGGCCGGTGTGCCGGGCTGATCGGCAACAGCGAGCGCCGGTCGCGCGGAACGTGAGAGGTGAACGCCTGCCCGGCAAGGACGTCGTCGAGCCGATCGGAGATGTCGACGTAGTTGTCGAAGCCCAGCACCGCGTCGGCCTCGGGCAGCGCTTCGGCCAACTGGCTGCCGTAGCGCTCGGCAAGGCAGCCCACGGCGACGACCTTGGCGCCCCCGTCAGCGGCGGCCAGCACCGCGTCGATGGAGTCCTTCTTGGCCGCCTCTACGAAGCCGCACGTGTTGACTACCAGGACGTCGGCCTCGGCGGAATCGCCCACCGTCCAGCCCTGCGCAGTCAGCCGCCCGGCCAGCTCCTCGGAGTCGACCTCGTTGCGCGCACAGCCCAGGGTGACCAGCGCGGCAGTCTTTCCCCGCGCCGACGTCACCGGCCCAGCTTACCTGCGCGCAAGGAACCGACCGCTGGGTTGACTACCATCGGCCGCGCCATGCCCGCCCAGCCCGCAGCCACGCCGTTCCCGAGCGACTACATGCCGCTGATACGTCCCGCGCGCACACCTGACGTCGCGCACATCAAGGCACTGGTCGATCTGTACGCCGGCTCGGGGCGGCACCTGCTGGCCAAGGATCTGGTGAGCCTGTACGAGGACGTCCAGGACTTCCAGGTCGCCGAAGTGGACGGCCGGGTGGTCGGTTGCGGCGCCCTGCACGTGCTGTGGGCCGATCTGGGCGAGATCCGGACGCTGGCCGTGCATCCCGATATGCGCGGACGCGGCTACGGCGATCCGTTGCTCGACGCACTGCTGGCGCGAGCTCGGACCCTGGGGCTGTCCCGGCTGTTCGCGCTGACGTTCCAGGTCTCGTTCTTCGAACGTCACGGCTTCGCCGAGATCGACGGCAGCCCGGTGGACGAGGACACCTATCACGCCCTGCGCCGCTCCTACGATCCCGGCGTCGCGGAGTTCCTCTCGCTGGAGTACGTCAAACCGAACACGCTGGGCAACACCCGGATGTTGTTGGTTTTGTAGTGCTGCCCGGTAGATCCGCCCCGGATGATGGGCAGTGCTAGTCGTTGCCGCCACGCAGCGTGAACAGCAGCCCGGCGAGCTCGTCGGGTTGCACCAGGACGTCGCGGGCCTTGGAACCTTCCGACGGCCCGACGATGCCGCGTGACTCCATCAGGTCCATCAGTCGACCGGCCTTGGCGAAACCCACCCGCAGCTTGCGTTGCAGCATCGACGTCGACCCGAACTGCGTCGACACCACCAGCTCCACGGCGGCGATCAGCACCTCCAGGTCGTCGCCGATCTCTTCGTCGACCTCCTTCGCCGCCGCAGCCGACGCGGTGACGTCGGTGCGGTAGGTCGGCTGCAACTGTGCCCGGCAGTGGTCGACGATGGCGTGGATCTCGGCGTCGCTGACGTAGGCGCCCTGGATGCGCGCGGGCTTCGACGCGCCCATGGGCAGGAAGAGCCCGTCGCCCTTGCCCAGCAGCTTTTCCGCGCCGGGCTGGTCGAGGATGACGCGGCTGTCGGTCACCGACGACGTCTTGAATCCCAGCCGGGACGGCACGTTGGCCTTGATCAGGCCGGTGACGACGTCCACCGAGGGCCGCTGCGTGGCGATGACGAGGTGGATGCCGGCGGCGCGAGCGAGCTGGGTGATGCGCACCACCGCGTCCTCGACGTCGCGGGGAGCGACCATCATCAGGTCGGCCAGCTCGTCGATTATGACCAGCAGGTACGGATACGGCTCGTACACACGCTCGGAGCCCGGGGGCGCCACCAGCTCGCCGTTGCGCACCTTGCGGTTGAAGTCGTCGATGTGGCGCACGGCGCTGGCTTCCATGTCCTCGTAGCGCATGTCCATCTCGCGCACAACCCACTGCAGCGCGTCCGCGGCCTTCTTGGGGTTGGTGATCACCGGCGTGACGAGGTGCGGAATGCCCTGGTAGCCCGAGAACTCGACCCGCTTGGGATCGATCAGCACCATGCGCACCTCGTCAGGCGTGGCCCGAGTGAGGATCGACAGGATGAGGGAGTTGATGCAGCTGGACTTGCCCGCACCCGTCGCGCCGGCGACCAGCAGGTGCGGCATCTTGGTGAGGTTGGCGACGACCATGCCGCCCTCGACGTCCTTGCCCAGCGCCACCAGCATCGGGTGATGTTCACGCTGCGCTATCGGAGCGCGCAGAACGTCGCCCAGCATCACGATCTCGGGATCGGTGTTGGGAATCTCCACACCGACCGCGCTTTTGCCCGGAATGGGGCTGATGATGCGCACGTCAGGACTCTTGACGGCGTAGGCGATGTTGCGGGCAAGCTGGATGATCCGCTCGACCTTCACGCCGGGGCCCAGGGTGATCTCGTAGCGGGTGACGGTGGGGCCACGGTTGAAGCCGCTCACCTCGCACGGCACGCTGAACTCCTCGAACACCTGCGTCAGGCTGGCGATGACCTCGTCGTTGGCCTTGGTGTGCTCGAGATGGGCCGGGCCCTTGCCCAGGACGTCCAAGGTGGGCAGCGTGTAGAGGCCGGCGCCGCCGAGCAGCTCGAGCTGGGTGGGGCGGCTGACTACGGGCGCGTCGTCGCCTGCCGAGTTGGCACCCGGCCGCGACTGCCTGGGCACGCGCGGACGAGGCTTGCGCTGCGTCGACTCGTCGCTGAGCAGGCCTGCGGTGGCCGCGGCGCCGGTCCCGTCGACACCTCGCTCGTCCACGGAATCGGGCGCCGCCCTGCCGGCGGAATATGGGTCGTCGAGGAACGGTAGACCCGTGGTGACGGCCTGGTCAGCGGGCTGGCCTGCAGGCTGGACAACGTCGGCAGGCGCAGCCTCATCTACGCGACGGTGGCCAACCTTGGTGAACCGGCTCAGCAGGCCGCGTAGACCACTGCGTAGACCATGGTGGGACATCGGTCTCTGCGACAGCAGCGCGGTTGCCCCTCCAGATGCTGCAGGCGATGCAGACGATGGATGGCCCGGCCGGGTCACCCCGCCGTCCATATCGGCGTAGTTGGCACCGCTGTGCTCCAATTCTCCGGCCTCGTCGTCGCCGAACGCGTCGCCGTCGACAGCCCGATCAGGCGCGCTGGACGACGGCGCATCGTCGGCTGCCCACGCGTCGACTGAACTGTCCGCGGCGGTCGCGGAGCGCCGGCGACCCAGCAGAGTGGACAACTCGCCCGGCAGCGCGGTCAACGGCGTAGCCGTGACGACCAACACGCCGAAACAGGCGAGCAGGAACAGCAGCGGCACGGCCAAACCGGCCGACAGCACCGACGTCAACCCGTCGCCGACCCCCCGGCCCAGAGCTCCGCCGGCATGAGCGCGTCCGAATCGGGTCGACGGCGAGCGATACCACAAATGCAGCATGCCCAGAGCGGCGAGCGTGAGTGCGGTAAAACCGACGAGCAGCCGGCCGCGTCGATGCGGATCTGGAATCTGGCGCAGCATGTGCACCGCCAGCGCCGCGAGCAGAACCGGCAGCACCAGCGCGCCGTTACCGGCCACGAAGCGCAGCGCGCCGCTCACGGCCCGTCCCAACGGCCCGGCGGCCTGCCACCACAGCGCAGCGGCGGTGATCAGTGCCAGCGCCAGCACGCCCAGGGCCGAACCGTCGCGGCGGTGCGCCGGGTCCAACGTGCGCGCAGTGGCGGCGTTGCGGCCGACGGCCCGCGCCAGTGCGCCCAGCATCCGCGCCACTGCCCGCCACAGCCGAACGAGCAGCCGTCCCAGCGGAGCGAGTGGTCCAGGGCCGCCTGGTCGTGAGCCGCGACCAGACCGACCGGACGGACGAGTTCGGGGCGCGGCGGTACGCGCCCGACCAGATCGGGGCAACGCCGTGCTGGTTCGCCCGCGTGCGGGCGACTTGGCACCTGCCGTCGCCTGCTGCGATTTTCGTGGCCGGCCAGCGCCCGAGCGAGGCTTGGTCGAGGTGGCAGGACTCACGCGAACACGATAACGCTCAACCGCAGCTTCACGCCGAAGGCGCCCCGGCCTGGCCTGATGGCTTGTCATAAGCGACCGTTGCAAGCATACTGCAAGCATGCCGAATGTTCTGATCCGCAACGTTCCAAAGCACGTCCACGGCGCTCTACAGCGAAAAGCGGAACACCGTCACCAGTCGCTGCAGCAGTACCTGAGCGTCGAGCTCCGTCAGCTCGCGGAACGACGCTCCATCGACGACGTCCTCGATGACCTGGACGGCCAGCACGGCGGGCAAATAGGTTTTGCCGCGGCTGTCGCTGACCTGGACGAGGGGCGTTCCGCGCGGTGACCGTTGCGCTGAGGACCTTGTGCTAGTCGTCGACGCCTTGGTGTTGGCCAACGCTCTGGCCGACGACCACGACGATGGCGCTCTCGCGCGCCGAGAACTTCGCGCTGCCGGCGACGTCGCTGCCCCCGATCTCGTCGACGTTGAAACCGTGTCTGTGCTGCGCAAGCGGTGGCTGCGCGGCACCCTTACCGAGCAGCGATTTGCCGCCGCCATCGCCCATCTCGAGCAGCTCGACCTTGAGCGAGTTCCGACTCTGCGACTGGTTCAGCGCGTCTTCGAGCTGCGCGCAAACGTCACTGCCTACGACGCCTGCTACGTCGCGTTGGCCGAGCGTTTGGGCTGCGAGCTGCTCACCGCGGACAGCCGGCTCGCTGCCGCCACCGGTCCTCGCTGCCTCATTCGTGTGCTGCGGTGACGACGCTGTTTGCGCCGGCAGTCCGGAGCGACCCAAGATCCCGACCGTCTCAGTTGGTTCGGGGAGCGACGCAGAGCACAATCCTCTGTACGAGCCGGCCGGTTGACGCGCGCAGCCGTGCTGGTCGGGAAAGGATTCGACTGTGTCCGAACTTGCTGCCGACCCCGACGCCGACAGATCCGTCGCCGAGTCCTCCTCGCTGACCTTCCTGGGTACGGCCACGATGCTGCTGCGCTTCGGGCCGTTCACGCTGCTCACCGACCCCAACTTCCTGCATCGCAACCAGCGCGCGTATCTCGGGTACGGCTTGACGTCCAAACGCCTGACCGAGCCGGCGATGACGATCGCCGACCTGCCGGCCCTGGACGCGGTGCTGCTGTCGCATCTGCACGGCGACCACTGGGACCGGGTCGCCCGTCGGGGCCTGGATTGCGGGCTGCCCGTGCTGACCACACCCTCGGCCGGCCGAGCACTGCGCCGGCAAGGCTTCGGCGCCGCCATCGGACTGCCCACCTGGGACGAACACACGCTGCATTCCCATGAGGCGTCGCTGGTCGTGACTGCACTGCCCGGGCGACACGGCCCGGGTCCGACCCGCTTTCTGCTGCCGGCGGTGATGGGCAGCCTGCTCACCTACCGCGCCCAACCCGACGGCCCGCCACTGCGGATGTACATCAGCGGTGACACGCTGCTGATCGAGGATCTGCGTGAGATCCCGCGCCGATTCGGCGCACCCGACGTCGCCGTGCTGCATCTGGGCGGCACTCGCCTACCCGGTGGGCTGATGGTCACGATGGACGCCGTTCAAGGCGCCGACCTGGTGGAACTGCTGCAGGCACCGACGTCGGTGCCCATCCATTTCGACGACTACGGCGTGTTCAAGTCACCGCGCTCGGACTTCACCGCCGAGATCAACCGGCGGCAGCTGCATGACCGGGTGACCTACGTCGAACGCGGTCAAACCTTGAATCTGTCAGCGCAGCAGTGAGGCCAGGCCGGCGGCGACGAAGTCAGCACGTAGGTGCTCGACCTCGTGGTCACTGGCCTCCACCAGCGGCGGTCGTAGTCCGCCCACGGGCCGGCCCGTCAACGTCAGGCCCGCCTTGACCAAGATCACGCCGGAAGTGGCGAAAATGCCGCGGTACAGCGGCAACACCTGCCGATAGATCGCCAGCGCCGCGGCTATATCGCCGGCCTGGTAGGCGCGTACCAGCTCCTGGGTCTGCACCCCGGTGAAGTGGGTGGACGTGCCGATGACGCCCACCGCACCCACCGACAGCAGCGGGAGCGTCAGGCCGTCGTCGCCGGAGTAGTAAGCCAGGCCGGTCTCGGCCAGCACCTGCGCGCTGGCCAGTAGGTCGGCTTTGGCGTCCTTCACGCCCACGATCCGATCGTGCTCGGCCAGCCGCAGCATGGTTTCAGTCGCGATCGCGGTGCCGGTGCGATGCGGAATGTCGTAGAGCAGCACCGGAACGTCGCTGGCGTCGGCAACGGTGCGGAAGTGAGCGAGAACGCCGGCCTGCGGAGGCTTGGAATAGTAGGGCGTGACGACGAGGACGCCGTCGGCACCGGCCTTGACCGCGTCCTGGGTCAGGTGGACGGTGTGCGCGGTGTCGAAGGTGCCGACGCCGGCAACGACGCTGGCCCGATTGCCGATCGCATCGGCGACGACCCGAACCAGCTCCGCCTTCTCCGCGTCGGTTGTGGTCGGCGACTCACCGGTGGTGCCGTTGACGACGAGCCCGTCGTTGCCCATCTCATCGACGAGGTAGGTGGCCAGCTCCGCAGCGACGTCCAGATCCAGGCCGCCGGCGACGTCGAAGGGCGTCACCATGGCCGTCAGCACGCGCCCGAAGAGTGGTTCGACCTGCTGGCCGGTCCGGTGCTCGGTCATGACACCAACGTAACGCCGTGCACAGGGCTGATGGTCACCAGTAGATCGGCTCGGTCGCGAGCCTGCTCGATCAGATCCGCGTTGTGCTGATCCGGTCCCAGTGCCCAGGCCCGGGCGACGTCGAGGTCCTGGCCGAGTGCCAGCCGGCGTTGAATGAGCCGGGATCTTCGCAGCCGCGGATGCGGATCGAGAAACCAGCTCTGGTGCAGCAGCGCGGCCGCATCGGGCCAGTGCAGCAGATAGTTTCCCTCCACAATGACGAGCGGAACGTCGGCAGGCACCGCGATCGCCGCCGCGATGGAGTCCTCGATGGTGCGGTCGAACCGGGGCAGATACACGGTTTCGCTGGCCTGCCTGAGTCGGTGCAGAGCTACGACGAAGCCCACCTGGTCGAACGTCTCCGGTGCGCCCTTGCGCTCGCGCAACCCCGCCTCGACGAGGACGGCGTCGGCGATGTGAAAGCCGTCCATCGGCACCAGTGCCGCCGCGCCGGCGGACATCTGCGCGAAGATCTGCTCGGCGACGGTGGACTTTCCCGCACCCGGCGCGCCGATGATCCCCAGTAGCGTCCGGTTACCGCTCTCGGCGAGCGCCATGGCGCGGCGCGCCAGCTCCTTCACCGTCGGTGTCATCACACCATCCATCGATCCACCTTCCGCTCGAGCCGTTCGTCGTGCAGCCAGCCGCGCGGATCGGTCGAGGAGACCCTGATCGCGGCGACGTCGCCGGCGAAGACCAGCACGTCGCGCCAGCGCTGCAGCGCCACGCTACGGCCGAGCGCGCCGACAGCGAAGGACACCGCGCCGTGGAAGGCGTCACCGGCACCGAGGGTGTTCCCGCCGTCCACCGCGTGCACCGGCACCGCTCCCGCGTCGAGCACGCTGGCCCATTCGATCGGCTGGTCGCCGTGCGTCACCGCGGCAGCGGCCGTGCGCCTGCCGAGCAGATCGCGGGCCGTGGGGTGGCGCCCGTCGAGGGTGAAGGCGTCCGAGGCGACGACGAAGTCCGCCACCGGCAGGACCGTGGAGAAGATGGGCCGCCAGCGCCCGGCGTCGAGAACCACCGGCACGTCCGAGGCTTCCGCCGACGCCGCGACGGCCGCTCCGAGCCGGGCATGGTGGCCGTCGTACAGGACGACGTCCGCTGCGCCGGCCGACGCGGCAAAGTCGTCGGGCGGTAGGACGTCGGCATGCGCCCCGTCGATCGAGGACACGCTGCGGTGGCCGGTGCCGGCGTGCACGCGGGCGACGGACACCGCCGGCGGTGCGTCGGAGTTCGACGCGTCGACGACGTCGACGCCCCAGGCAGCGAGGTCGGCGCGCACCACGTCGGCCAGTCGATGGCGCCCGAGTGCAGTCACCAACGTCGCGGCTCCCCCTAGTGCGGCGAAGGTGAGCGCGGCGGCCGCCGCGGGACCGCCCGCCGCGATGTCCTGGCTGACGGCGGTGACCTTCTCGTCGGCACCGGGCAGACGGTTCAAGCGGTGCACGATGTCGAGCGTGCTCAGACCCACGAAGAGCCCGCGCGGACGCGCCGGGGGCTGCAACGTGCCCTCGAGCCTGGGTCGGGCTCTGCCCTCGGTCGTGGTCAGCCCTCGCTCACCATCGGACTGGACGCGACCTCGGTGCCGTCGGGCAGCGTCGAGATCGAGAAGTCGGCGAAGACGTTCGGCGCCACCGTCGCCAGTTCGCGCAGGCAGGCGATGGCCAGCTGGCGGATCTCGACGTCGGCGTGCTCGGATGCGCGCATGGCCACGAAGTGCCGCCAGGCGCGGTAGTTGCCGGTGACGACGATTCGGGTCTCGGTGGCATTGGGCAGCACGGCGCGGGCAGCCTGGCGCGCTTGCTTGCGCCGCAGCGTGGCGTTGTCGACGTCGGCGAACTTCTGCTCCAGACCCTCCAGCAGCGAGGTGTAGGCCTCGATGGCGGCCTCGCCGGCGGCGACGAATTGGGCGTGCAGCTCGGGATCGGAGGCGATCACGTCGGGCTCGACCAGCGCAGCGTCGCGCTCGGGCACGTAGCGTTGCGAGAGCTGGGAGTAGGAGAAGTGCCGGTGGCGGATCAGCTCATGGGTCAGCGACCGCGACACCCCGGTGAGGTAGAACGTCACGCTCCCGTGCTCGAGCACCGACAGATGGCCGACCTCGAGGATGTGGGCGAGGTAGCCGGCATTGCTCGCGGTGCGGGGATTGGGCTTGGTCCACGACTGGTAGCACGCCCGACCAGCGAACTCGGCGAGTGCCTGACCGCCGTCGGCGTCGGTGTCCCACGCGATGTCGTCCGGAGCCTGGAACTGGGTCCAGGCGATGACCTGGACGCGCGGAGAAACGATCGAAGGCACGGACGGCTCCTGGTTTCGGGCTCGGCAAAGGCAGGCCCAGACTACGGGCCGGGTAGACAGTTCCGGCCGGCCCATGCCGCCCTTCTGCGCCGGCCCGCTCCGTTGCCGCAATAGGCCGCGTCCGGTGGGGCGTTGCTCGCCGGTCGGCCGCCGCGAGAACTGTTACTGAGAGTCCTCGTTGCTACTCGAACTGTCGCCCCACGGGTCGACAACCGCAAGTTCGAGCAGCAACGGCGGCCGACCCGCTCACCCATGCCGCTCCCCATCCCGCCCAGCGGTGCGACCCAAGCTCAGCCGACCGCCGCGGTCAGCTCGGCGGCCAGATCACCGCGCGGCCTCACGACCACGCCGTCCAGACCGAGCCAATGCGCCGTCGTCGCCAGCTCGGCCGCCAGCTCGCGTGCCACGTACACGGGATCGATGCCGGCCTCTGCATAGGCGCCCTGCACGAGCAGCATCCCGGCCTGGCGGTCGCTCTTGAGGTCGACCCGGGCCACCAAGTTCTCGCCGAGCAGAAACGGCAGCACGTAGTAGCCGTAGACGCGCTCGGGTGCCGGCACGTAGATCTCGATGCGGTAGCGAAAGCCGAACAGCCGTTCGGCCCGGTCACGGAACCAGATCAGCGGGTCGAACGGCGACAGCAGCGCGCGCGCCTGCACCCGCCGAGGCCGCCGCGCAGCGGGCCACAGGTAGGCTGCGCGCCCCCAGCCGTCCACGTCGACCGGTTCCAGCTCCCCGACCGCCACCAACTCGGCCACGCGGGCTTTGGACTCCGCGCGCGGCAGTCGGAAGTAGTCACCCAGGTCGGCCTCGGTGGCCACGCCGTAGGCCCGGGCCGCGATGCGCACCAGCTCACGCTGCTGGTCGGCGACGCTGAGCGCCGGTTGGGCCTGCACGTCGGGCGGCAGCACCCGCTCAGGCAGGTCGTACCAGCGTTCGAAATTCACCCGTCGCGCAGCCATCACGCGCCCGGCCCAGAACAGATACTCCAGCGCCACCTTGCCGTCATGCCAGTTCCACATCTCACCGGCAGCTCGAATCGGCCGTTGAAAGCCGGTCTGGCCTGAGCGCAGGGGGCCGCCGGCCGCCACCTGCGCCAGCACGTCGTCCACCAGGTCGGGCTGCTCGCGGGCCAGTCGGTGCATCCGCCCCCACGAGCCTTCGTCGACACGGTCCATCCGCCACTGCAGCAGCCGGTAGGTCTGCACCGGGATCAGCGACGCCTCGTGGGCCCAGTACTCCACCAGTTCGCGCTGCACCGGACCCGCAGAATGCCCGGTGAGCCGGTCGAGCAGCTCACGTGGATACGGGCCGAGCCGGGCCAGCACCGGTAGATAGTGGGATCGGCAGAAGACGTTGACCGAATCCAGCTGCAGCAAGCCGATCCGCTCGATGACGCGCCGGATGTGTCGAGCGTCGATGCGCCCGATCGGGCGGGGCTCGGCAAATCCCTGCCCGGCCAGGGCGATGCGACGCGCCTGCGCTGCGGTGAGACGCTCGGTCACCGGCCGAACTCTAGATCGCGGGTGGGACGGCAGGGCAACGACAACGCAGGGACAACGCAGGGACAGGCAGGGACGACATCGGGGCGACGACGGCACGCCACCGGGCCGACGCCAGTGGGCCGAAACTACCGGGCTGTGGCCACCGGACTCACGCCACCGGGCCGACGCCACCGCCGATAACGACCCACTGCGACGCCGACCTGGCACCATTCCTTCATGCAGCCGGCCGCTTCGAGCTCCACTGTTACATGACGCGACATGACGTGACATGACAGAGTTCCTCAAACATCTGGGCAACAGCGTCGGTGCCTGGCTCTACGTGATTGCCGGCGGCCTGGCCTTCGCCGAGGCCGCGATCCTCGTCGGCATGGTGCTACCCGGCGAGACTGCGCTTCTTGTCGCGGGCTACTTCTGCCACGAGGGCGTGCTGAACGTCTGGGTGATGATCGTCGTCGCCATCGTCTGCGCGATCGCCGGCGACAGCGTGGGTTACGAGTTCGGCCGCAAGTTCGGTCCGTCGCTGCGACACTCCCGCGTGGGCCACTGGGTCGGTGAGCCCCGCTGGAGCAAGGTGGACGGTTTCCTGCATCGCCACGGTGGTAAGGCGGTTCTGTTAGGACGTCTGACGGCGGTGCTGCGCGCGCTGATGCCGTCGATGGCCGGCATGAGCGGGATGCGCTACCGGACGTTTTTCCTCTGGAACGCCACCGGCGGCATCGTCTGGGCCGGCGGCTGCGTCCTGCTCGGATATGCCTTTGCCAGCGCGCTGAGCACCATCGAGAAGTACCTGACCTGGGCGCCGTTGGCCGCGCTGGGGCTGCTCGTCGTCGGGTACGTCGTGATCGAGGTCCGCAAGCGCCGGCGCGAACGCAGCGAGGCCGACGCCTTTGCCGCCGCCGATGCGCAGGAGTGAGCCCGTGACCACCTTCGGCACCGCTCCCCTGCTCGTCGCCTCCAACCGGGGTCCGCTGTCGGTGGAGGCGGTGGACAACGCCGACGATCGGATCCGCCGCGGCGGCGGCGGCCTGGTGAGCGGTATGCAGGCCGCGCTGGCAGCCACGCCGGGGGCAACCTGGGTGTGCGCGGCGATGAACGCGCGCGAACGTTCGCTGGCACGCCAGGCGGGCGGTCGGCTGTCCACCCTCGGCGCCGTTGCCGAGGCGCTGCACGGTGATTTCGACGTCCGGATGCTGCCCATCGACGCCACCACCTACAGGCGCGCCTACAACGGCGTGGCCAACGCGACGCTGTGGTTCGTGCTGCACATGCTCTACGAGCCGCCCAGCCGCCCGGTGTTCGACCGCGAGTGGCGCCGACAGTGGCAGGGCTATGAGCGGTTCAACCGCGCGTTCGCCGAGGCGCTGGCCGAGGAGGCCGCGCAGGGCGCGACGGTGATGGTCCAGGACTACCACCTGTTCCTCGTGCCGGCGATGCTGCGCGAGCTGCGTCCCGACGTGCGGATCAGCCACTTCACCCACACGTCCTGGGTGTCGGCGGACTACTTCCGGATGTTGCCCGACGACGTCGCTGCGGAGTTACTAGAAGGCATGCTGGGCGCGGACCTGCTGGGCTTTCATACCGCGCGCTGGGCGGAGGCTTTTCGCAATTGCTGCATCGAGGTGTTGGGCCGAGACCCTGGTGGTGCAGGTGAGGATCGCAGTAGACAGACAGTGTCTGTGTTCCCGCTCGGTATCGACATCGAGGCGCTGGAAACGCGGGCGTACGCGCGCGACACCGAAGTCCGTCAAGGCGAGATCCTGGAGGCGATCGGCGATTGCGCCGTCATCGGCCGGGTGGACCGGACCGAACTGAGCAAGAACGTCCTTCGTGGCCTGTTGGCCTATCGCGAGCTGCTCCGCACGCATCCTGAGTGGCTGGGCAAGGTGGTGCACCTGGTGTTCAACAACCCCTCCCGCGAGGAAATCGCGGAATACCGCGCGTACGTCGACGCAGTGGAGCAGCTCGCCGCGGAGATTGAGGACGAGTTCGCTACTGACGACTGGACGCCGCTGATGCTCGAGATCGGCCACGATTACCCCGGCTCGCTGGCCGCCCTGCGCCTGTCCGACGTGCTGCTGGTCAACTCCTTACGCGACGGCATGAACCTCGTCGCATTGGAGGGTTGCGTGCTGTCCGAGCGGGAGCCAGCCGTCGTGCTGTCGCGGGAGGCCGGTGCGGTGGAGACGATCGGCGACGACGCGCTGCTGGTGAATCCGTTCGACGTCAGCCAGACCGCCGAGGCACTGCACCAGGCGCTGTCCACGCCTGCGGCTGAGCGGTCACTCACTGCGCAGCGGCTGCGGCGCGACGCGCCGGGCACCGCGCCGATGGACTGGTTCCAGAAGCAAGTCGACGCGGTGAAGTCGGTTGCCCGGGCCGAGTAGCCACGTCAGCTAGCGTGCGGGCGGCATGATCCGCCTGTCGGACCGGCCACCATCGACCCGGCTAGGGCCAACGGCGCGCCCAACTCCTACAACACCGCCGACCCCGCCAGCTCGATTGCACCCCTAAAGCCAATTCCAGGCCCGTGTCATCACGACACCCACACCCTGCAGATTGTCAGTCGCGGTGGGGTCGACCCGAGAGAACCAACGAACTGGGCCCCGTACGCGCGCGGATGTCAAAGCGCTAGCTGCTACGCCGGGCCCTAGTTCGGCAGCAATTCGTCGGCGGCGAACCAGGTTGAGGAGTCGCTGGGTGAGTCGGCGAGCTGTAGGCGGTCGCCTATCTGCAAGAACTGCTGTCGCGTGATCTTGCGTGAACCGCCTCCCGGCCCGGCGACATAGATCGCCACATGCCACGGCCCGCTGTCATAGAATAGGGAGCAGGTGTCATTGAACGTCGACACGTCTGGGTTGGCGGGGGAATGGCCAGCTGCGGCCGACACGCTCACCGCAGCGCGAAGTCCACAGGTGACGTCGATCCACCCTCGTGCGTCGCCCACAGCGACCCGTGACGCACCCGCTGACCGGCTTTGCTGGCCGGTTGCGGTGCTGACATTGATGGTGACCTCCATGCCGTACTCGGCCACGACGGCGGTGCCGTAGGACGTGGCCGGGTTCGCGTTCGAGTGGGCGTCGAGCAGCTTCAGTTGAGGCAGTGCACTGGTCAAGCGGAACGGAAGCAGACGGCCTTGTCCCGTAGCCGCGGGACGGCTGGTCGAATCGGAGGCACCGGTCGATTGACCGGTGCCTCGACGTAGGCCGGCCAGTCCGTTCGCCCCCAGCACGACGGCGACCGTGGCCCCAGCTGCAGCAATGGGCAGCAGCCACCTGCGGGGACGCCGTTCGACCGGCGACGTCGTACGAGACGATCTGACAAGTAGGTCGTCGACGGCTGGGGCCTGACTTTCCAATGACGCCAGAGCGCCACGAAGATCCTCGACAGTTCGCATGTTAAAGCTCCTTGACCAACGTTGGGATGGGACGCATTTCAACGCGCAGCGTGGCAAGTGCGCGTGAGGCGTGGGACCGAACAGTGCCCGGCGAGCAGCCCAGATCGGTGGCTATTTCGGGGTCGGACAACCCGGCGTAATATCGCAGCACGATCACGGTGCGTTGCTTCCGCGGAAGTTTCGCCAGCTCTGCGACAAGTACGGCTCGATCAGCGTGCTGGCTGGCGGGATCGGCTACCTGGGAATATTCAGGCACGTCAGACATCAGGATGGTGCGCTGCAGCTTGCGGCGCCACGACAGGAACTCGTTGACGATCATCCGGCGGATGTAGGCGTCGGGCTGGTCCATACCCGCGATGGCGGTCCAGCGACCGTGGGCTCGTGCCAGCACTTCTTGCATGACGTCTTCTGCCAGCCACCGGTCACCGCACAGCACTGCGGCGAACCGCGACAGCCGCGGGCCATGCACCTTCACGAAATCCTCGAAGATCACCCGGCATCGCCTTCCGTCACCGTCCTGTCACCGATTACACGTCCGAGCAGCCCAATGTGTTGAGTGTTGAATCGGAAAACTTGGTTCGGCTCGGTACGGCGTTACTTTTACGACGCCGACGACTCCTGTCCGTGGCCATGGCAAAGTCCCCGGTAGTGGCCGGGTTGAGGTCCCCGCTGG
>CAXSBR010000013.1:0-79459 GCA_964236495.1 uncultured Jatrophihabitantaceae bacterium
AGGGGTGGGGACTTTCACTTGGCCACCAGCGGGGACCTCAACTTGGCCGTTGACAACTCCAGCGATGAATGGGACTCAGCGACGTCGACGCCGATCGAGCGTTGACGTGCGCTTAGCAGACCTGCGCAGGGCGCAGATACGAAATCTGTATCTTCGTCGATCACGACGGGTTGGGCCTCGTCCGCCTGGCTCAAGTAGTTCGACGACTAGCCGATCCGCGACGACGACTACGTCGCCATCGTGATCACCGGCTGACGGGCGTCGAACTGTGCCGATGTCGTGGAGGCCGAGTGGCAGCGCGTGCGCCAATATGGCCGGAACCAAAGTCGGTGAAACGACTTCAGGGTGCGGACCCAACCAGATGCGACGTTCGTGGGCGTATGAAGGTGTGCGTGTGAAGCAGGTTGAGGAGGCATCGATCGACGTCGTCTCGGTATCGATGACACAAAGCGACTTCGAATGTTGGGTTAGGCCGCATGTGCCGTACATGCGGCGCCTGGCGGCTGCTCTCGGGACGGTCGACGATGCCGACGACGTGGTGCAGGACGCGCTGCTACGTGCGTGGCAAAAGCACCATACCTACAACGCTGCCGCCGGCTCGGCCAGGAGCTGGCTATTGAGCTTGACCGCTGACCAGCTTCGCCGCCGCCACCGCCGGCCCTATCGGCAACTTTCCCTGGTCGGCCTGAGCGAGGCGCAGCTGCCGACTGTCGCGCTGGCTCCGGCCGATCCTGACCTCGCGGCGGCCATCGGCACGCTGGCGAAACGGCAGCGGGAGGTCATCGTGTTGCACTACTTCGTCGATTGCACCACCGAGCAGGTGGCCGCGATCCTGGGCTGCTCGGCCAGCACCGTCAAATCCACGCTCGTCGACGCCCGGCGCCGGCTTCAGACCCTCCTAGGAGAACGGCCGTGACAGATCTCGACACCCGCCTTCGCGCCGCCGCCCGCGACTGGCAGAAGTCTGTCGATGCGACCGACACCAGCAGCCCTCAGCGGCCCGCGTTCGCGGAACTGACAAACCTTCTCGCGAGCAGGAACGGTTCGACAACGCGGCGGACCAACTTTGCCGCCGTGGCAGCGTCGGTCTGTGTCGTGGCCACATGTGCTGTCGCGGTAGCGATACACCAAGAACAGGCGAAACGTACCGCCGGAGTGTCCGCAGGAGCCGTCGCATGCCTCAACCATTTCGTACTATCCGACGTCACCGTGGAGGAATCCACTCCCCCGATATACGTCCCGCGTCTTACCAACCGAGGACCCAGTGCCTGCACACTGGGGGCAGCCCCACCACGGGTTGACGTGATCGACTCTGGCGGCCACCTCGTCGGTACATTGCCTGCACCCGAGCGCACCTACCCAACTTTGTCCGTTGCCCGCGGCGCGTCGGTATCGATCGAACTGACAGTTCTGCTGCCACGCTCGGCGAAACTCGGTGCCTACCGGGCCCGCTTCCACCTCAGCAGCCCTAGTGATCCGGCCGCCCAGTCACCCACCTTCACAGTCGAACTCGAGCAGAGGAGCGGCGCCGAGAACGGACCGAATCCGCCTTCCACAAGACTCCGCGGCTCCGTAGGTGAAATTGAACAGAAACGGTAGGCTCGTCGACTCTGCCGCCAATGCGGTGCACCAAACCACAGCAGCTTCGACTTGCCAACGGTGATGACCGTTGGTCAAGCGCATGGCTCCACGGCCGACTGCTCGCCGAGGGCTGTCTAGCCCTCATCACCTTGTGTGGAGCTGTTTCGGACCTCAATGCACTCCGCCGCCGCACCTGTCCAGGCTCGCTAGCGTTGCGCGGCGGCGACATCGTGCAGCAGCGTTGCCAACTCGTCCGGCGTGGAAACGCGTAGATGCGCCGCCCGCACCAGCGCGGCATTGCCCGCACCGACCAGTACGCCGAATGCGTCCATACCGTCGTCATGCAGGCGCGCAACCATCTCGAAGGCGGGTAGGTCGCCGACGTCGTCGCCGCAGAACAACACCGCTTTCGGGTGCTGCTCGGCCACGAGAGCGCTCAACACCTGGCCCTTGTCGAAGCCAGGCAGCCGCAGCTCGAGTACGAAGTGGCCGTCGTGCACCTCAAGGCCGCACTCGGCCGCGATGGCGGTAATCGGCGCTCGCAGTGTTTCCAACAGCCCGGCGGGATCGGAACTCTGCCGCGTGTGCACGACCAGAGACAGCCGCTTGTCCTCGATCCACACGTCCTCGGTTCCCGCCGTATTCGCCACCGCCTCGGCGACGGGCCTGCGCGCGCACTCGATCTGTGCGGAGTCGGGCTGAGTGGTGATCGTGCCAGCGCGCCACTGCTCGGCGCCGTAGAGCCCGTGCACCACCAGGCCGTCGACGTGCTCCAGGCCGCTGAGTTCGATTGCCGTCGCGGCAGCGCGACCAGTCACAACGGCAATCCGCGCACCATGGCGAGCCAGTGCCTCGATCGCTTGCTTGACTCCGTCGGCCAGCGCCGAGGTGGCCGGGTCGAGCACCAGCGGCGCCAGCGTGCCATCGAAATCCAGTGCGATAAGCGCCTGCGCTCCGGCCTGCGCCACGGCGTCGACAAGGCGCGCGCGCTGCTCCTCCATCGGCCCAGCATGCCGCACCCGCGGCGGTCGGCCCGCACTCTGCTGGCAGCAAACTGGTTGCACCCGTGCCGCAGGATCAGCAGATGCACATCCGTTCGGCCACCGTCGACGACGCCTCAGCGATCGAGTCCGTCCGGTTGTCGGGCTGGCGCGCGGCCTATGGCCCATTGTTGCCTGCTGGAGCGCTCGACGATGTCGACCTTGGGGCTTGGAGCGAGCGCCGTGCACAGCAGATCGCGGCCGGAGGACCTCACCTTGTCGCGGTCGTCGACGGCCGCGTCCAGGGCTTCTGCTGCTACGGTGCCTCCCGCGATGACGACGACCTCAGCGACGAGGTGTACGGCCTCTATGTGTCGCCGTCGGCCTGGTCGACCGGCCTCGGCCGCACCCTGCTCGGCACCGCTCTGATCGACATCGACGGCCCGGCGCACCTGTGGGTGCTGCGCGACAATCAGAGGGCGCTGCGCTTCTACCAGCGCGCCGGCTTCGCACCCGACGGCATCAGCAAAACGATTGCCATCGCCGGCACGGACCTGTGCGAGCTGCGTTACCGCCGCGGCCACCGATAGGGTCGAGGACGTGGCTGATGCAAGCGTGCGCCCGGCTCGCCCGTCCGAGGCGGAGCAGATCGCCCGCATCCAGCGCGACACGCTGGCAATGACCTATGAGATGGCACTGACGCCGGAGCTGATGGCGCAGCTGGCCGATCCGGCGTCGCTCGCCGCCGCGCAGGGCGAGATCGCCGCGCAGATCAGCGCCGGGTCCGCGCACGTGCTGGTGGCGCTGGAGGGCGAGCAGATCGTCGGATTCAGCTTCGCCCATCCCGGCGTCGTCGACGGCGAGTCGATGCTGGAGGCCACCGACACCGACGTCGAGCACGTTGCGGTGATCGCCCAACTGCTGGTGGAACCACGCTGGGGCCGGCGCGGGCACGGGTCACGGTTGCTGGCCGCCACCACCGACGTGCTACGCGAGGACGGATTTCACCGCGTCGTGACGTGGGTCCCCGAGCAGAGCACCTCTGGCATGGGTTTTCTGACCTCGGCTGGGTGGGCCACTGACGGTTACGCGCGCGGGTTGGACAACGGCAGTGGCGTCACCGTGCGGGAATTGCGCTTTCACACCAGCCTGACGGCGCCGACCGATGCACCACCAACGGCCCAATAGTGCCTGCCGACACCCCGGAGGAGCGCTTCACCGGTATCCCGCTGGCCGCGCTCGATTTCTACGAGGATCTGGAAGCCGACAACAGCAAGGCATTCTGGACCGCGCACAAGCAGCTGTACGACACGCAGGTGCGCCGTCCGATCGAGCTGCTTACCGCGGCGCTGGCTCCCGAGTTCGGCCCGGCGAAGATCTTCCGCCCGTACCGCGACGTCCGCTTCGCCAAGGACAAGACGCCCTACAAGACCGCGCAGGGCGCGGTCGTCGAAGCCCCCGGTGCTGGCGCGCTGTACCTGCACGTCGAGGCTGCCGGCCTGTTCGTCGCCGGTGGAATGTGGCAGCTGGGCTCAGACCAGGTGCAGCGGTTCCGCCGGGCCGTCGACGACGACGTGCCCGGCGCCGCCCTGGACCGTGTTCTGGCGGCGCTGACTGAGGCCGGCATGACCGTGGGCGGCGACCAACTCACCCGGGTGCCGAGCGGCTTCGCGAAGGATCACCCGCGCGCCGAACTGCTGCGGCGCAAGGCACTGACCGCGAGCCGGCACTTCGGCTTTCCCGACTGGCTCGCCACCGAGCAGACCTTGACCGAGGTCGCCCAGGCGTGGCGCATCTTCGGGCCCCTCAACGCCTGGCTTACCCAGCACGTCGGCAAGTCCGATATAGCCCGCCGCTGACGCGTCCGCACGCGCCCGACCGTTAGCCCCTCTTGAGAGCAAGGATTCTGATGAAGGCTGTCGTGTACGACGCTCCGCAGAGCTACCAGGTCACCGAGATACCGACTCCGGACGCGGGGCCGGGTCAGGTGCGCATCAAGGTCGACCAGGTCGGTGTCTGCGGAACCGACCTGCACATCCATCACGGCGGTTTCAACGCCAGCTTCCCCTTGACCCCGGGCCATGAACTGGTCGGCATCATCGATCAATTCGGCTCCGGCGTCACTCGCTTTACCCTGGGAGAGCAGGTCACCGTCAACCCGAACGTCCACTGCGGCTACTGCACCTATTGCCTGGCCGGCCGGCTCGTACTGTGCGAGAACGCGCGCGGCCACGGCGTCAACGCGCCGGGATTCTTCGCCGAGTACGTGACGGTAGAGCACACCCTGGTGTTCTCCGTCGAGGGCCTGGACCGTGACACCGCCGTGTTCACCGAACCGGCTGCCTGCGCGATGCACGGTCTGGAGACGTTGAACCTGCGCCCGGGCTCGAGTGTGCTTATCCTCGGCGCAGGGCCCACCGGCGTGCTGCTGGCCCAGCTCGTAGCCAACGGTGGCGCTTCGTCGGCGACCGTCGCCGGGCCCACGCAATTCAAGCTCGACACCGCTGCCGCGCTGGGTATCGACAAGGTCATACGCATCGATCGGGAGGGCTCCGATGCCACCATCGATGCGCTTCGTGCCGCGTCCCCGCTGGGCGACGGCTACGACGTGGTCATCGAAGCCACCGGTGCAACCAACGTCGGTGAAATATGCGTTCCACTGACCCGCAACGGCGGCACCGTGCTCGTTTACGGCGTGACCCGCGCCGACGACGTCATCCGGTACCACCCGTTCGACGTCTTCCGCCGCGAGATCACCATCAAGGGCTCCTTCGCCGAAATGACGTCCTTCGGCGCAACGATCGCGGCATTACGCACCGGGCGCGTGAAGACCGACGGCATCATCACCCACCGGTTCGCACTCGATGACTACGGAAAAGCTCTCGACGCCCTCGCCTCCGATTCCACCGTCCACAAGGTCGTTATCCAACCCTGACCTTCCGGTGCGCGGCGTCACACTCTGAACGCGCTCACCGCTGCGTCGATCTGACTTCGATGGCCTTGCGCAGCACTTCCCGGGCGCGCTTGCGATCCCCGGCGGCGTCGTAGGCCTCGGACAATCGGTACCAGCCGCGCCAGTCGTCCGGATCGGCTTCCACGGCGCGGCGTTGCTCGGCGAAGATGGCGTCGGCCGCGTCGCGATCAACCCGGCCCGACGGACGGCGAGGCAGCTTCAGCGCGTCCGTCGACGGGCCCAGCTCGGCGGTCATCCGCTGCGCCTGCCGCCCGAACCGCAGCTCGGCGACCACGACGTAGACGCCGATCAGCGGCAGCACCAACACCGCCGCGCCCAGCACCTTGAGGATCCACCGCGACTGGGTCAGCAGGAACACCCCGCGGTAGCCGATCAGGCCGAAGTAGAACAGCAGCGCGAACAGCAGCACACCGACCACGGCGCGGGTGCGCGTCGACGCGCTCACGGACAACTCATCTGGCTTGAGACGACAGACTCCGCCGACGCTCACAGGTCAAGGAACGGCTCCAACCCGACGGTCAGCCCGGGTGCCGACGCGACCGAGCGCACCCCCAGCAAAACGCCGGGCATGAACGAGGAACGGTGCAGCGAGTCGTGCCGGATGGTCAGGATCTCGGCCTCGCCGCCGAACAGGACCTCCTGATGCGCGACCAGCCCAGCCAGGCGGACGGCATGCACGCGCACACCGTCGACATCCGCGCCGCGGGCACCGGGCAACTCCTGCGTCGTCGCATCGGGCATCGGGTCCATCCCAGCGTCGGCCCGTGCCGCAGCGATCAGCTGCGCGGTGCGCACGGCGGTGCCGCTGGGCGCGTCGACCTTGCCGGGGTGATGCAGCTCCACCACCTCGGCTGAGTCGAAGTAGCGCGCTGCTAACTGCGCGAACCGCATCGACAAGACCGCGCCGATTCCGAAGTTGGGAGCTACCAGCACACCTACACCGGGTGCCGCGGCCAGCCACTCGCGCAGAGTGTCCAGCCAGTCCGCCGACATCCCCGTCGTCCCCACCACCGCGTGCAGGCCGTGCGTTACGACGAACTGCAGGTTGTCCATCACCGCGCCCGGCGTGGTGAAGTCCACCACGACCTGCGCGCCGGCATCGGTCAGCAGATCCAACGGATCGTCGACGTCCACCCGCGCGACCAGCTCCAAATCCGGCGCGGCGTCCACGGCCGAACACACCTGCTCCCCCATCCGGCCCCGGGCCCCTAGGACACCGACCCTCATGACAGCGCGCCGTCGAAGTCGTGCTCGCCGAACGGTCCGACCACGGTCAGGCAGCGCGGGCGCGACAGCAGGTCCGCGGCCAACTCTGCGACCTGCTCGGAGGTGACGGCATCCATCCGCTCGATCAGCTCGTCGACGCCCAGGATCTCGCCGAACGCCAGCTCGCTCTTGCCGATCCGGCTCATCCGCGAGCTCGGATCCTCCAGGCCGAGGATCATGCCGCCACGGGTCTGGCCCTTGGCGCGCTCGATCTCGTCGGCGCGCAGGCCATTGACGGCGACGTCGTCCAGTTCGGTGCGCATGAGCGACAGCACCTCGTCGGCCTTGCCTGGTTGGCAACCGGCGTAAACGCCGAATTGCCCGGCGGCGGCGTACTGGCTGGCGAATGAGTAGACGGAGTAGGCCAGGCCCCGTTCCTCCCGGATCGCCTGGAACAGCCGCGAGCTCATCCCGCCCCCGATCGCCGTCGTCAGCACGCCCAGGGTGAACCGACGCGGATCGAAGCGGCGCAGACCATGCATGCCCAGCACGATGTTGGCCTGTTCGGTGTCGTCGGCGCGCACAGCGACGGGCACCGGCACCATCGACACCGGCGCGCCCTGCTCGTCGGGCACCCGCCGTACCGGCGTCGGCTCGTGCGCCTCGTCCAGCCGCGCGCCGAAGGCCCGCAACACCAGATCCACCACCTGGTCGTGCTCGACGGCACCGGCCGCGGCCACCACCATCGTGGGTACCTGGTAGCGGCGGCGGTAGTAACCGGCCACCTGCGCGCGCGTCATCGCCTGGATGGATTCGACCGAGCCCAGGATCGGCCGCCCGATCGGGGTGTCGCCTAGCAGGGCAGAGGCGAAGTCGTCGTGCACGAGGTCGGAGGGATCGTCGTCGCGCATGGCGATCTCCTCGAGCACGACGTTGCGCTCCACCTCGACGTCGGCCGCGGTGACCCGGGCCTCGAGCACGACGTCGCAGATGACGTCGACAGCCAGGGGCAGGTCACGGTCGATCACGGTCGCGTAGAAGCAGGTGTGCTCCTTTTCGGTGAAGGCGTTGAACTCCCCACCCACGGCGTCCATCTCGGTGGCGATGTCCAGGGCGCTGCGACGTCGGGTGCCCTTGAACAGCAGATGTTCGAGGTAGTGGCTGGCGCCGGCGACCGTGCGTGCCTCGTCCACCGAGCCGACGCCCACCCACACGCCGACGCTGGCGCTGCGTGCGCCGGGCATGGCTTCGGTGACGATGCGCAGACCGCTGGGCAGCACCGTGCGATGGATCTGGCCGCCGCCGGTAGCGGGAACCAGGGTGGTGACGGCGCTCGACGAAGGCATTGGGCAAGTCTAGGTTTGCCCCAGAACCTCATCGCCCATGCCAGCTCGGCTCAGCGTGGCAGCCAGGCGTCGGGTTGGGCGACCATCCGGCGCACGTGCGGAGGCAGCGTGCCGCTGAGCACCTGCGCGATCGTTGTCTCGTCCAGCACCCAGCGCAGACTGGCCCGCACGGCGACCCACACGTCGGGCAGGTGCGCCGCAACTCCGGTGTAAGACGTCTGGTCCGGGCGCAGGCCGCGCACCTCGGCCAGCCGTCCGTCGACGGCCCGGAACACCGCGCCCAGCGTGATCTCCTCGGCCGGACGGGCAAGGGCGTATCCGCCGCGGGCGCCGCGTTGGCTACGTACGATGTCGGCTCGGCGCAGATCGCTGAGAATTGCCTCGACGAATTTGCGCGGCAGTTTCTGCTCGCCGATGACGACGTCGATCGTCGTCAATTCCGGCGCGTGCTCGGCAAGGCTGAGCAATGCTCGGATTGCGTAGTCGACTTTCGCCGAGATCTCCATGAGAAATGCAGACTAGCCGGTGAGCATCGAGCGACGAAGGAGCGAGGCGCGGAGCGGTAGACAACCAGCCGGTGAGCATCGAGCGACGAAGGAGCGAGGAGCGGAGCCGGTAGACAACCAGCCGGTGAGCATCGAGCGACGACGGGGCACGAGTGTCGGGTCAGGTGGTGGGCCGCACCCACGCGTCGGAGCCTTCGCGCAGGCCCAGGGTGTCCACCTGGTCGCGGGTGAGCAGGACGTTCGTCGTTTCGTCGGCGTCCGTGCGGCGCAGCGTGCCACGCACCTCGAAGCCGACGCGCTGCAGCTTCTCCACGGTTGCCGGGTGTGTGCCGGTCTCCGCGGTGACGAAGACGTCGACGTCGTGCGGGCGCACGAGGTTGCCACGCAGTCGGGTCACCGGGCCGAGAAACTCCATCACGAAGTCGTTGGCGGGATGGTCGTACAGCTCGGTGGGACTGCCCACCTGCTCCAACCGGCCGTGATTGATGACGACCAGCTCGTCGGCGACCTCCAGGGCCTCCTCCTGGTCATGGGTCACAAAGATTGTCGTGACGTGCACCTCGTCGTGCAGCCGACGCAGCCAGTCGCGCAGCTCCTTGCGCACCTTGGCGTCCAACGCTCCGAACGGCTCGTCGAGCAGCAGCACCTTGGGCTCCGCGGCCAGCGCGCGGGCCAGCGCCATCCGCTGCCGCTGACCACCCGACAACTGCGCGGGCAGCCGGTCGGCGAACTGGTCCAGGTGCACCAGTTCCAGCAGCTCGTTCACTCGCCGCCTGATCTCGTCCTTGGGGCGCTTGCGCACCTCGAGGCCGAAGGCGACGTTGCGGTAGACGCTCAGGTGCTTGAACGCTGCGTAGTGCTGAAACACGAAGCCGACGTCGCGACGCTGGGCCGGGATCTCAGTGGCGTCGGCACCGTCGATGCGGATCTCACCGGCGTCGGCGCTCTCCAGACCACCGATGATGCGCAGCAGCGTCGACTTGCCGCCGCCACTGGGACCGAGCAGCGCGGTGAGGCTGCCGCTGCTCACGTCGATGCTGACGTTGTCGAGGGCGACAAAGTCGCCGAAGCGCTTGGTGACGTGCGAGGCCGTGATGCCCATCAGCGGTGGTCCTTCGGTTTGAGCAACGCGATGACCGAGATGCACGCGACCGAGATGGCGATGAGCACGATCGAGATCTGGTAGTAGCCCGGCTCCAGCTGTTCGGCCAGCCCGTCGACCCGGGTGGTCAACGTCTGCGACAGCCCGATGACGTTGCCCGAGACCACCTTGACCGCGCCGAACTCGCCCACTGAACGCGCGACGCTGAGCACGACGCCGTAGGACAGGGCCCACCGGATGGTCGGCAGGGTGATTCGGGAGAACTGCTGCCATGCGTTCGCGCCCAGGGAGCGGGCGGCCTGCTCCTGGTCGGTGCCGGCTTCGATCAGCACCGGCACCACCTCACGCAGTACCAGCGGCAGTGACACGAACGTGGTGGCCAGCGCGATACCGGGGGTGGCGAAGATGACCTGGAAGCCGATCGTATGAAGAACACCGCCAAACCAGCTGCTCTCGTTGCCGTAGACCAATACCAGGGCCAGGCCGACGACGATCGGTGACACCGACACCGGCAGATCGATCAGCACGTCAAGGACGCGTTTGCCGCGGAACTCGTAGCGGGCCAGCAAAATGCCCACCCCGACGCCGAAAACAGTGTTGACGACGACGGCGATGGTCGCGACCTCGGCGGTGAGTCGGAGCGCACTTACGGTGTCCGCCGACGTCAGCGCGTCGACAAACGCGCTCCCGCCGGCGCGCAGGGCCCGCTGTACGACGACAAGAACCGGTGCCAGGACGAGGATGAGGACGTAGGCGACGACCACCACGCGCAGCGCAATGCGAGCGGGGCTGCGGCGGCCGGGAGGCTGCGGGCGGCGGGAGTTCTTGGACGGCTGTGCCGGCGCTGGCACAGGACTCGATGGTGCCGTCGGGGCAGGTGTCGCGCTCGCCGAAGAATCGGCCGCAGTCAGCGTCGTCGCCCCGCGCGGCTGCCGGAGCTCAGTCATGACGGGCCACCCAGCCCTTCGCAACGCCGAGAACGATCATGACCAGAATGCTGATGACAAGCAGCACGGTCGCCGTCGCCGCCGCCTGGCTGTCCTGTCCGTTCTGGAGCTGGGTGTAGATGAATTGGGAGGCCACATTCGTACGAGGTAGACCGCCACCGATGAGGATCACCGAGCCGTACTCCCCCATCGCCCGCCCGAAGGCGAGCGCGGCACCGGACAAGATCGCGGGCAGCAGCGCCGGAAGGATGATCCGGCGGAAGGTCAGCACCGGCCCGGCGCCGAGTGAGCGAGCGGCCTCCTCGACATCGCGCTCCAGCGATTCCAGCACCGGCTGGACCGAGCGGACGACAAAGGGCAGCGTGACGAAAAGCAGCGCAACGAGCACGCCCTTGCGGGTGGCGTACCAGTCCACGCCCACCGGGCTGTGCTTGCCGTAAAGGGTCAGCATCACGATGCCGGCCACGATCGTCGGCAGCGCGAACGGAATGTCGATCAGTACTTCGATCACCCGTTTGCCCCGGAAGTCGTCGCGGACGAGCACCCAGGCAATCGCGGTACCCATCACAACATTGACCGCGGTCACGGCGAGCGCGCACAGCAGCGTCAGCCGAAGCGCAGCCAGTGACGGCCCGTTGGTGAAGGCGGCGGTGAAGCCCGACCAACCGCCACCGGCCGCCTTGGCCACCACGGCGGCCAGCGGCAACAGAACGAGCAGGCTGAGCCATCCCACCGCAACGCCCAGCCCGGTACCCGAGTACCGATCGAGGTGGCCGCCGCCCCGACCTGAACCCCGGGCGCGGCGCCGGTCGGGGCCCGTGGGGTCGAGGACGGCGACCGCGGGCGCGCTCAGGTGCCGGCCTCGATCTTGGTGACGATGCCGGTGTTGGCGTCGAAGTACTTCGTATTGACCGCCGACCAACCGCCCAGGTTCTCGATCGTCTCCAGCTTCGTGACGGTCGGGAAGGGTGCAGCCGGGTTGTTGGCCCCGGTCACGGTGCCCGGCGCCAGATTCGGAAGTACGGAGCGGTAGCCCTTGCTGGCGAAGATTTTCTGACCGGCTTCGCTCTCGGCGTAGGTAAGAAAGGCCTCGGCGGCCTTCGGGGCCTTTTTCGTCACCGCGGCCGGGTTCTCGATCAGGATGGACTCGGTCGGCACGATGTAGTCGACCGGCTGGTTCTTCTGCCGCGCGGCGATCGCCTCGTTCTCGTAGGACACCAGTACGTCCCCGGTGCCGTCGAGGAACGCTTGCGTCGCCTTGGAGCCGCTTTCTGGCTTGGTTGCGACGTGGGCGAAGAACTGCTTGAGGTAGTCACTGGCTTGGGCGTCGGTGCCACCGTCTTCCAGTACATGGGTGTAGGCGGCGAGGATGTTCCACTTGGCCGAACCGGAGGACGCGGGGTCCGGCGTGACGATCTTGACTCCGGACTTCACCAGGTCGGCCCAGCCGGTAATCTTCTTGGGGTTGCCCTTGCGGACCACCAGCACGACGACGGACTTGGACACCAGGCCCTTGGTCGGACCGGCATTCCACGAGGCGTCGACGAACTTGGGCACCAGTTTGGTCAAGTCGGGTGCGAGGGAGAAGGTAACGTAGTCGGCCTTCTGGCCACTGACCACCGAGCGGCTCTGGTCGCCGCTGGCGCCGTAGGACGGTGCGAAAGTGACGCCCTTGCCGTCGGAGGTCTGTGCGAAGGCCGCGGACAGGGCGTCGTAGGCCGGCTTTGGCACCGAGTACGCCACCAGGTTGATCTTCTCGCTCGAGCCCGATCCACCGCAGGCGCTCAGCCCCAGCGCGAGGCACAGCGTGGCTGAAAGCGCCATCGTTGTCCGGGCGGTACGGGCACGAGCGGCAACGCGGATCATTGGTTCTCCTCCAGGGAAACGGCAGGCGCGGGCTGCGGCACTGTCTAGCGAACCGATAATACCTATCGGTCGCATAGGGATTGACGTCGGAGCCTGAACGACGGCCTCGCGCAATCCATTCCGTGCCGTGCGGGTCGACGACGATTCAATCGTCGACGACGGTGTTATCTGCTACGACGCCTGTGTCCGGCGGGACCGCCTTCGCCGGGCGCTCGTCGGTGCCGCGGGCGCGGTACACGAAGGTGAGCGGAACGATCGTGACGACGGCCGCGGCGACATAGAAGCTCGTCGAGTAGCCGTATCGATCAGCCAGGAAGCCCGCGACCAGTGGTCCAGCCACCGATCCGGCGTCCCCGGCCATCTGGTACGTGGCGACGACAGTGCCGCCCCGCGCCCCCACCACTCCTCCCACGATCGCGCCGGGCACCACCGACAGCACCGCACCCGCGGTGCCCAGCAGCACCATCGCGGTAAGCAGGCCGGCCAGATTGGGCACCGAGGGCAGCAAGATCAGTGCGGTGGCTTCCAGCAGCAGTCCGACGGCCAGCATCGGAAGGCGGTTGTGCGTGTCGGCGCGGCGGCCGCTGGGCGTCAGCAGCAACCCGGTGACGACGCTGACGATGAAGAAGCCGACGTAGGTCCACTCCCGCGACAACCCGAGCGGGCCGACGACGAACAGCGGCACCAGCGACGCGCGGATGCCCACCACCGACCACTGCACCGACGTCGTCGACGCGAGTGCGGCGACGAAGCTGCGGTTGCGCAGTGCTTCGCGCAGGGTCAGCGGCGCGACATCCACCACCCGTCGTTCAGCTAGTGGTGACTGTCGCAGCGCGCGCAGCCCGATGTATCCAGCCAATGACAGCGTGCCGGCGTAGAGGAAGAACGGCAGCCGCAGCGAGATCGCGGCCAGCACGCCCAGCGCCGGCCCGGCGATGGAGCCGAGCAGGAAGCCACCGGCGTAGACGCTCTGGGCGCGCCCGCGCATGTCCGGCGCGGTGACGCGGTAGAGCAGGCTCGCCGAACTGACCGAGAACATGATCGAGCCGAAGCCGCCGGCCCCACGCAGCACCAGCAGCTGCCAGTAGCTCTGCGACAGCCCGGCCAGCGCGCTGGACACCGCGACGATGCCGATGCCTGTGCCCAGCAGGCGTCGTTCACCGAAGGCGTTGACCATCCGTCCGACGAACGGTGCGGTGGCCAGTCGGGCGAAGGCGAACGCGCTGATGACGGCACCGGCCGCCGCCTTCGACACGCCGAACTGCACCGCGAATGGCGTGATTGCCGGCGCGACGACGCCGAAACCGAGCGCCACCATGAACGCGACCGCGACCAGCGCGGAGACCTCGCTGGGCAGGTCGGCCAGCGGATTCCACCGGCGCAGCTGCGGCATGCTCATGTGCCTCCCAGCGCCAACGTCGCGGTAATGGAACGGACATGCGAACGGGGGTGGCTCCCTTGTGGGACGCCACCCCCGTCGCGGTGAACAGGTGCGCAGAAACTTAGACGGTGGCGTCGACGGCCGAGCTGGACGGCGCAGCGGCACCGTCTGCCGGAGCCGACTCGTCCTTGACCGGAACCAGGCTGATCTTGCCGCGGGCGTCGATCTCGGTGATCTCGACCTGCAGCTTCGAGCCCACGTTGAGCACGTCCTCGACCTTGTTAATCCGCTTGCCGTTGCCCAGCTTGGAGATGTGCACCAGGCCGTCCTTGCCCGGCAGCAGCGACACGAACGCACCGAAGGCCGCGGTCTTGACCACGGTGCCCAGGAAACGCTCCCCTACCTTGGGCATCTGCGGATTGGCGATCGCGTTGATCCGGTCGACCGCCTCCTGCGCCGAGGTGCCGTCGGCGGCGCCGACGTAGATCGTGCCGTCGTCCTCGATGGTGATCTGGGCGCCGGTCTCGTCCTGGATCGAGTTGATCATCGCGCCCTTGGGGCCGATCACCGCACCGATCTTGTCGACGGGGATCTTGACGACGGTGACGCGCGGGGCGTACGGGCTCATCTCGTCTGGGGCGTCGATGGCCTCGGCCATCACGTCGAGAATGTGCAGCCGGGCTTCCCGAGCCTGGGTCAGCGCACCGGCCAGGACGTCGGACGGGATGCCGTCGAGCTTGGTGTCCAGCTGCAGCGCGGTGACGAACTCCTTGGTGCCCGCGACCTTGAAGTCCATGTCGCCGAAAGCGTCCTCGGCACCGAGAATGTCGGTCAGCGCTACGTACTCGGTCTTGCCATCCACCGTGTCGGACACCAGACCCATCGCGATACCCGCCACCGGCGCCTTCAGCGGCACCCCGGCGTTGAGCAGGGCCAGGGTGGAGGCACACACCGAGCCCATCGACGTCGAGCCGTTGGAGCTCAGCGCCTCCGACACCTGGCGGATGGCGTAGGGGAACTCGTCGCGGTTGGGCAGCACGGGGACGAGCGCCCGCTCGGCCAGCGCGCCGTGGCCGATCTCGCGCCGCTTGGGCGAACCGACCCGGCCGGTCTCACCGGTGCTGTACGGCGGGAAGTTGTAGTTGTGCATGTAGCGCTTCGTCCGCTCGGGCGAGAGCGTGTCCAGCTTCTGCTCCATGCCGAGCATGTTGAGCGTGGTGACGCCCAGGATTTGCGTCTCGCCGCGCTCGAACAGCGCCGAGCCGTGCACCCGAGGAAGGACCTCGACCTCGGCCGAGAGCGTGCGGATGTCGGATAGCCCGCGGCCGTCGATGCGGACCTTGTCACGCAGGATGCGCTGGCGGATGAGCTTCTTCTGCAGCGCCCGGTACGCAGCGCTGATCTCGCCGTCACGGCCGTCGAAAGAATCGGCAAGCCGGCTGCGGACGTCGGCCTTGAGGGCGTCGATCGCGGCGTTCTGCTCGGCTTTGCCTTCAACCCGCAGCGCCTGCGCCAGCTGCTCGGACGCCTCAGATTCGACGGCTGCGTAGACGTCGTCCTGGTAGTCCAGGAAGACCGGGAAGTCGGCGACGGGCTTGGCCGCCACCTGGGCGAGCTCGGACTGGGCGCGGCACAGCTCGGCGATGAACGGCTTGGCCGCCTCCAGGCCGGCAGCGACGATCTCCTCGGTGGGCTTGGTACCGCCGTCCTCGAGCAGGGTGAGGGTGTTTTCGGTGGCTTCGGCCTCGACCATCATCACGGCGACGTCGCCGCTGGGCAGCAACCGGCCGGCCAGCACCATGTCGAAGGTGGCCTGCTCCAGTTCCGTGTGGGTCGGGAAGGCGACCCACTGGCCCTTGATGAGCGCAACGCGAGTGGCACCGACCGGGCCGTTGAACGGCAGGCCCGACAGCTGGGTCGACGCGGACGCGGCGTTTATGGCGACGACGTCATAGGCGTGGTCGGGGTTGAGCGCCATGACGGTGATGACGACCTGGACCTCGTTGCGCAGGCCCTTCTTGAACGTCGGGCGCAGCGGGCGGTCGATCAGGCGGCACGTAAGGATCGCGTCCTCGCTCGGGCGCCCTTCGCGGCGGAAGAACGAGCCGGGGATGCGACCCGCGGCGTACATGCGCTCCTCGACGTCGACGGTGAGCGGGAAGAAGTCGAAGTGCTCCTTCGGATGCTTGCCGGCTGTGGTGGCCGACAGCAGCATGGTGTCGTCGTCGAGGTAGGCGACGACGGAGCCGGCGGCCTGCTTGGCCAGCCGGCCGGTCTCGAAGCGGATCGTGCGGGTGCCGAAGGAGCCGTTGTCGATCGTGGCGATCGCGGTGGTGACGCCTTCCTCTGTCGTGGTGCTGGGAGACAATCCTGTATCTGACATCCGTGTCAGCCTCTTTCTCTCGTGGTGCGCGCGAGCGCGCGCACGCGGCGACGCCGGTGGCGTCCGTGCTAGGAGTGGACGTGCCCTGCTGCTTGGGCTTGAGGGCCCTTGCTGCATGGGCTTGGTGGCCTGTGCTGCGTGGCTTACAAGCTTTCAAGCCTTCAAGCCTTCAGAGGGCGGTCTTCGATCGAAGCGACCGCGTCGTGCCCGCGATGCGGTGCACACGTCGGTGGCCACTACCGAGGACCGCCGTCGGGGCTGGCACGACGGTGTCACTCGTAGCGCGTCGCCTGCGCGGGTCCTGATCGTCAGGTCCGCGACGGCGGTGGTTCGATAGTGCCGATAAGACAGGTAGTACGTCTGGTCCTGGCGATGCAGCGAAGCCGCGGTGCTCCGAACGGAGCATCGCGGCTTCGGTGTCATCGACGCAGGCCCAGCTTCTCGATGATGGCGCGGTACCGGTTGATGTCCTTGCGCGCGGTGTAGTTGAGCAACCGACGGCGCTGACCGACTAGCAGCAGAAGTCCGCGACGGCTGTGGTGGTCGTGCTTGTGAGTCTTGAGGTGTTCGGTCAGATCGCTGATGCGGCGCGACAGAAGTGCGATCTGCACCTCGGCCGAGCCGGTGTCACCGTCTTTGCCGCCGTGCGCGGACACGATCTGAGCCTTGACGTCGCTGGCCAGAGCCATGACTTCTCCTTCGTAGCGGCGGCTGCCGCGTTGGTGTGCAGGCGCGTCCCATCGGTGGACGTCACGACGGGAGACAAACGCGCACTGCGGTGTTTGAGCCGATCAGCACGGGTAACGAACGATCCGCTGCTGATCCGCAGATAGCGCCAATCCTACCAGGATCAAGCCCTGTCCAGCCTGCTCCGCTGCGCCGTGGCCTGCTCGACGGCGGGGCGTCAGCCGGCCGGGACGTTCATCAGGCGACGGGTTTGGTGCACATCGGCGCGCATCTGCTCGATCAGCGCCTCGATCGAGTCGAACTTGACCTGTCCGCGCAGACGGTGAGCGAACTCCACGCCCAGATTCAGACCGTAAAGGTCGGCGTCGAAGTCGAGGATGTAGGCCTCCACGGTCCGGTGCCGGCCGTCGAAGGTCGGATTGGTGCCGACCGACACCGCGGTGGCGCCCAGCACTTGCCCGGTCGCCGAACCGGCGTCGTCGAGCACCACGACGCGCCCGGCGTACACGCCGTCGGCAGGCACCGCGGTGCCCAGGGCGAAGTCGACGTTCGCGGTTGGATAGCCCAGGGCGCGTCCGCGCTGTTCGCCGCGCACGATCACGCCGTCGCAGCGGTACGGATGGCCCAGCAGCTCGGCCGCCCCGGCAACGTCGCCGGCGGCGATCAGAGCGCGGATGGCGGTGGCTGACACCATCGTGCCGTGCGCGTCGGCCAACTCGACGGCATCGACGGTGAAGCCGTGCCGGTGCCCCTCGTCGGCGAGGGTGTCGGTGGTACCGGCGCCCCGCGCGCCGTAAGTGAAGTTCGCACCGACCACGACTGTGGCGACGTGCAGGCGCTCGACCAACAGATCCGAGACGAACGCCGCCGGACTGATCGCCGCAAACTCCGGCGTGAACTCCAACGTGACCAGCGCGTCGATGCCGAGGGCGGCAACCAGGTCGGCGCGGTGCGCCGGCGTCGTGAGCCTCGGTGGCGGCGCGGCGGATAGCACACTTCCTGGGTGCGGCTCGAAGGTCAGCACGACACTGGGCAGGCCGCGGGACTTGGCATCGGCGACGGCGCGGGCGAGGAGCGCGGCGTGACCGCGGTGCACACCGTCGAAGACACCGATGGTGACAACGCACGGACCGAAGTCGGCCGCTACGCCGTCGATCGTCGCCTCCAGTCGCACGAGCGCAAAGCCTACAAGCGCCCTGTCAGCCGGCCGGCGTGAAGACGAGCACCGGCCCGGCCCGACCGTCGGATTCCTTCAACAGAGCTATTGCAGTGCCGTCCGCGGCAACCGCGCCATGGACGCCGTCGACACCGATTGCCGTCAGGGACCGGCCGAAGCTCAGCTCCCGCTGCTCGGCTGGGTCGACCGTTCGCACCGGCATTGACTGCGCAATTGCGTCGCTCAGCCCGAGCATGCGCAGGCCACCGGGCTCGCCGAGCGAGGTCAGCGTCGATGCAGAGTCGATAGAGAACGGCCCGACGCGGGTTCGGCGCAGGGCGGTCAGGTGCCCTCCCACGCCCAGGGCGGTGCCCAGATCGCGAGCCAGGGCCCGCACATACGTACCCGACGAGCACTCGACCAGCACATCGACATCGAGCACGTCGACATCGGGCAGGTCGGCGCCGGCGTCACGGGTGGGGCGGTCGAACTGCAGCGCTTCGAACCGATGCACGTTGACCGGCCGCGCGGCCAGCACCACGTCCTCGCCGGCCCGAACCCGCGCGTAGGACCGCTGCCCATCCACCTTGATCGCCGAGACGCTGGACGGGATCTGCTCGATCGCGCCGGTCAGTGCGGGCAGGGCAGCACGCACGTCGTTCTCGCTGACTCCGGCCGCCGACGCCGAACTGAGCACAGCACCCTGCGCGTCGTCGGTGACTGTGGCGACGCCCAGCCGGATCGTGGCGGTGTAGACCTTGTCCGTCAGCACCAGGTGGTGCAGCAGGCGGGTGCCGCGATTCACGCCTAGCACCAGCACGCCGGTTGCCATCGGGTCCAGCGTGCCGGCGTGCCCGACCCGCCGCGTGTGCGCGATTCGCCGCAAACGAGCGACCACATCGTGCGACGTCATGCCGGCGGGCTTGTCGACGATCACCAGCCCGTCGGAGTCGGCGGCATCCGGTGGCGAGGCGTCCGGTACGGACGGTTCCCTCCGGACAGGCATCGCGCCAGCCTAACGACGCAAACCGGCCGACCCATGGCCGGCAGAATTGTTTTGCTACCCAGCGGCCGGGAATGAGACGGTGCAGTCCATGACCATTGCGCTGCGCGCGAGTAGCGACGCCGACTTCGAGGCTGTCATTCGCCTGGACGGGATCTCGTTCGGCATAACCTACGACGCCGATGACCTGGCCGAAGCCCGCGCCGAACTGGACCTGAGCAGCTTCGTGCTCGCCGAAGCAGGAGGCCACCTGGTCGGGGCCGCCGGGGCGTACCCGCTGACGGTGTCGGTTCCCGGCGGCCGTTCGCTGGAGGTTCCTGGCGTCACGTGGGTGTCGGTAGCGCCGACGCATCGCCGTCGCGGGGTGTTGCGGGCGATGATGCACGAACAGCTGCGCGGATACGCCTCTGCCGGCGTGGCAGTCGCGGCGTTGACCGCCAGCGAGGGCGGCATCTACCGCCGGTTCGGGTACGGGCCGGCGACGGTGCAGCAGCGTTGGGTGGTGTCGCGCCCGACGGCGACGCTGCGCCGACGGGTCGACACTCGCGACGTCCGCTACGTCGACGCGAAGGAAGCGGCGTCGCTGCTGCCGGGACTGCATGACCAGTGGTGCCGGCACATGCCCGGCGCGGTCGGCCGCAGCTCGGTGCTGTGGGGCGCTCGGTTGGCCGATCGGCCCGGGCGCCGCGGCGGTGCCTCGGCGCTGTACTACCTGGCACATCCTGAGGGCTACGTCGCCTACCGCTCGCGGTATACCGGCGAGCCGGGGCGGATGGCCAACACAGCGACCATCACCGACTACGCGATTGGCACACCGGCTGCACGGGCGGCGCTATGGCAGGTGTTACTGCAGCTCGACCTGTTCGACGAGATCCACTCGACCGTGATCCCGGTCGACGACCCCTTGCCGCACTTGCTGCACGACGCCCGGCAGGTGCGTACGGCCGAACCGCGCGACGGACTGTGGCTACGGCTGCTCGACGTCGCGGCGGCACTGTCCGCGCGCACCTACGGCGTGGACATCGACATCGTGCTGGAAGTGCATGACGAGCTCCTGGGTACCGGCCGCTACCACCTGCGCGGCGACGTCGACGGCGCCGACTGCACTCCGACCGACGCGGCACCCGACCTGCGCTGCGACGTAGCTGCATTGGCCTCGCTCTACCTGGGCGGACACCGCCTGCAAGTCCTGCGTGAAGCCGGACTGATAGAGACCGACGACGAGCGCCTGACCGGGCGGATGGACCGCGCCTTCCTCGCCGAACGCGCACCAGCTCACGGAACCGACTTCTGAGGGGCAGCCGCGCTGCTTAACAGCTCGCTCAGCGCTGCTCGCCGACGACGGCCCAGCCCGTACCCGCGGTGCGCACCAGCATGCCGACGAGCCGGACCACCACAAAGGCCGTAAGACCGGCCCAGACGCCGCCGATCCCCCAGTGCCAGTGCAGCGCGGCGAGGTCGACGGGAACGAACGCGCCCAGTGCTGCCACCAGCGTCAACGTGCGCATGAACGCCACGTCGCCGGCGCCGATCAGTACGCCGTCCAAGGCGAAGACGACCCCGGCTACGGGCTGCATGCCGGCGAACCACGGCCAGAGCACGTGCGCCTGATGCAGCACGGCCGCGGAGTCGGTGAACAACCGCGGCAGCGCGAGGACACCGGTGCCCAGGACGGCGCCGAACACCACTCCGGCTACCAGTCCGTAGCGGGCCACGCGCAATGCAACCTGACGCGCGGCGGCTATGTCGCCGCCACCCAGCGCGGCGCCCACGACCGATTGTGCTGCGATGGCGAAGGAGTCCAGCAGCAGTGCGGTGAACTCCCACAGCTGCAGCGCGATCTGATGCGCGGCCAGCTGCGCGGTTCCCATCCGGGCAGCCACCGCTGCCGCGGTGAGGAAAGCGGCCTGGAATGCGGCCGAGCGCAGGATCAGGTCCCGGCCGGCCGAGAGCTGCGCTCGCAGCACGGCCGAGTCGGGGCGCAGCGGCGCACCGGTACCCACCAATGCGCGCAGGAACAGCACGGTTGCCGTCAGCTGCGCGGCCACATTGGCCATCGCGGAGCCGGCCAGGCCCAGCCCCACGGGGTAGACGAGTACCGGCGATGCCACCGCCGATAGTCCGTTGGCGGCCAGCACGATGACGACCGGGCTGCGCACGTCCTGAACCCCGCGCAACCAGCCGTTGCCGGCCAGCACGACGAAGATGCCGGGCACGCCGCACAGGGCGATTCGCAACCATGTCTCGGCGTGGCCTGCCACCGGGCCCGAACCGCCGGCCAGCGCTCGGGTCAGCGGGCCCGCGACGGCCTCCCCCACCGCCACCACCGCGCAGCCGATCAACACGGCCAGCCAGGTGGCCTGCACGCCTTCCTTCACCGCCGCCTCGCGCCGGCCGGCGCCGTACCAGCGGGCGGCGCGCGCGGTGGTGCCGTACTCCAGGAAGCTGCCGACCAGGGTGACCAGCGCCAACAGTGCCGCGCCGATACCCAGCGACGCCAACGCAGACGGGCCCAGATGGCCGACGACGGCAGTGTCCACCAGCAGGTACAGCGGCTCCGCGGCGAGTACCCCGAACGCCGATCCGCTGAGCACCAGCAGCCGCCGCGTCGAGATAGTCGGCGGCGCGGTCACCCGACCAGCGCTGCTCCCTCGGCCAGCGCGGCCAGCTTGACGTAGACGATGTCGGGGTCGACAGCACCGAAGCCGGCGAACGTGGAGAAGCCGCAGTCGGTACCCGCGATCACGCGCTCGGCGCCCACCAGATCGACGTAGCGCCGGATCCGCTCCGCTACCACGCGCGGATGCTCCACGAAGTTGGTGGTCGAGTCGATGACGCCAGGGATCAACACCTTGTTCTCGGGTATCTGGTCGGCCAGATCGGCGAAAGCGTGCCAGTCGGCCTGGTGGCGCGGATTGGCGGTCTCGAAGAGCAGGCCCGCCGGCTTGGCGCGCATCAGCGTGGGCAGGATGACACTCATCTCGATATCGCGGGTGTGCGGGCCCTCATAGTTTCCCCAGCACACATGCATGCGCACGCGGTCGGCGGGGATGTTGCGCAGCGCGTGGTTGAGCACCTCGACATGGGTCGAAATGACGGCGAGGTAGTCCTCGTCGGTGCGGTCGTTGTAGAGCATGTGCTTGCCCAGGCCCAGATCCGGTGAGTCCAGCTGCAGTGTCAGCCCGGCGGCGGCGATCGCCTCGTACTCCATGCGCATTGCCTCGGCCAGGGCCTCGAGGTAGTCGTCCTGCGTGGGGTAGTGCTCGTTGGGTTGGAACAGCGCGATGACGCCTGGGGAAGCCGCGTTCATGAACGCACCGGCGGGGTTATGCGCCGCCGTCGCCGCCTGGAAACGGCGCAGATCGTCGGTGAGCGGCTGCATCGATTTGACCGCGATCTCGCCGACGCACTTGGGCCGCCGGTAGGTCGGCGTGCCGCCGGTGCTGGTCGAGCGCTGGAGAAAGGCCGGAAAGTCCAGCAGGTCGGCGGGCGGATGGCGCTCGCTGTCGCCGTCGAAGCCGGTGATGCGGTCCTTGATGTAGGTGGCGTAGGAGATCTTGGACATCTCCCCGTCGGACACCAGGTCGATTCCAGCCTCGACCTGCTTGCGCACAACGTCGTCGACGGCGGCACCGATGACGTCATCGAAGGTTGCTGGGTCGATCTGCTCGCCGCGCTCGGCGCCGAACACGAGGTCGGTCACCGCACTCGAGCGGGGTAGCGAGCCGACGTGGGTGGTGAGGATGCGGGCGGTCACGCTCGGGCACGTTACCTGCCTGCACGCTGCAACGGATGCAGCGTTGGCCACCTATACGGTGGCCAACGCTGGATTCGTTCGGCATCGGGGGCGGCCGCGGGCGGCTCAGCTGCAGGGCACTGTCACTGTCGGCCTAGAGCGCGGTAGGTCCAGCCGGCGGCCCGCCACGCTTCCCGGTCCAGGGCGTTGCGGCCGTCCAGGATGCGTGGCTGGCTCACCACGGCCTTGAGGTCGTTGGGGTCGATGGCCAGGAACTCCGCCCACTCGGTCAGATGCAGCACGACGTCGGCGTCGCGGGCGGCCTCGAACGCCGATCCGGAATAGGCCAGCGTCGGGAAGTCGCGGCGGGCGTTGTCCATGGCATGCGGGTCGTACACCCGCACTGCCGCGCCGGCCTTCTGGATGGCCAGGGCGACGTCGAGGGCGGGTGAGTCGCGGATGTCGTCGCTGTTGGGCTTGAACGCCGCCCCCAACACCGCCACCCGCATGCCGGCCAGCGATCCGCCGCACACCTCGCGCGCCAGATCGACCATCCGCGAGCGGCGGCGCAGGTTGATCGCGTCGACCTCCTTGAGGAACGTCAACGCCTGATCGACACCCAGCTCGCCGCTGCGGGCCAGGAACGCGCGGATGTCCTTGGGCAGGCAGCCACCACCGAAGCCCAAACCGGCGTGCAGGAAGCGGCCACCGATGCGCTCGTCGTAGCTCAACGCCTTGGCCAGCAGCATTACGTCGGCACCGGTCGCCTCGCACACCTCGGCCATCGCGTTGATGAACGAGATCTTCGTAGCCAGGAAGGAGTTGGCCGCGACCTTGACCAGTTCGGCCGTCGCATAGTCGGTGATGACCACCGGCGTGCCGGTTGCCAGGATGTCGGCGTAGACCTCGCGCAGCACCGCTTCGCCGCGCCCGGACGTCGTCCCCATCACGATCCGGTCGGGACGCACGGTGTCCTGTACGGCCAGGCCCTCGCGCAGGAATTCGGGATTCCAGACCAGCTCTCCACCGGCTGCCTCGATTTGCGCGGCAAGGCGGGCCGCGGTTCCGGCGGGCACCGTAGACTTGCCCACCACCACCGCACCCGGTCTCAAGCCCTTGGCGAGCTCGGTGACAGCGGCGTCGACATAACTTACGTCCGCTGCGTACTCGCCCTTTTTCTGCGGCGTGCCCACACAGACGAAGTGGACATCGCCGAATTCGCGCACCTCTTCGTAAGACGTGGTGAAATGTAGCCGCCCACTGTCCACGTGCCGCTTGAGCAACTCGGGCAGGCCAGGCTCGAAGAAGGGCACCTCGCCCGCGCTCAGGCGTTTCACTTTGAGCTCGTCGACGTCGAGGCCCAGTACGTCATGGCCGAGTTCGGCCATAGCAGCAGCATGGGTGGCGCCGAGATAGCCGGTTCCGATGACGGTGAGCTTCATGAGGTCCTCCTGGGGGCGGCGACGAGGTCAAGCACGCCCGACGCGGTCGTGGGTTGGCCTCATCTTCTTGTGGAACCCCGTGACAACGCGGCGAAACATGATGCTGGGCCGGCACCGGCCGGCAACTCGAACAGTAACAAAGATTGAAAGCAGGCATCGCCAGCTATCGTCACCCGCTTCTGCGAGGTTCCACCGAAGTAATTAGTCGCAACAGGTTGCATATCGCTGCGACATTTACTGCTCGCAGTGAACCTAATATGCGCATGCAATCAGGGCTGTTCGGGCTCGTCGGCCTCGCGAGGAGCTTTGTAGGGATCGGGTTCTCCGGCGAAATCCGCGCTGGCGCGGACTTGCTCGACCTGCGCGTCGGCTGCACGCGCCTGCGCCAGCAATACCTCGATCGTCTTGGCGGCTTCGGGCACCGCGTCGAGTTGAAAGGTCAACGTCGGAGTGAACCGAACTCCGGTTTGACGCCCGACCTCCGAACGCAGCACACCCACCGCCGAGTGCAGAGCCTGGGCGGTCTCCGCGCGATCGTTGGCGTCGCCGTACACGGTGTAGAACACGGTTGCATCGTGCAAGTCGCCGGTGAGCCGGACGTCGGTCACCGTCACCATGCCCAGGCGCGGATCCTTGATCTGCGTCTCGAGCCCGACGGCCACTATCTGCTTGATGCGCCCTGCCATCCGGCGTGCGCGAGCCTGATCGGCCACGGTCGTCCCCTCACAGGCGGTAATTGAAATGAAGCGGCACTTGCACACGAAAGCGTGCGGAGCGAAGCGGTGACTGCGCGGCGAAGCAGTCGACTTGGATGTGATTAGGTCAGGTCGTCGTCGTCGAGCAACCTGGTCCGAGTCGACAGAACCTCCAGCTCCGGGCGGCCTGCAACACTGCGCTCACACGCTTCGAGCACCGTTCGGGCATGTTCGTGGGTGGAGCTGACCACTGCTACCGACACCTCACAGCGCCGGTGTAAATCCTGAGCGCCGGTCTCCGCGGCAGCGACCTCATAGCGCCGCCGCAGCTCAGCCACCACCGGCCGCACCACCGCCCGCTTCTCCTTCAGCGAATGAACATCCCCGAGCAAAAGGTCAAGAACCAAGGTGCCCACCACCAAAGCCAACACCTCCCGAGGGTGAACGACGGGGCGCGCGATGAGGGTCGACCTGGCTGCGTAAAGATGCAGTTCCAGCAGGCAGGTCGATCCTCATCGCGCGCGACCCAACGTTACGCCCGCGGCTTCTCCCGCATTTCGAACGTCTCGATGACGTCCTCAGGCTTGATGTCGTTGAACGAGCCCAGCCCGATACCGCACTCGAAGCCGTCGCGGACCTCGGTCGCGTCGTCCTTGAACCGACGCAGCGACTCGACGGTGAGATTGTCGGCGACCACGGCGCCATCGCGCAGCAGCCGCGCCTTGGAGTTGCGGCGGATTGTGCCCGAGCGGACCAGGGAACCGGCCACGTTGCCGATACGGGGCACACGGAACACCTCGCGGACCTCGGCGGTGCCCAGCTGGACCTCTTCGTACTCGGGCTTGAGCAGGCCCTTGAGTGCCGCCTCGATCTCGTCGATGGCTGCGTAGATGACCGTGTAGTACCGGATCTCCACACCCTCGCGGGTCGCCAGTTCGGTTGCCTTGCCCTCGGCGCGCACATTGAAGCCGATGATGATGGCGTCCGAGGCCGAGGCCAGGTTGACGTTGGTCTCGGTGATGCCACCGACACCGCGGTCGATGATCCGCAGCGACACCTCGTCGGGCACCTCGAGCCCCAGCAGCGCTTCCTCCAGCGCCTCGACGGTGCCGGAGTTGTCGCCCTTGAGGATCAGGTTGAGAGTGCTGGCCGCACCGGCCTTGAGCACGCTGTCCAAATCCTCCAGGCTGACCCGCTTGCGGGTCTTGGCCTGGCTGGCGTTGCGTTCCCGGGTGGCTCGCCGCTCGGCGATCTGACGTGCTTTGCGGTCTTCCTCGACTACGAGGAACGTGTCGCCGGCGCCGGGCACCGAGGTCAGACCGAGCACCTGCACCGGACGTGCCGGGAAGGCCTCGACCACCGGGGTGCCGTGCTCGTCGAGCATCTGCCGAACGCGGCCGTAGGCATCACCGGCGACGATGGAGTCGCCCACCCGCAGCGTTCCGCGCTGGACCAGCACCGTTGCAA
This sequence comes from uncultured Jatrophihabitantaceae bacterium, assembly GCA_964236495.1. GTDB lineage: Bacteria > Actinomycetota > Actinomycetes > Mycobacteriales > Jatrophihabitantaceae > CAXSBR01. The sequence continues at coordinate 26,459 of CAXSBR010000013.1, forward strand.
CTGGGCCCCGACCGCGGTCGAGGTGGGCCTCGATGGCCACACCCTGGGCGTCCTGCGTGGCGTTGGCACGCAGGTCCAACGAGGCGTCCGCCGTCAGCAGAACCGCTTCCAGAAGCTGGTCGATGCCGGTGCCGGCGCGTGCCGAGACGTCGACGAACATCGTCTCGCCGCCGTACTCCTCAGCCACCAGCCCGTATTCGGTGAGCTGCTGGCGGACCTTGGCCGGGTTCGCGCCTTCCTTGTCGATCTTGTTCACCGCGACGACGATCGGAACGTCGGCTGCCAACGCGTGGTTGAGCGCCTCCACCGTCTGCGGCATGACGCCGTCGTCGGCGGCGACCACCAACACCGCGATGTCGGTGACCTTCGCACCGCGCGCACGCATGGCGGTGAACGCCTCGTGGCCGGGAGTGTCGATGAACGTGATCGGCCGTTCGACGCCCTCGTGGCCGACGCTGACCTGGTAGGCACCGATGTGCTGGGTGATGCCGCCGGCTTCGCCCTCCAGAACGTTGGTGGACCGGATGGCGTCGAGCAGGCGCGTCTTTCCGTGGTCGACGTGGCCCATGACCGTGACGACCGGCGGACGTTCAACGAGATCGTCCTCGTCGCCGTCGTTGCGGCCGAAGGTGATGTCGAAGGATTCCAGCAGTTCGCGGTCCTCGTCCTCAGGACTGACGACCTGCACGGTGTAGTTCAGCTCAGCACCCAGCAGCTGCAGGGTTTCTTCATTGACCGACTGAGTAGCGGTGACCATCTCGCCCAGATGGAACAGCACAGTTACCAGCGAGGCCGGATTCGCGTCGATCTTGTCGGCGAAGTCCGACAGCGACGATCCACGAGCCAGTTTGACTACGTCACCGTTGCCGCGCGGAACCTGCACACCGCCCAGGCTGGGCGCGGACATGTTGTCGAATTCCTGACGCCGCTGCTTCTTGCTCTTGCGCCCGCGCTGAGGACGGCCGTTGGGGCCGCGACCGAAGGCGCCGGCCGTGAGGCCACCGCGACGGTTACCTGCGCCGCCACCGCCACCGCCACCGCCAGGACGAGGGGCGAATCCGGCGCCACCGCCGGCCGGCGGACTGCCCGGCCGGGTGTTGGGCCCGGCACCTGGCGCGCCACCGCGGTAGTTGCCGGCGCCCGGAGTGCTCCCGGGACGGACAGAGCCGGCGCCGGGCCGGGACGGCGGACCGCCTGGACGGACGAAGCCACCGGGACCGGAACGGCCGGTACCGGTGCTGGGGCTCGGGCGAGACGGCATCATGCCGGGGTTGGGACGAGGGCCGCCGGGTCGCGGCGGCATCCCTGATGCTCCACCCGGACGGGGCATGCTGGGCGGGCCGGCGGGACGCGGCGCAACCCCGGGCGTCGTCGGACGCGTCGACGTCGTGCGCGGACCGGTTCCGAACGGGTTGTTGCCTACGCGTGGGGTACCCGGACGCGGGCCGGGAACCGTGCCTGCATCGGCGCTGACGGGCGGGGCCGCGGTTGCTGGTGCGATCGGTGCAACGGTTGCAGCCATCGGCTGCGGCTCGGGAGTACGCACAGCCGGACCAGGCATCGGCGTTCCGACACTTGGTGCCGGAGTAGTGGGTGTAGCAGGGACTTCGGGCGCGGGCGCCGTAGGTGGTGTCGCCGGCGGCGACCCATTCGACGCGGCAGCTGGTGAGTCAGTTGTTGCCTTCACGGCCGGAGCCGCCTTGACGGGTGCTGCCACCGCGGGCATCGCCTCGCGCAGCTTGCGCACTACCGGTGCTTCGACCGTCGAGGACGGTCCTTTCACGTATTCGCCGAGCTCTCCGAGCTTGACGAGAACGTCCTTGCTGGTGACACCGAGCTCTTTCGCGAGCTCATGGACGCGGGGCTTGCCTGGCACGGCACTCCTTCTCGAGGATGAGCCAGGCGGTCGACCGCGCTGGCTCTAGTGGGAATTCACACTCATCGCAGGTGCTTCATCGGTGGCTCATGGTGCTTCTTCTCGCCTTCTCCGTTACGTGGTCTGCGGCCGGTCAGCTGCCCCACGATGATGCTGCTCTCGATCCTGCTGTTCTGCCTTGCTGTGCGCCGGGCCCTTGTCCGACCCTGCTGTGCGGTCTGCTGTCGGACTCGGTAGTGCTACCGCTCGGGCGACGAAGGCCACCACATCGGCTGCGTCGACCGATGCCGCCAGCATGAGCGCCCGGACGAAGGCCTGACGGCGTACTGCCTTGCTCACGCAAGCCTCGTCCGGATGTACCCAGGCACCTCGACCAAGTTCACGCCGGCGAGGATCCGCGCGTAGCACCGTCACCACCGATGAAGCAGTGGCGTGGGCGGGCTGCGATCGGGCGACGACGCGAAGCAACTCAGCGGCCGAGGCACGCTGCCGGCATCCCACACACGTGCGAACTGGACCCTGGAAGATGACTCCCCGATTCCGCTCGACCGCAGGCGGGACATGCCGATAACGTTCCCCGGCCGTTACACCATACTCCTGCCCGCTTACTGCCTGGAATGGCCGCGGCGCGCGGCTGTGCCGTTGCTACTGCGCCGATGGTGCGCCCGAACCGGCATCCTCGGCTGAGCTGGCTGGGTGGTCGACGACAGGCTCGGCGTCACTGTGGATGTCGATGCGCCAGCCGGTCAACCGAGCCGCCAGCCGCGCGTTCTGCCCTTCTCGGCCGATGGCGAGCGAAAGCTGAAAATCGGGCACCACGACGCGGGCGGCTCGGGCCGCGGCGTCGACGACGTCCACCTGCAGCGCTTGGGCTGGGCTGAGCGCGTTGCCGACGAAGCGCGCCGGATCGTCGGCATAGTCGATGATGTCGATCTTCTCGCCGTGCAGCTCGGCCACCACATTGCGCACCCGCGACCCCATCGGGCCGATGCAGGCACCCTTGGCGTTGAGCCCCGACACGGTGCTGCGCACGGCGATCTTGGACCGGTGACCGGCCTCGCGAGCCACCGCCATCACCTCGACGCTGCCGTCGGCAATCTCGGGTACTTCCAGCGCGAACAGCCGTCGAACGAGGTTGGGATGGGTCCGGCTCACGGTCACCTGCAGCCCGCGCATGCCGCGGGTGACGCTCAGCACGTAGCAGCGCAGCCGGGTGCCATGCTCGTACACCTCGCCGTAGACCTGTTCGGACTGCGGCATCACCGCCTCGATGGCGCCGATCTCCACCACGACGATGCCGCGCGCGGCAGCCTGTGCGTCCTGGGTGACGACGGCGGTGACGATGTCGCCTTCGCGGCCTGAGAACTCGCCGTAGACCTGCTCGTGAGCGGCGTCGCGAAGCCGCTGAAGAATGACCTGCTTGGCCGTCATCGCCGCCACCCGGCCGAAATCGGCGGGGGTGTCGTCGAACTCCTCGATCAGCGCCCCGTCGGCGCCGAACTCCTGCGCCCACACCGTCACCGAACCACTGACCCGGTCGACGGCAACCCGGACATGCGGCATCGGGTGCGAGGTGTGCCGGTAGGCCATCAGCAACGCATGCTCGATCGCCGTCAGCACGGTGTCGAACGGTATTTCCTTGTCTCTTTCGATGCTGCGCAGAGCAGCAATGTCGACGGCGACCACGGCCTCAGCCCTTCTTCGTGTCGGTCGTGTCGTGGCTGTGCGCTCGCCCAGGTTGCGCCGTCGCCGAATCAGTAGCGCTCGACGCCTCTCCCGGCCGGTTGAATTCGACTTGCACCTTGCCCGCTCCCAGCGCCGACAGCGCAAACTCTTGACGCGATCCGTCCACGTCGAGCACCACGGTGCCGGCGTCGGCGGACGTGATTCGACCCGTGACGGGCTTGCCTGCCACGTCCACCCGCACGAGGCGAGCGACGTTGCGCTGCCAGTGCGTGGCAGTGGTCAGCGGGCGATCCACGCCGGGCGAGCTGACCTCGAGGACGAACGGATCGGCGAACGGATCGGCAGCGTCCAGGGCCTCGTCCAAAACACGACTGACGCGGGCGATGTCGTCGACTCCGATGCCGCCTTCGGCGTCGATCGTGACGCGCACCAAGAACCGGCGACCGACGCGGGTGACGACGATGTCGTCGACGTCGAACCCGCACTCGACAACCAGAGGAGTGAGTCGATCGACGAGTTGCGAACGCTGCTGCTCGATGGCGGACATGGCTGCGCTCCTATTCAATTCACCGGACGCTGACGCCGCACTGGGACATCCAGAGCCGGAGCTGGTCGTCGGCCGCCAACTGGTTCCGCGTGTGAACTATCGCCACGCGTGGGACGGCCTAGGACGGACAGCCTAGACCGCCCGCGCCCGACGCGCCGCAGGTTCTGACACACTGACCGGGACATGAGCGATATCTCTCGACGCACGATTCTGGGCACCGGCCTTCTCGCCGTCGGCGCCGCCGGGATCGGTGTCGGTGTCGGCGTTGCTACCGGTTCCGCGGCCAGATCGACCGACGAACCGCAGCGCAGCGTCGGCACTGCCGCAGCGCAGAACCCTGTTCTGCTCGCGGCTATCGACCGGGAGTCCGCGCTTCTCGAGCGCCTGCACCGCGCCGTTGCCGCGAATCCGGGCCTTGCCCCGTCCGCCACCGTCCTGCAGGCCGATCACCGCGCGCACCGGCAGGCACTGCAGGCGTTGTTGCTGCCCACCAACGCGGCGGCCAGCACATCCCCAGCGGCGTCCTCGGCAGCGACTTCCTCTGCAGCGGCTAACTCTCCGGCGGCGAAGTCGGGCGGCGCGCCGTCTGGGGCGCTGTCATGCACCGCTGACCTGAGGCGGTGGGAGTCCGCCGCGGCGGCGGCCGCGGCTCACGACTGCGCGACGGCGTCGACGCAGCTGGCCCCGCTGCTGGCGAGCATCTCGGCGTGCGAGGCGTCGCATGCCGCGTGGTTGGTATGACGGGCGCGCCAGTTCTGACCGCAGCCGTCGTCGGTGCCCTACAGCTTGCCCTGCAGGCCGAACACGCTGCCATCTTCGGATACGCCGCGCTGGGCCCGGTGGTGTCCAGAGCCGGGCGCACCCTGGCCCGGACCGACGAGGCCGCGCACCGAGGCCGGCGCAACACCTTGCTCACGACCCTCACCGCGGCCGGCGTCGTCCCCGCGGCCAGCGCGGCGAGTTATCCGGCGCCAAATCCATTGACATCTGCGGCAGTGGCGCATCGGTATGCGCTGGACCTGGAAACGGCGTGCTGCCGCCAGTGGCGCTACGTCGTCGCGGTCGCGGCGGGCAATACTGGGACAGCCGGCACTGCCGCGCTGCGCGCCGACGCGGTGCAAGCACTGACCGCCTGCGCGGTGCGCGCGATGCGGTGGCGCGCCCTGCTGACACCCAGCACACCGACAACGGCTTTTCCCGGCATCTGAACCGCCGGGCGACTTCGCCGGCTTGCGCGGGTTCGACGTCAGCTGCCCTCCGGTAGGGCAGGGCTGTTCTCCGCGGAGGCCGACGGCTGACCGGCGCGCCATCGAGCCACCACGGCGGGTATCTCGCTGAGGCTGGACACGATGGCGTCTGCGTCGGCCACCGTGTGCCCGATCTGATCTGCGGGTATCTCGCTGTGCGGAAGAAGAATCGTGCGCATACCCATCGACGACGCTCCCCAGATGTCGTCGAACCGACGGTCGCCGACGAACACTGCCCGCGCCGGGTCCTGCACTCCCACTGCGTCCAGTGCGGCCCGAAACGCCAGCGGATGAGGCTTGGACCATTCGATCTCGCTGCTGTATACCGCGCCGTCGAGTAGGTCCAGGATGCCGTCGCGGGCGAAGATCTCTTCGTGGCGGTGCCGAGGCCACAGGGTGTTGGAGAGAACTCCGGTCTTGAGCCCGGCCGAGCGCAGAGCCCGCAGCATTCCCGCGGCAGCCGGATCGGTGATCGTGTGCTCGTCCCACCACGCGTGATAGCGGGCGAGCGCGCCCTGGTCGGGTTCATGCCCCGCGGCGGTGAGGATCTCGGCCAGCGTGCCGCTGCGGTGATGGTCGCGGCTGCGCATCCACACGGCGGCCTCGGCCGACCGCAACGCCGCTGCCCGCTCGACATCGTCGGTCAGCGCCGCCCAACCCAGCTGCGGTTCCAGGTTGTGCCATGGCGTCAGGGTTCCACCCCAGTCAAACAGAACCGCCTCGATCGCAACGCCGGCCATCTCAGCTCCCTTCCTGACCAAGGCCAGCCTGACCCACTTGGATCGTCATGCAACCTGTTCTCGATCCCGGCGAAAGTGCGGGATCAGAACAGCACCGTCGAGAAGGTGCCCACCTGCCGAAAGCCCAGCCGTCGATACATCGCCCGGGCGGCCTGGTTGTAGTCGTTGACGTAGAGGCTCGCCGTGGGCGCCAACTTCAGCGCGGCAGCCAGCACTGCAGCCGTCGCGGCGGTACCCATTCCGCGACCCCGCAGGCCTGGCTCGACCCAGACGCCCTGGATTTGAGTACATCGCGGAGACACGGCGGCGATCTCCGCCTTGAAGATCACGCGGCCGTCGTCGTCGAAACGGGCCAACGCCAAGCCGGCGTCGATCAACTGGGCCACCCGCGCGCGGTAGGGGGACCGGGCGTCCGCGCGCGGCGCCTGCAGATCGAGTTCCTCGCTGAACATCGCCAGTGCCGCCGGGAGGTAGCGCGGCAGCTGCCGCGGTGTCACGACCTGTACCAGGGGGTCGGGCGCAACGTCGGCGGCTCGGTCGGCGACGAGCAGCGGCTGGTCGGCGCGCCGTACCCGCGCTCGGCCCCAGCGGGCATTGCACGCCGGCCAGATCGCGTCCACATCTGCACGATGGCCGACGATGGAGGAGAACGTCCGGGGCCGAGCGGCGAGCCGGGTGGCGATGGTGTGCAGATCGGCGCCCGAGCCGGCCACAGGCATCAGATTTCCGCCCTTGAAGATCGCCGCGCGCAGACCGGCGGAGTCGTGCAGACCCCACAGCTGCCCGCCGAGGTCGAAGGGGGTGAGGCTGCGCGCACCGGCGACCCTGGAGTGCAACACACACTGGCCGACCGGATCCTGCTCGAGCAGCTCCAGTACCGCCGCGCGATCGGCGTCGCACAGCATCCCGACGGGTGCGGGCGCGATCGTCACTGTCGGAACGTTACCGGCCCGATTTGCAGTCGTTCGCCACAGATGCGGGCCGGCGCAGCGACGTAGGGCACTGTCACCGCACCGCCACGACGGGCGCTCCCGACACCGTCGCCGTCTGCTCCATCTCCGCCGCAAGCCGCCGCGCCTCTTCGATCAGCGTCGCGACAATCATCGACTCGGGCACGGTCTTGACCACCTCGCCCCGTACGAAAATCTGGCCCTTGCCGTTACCGCTGGCCACACCCAAGTCTGCCTCGCGGGCCTCACCCGGGCCGTTGACGACGCACCCCATGACCGCCACCCGCAGCGGCACCGTCATTCCGGCCAGGCCCTCGGTGACCTGCTCGGCAAGGGTGTAGACGTCGACCTGGGCGCGCCCGCACGAGGGGCAGGACACGATCTCCAGCCGGCGCTGACGCAGATTCAGCGACTCCAGAATGGCCAGCCCGACCTTGATCTCCTCGACCGGTGGCGCGGACAGCGAGACCCGGATGGTGTCACCGATGCCCTGGCTGAGCAGCGCGCCGAAGGCTACCGAGGACTTGATGGTGCCCTGGAAGATCGGGCCGGCCTCGGTGACACCGAGGTGCAGTGGATAGTCGCACTGCTGGGCGAGCAGCTCGTAGGCGCGCACCATGATCACCGGGTCGTTGTGCTTCACCGAGATCTTGAAGTCGCGGAAGTCGTGCTCCTCGAACAGCGCCGCCTCGTTGAGTGCGGACTCCACCAGCGCCTCGGGCGTTGCCTTGCCGTACTTGGCCAGCAGCCGCTTGTCCAGCGATCCTGCGTTGACCCCGATGCGCAACGACACGCCTGCCGACGCCGCCGCCCGCGCAATTTCGCCCACCTTGTCGTCGAAGGCCTTGATGTTGCCCGGATTCACTCGCACAGCCGCGCATCCGGCGTCGATAGCGGCAAACACGTACTTGGGCTGGAAGTGGATGTCGGCGATCACCGGGATCTGGGACTTCCTAGCAATCGCGGGCAGTGCGTCGGCGTCGTCCTGGGTGGGGCAGGCCACCCGCACGATGTCGCAACCGGAGGCGGTCAGCTCTGCGATCTGCTGCAAGGTGGCGTTGATGTCAGAAGTCAGCGTCGTGGTCATCGACTGCACCGAGACGGGCGCGCCACCGCCCACGGCCACCTTGCCGACCTGGATCTGGCGTGACATCCGCCGCGGTGCTAGCACCGGAGGTGGCTCGGGAAGCGAACCGATCGTGGGCATGCCGAGCGACACCGGAGCAATGGTCACGTTTCTCATTATCCGCTCGTCGGGCGACGCCTGGCTCGTTCGGCGGCGCGGTCAGCCGGTCAGGTTTATCGGAGAGACAATGTCGGCGTAGACGACGAGCAAGGTGAAGGCAAGCAGGATCGAGGCGACGCCGTACAGAACGGGCACCATCTGCGCGGTGTCGACGTAGATCAGGCGTCGGGGCGGTTGCACCTCGCCGGGCGCGCGCCGGCGCCCAGCACGCCATTCGGCCAGCCTGCGCTTGACGATCTCCAGCATGGCGCCGGCGACGTGCCCGCCGTCGAGCGGCAACAGCGGCACCAGGTTGAACAGGAACAGCAGCAGGTTGACCCCGGCCAGCAGCGCGAGCAGGAAGTAAATCTTGTCCAGCACGTCCAACGATGACGACGCCACCTGCCCGCCCATCCGGCCCAGGCCGACGACGCCCACAGCGCCCTGCGCATCGCGCTGATGGCCCTGGAACACGGTGCCGAACAGGCTGCCGATCTTGGCCGGGAAGTTGCCCAGCGCATCGACGCCCCGGAGGAACTGGGTGCCGATCTGGCCGGGGATCGCGATCGGGCTGACCCGCTGATAGGTATCGGTGGTGCCCACGCCGATGAAGCCGGCAACCTTGGTCCGGTTGCTGGTGTCGTCGACGTACTTGAGGTTGCGCACCGGGGTCAGGCGCACGTCGAGATCCCGGCCGGCTCGGGCGATGCGCAGGGTGAGCGATGTGCCGGCCGAGCGCTCGATGACCTTGACCGTGTCGGTCCACTTCTTCATCGGTACGCCATTGACGGCCAAGATCCGGTCGCCGGATTTCAGTACCGACGCGGCCGGAGCCGGCTGGGTGCCGGTAGGACACGAGCCGTCGACGGGCAGCGCAGGTGCGGTGGCACCGGCGGGCACCACGCAGCGCGAGACGTCGGCGACCCGGTTCGTGGGCTGCTTCACCCCGATCGCGCCGAGTAGAAGCACCGTCAGCACGACGTAGATCAGCAGGTTCATGGACGGCCCGCCGACCATGACGATGATTTTCTTCCAGGGCGCCAGGCGGTAGAACTCGCGCGGGCCGTCCTCAGGCTGGACATCGGCGCGACTGCTGGCCCGGAAGTCCTCGGCCATCGTGGCCAACCGCCGCGGCCACCGCGAGCGGCTACCGTCCTGGCGCGGCGGAATCATGCCGATCATGCGGATGTATCCACCAAGCGGAATCGCCTTGACGCCGTACTCGGTCTCCCCACGTCGGCGTGACCAGAGCGTCGGACCGAACCCGACCATGTATTGCGTGACCTTGACGCCGAACTTCTTGGCCGGCACCAGGTGGCCTATCTCATGCAACGCGATCGAGGCGAGCAGGCCGAAGGCGAAGGCCAGCACGCCCAGGGTGTACAGCATCCGGTGCCTCTCGATTGCTCCCCGCGTAACGGACTGCGTCTACCGGGCGCGGTTCAGATACCGTTCAGTCTCGCGGCGAGCCCAGTCCTGCGCCTGTTCAACGTCTTCGACGGTACCGGGGGTTCCCGCGGCGGCATGGTGAGAGGCCAGCCACTGCTCGAGCACCGCCGCGATCCCGTCGGTGATGTCGAGGAAGCTGCAGCGGCCCGACGTGAACGCCTCGACCAGATCCTCGTTGGCGGCGTTGTACACAGCGGGCGCGCAGCCGCCGGCAGCGCCGGCTTCGCGCGCCAGCATCACCGCGGGAAAGGCGACATCGTCGAGCGGTTCGAACGTCCACGCGGTCGCGGTGGTCCAGTCCAGCCGTTTCGCCGCGCCCGGCACGCGCTCGGGCCAGGCGAGCGCGAGCGCGATCGGCAGGCACATGTCAGGTGGGCTCGCCTGCGCCAGGGTGGCACCGTCGACGAACTCGACCATGGAGTGCACCACCGACTGCGGATGGACGACGACGTCGATGCGGTCATAAGGCACGTCGAACAGCAGCCGTGCCTCGATAACCTCGAGGCCTTTGTTGACCAGCGTGGCGCTGTTAATGGTGATCAACGGACCCATCGCCCAGGTGGGATGGGCCATCGCCTGCGCGGGCGTGACATCGGCGAGCTCGCTGCGGTTGCGCCCGCGGAACGGGCCGCCACTGGCGGTTACCACCAGGCGCCGAACTTCGGCCGCGGTGCCCGAGCGCAGGCACTGCGCGAGCGCCGAGTGCTCAGAATCGACCGGGATCAGCTGGCCGGGCCGGGCGCGCTCGAGCACCAGCGGACCACCCGCGATCAGTGATTCCTTGTTCGCCAGCGCCACGGTCCGCCCGGCTTCCAGGGCGGCCAGGGTGGCACGCAGGCCCTGGTGTCCGGCGACGGCGTTAAGCACGACGTCGGCTTCACGAGCGGCGATCTCGACCGCGGCGCCCGGGCCGTCGATGATCTCGGGCAGCGGGCCGTCCGACCAGCGCGGACGCAGAAGTTCACGCAGCTGCTGCCCGGCGCCGGCTCGGCTCACGCCCACGACGCTCGGGCGCGCGCTGAGAACCTGGTCGGCCAGGGCCGGCAGGTTCGATCCACCGCTGGCCAGCGCGGCAACATCGAATCGACCGTCGGCGCGGGCAATGACGTCCAGGGTCTGGGTGCCGATGGAACCGGTACTGCCCAGCAGCGTCACCCGCCGGACTTGCGGATCGGCGGGCCTTGCGTGGGAGCTCACCAGGCCATTCTCGCTGCCGGGCGCACCCGTGTCAGAATTGGGTCATGTCAGCCGTCGAGCGCGCGTCGAAGCATGCCGGAATCGATATCAGCGCAGACCAGCACCCGATCACGCACGAGAAGCCTGAGGACTGGGGCTGGCACGCCGACTTCAGCAAGCTGGCGCGCATCGGTGGCGTGATCTCGATACTCGTGCTGCTGATCGGCCTGACGTCCACGCACTACAACAACGCCGGCACCGCGGGCATCCTGCTCTGCATCGGGCTGCTCGTCGTCGGCCTCATCGCCGATTCGCACTACCGCAAGCACTCGTTCCGGCGCTGACTGGTGCCGGCCAGCGATCAGACCGGCAGTTCGCGCAGTCCCCACGGCGACTGGTAGTCCCCGGCCAGAAGGTCCAGGAACGGCCGGGCCGGCAACGCCTCGGGCCCGACGACGCCGGCACCGCTCCACTGCCCGGTGGCGATCAACTCCAGCGCGACGATCGGATTGACCGCGGTCTGCCACACAACGGCCTGGGCTCCGTATTCGCGCATCGACCACTCGTTGTCCACGACGTGGTACAGATACGTCGAGCGCGGTTGGCCGTCCTTGCCGGTGCCACGCACCCACAGTCCGGCGCAGGTCTTGCCCGTCATCCTGGGTCCGAGTTCGGCCGGGTTGGGAAGTGCCGCGGCCACCACGTCGCGTGGTGAGACCGTCACCTTCGCTCGGCTACCGTCGGGCAGCGTGGCGTCGACGCTCACGCCGGCGGTGGAGTCCAGTCGGAGTTTGTGCAGCGTCTGCAGCACGTCGATGAAGTCCTGACCCAGCCCGTACTTGAACGTCGCCCGCTTGACGTCGAGCCAGCGCGGAATCAGCAGCACCTCCTCGTGCTCGACGTTGACGCATTCCACCGGTCCGATGCCCTCCGGGAAGTCGAAGATCTCCGCGCCCGAGAACGGCTCGGTGGTGAACCAGCCACGGTTCTTTTCATAGACCACCGGCGGGTTGAGGCACTCCTCGATCGTGGTCCAGATGGAGAACGAGGGCGCGAAGTCGTACCCCTCGACGACGAGATTGGCGCCGTCGCGCACACCGGCCTCGTCGATCTCGCTGAACAACTCGTCGGCTGCGTGGCGGGCGAATACATCGGACAGCCCGGGTTCGACACCCATGCCGACGACGGCCAACCGGCCGGCGTCGACCCACTGCCCGTCCAGCGCGAACTGCTCGTCGCCCAGCTTCACGCCGGTCTGCTCGTAGGGCCGCTCGGGATGCGGCACGGACAGTGACGCCGCCATGTCCAGATAGTGAATCCCACACTTCAGCGCAGCGCGGAAGATCGGCATTGTGAAGCGTGGATCGGTTGCGCCCAGGACGGCGTCGGCATGGACCTCGGCGATCAGTGCCTCGATCGCCGACTGGTCGGAGGCGTCGACCTGACGGGCGGAGAAGCGGTCGTCGTGCGTGTTCCGCGCCGCCGCGTGGGCCCGATCAAGGTCGTAGTCGGCCATGATGACGGCTTCGAACACGGCCCGCCGGGCGGCGATCAAACCAGCCGCCGAACCGACCCCGCCGGCACCGACGATGAGAAGACGCATGCCGGCACTATAGAGGCGTTCCGACAACGGAATCCACCGCTGGAAACACACTCATAACGCGAATGGACTTGCCTTTACGGGCAAACCCTGCGATAAACGCAGAACACCGATACGCCCTGCGACCGGAAGAGCCGCCGATGAGCACAGTGACCGAACGTCATCCCTCCGCCGACGATGGTGGCAAAGGGCTCAAAACCGGCGCCCTCGGGCTCGCCTCCAGCATCGTGATCGGCGTTGCGTCGACGGCCCCGGCCTACAGCCTGGCCGCCACGCTCGGTTTCATCGTCGCCCTTGTCGGACTGCAGTCGCCGGCGATCATCGTGCTGGCGTTCGTGCCGATCTTGTTCGTCTCCATCGGCTACCAACAGCTCAACAAGCGCGAGCCCGACTGCGGCACCACCTTCACCTGGGCGACGAAAGCATTCGGCCCCAAGACGGGCTGGCTGGGCGGCTGGGGCATTATCGCCGCCGACGTGCTGGTCATGGCTTCGCTGGCCCAGGTGGCCGGTCAGTACGTGTTCCTGCTCTTCGGCGCCGACGGCATCGGCAGCAATGCCGCCAGCGGCTGGGTGCTGTTGGTGGGCCTGCTGTGGATGGCCGTAATGACCTGGATCTGCTACCGGGGCATCGAGCTGTCCGCGCGCATCCAGCAGTTCCTATTGGCGCTGGAGGTAGTCGTGCTGGTGATCTTCGCGGTCACCGCCTTGGTCAAGGTTTACGGCAACAGCGGGCCCGCCACCGCCATGCATCCCTCGCTGTCGTGGTTCAACCCGTTCCACATCGGAAGCATCAACACCTTCGCTCAAGGCATCATCCTGATGCTGTTCATCTACTGGGGCTGGGACTCCGCGGTCTCGGTGAACGAGGAGACCAAGGACCGCGACAAGACCCCGGGCCGCGCGGCGGTCATTTCCACCGTGCTGCTGCTGGTCACCTACGTCATCGTCGGCGTGGCCGCGCAGGCCTTCGCCGGTGTGGGTGACAAAGGCATCGGCCTGGCCAACGCGGACAACTCATCGGACATCCTGTCCGTCGTCGGCAACGCAGTCTTCGGCACGTCGGGCTTCGGCTCGGTGATGGGCAAGCTGCTCATCCTGCTGGTGCTGACGTCGGCGGCCGCGTCGACGCAGACGACGATCCTGCCCACCGCACGAACCACGCTGTCAATGGCGGCCTATCGGTCGATCCCGGCCCGGTTTGCACACGTGAGCGCGAAGTACCTGACCCCCACGCAGTCCACGCTCTGGATGGGCGGGGTCTCGGCACTGTTCTACGTGGCGGTGAACTTCTACTCCGATGCCGGTCTGATTGCCGACGCGGTAACCGCGATCGGAATGCTCATCGCGTTCTATTACGGGCTGACCGGCTTCGCGTGCGCCTGGTACTACCGCCGAGAACTGAGCGGCGTGAAGAATCTGTTCCTGCGCGGAATCATTCCGGCCCTTGGCGGGCTGATGCTGTTCGCCGGGTTGATCCTTACCGCGGTCCAGGACTGGAAGCCGGTCAACAGCTACGTCGTGTGGCACATGCCGTTCGCACCGCACTGGCAGATCGGCTTCGCCTTCATCCTCGGCATCGGGTCGATGGTGGTGGGAGTGCTTCTCATGCTCCTTTGCACGCGGGTGTATCGGGCGTTCTTCCGCGGCGAAACGCTCAACAGGAGCACGCCGACGTTCCTTCCCGACGACGCTGTACTCACTTCGGATTTGGCGGGTCCGGGCGGTATCGGCCACTCGACCGGCGACGGTGGAGCGACGAGTTTGCGCAAGGTCTAGCCAGACAAGCGTTACTGCCGCCACCGCGTAACCCGTTGCGATTTGCGGCTCATCGCGACGAATTCCATACCTGTTAGGGGCAGTTCGCAACGAAAAGGTGTTGCCAGACGATGATCAATACGGCACAATGGCAAGCACCTCAGGCTGGAAGCCGGTGACATGCAGATCGACGAAACGTCCAAGAAGATCATCACGCAGCTGCAGGAAGACGGCCGCCGGGCCTACGCCACCATCGGCAAGGCGGTCGGGCTGTCTGAGGCGGCTGTTCGCCAGCGCGTGCAGAAGCTCACCGACTCCGGCGTCATTCAGATTGTCGCGGTCACCGATCCACTACAGACCGGATTCCACCGTGAGGCCATGATCGGCGTCAACGTGGACGGCGATCTGGAAGCGGTGGCCGATGAGCTGTGCATGATCACCGATGTCGACTACGTCGTGATCACGGCTGGGTCGTTCGACATCATCTGCGAAGTGCTGGCGGTGGACGACGACCATCTCCTCGAGGTGCTGCGCCGCATCCGCGGCATCGCTGGAATCCGGCGCACCGAATCGTTCATGTACCTCCGGCTCAAGAAGCAGACCTACAACTGGGGCATCCACTAATTCTGGGTGCCCGGAAGCGAGTCAGCAGTGACCATCACCGACCAGTCGCCCGTAACCGCCCCCACGGAAACAGCGCCCGGACACCTGGGCGACGACCTCGCCCGCTCGGCCTACGACCACCTGTGGATGCACTTCACCCGCCAGTCGTCCTATGCCGACTCCCCGGTGCCCACCATCGTGCGGGGCGAGGGCGCTCGGATCACCGACAGCCACGGCAAGACCTATCTTGACGGGCTTTCTGGGCTGTTCGTCGTCCAGGCCGGGCACGGGCGCGAAGAACTGGCCCGCGCGGCCTACGAACAGGCCAAGCAGCTGGCGTTCTTCCCGCTCTGGTCCTACGCCCACCCGCCGGCGATCGAGCTGGCCGACCGACTGGCCTCCTACGCTCCGGGGGATCTGAACAAGGTCTTCTTCACCACCGGCGGCGGCGAGGCCGTCGAGACGGCCTGGAAGCTGGCCAAGCAGTACTTCAAGCTCGTCGGCAAGCCGATGAAGCACAAGGTCATCTCCCGAGCGGTGGCCTACCACGGCACCCCCCAGGGGGCGTTGTCGATCACCGGCATTCCGGCGGCCAAGCAGATGTTCGAGCCGCTGGTGCCCGGCGGCATCAAGGTGCCCAACACCAACTTCTACCGCGCGCCTGAGCACGGCGACGACCTGGAAGATTTCGGGCGCTGGGCGGCCGACCAGATCGAGATCGCGATCGAGATGGAGGGCCCGGACACCGTCGCGTGCGTCTTCCTCGAGCCGGTGCAGAACTCCGGCGGCTGCTTCCCGCCTCCACCCGGTTACTTCCAGCGGGTGCGAGAGATCTGCGACCGCCATGACGTGCTGCTGGTGTCCGACGAGGTCATCTGCGCCTTCGGCCGGTTGGGCACGATGTTCGGCTGCGACAAGTTCGACTACGTCCCGGACATGATCACCTGCGCCAAGGGGCTCACCAGCGGCTACTCCCCCATCGGCGCCTGCATCGTCAGCGACAGGATCGCCGCACCGTTCTGGACGGGCAGCGACTACTTCCCGCACGGCTACACCTTCGGTGGGCACCCGGTGTCGGCGGCCGTGGCGATGGCGAACCTCGACCTGTTCGAGCGCGAGGATCTGCTGGGCAACGTGCTGGCCAATCAGGACGCGTTCCGGTCCACGTTGGAGAAGCTGACCGATCTGCCGATCGTGGGCGACGTGCGCGGCGACGGGTATTTCTACGGCATCGAGTTGGTCAAGGACAAGGCCACCAAGGAAACCTTTGACGACGACGAGTCCGAGCGATTGCTGCGCGGATTCCTGTCCGGCGCGCTGTTCCAGTCCGGGCTGTACTGCCGCGCCGACGACCGCGGCGATCCGGTCGTGCAGCTCGCTCCGCCGCTGATCTGCGGCCAGGCCGAGTTCGACGAGATGGAGCAGATCCTGCGTTCGGTGCTCACCGAGGCTTGGACGCGGTTGTAGGAGGATGGCTGTGCACGGGCGCTGTCAATCAGCCCGTCGAGTTCCAGTTTGCCGACCGTCTGCCGGACAAGGAGTGCTGCCATGAAGATCGGTGTCCCCAAGGAAGTCAAGAACAACGAGTACCGCGTGGCCTGCACACCGGCCGGCGTGCACGAGTTCGTCCGCAACGGCCACGAAGTGTACGTGCAGCAATCGGCGGGCGTCGGCTCGTCGATTCCCGACACCGACTACGTCGCCGCCGGCGCGACGATCCTGCCCGACGCGGACGCAGTGTGGGACATCGGCGAGCTGATCTGCAAGGTCAAGGAGCCGATCGCCGAGGAATACGGTCGGATGCGCAAGGATCAGGTGTTGTTCACCTATCTCCACCTGGCCGCCTCGCCGGAGTGCACAGACGCGTTGACCGCGGCGGGCACGACGGGCATCGCCTACGAGACCGTGCAACTTGCCGACGGCACGCTGCCCCTTCTGGCGCCCATGTCCGAGGTTGCCGGCCGGCTGGCGCCGCAGGTGGGTTCCTACCACCTCATGCGCCAGGGCGGCGGGCGCGGTGTGCTGATGGGCGGAGTTCCGGGCGTGTACGCGGCCAAGGTCGTCGTCATCGGCGCCGGCGTGTCCGGGCAGAACGCCGCCGCCATCGCACTCGGTATGCAGGCCGAGGTGTTGCTGCTGGATCGCAACGTTGCCCGGCTACGCCAGATCGACGCCATCTACCAGGGTCACTGCCAGACCGTCACGTCCAACGCCTACGAGCTCGAGAAGGCGGTGTTGGACGCCGACCTCGTGATCGGTGCCGTCCTGGTCGCCGGCGCTCGGGCGCCCAAGCTGGTCAGCAACGAGCTGGTGTCACGGATGAAACCGGGTTCGGTGCTGGTCGACATCTCGATCGACCAGGGCGGCTGCTTCGAGGACTCCCGGCCCACGACCCATGACGACCCGACCTACCGAGTGCACGACTCGGTCTTCTACTGCGTCGCGAACATGCCCGGCGCGGTGCCGCACACGTCGACATATGCCTTGACCAACGTCACCCTGCCCTACGCCGTGGAGCTGGCCAACCTTGGCTGGCGGGACGCCTTACGTGCGGATCCCGCGCTGGCGTTGGGACTGAACACCCACGAGGGGCAGATCATCAGCGAGCCCGTCGCGCAGGCGCTGGGCCGGCAGGCGACGCTGCTGGCCGAGGTGCTGGTCTGACAACCACGGCCGGAGGTTCAGCCGAACAGTCAAGAGGCACCTCCTCGCTGTGGGGCGGCGCGCCGGCTCAGCTTCGGCCGGCGCTGACAGGCGACCGACGTGCCGACGTCGTCATCGTCGGCGCCGGCTACACCGGCCTGTGGACGGCGTACTACCTGCTTCGTTCCCGGCCCGATCTCGACGTCGTCCTGGTGGAGTCGGAGTACGCCGGCTTCGGCGCATCGGGTCGCAACGGTGGCTGGTGCTCGGCGTTGTACCCGGTGAGTTTGTCGACGTTGTCGCGCGAGTTCGGGCGCGATGCCGCGATCGCGCAGTACCGGGCCATGCAGTCGTCTGTCGCCGAGATCGGCCGCGTGGTGGAGTCCGAGGGCATCGACTGCGACTGGGCTATGGGCGGCACCGTCGTCGTTGCCCGGTCACCGGCGCAACTCCAAGCGGCACGTGCCGAGGTCGCCGAAGCTGCCGAGTTCGGTTTCGGCGACGACGTCACACTGCTGGACGCTGCCACTGCCCGCGCCCACCTGGACGCGACCGATGTGCTGGGCGGCGTCTTCACTGCGCACTGTGCGGCGATCCAGCCCCGCAAGCTGGCGTGGGGTTTGGCCGACGTCGTCACCGCACTCGGTGCCGACCTGTACGAGCACACGACGGCCACCACCATCGAGCCGGGCATCGTGCGCACGACCGGCGGCGACATCCGGGCCGATTTCGTCGTCCGTGCGACCGAGGGGTACACCAGCCAGCTCTCCGGCGCGGCCCGCGATCTGGTGCCGGTGTATTCGCTGATCATCGCCACCGAGCCGCTGTCAGCGGCGGCGTGGAAGCGGATCGGGCTCGCCCATCGCCAGACCTTCAGCGATTTTCGGCACCTCATCGTCTACGGCCAGCGCACCGCCGACGACCGGCTGGTGTTCGGCGGCCGTGGCGCGCCGTATCACTTCGGCAGCCGGATCGACCCCGCCTTCGACTCCGACGACGCGGTGTTCGCGGCGCTGCGTGCGACCTTGGTGGAGATGTTCCCGCACCTTGCCGACGTCGCAATCACCCATCGCTGGGGCGGTCCGCTGGGGATTGCGCGGGACTGGCACGCATCGGTGACGTTGGATGGCGCCACCGGCCTTGCAGCCGCAGGCGGCTACGTCGGCGATGGCGTGGCCACCAGCAACCTGGCCGGACGGACGCTGGCCGATCTGCTTACCGGCCGGGCCAGCGAGCTGACTTCGCTGCCCTGGGTAGGTCACCGATCACCGCGTTGGGAGCCCGAACCGCTGCGCTGGCTGGGCGCGAATGCGGCGCTGCAGGCGATGACGTGGGCGGACTCGGCGGAATCGCGCAGCGGGCGCCCCTCGGTTGCTGCCGGCCTGGTGCATCGCGCGCTGGGTCACTGAGCGCGCCACTGATGACGACCGACCAGCCGCCGACCGACCAGCCGCCGCCCGGCGATCCAGCGCCGACGGCGGTCACGCGACTGCGCGAAAAGCAACGCACCGACCGCGCCGCCCTGGATGCCCTGCTCGACGAGGTACACATCGCCCACGTCGGCGTCGTACTCGATAACGGCCAGCCACTGGTTCTGCCCACTGCGTGCGCGCGCGATGGCGACCAGCTACTGCTGCACGGGTCCACCGGTTCACCGTGGCTGCGCCGGGCGGCGGCCGGTGCGTCAGTGAGCGTCGCCGTCACCGCCTTCGACGGCCTGGTCTACGCCCGCTCGGCGTTCGAGTCCTCGATGCACTACCGCAGTGCGGTGCTGTTCGGGCGCGCCACGGTGCTGACCGACCGGAGCGCGAAGCTGGCGGCGCTCGACTGTCTCACCGAGGCGCTACTACCAGGTCGGGTGGCGCAGGTGCGGCGCCCGACGGCGGCCGAACTTGCCGCGACGAACGTGCTCGCGCTATTGATCTCCGACGCTCCGGCGCCGAGCTGGTCGGTCAAGGTCGGCGACGGTTGGCCCGAGGATCTCGCCGCGGACGTCGCCGGTTCAGCCTGGGCGGGCGTGGTGCCGGCCCGGATCTGCTACGGCGCGCCCGTCGACGCTCCGGATCTGCGTGGCGGCATTGTGGCACCGGCGTCGGCATACCGCGCCGTGACCGACTGACCGCCAGCGGGTTCAGCCCGTACGCGCCGCCGCGAGGATCTTGAGGCTGGTGTGGTGCCAGCGGCCGGTGGTCTTCACCGGACCGAGCAGCCGCTTGGTCTCCGCGGGCGGGGTTCGCGCCCACGCCTGCGCGTCGGCGATCTCGACATACAGGGCGTCGGCATCGGCGGCTACGACGGTGAAGCTCCCGTTCGCGCTGGTCACCGGCAGGGCTGGCAGGTCGGCGGCGGGCTGGCGCAGGAACAGCACCAGGCGTCGTTCAGCCGGGCCCAGCTCGCGCGGGGCAAACGGTGCGTGCTCGACGATGCGGGCAAACTCATCCAGTTCCAGCAGCACGGTGTCCACCGCGAAGCCGAACTCCGCTGCCATCGCCTGCTCGATCGCTACCTGCACTGCAGCCGCCGGCGTAGCGCCTAATACCTCGAAGAACAGGTTGCCGGTCTGGATGTAGGTGCCCACGTCGGAGTAACCGAGCGCAGCAATGACCTGTCGCAGACGGGCCATGTTCATCTGACGCTTGCCCACGTTGACCGCCGCCAGCAGCGCGACGTAACGCACTCGTCAGCCCAGCGCGGCCAGCTGGCCGCAAGCGCCGTCGATGTCCTGGCCACGGGTGTCGCGCACGGTGACCGGTACACCGGCAGCCTGCAGCCGGCGGACGAACTCGTCCTGCACGCGTCGCGGCGAGGCGTCCCACTGCGAGCCCGGCGTCGGGTTGAGCGGAATGAGGTTGACGTGGGCATTGCGCTTGGCGAGCAGCTTGCCCAGCAGATCGGCGCGAAACGGTTGGTCGTTGATGTCGCGGATCATGGCGTACTCGATGGAGTAGCGACGCCCGGTGCGTCCGGCGTAGGCGTCCGCGGCCTCGAGCACCTCCCGAACCTTCCAGCGCGTGTTCACCGGCACCAGGGTGTCGCGCAGCTCGTCGTCGGGCGCGTGCAGGGAAACGGCCAGCGTCAGGTTGAGTCCTTCGTCGACAAGGCGATGGATGGCCGGAACCAGCCCGACCGTCGACATCGTGATCGAACGCTGCGCCAGGCCCAGGCCGGCCGGGGACGGGTCCACGAGACGCCGAACCGCTGCCAGAACGCGGTGGTAGTTGGCCAGCGGCTCCCCCATGCCCATGAACACCACGTTGGACAGCCGGCCCGGACCACCGGGCAGTTCACCGGCAGCGGTCGAGGCCGCGGCAGCGACGACCTGATCGACGATCTCACCGGTGCTCAGGTTCCGTTTCAGACCACCCTGGCCGGTGGCGCAGAACGGGCAGGCCATTCCGCAGCCGACCTGGCTGGAGATGCACACCGTCGTCCGCTCGCGCCGCACCAGCTCCCCGTCCACCTCGACCGATGGATACCGCATCAGCACGCTTTCCACCAGGGTGCCGTCGAACAGCCGCCACAGCGTCTTGCGGGTCAGACCGGCGTCTGCCGGCACCGAGCGCACCTCGTGCAGCAGCTCGGGGAACAGCGACGCCGTCACTGCTTCCCGCGCGCCGGTGGGGATGTCGGTCATCGTGGTCGGATCGCGTACCAGCCGGGCGAAGTACTGGCGCGACAGCTGATCGGCGCGAAAGGCGGGCAGGCCGAGCTCCTTAACGGCGGCGCGGCGCGCGTCGGAGTCCAGGTCGGCCAGGTGGCGTGGCGTGCGTTGGCCGCGCCGGGGGGCATCGAAGACGAGCGGAAGCGAGGTCATGACCGTGTCCATTCTCCCACGCATGGACGCGCCTTCGGGCAGGACTCAGCTGCCCAGCACGAGCTCGAAGGCCAGGTACGCCACTGCAGCGCAGGGCAGCAGCGAGTCCAGCCGGTCCATCAGTCCGCCGTGGCCGGGCAGCAGCCGGCCCATGTCCTTGACGCCCAGGTCGCGTTTGATCATGGATTCACCCAGGTCGCCCAGCGTCGCGGTGACGGCGATGGCACACCCGAACAGCGCACCCAGACCCCACGTGTGGTGGAACAGCAGGCTCATCAGCAGCGCGCCCACAACCGCGCAGGCCAGCACTGAGCCGCCGAAGCCTTCCCACGACTTCTTGGGCGACACCGCCGGTGCCATCGGATGCCGCCCAAACAGCACACCCGCGGTGTACCCGCCGACGTCACTGCACACCACCAGCGCGATGAACGCCAGTACCCGCCCGGCGCCGTCGGAATAAGCGGCGAGCAGCACCGCGAAACCCCCCAGCAGCGGAACGTAGATGGCCACGAACGCCGCCGCGCCGGCGTCGCGCTGGAAGCCCTCGACGCCGCCGTCCAGTCGCCAGACCAGTACACCGGCCACCGTCAGCAGCAACCCGAGCACGAGGGCGTTGGAGCCCTGAAACCAGGCACCGACGTCCATCGCCAACCCGCCGGCGAGCAGGGGCACCAACGGTGCATGGACCCCGCGGTGCGCCATCGCCCGCACTGTCTCGAAGCTGCCATAGGCCATCGCCGCGCAGACGACGACGACGAAACTGGGCCGGTAGAGCAGCAGCGAGGCCGTGACTGCGGCCGCAAGTGCGACGCCGACACCGACGGCGGCAGGCAAGTTGCGCCCAGCGCGCGACGCGCGCGGAGCGGAAGCTCCTGATGCTGATGCTGATGCTGATGCTGATGCTGATGCAGGTGCAGGTGCAGGTGCAGGTGCCGGTGCCGGTGCAGGTGCCGGTGCGGATACCGGTGCCGAGATCAGGGACGGCGCGGGCGCCGCTGCGACGAGCAACGGCCCTGGTTGCGGCGCACTCGGCGGGTCGTCGGCGTCGGCGCGGTAGTGCCGACCGGTTCCCGCGGCGCGCGCAGCCAGCTGGGCGGCAGCAATCTGCTCGACGTCGAGATTTTCGTCGTTGTCGCCGGCACTGTGTCGACCCATGAGACCTGATTCTCGGCTGACCGTGGCTTGAGAGCTGAGGCGTCGGAACGTTGCCGCGTCAGACCTCGAGCAGTTCTGCTTCCTTGTTCTTGACGACGTCGTCGACGTTCGTGGTGTAGCGGCCTGTCAACTTGTCCAGCTCACCCTCGGCCCGATGCGCGTCGTCCTCGCCGACTTCCCCATCTTTGGCCAGCTTGTCCAGCCGCTCCTTGGCCTGGCGACGAACCGCGCGAATGGACACCTTGGCGTCCTCGCCCTTACCGCGAGCGAGCTTGGCCATGTCGCGGCGGCGCTCCTCGGTGAGCTGGGGGAAGATCACCCGAATGATGACGCCGTCGTTGCTGGGGTTGACACCGAGGTCGCTGTCGCGGATCGACTTTTCCAGCGCCGGCAGCTGGGTGGCGTCGTAGGGCTTGATGACGGCCATCCGCGCCTCGGGAACCTGCACCGACGCCAACTGCGACAAGGGCGTCTGCGCGCCGTAGTAGTCGATGCTGATGCGCGAGAAGGCGCTGGGCGTGGCGCGCCCGGTGCGGATGCCGGCGAGCTCATCGCGGGCGACCGACACGGCCTTCTCCATCCGCTCTTCGGCGTCGAAGAGTGTTTCGTCGATCATCGCTGTTCCCCTCGAAACGCTCGTGCGGGTGGACGGCTGCGGAAACGGGGTTGGCCAGTTCGCTCAGGCCGACGCAACGACGCTGGCCGAACTCAACGTGCTGACCAACGTGCCGAGGCGCTCGCCGCGGACCACCCGTCCGATATTGCCATCGTCCAGGGCGAATACGACAATCGGCAGGCCGGTGTCGCGGCACAGGCTGAACGCGGTCGAGTCGGCCACCTTCAGGCCACGCTGCAGCACCTCGTCGTAGCTGATGCGCTCGAAGCGGGTCGCTTCGGGATGGGTGCTGGGGTCGGCGTCGTACACGCCGTCCACCCCGTTCTTGCCCATCAGCAAGATTTCGCACTCGATCTCCAGCGCCCGCTGCGCGGCGGCGGTGTCGGTGGAGAAGTAGGGCATGCCCACGCCCGCGCCGAAGATGACGACGCGGCCACGTTCGAGGTGCCGCTCGGCCTTGCGCGGAATGTAGGGCTCGGCAACTTGGCCCATCGTGATGGCAGTCTGGACGCGGGTAGGGACACCGCGCTTCTCCAGGAAGTCCTGCAGGGCAACGGCGTTCATGACGGTGCCCAGCATCGCCATGTAGTCGGCGCGGTCACGGTCCATGCCGCGCTGGGACAGCTGGGCGCCGCGGAAGAAGTTGCCGCCGCCGACTACGACGGCAACTTCGGTGCCTGAAGCCACGACGTCGGCGATCTGGGCAGCAATGTTGTCCACCACGCCCGGATCGATGCCCACCTCACCACCACCGAACACCTCACCGGACAGCTTGAGCATGACCCGCCGGTACTGCCCTGGTGGAACCGTGACCGCACGTTGCGCCAGCTCGTCGGGGCCGCGCGCGGAGAACCGCCGTGGCAATCCATCAGCCAGCATCATCGCGGCCCGCCCGTCGACGGGTGTGACGACGGGCAGTGCTTCAGCCGGTGCCTCGAGTCCGCCCACTGATGCGCCTCCTGATAACTGGACTGCGAGTGGTTGCCGGGTGTTGACCGGTGGTGGTGCAGGTGCGGCCTGGAACCTACTCCGCATCGGCGACGTGTCAGGAGCGCCCGACCTCGAAGTGGGCGAAGCCGGTGAGCGTGACACCGGCAGCTTCCAGGGTTGCCTGGACTGTCTTCTTGCCGTCCTGGACCGAGGGTTGCTCCAGCAGAACCTTGTCCTTGTAAAAGCTGTTGACGCTGCCTTCAACGATTTTGGCCATCGCGGCTTCGGGCTTGCCGTCCTTCTCGGCCTTGGCTGTCGCGACGCGGCGTTCGGCATCGATGGCGTCGGCGGGCACCTCGTTGCGGGTCAGGTACGACGCACGCAGCGCTGCCACCTGCATCGCCGCGCCACGGGCGGCTGCGATGTCGGAACCAGTGAAAGCGACGAGGACGCCCACCTGTGGCGGCAGGTCGGCTGCCTTCTTGTGCAGGTAGGTGGCAACCTGCCCACCGGCGGGAGCCGCGAGCTTGGTCGCGCGGGCGAGCTCCAACTTCTCCCCGATGACGGCTGCCAGGCCGGTGATGGCGTCGGCGACGGTGCCGTCGTCCAGGCCAACACCCAGCAGCGCGTCGCGGTCTTGGACGTCCGATCCTGCGAACACCTCGACGATTGCACCGGCCAGTGTCTGGAACTGCCCGTTCTTGCTGACGTAGTCGGTCTCGCACGCCAACTCGATCATCGCGTTACCCGACACGGCGATCAGGCCGTTCTGGGTTTCGCGCTCTGCGCCACGCTTGGCAGCCTTGGCCGCACCACTGACGCGCAGAACCTCTACGGCCCTGTCCAGATCGCCGTCGGCCTCAGTGAGCGCCTTCTTGCACTCCATCATTCCCGCGCCGGTCAGGTCGCGGAGCTTCTTCACATCTGCAGCGGTAATCGTCGCCATTGTCTGCGCTGGTCCTTCGTTGTGTTCTCGAGCGGAAGGCGGCACGCAAAAAAGTGCCGCAGTGCCAGGCCCGGCGGGCCGGACGGATGACGTGGTGGCTGGTCCGGGCAGGGGCGTCAAGCCCCTGCCCGCAAGCCCATTGAGCCTGCGCGCCGGTAGGACCCAGCGCGCTACGGCAGCCGATCAGGCGCCGGGAGTCGATGCCTTTGCGCTGGCCGGATCGAGTGCGGGGAGCGTAGCTTCTGCGCTGTCCACGGACCCGACGTCGACGCTCGAGTTGCCAGTGGCCGACGTGTCGGCCGTGGCAATCGCGTCGGCGGTGACCGTGGTCGAGGACGGATCGTCGTCGGTGGTCGTCGCGGAGTCCGCCGTGCCGGCCTCGATGCCGGCGCCCGGAGTAGCGGCGGTACCGGCGGCAACGCTGTCGTCGTCGGCGGACGCGGCGAGCACTGCCGCCGGTGCTGCCGATGCCGCACCCGCCGGCGCGTCCTGGTCGGCCGAGGCCACTGTGGAGGGCTGGGCGCCCGTCTCCAGCAGGGCTCGCTCCCAGTCGGCCAGCGGCTCACCGGTTCCTACCCGGCCGCGCTCGTCGCCGGCGTCGCGCCCGGCGTTGGCCGAGGCGGCTGCCCGCTGGATCAGACCCTCGGCAACGGCGTCGGCGATTACCCGGGTGAGCAGGGCGGCGCTGCGGATGGCATCGTCGTTGCCCGGAATCTTGTAGTCGACCTCGTCGGGATCGCAGTTGGTGTCCAGGATCGCGATCACCGGAATGTTGAGCTTGCGGGCCTCGCCGACGGCGATGTGTTCCTTTTTCGTGTCCACGATCCACACCGCGCTGGGCACACGCGCCATTTCGCGGATGCCGCCGAGGGTCTTCTGCAACTTGCCCATTTCGCGGGTGAGAATGAGCTGTTCTTTCTTGGTGGCGGTACCTTCCCAGCCGTTCTGCTCCATCGACTCCAGCTCCTTGAGCCGCTGGATGCGGGTGTGCACGGTCTGGAAGTTGGTGAGCATGCCGCCCAACCAGCGGTGGTTGACGTAGGGCATCCCGACGCGGGTCGCCTGGTCGGCGATCGGCTCCTGAGCCTGCCGCTTCGTGCCGACAAACAGCACCGTGCCGCCGTGGGCAACGGTTTCCTTCACGAACTCGAAGGCCTTGTCGATGTAGGACAGCGTCTGCTGCAGATCAATGATGTAGATGCCGTTGCGCTCGGTGAAGATGAATCGCTTCATCTTGGGATTCCAGCGCCGGGTCTGATGTCCGAAGTGGACACCGGAGTCGAGCATTTCGCGCATTGTCACGACGGCCATGGGCGATCGTTCTCCTGACATTCTCGTGCGCAAACCGCTGCCGGCTTTGGTGGCCGGCTCTCAGTCGAGCGCTTTCTCGGTTGTCGCGACGGGCCGGCTGGCCGAGTCGCCCTGGTGTCCGTGGTTGCGGCCGTGTGCCACCGGCAATGTCGTTGCAGACATCACCGGACCGAGGCAGACCGCTATCCGGTGCAGTGAGGCACTGGACGGACACGCGAAGTCAGCCCAACTTTGCGGCGCAAGTGCCGAAAGCCAGGCTGCTGGATCGTGCTTGTCCACTCTAATCGGTGCACGCCCAGCGGGCGAATGCGCTATGTCCACAGGAGTCCACGAAGTTCGCCTACTTGTCCACAGCCGGGTGCTGATGAGGGCCACCCACCTGTTTCGAATCGCACAATTCGTTGTATGCGCATGTTGTCGGGCAGTCGAGCCAGGCCGGCTGTCGGCGCCCTGTGGCTGTCGGCGATTCTCGTCGTCGGACTGGCACCGGGCGCGGTGGTCGCTGCCGGTGCATCCGAACCGGCGGGGGGCTCGGTCGCAACGGTTCTGTACCGGTCGCCGGTTCTGCCGCTGCAGGTGGTGCGGCCCTTCCAGGCTCCTCTTACCCGGTATGGGCCAGGGCACCGCGGCGTCGACCTTGCCGCGCCCGCAGAAACCCCGGTGCACCCGGCAGCTCCTGGTGCGGTCAGTTTCGCCGGCACGGTGGCGGGACGCGGCGTCGTGGTGGTGATTCACGCCGACGGCATCCGTACGGAGTACGAGCCCCTGGATGTCACCGTGCGCAGGGGCGCGACGGTTACGCCGGCGTCCGTGCTGGGAACCGTCTCCGGCCGGCACGGCGGGTGCACGGGCTGCCTGCACTGGGGCGCTCGCCGCGCACAGGACTACTTCGACCCGCTGACGCTGCTGTCAGGTCTAGGCCCGGTTCGCCTGGTGCCCTGGACCGGGCCATAGTTGCGTCGAGGGCTGTGCGGCTCGTTGTTGGGCAGCGGTCTGGGTGAGCGGTATGGCGGATGAGCCCTCTGGCGGTGCGCTCCCGGCGGGTGCTGGCTGCGGCAGCGGAGATCGGCGCAGGCCCTGATTCGGTGGGGCGTTCGCCAGGGAGGTGCGGCTCAGGCGCGGGGATGAGCCTGCTCGTAGCTTGCTCGCAACCGTTCGACCGACACATGGGTGTAGATCTGCGTCGTGGCCAGGCTGGCGTGGCCCAGCAGCTCCTGCACCGCCCGCAGGTCGGCGCCACCTTCGAGCAGATGTGTCGCGGCGCTGTGCCGCAGTCCGTGCGGGCCGATGTCGGGTGCGCCGTCTACTGCCGCTATCCGCTCGTGCACGATCCGCCGGGCGGCGCGCTGGTCGAGCCGGCGGCCCCGGACGCCGAGCAACAACGCATCGCCGCTGTCGGGAGTTGCCAGCACGGGCCGGCCGGTGTGCAACCAGTGCTCTAGCGCGCGCTGCGCCGGCACTCCGTAGGGAACCGTGCGCTGCTTGTTGCCCTTGCCCACCACCCGGACGACCCGGCGGGACTGATCCACATCGGCGCGGTCCAACCCCACCAACTCCCCCACCCGGACGCCGCTGGCATACAGCAGCTCCACGACCAACCGATCCCGCGCCGCCAGTGCCTCCGCCAGTGGAATCTCTTGGTGCAGCGCGTCGGACTCGGCTGGCACTGCGGTATCCACCTGCGGTGCGGAACCAACTTGAGGTGCGGTATCCAACTGCGGTGCAGAATCAGGTCTAGGTGCGAGATGCAGATGTGGTGTGGGATCAACGTGCGGTTCGGGATCATCTCGCGGTGCGGGATCAACTCGCGGTGCAGGTCGATCCTGTGGTTCGGGTTGGACCCGCGGCGGCCGTTCCGCCTGGGGTGCGCGACGAACCTGCGGTGAGGAATTCATCAGTGCAGCTGCTTGTGCAACGTCGAGCACCGCAGGCAACGTGCGGTGCGGTCGAGGGCTCACCAACAGGGCGCCGGGATCCACCGGTGACCGACCGGTGGCGTAGCACCAAGCGCCGAACGTGCGCGCTGCTGCCGCACGCCGAGCCAGCGTGCTTCGCGCGGAGCCGGTGGAACGCTGCTTGGCCAGCCAGCTGCGCATTACGGCCAGGTCGAGCTCGCCCACGCCCGCACGCTGCATCCGCCGCGCGTGCGCGAGCAGGCTGGCGACGTCGCCGAGGTAGGCCCGCACTGTGTGTTCGGAGCGGCTACGTTCCAGCCGCAGATGGCGGGCGAACGCCTCCAGCACCGCCGCATGCTGTGCATGACCGGCGCCCGTGTCGTCGGCGGCGGCGGGATCGAGGACGTCCTGAGCCGGAATCGAAGCGTCGATGGCATCGGTGGCGGCGGGATCGAGGGCGTCAGCGTTCTGTCCAGCCAGCTGCGGAGAGTCGGCCACAACGTGACGGTCCCCGCTGCACCGGCGGGGGTCAAGCCACCACGCAACTTCGGGGCGCCCGGTCTCTGCGCCCGCGCGATGCTGCGAACGCGGGTGGGGTTACGCCGGCCGTCGAAGCCGATGGCCCTGCTCGCCGGACTCGATCAGGCCCGACAGGCGCAGCATTGGCAACGCCTGCAGCACAGTGACGATGGGCAAGGCGCTGCGCATCGACAGCTGGTCCTCGGTGCTCCACGAGCGGGCAGCGAAGGCGTCGAGCACCGCACGGGAGTCGGCGTCGAGATCATCACCGGTCCTGCGTTCGCGTGCCGGGCCCTGCTCCGGGCGGCCTTCAGACTCTCCGATCGAGCCGACGAACTCCAGGATGTCGTTGACCGAGGTAACCAGGAACGCCGGGTTCTGCTCGCGGCGGATCAGCTCATGACATCCCGCCGACAACGCCGACGTCACTGGACCCGGTACCGCCAGCACCGGCCGGCCGATCGTGACGCAGTGCGCGGCGGTATTCAGAGCTCCCGAGCGCGGTGCGGCCTCGACCACCACGGTGGCGCAGGACAGTGCGGCGATGATCCGGTTGCGACTGAGAAAGCGGTGCTTCTGCGGTGCAGCGCCGGGCGGACTCTCGCTCACCAGCAGCCCGGTATCGGCGATCCGCTCGAACAGGTTGCGGTTCGCCGTCGGATAGGGCCGGTCCAGGCCGCCAGCGGACACCAGCACGCTGACACCGTCGGCAGCCAGCGCCCCGCGGTGCGCGGCGGCGTCGATGCCGAACGCACCTCCCGACACCACCGTCACGTCAGCTCTGGCCAGACCGTATGCCAGCTCGGCCGCGCAGTGCTCGCCATAGGGTGTCGCGGCGCGGGCGCCGACCATGGCTACTGAGCGCACACCCACGGTGGCACTTGGTGCCGGACCGCGCACCCACAACGCCAGCGGCACGGTAGGTTCCGCGCCGTAGCGGGCAGTTCGAGCACCGGACAGCCACCGGTCCAGGCGTCGCTGCTGCGCCTGCTTCAAGCCCGCGAACGCGAAGTGCGGCCAGTCCGCTGACTCGGGAACCAGCAGCGAGATGCCTGCTCGTGATGCGGCTTCGCGGTCGGCATCGCCATCAGCGGTGGACCGGCGAGCTGCGGTTACCGCCTCCACTTCCACCGGAACGTCACCGGCTCGAATGCGTCGCGCCGCCTCGGTGCTGCCCAGTTCGCGCACGAATAGCGCGACCGCCAGCGACGCGGGCTCTGCGACCCGGCTGAGGTACGCGCGGGCGGTGAGGACTTCTTCCGTCACGGGCTCGGCTTCGGCCTTGATGACGGCAGTCATGCCGCGACCGCCTGCCGGCCGGTCCGGTAGAACAGCGCCTCGGCCACGTCGGGCCCGGTCGGCGCGTCGTGACCGGCAAGATCGGCGATGGTCCACGCCAACCGCAAGACCCGGTCGAAGCCACGGGCGCTGAGCACGCCGCGGTCCAGCGCCTGCTCCACCGGCTCGAGGACACGGCGACCGGGCCGATAACTGCGGGCTCGCAGCACTGACCCCTGCGCGTCGGCGTTGGTCTCCCAGCCGTGACAGCTCCAGCGCTGGCGAGCCGTGCTGCGCGCGGTGTGGACGCGCGCGCGCACGGTGGCGCTGTCCTCGCCGGCCGGTGCGTCCATCAGATCGGCGCGCGCGACCGGTCGAACGTCGACGCCGATGTCGATGCGATCACGCAGCGGAGCGGAGATGCGCTGCTGGTACCGGCGGCGGACCGTGGCCGGACATAGACAGTCCCGGTCGCGGGCAGCCGCGCAGGCGCATGGATTTGCGGCCAGGATAAGGAGGAACCGGGCCGGATAGACGACGGCACCGCCACTGCGGTGCAGCACGACCCGCCCGCTTTCCAACGGCTGGCGCAGCGCGTCCAGCGCGGTCGGTGCGAACTCGGGCGCCTCGTCCAAGAACAGCACGCCGCGGTGCGCCAAGGAGATGGCGCCGGCGCGGGCGAGGCCCGCACCGCCGCCGACGAGCGCTGACATCGACGCGGTGTGGTGCGGCGCCTGGAATGGCGGTCGGCGTACCAGCGGACCGCCTTCGGGCAACACGCCCGCTACCGAATGCACGGCCGTAACCTCCAGCGCCTGATCGTCGGCGAGCTCGGGCAAAATACCCGGCAGCCGTTCGGCGAGCATGGTCTTTCCCGCGCCCGGAGAACCAGTCATGAAGAGGTGATGGCCGCCCGCGGCAGACACCTCGATGGCGCGCCGCGCGGTGGGTTGGCCGACGACATCGGACAGATCCGCGCCGCCAGCGGTGCACGCCGCGCCCGGTTCGACGACCACGAGAGGCGGAGCGGGCTGCTCACCGCGCAGCCAGGCAATGACGTCGCGCAGCTGCTCCACCGCGCGAACCTCCATCTCGGGCACCAGGGCGGCTTCAGCGCCGTTGGCGGCCGGCACGACGACTCGGGTGACCCCCGCACGGGCCAGCGCCATCACCGCGGGCAGTACGCCACGGACGGCGCGCACGCGCCCGTCCAAACCGAGCTCGCCGATCCAGCCGATCTCAGCCAGCGGCGGCGTCGGCAGGGTGCCCGCCGCGGCGAGGATGGCGACCGCCAGTGCCAGGTCGAAGCGCGAGCCGTTCTTGCGCAGGTCCGCGGGCAACAAAGCAACAGTGATGCGGCGGTTCGGCCAGTCGGCACCAGCGTTCAGCACGGCTGCGCGCACCCGCTCGCGGGCTTCGACGACGGTGGTATCGGGCAGGCCCGTGAACGTGAGCCCGGGCAACCCGGCGGACAGGTCAGCCTCCACCTCGACCGGATGACCGCTCACCCCGATCAATGTGGCGGCGTACGTGCGCGCGATCGCCATGGGCTAGCTCACCGCCCGGATGTGACGCACGACCGCGGCGCCGGAACGTTGACGCAGCACACTGACGACATCGATCCGGACCTCGACCCAGGGATGCGGATGTTCGGCGAGCCAGCGGACCGCGAGTCTGCGCAGCCGGGCCGCTTTGGCGCCGACCACCGCCTCCGCCGGATCACCGTAGGCGTCCGACGAGCGCGTCTTCACCTCGCAGAACACGACCGTGTCTCCGTCGCGGGCAACGATGTCTATCTCACCGTCGCGGCAACGCCAGTTCAACTCGACGATCTGCATGCCGGCATCGACCAGATGCGCAGCGGCGACGCGCTCGCCGTAGCGGCCCACGCCATCTTTGGCTTTCATGCCGCCGACACTGGCCGGTCGCGTCAGTCAGACCGGCCGGTTCAGGCTCTCTGTGGATGGACCGCCACGTTGTGCACAGGCCCTTGACAACCTCAGCACCGCTGTGGCCGTGCACACCGAACCCGGCTCACCGGGCGAGAGCCGTCATCGGTCAGCTGGGCAGTTCCAATTCGGGCTTGTCCAGCTCCTCGACGTTGACATCCTTGAACGTCACCACGCGCACGTTTTTGACGAAGCGTGCTGGGCGGTACATGTCCCACACCCAGGCGTCCTTCATCGTGACCTCGAAGTAGACCTCAGCACCTGCGGTACGCGGCTGCAGATCCACCTCGTTGGTGAGGTAGAAGCGTCGGTCAGTTTCCACGACGAAACTGAACTGGCTGACGATGTCTTTATATTCGCGATAGAGCTGCAGCTCCATTTCGGTCTCGTACTTTTCGAGGTCTTCGGCGCTCACGCCCGGCTCCGCAGTTCGCTACTGCCGCTCACGCGGTCGTGCCTAGGAACGCTCACGCGGTGTCCTCTCTCAGTTCGGTGCCCCAGTGGAGCCCATTATCGTCGCTTTCCGCGGCGTCGCGATCACCCTGCCAACTGGCGCCTTCGGCATCCGTGCCGCCCGTGGCGCCGCCGGCGTCCATGGCATCCATGGCGTGCCACCGCGTGCCCACGCTGTCCCAGGCTCCGCCGGCACGGCGGACGTTGATGTAGGACTGCCGGTGAACGGGCGACGGCCCGTGCTCGCGCAGCGCCGTCGAATGTTCGGGCGTCACGTAGCCCTTGTGCCGGGCGAAGTCGTACTGCGGCCACTGCTCGTGCATCGCCACCATCAGCCGGTCACGGGTCACCTTGGCCAGCACCGACGCGGCCGCGATGCAGGCCACCACGGCGTCGCCCTTCCACACCGCTGTCGTCGGCATACCCAGACCGCTCACCGGGAAACCGTCCGTGAGGGCGTAGTCCGGGTAACCGTCGAGTTGATGGACGGCCCGCCGCATCCCGCTGACATTGCCGACGTGCAGGCCGAACGCGTCGATCTCGCCCTCGC
Organism: uncultured Jatrophihabitantaceae bacterium; assembly: GCA_964236495.1. Taxonomy (GTDB): domain Bacteria; phylum Actinomycetota; class Actinomycetes; order Mycobacteriales; family Jatrophihabitantaceae; genus CAXSBR01. The sequence goes on from CAXSBR010000013.1 coordinate 59,374, forward strand.
CCACTGCGACGATGGAGTAGGCGCTGGCCCGCTCGACGATGATGTCGAAGTAACGATCGCGCGCCGCGGCAGTGAGAACCTTGGAGTCGCTGAGCCCGTCCAGGCGGGTCTTGAGCTTGGGCGACAGCACGCACGCGGCAACTACCAGCGGTCCGGCACAGGCACCACGGCCGGCTTCGTCGCTGCCTGCGACGGACCGGAATCCGGCGCGCGCCAGCACGTCTTCATACGCCCAGATGCCGGCGTCGCGGCGCAGCATCGGGCGAGCCGGCCGTGCCCCGGCGAGTTCCAGGCCACGGTGGGGATGGGCCGACAAAGGCCACTGACGAGCTGCCCATCGGCGGGCGGAGGCCGGCCTGGCGCGTCGAAATGTGGTGGCTCCCATGACGGCGCTTTACGGTACCCGCGGTAACCGCTCGGCCGTGAACGCGCCGGCGTCCAACGCGGTCAGGATCGCAACCAGGTCTGCAGGCCAGTAGACGTCGTCAGTGTCGGCAAGTTCCTGCGCGCTCCACCAGCGGTAGGCCAGCACGGTGTCGTGCTCCAGGTCGGTGAGTCCGCTGCGATCGATGTCGGGGCGTGCGTCCACCCGGGTGCAGAAGTAGAAGTCGGTCTGGTCGAGATGCCACTGCCCGACGAAGAAGACGGCGCGCTCTTCAGCTACGGGTGCGGCGTCGGCGGGCAGGTCTACGACGATGCCGGTCTCCTCGCGCAGTTCGCGCACCGCCGCCTGCGCGGGTGTCTCACCAGGCTCTGCGCCGCCGCCCGGAGCCACCCAGTTGGCGGCCGAAGCACCCGGCGACTGCAGCGAGGAGATCAAGAGCACCCGGTCGTCGCGATCGAGCACCAACATTCGTCCGGCTGTGCGAACCACCGGTCTGGACAGCCCGTCTGCTGCCAGAACTTGTTGGACGAGGGCGGCGAGCGCGGCCGGGATCAGGACGTCGCTCGTGGCACGCAGTTCCTCGAGCGTCCACCACCGAGCGCCCACTACGCTCTGCTCCTCCATCGCCGTCAACGCCGTGGGAGCGGGTGAAAACGCCGCACCCACCCGAGCGGCAAATATCGTGTCGACCTGTGCATAGGTGCGTCCGGCCCAGTCCCACAGCCGGCGCTGGCGATAGACAGGATCCGCATGGGCCGGCAACTGGACGCGCAAGCCGGTTTCCTCGATGACCTCACGGATCGCCGCATCCACCAGCGACTCCCCCGCCTCCACACCGCCGCCAGGAGTCAGCCAGTGGTGCCAGCTCTGCGCGTCGGCACTGCCGCGTTCCTCGATCAGCAGCACCCGATCGTCGGGGTCCAGCAGCAGCATCCGGGCACCGATGCGCTCGATGGCACTTGCCGGCACGGTGGCGACGTCGCTGTCCAGCTCTGCGTCGGACCCTCTGTCGGACGTGCTGGACACTGTGCCGGACACTCTGTCGAACCCAGTCATTCCCGACGGTGACGACTGCGACGACTGCGACGGCGGCGCCACAGCAGCGGTGCGACGGCGATCATCGCGATACCCGCCGGCGGTGCAGAGGCACCCAGACCGGCGGCGCTGTCGAAGGTCTTCGGCGTGCCCAGCGTGCGCCACCGCTTGGGCGGCCATGCGATGACAAAGGCCTTCCCGATGACGCCTGACACCGGGACAGTGCTCGTGACGGGCTGACATGTTGACACACTGACGCACCCCTGCGGGTGGTAGCGGCTGTCTGCTGAATCTCCGCGATGGTCGCCCAGCACCCACAGCCGACCCTTGGGCACCAGAACCGGCCCGAACTTCATCGAGTTGTCCTCGTAAACGTATGTCTCGTTCAACGAGCGCCAGGGGCCGTGGACGCCGCTGTCACTTACCTGGACATGGCCCGCGGCGTCGCAACAGCGCACCGCCTGCCCGCCGGTGGCGATGACGCGCTTGACCAGGTCGGTTTCGTCGGGTGGAACGACGCCGATCAATTGGCCGAACGCGCGCAGCGGACCGGTGACGGCGTTGGTCTGCGGCTTGACGACGGGCTCCTCCCAGCCCGCGGGGGCATGGAAGACGACGATGTCGCCCGGCGCCGGGTCGCGAAAGTGAAAGATGACCTTGTTGACAAGGATCTTGTCACCGGCGCAGCCGGGGCAGCCGTGCAGCGTCTTCTCCATCGAATCCGACGGAATGTAGAACGGCTGCACCAGAAATGACTTCACCAGCACGGCCACCAACACCGCCACGGCGACGAGCAGGGGTAGTTCCCACCAGCGGGCGGGCTTGGACTGTCTGGACCGCTTCGACCTCGCCGACCGTGGAGCACCAGCACCAGCAAGCGGCGCGCCAGCGAGGGCAGACGCACCGCCGTGAGCGGGGGCCACGCCTTCGGCGGCGATGGTGCCATCACGTGCGAAATTGTGCCGATCAGAAAGGTCGGCGCCCTCGGTCGACGCAGGCAGAACAGGCTCGTCGGGGAGCTCCATATACAGGCGCGCTACTCGAGGGCAGGAACGTCGGCGTCAGCGGGAAACGGTCTCGCGCTTTTCCTTGATCTTGGCCTTCTTGCCGCGCAGATCACGCAGGTAGTACAGCTTGGCGCGCCGTACGTCGCCGCGCGTGACCACCTCGATCTTGTCGATGACGGGCGTGTGCACGGGGAAGGTGCGCTCGACGCCGACACCAAAGCTGACCTTGCGGACGGTGAACGTCTCTTGCAGGCCACCGCCCGAGCGCCTGATGACTGCGCCCTGGAAAACCTGGATGCGCGAGCGGGCACCCTCGATCACGCGGACGTGCACTTTGAGCGTGTCGCCCGGGCGGAAAGCGGGCACGTCGTCGCGCAACGAGTCGGTGTCCAGCGCGTCCAGGGTGTTCATCGTCGAATCCTCACGTCAGGGTGTACATCCGCGTCGCCAGGCGCGCGAAGGTGTAACCGGTCTAGGCGAAGTTGTGGCCACCGGCGCGACGACCCGCCGAGCGAACCGACGAGACGGATACAGGGCTTGCGCCTACAGCGCCCACGCGCCATGTCGATGGCAACCGCTCCATGGTGCCATACCGGCGCCGTGAGCGGAAAACGGCGAGCCGCTCTGTAACAGGGGGCGATGGTCAGTTGGCCAGCAGATCCGGGCGCCGGGCGCGTGTGTGCGCGACGGATTGCTCGTGGCGCCAGCGCGCGATAGCTGCGTGGTCGCCCGAGCGCAGCACGTCGGGCACGGCCAGCCCGCGCCAGAGCGGCGGCTTGGTGTACGCGGGTGCTTCCAGCAAGCCCTCCGTGAACGATTCCTGCACCGCGGACAGGTCGTTGCCCAATACGCCGGGCAACAACCGGGCAATGGCCTCGATGATCACCAGGCTCGCCACTTCTCCGCCGAAAAGGACGTAGTCGCCCAGGCTGATCTCACGCACCGGCATCCGGCCGGCAGCATCTTCCAGCACCCGCGCGTCGATGCCCTCGTACCGACCGCAGGCGAAGACCAGCCAGGGCTGAGCAGCGAGCTGGACGGCGACGCCCTGGGTGAAGCGCTCGCCGCTGGGGCTGGGCACGACCAGGACCGGCGGCTGTCCGGTGTCGGGCACCAGTTCGTCGAAGGCGGCACCCCACGGCTCCGGGCGCATCACCATGCCAGGACCGCCGCCGTAGGGGCTGTCGTCCACGGTGCGATGCACGTCCGATGTCCACCGGCGCAGATCGTGCACGCTGACGTCCACCACGCCGCGCTCGATCGCCTTGCCCAGTAGTGAGAGGTGCAACGGCTCCAGGTACGCAGGAAAGATCGTAACGACGTCCAGCCGCAGCGACGGCGTGACGAGCAGGGTGTCGTCGACCGCGCGCGCGGTCACAGGTCGAACAGTCCCGCGGGCGCGTCGACGGTGAGCTCGCCGGCAGCGAGGTCGACATGCGGAACGATCGATGCGACGAACGGCACGAGGTGTTCCTGCACGGCACCGGCTCCCGGTCCGGCATCGGAATTGGGATCGCCGCCGGAATCGCCGGAATCGGCGGCGGATAGAGCCAGCACCAGGTGCACACCGCCGGCGGAGTGGACCACCTCGGTCACTGTGCCGAGCACTGCACCGTCAGGATCGCGCGCCCGCAGGCCGACCAAGTCGGAGTCGTAGAACTCGTCCGGATCGTCGATCGGTGGCCGCTGCGATGCCGGCATCGCCAACACCGTGCCGCGCAGCGCCTCGGCGGCAGTACGGTCGGGCACACCGGTGAAGGACACCAGCCAACGGTCGGCGTGCAGCCGTGCAGCCTCGATGACGAACGCCGTGCCGCTAGCCTGCGCGCGCAGAACGACCCCGGCCGCAAAACGGCGGCCGGGGTCGTCACTCCACGCTTCTACCGCGACCTCGCCGCGCAGGCCATGCGCTTTGCCGATGCGACCGACGGCGACGAGATCGCCGTCGTCAGCACCGGCTGAGCCCGCGGGCGCGGTCATCGCAGAATCCCGCCTCAGTGCCGGTCGACGTCCACGACGTCGACGCGGATGCCTTTGCCGCCCACGCCGTGAATGACCTTGCGGAGTGCGGTGGCGGTGCGGCCGCCGCGTCCGATGACGCGCCCGAGGTCGTCGGGATGAACCCGGACCTCGAGCCGGCGACCGCGGCGATTGTCGACCAGTTCCACCACGACGTCATCGGGATGGTCGACGATGCCGCGGACCAGATGCTCGAGCGCTTCCTCGAGCATGTCAGCTGGCGCTGGTGGCCGACTCGGCAGCCGGCTCCACCGCGTTGGGAGCAGCCTCGGACTCGCCGGCGACGGCTTGGGACGCCTCAGGTGCAGCCGGTGCCGCCTCAGGTGCAGCCGGTGCCGCCTCAGGTGCAGCCGGTGCCGCCTCAGGTGCAGCCGGTGCCGCCTCGGGTGCAGCCGGTGCCGCCTGCGGTGCTGCAGCCGCCTCCGGTGTTGCCGATTCCGGTGCAGCCGACTGTGGCGCATCAGCCTTCGGTGCAGCTTTCTTCTTCGGCGTCGTCGCGTCGGCAACCGGGGCCTCGCCGCCGGCGTCGGCCAGTGCTGCGTCGAACAGCGCGCGCTTGTCGGCCTTGGGCGGGGCGACCCTCATCGGCTCCGGCGCAGGCTCGCCCTTGAACTTCTGCCAGTCGCCGGTGACCTTGAAGATCGCGGTGACTGCGTCGGTCGGCTGTGCGCCCACGCTCAGCCAGTGCGCGGCGCGTTCGGCGTCGACCTTGATCACTGACGGATCGTTCTTCGGGTGGTACTCCCCGATCGTCTCGATGGAACGGCCGTCCCGCTTGGTGCGGGCGTCGGCGACGACGATGCGGTAGTGCGGATCGCGCATCTTGCCCAGGCGCATCAGCTTGATCTTGGTTGCCACTGCTTCGGGTACTCCAGACTTCGGATGGGATTGGCGCGCGTGAGCCCGTAGGTGGGGTCTGCGGATCAGCGAACCGGATTGGACCGGCGCGGCTCGGGCTGAGAGGGGCCCGCACCACCGGTACTCAGCACGCCATTGTGCCAGAAGCGACGGCCGGTGCCGTTCGCGGCGGATTCGTCAGCTGACGACGACGCCGCGCAGCACCGTTCGCACCGGCGCGGCGAGCGTGGTGAGATCGGTTCGTGGATCGTCGGCATAGACGATCAGGTCGGCCGGGGCGCCCTCGACCAGGCCCGGCAATCCCAGCCACTCCCGCGCCCGCCAGCTCGCCTGGGCGATGACCTCGGCTTGCGGTATTCCGGCTCCGACGAGGGCACGTAGCTCGTCCTGCACCCGTCCGTGCGCGATGCTGCCGCCGGCGTCGGTACCGGGATAGACCGGCACACCGGCCTCCCAGGCACGGCGCACCCGCTGGCGCGACGTTGCAAGCAGGGCACGCATGTGGGCGGCATAACGCGGAAACTTCGCGTCGGCCTGGGCGGCGATGCCGGGAAATGTGTCGATATTGATCAGCGTCGGCACGACGGCGATACCGCGGTCGACGACGTCGCCGAGCACATCGTCGGTCAGCCCGGTGCCGTGCTCGATCGAGTCGATGCCCGCAGAGACGAGTCCGGGCAGCGCGTCCTCGCTGAAGACGTGCGCAGCCACCCGCGCCCCAAGCTCGTGGGCGCGGGCAACTGCGGCGGCCAGGACGTCGTCGGGAAACGTCGGGGCCAGGTCACCGGCGTCACGGTCAATCCAGTCTGCCGCTATCTTGACCCAGCCGTCGCCGTTCGCCGCCTGCCGTTCTACTTCGGCGACCAGATTTTCCGGTTCCACCTCGACGCCCAGATCGCGGATGTAGCGGCGGGTGCGGGCGATGTGGCGACCGGCGCGGATCAACCGCGGCAGATCAGTTCGAGCCTGCACGGACCGGTTGTCCACCGGTGAGCCGGCGTCGCGCAGGAGCAGCGCGCCGGCGTCGCGGTCAGCAAGCGCTTGCTCGGCTTGGTCCTCGGGCGCCGGCGCGTGTCCGGCGGGCGACAGCCCGACGTGACAGTGCGCGTCGACGAGCCCAGGCAGCACCCAGCCGCCATCAGCGATCAGATCGGCGTCGGGCATCGGTGTGAAGGACAGCCGGCCGCCGACGATCCAGGCGTCGCGCACCGTTTCCTCGGGCAGGAATACTCCGCGCAGCCGCAGCGCGCTCACATGCCGCCGCCCCGTCCGTGCATCAGCGTCGCCCTTCTCGCTGCACTTGCTCTGTTGACATTGGTCCGCGAGCCAGTCTTGCCGTAGCCACACCGTCCACAGGAGTTCCACCGGCGCGCTCACGGTGCGACCAGTATTCCTCAGTAGCGAACGGTGACGATGTCTCGAGCGGCCGCGGCGTCGGCAAGTCGGTGATCGAAGGACGCCAGTCGTGCATGGGCGTCTTCGGCTGCAAGAAGTACGCAACAATCCGGCAGCTTCAGGTTGGTGCTTGCGCGCAGAGCGGCCAGCTTGACGGCGGTGTCGGGTGGAAAAGTCAGCTCCTTCAATTCAAGATCTTGTAACGCCTCCCGCACGGCTTCGAGTCGATTCTCGCGAGCGGGGCCGACGAGGACTTCCGCCACCGTCAACGAGTTAGCGCCGAAATCGTCGTTCACCTCACGAGCCAGGAGCACCTCAGCGCGGCTGTGGAAGTTGTCGGAACCATCGAAATATGCAATCAGCACGCCGGCGTCCAGCACGATCACGCCGGCCATTCCTCGCGTAGCCGGTCGAGGTAATCCTCTCCGTAGGTACCGGTGAGAATCCCACTGTGCTTTCGGATCGCTGCTAGCTTGCGGCGACCGTTTTCGTCATGGGCATGTTGCGCGGCTCGATGGCCTTCCAGTGCAAGTTGCACCAGGGCCTGGGCGCGGCTCAGGCGTGGCCACCGGGTTACTGCCTCGTCTAACGCCTGCGCGAGGTCGTCGGTCTCAGTCACGAAGTAGCGCGGACGAGTGGTGGGCATGCGCCCTAGTGTAACACCGTCAACAGGAGGTGTTACACCCATAGTGAAGTGATCGTAGATCCCGTGATTAGCTCGGCGGGGCCACCTGGATGAGCGCCGTCCAACAGTCGCGACGCTGGGCGGCGGGTGACGGTCCGACGTCACAGTGGTTGTTGAGCCGATTACGGCGGTGCCTCACCCAGTTCAGGTGGCGGCTGTCAAGATTCACCGGTGACGCGCGAGCCGGTCCGCATCGAAGAGCACAGAATCGTCCTCGACCGCGCGGCGCTGCGCGACCTGCGCGAACGGCTGGGCCGCACCAGATGGGCGCCGGACCTGCTGCCCGACGGGGAGCAGGGCGTGCCGCCGGCGTGGTTACGGCAACTCGTCGAAGATTGGCGCGCCTATGACACCGACACGCTGCAGGACCGCCTCGACGCGCTGACGCACCTGCGCGCCGACATCGACGGACAGTCCATCCACCTCGTGCACCGCGAGGGAGCAGGCGTGGATCCGGTGCCGGTGGTGTTGACCAACGGCTGGCCGAGCTCCTTCCTGGAGCACCTGCCTGTACTGCCGTTACTCACCGATCCCGGTTCGGAGGGCGGCGGGCCGGTGGAGGCGTTCAGCGTGGTGCTGCCGTCGCTGCCAGGGTTCGGGTTCAGCGGGCCGCCGCCGGCCACCGGGTTCGCGCACCGAACCGTCGCCGCCTTGTGGCACCGGCTGATGAGCGAGGGTCTGGGTTACGACCGGTACGTCGCCCACGGCAGCGACCTGGGCGCAGGCGTCACCGGCTGGCTCGCCCGCGACCACCCCGACGAAGTCGCCGGCATCCACCTGGCGACACCGGGACTGCTCCCCGGCCCAGAGCCGCGCTCGCCGGCTGAGCAGTCCTACGCCGCCGCCGCCGAGGCCTGGACTGCCGAAGAGGGCGGCTACGCCCATCAGCACGCCACAAAACCTGTCACCCTCGGTGCCGCCTTGCACGACAGCCCGGTCGGGCTCGCGGCGTGGATCGGGGAGAAAGTTCTCGGTTGGAGCAGCACCGGGCCCGACGGACAACCTGCCTTCGACCGGGACCTCCTACTCGCCACCCTGACCTCGTATTGGGTGACCGGAACCATCACCTCGTCGTTGCTGCCGTACTGGACGAACCGCCACACTGCCGGCGCCGCCCTACCTCTCGACGATCCGTCCACTGTGCCGACCGCCGTCACCATCTTCGGCGGCGAACACGTGCCCTTTCCCAAACCGCCACAGGAGCTGGCCGAGCGCTACTACCGCCTCGCGGCGTGGAACGTGCACTCCACCGGCGGCCACTTTCCAGCCGTTGCCGAGCCTGAACTGCTCGCCCGCACCCTGCGCACCACACTGCCTCCACTGATGCAGGGTGGTGCGCGGTGACCGCGCCAGCGAGCCGCGGCTCTGCACGAAGGGCCCGAACTACTTGCCGCGGTGGTGCGACCGGATCGATCGAGTTCGACTCCGAGGCTGGCGACCATCTCGCCGCGCGGTGAGCCTGCGCCGCCGCGGTACTAACGCGCGGCGGCAGAGACGCGCGGGCCAAAGCGCTTCTCGTTGCGCGCACGAGCCTTGTCCGCCTCGACCGCCCGATCCCGCGGCGGCGCCGAGGTCTCCCAGTCGTCGAGCAGGTGGCCGCTGAGATGCGCGATCTCACGCACCGCGGCGTCGAAGCGCTCGCGGTTGCGCTCCGGCGGCGCTGTCGCGCCGGTGATCTTGCGGACGTACTGCAGCGCGGCGGCGTGCACCTCGTCCGACGTCGCAGGCGGCGTGAAGTTCTGCAGCGGCTTGATATTGCGGCACATGCGCCCAGCTTGCCCAAAACCCGCGGCGTCGGTCAAGGGCCCGCTGATCGGAGCCGGCGGCTACTTCTTGGGCAGGTTGAGCTTGCTGAGGTCGGGCATCTTCATGCCTGGCGGGAGCTGCGGCATCCCCGCGCCGCCGAAGCCGCCCTGACCCAGACCGCCGGCGCCGCCGGCACCTCCTGCGCCGCCGAACTGGCCCAGACCCGGCGGTAAGCCGCCCATGCCGGCGGGCATCCGCGGCGGTGTGGGACCGCGACCGGACTGGCGCTTCTTGCCCTTCTTGCCTCGGGTGTTCTTGGCGTTTCGCCGGTTTGCGCCGGGGCGTGCGAAGCCCGGCATCTGCGCCATCATCTTGCGGGCCTCGAAGAACCGGTCGACCAGGGTGTTGACGTCGTTGACCTTGACGCCGGAGCCGTTAGCTATACGCAGCCGGCGTGAGCCGTTGATCAGCTTAGGTTCGGCGCGCTCGGCGGGAGTCATCGACCGGATGATGGCCGCGGTGCGGTCCAGATCCTTGTCGTCGATCTGGCTGATCGCGTCCTTCATCTGACCCATGCCCGGCAGCATGCCCAGTAGGTTGCCGATCGGGCCCATCCGCTGGATTGCCTGCAGCTGGTCGAGGAAGTCCTCCAGCGTGAACGTGGCCATGCCGCCGTCCATCAGCTTGGCGGCCATCGCCTCCTGCTCGCCCTGATCGAAGGTGCGCTCGGCATGCTCGATCAGGGTCAGCATGTCGCCCATGCCCAGGATGCGCGAGGCCATCCGGTCGGGGTGGAAGACGTCGAAGTCGCGCAAACCTTCGCCGTTGCTGGCGAACAGGATCGGCTCGCCGGTGACCTCGCGCACTGACAGCGCCGCGCCGCCGCGGGCGTCGCCGTCGAGCTTGGTGAGCACCACGCCGGTGAAGCCGACGCCGTCCTGGAACGCCTGCGCGGTGTGCACCGCGTCCTGGCCGACCATGGCGTCGAGCACGAACAGCGTTTCCTGCGGCTGCACGGCATCGCGGATGGCGGCGGCCTGGTTCATCATGTCGACGTCGATGCCCAGCCGGCCGGCGGTGTCGACGATGACCATGTCGTGCTGCGCGCGGCGGGCAAAGTCGATCGAGTTGCGCGCCACGGCAACCGGATCGCCGACGCCGTTGCCCGGCTCGGGTGCAAACACCGCGACACCGGCCCGCTCGCCGACGATCTGGAGCTGGTTCACCGCGTTGGGACGCTGCAGGTCGCACGCGACCAGCACCGGCGCATGGCCCTGCTCACGCAGCCACGCCGCCAACTTGCCGGCAAGCGTCGTCTTTCCCGCGCCCTGCAGACCGGCGAGCATGATGACCGTCGGCGGATTCTTGGCGAACCGCAGCCGCCGGGTCTCCCCGCCCAGAATCGTCACCAGTTCTTCGTTGACGATCTTGATGACTTGCTGCGCGGGGTTCAGTGCCTGCGACACCTCGACGCCGCGGGCGCGTTCCTTGACCGCGGCGACGAACGAGCGCACCACCGGAAGCGCCACGTCGGCCTCGAGCAGGGCGATGCGGATCTCACGGGCGGTGGCGTCGATGTCGGCGTCGGACAACCGGCCCTTGCCGCGCAGGCCGGTGAAGACCGCGGACAATCGGTCGGAGAGGGTGTCGAACACGGCCACCAGGCCTTTCTGGAAGATGTGCTGCGCTGGCTGAAGAGGTGCCGCTGAGCACCGGGTACGCCCAGCTCAGGCTACTGGGCCGGATGCGTCAGGCTAGTGGGAAAGCCTTCGGCAGATCGCGCACAGACGGGACCGACCAAGCTCAGGCCGGCACTGCGCCGTCGTCGCGCACAGCAGCCGCAAGCATGGCCGCGGTCACCGGGGGACGGCGCTCGGCGGCCACCGGGTGGCCGCCCTCGGCAGTGACATAGAACGCGTCCACCACCGACGAACCCAGCGTGGACAGTCGGGCCGCGTGCACATCCAGGCCGCACTGCTCGATGGCTGCGGTGACGTGATGGAGCAGTGCGAAGGAGTCGGCTGCACGCAGTTCGACGATCGTGCGGTCGGTGGCTTCGTCGTCGAACCAGAGCACGCGTGGCGGCGGCTCGAGGCGGGCCGCGTCCGTGGGGTACGTCAACGCCTTCACCCCCAGGCGTTCGCGCAAATCAGTGGTGCCGTTCAGCGCGCCGGCGAGTTCGGCGCTGAGCCGCGAGGGCTCGGGCATCTGGCCGAACCGGGGCGCCACGGTGAACACGTTGACCGCCATCTGCAGATGGGTGGCGATCGAGGCGGTGCGCACGTCCAACGAATGCAGAGCCAGCACCGCCGCCGATCTGGACAGCACTCCGACCGCGTCGGGCGCGGCGATGATCACCTGGTCGCCGTCGATCTCGACGGCCAGCGCGCCCTGCTGGGCCAGCGCGCGCCGTCGATCGTCGAGCGGTTCGCCGATCACCGGTGGCTTGCCCTCCAAATCGGCGTGTACGCGGTGCACCAACGTCCGGATGAGGCCGGCCTTCCACTCGCTCCACGCGCCGGGCCCGGTAGCGGCCGCGTCGGCGATCGTCAGCGCGTACAGCTCGTCGAGGAACTCACCGGAGCCCTGCATGGCACCCGAGACGATGGCGATGGTGGCCGGATCGTCGGGATCGCGCCGGGTGGCGGTGTCGGGCAGCAGCAGGTGGTGGCGCACGAGACCGGCGATGTGCTGGGCGTCGACAGGCGGAAAGCCCATCCGCAGCGCCATCGGCAGCACCACCTGCGCGCCCACTATGGAGTGATCACCCGGATAGCCCTTGCCGATGTCGTGCAGCAGTGCACCCACGAGCAGCAGGTCGGGACGCTCGACCGTGCGGGTCAGCGGCGCGGCCTGCGCGGCGGTTTCGAGCAGGTGCCGATCGACGGTGAACCGGTGCACCGGATTGCGCTGGGACTTGAACCGCACCGCACTCCACTCCGGCAGCAGCCGGGTGAGCAGGCCAACCTCGTCGAGTGCCTCGAACACCGCGACGGCCCGCTCGCCCGCACTCAGCAGACCGATCAGCGCCTCGCGGGCCGCCGGCGGCCACGGCTCGGGCAGCGGCGCACCGGCGCACAGCCGTTCGAGCGTGACCGGCGCAATGGGCATCGCGTGCTCGGCCGCGGCACGGGCGACCCGCAGCACCAGCACGGGATCCAGAGCCGGGTCTGCAGACAGCGCGAGCACGACTTCGCCGCCCTGCCCGACGACGTCGGCGGCCAGTGGTACCCGTGCCGGCGGCTTCGCTCGGCCCAGCCCGATCCGGCGACGCGCCGGTAGCGCGGGCAGGACGCGGCGCCAGGCGGCGTCGACCACACGAGAAAGCGTCCGCCCGGCCTGGTTGACCGTGCGAAGCAGCTCGTCGTCGTCAGCCATACCGAGTGCATCAGCGACGGCACTCTGTTCCTGCAGGCGCAGCACGTCACCGGCCCTGCCCAGAACGCGGTGCAGCTCGGCCCGCACGGCCAGCAGGGTTTGTGCGGCGGCGCGGGCTGCGGGTACTACGTCGAGCAGCTGCGCTGCGGCCAGCGCCTGCAGCGCATGCCAGTCGCGCAGCCCGCCACGGGAGTCCTTCAGATCGGGTTCGAGCAGAAACGCGGCCTCGCCGCATCGGCGCCAGCGCTCGACGCTCAGCTCGTGCAGCTCGGGCAGTCGCTGACCGCTCTGCTTGCGCCACAGCTCGACCGCGCGGGTCCGCACCGACGTGGTGAGCGTCTCGTCGCCGGCCAGATGGCGTAGGTCCAGCAGACCCAGCATTGCTTTCAGATCGTCGCGGGCGACACCGAGCGCCTCATCGGGTGTGCGCACCGAATGGTCCAGCAGCAGCCCGCTGTCCCAGATCGGATACCACAGCCCGTCGGCGATGCCCTGAACATCAGCGGTGCCCTTGCGGTACAGCAACACCAGGTCCAGGTCGGAGTAGGGCGTCTGTTCGCGCCGCCCTAGGCTGCCGACGGCAGCCAGCGCTACTCCCGGCCGGGCAGGGAAGGCTGCGCTCAACCACTGGTCGTAGGCATCGCTGAGCGAACGCACCAAAGCCGCGCCGGTGTTCTCACTGGAGGCGAGAACACCGGCGCGAAGAACTGCCAGGGTGGGACCGGCTACGGACGCAAGCGCCATCAGGCTGCGCGGCTCCCGCAGCCGACGTCCCACCCTGCCGCAGACAGTGGAGTGGAGAGCTCAGACGGCATCGGCGTCGCGCTCGCCGGTGCGAACCCGAATCAACGTGTCGACCGGAGCTATCCACACCTTGCCGTCGCCGATCTTGCCCGTCCGTGCGGCTTCGACGATGGCCTCGGCGATCTGCAACGCCTCGTGATCCTCGGCGACTATCTCGATCTTCACCTTGGGCACCATGTCCACGGTGTACTCCGCGCCGCGGTAGACCTCGGTGTGACCCTTCTGGCGACCGAAGCCCTGCACCTCGCTGGCGGTCAGACCGCGAATGCCCAGGGTTTCCAGGGCGGTCTTGACGTCGTCGAGTTTGAACGGCTTGATGATTGCGGTAACGATGCGCATCTGTGTTCGTCAGCTCCTCTGCCCGGACGTGGCCAGGCTGTCGTCGGCACCGGCATTGACGTGTCCGCCCGCACCATGCGTGAGTCCGCCACCCAGAACGCTGGAGAAGCTGTATGCCGTCTCGGCGTGCTCCACCTCGTCCAGGCCGGTGTGTTCGGTCTCCTCCGATACCCGGAAGATACCCAACGCCTTCAGTGCGGTACCGATGACGAACGTCAGAACGAACGAGTAAGCCAGCACCGCCGCAGCAGCCTCGATCTGCTTGATCAGCAGATCGACTCCGCCACCGTAGAACAGTCCCCGTAGACCCTTGCCGACCTTGTAGCCGTGGTCGAAGCCGACGAAGCCGATCAGGACGGTGCCGGTGATGCCACCGACGAGGTGTACACCGACGACGTCGAGCGCGTCGTCGTAGCCGAACCGGAACTTCAGGCCGACCGCCAGCGCGCACAGCGCACCGGCGATCAGACCGATGGCCAGCGCGCCCATGGGTGAGACGAAGGCGCAGGCGGGTGTGATGGCGACCAGTCCGGCAACGGCACCGGACGCGGCACCGATCGTGGTGGGCTTGCCGTCGCGCAGCTTCTCCACCAGCAGCCAGCTCAGCGTGGCGGCGGCGGTGGCTACCGTCGTCGTGGTGAACGCCAGCCCGGCGATACTGTCCGCCCCGCCTTCGGAACCAGCGTTGAATCCGTACCAGCCGAACCACAGCAGAGAAGCACCGAGCAGCACGAACGGCACGTTGTGCGGCTTCATCGGATCGCGACGCCACCCCACCCGCTTGCCCAGCACGAAGATCAACGCCAGGGCGGCTGCACCGGCGTTGATGTGCACCGCGGTGCCACCGGCGAAGTCCTCGGCGTGCAGCTTGTTCAGGATCCAGCCGGTGCCGAACACCCAGTTGGCGACCGGGAAGTACACGATGGTGACCCAGAGCGCGACGAACAGCGTCCAACCGAGGAACTTCACCCGGTCGGCGATGGCGCCCGAGATCAACGCCGGGGTGATGACGGCGAACATCAGCTGGAACATGGCAAAGACGAGCACCGGCACGCCGCTGTTCAGCGTGGTGTCGGTGGCCTTGCTGCCCAGCTCGTAGATCGGGCCGTAACCCCACACACTGTTCAACACATGGGTGTTGCCCAGCCCGAAGAACATCTTCGAGCTACCGATCAGGCCGTTGAAGCGCGATTCGCCGAACGACAGCGAGAAGCCGTACAGGATCCAGAGCACAGTGACGACCGCGAGGCAGATGAAGTTCATCATCAGCATGTTCAGCACGTTCTTGGAGCGGACCATGCCGCCGTAGAAGAAGGCCAGGCCCGGGGTCATCAGCAGGACGAGGGCCGCAGAGGCCAGCATCCACGCGGTGTTGCCGCTGTCTACCGTGATCGCACCGGCGGCGGCTGCATACGAGGACATCTGCACTAGTTCCTTTCGTTCGTGCCATCAGTGCCGAACGCAGAGCAAAGCTGCGGCGTTGCCGCGCACGCCGATGTGCGATGCAGTCGTGGCGAAAGGATGGCTGTGCGCTGTTACCGCAACTGGTCGGGATTCGTTTCCGGCAGATGAACGCGGCCGCGTTCACCTACCGCAACCGCCGCGTTCAGTCGCCCAGCAACGCGTCGACGAAGGCCTCGGGCTCGAAGGGAGCCAGGTCGTCGGGTCCCTCCCCCAGGCCGATCAGCTTGACCGGTACGCCCAGTTCGCGCTGTACCGACAGCACGATGCCGCCCTTGGCGCTGCCGTCGAGCTTGGTCAGCACGATGCCGGTGACGTCCACCACCTCGGTGAAGACCCGGGCCTGGGCCAAGCCGTTCTGGCCCGTGGTGGCGTCGAGCACCAGCAGCGTCTCACTCACCGGGCCGTGCCGTTCGACGACGCGCTTGACCTTGCCCAGCTCGTCCATCAGACCGACCTTGGTGTGCAGCCGCCCGGCGGTGTCGATCAACACTGCGTCTACATTTTGCTCGGTGCCCTGCTTGACCGCGTCGAAGGCGACGCTGGCCGGATCGCCGCCCTCGGGGCCGCGCACGGTGCGCGCGCCGACCCGCTCGCCCCAGGTACTCAGCTGCTCGGTTGCCGCGGCCCGGAAGGTGTCCGCTGCGCCGAGCAGAACGGTGTTGCCGTCAGCGACCAGCATCCGGGCCAGCTTGCCGACGGTCGTGGTCTTGCCGGTGCCATTGATGCCGACCACCAGTAGGACGGCCGGGCCGTCGGCGCGGCGGGTGTGCAGCGTGCGGTCCAGCTCAGGTCGTAGCGCCCTGACCAACTCGTCGGCCAGCAGTGCGCGCAGCTCACCCTGGCTACGCGTGCCGAGCACTCGGGTGCGCTCCTTGAGCCGCTCGACCAGCTCTGTGGTGGCACCGACGCCGACGTCGGCGCCCAGCAGCGCGTCCTCGATCTCCTCCCAGGCGTCATCGTCGAGGTGATCGCGAGAAAGTACCGAGAGCAGGCCGCGCCCGAACACGTTTTGCGAGCGGGACAGCCGCGTGCGCAGGCGCACCAGCCGGCCCGCGGTCGGCTCGGGACGCTCGGTGAGGTCGGTGACGCCGTGCTTGCCGGTCGGCTCGGCGGCGGACTGGATCGGACCGAACTCGTCGAGCGTCGGGTCCGCCAGCGCAGGCAAATCGGCCACCGCACCGACCCTGCGCGTCGGTGAGTCGCGCGAATCCTCGGCGTCGTCGCCGACGCCCGGTCTCAGTGCGGCGTCGGCCCGGGACTGGTACTGCATCCGCTTGCCGCCCCGCCGGCTTTGGACGAAACCCAGAGCCACACCGGCGAAGACGAGAATGAAAACGGCGATCAAGATGAAGATGAACACCGTCTCATCCTCCCAGTCCGCGAGGGTGCGTAGTCAACGACGCGGCGCTACCGCTGCGCCACCATCTAAACGTCGTTGCTTTCCGTTGCGATGATCGGCCGCTGGGTCGGCTGATCCGCTCGCTGACTGATGCGTTGGCTGATGACAGTGGTGATGCCGTCGCCGCGCATGGTCACGCCGTAGAGGGCGTCGGCGATCTCCATCGTCCGCTTCTGATGGGTGATGACGATCAGCTGGCTGCTGACGCGCAACTCGCCGATCAGGGAGATCAGCCGGCTCAGGTTGACATCGTCGAGCGCTGCCTCGACCTCGTCCAGAACGTAGAACGGCGAGGGCCGGGCCCGAAAGATCGCCACCAGCAGAGCGACCGCGGTCAAGGACCGCTCGCCGCCCGACAGCAGGGACAGCCGCTTGACCTTCTTGCCCGGCGGCCGCGCTTCGACGTCGATACCTGTGCTCAGCATGTTCTCGGGTTCGGTGAGCACTAGGCGCCCCTGCCCGCCCGGGAACAGGGTGGCGAAGACGAGCTCGAACTCCCGGGCGACGTCGGCGTAGGCGGCGGTGAACACCTCCAGGATGCGATCGTCGACCTCGCGCACCACCGAAAGCAGATCGCGGCGGGTGTTGTGAATGTCCTCGAGCTGGCTGGCAAGGAACTGATGCCGCTCCTCCAGCGCCGCGAATTCCTCCAGCGCGAGCGGGTTCACCTTGCCCAGCAGGGACAGGTCCCGCTCGGCGCGCGCGGCGCGCTTCTCCTGCATCGCGCGGTCGAAGGGCCCGGGCGCAGGCGCGACGACGCTCTCGCCGCGGTCCCGGGCCTGCTCGAACTCCGCCCGCTCCTGCGCGGAGGCGGGCACCGGCTGGTCGGGGCCGTATTCGGCGAGCAGCGCGTCTGCGCCGACGCCGTAGTCCTCGCCCGCGCGGGCTTCGAGCTGCTCGATGCGCAGGCGTTGCTCGGCGCGCAGCACCTCGTCGCGGTGGACGCTGTCGGTGAGCCTGTCCACGGCGTGCGCGCCCTCGCGGACGGCGGCTCGCACGACGGCGAGCTCGGTCTCCAGGCTCCCCTGCGCGGCCTGGCGCTCGGTGCGGCGCGCGGCCGCAGTGGCCAGCGAGGCGGCGATCTGCACCAGCGCAGAGTCCGCGACCGCCACGACAGCGGCGGCAACCTGTGCTGCGCGGGCCCGATCAGCGCGCACGTGCTGGTCGTGCCGGCGGGCCCGCCGCTCCGCGGTCGCGGCTCGCTCGAGCGCCTCGGCACGGCCGGCCAGGGAACGCACGCGCTCCTCCCCGCTGCGAACACCCAGCCGGGCGTCGATTTCCTCCTGGCGCGCCTGGGCGAGTTCTGAACGCAGACGATCACGATCTTCGGTGTCGGGCTCGTCGTCGGTCGGTTCGGCCTGAGCGCCAGCCAGACGTTGCTCGAGCTCGTCGAGGCTGGCCAGGTCACGCGCGCGAGCAGCCTCGCTGTCCCGGCCGGCTGCGTCGAGTCGATCTGCCTCGGCCGCTGCGCCACGAGCGGTCGACGTGAGGTGCGCCAGCTGCTCGGACAACGCCGACAGAGATGCGTCGGAGGTGTTCAGAGCGGCCAGCGCCTGCTGGGCGGCAGCCGTCTGCGTAGCCTCGTCGGCCAGCAGAGTGGCGTGCTGCTTTTTCAGGCTCGCCAGTTCGGCGGTGACGTTCTCGATTCCAGTGGTGGCCTCGTCGACGGCGGCCTGGACCTCGAGCAGGCTGGGTGCGGTCGCCGACCCGCCCATGGCCGTGGTAGCGCCCAGGACATTGCCGTCCCTGGTCACCGCGGTGACTGTTGGCTGGGCGGTGACAAGTTGCTGGGCGGCGTCGAGGTCGTCGACCACCGCCACCTGATCTAGGACGCTGCGCAGACTGCCGACCACGGCGGGGTTGGCGGTGACGACGTCGGCTGCCCATCGAGCACCGACGGGCAGGGGCGGGCGATCTGCGGCGTCCGTGGCACTGCCGCCGGATGCCACCAGCAGATGTACCCGACCGCCGCCAGCCTGCTTGAGCGCAACGATCGCGCCGGCGGCGGCACCGGGTGTCTCCACCACGACGGCGTCGGCGAGTGGCCCCAGCGCGCCGGCAACCGCCGCATCGAAGCCCTTCTCGACCGAAATCAGCTCAGCCAGCGCACCGACGATGCCGGCTATGCCATCTCCCGCCGTGCCATCTCCCGCCGTGCCATCTCCCGCCGTGCCATGACCCGCTGCGCCGTGACCCGCTGCGCCGTCCTTGGCTGCCAGCACGGCAGCCGCGCCGTCCTTGCGCAGCAGGCCCGTCGCCAACGCCTCGCGGCGAGCGGTCCACGTCGACAACTCCCCCTCGAGCCGCCGACGGGTATCGGTGGAGGCGGCGACCAGAGCGGCGGCGCGCTCGTGCGCGGTTACCGCGGCTTCGTGCTGACTGTCCAGATCGACTTCGCCGGCGTCCACTGCGCTCAACTGCGCCTCGACGTCGGCCAGTTCGACGAGTGCATTCGCGCCACGCTCGCGCGCTCGGACGGCCGCGTCAGCGAGGCGTTGCTGTTCCTCCCGGCCGGTGGTGACGCGCGAGCGCAGCGCGTCGACCTGCCCCGTCAGCTTGGCGAGTCCTTCGCGACGGTCGGCGACCGCGCGCGCAGCCACGACCACTGCCCGGTCGGCGGCGGACAACTCATGCTCGCGTCGCTGGCGGACGTCGACGGCCGCGGCCAGTGCGGCCTGCGCGACACTCAGGGCCGTCGTGAGCTTCTGCGACTCGGCCCGGACCTGCGCAGCTTCGGCGTCCAGCGCGTCGGGATCGCGGCCGGCGCGCGGGGAACCCACCGCAGCGAGCAGATGCCGGCGGCGCTCCTGAGCGATCTGCGCGGTGGCACGCAAGCGCTCCTGCACCGCGCTCAGCTCGTACCACGTCTGCTGCGCACTGTTGAGCTGCGGCACGGCCTGCGCCAGTAGCTCCTCGAGCTCGGTTTCCCGCGTCCGGTCGGTGGCCAGTCGGTGTTCAAGCTCTGCGCGTTGGGCACGGATGGCCCGTTCGTCGGCAAGATCGGCGGCCAACGTGGCGCGCTGGACGACCAAGTCGTCGGCAAGCAACCGCAGCCGGGCGTCGCGCAGCTCGGCCTGCACTCCGGCGGCGCGGCGGGCGACGTCGGCCTGGCGGCCCAGCGGTTTGAGCTGACGGCGCAGCTCGACGGTGAGGTCGTTCAGACGGTTGAGATTGACCTGCATCGCGTCGATCTTGCGCAGCGCGCGTTCCTTGCGCTTGCGGTGCTTGAGCACGCCAGCGGCTTCCTCGATGAAGCCGCGCCGTTCCTCGGGCCGCGCCTGCAGCACCGCGTCGAGCTGCCCCTGCCCGACGATGACGTGCATCTCACGTCCGATGCCTGAATCGCTGAGCAGCTCCTGGATATCCAGGAGCCGGGCGCTGCTGCCGTTGATCTCGTACTCACTGACGCCGTCGCGAAACATCCGCCGGGTGATCGACACCTCGGTGTAGTCGATCGGCAGGGCGTTGTCGGAGTTGTCGATGGTCAGCGTCACCTCGGCCCGGCCCAGCGGAGCCCGCCCCGAGGTGCCGGCGAAGATGACGTCCTCCATCTTTCCGCCGCGCAGCGCCTT
>CAXSBR010000014.1:0-19390 GCA_964236495.1 uncultured Jatrophihabitantaceae bacterium
ACACCGACGTCACCGCAGAGAACACCGTGCATTACCTGCCGGTATTCCCCTACCTCGGCGTGCCCCATCAGGGATACCTCGTGCCCGATAGCAACACCCCTGCCCCCGACCTCAACGCGTCGATGCCGCAAACTCCCAGCGGTGCCCCGAACACCGGTGGCGGCGCGACGTCGGGACTGCAGGACAAGAACCTGATCATCGGCGGTGGCCTCGCCCTGGCCGGTGCCGCCCTCGCCGGTGGCGCCGCCGTCCGCAGCACCACCGCACCCGCCTCCACCGGGCAGCAGCCACCGCAGCCGGAGTCGTCGGCGCCGTGACCTTCAGCGACACCGACCACGCCCACCCGCACCCGCACCCGCACGCGGAAGCAGGCGCGGGTGCCGGTGCGGGTGGCGAGGATCGGGCGCAGTTGGGCCCCAGCATGAATGGAACCGTGATGCTCGACATCGGCGGTGATTTCGGTGCGCTGATGGTCATGGCGCCCGAGACGATGGCGCTCGGTGAGCCCGAGATCAGCCCGGTCGGTGATGACACCGCGCGCACCCACGTCGCGATCCGGGAACGGCGCGGGCCGGGCGGGATCCGGTGGGCCGCTATCTACCCGAAACTGCGGGCGGGGCAGTACACGCTATGGGGACTCGACGGCACCCCGGCCGACCAGGTCACCATCACCGGCGGTGAGGTAGCCCAGGTCGACTGGCGTTGACTACCGTGCACCCGCGCACGGCGCACGCCCGAACGCGTCGGCGTCTTCTGATGGCCCTCAGTGCCGTACTTGCTCTCGTGGCCGCTGTGTTGCTCACCGCGGCTGTGCGCGGTCAGCAGCACGCCCCCCTACCTCCCGCCGCCGCCGGTATCGCGGCACCGACCAATGTCGGGACGGCGCCCGCGCCAACCACGCCGTCGTCGACGCCTTCTCCCGCTCTGGGAACCCAGTACCGGCCGCCACCGGCACTGCCGCCGGTCCCGATGACACTCACCGTCGACGCTATCCACGTCACGGCCGCCAAGGTGATCAACGTGGGTCTCAATGCCGACCGGACGGTGCAAGTGCCTCCGCTGAGCAACGTGCAGGAGGCGGGCTGGTACAAATATTCGCCAGTTCCCGGCGACGTGGGACCCTCAGTGATCCTTGGGCACATCGACTCGGCAGCCGCGGGTCGGGGAGTGTTTTTCGACCTGGGCAATCTGCGGTCCGGCAATACGATCTCGATCCGGCGCCCCGACCGCATGATCGCCCACTTCACCGTCACCCGGGTCGCCCTCTTCTCGAAGAACGCTTTTCCCACCGCACAGGTCTACGGCTTTACCCCGCTGCCGGTGCTGCGACTCGTCACCTGCGGAGGAGCATTCGATCGCTCGGCACGAAGCTACGTCGACAACATCGTCGCCTTCGCCAACCTCACCTCGCTTCAACGCGCCGGCTGAGGTTACCTTTCACTGGACCTTTCCGCATGCGTCGGCGTTCAACGATGCTGGTTTCGCGAGGCTGGCCGATGGTGATGCTGACGATCAAGTCGAAGCTGTTGTTGAATTCGCGACGCGATCACGTTGACCATTGCGTCGGCGGACCCCGCGCCCTTGCGAGGTCTTGCACGGGTGGGCCACTACGGCGACGGTGATGCGTGACCCGATCCGTAGAACCGTCTTCCGAACGACGCCGGATCACAGCGACTTCAGCGAAGCGTCCGAACCTGCACCGTCTGTTGGCGGACAACGCCTCAAAGCCGGCTGCGTATCGGCCCTTCGTCGCGGCACGACATCCCGGTGGCAGCCCGAACACAAACCGAACCCCGAGCTTGCTCTAGTGCGCGCGGCTTCCTAGGAAAGGTTTGAGATGTTTGCAGTTCTGTATCGGTGGCGGGTCAGCGCTGACAACGCGACTGAGTTTGTGCGCCAGTGGGAACTGGTCACGACGGCAATCCGCGACCAGTGCGCCAGCTTCGGCTCCCGATTGCACCGCACGGAGGACGGTGAGTGGGTCGCCTACGCGCGGTGGCCCGATGTGGAGACCCTGCACAGATGCAGCCAACTGGCCCCTATTTCGGTCGGGCTGATGCTGGCGCTGATCGACGACCCTGATCGGTATGCACCGGTTCGAATGAGCATTGAATTGGACTTGCTGCAGGAGCCCGGATCGCAGCCGCAGAAGTAGCAGCACCGCCGCCTTAGCTGCCTTCGCCGGCGAATTAACGCAAGGATTAGCCGCGGACAACGTGCTACGTTGTCAACATGTCGGTGAACGTGTCGGTACGTCTGGACGATCGACTGGCCGAGCGGCTCCGACTCCGCTCGCGTGCCGAGGGGGAGAGCCTGTCCGATCGTCTGCGCCGGTACGCCGAGGAGGGTGTCCGCCACGACGAGCATCCTTTGATCACCTTCCGGAACGGCCCGACCGGCCGCCGACCGGGTCTCATCGGCGGTCCCGACATCTGGGAGGTCGCGATGTGGCTGGATGATTTGTCCTCCGCTGATCGGGCGACAGAGTTGGCGGGCGACGGAGTCGTGAGCCGCGCTCAGATCGACGCCGCGCTGGCGTACCGCTCGGACTACCCCGCAGAAATCCAGGCTCGCATCGATTTGCACCGGAGCGCGACCGCCGCGGCCAGAGAACGGTGAGGCTGCTGCTCGATGAGATGTATCCGCTAACCCTGGCCCAGGCTCTTGGCGAGGCCGGCATCGACGCGGTGGGCGTCGCGCACCTGCGTCTGACCGGTGCGCCTGACTCAGAGATCTTCGCCGCCGCGCTGTCGGCCGGGCGGGTGATCCTCACCGAGAACGTTGCCGACTTCACGCGGCTGGCCGCCGATTGCACCACGTCTGGCGGCCACCACGCCGGGCTCGTAGTCGCGCTTTCGTCACGATTCTCCCGACGGCCAGCCGGTTTGAAGCCGACCGTCGCGGCGATACGCGCGGTCGCCCAAGAGGACCTCGACGACCGGGTTGTCTATCTTGAGTCGTCCAGCGGTCGACGCTGACTAGCCGTGGATGGGTAAGCAACTAGTGGCGGATCATTGGCTGGACGTAACGGTGGTGAACACACTGGGCGCGTAGATCGATGATTCTCAGTGCGCGATGGCGCCGGGGTTGTCCTTGAGGCGCTGGATGGAGCGTTCGATCTCCTGCTCGGCCTCGTGACGGCCCGTCCAGGATGCGCCTTCGACGCTCTTGCCCGGCTCCAGGTCTTTGTAGACCTCGAAGAAGTGCTGAATCTCCAGCCGGTCGAACTCGGGCACATGGTGGATGTCGCGCAGGTGCTCCATGCGCGGGTCGGTGGCGGGAACGCAGAGCAGCTTGTCGTCGCCACCTTTTTCGTCGGTCATGCGGAACATGCCGATGGCGCGGCACAGCACCAGCGTGCCCGGGAACAGCGGATCGCCCTGCAGGATCACCAGCGCGTCGAGCGGGTCGCCGTCCTCGCCGAGGGTGTTCTCGACGTAGCCGTAGTCGGCCGGGTACTGAGTGGAGGTGAACAGCGTCCGATCCAGTCGAATGCGCCCGGATTCGTGGTCCACCTCATACTTGTTGCGGCTGCCCTTGGGAATCTCGATCAGTACGTCGAACTCCACGATGGTCCGGTCCTCTCCTCGCATGCCTGGCGGGTGCGGCGCATGCAACGGTATGCGGGCACACGAGCTTTGCAGGGCGAGCTTGCCACTGTTCCCAAGTGTGATGTGCCCGCGTCTTACTGTGCTTGGCCTGAATTTGCTCTGCATGGATAGTGTGACCCATCGTGGCCAAATCCCGGACCCGCACAGTCGCCGCGGTGATTGCCGTTGTGGTCCTGGTGCTCGGGTTGGCCGCGGCCGGTTTCAGTGGCGGCCGATACTGGCGTCGCCACCACGCGGGCGTCTCGGCCGGTTCCGCGACCGTGACGATCACCCCCACTTCGACGCTGGGGCGGACGATTCAGGCCGCAGCAGTCAAGGCGGCAGCCAAGGTGGCAGCAGCGACGTCCTCGCCTGCGCCCCTGGCAACCGGTGCTGCTACCGGCGCAGCTGCCGCCAGGCCGGCGGTTGCGGCGAAGGTCGCCGCAGCCCTCGCTGCGGCGCTGGCCAACCCCGACCTCGGTCCGAGCGTGCACGCCCTCGTCGTCGACGCAAGCACCGGCCGGGTGCTTTACCAGCGGACGCCGACCACGCCGTCGGCGCCGGCGTCGACGAACAAGCTGCTCACCGCCACCGCCGTGCTGGCCACTATTCCGGCAGCCACCAGGTTCACCACGACGGCGGTCGCCGGTGCCAAGCCCGGATCGATCGTGCTCGTCGGCGGCGGCGATCCGACGCTGAGCGCCGCCCGCCCGGGCCGGCCGACCATCTATGCCAGCGCCGGCCGGCTGTCGGACCTGGCCGCGCAGGTGCGCCGAGCCATGCCGGGGCCCATCACGTCGGTGGTCGTGGACGCGTCACTGTTCTCCGGGCCGGCCGAGGCGCCGGGCTGGGCCCCCGACGACGTGCCCAGCAACTACGCCTCAGCCATCGCGGGCCTGGTGGTCGACGGGGGCCGCCCAGCCACCGGCGGCTACAACCGATCCGCACAGAGATCCGGGCAGCCCGCGGCCGAGGCGGGGCGTGCTTTCGCTTCGCTGCTGGGGAGGCCGACGCTGCCGATCAGCGCCGGCCGGGCGCCGGCAGGCGCGAAGGTCGTGGGCACGGTGCGCTCGGCGCCGGTGCTCGAACTGATCGAACAGGCGCTGCGCGACTCGGACAACACCGTGGCCGAGATGCTCGCCCGCCACGTCGCGCTGGTCGAACATGAGCCGGCGTCGTTCGCCGGTGGCGTCGTGGGAGTACGCAAAGCGTTGAAGGGGGTCGGCGTCGCAGTGCCTGCCACTCTCTACGACGGATCGGGACTCTCGGTCAAGGACCGGCTGCCGGCCAGCGTCCTGGTCAGCGTGCTGCGCACAGCGCTCACCGGTCCGAATCCCGCCTTGCATCAGCTGATCACCGCGCTGCCGGTGGCCGGCTGGGACGGCACCTTGTCCGGCCGGTACCGGATGCCGCCGAGCTCGATCGGGGCCGGCGAGGTCCGTGCCAAGACCGGCACGCTGACCAGCGTCGTCAACCTGGCCGGCACGGTGCGCGATCGGGCCGGCCGGCTATTGATCTTCGCCGTGATGACCGACCGCGCCTCGCCTGTGGCGCCCGAGCCGGCCGAGGCCGCGATCGATGCCGCGGCCGCGCGGCTGGCCGGCTGCGTCTGTTCCTGACGCGCGACCGACGCGACCGACGACGCTGACGACACGACCCGCGCCGACGCCGTTACCGTGGATCGCATGTCCTCGCTCATCGACTGGCAACACGCCGCCGCGACCGCGCGCAAGGTCGCCCCGCCGCCGCCCGACGTCTCCCGCCGCACGGCCGATCGCGCGGTCGAGGAGCTGCGGCGCAGCGCCGAGGTGGCCGCGGCGCATGTGCAGGAACTCACCGGCCTCGTCGAGCCGTCACCGGTCACCGCCATCACCCGCGTCGTCGACCGCGACGGGTGGATCGATGTCAACACCACGGGCATGTCGGCCCTGATGGACCCGCTGGTCGACAAGCTGGCCGCGGACCGCAAACCCAACGCGATTGTCGACGCCATTGGTGGCAAGGTCACCGGCACCCAGGCCGGCGCGCTGCTGGGCTTCATGTCCAGCAAGGTGC
Organism: uncultured Jatrophihabitantaceae bacterium; assembly: GCA_964236495.1. GTDB lineage: Bacteria > Actinomycetota > Actinomycetes > Mycobacteriales > Jatrophihabitantaceae > CAXSBR01. The sequence continues at coordinate 5,646 of CAXSBR010000014.1, forward strand.
TTGGGCAGTTCGAGTTCTTCGCCCGCGAGCAGGGCCAGCTGCTGCTGGTGGCACCCAACATCGTCGACGTGGAAGACAAGCTCGGCGTCGACCGCTCGGACTTCCGGCTGTGGGTGTGCCTGCACGAGGTCACCCATCGGGTGCAGTTCACCGCCGTGCCGTGGCTACGCCAGCACATGCTCGACGAGGTCGCCCAACTGACGTCGATGATGGATCTCGATCCCAGCCAGCTGCGGGAGCGGCTCGGTCGCGTGATGCACGAGCTGCTCGACGCTGCACGTGGGCAGGGCGAGGGAGACGGCATCGTCGGCGCGCTCGTCACTGCCGAGCAGCGGGTCGTCGTCGACCGGCTCACCGCGTTCATGTCCCTGGTGGAGGGCCACGCCGAGTACGTCATGAATGCTGTGTCCCCGGCCGTCATCCCGACGCAGAAGATCATCGAGGCGCGGTTCGCCGAGCGGCGGCGCAAGGGCGGCAACCCGATGGACAAGGTGATGCGCCGCCTGCTCGGGCTCGACGCCAAGACACGGCAGTACGTGCAGGGGTCGGCGTTCGTGCGTGGCGTCGTCTACCGAGCCGGGCTGGAGTCGTTCAACGCGGTGTGGGAGAAGCCGGAGAATCTGCCTACGAAGGCCGAACTGAACGCGCCCGAGGACTGGATCGCGCGCGTCCACGGCGCCTGAGTCGTCCGCGACTGACGCAGGGAGGACCCGTGAGCTGGCCGGCACCGGCGGTGGCTCAGGTTCGCCTTGCGGTGCGTTCCTCGCTGGCCGCATTGGATGCTGACCGGCCGCTGCTGGTGGGCTGTTCCGGGGGCGCCGACTCGCTGGCATTGGCCGCGGCGGTGGCCTTCGAGGCCCCCCGTGCTGGGTTCGATGCTGGTGCCGTCGTTGTCGACCATGGCCTGCAGGCCAGATCCGCCGACGTCGCTCGCGGGGTGGCGGACGTGCTTCGGGGCCTCGGCCTGCGTGATGTTTCGGTCATTGTGGTCGACGTGGGCAAGGCCGGAGGGCCGGAGGCGGCGGCGCGGCGTGCGCGCTACGACGCCCTGACCGAGGCTGCCCGCGCAGCAGACGATGCCTACGTGCTGCTGGGCCACACGCGCGATGATCAGGCCGAGACGGTGCTGCTCGGCCTGGGTCGCGGCTCGGGTCCCCGCTCGATCGCCGGCATGCAAGCGCTGGACGGCCGTTACGTGCGCCCGTTGCTCGACGTCGCCCGCGCTACTACCCACGCCGCCTGTGCCGCGCTGGGCTTGGAGGTGTGGACTGATCCGCACAATCTCGATCCACGCTTTCGCCGGGTGCGCCTGCGCACCGAGGCGCTGCCGCTGCTGGAGGACATCCTCGCCGGCGGCGTGGCGCCAGCGTTGGCCCGAACCGCCGCGCAGCTGCGCGACGATCTGGACGCCCTCGACGAGCTGGCGACCGCGTGGCTGGCGGACAGCTCCAGCTCTCACAGCTCGAGCCGGTTTTGGCGGCGCAGCCCGGTATACGAGGCTGCGCCGCCAAAAGCGTCAACCGACGGTTTCGCCGATAACGCTGAGCTGGACGTCTCGAAGCTGCTCGACCTGCCGACGGCGCTGCGGACCCGGGTGCTGCGGCTCTGGGCAGTTGCCGGTGGAGCCGACGCACTCACGGCCGTCCACATCACCGCCCTCGACGCCCTGTGCACCGCCTGGCACGGCCAGGGCCCGCTGGAGCTGCCCGGTGGTATCCGGGCAGCGCGCCGGTCTGGCAGGCTGCATCTATATCGGCCATGATGCGTTCTCGAGGGAGTGGAAGTGTCCGTTCTGGACGACGACATCGAATCGGTGATCGTCAGCGCCGACGAGTTGAAGGCCAAGACCGCCGAGCTGGCGGCGATCATCGACGCCGATTACGCCGACCGCGAGCCGATGCTCGTCGGCGTCCTCAAGGGTGCGGCGATGTTCATGTCCGACATAGCGCGAGCCCTGCAGCGCCCGTCGACCATGGAGTTCATGGCCGTCAGCTCCTACGGCTCGTCCACCACGTCGTCGGGCGTCGTGCGCATCCTCAAAGACCTCGACCGCGACATCGCCGGCCAGAACGTGCTGGTGGTCGAAGACATCATCGACTCCGGGCTGACGCTGTCCTGGTTGATGCGCAACCTCGCCGCCCGCGGACCCGCGTCGATCGAGATCGTGACGATGCTGCGCAAGCCCGATGCGGCCAAGGTTGCGGTGGACGTGCGTTACGTCGGTTTCGACATCGCCAACAAGTTCGTCGTCGGCTGCGGACTGGACTACAACGAGCGCTACCGCGGGCTGCCCTACATCGGTGTGCTCAAGCCGTCGGTCTACGGCGGCTGACTTCCCGCACTCCTTCGCTGCGCCGTCGGCGGGCCGGCGCTTCGCCGGGCAAACGGGTGCTGACCCCCGCACCGGCGGTGTTCACCGAGAGCGCAACGGAGCATGTGCACAAGGCGGAACGCGCGGAGGGCCATCGCTCGTTGGGCGAGGTGACGACGTATTGACAACCGGTTCGCGGCATAGGCAGCCGTGTACCGTCGTCGGCATTCAAATTTCGCCATTCCAGCACCGCTTGAGCAGGAGGCAAGCCGGGTAGCGCGCGAGCGCGTCCACCCGGTCACGAGCTATGGATCGTAAGCGCATCGTCCGGTCTTGGTGGTTGTGGGGCGCCCTCGCGGTGCTCGCCTTCTTCGTGGTGTCCGCTCTGCTCAGCGGCGGCGGCAGCTACCACTCGGTCAGGACGTCTGACGCCACCCAGCAGCTGACTGACCACAACGTCAGCAAGGCCGTTCAGCTGGACAAGGAGCAGACGCTCCAACTCGATTTGAAGAACCCATTCGAGGGTCACAAGAAGATCAAGGCCCCGTATGCTTCCGATGCCAGTCTGAGCATCTACAACGCCCTGAACGCCGACAAGAAGGCCGACCCGTCGCTCACCTTCGACACCAAGGTCAGCCACGACAACATCTTCGTGTCGCTGCTGCTCAACCTGTTCCCGATCCTGTTGATCGGCGGGCTGTTCCTATTCGTCATGTCCCAGGCTCAGGGCGGCGGCAACCGCGTCATGAGCTTCGGCAAGAGCAAGGCCAAGCTGGTCAGCAAGGACACTCCCAAGACGACGTTCGCCGACGTCGCCGGCGCCGACGAGGCGATCGAGGAGCTCTACGAGATCAAGGAGTTCCTCGCCAACCCCGCCAAGTTCCAGGCCATCGGCGCCAAGATTCCCAAGGGCGTACTGCTCTACGGCCCGCCCGGAACCGGCAAGACGCTGCTGGCCCGCGCCGTCGCTGGTGAGGCCGGGGTGCCGTTCTACGCAATCTCGGGCTCGGACTTCGTCGAGATGTTCGTGGGCGTGGGCGCCTCACGGGTGCGCGACCTGTTCGAACAGGCCAAATCCAACGCGCCGGCCATCGTGTTCGTCGACGAGATCGACGCGGTGGGACGCCACCGCGGTGCCGGCATGGGCGGCGGGCACGACGAGCGCGAGCAAACGCTCAACCAGCTGCTCGTCGAGATGGACGGCTTCGACACCAAGGGCGGCGTCATCCTGATCGCGGCCACCAACCGCCCCGACATCCTGGACCCGGCGCTGCTGCGCCCGGGCCGGTTCGACCGTCAGATTGCTGTCGGTGCACCCGACATCGAGGGCCGCAAGGCCGTACTGCGCGTGCACGCCAAGGGCAAGCCGTTCGCCGCCGACGTCGACCTCGACGTCATCGCCCGCCGCACGCCCGGGTTCACGGGTGCCGATCTTGCCAACGTCATCAACGAGGCCGCGCTGCTCACCGCGCGCAACAACGGCCGCCTGATCACCAACGAGGCGCTCGAGGAGTCGATCGACCGCGTCATCGCCGGCCCGGAACGCAAGACGCGTGCGATGAGCGACGAGGAGAAGCGCGTCACCGCCTACCACGAGGCCGGCCATGCGCTTACGGCGTGGGCGATGCCGGCGCTGGATCCGGTGCACAAGGTGACGATCCTGCCGCGCGGCCGCTCGCTGGGGCACACCCTTGTGCTGCCGCTGGAGGACCGCTACAGCCAGACTCGCTCGCAGATCATCGACCAGCTTGTGTATGCCCTCGGCGGGCGCGCCGCGGAGGAGCTGGTGTTCCACGAGCCGACCACCGGTGCGTCCAACGACATCGAGAAGGCCACCGCGCTGGCCAAGTCGATGATCACCGAATACGGCATGAGCGCCAAGCTCGGTGCCATCAAGTACGGCACCGGCGACGCCGAGCCGTTCATGGGTCGCGACTACGGCCACCAGCGCGACTACTCCGAGGAGATCGCTGCCACGATCGACGACGAGGTGCGCAAGCTCATCGAGGGCGCACACGACGAGGCGTGGGAGATCCTGGTCCAGTACCGCGAGCAGCTCGACCAGATGGTGCTCGAGCTGATGGACAAGGAGACGCTCACCACCGAGGACCTGAACCGGTTGTTGGCTCCGGTGCGCAAGCGCCCGCCGCACAACGCGTTCAGCGGTTTCGGCAAGCGCACTCCCAGCGATCGTCCGCCCATCGACATTCCCGAGGCGCTGCGCGGGCGGACCCGCATCGGCAAGATCAACACTGTTGCCGCCGCCATCGCCAACACCACTGGTGCGGCCGTCGCTACCAGCGCAGGGGCTGCTAACGGTTCGGCATACGGCGGAGCTGGGAACGCCTGGCACGGTACCAATGGGTCGGCCAACGGCAATGGATCCCGTCCCAACGGTTCCGGTCCCAACGGTTCCGGTTCTAACGGGGCTAGCCCGAACGGCGCAGGCCAGAACGGCGCAGGCCTCAACGGTCATGGACCGAACGGCGGAGTCCCGAACGGTTTGGGCCCGAACGGGTCTGGGCACGGTGCTACGCAGTACGTACCCGGCCAGAACGGTGTCGACCTGGGCAAGGACGGTCAGCCAGCGCAGGGCACACCTGCGTTTGGTTATCCGCAGGGTTACCAGCCGCCGCCGACGTCCGCGCCACCTACTCAGCCACAGAATCAGCCTTCGGCGCAGCCGGGCCAGCAGGGCGCCTACTACCCGCCGCCGGGGTACCAGCCCCCGCCAGGTTCCTCTTATGGCTCGCCGACGGGTCGGCACGGACGAGCCGACGAGCCGGCTGATCCTGGTTCAGGCCCCAGCGCGGACTCCTCTGACGGTCGTGGACGAGAGTCCGGTCCGCGCCAGAGCGAGTGAACGACGCAGCGAGGCCGGTCGACTCGTCGCGCGGCGGCTTGCACGCTGACGCCGTGCCGACGGAGTCGTTGGGCGCTGGCCACCGGCGCACCCCGGTCGTCGGCGCCCCGGGCGGTGTGGAGGGCATCGGCGGTGTCGACTTCGCTCGGGCCGCGGCAGCGGTACGCGAGCTCCTCCTCGCCGTTGGTGAGGATCCCGACCGAGACGGTTTGCGCGACACGCCGGCGCGGGTGGCACGCTCCTACGCCGAGATCTTCGGCGGGCTGTTCACCGATCCTTCTGATGTTTTACAGACGACGTTCGACGAAAGCCACGACGAGCTGATCCTGGTCAAGGACATTCCGCTGTACTCGGTCTGCGAACACCATCTGCTGCCGTGGCACGGTAAGGCGGCCGTGGGCTACATACCCGGGCGCGACGGACGAATCACTGGTCTGTCGAAGCTGGCTCGGGTAGTCGACCTCTACGCGCGGCGCCCGCAGGTACAGGAGCGGCTCACTAAGCAGGTCGCCACCGCGATCGACGAACGGCTGCAGCCACGCGGCGTCATCGTCGTCGTCGACGCCGAGCATATGTGCATGGCGATGCGCGGCATTCGTAAACCCGGCTCACGCACCGTCACTTCTGCGGTGCGCGGCATTCTGCGCTCGGATCCGCGCACCCGCGCCGAGGCGCTGTCGCTGATCCTGGGGCACTGACGTGACAGCATTTGGCGCCACTGACGTGACAGCGACGGCCACCGGCGACACCGCGCTGCCCACGCGTACCGACCGCCTGGTCGTGATGGGCGTGCTCAACGTGACGCCCGACTCCTTCTCCGACGGCGGCCGTTACGACAGCGTCGAGGCCGCGATAGCCCGGGGCATGGCCATGGCGGCCGCGGGCGCGGACATCGTCGACGTCGGCGGGGAGTCCACCCGCCCGGGTGCGGCACCGGTGGACGCCCGCACCGAAGCAGCCCGGGTGGTGCCGGTGATCGAGGAGCTCAGCGCCGTCGGCATCACCGTTAGCGTGGACACTTACCGCAGCACGGTCGCCGACGCTGCGTTGGCCGCCGGCGCCGGGATCGTCAACGACGTTTCCGGAGGGTTGGCCGACGCCGCCATGGCCGCCGTCGTGCGCTCGGCCGGCTGCCCCTGGATTCTCATGCACTGGCGGGGGCCGAGCGCGACGATGGCCGCGCAGGCCGTCTACGGCGACGTCGTGGAAGAGGTCCGGGCCGAGCTGCTGGCCCAGATCGACGCCGCCGTCGCCGCGGGCGTGGCCGCCGATCGGCTGGTGGTCGATCCTGGGCTGGGATTCGCCAAGACGGCCGCGCACAACTGGGCGGTGTTACACGGGCTGGAGCGCATCGTCGACATCGGCGCGCCGGTGCTGGTCGGCGCGTCACGCAAGTCGTTCCTGGGAGCGCTGTTGGCACAGGACGATCAACCGCGACCACCCGATCAGCGCGATGCAGCCACTGCCGCAATCACCGCCTACAGCGCCTTCGCGGGTGCGTGGGGCGTCCGGGTGCACGACGTCGTCAGCAACGTCGACGCCGCGTTGGCCGCGGCCGCGATCGTGTCCGCCGGCTCGGCATCGCAGCAGGTGCCCAGATGAGCGACACGACCGACCGCATCACCCTCACCGGCCTGACGGTGCGCGGAGTGCACGGTGTGTTCCCGGCGGAGCGGCGCGACGGGCAGGACTTCATTGTCGACGCCGAACTGGAGCTCGATCTGGGCCCGGCCGCGGTCAGTGATGACCTCGCCGACACCGTCAGCTACGCCGACCTGGCCGAGCAACTGGCAGCGATCGTCGCCGGCGAGCCGGTGAATCTGCTCGAAACGCTCGCCGCCCGGTTGGCCGACGCGTGTCTGGCCGATGCGCGGGTGCAGGGCGCCACGGTGACGGTGCACAAACCGCAGGCACCGCTCGGGCAGACCTTCAGCGACGTCAGCGTGCGCATCCGGCGCGTCCGGCGCATCCAGCCCAGCGCGAACACATGAGCAGGGCGGTGCTCTCGCTGGGCAGCAATCTCGACGATCCTGTGTTCCAGCTCCGGCGCGCGGCCAGCGCGCTCGCGGACTGGACGCTGGCGCGGTCCTCGATATACCGGACCAAGCCGTGGGGACCCGTCGAGCAGGCCGATTTCCTGAACGCGGTGGTGATCGTCGACGACACCGGCGCGGCGCCCCAACTCTGGCTGGAACGTGCGCAAGCGGTGGAGAGTGCGGCCGGGCGCAGCCGTGACGTCCGCTACGGACCGCGCACGCTCGATGTCGACGTCGTCAGCGTGGACGAGGTCTGCAGCGACGATCCGCTGCTCACCCTGCCCCACCCTCGGGCCGCCGACCGGGCGTTCGTGCTGGTGCCATGGCTGGAGATCGCTTCCGATGCCACGCTGCCCGGACGTGGGGCGGTGTCGGCACTGGTGGCTGCACTTCCCGCGTCCGAACTGGCCGGCGTCGTCGTTCGGCCGGAGCTGGACTGGAACGTTTGACGTGCGCCGCACCCGGCCGGCCGATGTAGTGGTGCTGTTCGTGCTCGCCGCCCTGGCCGGCTACGCCCTGCTGCGCGCCGCCTACGCCGCCGCGCCCAGCGTCCAGTGGTTCATGGCCGTGCCCGTACTGGCGCTTGCCGCCGCCGAGTTCGTCGCCGCCGGGCGGGTGCGCGCGGCGGTACTGCACAAGCCCGAGCGCAAACCCGTTACCGCGATCGCCATCGCCCGCTGCGTCGCGTTGGCGAAGGCCTCCATCCTGGGCGGGGCGGCGCTGGCGGGAATAATGGCGGGGCTGCTCGTGCGGGTGGTGCCCGAGGCCGGGCGCGTCGATGCCGCCGCCCATGATGTGGCGACCGGAGCCGTCGTCCTGTTCGCGTCGGTGGTGCTCGTCGCGTGCGGATGGTGGCTGGAACGTGCGACCGTGGACCCCGCTCGGCGGAGGATCTGAGCGCGTCGGCGCGGCCGCGCAGGCAGGTACTTCGCAGCGTTTCCCGATGGCCGGCGCTTCGGCGCACGACGGCTCGCTACCCTCGCACACACCTGATTCACATCCACTATCCGGAAGGAACGCCGCCGGTGACCGCACGTCGCGCTCGCAGCACGCCGGTGCGGTGCGGTCGATGAGCGAGCTGGATCCGCCCCGGCTTGCCGTCGGCGTCATCGGTACGGGGCGGGTCGGGTCGGTGCTGGGCGCAGCGTTGGCCCAGGCCGGCCACACCATCGTCGCGGTCAGTGGCGTCAGTGATGCCTCCCGCAGACGCGCCGACGCACTGTTGCCCGGGATAGGCGTCCGTCCGCCCGATGAGGTCGCCACCGTCGCCGACCTGGTGCTGATCACCGTTCCCGACGACGAGCTGGTGGGCCTAGTGGCTGGCCTGGAGAAGGCCGGCGTATGGCGCCCGGGGCAGATAGTCGCCCACACGTCGGGCCATCACGGCCTGGAGGCGCTGCGCCCGGCTTGGAAGCACGGCGTGCTGCCGCTGGCGCTGCATCCTGCAATGACGTTCACCGGCCGTCGCGAGGATCTTGACCGCCTCAACGGTGCGGTGTTCGGAGTGACGTCGCTGCCCGACTACCGGCCAGTGGCCGAGGCGCTGGTGCTCGAGATGCGCGGCGAGCCAGTGTGGGTGCCCGACTCTGCCCGGCCGCTGTATCACGCGGCGCTCAGTCACGCGTCCAACCACCTGATGACGCTGGTCGGGGACGCGGTGGACCTGCTCACCGAGGCCGGCGTCGAGACTCCGACGCGGGTGCTATCACCGCTGGTGAGCGCGGCGCTGGACAACGCGCTGCGCCTGGGTGACAGCGCGTTGACCGGGCCGGTGTCGCGCGGTGACGTAGACACCATCGCTTCTCACCTGGTGAATCTGGAGTTCAGCGGCCCGCAGGTCCTGGATTCCTACGTGGCGATGGCGCTGCGGACGGCGCAGCGCGCGCGGCAGTTCCGACGTATTACCACGGCACAATTCGAGGCGCTGCGCACGGTGCTCGACGCTGTGCATGCCGAGCCGCCGTCGGCAACCGGTCCGTCCGGCGATGCAGCCGATGACGGCGACCCCGGCGCATGACTCAGCTCGTGCGCTCGCGTACCGACTTTGTCCGAGCGCGGCGTGCGCTGACCGGCGAGCGCGTCGGCGCCGTGCTGACCATGGGCGCGCTGCACGACGGGCACGCGGCACTGCTCGCCGCCGCTCGCGCGGACAACGACGTCGTGCTGGCGACGGTCTTCGTCAATCCGACACAGTTCGGTGCGCACGAGGATCTCAGCCGCTATCCGCGTCCACTGGAGGCGGATCTGGCTCGATGCGCGGCGGCCGGCGTGGACGTGGTGTGGGCGCCGTCGGTGGCCGACGTATACCCGACGCCGCCGCGGATCTCCCTCGATCCCGGGCCGCTTGCCGACGAGCTCGAAGGTGTCAGCCGCCCGGGCCACTTTGCCGGCGTGCTGCTGGTCGTGGCCAAGTTCCTGCACCTGTTGCGACCGAGCACCAGTTACTTCGGTGCCAAGGACTGGCAGCAACTGACGCTGGTGCGAGCGATGGTGACCGACCTCGATCTCGGCGTCGACATCGTCGCCGTGGACACCGTTCGTGACAGCGACGGGCTGGCGCTGTCGAGTCGCAACGTCTATCTCAGCGCCGACGAGCGAACCCGCGCCGTGGCTCTGTCGCGCGCGCTGTTCGCCGGTCGGGCCGCCGCCAGCAGCGCGGACGTGTCGGCCGTGCTGGCCGCCGCAAGCACCGTGCTCGCCTCCGCCGGGCTCGACGTCGACTACCTGCAATTGCGCGCGCCCGACCTGGAGCCGGCACCCGAGGCCGGGCCAGCTCGACTGCTCGTCGCCGCGCGGGTGGGCAGCACGCGGTTGCTGGACAACGTCGAAGTCCAGTTGGGTGCCGAAGATGGGCGCCCGCGCGGCGAAGACCGGCCGGCGGGCGCAGGCGTTTTCCGGCGATGAGGTGCAGGCAGATTTCACGCAGCGGGCAGTATTACGTGTCATGAGCGAATTGAGGCTGCCGCGGCGGTTGTCCGCGCCGGCGCCGGGCTGGACGGCCACCGCCGATGTGCTGGTGATCGGCTCGGGCATCGCCGGGCTCACCACGGCACTGCGGCTGGCCGGTGCACCGCTGGGCGACGGATCCAGCGCTCGCGTGCTCGTCGTCACCAAGGACGTGCTGGCCGCTGGTTCCACCCAGTGGGCGCAAGGCGGAATCGCGGCCGCGCTCGGTTCCGACGACTCGCCGGCTGAACATCTGTGGGACACCCTGGTCGCCGGCGTCGGCGCGTGTGACGTGCAGGCCGTCCAGATCCTGGTGGAGGAGGGGCCGGCGGCCGTTCGCGAGCTGGTGGAGCTGGGCACCCGGTTCGACCGCACCAGCGGCGGTCAGCTGTCGCTGACCCGCGAGGGCGGCCACCATCGCGACCGGATCGCCCACGCCGGCGGCGACGCCACCGGCGCGGAAATTCAGCGTGCGCTGGTCGATCAGGTGCTGCGCCATCCCGAGATTGAGGTCATCGAGCACGCGCTGGTACTGGACCTGCTGCCCGGCGTGACCGAGCCGTCGAGGCGCGGGGCTCCTCTCACTTCCATCTCCGGCGCGACACTGCACGTGATGGGCGTGGGCCAGCGCGACGGCATCGGCGCGGTGCGCGCGCGCATGATCGTCGTTGCTACGGGGGGCATCGGTCAGGTGTATGCCTCCACGACGAATCCGGCGGTGTCGACAGGCGACGGCGTGGCGGCGGCGATGCGAGCCGGTGCGACCGTCCGCGACCTCGAGTTTGTCCAGTTCCATCCCACCGTGCTGTACCTGGGCCGGCGCGCCCACGGCCAGCAGCCCCTGGTCAGCGAGGCCGTGCGCGGCGAGGGCGCCTACCTGGTCGACGATGCCGGCGTGCGATTCATGCAGGGCGAACACGAACTCGCCGATCTCGCCCCGCGCGACGTCGTCGCCAAGGCGATCGTGCGGCGGATGCGTGAGACAGGCGCGGAGCACGTCTGGCTCGACGCCCGGCAGTTCGGGCTGGAGAAGTGGCGGGTGCGTTTTCCGACGATCCTGGCCACGCTCAACAGCTTCGGCATCGACCCGGTCCGCGAGCTGATCCCAGTGGTGCCGGCGTGTCACTACGCCTCGGGCGGCGTGCGCACCGACCTGTACGGGCGCTCGGACGTGAGCCGGCTCTACGTCTGTGGCGAGGCTGCCTGCACCGGTGTGCACGGCGCGAACCGGCTGGCGTCGAACTCGCTGCTCGAAGGATTGGTATTCGGCCGGCGCATCGCTGCCGACATCCGCACCCGGCTCAGCGCAGACACCGGCCCACTTCCCGAGGTGCTCGATGAAGCCGTGATGTCCGGGCTGATGCACGAGGAGGTTCGCGACGAGCTGCAGCCGCTGATGTCGGAGACCGCCGGCGTGCTGCGTAACGCGCAGGGGCTGGCGGTAGGACAAGCCGAGCTGGCCGAGTTGGTAGCAATGTCTGAGGCAACGGCAGACGCCGGAGTCGACCCAGCGTTGGACGCAACATTGGACCCAGCGTTGGACACAACGTTGGACCCGGCGGTGAACGCAACAGTGGACTCAGCGTTGGACCCGGCGCCGCACGAGCACAGCGAGCGTCCCGTGCCCGGCATCGGCAGCTGGGAGTCGACCAACCTCGTGACGGTGGCTGGTGCGCTGATCAACGCCGCGATCGCCCGCGAGGAGACCCGCGGCTCGCACTGGCGGGAGGACTTCCCCGACCGCGTCAACGCGCGGTTCGCCGGCCACTTCGACACCGTGTTGGATGCCGACGGCGCCTTGCGCACCACCTATGTCCCCACCGCTGGGCCACCCAACGACGGGCCGCAGTCGCCCTACCGCGTGCAGGTCGAGTCGACGGTGACAGCCCAGTGAGTACCGAGTCTGCGTTGGTGGCCGTCGTCGAAGCCGGCATCGACGCACAGGCGGTGATCGACGTCGTGGGCCGGGCGCTGGACGAGGATCTCGGCAGCGGTCCGGACGTCACCGCCACCGCGACCATCCCCGCCACCACCCTGGGTGCGGCCGACGCGGTGCCACGCCAGCCCGGCGTGGTGGCCGGACTGCCGGTCGCGGCCTACGTTTTTGCCGCCGCCGGATCGCGCCGGCTGCGAACTGACTTCAGCAGTGCCGACGGTGCTCAGGTCGAGCCAGGAGCAGTGCTGCTCACCGTGCGCGGGCCGGTGCGCGACATCGTCACCGCCGAGCGCACGGCGCTGAACCTGCTGTGCCACCTGTCCGGCATCGCCACCGCGACCAGAGCCTGGGTGGACGCAGTCGCCGGCACCGGCGCGAAGATCCGCGATACGCGCAAGACGACGCCAGGGCTGCGCTCACTGGAGAAGTACGCGGTGCGCTGCGGCGGCGGGCTGAACCACCGCATGTCGCTGTCGGACGCTGCGTTGGTCAAGGACAACCACGTCCTCGCCGCGGGCGGGGTGGCGGCGGCGTTCGAGCTCGTACGCACGGCGGCTCCCGGCCTGCCGATCGAAGTCGAGGTCGACGACCTCGACCAGCTGCACGAGGCGGTCGACGCCGGTGCCCAGCTGGTGCTGCTGGACAACATGACCGACGACGACATGCGTGCCGCGGTGGCCTACGCGCGCGCGGCGGGCGTGCGGACCGAAGCGTCGGGTGGGCTGACGTTGTCGCGGGCCCGGGGCGTCGCCGAGACCGGCGTCGACTACATCTCCGTCGGCGCGCTCACCCACTCCGCCGCCGTTCTGGACATCGGCCTGGACCTGCTGTGACCGCACTGCTGGCCATCGACGTGGGAAACACCAACACCGTCCTGGGCGTCTACGACGGCGCGCGCCTCGAGCATTCCTGGCGCATCAAGACCGACGCCCGCTCCACCGCCGACGAGCTGGCGCTGATCTTCCGCGGCCTGCTCGCGGGCGTCGCCGTCACCGGGGTCTGTGCCTGCTCGACCGTGCCAGCCGCCAGCCGCGAGCTCAAGGCCATGCTGGCCGGCTACTACGCCGACGCCCGAACCGTGTTCATCGAGCCCGGCGTGCGCACCGGCGTGGGCGTCGTCGTCGACAATCCGAAGGAGGTCGGCACCGACCGGATCTGCAACACCGCCGCGGCCTTCCACCTGGTGCAGGGCCCGGCCATCGTCGTGGACTTCGGCACGTCGACGAACTTCGACGCCGTCTCCGCGCGCGGTGAGTTCGTCGGCGGTGCGCTGGCGCCGGGAATCGAGATCTCGGTGGACGCGCTGGCCGCGCGCGCGGCACAACTGCGCAAGGTGGAGTTGGTGGAGCCGCGCTCGCCCATCGGCAAGAACACCGTGGAGTCGTTGCAGTCGGGCATCATCTACGGGTTCGCCGGACAGGTGGACGGCCTGGTGCGGCGCTTGGCGCGGGCCCTGGTGCCCGCCGATCCAGCCTCGGTGGCCACCATCGCGACCGGTGGACTGGCGCCGCTGGCGATAGCGAACAGCGAGACGATCGAGCGCTACGAGCCCGACCTCACGCTGCTCGGCCTGCGGCTGATTTACGAGCGCAACGTCGGCGCGGGAGCGCCTGAGGATCGAGCGACGAAGGAGTGAGGCCCGGAGGGCGTAGA